>NZ_JAPEUL010000008.1 GCF_026113935.1 Marinomonas rhodophyticola
TATGGGTGAACTTAATCAATGAAGCGCCCTTGTCCCATCTCATAGAAAGCCTAGAGAAAATGCCTGATTTACGTGATCGGGTATTGTTTACTAGACGTCGATCTATGATTGATATTATTAAAGCCAGTAATAAAACGGTATTAGTAAATACAAATCTGAGTCGTTGTTGGGAGATCATTCCGACTGTTTATCGTGATATTATTTCTTCTGTGGCAATTTCTCCGCTGACGATTGACGGTGAGTTAGTTGGTCTGTTTTGTCAGGCCGACTCGGACAGCACTCGTTATGATGCGATGACCAAAGACACTTTTTTACTTGACCAGCTTGCCATCAAAATTTCAATCTGTCTCAGTAACGTGACAGCAAGAGAGAAGCTTGAGTATTTAGCTACTCGGGATCCGTTAACCGGCCTATTAAATCGTCGGCAGCTTGAGTTGATGTTGGAGCGTGAGTTTGCTCGGTCTAAGTTACAAGAGCGTGATCTGACGGTTGTATTTATCGATTGCGATGCTTTTAAGTCGATCAATGATACCTTGGGACATAATTGTGGCGATGAGGTGTTAGAATACATTGCCAAGCGGTTGTTAAAATATGTTCATAAGCAAGGGTTGGCGTTTCGTTTTGCTGGCGATGAATTTGTGTTTGTGATGCTTGGTAAAAGTTATGAGCAATCCATTATGGTTGCTGAATCCATTCAGGAATACCTTCAATCTAATCCATTAAGGTATAAATCGAATCTTGTGCCGATTACGATCAGTTATGGTGGCGCCAGTGTAATGTCTGATAGGCCAAATAACTACAAGCACCTGCTAAAAATAGCGGATGAGCGTCTTTATGATTATAAAAATAACCGTAAAAGATTAGTGCCGACTAAGGTATTTAAATTTTTAAACAGACTCAGGTAGAATTGTAATTTTATTACATTCTGGCGACTGTTTTTTCAGGGTTGCGGTATTTTTCCCCTCAATTTTGTTGTAAAATTTCAAAAAAATTAAATAGGGTTCGTCTATGTCCCATGCTTTAATCGCCGATCTTGGTGGAACGAATGCACGTTTTGCTTTGGTTCCTATCCATCAGTATGAGCCTCTTGAAATTAGAGTGCTCCCTTGTAAGAATTATGCCAATTTTTTCGACGCTGCGGCCGATTATATAGAGCATTGTAGTGTTGATATGGAAAATATTGACGCTGTCGTTCTTGCCATTGCAGGTCCTGTCAATCAAGCGGTTATACGCTTTTCTAACAATCCTTGGCATTTTACTCGTGCCGAAGTGCAATCTTATTTTGGTGACGATAAACCCGTTGCCTTGCTCAATGACTTTGATGCTGTGGGTTACAGCTTAGAGGTTTTACCTAAAAGCGATATGGTGGTGTTGGGTGAAAACGCCACAGTGGATCCAAAAGCACCATGCTGGGTAGTAGGAGCGGGAACTGGGTTAGGTATTTCTTGTGTTGTACCTCAAGACAACGGCCCTAATATGGTGTTGCCTGGGGAGGGTGGACATGTGGATTTGTCTGCTTGTAATGACCTCGAAGACGATATTTTGAAATTCTTACGCACTCGTCATAAACGCGTGTCGGCGGAGCGTGTGCTATCGGGAATGGGTCTTGAAAATATATACGAGGCTATGGCGCAGCGACAAGGGATTGAAAAACGTTTAACAGCACCTGAAATTGGTGATGCCTTAAAGGAAGGTAACGACCCTATAGCCAAAGCTGCACTAGAACAGTTCTTTGTGTTTCTTGGGCGAGTGATTGGTGATCTTGTCCTATCGGTTGAGTCCCGTGGTGGTGTTTATATTGCAGGGGGGATTGTGCCACGTTATGTTAATGAAATCCTGAAAAGTGGTTTTCGTGACGCAATGCAAGATAAGGGGCGCATGAAAGAATTTGTCTCACCTATTCCGACGTTTGTCGTAATGTCTGAATACCCAGGGCTGATGGGATGTGCTTGTTATGCGTCTCATCTTGTGTCGAAAGCCTAAATAGTTGGAGAAAGAATATGAAGGCCAGTTTAAAAGCCTGTGATGTTGTAATTTTCGGTGGCGGTGGTGATCTTGCAATGCGTAAGTTATTGCCTGCTTTGTACCATTTGGATATGGATGGTTTGCTTGCTCCAACGACACGTATTATTGGTGCTTCGAGACGAGAAGTAAGTACAGCGGAATACCAGACAAAAATTCGAGCCGCGCTTGATGAGTTTGTGCCTTCCAGTGTTGGTGATGAAAAAACATGGCCGCGTTTTAAAGAGCGTTTGAGTTATGTGTCAGTCGATGCACAAGAAGCGTCGGATTTTTCACGATTAAATGATCACCAAGTGGGTGGTGATAATCGTGATGTTGTTTTTTACCTTGCAACGTCACCAGATTTATTTGGTTCGATTTGTTCTTCGTTAGCGGCCCACGGTTTGAATGCAGAGCGTATGCGTGTTGTTCTAGAAAAGCCGCTTGGTCGAGATTTGGCATCTTCTCGTGCAATTAACGATGAAGTAATGAAGAACTTCAATGAGCAGCAGGCCTTCCGTATCGATCACTATCTTGGCAAAGAGACAGTGCAAAACTTATTAGCGATACGTTTTGGTAACACTCTGTTTGAACCTTTATGGGATAGTGCGCATATTGATAATGTGCAGATTACCGTTTCTGAAACGGTGGGTGTAGAAGGGCGTTGGGGTTATTACGATAATGCTCGGGGCTATGCGTGATATGGTGCAAAATCACCTGATCCAGCTATTGTGCTTGGTTGCGATGGAGCCACCAGGTCGAATGGACGCTGACTCCGTGCGCGATGAAAAAATCAAGGTATTGAAAGCATTGCGTCCTATTGCTGGAGCAAATGCTTATACCAAGACCGTTCGTGGTCAATATGCGAAGGGTATGATCAAAGGCAAAGAGGTAAAAGGGTATTTCGATGAAGAAGGCAGTAATCCTGACTCTCGAACAGAAACCTTTGTTGCTTTGCGTGCGGATATTGATAACTGGCGTTGGGCTGGCGTGCCTTTTTATCTTAGAACGGGTAAACGCTTAGGTCAGCGTTATTCTGAAATTGTTATTCAATACAAAGCGGTGCCACATAGTATCTTTAGTGACGAAAGCAACCGTCAATTGCAACGTAACCAGTTGATCATTCGTCTTCAGCCAGAAGAGAAAATCTCTTTAACTGTAATGAATAAGGTTCCAGGCGTGAGTGAGGGCATGCTTCTTCAGCCTGTTGATTTGAACTTGAGTTTGACTGAAGCTTTTAATGATAAGCGTAGTCCGGAAGCTTACGAGCGATTATTGCTTGATGTTATGCGCAACGATGCGACTTTGTTTATGCGCTACGATGAAGTAGAGGCGGCTTGGAAATGGGTGGACGGTATTATGTCTGCATGGAACCAAACCAGTGAGCGTCCAAAAGAATACGCTTCCGGCTCTTGGGGGCCTGCAGCCTCGATGGCATTGCCGATCAAAGACGGCCGTAATTGGCATGATTATTAAGTCTTAATAAAAGGAAAATAAAATGACTACTTCATATACCGCTGAACAGGTAATGACAGCCACTTCTGTTGTTCCTGTCATCGTTGTTGATAGTGTTGAGCAAGCGGTTGCATTGGGTAAGGCCCTTGTTGCCGGTGGCGTGCCTGTTTTAGAAGTAACCTTGCGTACGCCTGCTGCCCTAGAGGCTATTACGGCACTTCGTAAGGAAGTACCAGAGGCGATTGTTGGAGCAGGGACAGTTTGTTCACGTGCACAATATATTCAAGCCATTGAAGCTGGCTCTCAGTTTATTATTAGCCCAGGGATGACGCCAGATCTATTGGCGGTGGGTAAAGAGTACGATGTACCTTACTTACCAGCCGTAGCGACTATCTCTGATATTTTGCTTGGTATGGAATACGGCTATGACCGTTTTAAATTCTTCCCTGCTGAAGTGAATGGTGGGGTGAAAGCGCTGAAAGCATTTGGTGGTCCATTGCCACAGATTAAGTTTTGCCCGACGGGTGGTATTGGTGCGGATAACTTCCGTGAATATCTAGCTTTACCAAATGTGCTATGTGTGGGTGGTTCTTGGATTGTACCAACTGATTTAGTGCGTGCCGGTAAGTGGGATGAGATTACCGAGTTGGCGAAATCCGTTGCTTAGGTTCTGAGTGATTTAATGCGCTGGTAGCAATATGAAAAGGGGAAGAGCATTTGCTCTTCCCCTTTTTTCGACCTAAAAACTCATAAATTCTCTTCAGCAAATTCGGCAAGTCGGCTTCTTTCTATACCATTGACGTGCATGATGCTGGCGTATTTAAAGGATTTTGTTTTCTCCACTAGGTAAGTTAATCCTGAGGTTAGTGGGGTGATGTACTTGTTATCAATTTGTGCCAAATTGCCTAGCACGATAATTTTTGAGTTGCTGCCGACTCGCGTCACGATGGATTTGAGTTGGAATTGTGTTAGTCCTTGTGCTTCGTCGATGATGATCAAAGCATTATTAAACGATCGGCCACGCATAAAGTTCAAAGATTTAAATTGAATGTTGGCTTTTTGTTTTACGTAGTCAATGCTGCTAAAAGAATGTTCGTCAGCACCATGCAAAATTTCTAAGTTATCGTCAAAGGCTGCCAACCATGGTGCCATTTTTTCTTCTTCTGTGCCTGGTAAGAAACCTATGTCTTCTGCCATGGGGGGCGTGGATCTAGCAACGATAATCTTATTAAAGCGTTTTTCCTCCATGGTGACTTGTAGTCCATAAGCTAGGGCTAATAGTGTTTTACCTGAGCCAGCAGGTCCTGTCATTACCATAAGATCTGAGTTGTCATGGCGCAATAAGTAAAATGCCATGGCTTGCTCTAGATTGCGGGGTAGAATGCCCCAGAAGTTTTGATTCATCAGATGCTGTTTATTGATATCGAGTAGGTAGACGTGTTCTTGGTCAAGGTTGACCACAAAGCCAATGAAGTCTTCATCGTCAATGACAAACATATTGAAATAGATATTGGGTAGATGGCTTTTATTAATCACATGGACCGTGTGGCGGCCATGAGCTTCTGTTTTAACGCTTTCAATGGTGGACCAAAAACTGCCTGAAAACTGAATATAGCCCTTACTCATTAGATCTAGATCGTCAAGAACCTTATCTTTACGATAGTCTTCGACTCGTTCTAGTCCTGAGCCTTTTGCCTTGATGCGCATGTTGATGTCTTTTGTCACAAGGCAAACAGAGGAGCGAGGGTGTGTTGCTTGTAAGCTTAAGCCAACATTGATGATGCGATTATCATTGGCGTGATCATGGTTGCCATTTAAAAATGGGATATTATCGGTTAGGGTGATTTGTTGGTCTGGATAGATGGCCAAAGAGCCTTCGACGCGTTTAGATTGCTCCTGATCTGTTTCATTATTGATAATGCGAATGGGGACGCCAGCTTGTAGGTCTCGAGGGGAGGCATCACCCACTATTTTGTCGATGGTGTTGATAGCTACTCGAGCTTCTCTACTAACGTCTTTGTCTCTCCTATCTTTGATAACATCTAATTCTTCTAGGACGGTCATAGGAATGACGACTTTGTGTTCGGCAAAAGCATAAATTGCCAATGGATCGTGCAATAGCACATTCGTGTCGAGAACGTAGATTTTTTCCATAGAATATTACTCCTGCAATGAACATGAAGCTTGCTTTTGAATAGGGAAGAAACGAACGAAACGCCTAGTGCTTAGATAATAATTGAAGAATTGAGTGTTTGGTTTAGTGAAAAGTAACAGGGTGAACCGTAATTTGGTAAGTGTTGTTTGATTGGCAGTTTGATTCACCAAAGAAGGCTGGAGCATTGTATTGAAATGATGGCGATTATGGTTTTGTGGCAAGTTGAACCTCACTGTCTTTATCCATACTCTAATTAGAGTGTATGACAGTTTTGTTGCTTATGCTTGTTCTAATAGGCTTTTTTAGCAATTTTTAGTTATAAAAAAACCGCTGTTTATGGCAGCGGTTTTTTTGTGCTCGATTTATCAATCGTCTAAGAAGCTTCTTAGGTGCTCTGAGCGACTAGGGTGGCGTAGTTTACGTAGTGCTTTGGCTTCGATTTGACGGATACGTTCACGCGTCACGTCAAATTGCTTACCGACCTCTTCAAGAGTATGGTCTGTATTCATGTCGATACCAAAACGCATGCGCAACACTTTGGCCTCACGTGCTGTTAAACCAGCAAGTACCATAGTGGTTGACTCGCGCAAACCTTCTATTGTTGCTATATCA
>NZ_JAPEUL010000009.1:0-77500 GCF_026113935.1 Marinomonas rhodophyticola
CTCCACGGTAACTGGCGTCACCGCTTCAAAGCCTCCCACCTATCCTACACAAGTAGGTTCAAAGTTCACTGTGAAGCTATAGTAAAGGTTCACGGGGTCTTTCCGTCTAGCCGCGGATACACAGCATCTTCACTGCGATTTCAATTTCACTGAGTCTCGGGTGGAGACAGTGTGGCCATCGTTACGCCATTCGTGCAGGTCGGAACTTACCCGACAAGGAATTTCGCTACCTTAGGACCGTTATAGTTACGGCCGCCGTTTACTTGGGCTTCGATCAAGAGCTTCGCTTGCGCTAACCCCATCAATTAACCTTCAAGCACCGGGCAGGCGTCACACCCTATACGTCCACTTTCGTGTTTGCAGAGTGCTGTGTTTTTAATAAACAGTCGCAGCCACCTGGTATCTTCGACCGACTAGTGCTTACGGAGCAAGTCCTTCACACCGGCCGGCGTACCTTCTCCCGAAGTTACGGTACCATTTTGCCTAGTTCCTTCACCCGAGTTCTCTCAAGCGCCTTGGTATTCTCTACCTGACCACCTGTGTCGGTTTGGGGTACGGTTCCTGCATATCTGAAGCTTAGAAGTTTTTCCTGGAAGCATGGCATCAACCACTTCGCCCAAAAGAGGGGCTCGTCATCAGTTCTCGGTCTTAAAAGGTACCGGATTTGCCTAAGCCCTAAACCTACCGCCTTAAACACAGACAACCATCGCTGTGCTGGCCTAGCCTTCTCCGTCTCTCCATCGCAATATGCACGAGTACAGGAATATTAACCTGTTTCCCATCGACTACGCATTTCTGCCTCGCCTTAGGGGCCGACTCACCCTGCCCTGATTAACATGGGACAGGAAACCTTGGTCTTCCGGCGGGGAAGTTTTTCACTCCCCTTATCGTTACTCATGTCAACATTCGCACTTCTGATACCTCCAGCCTGCCTTACAGCTTGACCTTCAACGGCTTACAGAACGCTCCTCTACCATGCCTAGTAAACTAAGCATCCGTAGCTTCGGTGTACAGTTTTAGCCCCGTTATATCTTCCGCGCAGGCCGACTCGACTAGTGAGCTATTACGCTTTCTTTAAAGGATGGCTGCTTCTAAGCCAACCTCCTAGCTGTCTAAGCCTTCCCACATCGTTTCCCACTTAACTGTAACTTTGGGACCTTAGCTGACGGTCTGGGTTGTTTCCCTTTCCACGACGGACGTTAGCACCCGCCGTGTGTCTCCCGTAATTGCACTCATTGGTATTCGGAGTTTGCATGGGGTTGGTAAGTCGGGATGACCCCCTAGCCCAAACAGTGCTCTACCCCCAATGGTGAGATACGAGGCGCTACCTAAATAGCTTTCGAGGAGAACCAGCTATCTCCGAGCTTGATTAGCCTTTCACTCCTATCCACAAGTCATCCCCAGCCTTTTCAACGGATGTGGGTTCGGTCCTCCAGTTGATGTTACTCAACCTTCAACCTGCTCATGGATAGATCGCCCGGTTTCGGGTCTATTCCCAGCAACTAAACGCCCTATTAAGACTCGGTTTCCCTACGGCTCCACTACATGTTTAACCTTGCTACTGAAAATAAGTCGTTGACCCATTATACAAAAGGTACGCAGTCACGGAACAAGTCCGCTCCCACTGCTTGTACGTACACGGTTTCAGGATCTATTTCACTCCCCTCACAGGGGTTCTTTTCGCCTTTCCCTCACGGTACTGGTTCACTATCGGTCAGTCAGGAGTATTTAGCCTTGGAGGATGGTCCCCCCATATTCAGACAGGATAACACGTGTCCCGTCCTACTCGTTTTCATGATTAAGGTGTTTTCGTATACGGGGCTATCACCCTCTATCGCGGCACTTTCCAGAGCCTTCTACTAACACCAAAACCACTTAAGGGCTAATCCCCTTTCGCTCGCCGCTACTTAGGGAATCTCGGTTGATTTCTTTTCCTAAGGGTACTTAGATGTTTCAGTTCCCCTCGTTCGCCTCCTCACAGCTATGTATTCACTGTGGGATACTCTAC
Source organism: Marinomonas rhodophyticola (assembly GCF_026113935.1). Lineage (GTDB taxonomy): Bacteria > Pseudomonadota > Gammaproteobacteria > Pseudomonadales > Marinomonadaceae > Marinomonas > Marinomonas rhodophyticola. Next base: position 2,009 of record NZ_JAPEUL010000009.1, read on the forward strand.
AAGTAGAGTGGGTTCCCCCATTCGGACATGTTCGGATCAAAGCCTGTTTATCGACTCCCCGAACCTTTTCGCAGATTACCACGTCCTTCATCGCCTCTGACTGCCAAGGCATCCACCGTGCACGCTTGGTCACTTGACCATATAACCCAAAATAGTTTCGGATCACATACCAAAGGGCTTTTGTACCCCTCTGGATTTACGATTTAGAAAGTCATCTAGGTTAAAGATGCTTTCCACCGGTTTGACGCTTGATTATCGTCTATTTCAAAATTCGAATTGTTAAAGAGCAAGTTTAGTGCAAAGCACTAAGTCAGAGACTAAAAATCACCCAACACACGAATGCATAAGATGTTTAGCGTCTTGCTTAGAACTCTCTTCTAATCTTTTACACAGAATGATCAGTAAATGGTGGAGCTATGCGGGATCGAACCGCAGACCTCCTGCGTGCAAAGCAGGCGCTCTCCCAGCTGAGCTATAGCCCCATTACTTACTAGATCGTATTTGGTTAATCGAAGAACATATCTTCAATTAAATACCAGAATTTCAAGAACAAGGCTTTTAAGGCCGACGTTTACTTGCTAAACGAGAACTTAAATAACACAGTTATTGGAATTCTGGTGGGTCTGGGCCGATTTGAACGGCCGACCTCACCCTTATCAGGGGTGCGCTCTAACCAACTGAGCTACAGACCCAAATACTTTCTGTGCTTCTCATAAATTAGACATCAGATAATTTGTGTGAACGCTCACCAGAGGTTTCTATCGTTTAAGGAGGTGATCCAGCCCCAGGTTCCCCTAGGGCTACCTTGTTACGACTTCACCCCAGTCATTGACCACTCCGTGGTAAGCGTCCTCCTTACGGTTAGACTACCTACTTCTGGAGCAATCAACTCCCATGGTGTGACGGGCGGTGTGTACAAGGCCCTGGAACGTATTCACCGTGACATTCTGATTCACGATTACTAGCGATTCCGACTTCATGGAGTCGAGTTGCAGACTCCAATCCGGACTACGACGTACTTTCTGGGATTCGCTTACTCTCGCAAGTTCGCAGCCCTCTGTATACGCCATTGTAGCACGTGTGTAGCCCTACTCGTAAGGGCCATGATGACTTGACGTCGTCCCCACCTTCCTCCGGTTTGTCACCGGCAGTCTCCTTAAAGTTCTCGGCATTACCCGCTAGCAAGTAAGGATAAGGGTTGCGCTCGTTACGGGACTTAACCCAACATTTCACAACACGAGCTGACGACAGCCATGCAGCACCTGTCTCAGAGTTCCCGAAGGCACAAACACATCTCTGCGTTCTTCTCTGGATGTCAAGAGTAGGTAAGGTTCTTCGCGTTGCGTCGAATTAAACCACATGCTCCACCGCTTGTGCGGTCCCCCGTCAATTCATTTGAGTTTTAACCTTGCGGCCGTACTCCCCAGGCGGTCTACTTATTGCGTTAGCTGCGCCACTAAGTCATTACAACCCAACGGCTAGTAGACATCGTTTACGGCGTGGACTACCAGGGTATCTAATCCTGTTTGCTCCCCACGCTTTCGCACCTCAGTGTCAGTATTAGTCCAGGGTGTCGCCTTCGCCACTGATGTTCCTTCCTATATCTACGCATTTCACCGCTACACAGGAAATTCCACACCCCTCTACCATACTCTAGCCTGCCAGTATCGGGTGCCATTCCAAGGTTGAGCCCTGGGATTTCACATCCGACTTAACAAACCACCTACGCGCGCTTTACGCCCAGTAATTCCGATTAACGCTTGCACCCTCTGTATTACCGCGGCTGCTGGCACAGAGTTAGCCGGTGCTTCTTCTGGGGCTAACGTCAAGATAATTGGGTATTAACCAATCACCCTTCCTCACCCCTGAAAGTGCTTTACAACCCTAAGGCCTTCTTCACACACGCGGCATGGCTGGATCAGGCTTGCGCCCATTGTCCAATATTCCCCACTGCTGCCTCCCGTAGGAGTCTGGGCCGTGTCTCAGTCCCAGTGTGACTGGTCATCCTCTCAGACCAGTTAGAGATCGTCGCCTTGGTAGGCCTTTACCCTACCAACTAGCTAATCTCACGCAGGCTCATCTAATAGCGGAAGGCTCCGAAAAGTCCCCTCCTTTCCCCCTCAGGGCGTATGCGGTATTAGCATGCGTTTCCACATGTTGTCCCCCTCTACTAGGTAGATTCCTACGCGTTACTCACCCGTCCGCCGCTCGTCACCCAAGAAACAAGTTTCTCCGTGCTACCGCTCGACTTGCATGTGTTAAGCCTGCCGCCAGCGTTCAATCTGAGCCATGATCAAACTCTTCAGTTAAAAAGTTTGCTTACTCAAAATCTATTACACTAACAATAACTTAATCATTTCATCATCCCGAAGAACAACGAAACAACATAAAGCGAATTGACGTGTTAGACGTTTCGCAAGACTTCAATTTTTTTGACCATCTCGAATCAGTTAAAAACCAATCCAGACAATCTTCTGAAGCCTCCAGCGAGCGCCCACACAAATTATCTGATTATCTATTTTAAAGAGCGGGCTGACTTGAATCTCTTACTAGGTTTTCTAGGAAGTTGAACTTGGTCTTCGTTGCTCTGAAGCCTTGTCCGTGTCAGCGAGGGCGTATATTAAGGATCTACAGATTTTGTGCAACCTTTTTTTAAGATATTTTAAATTAATTTAAAATATCTTAAATCTCAATGATGCGCAGCTCTTTAGGCATAGAAAAAGAGACGTTCTCTTCTCTACCTTTTAACTCCTGAGGAGCACTACCACCCTCTTTAACAAGACGATCTATCACTTCATTCACCAATACTTCTGGAGCTGAAGCGCCTGCTGTGACACCAATACTACGGATACCTTTCAACCAATCACTTTGGATTTCACTCGCATTATCGATTAGATAAGCTTTTGCCCCCATTCGTTCCGCTAATTCACGAAGACGGTTTGAGTTAGAGCTATTAACAGAACCCACTACAAGAACCAGTTCAGATTCTTCAGCCAGTGCCTTCACGGCATCCTGACGATTTTGTGTGGCGTAACAAATGTCGTCTTTCTTAGGCCCACGAATCATCGGGAAGTGTTTTCGCAGTGCATCAATAACGACTGAAGTATCATCCATTGATAAAGTTGTTTGTGTCACAAAGGCAAGGCGATCAGGATTCTTAACCTGAAGTTTTTCAACATCTACAGGGCTTTCTACTAAATAGATAGCACCGCCCTGACGGACATCGTACTGCCCCATTGTCCCCTCCACTTCTGGATGCCCATCATGACCGATTAAAACACACTCCATACCATCACGAGAATAACGAAGCACTTCAAGATGTACTTTTGTTACCAATGGACAGGTTGCATCAAATACCTTTAAGCCTCTATTTGTTGCTTCATCTCGCACCGCTTTTGAAACACCATGAGCGCTAAAAATAACAATATTGTCGTCTGGTACTTGATCAAGCTCATCCACAAAAACCGCACCACGCGCTTTTAAAGACTCAACCACGAACTTATTGTGAACCACTTCATGACGAACATAGATGGGCGCTTCAAACAAGTCCAAGCATCGATTAACAATATCTATTGCTCTATCAACACCCGCACAAAAACCTCTAGGGTTAGCAAGCTGAATAGTAAAACTCATGCGATAGCCTCAACAGCGATGATATTTACTCTAAACGTCAATGAGCGACCAGCAAGAGGATGATTAAAATCCACCACAACCTCTTCCTCACCAATCTCTGCAATGACGCCAGGCAGTTCATTTTTACTCATATCCGCAAATGAAATAACCATTCCCTCCTCGATATCCATAGAGAATTGCGAACGAGGCATACGCTGAATATTGCTTTGATTGTGTGCACCAAAAGCTTTTTCTGGAGACATAACAAAAGAAGCCTCCTCACCCACTTTCATGCCTAATAAAACCGCCTCGAATGTTGGCAATAGATTGCCATCACCAAACACGAAGCTAGCTGGAGATTGTGAAAAGTTAGAATCGACAATTTGACCATCCTCCAATGACAGTTCAAAATGCAGAGTCACACGACTTTCAGCCGTAATTGCATTCATTTTTTCACCTCTTCCGTTTTTTTAGACACAATACTCTCAAGCAACATTAAAATAACACCAATAGTAATAGCACTGTCAGCAATGTTGAACGCAGGAAAATACCACGACTGCTGCCAATGGAATTGTAGAAAATCTACAACATGACCATAAACCAATCGATCATAAAGGTTACCAATCGCTCCACCTAGTACAAACGTCAGCGCTAGAGCTTCCAACCGATTTGTTTCTGCAATCTTAACAAGACGCCAGCTAATGCCAACAACAACTGCCAATGCGATAAAAGAGAAAAACCAGCGCTGCCAGCCACCAGCTTGCGCAAGAAAGCTAAAAGCAGCACCAGTGTTGTATCTCAATGTCAGATCAAAGAATGGAAAAACAGCAATCTCTTGTCCATAAAACAAGTTGGACTCAATTACTTGCTTAGTCACCCAATCCAAGATAAAAAGAATGAGAGCCAGCGCCCACCAGCGCTGAACTCGTTTCCACACAATCAAAGCAGTCATTAGGCGTAAAGGCGCTGTTCACCTTCCCCATCAGGCAAGTTAGAGATACAACGATCACACAACTCAGGGTGCGCGTTTCGTTTACCCACTTCTTCACGATGATGCCAACAACGCACACACTTAGTGTATTTGCTTAACTCAACGTGAACTTTTAACCCCTCAAGGTCAGTCGCCACTGCATCATCACTCGCTTGAGACAAAGATAACACCTTAACGTCAGAAGCAATTAAGACAAAGCGCAGCTCCTCATCAAGACGATTCAATGTTGTTTGCAAAGCATCATCACAATAAAGTGCGATATCAGCACTTAAGCTCGCTTTCATCTTACCTTCACTACGCGCGGCCTCTAACACTTTATTCGTCGCGACTTTCGCTTCCAGAACTTGCTTCCAGAATTCACGGCCCATTGGCTCATCGCCAGATAACTCCTCGAGACCTTCATACCATGTCTCCAAGAAAACCGACTCGCTACGCTCTCCAGGCAATGTTTTCCAGATTTCGTCAGCAGTGAAGCTCAATATAGGCGCAATCCAACGAGTAAAGGCCTCCATCACATGATAAAGCGCGGTTTGCGCTGAACGGCGAGCCAAACTGTCCTTTTGCGTCGTATATTGGCGATCTTTAATAACATCTAGGTAAAAACCACCCAAATCTACAGAACAAAAGTTCTGAATTTTCTGGTTTACTGTATGAAACTGATACTCGTTATAGGCTTTATTCAACTCTTTTTGCAGTAAAGCAGCACGATCGACAATCCAACGATCCAGCGCAATCATGTCACTTGAAGGCACCATGTCAGTGGCCGGATTAAAACCATTTAAGTTTGCCATCATGAAACGTGCCGTATTACGGATACGACGATAAGAATCTGCGACACGCTTAAGAATTTCATCAGACACAGTCATTTCAGTGGTGTAATCGGTCGCTGCAACCCATAGACGGATAATATCAGCACCCAAGGTATCCATGACTTTCTGCGGTGACAACACATTACCCAAAGACTTCGACATCTTACGACCGTCACCATCCACGGTAAAACCGTGAGTGAGCACTTGCTTGTATGGCGGCACACCACGAATCGCAATAGACGTTTTCAATGAAGACTGGAACCAACCACGATGCTGATCTGAACCCTCTAGGTACAAATCGGCCAGGAAGCTCAGCTCATCACGCTGATCGATAACAGAATAATGCGTTACACCAGAGTCAAACCATACATCCAGCGTGTCCGTTACCTTACTGTATATTTCAGCATCCGCACCCAACAACGCTTCTGCTTCCATTTCAAACCAAGCATCGATGCCTTCCACTTCGATACGCTTCGCCACTTCTTCAATCAAACGTGGCGTTTCAGGATGAAGCTCTTGAGTTTCTTTGTTGATAAACAAAGCAATTGGCACACCCCAAGTACGCTGACGAGACACACACCAATCCGGGCTGTTATTCAACATCCCTTCCATACGGTTTTGTCCCCAGCTTGGCACCCACTTCACACCTTCAACAGCATGCTTAGCTGAATCGAGCAAACCTTCTTTGGTCATACTGATAAACCACTGAGGTGTCGCACGGAAGATAAGAGGTGTTTTAGTACGCCAGCAATGTGGATAACTGTGGAAAATCTTCGACTCACACACCAAAGCGTTATTACGATTCAGCGCTTCAAGCACGGCGTCATCTACTTTATAAACATGCAACCCTGCAAATTCGCCAGCCGCATCAGAGTAAACACCATTGTCTTGAACAAGGTTAATCGTACCAATGCCATTTTCACGACCGACGTTAAAGTCATCTACGCCGTGGTCAGGTGCAGTATGTACGCAGCCCGTACCCGCTTCAGTGGTAACATGTTCACCCAAAATGACAGGAATATCGCGTTCTAGGAACGGATGATTCAACACAGTACCTGCCAATTCCGCACCAAGGGTACGACCAACAATGCGGAAATCAGCAACGCCGTAGCGAGACATCACACTTGCGACCATGTCTTCAGCAACGATTAAACGCTCTTTGCCTAGCCCCATATCCACTTCAACTAGCGCATAGTTAAATTCTGGATGAATAGAAACCGCTTGGCTTGCTGGAAGCGTCCAAGGTGTCGTCGTCCAGATAACAACAGAAACCTTGCCTTCCCCCTCAACATCAGAGAATTTAGCAAGCAAGGCCGCTTCGTCTTGTGGCGCATAACGCACATCCAAAGACAAAGACGTTTTATCTTGATATTCCACTTCGGCTTCCGCCAACGCAGAGCCACCCACCACACTCCAGTAAACGGGCTTAAAGCCTTTGACCAAATGACCGTTCTCAGCAATCTTGCCTAAAGCTCGAACAATATTTGCTTCTGTCTTGAAATTCATCGTCAGATAAGGATTTTCCCAATCCCCCATGACGCCCAAGCGAATAAAATCCTTTTTCTGCTCTTCGATTTGCGTATAGGCGTATTCGCGGCATTTTGCACGAAACTCTTTATAAGATACTTTCGCGCCTGCTTTACCGATCAGCTGCTCAACTTTGTGCTCGATTGGCAAACCATGACAATCCCAACCAGGAATATAAGGCGCATCAAAGCCGCTGACGGTTTTGGACTTAACAATAATATCTTTGAGGATTTTGTTAACCGCGTGACCAATATGAATACTGCCATTTGCGTACGGAGGACCATCATGAAGAATAAAAGATTTACGGCCTTTACTTACATCACGTACTTTTTTATACAGATCCATATCCTGCCAATGCTTCAGCATTGCAGGTTCACGTTTTGCCAAATCTCCGCGCATTGGGAAATCTGTATCTGGCAAATTCAGTGTCGGTTTATAATCACTCATGGTTTATCGATTTATCCTCAAAGATCATCAGTTCACTGATTGGACAAAGAAACGTAACGCGGCCTCTTTATCACATTGAATTTGTTTTTCCAGCTCATCTAGGCCGGCCATTTTTCGCTCTGCCCTGATAAAATGACAGAAAGTTACCTGCACATATTGATCATACAGATCGCCATTAAAATCGAACAAATGCACTTCTAATATCGGCGTTTTTCCTTGAACGGTAGGACGCACACCAATATTAGCAACGCCATGATGGGAAACACCCTCAACCATAAAGGTCACAGCGTACACACCAGACAAGGCAGATTTAATACCTTTAAGATGCACATTAGCCGTTGGGAAACCCAGCTTGCGACCAAGCTGCTGACCATGTATTACCCGGCCGCTTAACGTGACCGAGTGTCCCATGTTCATTTGTGCGGCGGTTATATCACCGCGCTCTAGAGCATCCCTAACCAGAGTACTACTTACTCGCTCATTTAGAGCGTTTAACACTGACGGTGTATTTTCAACATCAAAACCGTGCTGACTGCCAAATTCTTGCAGATAATAAAAATCACCTTGTCGATCACAGCCAAAGCGAAAGTCATCCCCCACTACTAAATGCTTTACAGACAAACCATCCAGCAAAATTTGCTGGCAAAATGCCTGCGCATCTAATTGTTGCAGTTTCGGGTTGAACGGCATACAGAGCACATAATCAATCCCCTGCCCCTCTAACAACTTCACCTTATCACGCAAGCGACCGATGCGACCTGGCGCCGTATCCGGAGCAAAGAACTCTCTAGGCTGAGGCTCAAAAATCATAATCGCAGCAGGCGAATCGTATTGTTTAGCTAAGGCTTTAACGCGTGCCAATATCGCACCGTGACCTAAATGAACACCGTCAAAATTCCCTATCGTCAGCACGCATTCTTTATGCTTTGAACGGATATTATGAATACCGCGAATTAACTCCATAGAACCCCGTACAAAACAATTAAATCCAGCGTCGAAAAAATATCGTCGATTATATAGCAGTTAACCAGATGAAGGTAGGCCAGAACTTGAACAAGCTGTGCAAACCGATAATCAAGGCAAAAAACACACAAAGTATATCTAATGTTTTAAAATAGAAGGCCGCAATCCTACCGCCACCGCCACCAAAACGTAGACCAACACACCGCAAACAACCACCATCAAGGTACAACCCACCCGAGTCCAATCATCCATCTGTGTCCATTGCCAGCCTTGCTGTAAAAACAGATACAAACACGCACCCAGCGCCATGGTCGCACTCACTAAAATACGCAACAGCCGTCCCCATTGTGCCGAAAATACATGGAATTGCTGTTTATACAAACCACGCCACAACAAGAAAGCATTTAATCCGGCCGACAGACTCGTCGCCAATGCCAAGCCAACATGCCCAAGCGGCCACACTAAAATTAAGTTCAACACCATATTCGAAACCATAGCAATGATCCCAATACGCACTGGCGTTCTGGTGTCTTGCCTTGCGTAATAACCAGGCGCCAAGACCTTAATCAACATCATAAACACCAAACCCAATGAGTAAGCCTGCAGACTTTGCGCCGCCATCTGAACGTCGTTTACCGTTAACTCGCCTCGATAAAAAATTGTCGCTATTAAAGGTTCAGCCAACATAAATAAGGCAAGAGAAGACGGAATCGCAATCAGTAACAAAATTCGTAACGCCCAATCAAGCGTATCGGAAAACTTCGACGATTCACCACCCGCAAAACTACGCGACATGGAGGGCAAAATAACAGTGCTAATAGCAATAGCAAAAATACCCAACGGCAATTCATATAACCGATCAGACAGGTACAGCCAAGTAATGCTGCCCGTCTGTAAAAAAGACGCCAGCACCGTATCCAACAATAAATTAATTTGACTCACAGACACGCCAAATAAAGCAGGCCCCATCAAAAGCAGAATACGCTTTACTCCAGGATGACCAAAGCCCAATGTCGGCATAGGCAGCAACTTAAGTCTTGCCAAAAAGGGTATTTGGAACATTAGCTGTATCAAACCAGCAAAAAACACACCCCAAGCAACAGCTGTCTCAGCCTGAGCAGCCGAACGAGCAAAAAACATAGTCGCCACAATCAGCGAGATATTCAAGAAAATTGGTGTAATCGCGGGTACCGCATACTCACCATGGGCGTTTAAAATACCACCAGCCAATGCCGTCAAAGAAATAAACAATAAATACGGGAATGTGATCACCAATAAATCTGACGCTAGAGATAATTGACCATCATCTCCCGCAAAACCCGGTGCAAAAATATACACAACCCATGGCGCGCAAACCATAAACAACACAGTCACACACAACAAAACCAAAGCAAGAGAACCGCTTACCGCAGCCACTAAGGCACGAACTTCATCTTGTCCTTCCTTTACTCGATAATCACTCAAAACTGGCACAAAAGCTTGAGCAAAAGCCCCTTCGGCAAATAGCCGACGAAAAAAGTTAGGAATTTTAAACGCCACATAAAATGCGTCCGCACTACCACTCGCCCCCAAAACAAAAGCCAAAGCCGCATCCCTCACCAAACCAAGAATACGAGAAAGAAACGTACAAATAGAAACCAACACACCAGAACGCAATAAAGACAAAGACTTAGAGTCTTTGTTAGAAACAGATTTTTTCTTAGACATAGGTATTTTCTTTTACAACATCGAAAGAGGCGACACAAACAAGACCCAGATACGCAAAGAATAACACCAGCCACTAGCCAAGCGCAGCCAAATATATAAGCTCATTTGATTAAATTTTGTATAATAGGGTTGTGGCAGCGCTAAAAACTGGTAAAATCCGCCGCGAGATTTCAAAGTTAAAACTTGACATTAATTTCATGACACAGCAGAGTGCTGTGTCATTACTTATTCCAAAATTAAAGGAGCCAGACCGTGGCAAATTCCGCCGGTTCAAAAAAACGCGCGCGCCAAGCAATCAAAAGCCGCGCTCACAATGGTAGCCTTCGTTCAATGGTTCGCACATACTTGAAAAAAGTAGATGCAGCTATCGAAGCAGGCAATCAAGCTGACGCACAAGCAGCTTACGTTCTAGCAACTTCTAAGCTAGACAAAGCCGCTGACAAAGGCCTATATCACAAAAACAAAGCAGCTCGTCATAAGAGCCGCTTGAGTGCTAAAATCAAAGCACTGGCCTAATACCTATAAAAAAACCGGCAATTGCCGGTTTTTTTATGTCTACTCTTTATTTCTTTGCTTTAGAAGCACTCACACTCCTAATCAGCACAACACTTTAAAGCAACCTCAACCAAACAACACCACCAACCAGACCACAGCCGCTAAGACCAACGCCAGCATAACCGCCGCCGATCCCAGATCTTTCGCGCGACCAGACAACTCATGATGCTCACTACTAATTCGGTCAACCACCGCCTCGACACTAGAATTAAGAGTCTCAACGATCAACACCAGACCCACCGAAAAAATCAGCACAGCACGCTCAAGCCCAGTATCACCAAGCCAGATAGCAAAAGGTAAAGATATTAAAAACAAAATCGCCTCTTGACGGAACGCCGCTTCATGCTTCCATTGAGGCTCGCAAACCTTGATAGGAATATTTCGAAGCACTCAATACACGATCTAAACCCACTTTACCTGGCTTTGCCATGACAACCTCTTTTTAAATAATAACCAAATCATCACGGTGAATAAGCTCTGGCTCACCTTTGTAACCCAAAATCTCACCAATGCTAGACGAAGGCTGACCAAGCAATTTCAAAGTTTCCGCCACACTGTAGTTTACTAAACCACGCGCCACCAGACCACCATGCAGATCCACACAAATGACCATATCACCACGCGAAAAAGTGCCCTGCGCGTCTTTCACACCAACCGATAGTAAACTCGTACCACCTTGACGCAAAGCCTTCACCGCACCATCATCTAAAATCAATGCGCCACGACTCTTCAGATGTCCAGCCAACCACTGCTTACGCGCCGCCACTCGACCATGTTCCGGTTGCAGCCACGTTCCCAGCATTTCGCCCGAAGCCGCTCGTACAATCACATCTTTCTCACGTCCTGAGGCAATCAGGGTATCAGCACCGGAACGCGCCGCCAAACGCGCCGCCCGCACCTTAGTAAGCATCCCCCCACTACCCAACACACCAGCACCACCACTGGCCATCGACTCCAAACGATCGTCCGAAGCAGAAATATGCGAGATTAATGTTGCATCTTGATGATCGCGTGGATTTTTATTAAACAATCCCTGCTGATCCGTCAAAATAATCAGCACATCGGCTTCGATCAGGTTAGCCACCAGAGCCCCTAAAGTGTCGTTATCACCAAAACGAATCTCATCGGTTACAACGGTGTCATTTTCGTTGATTATGGGTACAACACCGAAGCCAAGCAAAGTCCGCAATGAAGAACGCGCGTTTAAATAGCGTCGGCGATTGGATAAATCATCATGGGTCAATAAAATCTGCGCCGTGCATAATCCATGCTTCTCAAAGTGAGACTCATAGACGCCTACTAATTCCATTTGACCAACGGCAGCCGCCGCCTGCAATTCATTAACCTGCGTGGGGCGAGAAGAAAAACCAAGGCGCTTCATACCGGCCGCAATAGAGCCAGAAGACACTAAAACAACTTCCTTACCTTGTGATCGTAATTGCGCAATTTGAGCAACCCACAGACCAATTCGAGCGACGTCCAATCCTTGACCATCGTTTGTCAATAAAGCACTGCCTATCTTGACAACGACACGCTGCGCCTTTGCTATTTTTTCTCGCATTTCCATGATACTACTTATTCCCACCAATCAGATTAGCTAACGTATTCCACTTCCACATCGTAATCATCTTCATCAAAATCGTCATCATCAAGCAATAAACCCGCTTTACGACGTTTTTCACGCAACGACATGATACGACTGCGACCTTCTTCATCAATCAAGGTACGCATGGCTTTTTCTTTTTCACGGGCTTCTGCACTTTCCGCCAACAACTCACGTTTTTCATCCAGCGCCGTCATCAAATCCAAACACAAAACTTCTGTACCTTCACCAGATATCGCAGAGATTCGGTAAGCCTTACCTTGCCATCCAAGCGCATCAATCACGCTCTGACAACGTTCTTCCAACTCATCTTCTGGCACCATGTCGGTCTTATTCAAAACCAACCAACGATCACGCTCTGCCAAAGCTGGACTGAACTGATGTAGTTCATTTACCGCAATGACTGCCGCTTCCGCTGGGGTAATTTCATCCCAAGGCGCCAAATCGACGATGTGCAACAAAATACGGTTACGCACCAAGTGCTTCAAGAAACGAATACCAAGACCCGCACCCTCAGACGCCCCCTCGATGATTCCTGGGATATCAGCGATTACAAAGCTTTGATGCTTCTTAACTTTCACTACGCCAAGGTTTGGCACTAAGGTAGTGAACGGATAATCTGCCACCTTTGGCTTAGCAGAAGACACCGCACGAATAAACGTCGATTTGCCCGCATTGGGAAGACCAAGCAAGCCCACGTCCGCCAACACTTTCATTTCCAGCTTCAGCGTACGCTCTTCACCTATCGTACCTTTTGTGGTCTGTCTCGGAGCACGGTTAGTACTGGATTTGAATCGAGTATTCCCCAAACCATGATGACCACCCTGAGCAACTTTCAACTTCTGCCCATCACGAACAAGGTCACCCAGCGTCTCGCCAGTATCCTCGTCAATAACCGTCGTACCGATAGGCACCTTAATTTCAAGATCAGCACCTTTCGCGCCAGTCATATCGCGACCTTGACCACTCTCTCCGCTTTCAGCAATGTATTTCTTGGTAAAACGAAAATCGATCAGAGTATTTAAGGCTTCATCAGCAACCAGTATTACACTGCCGCCATTACCGCCATCACCCCCATCAGGACCGCCCTTTGCCACAAACTTTTCGCGCCAAAAGCTCAAACAACCATTACCGCCTTTACCTGCTCTTACATAGATACTGGCTTCATCAACAAATTTCACAGATACACCTCGTCGGTGGATTATCAGAATCAACAAACGCTGATTATAGAATTCTTCCAAAAAAAGCCCCGCGTCGCGGAGCTTTTTTTAAGTTTTTCAGTAAGCAATTAAGCCGCTACGACAGAAACTGTACGACGCTTTAACTTACCTTTCACTTCAAACTTCACTTGGCCTTCAGCAACAGCGAACAAAGTGTGATCTTTACCAATTTGAACACCAACACCAGGGTGGAACTGAGTACCACGCTGACGAACAAGGATGTTACCTGGGATCACAACTTGACCACCAAAACGTTTGACACCTAATCGTTTCGACTCGGAATCGCGACCGTTACGAGTACTACCACCCGCCTTTTTATGAGCCATGACTTACTCCTTAAATTTGAATAGTTAGCGCTTAGTTAATGCCAGTAATTTTCACTTCCGTGAACCACTGACGATGACCCATACGCTTCATAGAGTGCTTACGACGACGGAATTTCAAAATTTTCACTTTGTCTCCGCGACCATGAGCAACAACCTCAGCTGTTACTTTAGCGCCTTCTACAACTGGTGCACCAACTTTAATGTCGTCGCCATTGCATACAAGAAGAACGTCATCGAATTGAATCGCGCCACCTTCTTCAACAGCTAATTTCTCAACCTTAAGGGTTTGGCCTTCTTCTACACGGTATTGCTTACCGCCAGTTTTGATCACTGCAAACATGTTCTTCTCCAATAAGATTTACCCGGCTACTGAAATTAAATTTGACCTACTTCTAGTGGCAAAAACCTCTGACCAAATTGGACAAAAATCGCTAACCATATGATAGGGAGCAAAATGTGGGTAAATCGGACGCAAGATTGTACAAAATCACACCACCTAATACAAGCTAAAAGCAATCTCTTTATACATTTTTCGCAATGTGGGTTGACCCTGACACAAGCCTTACCTAGCATGAGGCACACTTGCTGATCAGCTTGAGATTATTTAGCTTCGGAAATTGCATGCAACCTATACAAATACATGATGTTGTGGCCAATGAATTTGGCCAAGTGAACGATTATATTGTGTCACAACTTAGCAGTGACATCCCACTCATAGAGCAAATCGGCTACTACATCATTAGTAATGGTGGAAAGCGGCTCAGGCCACTATTGGTATTATTAGCGGCAAAAGCGAGTGCTGAACTCGACGCAACCAAACTCGAACAAGCCATTCAAATGGCAACGATCATTGAATTTATCCACACATCAACTCTATTACACGATGATGTCGTCGATGAATCCGATATGCGCCGTGGCAAAAAAACCGCCAATGAAGAATGGGGCAATGCGCCCAGTGTACTCGTCGGTGACTTTCTCTATTCTCGCGCTTTTCAAATAATGGTGGATGTTGGCAGCATGCAGTGCATGAGTATTTTAGCCAAAACAACCAATATTATTGCCGAAGGCGAAGTGCAACAACTCATCAACTGTGGCGACCCAGATACGACAGAAGCCAGCTATCTGAAAGTCATTCAATACAAAACAGCAAAGCTGTTTGAAGGTGCCGCACTCTGTGGTGCTGTCATTGCTGGCGCAAGCGCGGCGCATCAAGAAGCATTGAGACAGTTTGGGATGTATGTTGGTACCGCTTTCCAGCTCATTGATGATGTGATGGATTACACTAGCACAGCGGAAGAAATGGGCAAAAGTGTTGGCGACGATCTTGCTGAAGGCAAGCCCACCTTACCACTTATTTTCACCATGAAGCACGGTCCAAAAGATGCCGTCGAGCGTGTAAAACAAGCCATCCTCACAGGTGGACTCGACCAACTAGACGCCATTATCAATGATGTACAAAGTTGTGGAGCCATTCAATATACGCAGAAAAAAGCCCAAGAGCAGGCCGATCTCGCCATTGAAGCCATTGCACCATTACCAGAATCTGATTACAAAAAGGCGCTTATCGCACTAGCGAACGCCTCAGTAAAACGCCGTAACTAGCGAACGATAGGTAAGCACATTACTCAAGCCAAACACAGATGATACAAATATGTGTTTGGCTTTCTCCATGCGACGCACCTATACCGTTTTATTCAACACATCCATGACAACCTGAGCAGACATAGAAGAATCCTGCTGCATGAAGCAATGACCGCCCTCGACCTCGATCACGTTAATGTTTGGATTTAACCTTGCCGCCAATTGATAAGCCTCTTTGAAATACCCAAAGGTATCCTTACCTTGAATAATATAAGTCGGCACAGATATGTTCGATATGGCGCGCCACAGACCTGTAGGATAGCTTGAGAAAATAGCTGCCTCCATCCACGACGGACAACCCAGTTGATAATGCCCTTTTTCATCACACTTAATTGAAGAGTCTATATAGTCTTCAAGGCAACTCGACTCCCAACCCTTAAATGTCCCTCTTTCATAAAAACTGCTCTTCACTTGAGCAAAGCTTTCCCATTGCGTACGTCGTCGCTTGGCCTGCTTAGCTAATGGAATCTGACTCTTTAAACCTGCCAACTTAACACCACGCATCATCCAAATTAGACGCGGAGGAAAAAGTGCGGGATCCAACAGTACCAAACGATCAAAAAGGGCAGAATCCTGCACCCCCATCAATGCGGTCATACAACCACCAAAACTATGCCCCATTCCAATCAATTCGTTTTTTGGTAAGACAACACGTTGCGCCTTGAGAGACTCGACAAACCGAGAAGCGGTAGCGTTCCAACCAATAAAGGATTTTCCTGGCGTTGATTCACCATGACCTGCAGCGTCTTGCATAATCAAATTAAACCCCGTCATCTTTTCTAAAAAGCATAAATAGGTTTTCACCGAAAAACCGTTGCCGTGAAGAAAATGAATGGTTGGCTGGTGCGCCTCTATTTTTCCGAGGTATCCTTGAATATAGCCATCATCAACCTTGTACTGCCACGCAGACAAATTTCGCTTTCTTTTTGAACTCATAAGGACATCCAACACAATCAAGACATCGTAAAAAAACATCTTAGCAGAAAAAATCATCGCAAATGACACTAACAAATCGAGGCAAAAACCACCCTTATCTCCAATCTCCCCGCTCAAACACGACAAACAACGTAAAAATGATCACTTTTCATGCAGGTAATTTGGTTTTTTTCCGTTCAAACATTCATATTAGGGTTTCAAACCGATATAATCAGTTGGATTTTCTACTGCAAACTGGACCACGACAATCCGCCAGACTATTTTAAGTCATCGGCTGGATGTGGATATAGGACTATAATGACTACAGCTTCATCTTTTGAAAAAGACGAACTATTAAAATGCGGCCACGGTGAAATGTTTGGTGCAGGCAATGCCCAACTTCCTGTTGGCAATATGCTAATGATGGATCGCATTACTCACATCTCGACTGAAGGCGGGGAACACGGCAAAGGCGAAATTATTGCTGAGCTAGACATACATCCTGACCTGTGGTTTTTTGCCTGTCACTTCCCTGGCGATCCAGTTATGCCTGGCTGCCTAGGCTTAGATGCGATGTGGCAGCTAGTAGGATTTTTTCTTGGCTGGAAAGGCAACAAAGGCCGCGGACGCGCATTAGGCTCTGGTGAAGTGAAATTCACTGGACAAATTCTTCCTACCGCGAAAAAAGTTACTTTTCATATCAGCTTGAAACGCGTTATTGAGCGCAAGTTGGTAATGGGAATTGCAGACGGAAGTGTGAAAGTTGATGGCCGTGAAATTTACACCGCAAAAGACTTGCGTGTAGGCTTATTCACTTCAACTGATAACTTCTAAAGATTAAGAATGAAAGAGGCACATTTATGCGTCGTGTAGTAGTAACAGGTCTTGGCATTGTCAGCTGCCTAGGCAATGACAAAGAGAGCGTTCTAAACTCCTTACGTGAAGGTCAGTCAGGTATTCGTTTCGCTGAAGACTATAAAGAACATGGCTTTCGTAGCCACGTTTGTGGTCGTATTGATTTAGATGCAGAAAGTATTGATCGCAAAATTCGTCGCTTCATGGGCGATGCGGCAACCTATGCTTATGTCTCCATGCAACAAGCCATTCTTGACGCTGGCTTAACCGAAGACCAAGTATCCAATATTCGCACAGGTCTAGTCGCGGGATCTGGCGGCGCATCGGCCAAAAACCTAGTTGACTCTGCAGACACACTACGTGAAAAAGGCGTTAAACGCGTTGGTCCATACCGCGTCACTCAAACCATGGGCAGTACCGTTTCTGCTTGTTTGGCGACACCGTTCAAAATCAAAGGTGTTAACTACTCTATCACCTCTGCTTGTTCTACCAGTGCGCACTGCATTGGCAACGCCATGGAACTTATCCAGTTAGGCAAACAAGATATCGTTTTTGCCGGTGGTGGTGAAGAAGAAAGCTGGACTCAAACTTGTATGTTTGATGCGATGGGCGCGTTGTCTTCTAAATATAATGACACCCCTGAGAAAGCATCTCGTGCTTATGATGCAAACCGTGACGGTTTTGTTATCGCTGGCGGCGGTGGCATGCTGGTGATCGAAGAATTAGAGCATGCAAAAGCTCGTGGCGCCAAAATCTATGCTGAACTAGTTGGTTACGGTGCCACCTCTGATGGTTATGACATGGTAGCCCCTTCTGGTGAAGGCGCTGTGCGTTGTATGCAGATGGCAATGAGTACGATTGATGGCAACATTGACTACATCAACACTCATGGTACTAGTACGCCTGCTGGCGACATGAAAGAGCTTCAAGCGGTTAATGAAACATTTGGCGACAAAATTCCATTAATTAGCTCGACAAAATCGCTATCTGGCCACTCTTTGGGGGCTGCTGGCGTTCACGAAGCCATCTACTGCTTGCTAATGATGGAAAACGATTTCATCGCAGCATCAGCAAACATTGACGAGCTTGATCCAGCGGCAGGTAACATTCCAGTCGTTACGACTCGCAAAGACAATGCTAACTTGAACATGATTATGTCTAATAGTTTCGGATTCGGCGGCACCAACGCCAGCTTAGTATTCAAAAAATACACAGCATAAATAATCTTGAGCAACAAAAAAGCCGCATCATTGATGCGGCTTTTTTATGCCTTCAATTTAACATGCGATTTAGCTAAAACAGAAAGTCATTTCCTTTCGGAAGTTTCGCCATTTCAGCTCGCATCCAAACATCCATTTCTTCATGTAATGCAGAGGTTTTCTTGCCTTCAGACTCAATAATCGGCCCAATAACCACCCTAATGGATCCCGGGAACTTACGCCAACGCTTACCAGGCCAAGTATAACCAGCATTGTGTACCACAGGCAGAATGGGCACACCTGCCGACGTTGCCAACATAGCTGCCCCCTTATTAAAAGGCTGCTCTTCATTCGGTGCGATTCGCGTTCCTTCCGGAAAAATCAATACAGAACGGCCATCGTCTAAACGCTCTTTACCCTGACTGATTATTTGCTTCAACGCATTGGTACGCTGTGAACGATCGATGGCAATTGGCTGCACCATCCTCAACCCCCAGCCAAAGAAAGGCACTGACAACAACTCTTTCTTTAACACCGTTGAAACCGGTGCCATAAGCACCTGCAGAACATAGGTTTCCCATTCACTTTGATGGTTCGCTACCAACACAACAGGACGGCTTTTATTGATATGCTCTAAACCAATAATCTCGACTTTTACACCACAAAACACACGAAAAACAAACAACAAACCTTTATTGTGCAAGTTCAAAACAGGTTGACGATAGTTTTTTGGCAATAAAATCGTCGCAAATGGCGCAAGTACACCAAATATAATGGTGGATACCATGTAATAAATGGAGAATATTGTTGAGCCGACCCAAGATCGTAAAAACGCCCCTACATTCATTAACCGATTACTCCCCATAACCTATTCATTAAGATATTTTTGTTGCTGCTTCAATGGATTTGCATACATTGCCAACACAGTGTCTTTTAGATTGTCAGGACAGCGCTCAAGATAATTCGAAAATGCACTGTCACTTGAAGGCAAGCCTTGCTGCAAAGCAAACGCTGCTCTATTAGTAGACTGAATCGCATAATTGGTAATGATTTGACGGTCGACTTCCGCAACAAATTCTTCTGGCGTCTCAAAGCCCTCTTTGATGACATCACCAAAAGTAACCACCACTTTGCCCTTTTGACCGACGATGCCATTTTTAATGCTGTCTATGTCTTCAAACTCAGCTTTTTCATAAGAGTCCGTTGTCGATTTTTGATGCAATTCACGCGCTTTATCAAAGGCACATGGATCGTATTCATAAGCAATAGAAACAGGTACAATTTTCAAATTCGCCATAGCGTCAGAAAAAGGGATCTTTTCTTTTTTCTGGCTCATAAAGAACATCTTAATAATCGCAGGATCAGTCTGATCCAAGCCATCTTTGGCACGCCCCTCTTTTTGAGCAATCCAAATGTTAGCCTGATCTTTCATGAGCGAATCAGAAATATAAGCAGACAACTGCCCAAAGGCCGCCATCATTTCCCGAATACCATTCGCGGAACGTTTTACGATAAAACTCTTATTTAAGCGCATCAAATCAGACACAAATGGGCGACGCAATAGGTTATCACCAATGGCAATACGCACCGTATCCAATCCCGCTAAGTACAGACCATAGTTAACAAAAGCAGGGTCCATCGCGATGTCTCTATGATTCGACAAGAATAAATAGCCGACACCCTTTTCTAACTTTTCGATACCACGATACTCAACATTCGTTGTCGTGGTTTTTATCATACGCTCCATATAGCTTGCGACGCGCATTTGAAACGCATGAACATTTGATATATTGGCAATTTGGCGTTTTAACGCTAATTTAACGCAGAACGCCAATGGCGCTCGTAAAAACTTAGGCCATTGCGCGAAACGAAAACCAATAATTGTATTTATAAAATCTGGTGTTTCGACCAAATTGTTCAACACCTCGGCGACCTCATCGTCGTTGTAGGGGCGTATATCGTGAAACTGATCCATTTAATTTTCCGTCAGTAAAACTGTTTTGTTTTTTTGTTATCAAATGAGACCTGCGCGCAACGAGCACGCACAGGTCTCAATATTTTTAAAGGGTTTGAATTTCAAAGCCCAATGCTTCTAGCTCTCCACGCTTCGACGTTGAGGTCACCACAGCAATATTTTCATTCTCTTTCGTTAAGTATGTTTTAGCAACCTGTCTCAACTGCTCAATCGTTACCGCCAAAATTTTAGCGCGGAACGCTTCTCGATAAGCCAAACTACGACCATGCAGATGTACATAGAAATCGCTTTGCGCCTCTCCTGCTGGTGAACTTGGCTTATCCATGGAGCCAATCACGCCCAAAATGGCTTCTTCCAACGCCTCTTCAGTATGCGTTTCGTTTAACATCCATTCAATAGAAGCATCGAAGTCAGACAAGGTTTCTGTCAAACGAGGATCACGATAAGAGTAAAAACGGAACGACCCTGTGCTGCCATCAAATGTTGCACCACCGCCGTAAGCACCACCCTGTTCACGGATTGCACGGTGCAAAAAGCCATTGCGCAAAAAACCACCCAACACGGTCAAAGCCGCTACATCAGGGTGATCTCCGTACGCAGTACGGAACGCTTTACTACAAAAACTCACCTGAGTTGATGTCAGCCAAGCGACATTTACTTTAGCGTCAACAGATGGCATAGCGAACTTAGTCTGTACACGACCAGCAGGCAAGTCAGCAAAAACTGACTGCACCTCTTGCAATACATTGGCCTCATGCTGGGGTTCTGCTACCAATAAAAGCTGCTTATTTGCTTGCAACAATTTTTCATGCAAACGCTTAAAAATAGCTAAAATATTGTCCGCTGTTTTGCCATCCGCTTTTATCGCATCATCCAACACAATCGCAGCACGAATGCCTGACATACCACTCCATTTTTCCTGTTGTGCCGCCAAACCAGAGATTGCACTAGACGCCGCTGTCATCGCAAGCGAATGACCTTGACCTGTGATCGACTGTTCACGACGAGCACGACGTTGCGCCATCAGCTCTTTTACTCGACTGGCTTCATCAAAGCGCACATTAAGCATAGTGTCTTTCAACAACTCGCTCATGGCTTTCACATTTGGCACCAAGGCTTTGGATGACAAAATAAAATAGCCATTTAATACTTGGCGATCTTCAATCGTCGCACGAATAGAATTAGATGCTCCCAGACCACCACAGACCTGAGCTTGGCGTTCTTGAACAGCAAGATAGTCTGCCTCACCAATCCCCAGCTCCGTCATCATCGAAGAAAACAAAGGCAAATGCTCAGTTTCTTCCTCATCTAATTCAGGAAGATCTATAACCAGTTGCTGGTAAACCAAACCATTTGTACCTTGTGGATAAAAGGTAATTGGCAACTCACCCGCCACTTTGTCATTTTCATATTCTGGTAAACGTGCTGGAACATCTTCCAAGCCTACTTTCGGCAGAATACTCATGTCATCCACTTGCGATTGACGCGCTTTCAATGCAGCACTACGAGCAATAATCTGCTGTTTTTCAGCATCCGACAAGGCGGCTTTTATTTTACTAAGACGGTCTTTTTCCGCCTGATTGCGACGTGCTTCAAGCGCATCATCAGGGCTTAACGTTAACGTCACTCGGTGCGCATTCGCTAGCAGCAAGCTCTTGATCAAATTCGGAATATATTGTTGATCCTGTACTTTTTCACGCATCGCATTGATAACAGGATCAAGATCAAGCTGAGCAATCACATCACCGGCATGCACGGCCGTCGACAAACCAGCCAATATTAATTGCAAGCCATAAGGATAGCTGCCACCGCCGATCTCGCGCTGACTTAACTCTAATTGATGCAGCATGGCATCCACCATGTCTTGTGGCACGCCTTTTTCGGCAATGCTCTCTAATGTCGACAAGACTAACGCCTCTACCTTTGGTGCATCTTCTCGTTTGACGCCTTCCAAACCACACATGAAGCTCATTTCTTTATTGCTGTCTTCAAGTCCACACATTGGTGAGGGTGCACGGCCAAGGTCGCTGTTCTCCAATACGCGCAATAAAGGCGACGCGCTGTTGTCCAGCAAAACACTAGACAGCAATTGCGCTTCAAACTGTTGGTTTAAATCTGTGCTCTCACCCAATAACCAGCCCACTACCACATGACTGCCATCTTCTTTCACTTCGTCAGCCGCATAACCTTCTTCCACGCGCACAGGCGAGAAGTAACGTTTGGCATTCGGTACGCTCACTTGATCTTCAACTGGCAAGCGCTCAAAACGGCTCAATACTTTCGCTTCAAATTCCGCCTGTAATGTTTCAGCCGGAATATCGCCAAAGGTCATAAATACAGCATTAGAAGGATGATAATGAGTACGATAAAATGCCAGTAGATCCTGGTAGGACAAATCTGGAATGTCTGTTGGCTCACCACCAGAATTAAAGTGATAAGTATTATTTGGGAACAAATATTTGGTGAGCGTTTGCCACAACACGGACGTGGTGGAGCTCATTGCCCCTTTCATTTCATTGAATACCACACCCTTAAAGGTCAAATCTGACTCGGCATTGTCAGGCTCAGCAAACTCTAAACGATGGCCTTCTTGTGAAAAGTCCAACTCATCTAGACGCGAAAAAAACACCGCATCTAAGTACACATCTAAAAGATTGTGAAAGTCTTTTTTATTCTTGCTAGCAAACGGATAAGCCGTCCAGTCTGAAGAAGTAAACGCGTTCATAAAGGTGTTTAACGAACGGCGAATCATCATAAAAAACGGATCACGTACTGGGAATCGCTCAGAACCACATAATACGGTGTGTTCAAGAATATGCGCCACACCACAAGAATCCGTCGGAACGGTTTTTAAACCCACTAAAAAAACATTTTCGTCATTCTCAGACGCGATATGAAAATGCTTAGCACCCGTTACGGCGTGCTCAAACTCTTGAACGGTAACGTTAAGAGCATCGATATATTCACTGCGAAGAAACGTAAACGCAGGATGGTGCGCGGTGCTATTTGCCATTCTCTACCTCGATAGAATTAGAATACGATCATTACAATGTTTTGGGGCAGCTTGGGTACACTCAAGACAACATAAGTCCAAGACAGCAAAGTGGCGGGATTATAGCAAAAATATGGCTTTTACTGCACGAACTAACGTAGACACTCCCATTTCAAACCACACAACGCATCAACGCTTTTGGTGTTTTTCCCAATCATCTAAACGCGCTTTTTCTGTTTTTTTAAACAATACATACACGGCTCCCAAACCACCATGATGCCGCTGTGCACTATGAAAGGCCATCACAGCGTCCAACTCTCTGAGCCATTTATTGATATGACTTTTGATCATCGCTTGGCTATCTGGGTCCGGCGTGCGATCCCCCTTACCATGCACTATGATAGCGACGCGGATATCATGACGCATACAATCATCTGTAAATTGATAGACGTGCTCCCGCGCCTGAGCCACCGTATGACGATGCAAGTCTAAACGCGCCTCAATACCATACTTGCCCTGCCTAAGACGCTTAAACACCCCGTCTTGAACACCAGAGCGCTTATACTCAAGCACATCATTAGGCTCCACTTTCTCCACATAATCTTGCGACAAGTGATTCCGGTCCGCCTCCTTCGCAATCAACGCCGCTTTTTGGCGAGCAGCAAAGTCGACCATGGGGCCTTTTTTGCCTAGATATACTTCGCTTTTTTCAAGCGGCTTAATACCCGCCACTTCTTGAGCAAACAAAGACGTTTCATCTTCGTCGTTCACAGTAAACACCTCTTTGATTCACTCATTCGATATAGCAAACCATTATATAACAACAAAGGCCCCTAAAGAGGAGCCTTTATTACATCAACCTAGATCACAAAGACCTTCTGATATCTCTAGTAACCGTTAAAACGGAATATCATCGTCGAAGTCATCAAAGTTCGGTGCCTGCTGAGGTTTTGGCTCAGGGGCACGCTGTGGCGCTGGCTGCTGTGGTGCACGATGTTGCGGTGCAGCTTGAGCGGGCGCTTGCTGTGGCGCATTGCCCCAGCTACCAAAAGATTGTGGTTGTGCTTGTGGCGCCGCTGGTTGATGCACGGGTTGTTGTGGTGCTTGACCATAACCACCTTGAGGCTGATTAAACCCGCCTTGAGGTGTGTGCTGTTGTGGCGCCTGATGCGCAGGCGCTTGACCGTAGCCGCCTTGTTGTGGTGCGGCAGATTGTTGTGGAGCACTGCCATAACCGCCACCACCTTGCATAGAGTCGTAGCCACCACTTTGCTGTCCAGCACCATCGCCACGGCCGTCTAGCAATTGCATTTCATTCGCAACGATCTCAGTGGTGTAGCGCTTAATGCCATCTTTTTCCCACTCACGAGTACGCAACGAACCTTCAACGTATACCTTAGAGTGCTTTTTAATAAAATCGCCTGCAATTTGACCAAGACGGAAGTTACCACGATCCATAAAAGACACTCGATGCCATTCGGTACGCTCTTGCATTTGACCGGTCTGCTTATCACGCCAGCTCTCTGTTGTTGCCAAGTTAACGTTTGCAACGGCGGCGCCAGATGGCATAAAACGCACTTCGGCATCATTGCCTGCGTTACCGATCAAGATTACTTTGTTTATTCCACGTGCCATGACGTTTTTCTCCAACTAAAATATAGAATAGTGTTTTACTTAAAGGCTTACTTGTGGCGCCAGACGCACCAAAGCCTCTTTGTCTAATACCTTCTTATCAACTTTCAGATAAGCCGTTTGCTCATCTTTAAAAATTTGCATACCTTCCACTCCTTGGATTTCAGCAAGTTGATCCGCCAACTTCGTTATTTCTTCATCTGTCATATTGGGCAAGCTAAACGCCAAACTACTCAATTGACGCGGCGCAGGCTGAACGGCACAAACAAGCGACCAGGCCAAAAACACCACCCCAACTACCCAAAAGACACCGCTATTCGAGTGATTCTGAAGCAGCCAACCGCCGCAAACACCACCCAAAAATGAACCCATAAATTGATGGGTAGAAAACACACCCATTGCCGTACCGCGATAACCGACTGGTGCCAACTTACTAAGAAGTGAGGGCAGCACGGCCTCTAATGAGTTAAAGCCGACAAAATAAACCCACAGTAAAAGCCCAAAGAGCCATAAATAGGGCGCCCATTGCAATAATATCGAACTTAAACCCAACAACAACATCACGGCAATCAAGATCGCTTTTGTCTTACCTTTTGATTCAGCGATAATCACCAATGGTAACATACCTGCGAAGGCAAAACCCATGATGGCTAAGTATAGCCAGCTATGTTGTGACAAGGGCAATCCAAACTGCTGAATCAATAAGTTCGGCACAGTAACAAACAATGCCGTCAAACTTGCGTGAAGTAATAAAACACTCACATTTAAGAAGCGTAATTTTGCATCTTTTAGTACCAAACCTAATGCCTGAAGACTAGGGGTGGTGTCCCGTCGAAAAGTATGTTGAACGATATTCGGCACAGCAAAAACGATCAAGGCTATACCCAGTAAAGAGAGTGCAAAGGATAAATAAAATAAACCTGAAAGTCCGACCAAAGCAAAAATCCAAGGCCCTAAAACCAAAGACAACATAAACGAAGCACCGATACTGATACCAACGATGGCCATCGCCTTCGTCCGATTTTGCTCTCTTGTCACATCACTGAGTAATGCCATTAAGGTGCTAGCAATCGCGCCGGCACCCTGAATAGCCCGTCCGACTATCAAGGTATTGATGTCGTTGGCATTGGCACAAATCAAACTCCCTACAGCAAACAATAGGAGTCCGATGATAATGACGCGTTTACGGCCAATCTTGTCAGACCACATACCCATCGGGATTTGCAGACTCGCTTGAGTCAGACCATAAATACCAATGGCAGTCCCAATTAAGGCAGCATCCGCACCAGTCAGCCCATCAGCGGCGACACTGATCACGGGCATAATGAGAAACAAGCCCAACATTCTGAACAAATAAATCAGCGCTAAAGCAAGAACTGAACGACGTTCGAGTAGATCCATAAAGTGGTTTAAACCGTTTAACTTGGGTATTAAGAAAAAAGATTGTCAATTTTACAAAAAATACCGTTGAAGCTCCATTTCAACTACTGTAAAAATAGACAGTTATTTAATTTACTAGCAGATTACTTTCTGTTGATCGACTTCACATTGGAGACTCATGGATACCATTACCATACGCGGATTCCGCACTCACAATCTAAAAAATGTGGACCTAGACATCCCAAGAGACAAACTTGTGGTGATTACTGGCCTATCTGGCTCGGGCAAATCCTCTCTTGCGTTCGATACACTCTATGCGGAAGGTCAACGTCGCTATGTAGAATCATTGTCTACGTACGCAAGACAATTTTTGTCAATGATGGAGAAGCCGGACATAGACCACATTGAAGGCCTTTCCCCTGCTATCTCTATCGAACAAAAATCAACTTCCCATAACCCTCGATCAACAGTCGGTACAATAACAGAAATCTATGATTATCTACGATTGTTATTTGCTCGTGCAGGGCAGCCTCGCTGTCCAGATCATGGCGAACCGCTAGAGGCACAAACCATATCACAAATGGTCGATAAAGTTATATCGCTACCAGAAGACACTAAGATGATGCTGCTTGCCCCTATTATAAAGGATCGCAAAGGCGAGCACCTGCACACTATTAGCGATTTGCTCTCAAAAGGTTTTATCCGCGCACGAATCAATGGCATTATTGTCGATCTCGATGATGCCCCAACCTTAGAAAAGAACAAAAAACATACAATTGAAGTGGTTATTGACCGTTTCAAAGTACGCTCTGACCTACAATTGCGCTTGGCAGAATCGTTTGAAACGTGCCTTGGTTTATCCGACGGCATAGCTAAAGTCATCAATATGGATGATGAAAAAGAGGAATACATTTTTTCCAGTAAGTTCGCCTGCCCGGTCTGCGGTTACAGCCTGACCGAGTTGGAACCACGCCTCTTTTCATTTAACAATCCGAATGGTGCCTGTCAGACCTGTGATGGCCTTGGCACACATCAAATGTTTGATCCTGAACGCATTATTCAAGATGAAACCTTGACCTTAGCGGAAGGTGCAATTCGCGGTTGGGGTAGACGCAGCATTTTCTACTATCAACAGCTTAGCGCGCTAGCAAAACATTACGGTTTTGATATAGAAGCAAAATACAAAGACATACCGAGTGAGTTCAAAAAACGCATTCTGCAAGGCTCGGGGAAAGACAAGATAGATTTTGTTTACATCAATGAACGCGGCGACAAAATGACGCGTGCGCATGCGTTTGAAGGTGTTATCCCCAATCTACAACGCCGCTACCATGAAACAGAATCTGACAGTGTACGTGACGATCTTTCGCAGTACATTAGCATTCAGCCTTGTCCAGATTGCCATGGATCTCGACTCAATCGATCCGCTCGCAACGTCTTTATTGCCGAGCAAACACTACCAGAAGTGGTGACCTATCCAATCGCTGAATGCTTGAAGTACTTTGAAACACTTGAACTTCCAGGGTCACGTGGAGAGATAGCCTCTAAAATTCTTAAAGAGATTCGTGACCGATTAACCTTCTTGGTAAACGTTGGCTTGGAATATCTAACACTCGATCGAAAAGCAGACTCGCTATCTGGCGGCGAAGCACAACGAATCCGCCTTGCCAGCCAAATCGGTGCTGGTCTGGTTGGCGTCATGTATATATTGGACGAACCTTCGATCGGCTTACACCAACGGGACAATGAACGGCTTATTGCAACCTTAACGAGATTGAGAGACTTAGGTAATACCGTCATTGTGGTCGAGCATGACGAAGACGCTATCCGTATTGCGGATTTCGTGGTCGACATAGGACCAGGTGCAGGGGTTCATGGCGGACAAATTATTGCTAGCGGCACACCACAAGACATAATGGACTGCCCAGAATCCGTCACAGGGCAATTTCTAACGGGCAAACGCAAAATTGAAATCCCTGCCATCCGACACACAGCCAAAGACAAACAGTTTCTTAATCTTATTGGCGCCACAGGCAATAACTTAAATACCGTAGATTTAAAAATTCCTGTCGGGGTAATGACCTGTATTACTGGTGTATCTGGCTCAGGCAAGTCAACGTTAATAAATGGCACATTGTATCCGCTTGCCGCTACCGCGCTTAATGGCGCAACAACACTTAAAGCGGCACCGCATGAGCGTATTGAAGGGACTCAACTTATTCGATAAATGTGTCGACAT
This sequence comes from Marinomonas rhodophyticola, assembly GCF_026113935.1. Classification (GTDB taxonomy): domain Bacteria; phylum Pseudomonadota; class Gammaproteobacteria; order Pseudomonadales; family Marinomonadaceae; genus Marinomonas; species Marinomonas rhodophyticola. The sequence continues at coordinate 30,597 of NZ_JAPEUL010000009.1, forward strand.
TGATCAAAGCCCAATTGGCCGCACTCCAAGATCGAACCCAGCTACTTATACTGGTATTTTCACCCCCATGAGGGAGCTGTTCTCAGGAACACAAGAATCTCGCTCACGAGGCTACAAACCAGGCCGCTTCAGCTTTAACGTCAAAGGTGGACGCTGTGAAGCTTGTCAGGGTGACGGTGTAATCAAAGTGGAAATGCACTTTTTGCCAGATATTTACGTCCCTTGCGATACCTGTAAAGGCAAACGTTACAACCGTGAAACCTTAGAAATACACTATAAGGGCAAGAATATTCACGAATGCCTTGAAATGACCATCGAGGATGCACGTGAATTCTTTGACCCTGTCCCTTCTATTGCTCGAAAATTACAAACCTTGATGGATGTTGGTTTAGGTTATATCCGCCTCGGTCAAGCCGCGACAACATTATCGGGTGGCGAGGCGCAGCGCGTCAAACTCGCTAAAGAACTATCTAAAAGAGACACTGGGACAACGCTCTATATTCTTGACGAACCCACTACAGGTCTACACTTCGCAGACATAGAGCAGCTATTGAAAGTACTTCATCGCTTAAGAGACCATGGTAACACAGTTGTGGTCATTGAACATAATCTTGATGTCATAAAAACGGCTGACTGGATTGTCGATTTAGGACCAGAAGGAGGCAGTGGCGGTGGCTATATCATCGCAGAGGGCACCCCTGAGGACATTGCAAAAGCAGAGAAATCCCATACGGGACGATTTTTAAAACTGATGCTCAACTAATTACGACTGACTAAATGCAAACACCCAGTGAGACATATTTAATTGGGTGTTTTTTTATACGCTGTTAAAGCATTAATTTAAATGCAAAAAAGCCGAGCTAGTTACCTAGCTCGGCTTTTTATTACAGACTAATATTACTCAGCGGCTTCTGTAACTGGACGATCGACCAATTCAACATAAGCCATAGGCGCATTGTCGCCTGAGCGGAAGCCACATTTAAGAATGCGAACATAACCACCAGGACGAGCTTGGTAACGAGGACCAAGCTCCGTGAACAATTTACCTACTGCGTCTTTGCTACGAGTACGAGCAAAGGCAAGGCGACGATTCGCAACAGAATCAACTTTCGCCAATGTGATTAACGGCTCAGCAACACGACGTAGTTCTTTGGCTTTCGGCAACGTAGTCTTGATAACTTCGTGTTCGAACAAAGAAGCAGCCATGTTCTTAAACATCGCTTTACGATGTGAGCTAGTACGGTTTAAGTGACGTCCACTCTTACGATGACGCATTTTACATTCCTTACCAAACTACGGTGGTCAGGGAACAATGACCTAGCGAGCTAGAACTTTGCTATCGTCTTTCAAACTAGCCGGTGGCCAATTCTCTAAACGCATTCCCAAAGACAAACCACGCTGTGCTAAAACATCTTTGATTTCAGTTAACGACTTCTTACCTAGGTTAGGCGTCTTAAGAAGCTCAACCTCAGTGCGTTGAATCAAATCACCGATGTAATAAATGTTCTCTGCTTTTAAACAGTTAGCACTGCGAACGGTCAATTCAAGATCATCAACCGGGCGTAGCAAAATTGGATCAATCTCATCCTCTTCTTCTACAACAGGTGCTTCGCTCTCGCTTTCAAGGGCGACGAACACAGCAATTTGCTGTTGCAAAATAGTCGCTGCACGACGGATTGCTTCTTCAGGATCGATTGTACCATTAGATTCGATGTCTAAGACTAACTTATCTAAATCTGTACGCTGCTCAACACGAGCATTATCGACACTGTACGCAACACGGCGAACAGGGCTGAATGAGGCATCCAGTTGCAAGCGACCGATTGGACGAGTCTCATCGTCGCCAGCAACACGAGCATCAGCAGGCTCATAACCACGGCCACGAGCGACTTTGATCTGCATCGTTAACTCAGCAGTATCGTCTAAGTGCGCAATAACATGATCCGGGTTAGCGATCTCTGCATCAGCAACTAACTGGATATCTCCAGCTGTTACGATACCAGGACCTTTTTTACTTAGAGTAAGAGTTGCTTCATCTTGCCCGTGTAGAGCGATCGCAACTCCTTTCAGGTTAAGAAGAATTTCAATTACATCTTCTTTAACCCCTTCGATTGCGCTGTATTCGTGTAATACACCGTCGATTTCAACTTCAACAATCGCACAACCTGGCATTGAAGAAAGCAGGATACGGCGCAAAGCGTTACCCAAAGTATGACCAAAACCACGCTCTAGCGGTTGTAGTGTAACTTTAGCGCGACAGTTGCCTAGTTCCTGAACTTCAATGTTGCGTGGGGTTAACAATTCGCTCACTGAACGCTGCATAGATCCACCTATTTCTTAATCCTAATTGCCAACTTACTTAGAGTAAAGTTCGACAATTAGGTTCTCATTAATTTCAGCTGATAAATCGGCACGCTCTGGAACAGCTTTGTAAGTTGCTTCCAGTTTAGTTGAATCAACCTCGATCCAATGGATCGGTGCACGACCTTTAGATAGCTCTAATGCGCTTTGTACACGCAATTGCTTCTTAGCTTTTTCACGAATTGACACGACGTCACCAGCTTTAACTTGGTAAGACGGAATGTTAACCGTAGCGCCATTTACTAGAATACCTTTATGGCCTACTAGCTGACGAGCTTCCGCACGCGTAGAACCAAAACCTGCGCGGTATACAACGTTGTCTAAACGTGATTCTAAAAGTTGCAGAAGGTTTTCACCTGTTGCACCTTTAAGACGAGCTGCAGATTTGTAGTAGTTACGGAATTGTTTTTCTAGAATACCGTACATACGACGTACTTTTTGTTTCTCACGTAATTGCAAGCCGTAATCAGAAAGACGACCACGACGTGCACCATGCACACCAGGAACCGTCTCTACTTTACATTTCGACTCAAGAGCGCGTGAACCGCTCTTCAATTGCAAGTCGGTACCTTCACGACGAGACAACTTACAAGTTGGACCTATATAACGAGCCATGTATCTGTCTCCTCAATTAAACGCGACGTTTCTTAGGTGGACGGCAACCGTTATGCGGAATTGGCGTCACATCTGTGATGTTATTGATACGCAAGCCCAATGCATTCAATGCACGAACTGCGGACTCACGACCAGGACTCAGGCTCTTAATCATTACGTCAACGTTTTTAAGGCCGAACTCTTGTGCGACAGCACCGGCACGTTCCGCGGCTACTTGAGCTGCGAAAGGAGTACTTTTACGAGATCCGCGAAAACCAGAACCACCGGCAGTAGCCCAAGACAAAGCATTGCCTTGGCGGTCAGTGATAGTCACGATCGTATTGTTAAATGACGCGTGTACATGAGCAACACCGTCGACGACCGTCTTTTTGACTTTTTTCTTGGTGTTGCGCGTAGCTGGCTTAGCCATATTGCACTTTTCCTATTTAATGCTCAGCTCTAGCAAACTTTGTGGCTAGAGCGAAACGCGTTTATATTACTTACGAATAGGCTTACGTGGGCCTTTTCGTGTACGAGCGTTCGTTTTGGTACGTTGACCACGAACAGGTAGGCTGCGGCGATGACGAATCCCGCGATTACAACCTAGGTCCATCAAACGTTTGATAGACATACTGACTTCACGACGTAAGTCACCCTCTACAGTGTACTTAGCAACTTGGCCACGAAGCTCATCAAGGACTTCGTCACTTAATGAACCAATTTTCGCAGTTTCAGCTACACCCGCAGCAGCGCAGATTGCGCGTGAACGAGTGCGACCAATTCCGAAGATGTAAGTCAGAGAAATGACCGCATGTTTATTGTCAGGAATATTGACACCGGCTATACGAGCCATTCATTTTACTCCGTTGTTATTGATGATTAAATGATAATTCATCACTTTACTTTCATGAGGGCGGCTGATTATGCCTATCTTTAGGCCATAAATCAACCACCCTTTCCTGTCATCAAGCAAACTCGCGATTAACCTTGACGCTGTTTGTGACGAGGTTCAACGCAAATCACTCGAACTGAACCGTTACGACGAACGATTTTGCAGTTACGACAGATTTTCTTTACAGATGCACGTACTTTCATGTTCAACTCCAACCTTACGCTCAGCGCATTAGGCCATTTGGACCATAACCAGTCAGATTAGATTTCTTCATTAATGATTCGTATTGCTGACTCATCAAATGACTTTGAACTTGCGACATAAAGTCCATGACAACAACGACTACGATTAACATAGAGGTACCGCCAAAGTAGAATGGAACATTCCACGCAACAACAAAGAACTGAGGCATCAGTGACACAAGCGTGATGTATAAAGCACCAAACAGTGTCAAACGAGTCATTACACCATCAATATATCGAGCTGTATGATCGCCTGGACGAATACCCGGTAAAAAAGCACCGGATTTTTTCAAGTTATCTGCCACATCTTTAGGATTGAACACTAGCGCTGTATAGAAGAAGCAAAAGAATACAATTGCTATCGCAAACAACAGCACATAGAGCGGTTGCCCAGGAGCTAGAGCCAAAGAGGTATTTTGCAACCATTCCATCCCCTCACCTTGACCGAACCATTGTCCAATCGAAGCTGGAAAAAGAAGGATACTTGAAGCAAATATAGGCGGAATAACCCCGGCCATATTCACCTTAAGCGGCAAATGACTCTTTTGTGCGGCAAACACCTTTTTGCCTTGCTGACGCTTAGCATAATTAACCGTTATACGACGCTGACCACGTTCGATGAAAACAACAAACGCAATCGTCGCAATGGCCAATATACCAATCAACAACAAAGCTAAAATATTTATATCGCCTTGACGAGCCGATTCAAACGAACGACCTAAAGCAGAAGGCAAGCCAGCAACGATACCTGCAAAGATTAATATGGAAATACCATTACCAATCCCTTTCTCAGTAACTTGCTCACCTAACCACATTAAGAAAACAGTACCAGCAACAAGCGTCACGACAGCAACAGCATAGAACTCAATGCCGCTACTAAACGAGATACCTTGGCTTGCCAAACCAACCGCCATACTGGCAGACTGAATAAGAGCAAGAAGCACCGTACCGTAACGAGTGTACTGAGTAATCTTACGACGACCCGCTTCACCCTCTTTCTTAAGCTGCTCTAGCTGCGGACTCACAACCGTCAATAACTGCATGATAATTGAAGCAGAAATATAGGGCAAAATCCCAAGCGCAAGAATACTCATGCGTTCGAGCGCGCCCCCTGAGAATACGTTAAATAAACTCAGAATAGTGCCTTCATTTTGATCAAACAGGGCTGATAACCTATCAGGGTTAATACCCGGAACAGGAATATGTGCACCAATTCGGTATACAATAATTGCCAAAAACACGAAACGGATACGAGTTCCAAAGCTCGCCTAATCCGTTTTGCATTCCAGCTGGTAGTGAGCCACGCTTTGCCATTTATTCCTCGACTTTTCCGCCAGCTGCTTCAATAGCGGCACGAGCACCTTTAGTCACTTTAAGACCACGAACGGTAACCGCTTTGTCGATTGAGCCTGACAAGATTACACGAGCTGTCTTAATCTGATGACCAAGAATGTCGGCGCCTTTAAGAGCAGCCAAATCTACAACTTCAGCATTTACAGCAGCAAGCTCGTTTAAACGAACCTCAGCAACATACTTTGCCTGACGTGAAGTAAAACCGAATTTTGGCAGACGACGCTGCAAAGGCATTTGACCACCTTCAAAACCAGGTTTTACTGAGCCACCAGAGCGAGATTTAAGACCTTTATGGCCTCGTCCGCCGGTTTTGCCCAAGCCGCTACCAATGCCGCGACCAACACGTTTAGGAGCATGCTTGCTACCTTCGCCAGGACGAAGTGTATTTAAGAACATGTTATTCCCCTACCACTTTAACCATGTAATAAACTTTATTAACCATACCACGTACAGAAGGAGTATCTTCCAACTGACGAGTTTGGCCAACTTTACGCAAACCCAAGCCTTTAACAGTTTCACGGTGCTTTGGAAGACGACCGATCGGGCTGCGGGTTAGTTGAACTGTGATGGTATTATTCGCCATAACACATTACCCCAAAATTTGATCGACTGACTTACCGCGTTTAGCCGCGATTTGTTCAGGTGCTTTCATATCCTGCAAACCTTTGATCGTAGCGCGAACTACGTTTACTGGGTTTGTAGAACCGTAACATTTTGCCAATACGTTGTGAACGCCAGCGATTTCTAGAACCGCACGCATTGCACCACCGGCTATGATACCAGTACCTTGAGACGCAGGCTGCATGTAAACATTAGACGCACCATGATTTGCTTTAACTGGATACTGAAGTGTATCGCCATCAAGCTTAACAGAAATCATGTTACGGCGAGCTTGTTCCATAGCTTTTTGAATTGCTTGAGGAACTTCACGCGCTTTACCGCGACCGAAGCCAACCTTACCTTTACCATCACCAACGACTGTCAAAGCTGTGAAAGAGAAGATACGACCACCTTTCACTACTTTAGCAACGCGGTTTACTTGTACTAGCTTCTCTTGGAGGTCGCTAGTTTGTTGATCATTAACTGCCATTTGCTACCCCTTAGAACTCTAGACCGGCTTCACGTGCAGCGTCAGCAAGAACCTGAACGCGACCATGATATTTGAAGCCAGAACGGTCAAAAGCGACCGAAGTGACACCTGCTTCTTTAGCGCGAGCAGCAATCAAAGTACCGACTTCTTTAGCCGCTGCTTTGTTACCAGTCGCTGAGCCACGAAGAGCTTCTTCAAGTGTAGAAGCGCTTGCTAGCACTTTACTTCCACAAGGAGAAATCACTTGAGCATACATATGGCGTGGTGTGCGATGTACAGTAAGACGATTCGCACCTAAGTCACGAATATGCAAACGAGCACGACGTGCACGACGAATCCGAGATTGTTTTTTAGTGTTCATGAATGTCTACCTACTTCTTCTTAGCTTCTTTACGACGAATAATCTCGTCAGCATAGCGAACACCTTTGCCTTTATATGGCTCTGGTGGACGGAAACCGCGAACTTCTGCAGCAACCTGACCAACGGCTTGTTTATCAATGCCACGAATCACGATTTCTGTTTGAGAAGCACATTCAGCTGTGATGCCTTCAGGTAGTTCATAATCAACTGGGTGAGAGAAACCCAGAGATAGGTTAAGCACGTTGCCTTTAAGCGCAGCACGGTAACCAACACCTTGAAGAAGCAATCTTTTCTCAAAACCCTGACTAACACCAACAACCATGTTGTTAACCAAAGCACGAGTTGTACCAGCTAAGGCACGGCTTTGTTTTGCACCATCGCGCGCAGCGAAGGTAATAACATTTTCTTCTTTAGACACTTGTACGCTTGTGTGAACATTAAACTCTAAAGAACCTTTACCGCCTTTAACAACGACAGTTTGTCCATTTAGGGTTAAATCTACACCACTAGGAAGCGTCACGGGACTATTAGCAACTCGAGACATACTAACTCCTAGAATACTGTGCAGATTACTTCGCCACCGATACCAGCAGCACGAGCTGCACGGTCTGTCATCACACCTTTAGAGGTAGAGATGATTGCAACACCAAGACCAGCTTCTACTTTAGGTAGTGATGCTGTGCCTTTGTATTGACGCAAACTTGGGCGAGATGCGCGTTTGATTTGTTCGATAACTGGCTTACCTTCGTAGTATTTCAACTCGATTGTAAGCGTTGGTTTCACTGCTTCGTCTACAGAGAAGTCACCTACGTAACCTTCTTCGCGTAGAACAGCAGCAATAGATGCTTTCATTTTTGATGAAGGCATACTCACAGAAGACTTCGCAGCCATCTGGGCATTACGAATACGTGTAAACATATCCGCAAGGGTATCTTGCATACTCATTTAAGAGCCTCCTAATTTAAAAACCATTGTGCAGCAAATAGAGCTCGCGCATAGTACACAGCAGCGAGCAGAATGTCCAGTATTTAGACACCCCACTCACTGCCATGTATTATGATCGCGCTCTACTTGCTTACCAACTAGCTTTCTTCAAGCCTGGTACGTCACCACGCATCGCTGCTTCACGCAGTTTGATACGAGACAGACCGAAGCGACGGTATACACCGTGCGGACGACCTGTGATTTGGCAACGATTACGCTGACGAGAAGAAGATGAATCGCGTGGAAGCGCTTGCAATTTAAGCGTCGCTTCCCACTTTTCATCGTCCGATGCATTAACGTCGCTAATGATCGCTTTTAGAGCAGCACGCTTTTCAGCGAACTTAGCTACTAATTTGGTACGTTTTGCTTCGCGCTGAATCATTGATACTTTAGCCATGATTCCTACCTCTTATTTCTTGAAAGGGAAACTAAAGGCGGCTAGCAAAGCACGACCTTCTTCGTCGGTACGAGCAGTCGTTGTAATGGTAATATCCATACCACGTACACGGTCTACTTTATCGTAGTCGATTTCAGGGAAGATGATTTGCTCTTTAACACCCATACTGTAGTTACCGCGACCGTCAAAAGACTTAGGATTAAGTCCACGGAAGTCACGAATACGTGGGATAGCTACATCAACCAAACGGTCAAAGAAATCCCACATACGGTCGCCACGTAGCGTCACTTTACAACCGATCGGGTAACCGTCACGGATTTTAAAGCCTGCTACAGATTTACGAGCCTTAGTTACTACTACTTTCTGGCCGCTAAGTGCTTGAAGATCATTTACCGCATGCTCAAGAAGTTTCTTGTCTGCGATTGCTTCACCAACACCCATATTTAAAGTGATTTTAGTGATTTTAGGCACTTCCATCACGTTTTTGTAACCAAACTCTTCTGTAAGTTTTGCTACAACTTGATCTTTATAAACTTGCTTAAGTCTCGCCATGGCTATAATTCTCGCTCTTAGGCGTCGATCGCTTCACTATTTGATTTAAAAACACGCACTTTCGTACCGTCTTCGTTCAATTTAAAGCCGACGCGATCCGCTTTACCTGTAGCACTGTTAAAAATGGCTACGTTGGAAACCTGGATAGGTGCTTCTTGTTCAACGATACCACCAGTTGAACCCTTCATAGGGTTTGGTTTCTCGTGTTTCTTAACAGTATTAATGCCAGAAACAAGAACTCGGTTTTCGTCTACTACCTTAACAACTTTACCGCGTTTGCCTTTATCTTTACCAGCAATCACGATAACTTCGTCGTTACGTTTGATTTTACGCATAATGTCCCCTCTCCCTCTTACAGCACTTCAGGTGCAAGAGAAACAATTTTCATGAACTGCTCTGTACGCAATTCACGTGTTACAGGGCCAAAGATACGAGTACCAATAGGCTGTCCTGAAGCATTCAATAGAACCGCAGAGTTTACATCAAAACGGATTACTGAGCCATCAGAACGACGAACACCTTTCTTAGTTCTAACGACAACTGCGTTAAGAACCTGCCCTTTTTTAACACGACCACGAGGGATCGCTTCTTTCACTGTGACCTTAATAATGTCACCGATAGCAGCATAACGACGATGTGAGCCACCCAGTACTTTAATACACTGAACACGCTTTGCGCCGCTGTTATCTGCAACATCAAGCATCGATTCTGTTTGAATCATTTCTGCTCTCCAATCAAATTAGATAACAAGTCTCACGAAGGAAGGAGCAGCTTATACAGCTGCTGCTTTCTCAACAACTTGAACCAGATTCCAAGTCTTAGACTTAGAGTAAGGGCGTGTTTCCACAACCTTAACGGTATCACCGATCTGACATTCATTGTTTTCATCATGAGCGTGTAATTTAGTCGAACGACGAACAAACTTACCGTATAAAGGGTGTTTCTCTGTACGCTCAACAAGTACCGTAATGGTTTTATCCATCTTGTCGCTAACTACTTTACCAGTAGCGGTACGCGCTTTTGTTTCTGCCATCTTAGTTACCTGCCTTATCATTAAGCACGGTTTTAACACGTGCGATATTGCGGCGAACTTGCGAGAGCAAATGAGTTTGCGCTAACTGACCAGTGGCCTTCTGCATACGCAGAGTAAATTGCTCACGTAGTAGTTCAATCAAGGTCGCTTGTAGCTCAGCTACAGACTTTTCTTGCATTTCTTTTGCTTTCATCTACATCACCGTACGCGTTACGAAAGTTGTGGACAGAGGAAGCTTAGCTGCAGCTAACGCAAACGCTTCGCGTGCTAACTGCTCTGAAACACCCTCAACTTCATAAAGCATTTTTCCTGGTTGGATCTGCGCAACCCAGTATTCTACGCTACCCTTACCTTTACCCTGACGAACCTCAAGAGGCTTCTGAGTAATCGGCTTATCAGGGAACACACGAATCCAGATTCTACCGCCACGTTTGATATGACGAGTCATTGCACGACGCGCCGCTTCAATTTGACGAGCAGTAAGACGACCACGTTCAGTGGACTTCAATCCGAATTCACCAAAGCTAACTTGGTTTCCGCGAAGAGCAAGACCGCGGTTACGGCCTTTTTGCATCTTACGGAACTTAGTACGTTTCGGTTGTAACATGACTTACCCCCTACTTAGACTTCTTCTTTTGTGCGCCTTTATCAGCTCGCACTTGTTCAATACCGCCCAAGATTTCGCCTTTGAAGATCCACACTTTAACGCCAATGATGCCGTAAGTTGTAGATGCTTCATAAGTAGCGTAGTCAATGTCAGCGCGTAGAGTGTGTAGAGGCACGCGGCCTTCACGGTACCACTCAGCACGTGCAATCTCTGCACCGCCTAAACGACCACTTACCTGAACCTTGATCCCTTTTGCGCCTGCACGCATAGCATTTTGTACTGCGCGCTTCATAGCACGACGGAACATAACGCGACGCTCAAGTTGGCTTGCAATATTCTGCGCAACCAATTTCGCATCCATTTCAGGCTTACGAATTTCTTCGATGTTAATGTGGACAGGTACGCCCATCATTTCAGAAACTGCATTACGTAGTTTCTCAACATCTTCGCCTTTCTTACCAATCACGATACCCGGACGGGCAGTGTGAATTGTAATACGGGCTGTCTGAGCAGGACGCTGAATCTCGATACGAGAAACAGAAGCCTGAACCAATTTTTTCTCCAAGTACTCACGAACTCGAAGATCATTTAATAACAGCTTAGAGTAGTTTTGATTATTCGCATACCAAGTAGAAGTATGATCTTTAACTATCCCTAGGCGTATACCAGTTGGATGAACCTTCTGACCCATTGGGTTTCTCCTAATTAGTCAGCGACTTTAACTGTAATATGGCAACCGCGTTTTAGAATACGGTCAGCACGGCCTTTGGCACGTGGCATAATACGTTTCAGAGTCATAGCCTCATCAACGTAAGCCGTAGACACACGCAAGTCATCTACATCAGCACCTTCGTTATGCTCAGCGTTAGCTATAGCAGACTCTAGTACTTTCTTGACAATTACTGCCGCCTTTTTAGGACTGAACGTTAAAATGTTCAGTGCTTCGCTAACAGATTTGCCGCGGATTTGATCTACAACCAAACGGGCCTTCTGCGCTGAGAGGCGAGCACCCTTCAATGAAGCGCTTACTTCACTCATGTTAATACCCCTTATTACCGTTTGGCTTTCTTGTCCGCAGCATGACCACGATATGTACGGGTCGGAGCGAACTCACCCAATTTATGACCGACCATATCTTCAGTTACTAGAACTGGAACATGCTGGCGACCATTATGGACAGCGATAGTCAACCCTACAAAATCAGGGAAGATAGTAGAACGGCGTGACCAAGTTTTAATTGGACGACGATCATTTTTCTCTACCGCAGCCTCTACCTTTTTCAACAAATGAAGGTCGATAAAAGGACCTTTTTTTAGTGAACGTGGCACAGTCGTTTCCTCTTATTACTTAGTACGGCGACGTACAATAAGTTTATCAGTACGCTTGTTGCTGCGCGTTTTGTACCCTTTAGTAGGCACACCCCATGGCGTAACTGGGTGACGACCACCTTTGCTACGACCTTCACCACCACCATGTGGGTGATCCACTGGGTTCATCGCCGCACCGCGAACGGTAGGACGAACACCACGCCAACGCGTAGCACCAGCTTTACCAAGAACTCGTAAGCTATGCTCAGAGTTTGATACTTCACCTAAAGTAGCGCGACATTCTGTCAATACTTTACGCATTTCACCTGAACGTAGGCGAAGAGTAACGTAACGACCTTCACGAGCAACTAGCTGAGCAGAAGCACCAGCGGAACGCGCAACTTGTGCACCCTTACCTGGCTTAAGCTCGACACAGTGTACGGTACTACCAACTGGAATATTTTGCAGAGGCAAAGTATTACCTGATTTGATAGGCGCATCTGCACCACTAAAAACAACATTGCCAGCAACCATACCTTTGGAAGCGATAATGTAACGACGCTCACCATCAGCATATCTAATTAATGCAATATTTGCAGAACGGTTTGGATCATATTCCAAACGCTCAACTACCGCAGAAATTCCATCTTTGTTACGACGAAAATCAACCATACGGTAATGCTGCTTATGACCACCACCTACGTGACGCGTAGTGATGCGTCCGTTATTGTTACGTCCACCAGATTTGCTTTTTGTGTCTAGCAAAGGTGCATATGGCGCGCCTTTGTGCAAATCGTTGTTGGTAACTTTAACAACGTGACGACGGCCTGCAGACGTTGGCTTACTTTTAACAACAGCCATTGACCTATCTCCCCTTATTCAGCGACCATGAAATCAATGTCTTGACCTTCAGCCAAACGTACATACGCTTTTTTCACGTCTTTACGCTTACCTAGACCACGAACTGTACGCTTTGTTTTACCTTTATGGTTCAACGTGCGAACAGACTCAACTTTGACTTCAAAAAGCGCTTCGATAGCTTGTTTGATTTCAGGTTTCGTTGCATCACCAGTTACACGAAAAACATACTGACCATTGCCTTCGGCCACGATCGTTGCTTTTTCGGAAATGTGCGGACCCAACAGAACTTTATAAATACGTTCGCCGATCATGCTAGTGCCTCCTCAACTTGTTTCAGAGCACCAACTGTCACCAACACTTTGTCGTAAGCAATCAAGCTAACAGGGTCGATAGACGCTGCATCACGTACATCTACGTTAGGAATGTTGCGAGCCGCTAGGAATAAATTGTCATCCAATTGATCAGAAACAATCAAAGCGTTCTCAATATTCAATTCTGCCATTTTTGCTATGAAGAGCTTAGTTTTTGGAGCTTCCAATTTAAGTTCTTCAACAACAACAAGACGGTCTTGACGTACAAGTTCAGACCAGATGGTGCGCATTGCTGCACGGTACATCTTCTTGTTCACTTTCTGAGAGTGATCTTGTGGTTTAGCAGCGAAAGTAACACCACCAGAGCGCCATAGAGGGCTACGGATAGTACCTGCGCGCGCACGACCAGAACCTTTTTGTTTCCAAGGTTTGCGTCCACCACCTGCTACTTCAGAGCGTGTTTTCTGTGCACGTGAGCCTTGACGAGCGCCAGCCAAGTAAGATGTAACTACTTGGTGAACCAACGCTTCGTTGTATTCACGAGCAAAGGCTACATCAGAAACTTCTACCGTTCCTTCCGCGCCTGTTAGATTCAAGTTCATTGTCTACCCCTCTTAGCGAGCTTTAACAGCTGATTGAAGAATAACATCACCATTTACAGCACCAGGCACGGCACCTTTCACTAGGATAAGGTTACGTTCTGTGTCTACACGAACCACTTCTAGTGATTGCGTAGTGACTTGTGCAGCACCCATATGGCCAGCCATCTTCTTGCCTTTCCAAACACGACCAGGTGTTTGACATTGGCCGATAGAACCAGGTGCACGGTGAGACAATGAGTTACCATGTGTAGCATCTTGCGTACGGAAATTATGACGCTTAATGGCACCTTGAAACCCTTTACCCTTTGATTGACCAGTTACATCAACCATTTGGATAGATTCGAAATCAGCTACAGTTAGCTCATCACCAACATTGATTTCTTTTTCATCACCTGACAGGCGGAACTCCCACAAACCACGACCTGCTTCAACATTTGCTTTTGCATAATGACCTGCAGCAGCTTTGTTAACGCGGCTCGAACGGCGAGTACCAACAGTGACTTGAACAGCTTGGTAGCCGTCAGTTTCTGCTGTTTTCACCTGAGTAACGCGGTTCGGTTCAACCTCGATGACGGTTACTGGCACGGATACACCTTCTTCAGTGAAGATACGTGTCATTCCGGCTTTGCGTCCGACTAATTGAATAGCCATTTTTTACCTCATTTGCCAGTTGTGTATGGGGCTATCACCCGCTACGGCTGATCATTCCAGATCATTCCACTATTGTGCATATAGCCGACTGATAACCAGCCGGTTGTCGCACCCCAAACTTTGAGCTATTAACCCAAAGAAATTTGTACTTCCACGCCTGCCGCAAGATCTAACTTCATTAGAGCATCAACTGTTTTTTCAGTTGGCTCAACAATGTCTAGAACACGTTTGTGTGTACGGATTTCATACTGATCACGCGCATCTTTGTTTACGTGTGGAGAAATCAATACTGTATAACGCTCTTTGCGAGTAGGAAGTGGAATCGGTCCACGCACTTGCGCACCTGTACGTTTCGCTGTGTCCACAATTTCTTGTGTTGAAGCATCGATCAGACGATGATCAAACGCTTTCAGACGAATACGGATTTTTTGGCTTTGCATTTCCAACTCCAAATACAATGTTTTAATGACTTAACTGTACATTTATTAAGCCACAATCCTTTTTTAAGGACGGCGAATATTAGCCATTCAAAAACTGGTTGTCAAGTAACCAATTTCTGAACAAACAAAATAAACCATAAAATAAAAAGGCCACCCGATATGCGAGTGGCCTTTTCCAAATCAAAGTAAGCAGATATTACTATCTAATTACTTAAGGATTTTAGCTACAACACCAGCACCAACTGTACGACCACCTTCACGAATCGCGAAACGTAGACCTTCGTCCATCGCGATTGGGTGAATTAGCTCAACAGTCATTTGAATGTTATCACCAGGCATAACCATTTCTACGCCTTCAGGAAGAGAACATGCACCAGTTACGTCAGTTGTACGGAAGTAGAACTGTGGACGGTAACCTTTGAAGAATGGAGTGTGACGACCACCTTCATCTTTACCCAACACATATACTTCAGCTTCGAACTGAGTGTGAGGAGTGATTGAACCAGGCTTAGCCAATACTTGACCACGCTGAACGTCTTCACGCTTAGTACCACGTAGAAGAATACCACAGTTCTCACCAGCACGACCTTCGTCAAGAAGCTTACGGAACATCTCAACACCAGTACAAGTAGTCTTGGTAGTATTAACGATACCAACAATTTCAACTTCTTCTTGGATCTTGATAATACCGCGCTCAACACGACCAGTAACAACCGTACCACGACCTTGAATAGAGAACACGTCCTCGATAGGCATCAAGAATGCACCGTCGATAGCACGTTGTGGCTCAGGGATGTAAGAGTCTAGCGTTTCAACTAGTTTACGAACAGCCGTTGTACCCATTTCGTTGTCGTCTTCGCCTTTCAACGCCATTAGCGCAGAACCTGGGATGATTGGAGTGTCATCACCTGGGAAGTCGTATTCAGATAGAAGGTCACGCAATTCCATCTCAACCAATTCTAGCATCTCTGCGTATTCTTCAGAATCCGCACCACCACAATCTTCAGCCAACAAGTCAGACTTGTTCAAGAAAACAACGATGTAAGGAACACCTACTTGGCGAGAAAGAAGGATGTGCTCACGAGTCTGAGGCATTGGGCCGTCAGTCGCACCACAAACTAGAATCGCACCGTCCATTTGAGCAGCACCAGTGATCATGTTTTTAACATAATCGGCGTGTCCAGGACAATCTACGTGCGCATAGTGGCGAACTGGAGAATCGTACTCTACGTGAGAAGTAGAGATAGTGATACCACGCTCACGTTCTTCAGGAGCATTATCGATACCGTCAAAAGCAACGGCTGTACCGCCATACACTTCTGCACATACACGAGTCAATGCTGCTGTTAGCGTTGTTTTACCATGGTCAACGTGACCGATAGTGCCAACGTTAACGTGTGGTTTATTACGTTCGAATTTACTCTTTGCCATGATACATACACCTTAAGAATTAGTAAGTATGATGATTAATCTTCATTTTTGATGATCGCGTCTGCCACACTAGCCGGTGCTTCAGCGTATTTCTCAAACTCCATTGCATAACTTGCACGCCCTTGCGACAAGCTACGCACGTCAGTTGCATATCCGAACATTTCCCCAAGAGGAACTTCAGCACGAATAATCTTCCCTGACGGGGAATCGTCCATCCCCTGAACAAGACCACGACGACGATTCAGGTCACCCATTACATCGCCCATGTATTCTTCAGGGGTTACAACTTCCACTTTCATTACAGGTTCAAGAACACAAGGATCAGCGTCAGCCGCTCCTTTTCTTAAGCCCTGAGAAGCTGCAATTTTAAAGGCCATTTCATTAGAGTCAACATCATGGAACGAACCATCGATCAGCACAACCTTGATACCCAATAAAGGGTAACCAGCGATCACGCCATTCTTCATTTGCTCTGAAACACCCTTTTCTACTGCAGGGATGTATTCTTTAGGAATAGCACCACCAACAATCTCGTTAACAAACTCAAGTCCATCCTTATCGGTTGGAATCAACTTCATCACGACATGACCGTATTGACCACGACCACCGGATTGACGCACAAACTTGTGATTAACCACCACTTCTTTGCGAATTTTCTCCCGATAGGAAACCTGAGGCTTACCAATGTTCGCCTCCACCTTAAACTCGCGACGCATACGGTCAACGAGAATATCAAGATGCAGCTCACCCATACCGGAAATAATTGTTTGCCCAGTCTCCTCATGTGTTTCCACTCTAAAAGACGGGTCTTCTTGCGCCAATTTACTCAGCGCAACACCCATTTTATCTTGATCCGCCTGAGATTTAGGCTCAACCGCAACAGATATAACAGGCTCAGGAAACTCCATGCGCTCAAGCACAACGACATCATTCATATCGCAAAGCGTATCGCCTGTCGTCACGTATTTCATACCCACAACAGCGGCAATATCGCCCGCCAATACTTCTTTAATCTCTTCACGGTTATTCGCATGCATTTGAACCATTCGACCAATACGCTCACGCTTCTGCTTAACAGAATTATAAACCGCATCGCCAGAACGCAATACACCGGAATAGACACGAATAAATGTCAGCGTACCTACAAATGGGTCTGTCGCTATCTTAAACGCCAACGACGAGAACGGATCCTCATCATTCGCAATACGAGTCACAACAGTTTCACCATCTTCAAGCGTCCCTTCAATCGCTTTAACTTCAAGCGGAGAAGGCAAATATTCAACAACCGCATCCAAAACAGCTTGCACGCCTTTATTTTTAAAGGCTGAGCCACAGGTTACCAACACTATCTCATTAGACAGTGTACGAGTACTCGCAGGCCGCTTTTAATCTCCTCAACAGATAACTCACCTTCTTCAAGGTACTTATCCATCAATTCGTCATTTGCTTCTGCTGCCGCCTCTACCATCTGTTCGCGCCACTCTAATGCTTCATCAAGCAGATCTTCAGGAATTTCCTCCAAAGAGAAAGTCATACCCTGATCTTCTTCGTTCCACATTATTGTCTTCATCAAGACTAAATCAATAACACCTTTAAAGTCTTCTTCAGCGCCAATATTAATCTGTATAGGAACAGCGTTTGCACCAAGACGAGTTTTTAATTGACGCACAACCGAAAAGAAATTAGCCCCCGTACGATCCATCTTGTTAACAAAGACCATACGAGGCACTTCATATTTATTCGCCTGACGCCAAACTGTCTCAGTTTGAGGCTGCACACCCGAAGAACCACAAAGCACAACAACAGCACCATCTAGCACACGCAAAGAACGCTCTACTTCAATAGTAAAGTCTACGTGCCCAGGCGTATCAATAATATTAATACGGTGCTCTTCAAACTGCTTGTTCATTCCACTCCAGAAGCAAGTTGTTGCCGCTGAAGTTATCGTGATACCACGCTCTTGCTCCTGCTCCATCCAATCCATGGTGGCAGCACCATCGTGCACTTCACCAATTTTATGAGACAGACCAGTGTAAAAAAGAACGCGTTCAGTTGTCGTCGTCTTACCTGCATCAACATGCGCACAAATACCGATATTACGGTAGCGGTTGATAGGGGTTTTACGTGCCACTGTGTATCCTTCTCTGGATGATTAGAAACGGTAGTGAGAGAATGCTTTGTTAGCTTCTGCCATGCGATGAACGTCTTCACGTTTCTTAACAGCAGAACCTTTGTTTTCGGCAGCATCTAAAATTTCGCCTGCAAGACGCAAAGCCATGGATTTTTCACCACGCTTACGTGAAGCATCAACCAACCAACGCATAGACAATGCAGCGCGGCGAGCAGGACGTACTTCAACAGGTACTTGGTAAGTCGCACCACCAACACGGCGAGATTTAACCTCAACCATTGGCTGGATAGATTCTAGTGCTTTTTCGAAGATAGCCATTGGCTCTTCTGTTTTAGCGCGTGCTGCAACAGTATTCAATGCATTATACACAATGCTTTCTGCTACAGATTTTTTACCACTAACCATTACATGGTTAATAAATTTAGCGAGAAGTTGGCTTCCGTGTTTAGGATCCGGAAGGATTTCACGCTTAGCGACGACGCGTCTTCTAGGCATATCTACATCCTCTTCAGGTTCGCCCGAGACAATTTAATTATTGCTCGGCCTTACTGTATTAAAAAATTATGTCTAAACGATGAATTAAGTAGCTTCTGCTTACTTAGGACGTTTAGTACCGTATTTAGAACGGCCTTGCTTACGTTTTTGTACGCCTGAAGTATCCAAGCTACCACGTACTGTGTGGTAACGAACACCAGGAAGGTCTTTTACACGACCGCCACGAATCAGCACGACGCTGTGTTCTTGCAGGTTGTGACCTTCACCACCGATGTAGGAAGTAACTTCGAAGCCGTTGGTCAAGCGAACACGACATACTTTACGCAAAGCCGAGTTAGGCTTCTTAGGAGTAGTAGTATATACGCGAGTGCAGACACCGCGGCGTTGCGGACAAGCTTGTAACGCAGGAACGTCACTCTTTGCCACTTTACGTTTACGTGGTTTACGAACCAACTGGTTAACGGTTGCCATTAGACAAGCTCCACAAATCCAATTCTTATGACGGAAATCGCCAAAATTAAGGAGGCGCAAGTTTAATTTGCGCCTATAAAACAGTCAATAGGGAGGCGACTAAAAAATCACCTCCCTTACGATTTAACAGCAAATAACTAGTCTTTCAGTGCCGCACTCAATGCTTCTTCCACATCGGATGCACTCACTGTTGAACTTCCTTCTTTTGCTGCTTGCGCAAGCTCTTTCTTTCTCTTGCGCTCATTGTGGTAAGCCAAGCCCGTACCTGCTGGTATCAAACGACCTACAACAACGTTTTCTTTCAAGCCACGCAAGTGATCTTTCTTACCAGTTACCGCACCTTCCGTAAGAACTCGAGTTGTCTCTTGGAAAGATGCTGCTGATATAAAGGACTCAGTAGCCAAAGAAGCTTTCGTGATACCTAGAAGCACGCGTTCATACTTCGCTGGAAACTTACCTTCAGCGAGAGCTTTTTCGTTTGCATCTAGCAGGTGAGTAAACTCAACCTGATCACCTTGGATAAGATCCGTATCACCAGAATCTGTGATTTCCACTTTACGCAACATTTGGTTAACAATAACTTCAATATGCTTATCGTTAATCACAACGCCTTGTAAGCGGTAAACCTCCTGCACTTCATTTGTGATGTAATCAGCCAAAGCCTCTACACCTTGAAGACGCAGAATGTCATGAGGAGCTCAATGGACCATCGGCGATAATTTCACCTTTTGCCACTTCTTCACCATCAAAGATGTTGATTTGACGCCATTTAGGAATCAATGTCTCAACTGGCTCATCACCATTTTGTGGCGTGATCACCAAACGAATCTTACCTTTTGTCTCTTTACCGAAGCTAACCACACCGCTTGTCTCTGCCATAACAGCAGGATCTTTCGGACGACGCGCCTCGAACAGGTCGGCCACACGTGGCAAACCACCGGTAATATCCTTGTTACCAATAGATTCTTGAGGAATACGCGCAAGAACCTCACCGGATTTCACTGTCGCACCATGATCTAGGCTTAACAATGCTTTTTCAGGAAGCATGTACTGTACTGGTGATTCAGTACCAGGAATCAATACAGGGTTACCCTCTGCATCAACAACGGCAATCATCGGACGTATGTCTTTACCAGCAGCAGGACGGTCACGCATCTCCATAACTTCAATCGTAGTCAAGCCCGTCATTTCGTCAGATTGACGACGAATAGTCACGTTCTCTTCCATACCACTGAATTCAAGACGACCCTCCATTTCAGATACGATTGGGTGTGTATGTGGATCCCAGTTAGCGACGATTTGACCCGCCGTTACTTGGTCACCTTCACGTACACTCAATACCGCACCGTAAGGAAGTTTATAACGCTCTTTCTCACGACCTGCTTCGTCAGCAATTGCTAATTCAGAAGAACGAGAGGCAACCACTAGGTGCCCAGTGTGACGCTCGATACTCTTCATTTTATTAAAACGAACCGTACCTGCACTCTTCACTTGAACACTATCTACAGCAGATGCTCGAGATGCCGCACCACCGATGTGGAAGGTACGCATTGTTAACTGTGTACCAGGCTCACCGATGGACTGTGCTGCAACAACACCAATCGCCTCACCAATATTAACCTGATGACCACGAGCAAGATCACGACCGTAACACTTAGCACATACACCATGACGTGTATTACAAGTGATAACAGAACGAATGATCATTTCATCCACACCGGCCGCTTCGATAGTACGCACATCGTGCTCATCGATTAGCTTACCAGCCTCAAGTACTAGCCCACCTTTTGCGTCCATAACATCTTGAGCCACTACACGACCCAATACGCGATGACCCAGTGGCACAACGACATCACCACCTTCAATCATAGCCGCAACGGAAATACCATTTGTCGAGCCACAATCAATTTCAGTGATAACCAAATCCTGCGCTACGTCTACTAGACGACGCGTCAAGTAACCGGAGTTCGCTGTTTTCAACGCCGTATCAGCAAGACCCTTACGAGCACCGTGTGTAGAAGTAAAGTACTGAAGTACAGACAGACCTTCACGGAAGTTTGCAGTGATTGGTGTCTCGATGATAGAACCATCTGGTTTCGCCATTAGACCACGCATACCACCCAACTGACGCATCTGAGCCACACTACCACGAGCACCAGAGTCGGCCATCATATAAACAGAGTTGAAAGATTGTTGCTCAACCGTTTCACCTGCTTTGTTGACAGTCATCTCTTTCGCCAAGTTCTTCATCATGGCTTCAGTTACGGTTTCGTTAGTACGAGACCACAAGTCGATTACCTTGTTGTACTTCTCGCCTTGCGTTACAAGACCGTCAGCGTATTGGTATTCAATTTCTTTAACTTCGGCTTCGGCTTTGGCAATGATCGCTGCTTTTTCTGGTGGGATAACAAAGTCATCAACACCTACAGAAGAGCCTGACGCTGTTGCGTAAGCAAAACCCGTGTACATCAATTGGTCAGCAAAAATACAGCTCTCTTTCAAGCCGACTTTACGGTAACACTCGTTGATCAAGTTAGAGATTGCCTTCTTCTTCATGGTTTGGTTAACCACAGAGAACGGTAGACCATCAGGAACAATATCAAACAACAAAGCGCGACCAACTGTTGTATCCGCAATGAAAGTAGACGGCACTTTTTCGCCATCTAGAGTAGTATCAACTTGGCTGATACGTACTTTTACTTTGGCATGCAATTCAACTTGTTTCGCACCATACGCACGGTGTACTTCTTTAATGTCAGAAAATGCCATGCCTTCGCCTTTGGCATTAATTTTCTCACGCGTCATGTAGTACAGCCCCAATACAACGTCCTGAGAAGGTACGATGATCGGCTCGCCGTTTGCAGGCGATAGAATGTTGTTCGTAGACATCATCAAGGCACGAGCTTCAAGCTGTGCTTCAATCGTCAACGGAACGTGAACCGCCATTTGGTCACCATCGAAGTCAGCGTTGTATGCCGCACACACTAGTGGGTGCAACTGAATCGCTTTACCTTCGATCAACATTGGTTCAAACGCTTGGATACCCAAACGGTGAAGTGTTGGCGCACGGTTCAACATCACTGGATGTTCACGGATAACCTCATCAAGGATATCCCACACTTCAGGCGTTTCACGCTCAACCATTTTCTTCGCTGCTTTGATCGTCGTCGCCATGCCACGAAGTTCAAGCTTAGAGAAAATGAATGGCTTGAATAGCTCAAGTGCCATTTTCTTAGGTAGACCACACTGATGTAGACGCAGTGATGGACCTACTGTGATTACAGAACGACCAGAATAGTCAACACGCTTACCTAGCAAGTTCTGACGGAAACGACCTTGTTTACCTTTGATCATATCAGCCAAAGATTTTAGAGGACGTTTGTTCGAACCTGTAATGGCGCGACCACGACGACCGTTATCAAGCAATGCATCAACAGATTCTTGCAACATACGCTTTTCGTTGCGTACGATGATATCTGGAGCAGAAAGCTCTAACAGGCGCTTTAGACGGTTGTTACGGTTAATCACACGACGGTAAAGATCGTTCAAATCAGACGTCGCAAAACGACCACCTTCAAGTGGCACCAATGGACGAAGATCTGGCGGAAGAACAGGCAATACGTCAAGCACCATCCACTCTGGGTTGTTACCAGAATGATAGAATGCTTCAACCAGCTTAAGACGCTTAGAAAGCTTCTTAATGCGAGTTTCTGAATTCGTGCTGTTTAGCTCTTCACGCATGCTGTTGATTTCTACAGGCATGTCTAGATCGCGAAGCAACATCTGAACCGCTTCCGCACCCATACGGGCATCGAATTCGTCACCGAACTCTTCTAGCGCTTCAAAATACTGTTCATCGTTTAGCAATTGGCCTTTATCAAGCGTCGTCATACCTGGATCGATCACGATGAAAGATTCAAAATACAAAACACGCTCAATGTCACGCAACGTCATATCTAAGATAAGACCGATACGAGACGGAAGAGATTTCAAAAACCAAATGTGTGCAACAGGCGATGCAAGCTCAATGTGACCCATGCGTTCACGACGCACTTTAGACAGAGCCACTTCAACGCCACACTTCTCACAGATAACACCACGGTGTTTCAAGCGCTTGTATTTGCCACACAAGCACTCATAGTCCTTAATAGGACCAAAGATTTTTGCACAGAACAAACCGTCACGTTCTGGTTTGAACGTACGGTAGTTGATGGTCTCTGGCTTTTTAACTTCACCGTAAGACCATGAACGAATCATATCTGGTGATGCCAAGCCAATGCGGATCGCATCAAACTCGTCAGATTGTCCCTGTGATTTTAGAAGACCTAATAAGTCTTTCATGGATATTCGCCCCACTCGTAAGGCCAGGAGTCTTGCTCCCCAGCAGGTCAAATGTGATTCGTGCTTATTCGTTTTCCAGCTCGATATCGATACCAAGAGAACGAATCTCTTTCACCAACACGTTGAAGGACTCAGGCATGCCAGGTTCCATACGGTGGTCACCGTCTACGATGTTTTTGTACATCTTAGTACGGCCATTCACGTCATCGGACTTAACAGTCAACATCTCTTGAAGCGTGTAAGCAGCACCGTATGCTTCTAGTGCCCATACCTCCATCTCCCCGAAACGCTGACCACCGAACTGAGCTTTACCACCCAGCGGTTGCTGAGTAACCAAGCTGTAAGAACCAGTAGAACGTGCGTGCATTTTGTCATCAACCAAGTGGTTCAACTTCAGCATATACATGTAACCAACGGTTACAGGACGTTCAAAAGCATCACCAGTGCGACCGTTAAACAATTTAACTTGGCCACTTTCGTTGATTCCAGCTAAGCGCAACATACGTTTGATTTCAGACTCTTTTGCACCATCAAAGGCACCAGACGCCATTGGAACACCACCGGTTAAGTTGGATGCCAAGGTTAAAATTTCTTCATCTGTAAAGCTGTCTAAATCTTCTGTACGAGCACAGCGCAAATCGCCTTCATAGCCGTTGTAGATTTCATCAAGGAAGCTACGCAATTCTGCAACTGCTTCAGCTTTCTCACGCTCTGCAACAAGCATTTCGTTGATCTTACGACCCAAGCCTTTAGATGCTGCACCTAAGTGAGTCTCCAAGACCTGACCAACGTTCATACGTGAAGGAACACCTAGTGGGTTCAATACGATATCAACTGGATCACCGTTTTCATCGTACGGCATGTCTTCAACTGGCATAATTTTAGAAATTACACCCTTGTTACCATGACGACCGGCCATTTTATCACCTGGCTGGATGCGACGTTTAATGGCAACATAAACTTTAACGATTTTAAGAACGCCAGGCGCTAGATCATCACCTGTTTGTAACTTGCGTTTCTTATCTTCAAATTTAGCATCAAGCTCTTTACGGCGTTCAATCAAAGCGGCTTGTGCTTTTTCAAGTTGCTCACTCGCTTCTTCGTTCGCAACACGAATTTTGAACCACTCAGGGTGATCTAAATTCGCCAAGAACTCTTCTGTAATGATCGCATTACGAGCTAGACCAGGACCACCCTCAGCTTGTTGGCCAATTAGGGCTTCAGCTAAACGCTCAAACGTTGCCTTTTCGACAATACGAAACTCTTCATTCAAGTCTTTACGGACCTGATCAAGTTGCGATTTCTCGATAGACTTAGCTCGCTCATCTTTCTCGATGCCATCACGAGTAAAGACCTGAACGTCGATAACGGTACCGCGAGTCCCCGTCTTAACGCGCTGCGACGTATCTTTTACATCAGACGCTTTCTCACCAAAGATAGCACGCAAAAGCTTCTCTTCAGGCGTCAGTTGAGTTTCACCCTTAGGTGTTACTTTACCAACTAGAATGTCGCCTGGCTCCACTTCAGCACCGATGTAAACGATACCAGACTGATCCAACTTAGAAAGCGCGCCTTCACCCACGTTAGGGATATCGGCTGTAATCTCTTCAGGCCCAAGCTTAGTGTCACGTGCAACACACGTTAACTCTTGAATGTGAATAGACGTGAATCGATCTTCTTCAACCACACGCTCAGAAACCAGAATCGAGTCTTCGAAGTTATAACCATTCCAAGGCATGAAAGCGATACGCATGTTTTGACCAAGCGCCAAATCACCCATATCAACAGAAGGACCATCGGCCATAATGTCGCCAGAAGCCACCTTCTCACCTTTCATCACCAAAGTACGCTGGTTAATACACGTGTTCTGGTTAGAACGCACGTATTTGGTTAGGTTGTAGATATCTACACCCGCCTCACCAGCAATCGTTTCTTCTGAGTTCACACGCACAACGATACGACTTGCATCAACTGACTCAATCACACCGCCACGATTCGCAACGATACAAACACCAGAGTCTTTTGCTACATTTCGCTCCATACCCGTACCTACAACAGGCTTATCAGCCTTAAGCGTCGGTACAGCCTGACGTTGCATGTTCGAACCCATCAATGCACGGTTAGCATCATCGTGCTCTAGGAACGGAATCAAAGACGCCGCCACAGAAACAACCTGACGAGGAGACACGTCCATTAGGTTTACTTTCTCTTTTGGAATCAGAGTAGTTTCGTGCATGTGACGAACCTGAACCAACTCATCAACCAAACGACCTTCCGCATCCACGTTAGCAGACGCTTGGGCAATAACATATTTCGCTTCATCAATCGCAGAGATATAAACCGTTTCGTCAGTCATCTTGCCATCAATAACCTTACGGTATGGCGTTTCTAAAAAGCCGTAGCTGTTAGTACGCGCATAAGTTGATAGCGAGTTGATCAAACCAATGTTTGGACCTTCTGGCGTTTCGATAGGACAAACACGACCGTAGTGAGTCGCATGCACGTCACGAACCTCAAAGCCTGCGCGCTCACGTGTAAGACCGCCAGGGCCTAACGCAGAAACACGACGCTTGTGAGTAACCTCAGAAAGCGGGTTGTTTTGGTCCATGAACTGAGACAATTGGCTGGAACCAAAAAACTCTTTGATTGCAGCAGCCACAGGCTTCGCATTCAAAAGATCTTGCGGCATAAGGCCATCTGCCTCTGCCATAGATAGACGTTCTTTTACGGCACGCTCAACACGCACAAGACCAACACGGAATTGGTTCTCGGCCATTTCACCAACAGAACGAACTCGACGGTTACCCAAGTGATCGATGTCATCGACCATGCCGTTACCGTTACGGATATCTAGCAAGGTTTTCAATACATCTACGATGTCATTATTATCAAGAACACCTGGACCCGTATCTTCTTCACGACCCAAACGGCGGTTGAACTTCATTCGACCAACGTTCGACAAATCATAACGATCTTCTGAGAAGAACAGACCTTGGAACAAGCCTTCAGCCGACTCTTTGGTCGGTGGCTCACCAGGGCGCATCATGCGGTAAATTTCAACCAAAGCTTCTAACTGATTACTGGTTGGATCAATACGAAGCGTATCAGAAATAAATGGACCATTATCCAAATCGTTCGTATAAAGCGTATCCACTTCGGTAATACCGGAAGAAACCAACGCTTCTAGCAAATCAACCGACAACTCAGTGTTTGCTTCCGCAATCAACTCACCCGTCGCAGGGTGGACCAAGTTTTTCGCCGTGACTTTACCAAGCATATACTCAAGCGGTACAGAAAGACGCTCAAGACCTGATTTTTCCATTACACGAATATGCTTAGCCGTAATACGACGACCTTCTTCTACAATCAGTTCGCCATTCGCATCAGCAATATTAAATAGCGCCGTCTCGCCACGTAGACGGTTCGCCACTAGATCCATTTCAAAACCATCACGCTTCAAATAAAAACGAGTAGACTCAAAGAAAGTATCTAGAATTTGCTCAGTTCCGTAACCCAAAGCGCGCAACAAAATAGTTGCTGGCAACTTACGACGACGGTCAATACGAACAAATACGCAATCTTTTGGATCAAACTCGAAATCCAACCATGAACCGCGGTAAGGAATAATACGAGCAGAATGTAGTAACTTGCCTGAAGAGTGTGTCTTACCACGATCGTGGTCAAAGAACACACCAGGAGAGCGGTGTAATTGAGATACAATAACGCGCTCAGTCCCGTTAATTACAAAGGTACCATTGTCTGTCATCAGCGGAATTTCGCCCATGTAGACTTCTTGCTCGCGAATGTCTTTGATTGCCTTGTTGGACGACTCTTTATCATAAATGATGAGTCGAACACGAACACGTAAAGGTGCCGCGTAAGTAACACCACGCAACTGACACTCTTTAACATCAAAGACTGGCTTGCCTAAACGGTAATCGACGTATTCAAGCGCCGCATTGCCGGAAAAGCTGACCATTGGAAAGACAGATTTAAAGGCCCCATGCAGACCTAATTCCCCACGCTCCGCAAGACTTTTACCTTCCTGCAGAAAATTACGGTAGGATTCAAGCTGAATTGCCAGCAAGTATGGCACATCCAAAACGGGCGGCAGTTTACCGAAATCCTTACGGATACGTTTTTTCTCAGTGTATGAGTAAGCCATCAGCATTCCCCAGCTTGTGCACATTGACGCAAAAGGCCCAAATCAGGCCTTACCATATATGGGAGCATTATCTCCCATTTGAAAATTCTTTTAAGGTTTATTTGAGTTTCAGAAACCCAAAAAGGCCGGTGACAAAAATGTCACCAGCCATTTCGACTATTGGTCGAAATCTGGAAATGCAAGTATCATTACTTGATTTCGACAGATGCACCAGCTTCTTCAAGAGCCGCTTTAAGAGCAGCAGCATCTTCTTTAGAAGCAGCTTCTTTAACAGTCATTGGAGCGCCGTCAACGATTGCTTTAGCTTCTTTCAAGCCTAGGCCAGTCGCTGCACGAACAGCTTTGATTACGTTTACTTTCTTATCGCCAGCAGCAGTCAGAACAACGTCAAATTCAGTTTGTTCTTCAGCAGCAACGCCAGCGTCAGCAGCAGGACCTGCCGCTACAGCAGCCGCTGCAGATACGCCGAATTTTTCTTCCATTGCAGAAATTAGTTCAACAACGTCCATCACAGACATTTCTGCTACTGCATTGATGATATCTTCTTTAGTTAGAGCCATGACTCAGATTCCTAGCATTCTTTAAAATTACCCGAAGGTAATAAAACAAAATATTTATCAAGAAGGGATACGGTAAACCGTATTAAGCCGCTTCTTGCTCTTTTTGATCGCGAACCGCTGCAAGAGTACGTACCAACTTGCTTGTTGCGCCCTGAATAACACTCATCAGTTTCGCAATAGCTTCGTCGTATGTAGGCAGTGTTGCCAAACGATCAATGTCGCCAGCTGGGATCAACTCACCGTTGAACGCCAACGCCTTTACTTCAAACTTGCTGTTCGTTTTTGCAAACGCTTTCAACAAACGAGCCGCCGCACCTGGGTGCTCGTTAGAAAAAGCAATTAGCGTAGGACCAACAAAGCTCTCAGCTAGACATTCGAAGTCAGTGCCTTCAACTGCACGGCGAGCCAAAGTGTTACGTACTACACGTACATAAACACCTGCTTCGCGCGCTTCTTTACGTAGTGCAGTCATGCTGCTCACGGTAACACCGCGAGAATCAGCCACAACCGCAGACAACGCAGTTTTAGCAACTTCGCTAACTTCGGCGACAATGGCTTTTTTGTCTTCTAGACCTAATGCCACTGGTTTTCTCCTGGATTAGCAGGGAATAAATTCCCCTATTTTTACCAACTCTCCGATTGCTCGAAGTACTTGCTGGTGAGTTAGATCCAAGTATATCTGAATCGGGCCACACCATCTGCGCAGGACAAACATTTTTCAACGTTGTTATTAAACCGTGAGGTTCCTGCGGTCTTTGACGGCCTACTCAACAAATTAATGAAGGCAGACCCCAAAGCTCATGATCTAAATATGCTTACTTAGTAGCGTTAAGCGCACCTAGATCAATTTGTAGACCAGGCCCCATTGTAGAGGACAAAGTCACTTTCTTAAGGTAAACACCTTTCGAAGACGCAGGTTTCGCACGACGCAAGTCGGTCAAAAGCGCTTCAAGGTTACCTCTGATAGCATCCGCAGCAAACTCAATAGAGCCAACAGCAGCGTGGATGATACCATTTTTATCTGTACGGTAACGAGCTTGACCTGCTTTTGCGTTTTTAACCGCAGTCGCAACGTCAGGCGTTACTGTGCCAACTTTCGGGTTAGGCATTAGACCACGAGGGCCTAGAACCTGACCTAGTTGACCAACGATGCGCATTGCATCTGGAGAAGCAATAACAACATCAAAATCAAGGTTACCAGCTTTAACTTGTTCAGCCAAATCTTCAAAACCAACAACATCCGCGCCAGCCGCTTTCGCCGCCTCAGCGTTTGCACCTTGCGCAAACACAGCAACACGAACATTTTTACCTGCACCGTGAGGCAATACAGTAGAACCACGAACAACCTGATCAGATTTACGTGGGTCAACGCCTAGGTTAACAGATACGTCGATAGATTCTTTGAACTTAACAGTAGAAAGCTCAGACAATAGAGCAACCGCTTCCTCAACAGAGTAAAGCTTAGTCGCTTCTACTTTTTCAGCGATCAAGCGAGCGCGTTTCGTTAATTTAGCCATTAGTTAACACCCTCAACTTCTAGACCCATAGCGCGTGCGCTACCAGCAATAGTACGAACTGCTGCATCCATGTTAGAAGCAGTCAAATCAGCCTGCTTAGCAACAACAATCTCTTCTAGTTGAGCACGAGTAACCGTACCAACTTTTTGGGTGTTTGGACGTGGAGAACCACTCTTCAAGCCTGCTGCTTTCTTAAGCAATACAGCCGCTGGAGTAGACTTAGTTTCGAACGTAAAACTACGGTCACTGTATACAGTGATAATAACAGGCGTTGGAAGACCAGGCTCTAGACCTTGAGTTTTCGCATTGAACGCTTTACAGAACTCCATAATATTCACACCGTGTTGACCAAGTGCTGGACCAACTGGTGGACTTGGGTTCGCTTGACCCGCTTTAACTTGCAGCTTGATATAAGCTTGGACTTTCTTAGCCATTTTTTAACTCCAATTGGGTCACTGCCCTAAGGCTACCCGTTCAACAAAATCAGGCCTTTTCAACCTGACTAAATTCCAAATCAACTGGCGTTGAGCGCCCAAAAATAAGCACCGCCACTTTGATTCGACTTTTATCGTAATCCACTTCTTCCACAACGCCATTAAAGTCGGCAAACGAGCCCTCGTTAACACGAACCACTTCACCCACTTCAAACAAGGTTTTAGGACGAGGCTTATCGACGCCGTCACTAACACGCTGCAGAATGGCATCCGCTTCGCGACTGGTAATGGGTGATGGCTTATCAGCCGTACCACCAATAAAACCCAATACACGAGAGGTGCCTTTAACCAAATGCCAAGAGGCATCATTCATATCCATCTGAACCAACACATAACCTGGATAGAATTTTCTTTCACTCTTGCGCTTTTTACCATCTCGGATTTCAACCACTTCTTCGGTCGGCACCAAGATGTCACCAAAATTCTCTTCCTGCCCCATAACCTGCACTCGCTCAATAAGCGAACGCATTACGTGCTTTTCGTACCCTGAGTACGCCTGTACTACATACCATCGTTTGGTCACGAGCAACTCCTAACTAATTACCGAGGAAACGATCCAGCCAAGGAGCGAATCCACCCCCCATAGCACGAGAGACATAAAAACAACAACCGCTAACACAATCAAGGTCGTTTGCACGGTTTCTTGTCTCGTTGGCCATACAACTCTGCGAATTTCGGTTTTAGCTTCTTTTGCAAGAGTAAAAAAGCCTTACCTTTAACAGTTTGTAACGCAACAAAACCAGCGACACCGGCCAACACCAAAATAGCGATTAAACGATACAATAGTGACTCAGCAGAATAATAGTTATTACCAATCACGCCTACCGCAACTAGCAGAACAACAATCGCCCACTTAAACACATCTCCGCGAGACGCTTGAGCTTCAGTACTCGAACTCATACTTCAGGTGATCCCTAACTAAGAAATAGGATACGAAAGATGGCAGGCCAAGAGGGACTCGAACCCCCAACAGCCGGTTTTGGAAACCGGTGCTCTACCAATTGAACTATTGGCCTACATTCGTATGGGCGGAGGATGATACCTGAACAAGCTAAACTTAGCAAGGGTATCTGCCCAAAAAACAGACAATAAAAAAGGCGGCTAACCCACCTATCTTTTGCATTGAAAATGCTGGAGCTCATGAGCAGATTTGAACTGCCGACCTCACCCTTACCAAGGGTGTGCTCTACCAACTGAGCTACATGAGCTTGGAGCGGGTAGCGGGAATCGAACCCGCCTCTTCAGCTTGGAAGGCTGAGGTAATAGCCACTATACCATACCCGCAATTGGTGGAGGGAGGTGGATTCGAACCACCGAAACTCTCGTGGCAGATTTACAATCTGCTCCCTTTGGCCACTCGGGAACCCCTCCACGTACTCAGCGCTACAACGCAACACCCCAAAAGGTGGGAGCCATTATATGAATCGCTTTGCCAATTGCAAGCACTAGCAAGGATTTTTTTCTAATTTTATCATCATCTTGGTCAGATCAAAGCGTGAGACAAACCGCTCCCAGTCTTTCTCACTAACAGGCTGAGCTATATCAATCTGCTGAATCGACACATTTCGCATATGTTCATAGACATCAACAGTATAACCGGAAATATTTTGTATTCGCTGCTTCGCTTGATCAGCCCTCTCCTGCGAAGAATACAGACCTAATGAAATGCGATTTTTCATCTCAGCACGGTTAATAACAAAACTATCAACCGATTTAGACGCAAGATCTTTGACAATTTTTGCCGCCGTGGCAGGCGTGTCAGGCGCTGCAATGTACAACCAAAATTTAGGGCGCTTACCTGTCACTTCCTGCTCTTTGTAAGCCCAACCAAAATCTGTCAGCACTTGGGTGATTTGTTTTTTATCCTCTTGTCGCTCTGTCTCCAGACGTGGACATAATAATGCAGGTGACTTAGCAACCGTTTGATCTATGACTCGATTCAGCGCCTCTTCTAAACTTTCATTCGATGACGTATTCACCTTGAGGTTTTGTTCGTTAATTGCTGGCACCTCGGACAACAAATGGATCTTTTCACTTACAGGAGGGGCGTAAATGGATTCTTGAGCCACCTTTGGTTTATCTTTTACAAAACCATGCCAGCCGAGAAATCCTGCATTAAGCAACACCACACACAAAAATAGCCACTTCATTTGTCGCCTCTCAAACGCTCATCACCCACCAGCTTCGCACCCAAAGCGACAAGATTGGGCTGACACTCCAACGCAATACCCAATACATCCAGCAATCTTCGCGCATCCCCACCCGTCACAACCCATTTGAAAGTAGAGTAACGGCGATAAATACGCTCCAAGAAACCCAGCGCCATTTCATGACACCCTTCCGTTACCGCCCTGGCCGTTGAGTTAGGTAAGCCTTGCCCAGCGACCACTTCATGCGCCTCATAACGAATACGCGCCGTTTTAGAAAGCAAGGCATCCTCCATCATAGCGAGCCCTGGAGCTATGTAGCCGCCAAGGTGCACACCAGCCTGGTTTACTACATCCACTTTAATCGCCGTTCCTGCATCGACGATAACCACATCGCCTTTCACCAAATGATGCGCTGCAATAACACCTAACCAACGGTCTATCCCTAAGCGTTCAGGCTCAATGTAAGCATTGCGCACACCACACGCGTAATCCTGACTTTTTAATGTCAACCACTGACTTTGCGGAAACTCTGCTTGAATATCTGCGCGCAACAAAGCACTCAACTCTTTGGAACGAACACTGGCAAAATAGATCACATCTGGCACAAAGTCTGTATCAACAGGATAAGTGTCACCACGACTAACCCATAATACTTGCTCACCCAATAAAGCAGTAAATTTAATACTCGTATTGCCTGCGTCAACCACCAGTAAATTAGACTCGACGGACACTAATTTCTCCCCCATGCAACGCCACCAGCTCACCATTTTCTTCCAATAACAGCGCCCCCTTTTGATCAATCCCTCGAGCAATACCTTGGCGTTGCTGAGACACACTGCTTACTGTGACTGATTGATTAAATAACACGTCATACGCCTGCCAATGATGTTGGAAGTGCTTCATGCCATGGCCATCTTCGAAGAGTCTACAAACCTCTATAAGCTCCCTAGTAAGCTCAGCCAATATCAGGTTTCGGCTAGGCCTTGACTTTAATCGAGACACAAGGTCTGTCCATGGCTGATCAACGTGCGTCATAACACTCTTATCCATCTCGACATTAAGACCGATGCCAATAATGACATGGCAAACATCCTGATCCGCAACCATTTCTAGTAAAATACCGCAGATTTTCTGGCCATCAACCTGCACATCGTTTGGCCATTTTAGCCCAGGGTTTGGCACGCCTAGTTTTTTTAATACCCGAGCAACAGCCACTCCTGTCGCAAGGCTTAACCCCTCCACAACGCTTGGACCATTATCAAAACGCCACACAAACGAAAAGGTAATGTTTTTAGCAACACCCGATTCCCATTGGCGACCACGACGCCCTTTTCCCTGAGTCTGACGCTCAACCGAAATCAACACAGGTAATGAAGCCCCCTGTGAAATATAACGCTTTGCATCACCATTTGTAGATTCCGTTTCAAACGCTAGGTTAATCGCGACCTCATCCGGCACACCATTCTTACGCAGCGCCTCTTCCGACAATAATTCAAAAGGTGATGGCAGCCGATAGCCACGTCCCTTTACGGAGTGAACGTTCACCCCTATAGACTCAAGCTTTTTCAGTTTTTTCCATACAGCAGCACGAGTCACGCCTAATACGGCTCCAAGCTCTTCACCAGAGTGAAATTCGTTATCACTAAGCAGCGCTAAAACGGCATGCATCGACGCTCTCCAATTTGTCTATATATTAAGGGCTAAACCTGCCGAAAGGGCAAAAACGACTGACCCTGTTGCGCCTGTAGCCAATTCAATTCAGGGTATTCACAAACTTGATCAACGGCATGTATAGCATAAGCATGACGAGAGCGATCGGAACGGTTTGCATAGCTAAGATGTGGAAACTCGCCATTGAGGATAACCAAAGACCCTTTAGGGACAGGTAGTGGCACTAGGGCATCAGAATCCCAACTATGCTCTTTCAGAGTGACCATTTGGGTCTCAATTGCCCTAGGGTGCATACGCTCAAATCGTTTTAATAGCCCTTGTTTATGCCCCTCTGGTATTCCCCAAAGGCAGCCATTCTCCAGTGTCGCCTCTTCGATAGCAAACCACAGCCCAATCACACTCATTGGCGAGGTATAAAGAAACGTGCTGTCTTGATGACAATTAACTTCTCCCCCAATTCCAGGCTGCTTAAAGATGTACATAGATTGTGCGGCTCGCGGATCTTTCATGCCTAACCGTTGCAACAGTGCAGACCATACTGGAGACAATGAAAACTCGCTAAACAAGGTATCTTGGGAATGCAAACCATGACCCACTTTATTGATAGACAATTCGAGCGGCTGCTTCAGCTCTCCCGTTTCATCAAAGGCTTCCTCTTCGAAGAAAAAAGACACCTTATCGGCTGACTCCATAAAATAACGATCAGTATGACGAGACTGTTCATTCGTTGTAAAAATAGAGCGCACCACTTCTGGCTCAAATGCTGCCATTAGCTGCGTCATGCGGGATTTCAATGCATTACAAATTGACTCAGGTACAACCGATTCCAATACCAAGTATCCGTTATTATGATATTGATCCACTTGCAATTGAGTAAGTTCAATAGTGTTAAGCTTAAGATCTATTTGATTCATCATATACCTTCCCTTTACCCATTGCTGTCTGCATTGGCTCTTATGAAGAACACGATTTCTTGCATTAATGTGTTAAAATGAGGATTCCAAGAAACCCTTGCGGCATGGGGGCTTTTTTCTAGCAAAGCATCTGATTTTTCGCCAAACCAATTCGCTTGATCAGTACGACAACTCTCATATAAGTCCTCATCTGACACATACCAACCACAAACACGATAGATACCAGACTCGCCATAATAAGTGTTCTCAGGATTACCATGTACAGCCATATGCGACAGACCGAGAATTCTATCCTTAGGCCAATTGGTATTGTAAACCTTGATTCGGTCAGTATTCACACTCATTTGATCTTTACTGTACAGCACCATTTGACTCTTGGAGCCTATCATCCCTTCCTTAAATACCTCCTCCGTGACAGAGGAATCAACCGTCTGATCGTCTTCAGACAAGGCAATAAATACGGGTAAACGCTTAGGCTGATCCAATACTAAATCACGCACTTCCGCTGCTAATTCGTACACCTCGGCAATCGCTGGTAGAGGGATTGAAGCGTATTTCGCAAAATCATCACTAGGATCATTGTCTAACCAGTCTGTCACTAACGCCAACCAAGGTGCAAGCCAATCTATACCGCTGTTTACTTTAAATACAGGTGAAAACAAGATGGCCCCTGCAACTTGATCAGCATGCTGCCAAGCGTACTCTGTTGCCAATGCGCCACCTGTAGAAAAGCCGCCTACATATAAGGTATCCACTTCTTGACTGAACCCATTAGCCGCATTTCGGAAGGTAGCACGCCAATCGTCACGGGATATATCCAATAAATCCTCCGCTTTCGTACCATGTCCTGGCAATAAAATCACACGAACGTGATAACAAGCCGCTTGTAACGCCATGGCAGGGTCGCGCATAGAAAAAGGAGAGTCCGATAAGCCATGAGACAAAAGCACACCAATATTAGCTCGTCCGGCACACGCTTCTGGATCCGGCAACAATTCAAAAGGCATCACCGCATCCAGCTCTCTAAACTTATTGGCAGGATTAAGCCATCGCTTATTTTTTACAAGATACTCCTCTGCACGCACTAGGTATTGCTCAAATGACTCGCCTGCTGCAAAAACAAATGCTGTTTGTTTCTCCGCCGCATTTAACATCCCAGAAATGGGCAATGTCAAAAGACACACGCTCCACAACATAACTTTTTGCCACATACCAATCCTCTCATTATTAAGTAATTCAATCTAACCCATGTTTTTTTACACACAGCAAACTATGCTAACATTCAATATTTGATCGTCACATCTATTCCATATGAAAAGACCTTACCCTGATGCTGAACAAGTACTTTCTCTTTGGTTTCCACTGGTGAAAAAATTTTACCAGTCCCATTACCCAAGTGGAAAACCTAATAAAGCAGATCCAATTTGGGTCATACGCAACCATAAAAACGCCATTCTTTGTGCCCTTCGGCTCAAACGGATTGCAGAATATCAACTGCTCACCGCCATGGTGACCGAACCAAGCCATCGAAACATCGGCCTCGGCAGTCACCTAATCAACAACATTCATTCCGCATTAAATGACAGACCGACTTATTGCTTTGCCTTCACCCATTTGGTGCCTTTTTATCATGCAAATCATTTTACGACTATCAGCGTCGAAATGTTACCAGCAGAACTCCAAAAACGTTTTCAAGCCTACACATCTCAAGGCAGAAGCATTACACCTATGCACTATATTCTCCGCTAAAACAGACTTAAAAAGCACTTAAAATACCTTAAATTACTAAAATACTTCGATCATTGTTGACCCTTTTTCCTATCCTCCAGTACCTTTGAGAACATTACTGACCTTGCCATAAGAAACCAATAAGAATACCGAGGAAATCATGTCTATCACCTTACCTACAAACTCGAAAATGCTAAGCCAAGATTTTATTTTTGGCGTAGCGACAGCGGCGTTTCAAATCGAAGGCGCGACCCAATCTGATAATCGTCTGCCCTCTATTTGGGACACGTTTTGCGCTACGCCTGGCAAAGTAAAAGACATGGATAATGGCGACATAGCCTGCAATCACTACCAATTGTGGGAGCAAGATATCCAGTTGATCAAACGACTCGGTGTTGATGCTTATCGACTCTCGATTGCATGGCCTCGCGTCATGGACGAAAACGGCAAAGCGAATCAAGCTGGACTCGACTTTTATCGCCATTTACTCAAAAAACTTAAAGAAGAAGGACTAACCGTCTTTGTCACTCTCTACCATTGGGACCTACCACAACACTTAGAAGACAAAGGTGGCTGGCTAAATAGAGAAACCGCCTATCAATTCAAAAAATACGCCGATTTAGTGACCCAAGAACTCGCTGAATGGGTCGACAGTTGGGCGACATTCAATGAACCTTTCTGCGCTGCAATTTTAGGTTATGAACTGGGCATACACGCCCCTGGTTTAAGCAAGCCAGAATACGGCAGACAAGCCGCTCACCATATTTTACTGGCCCATGGTTTGGCTTTACCCGTCATCCGTAAAAACGCCCCAAACTCACAAGTGGGCATTGTGCTCAATATGAATCGCTCCTATGCCGCCAGCGAAAAGGCCGAAGATCAATTCGCTTGCTTGATGCGTGACACTTTGGACAACCAATTCTTTATTGAGCCTCTGATGACCGGCCAGTATCCCAAATTACTCAAAACCGTCGCACCGCAGTACCTACCAACGGTTTTGCCAGGTGACATGGACATCATTGCTCAACCGATTGATTTCTTGGGCATGAACTTCTACACCTGTAATCATAACGCTTACGACGCGGATAACCTGTTCAAAAATGTAAAAAATAGCCAAGCGGTTGAGTACACTGATATCGGCTGGGAAATCGCACCACACGCTTTTACCGAACTATTAGTGAATTTACACAAACAATATCACTTACCGCCTATGTACATTACCGAGAATGGCGCCGCTTGCGCGGATCACATCGTGGATGGCGAAGTCAACGATGAGCAACGCGTACGCTATTTAGATAGCCATTTAAACGCGGTTAATAAAGCCATTGAAAATGGTGTTGATATTCGAGGTTATTTTGCTTGGAGCTTGATGGATAACTTTGAATGGGCTGAGGGGTACAGCAAGCGTTTTGGTCTCATCTACGTTGATTATCAAACTCAGGAAAGAACCATAAAACAGAGTGGTTATGCATACCGTGATTTTCTAAATAGCCGCAAAGGTTAGCAATTTAGGCACATATTATTGAATAAAAAACGCCCGACGTATAACATCGGGCGTTTTTATTTATCACTTCATTAGCGACGAGTATTTAATAGAAAACTACTTCAAATGGCCGGCATTATGAAGCTCTCTATCACTCTCTGCTGGCGGAGTCCACTGATACTGCCAAGTCTCAGTCAACGGCTGACCATTAGCTTCTAAATAAACCCGTAAGTTAATCGGCTTAGGCTCGCCTTTTGGTGGCACCAAATCAAACATTGCTCGATAACCATCAATAGAATGCAGTGGTCGAGCAGACTCAATCTCTACTCTTCCTTCCGAAGAGGTAATGACGGCTTTTACTTTCGTATCATTGCCTAGCATTGCTAAAGAACCACCAGCAAAGTCGACCACAAAGCGCTTGCTATAATATTGACGCTTCTTACCAATCACACCGCCAATGCCCGTAAAGGTATCAACGACACGCGCTCGATTAGATTGCACCGGAGGATGGCTTCCCCAATACATGTTGTAGCTATACAGTAGCTCTTGACCCGCTTCAACTGGTGCCGCGGGGTTCCAGAAAGCAACGATGTTATCGAATGTTTCATCAAGAGTTGGAATCTCGACCAATTGTACAGAGCCTTTACCCCAGTTACCAATCGGTTCAATCCATAAGCTTGGGCGCTTCTCATAAAAAACACCGTCATCTTGATAGTGGTCAAAGTTGCGATCACGCTGTAGCAAACCAAAGCCCTTTGGATTCTCATCGCTGTAAGCATTAAACTGCAAATTAGCAGGGTTGCTTAAAGGGCGCCAGATCCACTCTCCGTTACCCGTTTGCATGGCCAAGCCATCAGAGTCATGAATTTCAGCGCGCCAATCGTAATTGGTTCTACGATCATTTTCGCCGACCATAAACATACTGGTCATTGGCGCAACACCCAAACGCTCAACCGATTTACGTGGGTAAACGGCCGAATCTACTCGCATTTTAAACGGTTCACCTGGTGACATATCAAAACGATAGGCACCTGTCACACTTGGAGAGTCCATTAATGCGTACACCGTCACTAGATCCGAGCCTGGCGTTGGCTTCTCTAACCAAAAGTCCGTAAAAATTGGAAACTCTTCAGGGTGCGGCATCGCCGTATCAATCGCTAGACCACGAGCAGAAAGGCCATATTGCATTTCGCTACCTACCGCACGGAAGTAACTCGCCCCTAAAAAAGCGACAACATCACGCTGCCAGTCTGTCGCAAATTGCATTCTAAATCCGGCAAAACCAAGATCTTTAGGAAGCTTATTACCATCTACCTTGGACTTACCGTAGGTAAATTCAGAAGGCATGTAAGGAATAGGCGTTGATTTACCATTTTCCAACTCATTCATATGAATGGGCGTGTCAAAACCTAACCCAAGATGAAAAAGCTCTGTACGAAACTCCGATTTTTGATCACGCCACAAGGCCGCGTCTTTATTAAAACGAATTTCTTGGTAATCATCCCAGTCAAGGCGTTTTAAGCTCTCAGGTAATTCACCTTGATGACTTTTATAAGGCGTTGTCGCCAATTGGCGCGCATATCCTTTTAACCAAGCATAGCTGAACGCCTGTCCTTCTTCCGGCTGAGCAGCAGATTGTGTGGCCTGAGACGGTGACGTCTGTGACTGGGCGGCACAAGCCGTGAGGCTAAACAACACGCCAACAGCGACCAGTGATCGACTCACTAATCTTTGTAAGCGATGAGAGGCATCTATTTTATGGGGATTGTGCATTGTCTGTGGCACAACCAAGTTTGAACCCTTCATGGACTCAGAAAAACAACGAGGAAGCATATAACATGACCCTATCAATTAAAAAATTAATATCTATATTAGCTAATTACGACCATACCGAGTGTTCAGATAGAGTAAATATTTAATATATTCATATGGAAAACTCAGCATAAAACCTTACAGTTTATTTGAGATCTGAACCTGTGCTAATCAATATTATGTTGCTATGACAGCACGCTCTTTTTAATTTAAAACAGCCTCTCAGGTTGATTACATAAGACTACAGAGTAGCATCACATGTTATACAGCCGACAAGTCTGCTTTAGATTAGAATGCTCACAACAGCACTCATGTAGGAGCTTCAAAAACGGCTTCTACTACATAATCAGATTATTAAGGTGACAAATGACGCTTTATCATTGGGTAGCAATACTCGGTTCCTTTTTAGCCTTATGTCTTATACTCAAATTTGTAAAAACCTACCTTAGGATGAAGGCTGGCAATGGTATTATTCTGCAAAAGCTTGCGCTCTGCGAGCGTTATGCAAACCAATTAACATCGTCTCTCGATAGTCTCCCTGATCCGATTTGGATCAAAGATGAAGAACAAGCCTATCTATATTGTAACGCGTCATTTGAACGCCTACTCGGTCTCTCAAAGCCGAGATAATCGGCTATAAAGACGAAGACATTCACGCCCAGCACAACCAACACATCATTCCTAATATAACTTCAAAAAAGACAACAGGCACAACAGAAGAATATGTCTGCTTACCCTGCGGAAGAATAGATTATTTTCAAATAAAATGCGCTCTAACATACAATACATCGGGACAATTTTTTTCATCAATCGGACATGCTCAAAGAACCACCTCTTTCAAAGAAAGAGAAAGTGAACTTATTGAAGCCGAGATTCGAGTAAATGAAGCACTCAAACTCACCAAAGTTGGCATTTGGGAGTGGAACGTGGCAACAGATGTTTGGTTTGCTACACCTTCTTATTTCACCATGCTTGGTTATGTACCGGTTGAAGGCCCAGCAGACCGCCAAGCAGAATTGGAAAAAATTCATCCCGACGATCGTGAGTACGTATTAAATACCATTAAAAGTATCTTAAACAGTAAAACCACTACGAACTATTACAAGTACGAAGCACGTATTCGACACAGTAACGGAGACTACCGCTGGATTGGTGTACGCTGTATCGTGACTGAGTTTGATCAAGAGGATAAACCATCACGTATGCTGGGTGTTCGTATCGACATTGACGACATTCAAAAAGCGCACTCTCAAGTAGAGTGGCTGGCTCATCATGACCCTCTAACCAAACTCTCCAATAGAGTCGCACTCCATAAGACCTTCCATAAGATTATGACGCCCGATACCAAGCTGGCATTACTGTTTATTGATCTGGACCACTTTAAAAACATCAACGATTCCCTTGGCCATTCGATCGGTGATCAACTGCTGCTTGCCGTAGCAGACCGAATGCGTACCTTAGTAGCTTCTGACGGCTATGTTGCTCGACAAGGCGGAGATGAGTTTATTATCCTGCTACCCGCTGAGCAAGAAGCACAACTAACCAAAAGAATCACTCTAATCAAAGAGGGCTTGGCTGCTCGCTATCATATTGATCAGCATCAGTTTTTCATCACGCCTTCGATTGGCGTGAGCCTGTACCCAAGAAACGGCAAAGATTTCGATACCTTGTATAAACGAGCTGACACTGCAATGTACTATGCAAAACATTCAGGCCGAAATCAGTTCGTTTTTTTAGCGAAGAAATGCAGGCTATTTCCACACGTGCCCTCTCCCTAGGCAATGCTCTCCATGACGCCTTAGAGCAATCAGAGTTTTACTTGCATTATCAACCACAAGTATCCCTCTCAACAGGTAAAATAATCGGTGCAGAGGCTCTTATTCGATGGCACAGCAAGACACTTGGCAACGTCAGCCCTGCTGAATTTATTCCTCTTGCAGAAGAAAGCGGACAAATTTTAGCCATTGGTGAATGGGTGTTACGAGAAACAGCCCGCCAGATTAAGCGATGGCTCGACGACGGAATCGAGCCTGTTAGAATAGCAGTCAACCTATCTTATGCCCAATTCCAAGCAAATGATCTTCCTTTGATTGTGAACGCTATTCTCAATGAATACGACGTACCTGCAGAATATCTAGAATTGGAACTAACAGAACATATTGCCACCAAAAATCCCAAGCACACTATTACAATACTAGAGTCGTTCCAACGATACGGAATAAAAACCGCCATTGATGATTTTGGCACTGGCTACTCATCCTTAAGCTACCTACAACGCTTCCCTGTTTATAAACTCAAAATAGATCAATCTTTTGTACGCAACATGACAACCAATAGAAATGACTATGTCATTGTTGGCATCATTATTCTTCTGGCTCAACAGTTAGAGATGACCACCATTGCAGAAGGCGTTGAAAACCAAGAACAGCTCGATTTACTCAAACAACTTGGCTGTGATGACATTCAAGGCTACCACATTAGTCGTCCCATTCCTGCAGACGAATTTACCCGCCATTTTCTTAAAAAAATCTAAAATCCAAGAAGTAACGGCTGAGGTTAAATCACCATGGCGCTCGCATCTACTTGTCTATAAAATTCTCGCACTTAAACCATTCCAAGGATTAAAATTATGAAAAATGCCGTCTTAGGCATTCAAATGCTGTTTGTTGCATTTGGCGCTCTTGTACTTGTCCCGCTATTAACTGGCTTGGACCCTAGCGTTGCTCTTTTTGGTGCTGGCGTTGGAACGCTGTTATTTCAATTAACTACAAAACGCACGGTCCCCATTTTTCTTGCCTCTTCTTTTGCTTTTATTGCTCCTATTATGTATGGCGTTCAAACTTGGGGAATTCCCGCTACCATGGGAGGATTGATTGCAGCAGGCTTTGTTTATGTTGTACTGGGTGGCTTGATTCGACTTAAAGGTGCAGGCTTCATTCACACCCTACTACCTCCCGTTGTTATTGGCCCGATCATTATGGTAATAGGTCTTGGTCTGGCGCCTGTTGCGGTCAATATGGCACTTGGCAAAGCAGGAGACACTCAAGTTATTGACGCCGATATTGCCATCTGGATTGCCTTAGCCTCCTTGCTAACTACCATTTTGATTAGTGTATTCGCAAAAGGGCTTTTTAGGCTACTGCCTGTTTTCGGAGGTATTATCGTTGGCTACGCATTAAGTTTATTTTTCGGCATTGTCGACTTCCAGCCCATTCATAATGCAGCATGGTTTGCCATGCCAAACTTTACCGCACCCGAGTTCAACATTAACGCGATATTATTCATGCTACCTGTTGCAATTGCACCAGCGGTTGAACACGTAGGTGATATTCTTTCCATCTCGAACGTAACGGGAAAAGACTATCTTAAAAAGCCAGGACTACATCGCACCATTACCGGTGATGGTATCGCTACCATGGCGGCCGCTATGGTAGGCGCACCACCAAATACGACTTACAGTGAAGTCACTGGTGCCGTGATGCTCACGAAGGCATTCAACCCTGTCATCATGACATGGGCCGCCATTGCCGCTATCGTACTGGCTTGGGTAGGGAAACTGGGCGCGGCCCTGCAAACGATACCATTACCTGTCATGGGTGGCATTATGATTCTATTGTTTGGTTCTATCGCTGCTGTGGGTTTAAACACCCTAATCAAAAATCAAGTCGACTTGCATAAATCACGTAATCTCATCATTGTTGGTGTTACATTAGTATTCGGCATTGGTGGTATGGCATTTGGTATTGGTGAGTTCAGCCTTCAAGGTATCAGTCTTTGCGGTATCGTCGCCATTGTATTGAACTTAATACTGCCAAAAGATATCGGTGATAACCATATCGTCGATAAAGCACAAATAGAAAACTAGCGCTTTGATAAGAAACAGTTCAAATTAAACGGTCCTAAATGGGCCGTTTTTTTAGACAAAATAAGTGTTAACAAAACATTCATTAAGCAATGATTAGATAAATGAGTAAAACCTATTCTATCACTTTAGTCCTTCATGATTAATATAGAATAGCCTCGTTTTAAATAGACTCAGACAGTCAATTTGTATTTGTAGTCCCAATAAATCCAATACTGAATCCATTAATAGCACGATAACCATTGGCTTTATTACTAGATTGAGCAGATTCAAGGTAGGCGGATCGCTCAGGCCTCATCAAACTCTTGAGCGCTATCTCCATAAACTTGTTTAATTCATCAAGTTAAGCGATTTTATTAGACCCCGACAATTAGCGGATCAACCATAATTTGTGTTTGAGCTAAGTTTAGTTTTCAAGTCCCATAGCCCTCTTTTTGTTCATTTCATTTGTTTTTTGATCGTAACAAAACGAATTTAACGAAAAACGGCCTATATTATCGGAGCTAAGGCCACGACCTACAAAAATCTGAATAACCTGTCGGCCTTTAGGCCGTCAAAAGCGAAGCGAATACCAAGGTGATGGTGATGCACCTCGGCCCCTTTCCTTGAGACGAAAAAAGCCCTGACAGCGTTAGCTATCAGGGCCTTCTTAATATAAAGCTTGACGACGACCTACTCTCACATGCGTGTCTTTGATAAAGAGCCCCACACGCACGTGGCAAGGATCATGCTACGTCCCTGAAACGAAAAACCCCACCCCACTGAGTAGGATGGGGTTTCTCTTAATATAAAGCTTGTCGACGACCTACTCTCACATGCGTGTCTTTGATAAGAGGCCCCCACACGCACGTGGGAAGGATCATGCTACGTCCCTGAAACGAAAAAACCCCACCCTACTGAGTAGGATGGGGTTTCTCTTAATATAAAGCTTGACGACGACCTACTCTCACATGGGATCTCCCACACTACCATCGGCGATGGCGCTTTTCACTTCTGAGTTCGGGATGGGATCAGGTGGTTCAACGCCTCTATGATCGTCAAGCAATTCGTTTTGCGTTTTGTTCTGGCTGGACTCTTTGTCGTCTCACCACAACACGCGAATA
The DNA here is from genome assembly GCF_026113935.1 of Marinomonas rhodophyticola. Lineage (GTDB taxonomy): Bacteria > Pseudomonadota > Gammaproteobacteria > Pseudomonadales > Marinomonadaceae > Marinomonas > Marinomonas rhodophyticola. Next base: position 75,563 of record NZ_JAPEUL010000009.1, read on the forward strand.
CGTGCTTGGATCTTTAACAATTCATTTTGAAATAGTGATAACCAAGTATCAAACCGATGCTCATCATTGCTGATGCTTTATCGTAATCTGTGTCTGTGATTGTAGCGTTTCCGCTTTAAAAACCACTTTGGTGTTATATGGTCAAGCCTCACGAGCAATTAGTATTGGTTAGCTCAATGCCTCACAGCACTTACACACCCAACCTATCAACGTCCTAGTCTCGAACGGCTCTTTAGGGAACTTATGTTCCAGTGAGATCTTATCTTAAGGGAGGCTTCCCGCTTAGATGCTTTCAGCGGTTATCCCGTCCGAACATAGCTACCCGGCAATGCCACTGGCGTGACAACCGGAACACCAGAGGTTCGTCCACTCCGGTCCTCTCGTACTAGGAGCAGCTCCTCTCAAATCTCAAACGTCCACGGCAGATAGGGACCGAACTGTCTCACGACGTTCTAAACCCAGCTCGCGTACCACTTTAAATGGCGAACAGCCATACCCTTGGGACCGGCTTCAGCCCCAGGATGTGATGAGCCGACATCGAGGTGCCAAACACCGCCGTCGATGTGAACTCTTGGGCGGTATCAGCCTGTTATCCCCGGAGTACCTTTTATCCGTTGAGCGATGGCCCTTCCATACAGAACCACCGGATCACTAAGACCTACTTTCGTACCTGCTCGACGTGTCTGTCTCGCAGTTAAGCGTGCTTTTGCCTTTACACTCTATGCATGATTTCCGACCATGCTGAGCACACCTTCGTGCTCCTCCGTTACTCTTTGGGAGGAGACCGCCCCAGTCAAACTACCCACCACACAGTGTCCTCGATCCGGATTACGGACCTGAGTTAGAACCTCAAACATACCAGGGTGGTATTTCAAGAGTGGCTCCACGGTAACTGGCGTCACCGCTTCAAAGCCTCCCACCTATCCTACACAAGTAGGTTCAAAGTTCACTGTGAAGCTATAGTAAAGGTTCACGGGGTCTTTCCGTCTAGCCGCGGATACACAGCATCTTCACTGCGATTTCAATTTCACTGAGTCTCGGGTGGAGACAGTGTGGCCATCGTTACGCCATTCGTGCAGGTCGGAACTTACCCGACAAGGAATTTCGCTACCTTAGGACCGTTATAGTTACGGCCGCCGTTTACTTGGGCTTCGATCAAGAGCTTCGCTTGCGCTAACCCCATCAATTAACCTTCAAGCACCGGGCAGGCGTCACACCCTATACGTCCACTTTCGTGTTTGCAGAGTGCTGTGTTTTTAATAAACAGTCGCAGCCACCTGGTATCTTCGACCGACTAGTGCTTACGGAGCAAGTCCTTCACACCGGCCGGCGTACCTTCTCCCGAAGTTACGGTACCATTTTGCCTAGTTCCTTCACCCGAGTTCTCTCAAGCGCCTTGGTATTCTCTACCTGACCACCTGTGTCGGTTTGGGGTACGGTTCCTGCATATCTGAAGCTTAGAAGTTTTTCCTGGAAGCATGGCATCAACCACTTCGCCCAAAAGAGGGCTCGTCATCAGTTCTCGGTCTTAAAAGGGCCCGGATTTGCCTAAGCCCTAAACCTACCGCCTTAAACACAGACAACCATCGCTGTGCTGGCCTAGCCTTCTCCGTCTCTCCATCGCAATATGCACGAGTACAGGAATATTAACCTGTTTCCCATCGACTACGCATTTCTGCCTCGCCTTAGGGGCCGACTCACCCTGCCCTGATTAACATGGGACAGGAAACCTTGGTCTTCCGGCGGGGAGTTTTTCACTCCCCTTATCGTTACTCATGTCAACATTCGCACTTCTGATACCTCCAGCCTGCCTTACAGCTTGACCTTCAACGGCTTACAGAACGCTCCTCTACCATGCCTAGTAAACTAAGCATCCGTAGCTTCGGTGTACAGTTTTAGCCCCGTTATATCTTCCGCGCAGGCCGACTCGACTAGTGA
>NZ_JAPEUL010000009.1:82500-975171 GCF_026113935.1 Marinomonas rhodophyticola
AAGGGAGTAATCCACCATGAGGAGCTGTGGCAAAATTACCAAGCCAATCAGCCAGATAGCAATCATACCAATGATGCCAACCGCCAAACCGCTACCGAATCGCGACTTTAGCTGACTAAACATGGCCGCCTCCAGCAATTACAATGGCGTCTTTCTCATTATACGAAAGACTCACAGGGGCATTTTTTTGCAAGGCGTCAGAAAACTGATGAGTACCAAGCTGTATAGACAATGCTTGATTAGCTGGCGTATTAGCATTGAGTGTCAGATATGCACCTTCAAAATTCACTTCATCAATGGTGGCTTGCAAGGTATGCATACCGTCTTCTGCTTGTAGTCTAAAATGCTCGGGGCGAACAAAAAGGGTCGCATCGGAACCAACGGCTACATTTCCTTGGCAGCGTCCCGCTAATTTACCCAGTGGTCCGCAATCTAAGACAACAAACTCTGAATTCACCTCAACCACCTTACCAGCAACAGCGTTATTTTCACCAACAAATGACGCCACAAAAGCGGTGTGAGGATCACGATATAAGGTGATAGGATCAGCTACTTGCTGGATACGACCTGCAGACATTACCGCCACACGGTCTGACATGGTCAAGGCTTCCCCTTGATCGTGCGTGATGTAAATAAACGTAATGCCCGTTTTACGCTGAATTGCTTTTAACTCCGTGCGCATGTGCTGACGCAGCTTTAAGTCTAACGCAGACAAAGGCTCATCGAGCAATAATACTTGCGGTTCGACCGCCAAGGCTCGAGCAATAGCAATGCGCTGTTTTTGTCCGCCGGATAGTTCGGACACTTTTTTGGTTCCACTGCCTTCCAAAGCCACCAACTCAAGCAAACGATCTGATGCTTTTTTACGCTCACTTTTCGAAACACCGCGAACCTCTAAGCCAAATTCAATATTTTCAGCGACTGTCATCAAAGGGAAAAGCGCGAGGTTTTGAAAAATCATCGAAGTGGGACGTTTATTCGCCGGCACACCATGCATGCTCTTACCACCAATTTTAATGTCGCCCTGTGTTGGGTCTATAAAGCCACTAATCATGTTTAAAATCGTGGTTTTGCCACAGCCTGACGGCCCTAAAAAACTGAAAAATTCACCTGATTCAATTTTGAGATCGGTTTTCTGTATGGCGGTAAAGTCGCCAAATTGCATGACGGTATTATCTAGATGAACACTGCTATCCATATTTCTCTCGCTGATTGATTTTCTTGACACAATCGTCTCGATACAAAAAAGCCCCTTACGCAAAAAAAGTCGCAAGGGGCCTTCGAGGTTTTATGCAGACAAGTAACGGTCTTGGTACTCGTTACGCAACGCTACGTACCATGGTTCTTGAATTGGCCACCACCAAAGATTAGCAAGGTCCTGCTGGCTATAAGAGTCTTGGAAGAACTGCTTCGTTTCGGCAGGTAAGAGTGCATCCGCGCCTTTGGCTGTTGAATTGTAGCCCGTTGCTTTCACAAACATCGCACCCGCTTCTGGCGTGTAATACCAATTAATGAATTCATATACCGAATCCACATTATTCGCATTCTTTGGAATAACAAATCCTTCCATCCACGCCAATGCCCCTTCTTTTGGTGCACCGTAAGCAATTGGCTCACCTTCGGATTGCAATTTAAATGCGGTGCTGTCCCACGTTTGACCAATGATTGCACCATTAGTACGGAATGCACCTTGCGCCTCGTTTTCGGTTGACCAGAACTGAGCAATCGCCCCTTTATGCTCAACCGCTACTTTAAGAATGACATCAAAGTTAGCACGCATGGCTTGTTCATTTTTATAAGACTCAAGCAATGGATAAGGTAACTTGCCCGCTTTTTCTAACCACAAGCCAATCCCAACCAAAGCTGAGTGGCCACGTACCGTAACGCCACCCGCATTCTCAGGCAACCAAAGATCACCGTAACTTAGCTCTTTGCTTAGCTTGGCATCGTTTTTATTGTAAGCAATGGCCTCGGTTCCCCAATCAGACGGCGCAAAATAACGCTTACCCTTCACAACACCACCGACATCCGATCCAGATAAAGCACTTTCTAAGCAGCCATCCCAATTGATTCTTTTCACATCAAGTGGCTGAACCAAATCATAATCCACATACCCAGGCACTCGGTCGACCGTTGGCATAATAATATCGAAGCCCGTACCATCCGTAGCGCGTAAAGAGTTCATCAACTCATCGTTTGTGCCATAGGGTGTAAAAGTCGCATTAATGCCAGTTTTTGCTTTAAAATCCGCTAGCATTTCATCGGTGATGTAGCCAGCCCAAGCATAAATACGCAATTCTTTGTTCGCAGCAATAGCTCTATTGATAGAAAACGGGGCGGCGGCAACGGCACCTGCAATAGAGGCACCTTTAACAAACTGACGACGAGAAAGGGTCATTCTTGAACTCCTTTGAGTTTATGATTTTTAGTGATTCATGAAAAAACGTTTTGACGCTTAAAACACTCTTTTATTAAACACTCGTTTAATATCTTTTTTAATTTAATACAAAATAATGACGAAAAAGTGACCGTGGAAGTTTTTTTTGCTTATTAGGTGTACTTAATCCTATACACGACGCTAATAGTCAAAAATAAAGCGTCTTTGGGCAATTAGATAGCAAGACTCAATATCACCCCACTCACCCTTTCAGCGTCTAGGCTGTCACATTTTTGTCATCTACTCCTATTAAGGTAGTCCCATTTCCAAAAGAATGTAAACAAAGTAGGTTCTGGATTGAAAATTTCCCATGTGACTCGCACAACAACCATTAGCTATTTGATTATTGCAGGGATGCTCATCGCCCTACTACTTTGGAGTTTGATGAAATTCCGTGATGCGTTTGAGCAAAGCGATGCTTATACCCAAGTTTGGTCCTATTCATCCATTGATCTAAAACAACTAATCGAAGGGTATCTATCTTCTGGTGAAGCCTCCACATTGCAAACCACCGAGGAATTCATCCAAACTAAAATTCGTCCTGCATTAAGCACGCTACCAGATGACATAAAAAACCCTATTGAAAAACAGCTGACGGAAATAGAAAAAAGCCTTCAGTCTGATATTAGAGCGGCGGGGAAATTATCGGGGGATCCTTTTGCTCTTATCGAAAATAATAAGCGTCAAACCCTCTTATCCATAGATGAAGCGGCCGGAAAAATACAATCTTACCAAGCTCAAACTGACATACAGACCGCGGCACCTTATTTAGCCAGCCAAGCTGCATTATATGCAGACCTTATTCATGTCAGCAGTGCGAAGGACGAATTTTTAGCCAACAATACACCGGAAAACTATGAACGTTTAAAGCAAGCCGTACAGCTGTTTCAATCTCACATTAAAGACTTTAGCAATTTGCCCATACTGACATTGGCTGGGGAAGAAAGCGGTAGTGCTAATAATGATCTCTCTGCACTAATGGGCTGGTCAACGAGCGCAGAAGAGACAGAACAAGAAGCTGACCCGTTGGAAGAAGCCAAAGCCGAGCTGCATTCGTGGTCAGACAGATACCTCAAAGACGTAGACGTGAGTCTTCAGGTGATTAAACAAGCCGTTGCCGCACAAGGTAAAATACGCACCCAGATTAAACAACTTGAAGCGACCCTCAAGTCAGGTACACAAAATATTCAAGAAAGTGCTCAGGCCACGCAGCAACAAACGTTGCTGGCGTTCTCTGTGTTTGTTGTTTTAATGGTACTCACCACTATTTCAGTGCATATTTTCCAAAACAAAGTCGTTGTAAAAAGCGCGAGAGATTTATACACCGCCGTTAAAGAATTAGTGGAACACCAAAACATCAGCACACTAAAAGTAGGCAAAAACAAAAACGAACTGTCAGACGTTGCTCATTATCTAAATCGTTATTTGGAACAAATCGCTGTTCAACGACAACAAAAAGACACCGAACTTAGCAATATATCATTGTCGCTTAATGACATGCTAAATGCCTTTGGACAAGTACATGAACTCAGCATGGCCTCGCGCCAAGAACTTGACGACACACTAAATATGTCTAATCAAGTCGAAACACTTGCCAATAAAGCCGAGGTCCGAGAACTCAGGAAGTCGCCAGCTACGCAGCGGACACCAATACCGCCATGACGCACAGCGTTAATCAAGCCGCGTCATTGGCAATGGCAAATCAGACAACGCTAGAACGATTAGCCAACAGCAACAACGCCTTGACTAACTTAGCCACCTCAGTATCAAGCGCTTCTTCTATCGTCGGTGGAATCAAAGATATTTCAGAGCAAACCAACCTGCTGGCGTTAAATGCAGCAATCGAAGCAGCTCGCGCAGGAGAGCATGGTCGAGGCTTTGCCGTTGTGGCGTCAGAGGTGCGCACATTATCAAGTCGTACACAGCAATCATTGGAAGAAATAACGGAAATTTTTTCATTGCTCACCTCCGCCACGAATCAACTAAAGACCAACCTTGAGCTGATTCAAAGTGCGTCAACCGAACAAGTCAGTCTGACGCAAGCTCTTGGCCAATCTGCTCAAGAGATCTTAGAAAAGTCAAAACAATCAACCCACTTAGCGAAAAAAGCGACTGGGTATGCCGCAGAACAAAAACTTGGAATGAATAAGCTAAACGCTGCCGTAGTCAAAGTCCGAGAGCAAGCCAATGAATCCGAAGCGTTTATGGCAAATGTGACTGACAGCATTAAACAAAAGATTCAGGATATTACAACCACACTCGGTATTCATTAATAGCCCGACACAGCTCACTCCCTGTCTAGAAACAAAAAATCCAGCTTAATCGCTGGATTTTTGTGTCTTACATAGTCACGATAATTCTTTAAAACAAGACTCGCGCTTTTATCGTGCCATCAACTTCTTTTACTTTCTCAAGCGCAAGTTCACCGGCAGCAGCATCCACATCCATCACCATGTAGCCAAGCTTTTCCGTTGTACGAAGGTACTGACCCGTAATATTGATGTTGTTTTCAGAGAAAATCGCGTTGATCTTAGAAAGCACACCAGGACGGTTTTCATGAATGTGAAGAATACGGTGATTATCTGCTTGAGACGGCAACGCCACTTCTGGGAAGTTAACCGCTGCAGTTGTCGTACCCACATCAGAATATTTAATCAGCTTCTCAGCCACTTCAATACCAATGTTTTCTTGCGCTTCCATTGTGCTACCGCCAATATGAGGCGTTAGAATCACATTATCTAAACCACGTAGTGGTGATACGAATTCTTCGTCATTACCTTTAGGCTCGACAGGGAATACGTCGACAGCGGCGCCGCCTAAATCTCCAGACTTAATGGCTTCCGCCACAGCGTCTAGATCTGCAACCGTACCGCGAGAAGCATTAATGAAGATAGAACCTTTCTTCATTTGAGACACTTCTTTTGCGCCAATCATCATCTTAGTCGAACTCGTTTCTGGCACATGCAAGCTAATAATATCGCTGGTAGAGAGCAACTCTTTTAAGCTCTTAATCTGACGTGCATTACCTAATGGTAATTTCGTGACGATATCGTAAAAACATACTTCCATGCCTAAAGATTCAGCCAGAACACTCAACTGCGTTCCGATACTACCGTAACCAATAATACCTAAACGCTTACCACGAGTTTCGAAAGACCCTGCAGCAGATTTGATCCAACCGCCACGATGGCAAGCCGCGTTTTTCGCAGGAATACCACGAAGTAATAGAATCAATTGTCCAAGAACCAGCTCAGCCACGCTACGTGTATTAGAGTACGGAGCATTGAAGACGACAATACCCTTCTCACTAGCGGCATCGAGGTCTACCTGGTTCGTGCCAATGCAAAAACAACCAATGGCAACCAGCTTATTCGCATGCTCTAACACATTTGCCGTTAACTGGGTACGAGATCGAATACCAATAAAATGCGCTTCCGAGATTTTCTCGATCAACTCATCTCCAGCTAACGCTGTTTTATGATATTCAATGTTGGTATAGCCTGCGTCATGCAATGCATCCAATGCTGACTGATGAACGCCTTCTAATAACAAGATTTTAATTTTGTCTTTGTCTAGAGAGTTATTACTCATGGCTCGTTCGACTTCTCTTTGGTGGTGGGGGAAAAAGTTCGCCTATCTTAACACAGAATAATCTGTAGCCTAATGTCACTATGAGAATGTCTTTCATTTTAAGAAGAGCAAAACTCATAGCGAAATCAGACTAATTAATGTTGTTACAAGTTACTTAATCTTCTTAAAGTAACGACTTTCTTTGTAAATACACACCCGTTTCCACATGATGCGTATAAGGAAATTGATCAAACATGGCGTATCGAACCACGTCGTGGGTACTAGATAACGCTTCTAGATTGCGTTTCAGTGTCTCAGGGTTACAGGAAATATAAAGAATCGCATCTATTTTGCGAATTAACTCAATCGTCGCATCGTCCAAACCAGCTCGCGGTGGATCGACTAACACCACCGAAGGCGTTAATTCACTAATACCAGCCTGAACTAAGCTCTTAGGCAATTCGACGTCTCCATTCAAAGCCGCAGACACATCTTCACTGGCCATTTTGACTACTTGGACGTTGTTCATGCCATTAATAGCAATATTCAACTGCGCAGAACTCACTGACACTTTTGAAATTTCGGTTGCGACCACTCGATCAAAGCGGCGGGCAAGAGGAATAGAAAAATTGCCGTTACCACAATACATCTCTAACAAATCACCTGACGCCTCTTTTGTAACGTCCAATGCCCATTCGAGCATCTTTTCATTAATACCAGCATTAGGCTGAGTAAAACTATTCTCAACTTGTTGATAATGGAATTTTTGACCGTTAACAGTCAATGTTTCCATCACAAAATCGCGCGTTAAAATTTGCTTTTTCTTACGACTGCGGCCAATAAAATGGCACGCTGGAAAAGCCTCATTTAACTGACGCGCCGCCACATTCCATTCTGCATCGATGGGCTTGTGGTAAAGCAGACTAATCAAGGCCTCGCCCGTCGTGGTCGTTAAAAAGTCCACTTGAAAAAGCTTATGACGTAAAACAGGGATATTACGAACCGCATTAAGCAGTTTGGGCATCAATTCATTAATGAGGTTTGATGCCGCTAAAAACTGATCCGTTCGAATCGGTGTCCTAGGATCAGCAGAATCAAACATGGCGTAATATAGGTCATCACCTTCATGCCAAATACGAAACTCCGCTCGCATGCGATAGTGAGAACACTGACTCGCAAATACTTCCATCTCAGGCAATGACAAAGTCGCCATTAGTTTGGCTAATTCAGCTTGCTTTTCTTGCAGCTGCTTTTGATACATTTCTGGTTGGATTTGATCCGGTCTCATAGCTGATACTCTTGGAAGCGATCGATACTGATTAAGCGCGGCATTATACGAGTTCCCTGCATACAAATCTAATCGCTCACCACCATACACTGAAATTAGCTGACCAAATTAATGCAGGTATTTAGGCCCTAACAAAATCGCCAACGATAAAGTCAATGAAAGTTTACCCTCATAATCCTCATCTGCCTCGTGCGTAATCTGAGGAATCACTTGCCCTATTAGCCAATCTTTATAGAGAAGACGCTCATATTGTAGGTTATACAACACACTATCCGGCTCAAGCTCATGCTCACCAGACTGCAGAAAACTGACTTGATATCTTAAGCGATTGCTATCGTCTAATTGATGCTGAACAAAAAAGTTTTCACGGGCGTAAAACAACCCCTCTTTATCGAGCCAAGTGATGCCAAAGTCAGTACCTAAATCAAGAGTTGGAGTAACAACATACCCCAAACCAATACCATAACGTGCACCAATACCTTTAGAATAATAAGCAAAAGCCTCTTGTTTCTGCCACCATTCCCACTGATCGACCACCTCACCCTGCTTAAGTCGCAAACGTAAAAATGGATCAAGCGGAAAATCAACACGAATACCAGCATCAACATCCAAACCTATATCGTCTTCTATATAGCGAACGGCTGCTGATACACTTGATTTCAACGCCGAATCGATCAAAGTATTTTGCTGCGACGACTCGCCACGCAAACTTTCTGGTGCCAAAGAATCTGGCTCAGACTCAACGATCAAGCGTAAACGATCCTGTGTATTCGGTAACTTCAATCGTGTGCGAAAATCAAAAAAACCCGTGCTTTTATCTTCATTAAAAACGGATCCAAAACGAATCTGCACATTACTATCTGATTGCTGAGAGGCTCTGACTACCAGACAAAAAGGAGTCCATATTCGTAGACCAATTACCAATCGTTTTTGAGAAAGATTCATGAGAATCAAGCCACCATGATACTTGACCTTCATCACTAGACTCAGGTGGTTGAAGAGAGTCCTCTTCGGCCGAAACAGTCAATAAAGGCCAGCAGAAGGCGAAACAGATTGCCATCAAACAGCCTTTACGTAATAACATAGACTTAATTGTCCTTCAGCATTTTCTGGATCATAAGAGAAGAATTTTCGGCGGCTACTTGAAGGTATTCCTCAAAACTTTGAGGTGATTCCTTACCTGCAATATCTGATAAAGAGCGCACAACCACAAACGGCGTCGCAAATTTAAAACAAACCTGCGCCACAGCCGCCGCTTCCATTTCCACAGCCACCAGCGCCGGAAAAACAGCACGCACTTCGCTTACTCTCACAGGGTCATTCATAAAACTATCGCCGGTACCAATCAAGCCCACTTTCGCTTTCACTTGCGTCACCGACTGTAAGGCTTTTCTAGCTTGATCAACCAATTGCATATCGGCAGCGTAAGTCGCAGGCATATTTGGCACTTGCCCCATAACATAACCAAAAGCCGTTACATCTACATCGTGATGAACAACGTGATCAGAAATCACCACATCACCGACCTGCAATTCAGGGTCAAAACCACCAGCAGAACCAATATTGATCACATACTCTGGCTTAAACTGAGATAGAAGCAAAGTAGTAGAAACGGCAGCGTTGACTTTGCCAATGCCCGATTTCAATAACACAACGTCTTTGCCCTCAAAACGCCCAACAAAAAAATCACAGCCAGCGATAGACTGCTCATGAACCTCTGTCATCCACGCTTTGATTACTGCGACTTCTTCGTCCATGGCGCCAATTAATCCAATTACACTCATTCACTACTCCCAATATTTGTCTTTCGTTGCATAACGTTCTCAGTAAATTGCCTTATCTGCTCAATAGAGTAAGGCCATGCCATATCAAAAAATGACACATTATCCGGCATTTCGGGCCATTGTTGTAAAGAAAAAAATCGCACTTTTGGAAAAGCAAGCTGGATCGACTGCAAAAGAGTTGAAGATTGAGGTTCCAATAACACGACTGTCGCTTCAGAGTGATAAGACAACACAACATGATAGTTAGAAAGATCCGCCAACCATTGTGTCGTAACATGGTGTTTCTCTAACTCAGTATACCAAATGGCTTTTGTTACTCGACTACCACCAATCATCACCCAAGAACGCCCTTTTTCATTTGAACGAATAGGAAGTATGCCTTCTATTGCACATGCTTTAGCCAACACTTGGTGCAAACTATAATCGAAAGAACACCCTTGCAAAGTAAAAACATACGGATTCACTTCCACCGGTAAAATGCTGTTAAGCCAAACGATGGGAAGATGATCACGATTGTATTTTAGCTGCAACGCGCGAGTCATATCCGCTTGTGCATTAACATCCTTATCACAACCAATTAATATTGCATCAAACTTTCCCACCGTGCTGGACTGAGTGAAAAAGCTGTCCGTTGACACATACTCTTCAACCTGCATACCTAGCCTGATCAATGCTTCCTTAATGGCTTTTGTGTTCGGATAATCATTCATCACCCAAGCCACGATCTTATTGGCCACCAGAGAATGACACTCCATGCTCTTATCATTCTCTCCTACCAACAAATTCAACTGTACGGCATTGTTTTGTAGAATCTTTTGCTGCCCCCCTAGCGTTGTTAGCAACATCTTAATCATCCAATAAAAAAGTGGTCTAAACGCCATATCATTCATCGCGACCATTTCAAGTTCAGAATCATAAAAACGAATAGTGAGACGCCTTTCCGCCATGTCATTTGACATGACCATCATAAGTAGTACACGAATCAAACTTCTAAAGCTGGCATCTACTGCCACCACCTTCGCACCAGATTCAATAGAGCAATCCACTAAGGCCCTGTTTGCTTCGACTCCCATCGCGGCCATAACACGCGCACTTTCTTGACTAAAAACCTCACCTAGTGGCAAATAAGCCACATCACTGTCCGTACAATCAATGTCATCTAACACTGAAATCAATAAAGACAGCCACCCCTGAAGATGCCTCGCTTCTAACGGCCCAGGCAAAGCAGACAAATACGTTAGCTCATTTAAAATCGCATCTGTATCCACTTTTCTTTGGACGACAGAGGATAATGGTTGCAGCTGAGCCAGTTGCCAAGTCAGACTCGTCTCTTGGGTGATATTTCTACCCACCAACAACACACCACGATAGTCACTCTCGTTCTGAAAGGAATAAGCACGCCATTGATATATTTGACTTAAATTATTGATAGTTAAATCAAAAACTACACCAACCCCGCCCTTTAACGCTTCCTGAATGGGTTGGTGGCAAGAAATAGGCATAAAATCAAATAATGTCCTAGCCTTCTCGGTGTCGGGAAAAAGACGCTTGGCTTCTGCATTAATAAGCTCAATCTCGGCTACCTCATTACAAAAAATGATAGCACTGTGCACCGATTCAGCCAGTAACATGAACTTATGCTCTTTCGCCTTAATAAAGGCTTTATATTCATTACTTTGTAACTGTATAGGCTGCAGCTCAGCATAGGGCAACAGATTGTCCTCACGACGATACACAATCCTTTCTAACGGAGAAAAAATTAACTGCCTAATCAAACGCAATAGAAACAAATAACAGCAGAGCAACACCAAGCCAACACTGAGAATCAAGGGCATTGCACTGCTTAGAGTCGCAGAAGAAAGCGTATACTTCTGCATAATATCTAGTTGCAAATCGGCTTGCACGGGAGACACTAGAGGCAAACGCGAATGCAACACAGTGCCAGACAAATCCACACCCACTTTATGCTCTTCGAGCAAAATACGGTCACGCTCATTGTCATAAACACTGACGGCACTCACCTGAGCACTTTCTAACAACTCATTCGCCAACGTTAAGTTATCGTTTAGAGAAATGAAACCATATAAAAAACCAATGCTTTCCTGCTCTGCAGAAACCAAGCTCTTTTTGTACAAAAGCAGAGTTGAGTTATCTTTGGTGACAACAGATGCCCATTTATTCATCAGACCTGCATCTAAGACTGAACGAAAGTCCACCTTTGTAAATAAGCGTGCCCTAGGATCCATAGAGCCTTTACCATTTGCCCACTCAATGTAGAAAAAATCCAAGCCTCCAAAAAACAGCACTTCATGATGACTGAACAATAAATCCAACTCCCGTCCTGAAGCATAATCGCTCAGGGAAAGATCTTGACCTATGAATTTCATCTCATCTTCAGCTCGCGCCAAATACCCATTAAATGTCTGCTCGACCATACGATGCTTTAACGCTAAGTTTGTTTCTAAAGCAGACTGATGCAAACTATCAATGAAATACAAAATCGCCAAAGTGATGGCCAGAAAAACCGCACTGATCAGAATTAGGGACTTCTTTGCCGAAAACGACGACGTAAACTAAAGGTCACTATTGCCATAATTCCACCGAATAATGATGAGCCTGCAACAGCATCAAACGCAAACTCTCAGCGTCTAATTCGGCAGGCATCAAAATGGCGTTAGCCACATAAAGATTTGGCATATTTCTTCCTTCAAGATCTAATTTAATCGCTTCTGCAACCGCAATCGATAAATCATCCTTCATAAACAAGACACTCACTTTCACACGACGACTTTCTAGATCGGCCAGTCCATTCAAAGCCACCCCCAAGTATTTGTCTGCACTTGTGAACGCTCTTCTTGTGCCTGCAATGCCGCCACAACACCATCAGAAATACCTTGAGCACAACTAAAAATAAAATCTATACCGCTGTCTTTTAAAAGCGTTTTTGCCGCCATAAATGCTTCTTGCTTATCGTCGGGTACAACCAAAATACGCTCAACTCGACGTTTATACTTCATCATTTCATCTAAAAATAAATCACATCGCATATGACCAAGGTAACTGGGCGGTAAAACCAACGCCGAAATCCTTGCCTCTGCTGGCAATTGACGATCAAGATAGCTCGCGAGCATAGACGTCGCTTTCTTTTGGTCGAACCCTACGTACATGAGTGGCGGACGATTTATCCAATGAGTTAATGGCGATGCAAAATCGTATAAAATCACCTTAGGCTTACCGGATCGCAAAAATCGTTCTAAAAACCGTCTCGGAACAGGACCTAACCTAGTCACAACAATATAATCCGGTAACGAATCCGCTATTTTAAAATACGGCGTCAAGTCACCGTCCCATTCTGATTTGTCCGTATACGTATCTAAGCGATAGTCTATGTTTAGCTCGCGCATACGTTTTCTAAACGCTACTAACAATGATCTATTTTCTATTGAATCCACATCACCAAACAACAACAAAGCAATACGTACAGCGTTTTTTTGAGAAACACGAATAGGACTAGGAGGAGAACTGACAATCGTAGAAAATTGCTCAGCTAAGGGACCCTGCACTGGGAATCAATTGATAAAAATCACGGCTATCCATTAAGTCAAGCGCCATACTCGCCGCTTGCGTTGGCATCACCGAACAGCCAAAAGCCACCCAAACAATAAAAGCACACAATCTTCGCATTACTAAATCCGATCAAGCATCATGGAAAAACATTCTAACCAAATTAGCGAACTTTGATGATGACGGAAACAATAAACTGACAACAAGAACAAAAAATGTACCTGTAAAGACAGTAATAACCAATTAGAAGACGATTTGATAAATTTTAGACATAAAAAAAGCCGACATAAAGTCAGCTTTTTTAAATTTGGTGCGGAAGGAGAGACTCGAACTCTCACGCCGTGAAGCACTGGAACCTAAATCCAGCGTGTCTACCAATTCCACCACTCCCGCAAGGAATGGCGAGCATTATAGGTAATTGATTTTTCTGGTCAATAGTTTTTTATGTTTTTTATTAAAAAAAGATAAAAATATTTTCCCTACCTTCTTTGCTCACCACACATAACACTAACAATACTTAGAAAACGCGACCGCCGGAGTATTCTCCACGCTCATAACGAACCGCCATCTCTTCCAAATTAATGGTATGGATACGAGAAGCTTGGCCCGCTGAACCAAACGCTTCGTAACGATCGATACACACCGCTTTCATCGCCTTGATACTTTCCGTTAAATATTTACGTGGGTCAAAGTTCCCCTTGTGCTCAGCCAAACTACGACGAATCGCCCCAGTTGCCGCCAGACGCAAGTCAGTATCGATGTTAACCTTACGAACACCGTAACGAATCGCTTTAACGATTTCGTCAATCGGCACACCATACGTTTCAGGAATGTCACCACCAAATTCATTGATAATAGATAACCAATCCTGTGGAACCGAAGACGAGCCATGCAATACGATATGAGTGTTTGGAAGTAACTCAACGATTTTCGCAATACGCTCAATATCTAGAATGTCACCGGTAGGTGGACGAGTAAACTTATAAGCACCATGGCTAGTACCAATTGCCACAGCTAACGCATCAATACCAGTAGCATTAACAAAGTCTACCGCTTCTTGAGGGTCTGTTAGCATTTGGTCATGAGAAAGTGTGCCTTCAGCGCCCACACCATCTTCTTCCCCTGCTTGACCCGTTTCTAGAGAACCCAATACGCCCAACTCACCTTCTACAGACACACCACAAGCGTGTGCGAATTCAACCGTACGACGAGTAACATCAACATTGTACTCATAAGTCGCTGGTGTTTTACCATCAGCCATCAAAGAGCCGTCCATCATAACAGACGAAAAGCCCAACTGAATGGAGCGTTGGCAGATAGCTGGAGACGTACCATGATCCTGATGCATAACAACAGGAATATGTGGGTAATCTTCAATCGCGGCCGCAATTAAGTGACGCAAAAAGTGAGATCCTGCATATTTACGAGCACCAGCCGATGCCTGCATGATAACCGGTGAGTTCACTTCATGAGCCGCTTCCATGATTGCCTTTACTTGTTCCATGTTATTCACATTGAAAGCAGGCAAACCATAACTGTGTTCTGCTGCATGGTCGAGCAATTGGCGCATACTGATTAAAGGCATAAAAGGTTTCCTCTGACAATTTGTCTTGTTTTGTATTTATAACGTTTGGAGTTACGGTGTTAGTTAACTCTCTGTATTTGTAATCATGGCTTGTTCACACAGACCATGTGGCTTACGCCTTATCGTTATTGTCATACCCGACTGACATCGAGTAGGTCACTCTCTAGTTTTGTTTTCACCAACACTGCTTTCAGTGCAACTCACATCAAACTTCAAACAGTGTTAGTAAAGTAGGCTTTTCGCCTTTTATCATTTATGTAGTGCTTTAGAACGATCTTTGCCGTTCTTTAATACTAATTTTGCGCTCGTGACTCTAACATCGCAACCGCTGGTAACACTTTTCCTTCAACAAATTCTAAAAACGCGCCACCACCAGTTGAAATATAAGAAATTTTGTCAGCCAGACCGTATTTATCGATCGCCGCTAATGTATCTCCACCACCAGCCACTGAAAACGCATCACTGTCAGCAATCGCCTGAGCAATAACTTCTGTGCCCTTAGAAAAGTTATCAAATTCGAACACACCGCATGGACCATTCCAAAGAATGGTTTTGGCATTTTTTAGTATATCAGCGAGCACTTGGGCAGAATCCGGACCTAAGTCCATAATTTCTTCATTATCAGCCACTTGATCAACTGGCTTAATCGTTGCAACCGCCGTTTCTGAAAACTCTGTTCCCACACGAACATCCGTCAACTCAGGAATATCCAAATCAGCCATCAGTTTTTGAGCTTGAGGGATTAAGTCTTTTTCATGCAATGACTTACCAACATTGTAGCCACGAGCGGCAACAAACGTATTAGAGATACCGCCGCCCACGATGAGCTGATCACATACTTTAGACAGTGATTCTAATACGGTTAATTTAGTCGATACTTTCGAACCGCCTACCACAGCAACCAAAGGACGAGCTGGATTATCAAGCGCTTTGCCCAATGCTTCTAACTCTGCAGCTAATAGAGGGCCAGCACAAGCCACAGGCGCATATTTCGCAACACCATGAGTTGAGGCATGGGCACGATGCGCCGTGCCAAATGCATCCATCACAAATACATCACACAACGCCGCCATTTTTTTAGAAAGCGTTTCATCGTCTTTTTTCTCGCCAAGGTTAAAACGCACGTTTTCAACCAACACAAGTTGACCCGACTCAACTTCCACGCCATCTAACCAATCTTTAACTAGCGGCACGTCTTGTCCTAATAAATCAGAAAGATGTGTTGCAACAGGTTGAAGAGAGAATTCTTCTTCATATTGACCTTCCGTTGGGCGACCAAGGTGCGACATCACCATGACTTTCGCGCCAGCCGCTAACGCCAGCTTGATCGTTGGCAACGCAGCGCGAATACGCGCATCACTGGTCACTTTGCCGTCTTTTACGGGCACGTTTAAGTCTTCACGAATCAGCACGCGTTTATTCGTCAAATCCAAATCTTTCATATTTATTACGGTCATGTACGATGTCCTCATCATTTAACATTCTGACAGATCAAACGCTCTGTTATCGCTTGATCACACCAGACCAATATTTAGCCACATCCAACATACGGTTAGCGTAGCCCCATTCATTATCAAACCAACACAGTAATTTCACCATACGCCGATCAATGACTTGAGTCTGTGTACTGTCTATGATCACCGAGCGTGGATCATGGTTAAAATCTACCGATGCGTGTGCTTCTGTGGTGAATCCCATAAGTCCGGCATATTTCGAATTGGCGGCCTGCTCCAACTGAGAATGTATCTGCTCAACCGTTACGTCTTGCTCTGTGCGCAAAACGAAATCAATCACAGAGACATTTAAAGTCGGCACACGCACTGCATTACAACCCATCTTGCCTCCCAGCTCTGGCATCATGCGCGTAATACCTCGCGCCAACCCAGTATCAACAGGAATAATAGAGCCTCAAAGCCGCACGAGTGAGACGCAGATCTTTCGTATGATAGCCATCAATGACAGGTTGATCATTCATCGCCGAGTGAATCGTCTGAGTCATGCCATGCACAACACCACAAAATTGCTTAACAATATCCAATACGGGAATTAAACAATTGGTTGTACAAGATGCGGCCGAAACAATACGGTGATCCGCCCGAATATCATGGTGATTAAAACCATACACAATGGTGGCATCAACGTCGGCTGCTGCTGGCTGGGAAAGCAATAGTCGTGGCACACCAGCATTTAGATAAGCTTGAGCGCCTTCTCTACCAGAAAAACTGCCTGAACATTCCAGCACCATATCCAATTTAAGAGACGACCAATCTAGCTCGTCTGGGGTTGCGCAGGAAAAGCACGCAATCGCATCATCACCAACAGACAGTTGATTAGCTTGCGTCGATACAGGTAAAGGAAAACGACCATGAGTCGTGTCATAGCGTGTAAGGTAACTAATTGTCTCGATGTCAGACAATTCATTAATAGCAACCACCTGGATGTGATCGCGGTAGCCGTTCTCATAAAGCGCTCGCAATACCGAGCGTCCGATACGACCATAACCATTGATAGCGACTCGCAACATATTCCTACTACTTCATCGAAAAGAAAGTGATCTAAAAAAACATCACTCTCAGCCTTAATAAAAGGAAAAAGAGGCATACAAACGTACACCTCTTTTCTTATCAAGCAATGAGATTACGCGGCTAGAATTCTCTCAGCAGTCGCAACTACATTGTCTACTGTAAAACCAAAGTATTTCAGAAGATCGCCGCCAGGAGCAGACTCTCCAAAAGTCGTCATACCCACCATAGCCCCTTCGAAACCAACGTACTTGTACCAGTAATCCGTGTGAGCCGCTTCAATAGCAACACGCTTAGTCACACTGCTTGGCAATACCGACTCTTTATAAGCGGCATCTTGTGCATCAAACGCATTCGTTGACGGCATAGAAACCACACGGACTTTTCTACCTTTTGCGGTCAAAGCCTTGGCAGAATCTATTGCAAGACCAACCTCAGAACCCGTTGCTATCAGAATGAGGTCTGGCGTACCAGAACAATCATGTAATACATAACCACCTTTGGCTACATTCGCCAACTGCTCGGCATTACGCGCCTGCGCTGGCAGTCCTTGACGAGAGAAAACCAAAGACGTTGGACCATCACGTCGCTCAATCGCCGCTTTCCAAGCCACTGCTGTTTCTGCCGCATCACACGGACGCCATACTGACATATTTGGTGTCATGCGCAGGTTAGCAAGCTGCTCAACTGGCTGGTGAGTCGGGCCGTCTTCGCCTTGACCAATCGAATCATGAGTGTAAACAAAGATGTTTTGAATCCCCATCAAAGCAGACATACGAACGGCGTTACGAGCGTATTCCATGAACATCATGAAAGTCGCACCGTAGTTAATAAAACCACCATGTAAAGACGCACCGTTCATGATGCCACTCATACCAAATTCACGCACACCGTAGTAAACGTAATTACCGGCTGGATCGTCTTGGATACCCTTCGAACCAGACCATAACGTCAAGTTGGAACCTGCAAGGTCCGCAGAACCGCCTAACAATTCAGGCAACATAGCGCCAAAGAAGCCAATCGCATTTTGTGATGCTTTACGGCTGGCAATGCTTTCACCTTTGTCTTGGCACTCTTGAATGAACGCCTGAGTTTTCGCTTCAAAATCGGCAGGCAATTCGCCTTTAATAACGCGACGCTCAAACTCTGCTGCCAATTCTGGGTAAGCGGCTTTATAGGCTTCGAATTGAGCATTCCACTGAGTTTCGCGTGCTGCACCTGCTTCTTTTGCATCCCAGCCAGAGTAAACATCGGCAGGGATCTCAAAAGGCGCATAAGGCCAACCTAGGAATTCACGAGCCGCTGCGATCTCGGCATCACCAAGCGGTGCACCATGGCAGTCATGGCTACCAGACTTGTTCGGTGAACCAAAACCGATAATGGTTTTGCAGCAAATCAAAGTAGGTTTCGTAGTTTCCGCCTTTGCCGCTTCAATGGCCGCTTTAATTGCTTCTGGATCATGTCCATCTACGTCAGCGATAACGTGCCAGCCATAGGCTTCAAAGCGCTGTGGTGTATTGTCTGTAAACCAACCTTCAACATGACCATCAATAGAGATACCGTTGTCATCCCAGAAGGCAACTAGTTTACCTAAGCCCAATGTACCAGCTAACGAAGCCGCCTCATGAGAAATACCTTCCATCAAGCAGCCATCGCCAAGAAAGCAATAGGTGTTGTGATCGACAATTTTATGGCCTTCACGGTTAAATTGCGCTGCCAATGTCTTTTCAGCAATCGCCATGCCCACGGCATTACTGATACCAGCACCCAATGGACCCGTTGTGGTTTCTACGCCATCGGTGTAACCGTATTCAGGGTGACCTGGTGTCTTAGAATGCAATTGACGGAATTGTTTTAACTCTTCGATTGGTAACTTGTAACCAGACAAATGCAGTAAAGAATAAATCAACATAGAGCCATGACCGTTTGATAACACAAAACGGTCACGATCCACCCATTTTGAATTGTTTGGGTTATGCTTTAAAAAGTCATTCCATAGCACTTCAGCGATATCCGCCATCCCCATTGGCGCACCTGGGTGACCTGAGTTAGCTTTTTGAACAGCATCCATACTTAAAGCGCGTATGGCGTTAGCAAGTTGTTTGCGAGACGGCATGGTTATTCTACTCCTGATAGCTTAACGAACATATAGAAGAAACATTCTCTACGGGATAGAGCCGCCATGCAATGCTGACCCCATCGATACGCCCAAACATTGGGCAGAGAAAATGAAAATACACATAAATCTGCACCATCGTAACAAAAAAACTGCCTTTTGCCTCATTAAAATCAACAGATCGGGTTGATATTTAAACAGCTCTAGTTCATCATTTAACGCTACTAAAAGCGTCGATTTGTTTCGGCTTGCGGACGCTATATAAATTCAGCTAAACAGAAGCAATATCACCTGTTTAGCTTTTTTGAGATACAAACATTGCTAAGCGGGTTTTTTTATACCTATTTAGCGCTTATCCATCATTTTTGATAGAGGCACTAAACATGTCAGAATATTCTTTATTTACGTCAGAATCCGTTTCTGAAGGCCACCCAGATAAAATCGCCGATCAGGTTTCCGATGCCATCCTTGATGCCATTCTGGCTGAAGACCCAGAAGCACGTGTTGCTTGCGAGACCCTAGTCAAAACAGGCATGGTGCTGGTTGCAGGGGAAGTCCGTACCAACGCTTGGGTTGATATTGAAGAAATCGCCCGTGGCGTTATTCGCGAAATAGGCTACAACAGCTCTGACATGGGGTTCGACTGGGAATCTTGCGCTGTCATGAATGCCATCGGAAAACAATCTGCTGATATTGCCGTCGGTGTTGACGAAGCCGAAGAACACGAACAAGGTGCCGGCGACCAAGGCTTGATGTTTGGTTTTGCCACAAACGAAACTGACGTATTAATGCCTGCCCCGATCACTTATGCCCATCGTTTGGTTCAACGCCAAGCAGAAGTGCGTAAAAACGGTACCCTAGACTTCCTTCGTCCTGATGCAAAAAGCCAAGTTACCTTCCGTTACGACGAAAACGGCAAACCCTGTGCTATCGATGCGGTGGTTCTTTCAACGCAGCACAGCGCGTCAGTAAAACAAGCCGACCTACGCGAAGCGGTCATGGAAGAAATCATCAAGCCAGTTCTTCCTGCTGAATGGTTATCAAAAGATACTAAATACTTCATCAACCCAACAGGCCAGTTCATCATCGGTGGCCCAGTTGGTGATTGCGGTCTAACGGGCCGTAAAATCATCGTAGACACTTACGGCGGCATGGCGCGTCACGGTGGTGGCGCTTTTTCTGGTAAAGATCCATCCAAAGTTGACCGTTCTGCGGCCTACGCTGGTCGTTATGTAGCGAAAAACATCGTGGCTGCAGGTCTTGCAGATAAATGCGAAATTCAAATCTCTTACGCCATCGGTGTGGCTGAACCAACGTCGATCAGTATCAATACTTTTGGCACGGGCAAAGTCAGCGATGCGGTGATTACACAGTTGGTTCGTGAACACTTTGAATTACGCCCAGCCGGCTTAATTAAAATGCTCGATTTGAAACGCCCAATTTATCTTCCAACAGCGGCGTACGGTCACTTCGGCCGTGAAGGCGAAAACTTCACTTGGGAAAAAACCGATAAAGCCGACGCATTACGCAAAGCCGCTGGTTTATAATTCCCTGATTTTCCGCTATAAAGCCTTCTTCTGCATTATGATTAAATGGCAGAAGAAGGCTTTTTCATTTCTATATTATTAAACATTCGAAAACATAGGATAAGGTATGCGTATTCCACGAATTTTTATCGACACAGAACTCAACGAGAATACCTCTCTTACCTTACCTGATGCGGCATTTCAGCAT
This sequence comes from Marinomonas rhodophyticola, assembly GCF_026113935.1. GTDB lineage: Bacteria > Pseudomonadota > Gammaproteobacteria > Pseudomonadales > Marinomonadaceae > Marinomonas > Marinomonas rhodophyticola. The sequence goes on from NZ_JAPEUL010000009.1 coordinate 103,101, forward strand.
TTATGCAAAGTCCTGCGTTTGAAAACAGACCATCCTATTATTGTGTTCAATGGCCGAGCGTTTAACGGTCAAGTCGGTCAATTTAACGCTACCCTGTGCGATGTCGAAAAACGCTCTGCTAATATCCAAATTACCGACTTTGAAGCGTTAGATAATGAATCCCCGATTCAAGTTACCATAGGACAGACATTATCTCGTGGCGAGCGCATGGATTACGCCATTCAAAAGTCCGTCGAAGCTGGGGTATTTGCTATTCAGCCACTGTTTAGTGAACGCTGTGAAGTCAAGCTTCAAGAAAGTCGAGCTGAAAAGCGCCAACATCATTGGCAGCACGTTGCTATCAGCGCTGCGGAACAATGTGGCCGAGGTGTAGTTCCCATCGTTTACCCTCCGATAGAATTGACCGAATGGGTAGAGAAATGTAACGCAATGTTAAAACTCACCTTACATCATCATAGTGCCAAACCGATTCGCCAATATGAAAAACCAACAAATAATCGCATTGCGTTGTTAATCGGGCCAGAAGGTGGAATTCACAGAAAAAGAGGTTCAACTGTCTGAAAAAGCAGGGTTTAACGCCATTACACTTGGGCCAAGAGTACTGCGTACTGAAACCGCTCCGGTGGTCGCGCTTAGTGTCATTAATGTTTTATGGGGCGATATTTAATCTATTCTCATATCAAGCAAGCACTAACAGAATCACTACATATTCAGAGCGTAAATGGCTTTACCATTTTAGTATGACTCAATAAAGGACAGATGATCACATGTTTTACCGAATCGTTTTGACTTGCACGGTTTATTTAGGGACGGTACTTCTACCTGCAACGGCTCAAGCTCTCACTCTAGAGGAAGCCACCTATATTGCGATAGAGAATAACCCTGTGGTTAGACAAGCCATTGCTGAATATCGAGAGTCCAAAGAAAATGCCGAAATAGCCCGACGCTCTGGCTACTATCCAAGCGCAGATCTTTCTGCAGGTATCGGCCGTGAGACAACCTACGCAGACAATGCAAACTCTAACGACGTTGACTTGACGCGTCGTGAACTAACACTTTCCTTAAATCAGCCTCTATTCAATGGTTTTTCTACCAAGAACGAGATCGCTCGGTTAAACAGTGAAGCCGAAGCCAATCGCTGGAATGCATTAATTTCTGTTGAAAATACCGCTTTGGAAGTTGCTCAAGTGTTTGCCAATGTCTTGCGTTATCGGGAGCTGGTCACACTCGCCGAGTCTCAACCTAAAAACCCATGAACGCATTTACGGACAAATTAAATTAAAGAGCGACTCTGGGGTTAGTCGTCAATCTGACTTGAGCCAAATCACAGCCCGACTTGCAAAAGCCAATGCAAACCACCTAGCGGCCGTCAATAATCTTCGAGATGCTGAAAGCAACTATCTCAACATTGTTGGAGAGCTGCCACCTGATGACCTTATTTATCCTGTCCCAGACAAAGATCTCCTACCTCAAAATTTAGACTTGGCTATCGGTGAGGCATTAAAAAAGAATCCCGCCATTGAAGGTGCTCGTTGGGACGTTGCCGCCACAGAAAGCCTTGAGAAAATTGCTGATGCAAGCAACTACCCAAACATAAGCTTTGTCTTAGAACGAACCTGGAATAACAATATCGATGGGGATGAAGGTCCGAGTGAAGATTTGTTGGCCATGGTTAGACTGAACTACAATCTATACAGTGGTGGCACTCAAAAACGCCAAAAACAAGTCGCCGTTCAACAAAACATTCAAGCCTCTGAAATTCGCCGTAAAACCATCAGAGACACCGAGCTTACTGTACGACTAGCTTGGGCTGCGTTTGAAGCAACAACAGGACAAAAAGAGCATATCCGACAATACGTTATTGCCACAAAAGAATCACAGATCGCTTATGAAAAACAATTTCGTCTAGGCCGCAGAACCTTGCTAGACGTACTGGATAGTGAAAACGAGTTGTTCCAAGCCCGCCAAGATTACGTTAATGCCGACTATGACGAACTGTTCTCAGAGTTCCGTTTATTTAACGCCAAGGGTGAACTAATGCGTGCCTTCCGCATTTATCGCCCACAATTACTTGGTTTCAATGATGAATTTGATAAAAAGAAAGTTATCCCTAAGGCAGGCCCAACCGCGCTTGATGAATTAAAAGAAGACGAAAAAGCACTGCGAAATACCTCATCAACACCCAAGTCTCCAACAGAAAGAAGCAACAAAACGCCAGAAGATGAGTTGTTCTTAGAAGCGGATGAAAATACAGGGAGTTGGTAATAACAAACAGAAATGATGAAAACAGAGCCATTGGACTTATGCGTCTAACGCTATAACCAGTGGCTTTGTGCTAAATAATATGACGAACCTTATACCTCAATCTTCATCACACAAAGTATTTTGGTTTATAAACGTAACTATCTACAAATCATGGCTGTTTTTTCTTCTCAGCGCCCCCATATTTCTATAGCATCAACATCTATTAACAGATTAGAAAAAGCACTAAAACGTTGCTTTCGCTTTAGGAAACGCCTTATGACTATCAAACTCGGCATTGTTATGGATCCAATTTCATCCATAAACTACAAAAAAGACACCTCACTCGCTATGTTATGGGCTGCCGCTGAAAAGGGCTGGCAACTTATTTACATGGAGCAAAAAGATTTATTTTTAGACAATGGTAAAGCCTATGCCATGACTCGCCCTTTACAGGTTTATAAAGACCCTGCGCATTTTTACGATCTTGGTGAAGAAACCAAAATGGCAATGGGTGATATGGACGTGATTTTAATGCGCAAAGACCCACCATTTGATAGCGAGTTTGTCTACAGCACCATGATTCTCGAGCAGGCCGAACGAGATGGTGCCCTTGTTGTTAACGATCCGAAAAGCTTACGTGATTGCAACGAGAAACTGTTCGCTACCCAGTTCCCACATTGTTGCCCACCGGTTTTAGTGACAAGACGTGCTGACTTACTCAAAAGGTTCCATAAAGAGCATGGCGATGTCATTTTCAAACCACTAGATGGCATGGGCGGCAGCTCAATATTTCGTATCAAGCCAGATGACTCCAACGTCAGTGTGATTATCGAAACACTGACGAATATGGGCGTTGAGCAAATCATGGCACAGAAATTCATCCCTGAAATCAAAGATGGCGACAAACGTATTTTAGTCGTTAATGGTGAGCCGGTACCGTTTGCGCTGGCACGTATCCCAGCTTCAGGTGAAACTCGAGGCAACTTGGCCGCTGGCGGACGTGGTGAAGGTCGTCCTTTGACTGAACGCGATCGTTGGATTTGCGACCAGGTCATCCCATCACTAAAAGAAAAAAATCTAATGTTTGTTGGCTTAGATGTCATTGGTGATTATCTCACCGAAATTAATGTTACCAGCCCAACATGTGTTCGTGAATTAGATGCGCAATTTGATCTGAATATCGCCATGATGTTAATAGAAGCCATAGAAAAACGCCTTCAGTAAGATCAACATGCGAGTAATCGATAAATTTTCCGTCGCGCTTTTCATCGCCATTAGCTTTCATGTGCTAATGGTGATGGCAGTTGGCTTCGATTTTCAGTTGCCCTCTCCCAAGCCAAAAACACTGGAGGTCACACTGGTTCAACACACAACAAGCGCCCCCACGGAAGCCGACTTTATTGCACAAGCAAACCAACAAGCCAGCGGCACAGAGATACGAAAACAAAAACTCACTACCACTGAAGAAGCACGCTTTTTAGCAGACACGATTCAGGAAATATCCCCTCCTATCCAACCTCAACTTGCTTCAGCAGAGCCGATTGACGAGCCAAATTTGCTAGCGACAACCAATCAAGAAGCTGTTTTTGAGATAGTGAATGATACGGAGCAAGAGCCAAAAACCTTAGAAGAGCAGTTTCGAGGAGAAACGCAACTTCCCAGTCACCTTTCCAATGATATTGCGACGTTAGAGGCTTTACTGGACCAACAACGACAATCCTATGCCAAACGACCAAGAATTCGCCGCCTCACCTCGGTCTCAGCTAAGGCCGCCATTGACGCTCAATACCTTGACGATTGGCGTCGTCGCATCGAACGCATTGGCAACATTCACTATCCAGAAGAAGCAAAACGCAACCATTTATATGGTGAACTACGCCTCGCCGTGATCTTACTGCCAAATGGCTACGTGGATGATATTGAAGTACTGCACTCCTCTGGCATCAGAGTATTAGATGATGCCGCCATGCGTATTGTTCGCCTTGCAGAACCCTTTCAGATATTCCCCAGTGAACTAAAGAAAGAAGTCGATAAGCTGGAAATCATTCGTACATGGCGCTTTGTACCGGGCAACCAACTCCAAAGCCAATAATGAATCTCTATTCCATTCTAATCTTATTGCATAAAAAAACCCTCACTTAGGAGGGTTTTATTGTCTCAACAACGCAACGCTAAAATCAGTCGAACTGACCATCGCCCATTGCCAGACGTATTTTTTTCATCGCGTTTTTCTCGAGTTGACGAATACGCTCAGCAGAAACGCCATACTCATCCGCTAAATCATGCAAGGTCGATTTCGCATCAGACAACCAACGTTGTACCAAAATGTTTCGGCTACGCTCATCAAGATCAGCCATCGCCACTTCAAGACGCTGATTAGAGTCTTCTTCCCAATTGCCGTTTTCAAGTAACATGGCTGGATCTGAGCGGTGATCCTCTAGATATTGAGATGGCGCTTGAAACGCACTGTCGTCATCGTCATCAGCGGATGCATCAAATGCCATATCAGAAGAGCTTAAACGCCCTTCCATTTGGCGAACCACTTCTGGGGTCACACCTAAATCACTGGCAACCGACTCTACTTCAGAATTGCTGAACCAAGATAGAGATTTCTTTGCACTGCGAAGGTTAAAAAACATTTTTCGCTGGGCTTTCGTCGTCGCGACTTTCACGATGCGCCAGTTCTTCAGAATAAATTCATGAATTTCGGCCTTGATCCAATGCACCGCAAACGAGACAAGGCGCACACCAACTTCTGGATTAAAGCGTTTAACGGCTTTCATCAAGCCAACGTTGCCTTCTTGTATAAGGTCACCTTGTGCTAGACCGTATCCAGAGTAACTTTTCGCGATATGCACAACAAATCTTAGATGCGACATAACCAGCGTACGTGCCGCCTCAAGATCTTCTTGATAATAAAGACGATCTGCCAGCACTTTTTCTTCGTCGGCCGTTAAAATCGGAATTCTGCTAATGGCTTGTATATAGGATTCTAGGTTTTGACCTGGAATCATCATATCTGTAGGCTGAAGAGCTTTACCCATCTCTATTTCCACCTTTCTCGTTGTTCATGCCTGTATGACAAAATACTACCAAGTAAATTCTGCTTGTGTGTGACATAAATGTGAATAAACCATGGCTATTATCTTTGTAGTGATTTTAGCCTTTCATCGTCACTGCAGCTCAATGTTTGAAATATGTCGGCTAACCGCAATCCACGCGCCAACAACACCAACCAATGCGCTTATAGTTAAACATAAAATAATTTCATCTGCATTAAAAGTCTGTAGTTGAAAGCCGCTCTGATAGAGCTCAATCAGCCGCTCAGCAGGCGCACTTACCCACCAGCTAAGCAAGAGAATACATAGGCTGGCAAACAAACCACCCAAAAGCCCAAACCACAGTCCCATATATAAAAAAGGTCGACGTATATAAGCATCTGTCGCACCCACTAACTTCATTACCAAGACTTCATCACGACGACTTTCTACCGCCATACGAATAGTGTTGCCTACAATTAAAAACACAGCAACAATCAATAACACAGACAACGCATAGACAAATCGTTGCCCAAAACTCAGTATATTGGCAAGACGCTGTAACCATTGTGCATCCAATTCTGCATACTCCACTTCCTTTTGTGCCGCCAGTTGGTCCCGAAGGGCTTGTAAACTGGCCAGAGTGTTCACATCGACAGTAAGCGTAGGAATCACTCGTAATACAATCGGCAAGGGGTTTTCAGGTAACGACGCCATAATTTGCTCATAGCCACTGGATCGCTCAAAATAACGTAAGCCCTCTTCTTTAGAAATGTACTCAACAGAAGCCACATTATCCAAAGAAGACAGACGATGAGACAAGGCAAGCGCTTGTGTGTCTTCTAAATTGGGAAAAAGGTACAAGGTAATAACCGACTGTTGCTCCCATTGGTCTGTCATCGATTGCACATTTTTCAACAACACATACAAACCGCCCGGCAAAGACAAGGCAATGGCAATCACCATCACCGTCATAATGCTGGCCAATGGATAACTGACCAGTCGCATAAAGCTTTCTGTTAGTGTTTCTTGGTGCTGACGAAAGTACTTAGTAGGGCTGAAAGAGCTCCGCGTTGGCCAGTTATGCTTGGTCGCCTTAATGGACTCTCTAGTCGCGCCTCGTTGATTGGGTTTTTGCACCATTTAGGCAAACCCTCCGTCATTTACCATTCGACCTTGACTTAAAGTCAAAACACGATGACGCATACGAGCAACCAGTGCCAAATCATGACTGGCGACAAGAACCGTGACACCCACGCGATTAAATTCCTGAAACAAATTCATGATTTCAGCTGACAACTTAGGATCCAAATTCCCTGTCGGCTCATCCGCTAACAACAGCTGTGGCTTATTCACCACGGCGCGGGCAATGCCAACTCGCTGCTGTTCGCCGCCAGATAAGGCCATTGGATTGTACTTTTCTTTATCTAATAAACCGACTTTATCCAAAGCAGCGCGCACTCGCTTAGCAATCTGCTGAGAGTCTGCTCCGCTTACTTGCAACGGCAAGGCCACATTATGGAAAACACTTCTGTCCAATAACAACTGATGATTTTGAAAGACCACGCCTACTCGGCGACGATGATGGGGAATGGCTCTACGACTCAGTGTTCGCAAATCCACACCATCAACCAAAATCTGGCCCGAAGTTTGACGCTCAATCATCATCATGAGTTTCATTAAGGTACTTTTACCGGCACCCGAATGACCAGTAAGAAAGGCCATTTCGCCCTGCTGCAAATGAAAACTCACCTGCGACAGTGCTTCTTGTCCACTCTCGTACTTTTTTCCCACTCGTTGAAATTCGATTTCCACGCTAATCCAGCATCCTTAAATTAGAAAAAAACAGTAAAAAAAGCCAATCACAACTTACTCACTATCAAACAAGGCATCGACAAACTCTTGTGCCACGAAAGGACGCAAATCCTCGGCCTGCTCGCCCACACCAATATAACGTATAGGTAAAGCAAACTGTTTCGCAATCGCGAAAATAATACCACCTTTAGCGGTACCATCCAGTTTCGTCAGCGTAATACCGCTCACGCCAACGGCTTCAGAAAACAACTTCGCCTGACTGATAGCATTTTGACCTGTGCCTGCATCCAGCACCAGCATCACTTCGTGTGGCGCTTTTGCATCCAGTTTTTTCATCACACGAACCACTTTCGACAACTCGTTCATCAAATTGGCTTTATTTTGTAAACGACCGGCCGTATCCGCTATGACGATATCAATGCCTTTCGCCTTAGCGGACTCAATAGCATCGTATATAACCGATGCAGAGTCGGCACCGGTATGCTGTGCCACAACAGGAACATTATTGCGCTCACCCCAGACTTGCAATTGTTCAACCGCCGCCGCACGAAAAGTATCGCCCGCTGCCAACATAACACTTTTGCCTTCTGCCTGATATTTTTTCGCCAGTTTGCCAATCGTTGTCGTTTTACCGACCCCGTTTACACCCACCATTAAAATAACAAAGGGCCCATCTTGACTAACTGGGTCCAAGACCTGCTGAGACTGACTCAGAATACTTTCCATATCGGCTTTCAAATGGGTCAGTAAGGTGGCCGAATCTTTCAGTTCTTTACGATTAAGCTTATCGGTTAATCCACTGATCAAGGCTTGAGTGGCATCAATGCCAACATCCGCCATCAACAATTGCGTTTCCAATGCTTCTAATAAATCGTCATCGACTTTTTTATGCCCCCCAATAACTGATGACAACCCGCTCCCTAAACCACTGCGTGTACGCGACAAACCCGACTTGATACGCTGAGACCAAGACAGCGATGGTTGCGGCGGAGTAGTCTCCTGCGTCACAAGCATCTGGCGCTTGAGTGTATTTGTCTCGTTATCATCCTGTACGTCAGCAGTAGTCGCTTCGTCTTCAGACTCATGCGACATGACAGCAGAATCCTGAGCGTCTTGTTGTTTAGCAGTCGCGATACTGGCATTCATTTTTTGGACAAAACGACGACGAATCACGAAAGCGATAATGGCTAAAAGCGTACCAATGATAATTGGAACATAACGCGCATACTCACCAAGATACGGAGTAAAAAAAGCAACAATTTGATTAACAACTTCCATTAAATCGATCTCTTTATTTTGACTGATGCAGGAAACAAGGGTGAAATGCTATGATTAGACACAGCACCACATATACAAACACTTAGAAACCATTATTTTAACATTATTCTGGCTCGCAAACAGGCTTAGTTTTAATCAACCGCCCTTCTCTTTCTAAGGTAAATTATGTCCGATAGTAACAAACCTCTTTTTAGTCGCCCCGTATTAGCGGCCATAATGTTGTTCTGCACATTAGCAATTTGGCTACTTAACCTCACGGCACCAGGCAAGAAACTGGCTACTCCCAGTATTGAAACCTGGACCACAACATCGGGCATTCCTGTTATCTGGCTAAAACAAGAGCAATGGCAAGAAAGTGACAAATTGGAAATTCGCTTTACTTTTCGCGCGGCGACTACCAACACACCACTGATTCAGACAACTCTTGCCCTTTTGATGAGCGACTCATTGCCACTTAGTACAGCGTCAATTAATCAAAGACTAACGCCTTTAGCGGCGAGCGCAAGCAGCTATTATGATCACGAAAGGCAAAGTATTGGTATTACGTTAAGCAGCGACCCTCAATACTTAGTACCCACGCTATCTTTGCTTAACAACTGGCTAACAGCACCGGAATTCAAACATCGCACTTTTGAGAATTGGCAGCGCCAACAACAGAACAACCCACAGATACAACATCAACTAGAAGAAATTTTATTTTTTGACAACACCCAACCACAAAGAGAATCGGACAATGTCACGATATCTCTACAAGACGTTTCAAACTATTATCAGCACCTAACAACGTCTGCGACAGCCATCTATATTATCGGCGATATGTCAGCAGAAGCCAAAATGGCTATTCAAAATGCAATCAACACTATTAGCCAAGATTATCGTCTATCCAATGAGACAGTAGACAACATCCAACATGCTCCGCTTAGTGCGACCATTCAACAACAGGAAGGTGAACTTTGGCAAACGCGCAGCGCCTTGGCGCTGACGCCCATCACCTCTGTTGAGGACTGGATCAGTTTACAAATATGGGGAGCCGATTTGGTTGCCACGCTAAATCAACAACCACACATTGATTTTGCTCAACTTACCTTAATACTGTCACCACAAAATCCTTGGGCATGGTGGAGTATTCAATATGGCAACAATATCAATACTGACTTACCTACCGATGACGCTATGCGTTTTATCAATGCCAAGAGCCTTATTTTTGTTGAAGAGGTACCGTCCATCAACCATCCCAAAACCTTCAAAATGCTATTAGACAACTTCAAGCAACAACTCGAGCAACAAAGCTTATCGCCCACTTGGTGGAGCAACATCGCCACCCAAGTCACGAATCAAAATGGTCCATTAACGTTGGAAAAATTCGCTACAGACTACCAAGAAGCCATTAACAACTTTTCAATAGAAGAGTACAAAACCACCCTTAAAACCCTATTAAAGCCATCGTCCTATCAAGAGATTCAGGTCTACCAATGAAAAAACAAACACCCAGTAGTGCGGTAAACAAAAGCAAAGCGAAGGCATCAAAACTGCGTATCATCGCGGGTGAATGGCGATCTCGCCAAGTACCAATCCCCAATGTTGAGGGTTTGAGACCCACACCAGACAGAGTAAGAGAAACGCTGTTTAACTGGATTAATCACCATATTCCAGGAGCAGTCTGTGGCGATCTGTTTTGTGGTTCAGGCGCGCTGGGCTTAGAGGCTTTATCACGTGGCGCCAAACATCTTACGTTTGTGGATAATTCACGCATAGTGTCACAACAAATGACCGCCAACTTAGCCACACTAGGCGCGACAGACAGAGCCAAGGTGATCGCTCAAAACGCCGCCGTTTTTCTAGATACCGTGACGCCACATGCGATGGATATCGTATTTTTAGATCCCCCTTTTCGCAAAGGCTGGCTTGCTCAAATTATTCCATTACTAGAAAAAGGCTGGCTCGCATCACATGCTTTGGTCTACATCGAAATGGAAAAAGAAGCCGAATTACCAACCCTACCTACTCACTGGTCTCTAATAAAAGAAAAACAGGCTGGGCAATTGGTTTATCGGCTATTTGACATCAATAAATAAACACGAAGCCCTAACCAAATTAGGGCTTTTTTTTGCACCCAAACCATACGCCGCACCATAACAGGACAAATAAAAGTCACTTTGCGTATTGTCCGCTCCAACATAACAGGTCATTTTGTATTTTTAGCACGATGCTTGCATATATCTAAACCACTAGGTGTTACTTATATTGCGCACTCACTCTAACACTTCTCTATAATCAGGAAAGTCATCATGCTAGCCAACCTATCCTTTAAGACAAAATTATTATTGCTGCTTGTTACAGCCGTTCTGGGTTTCATCATAGTAACCTTTGTTGCCATGAAAGGGCTTTCCTCCCAGCAAGATGCCAATAACGAACTAAGAACGTTATCCAAAATTCAGGCATCAAATGATCAGCTAAGCATTCATATGCTCGAAATTGCCGATAAACTAAGGTCCATTTCAGTCGACAACTACGCGGACTATGTTGCGAGCGCCAATCAGCAAATAGAACAAAACAACCAAACTATTAACGCGAATATCCAACAAGCTCATAGCCTAGAATTAAAACGTACATTGGAAGACAACCTCATTGAAATGAACAATTACAGCCAAGCTTTAATGGCATTAATTGGCAAGCTTTACATTATTGGTTTCGATTCCTCCTCAGGCTTACGTGGCAGTATCGACAAAATGGGTCTAGAGATCAGTGACGATATACAAAGTCTCAGTTTACTAAAGCGAGAGTTTACCAACGTGCGTAAAGCAGAGGCGAGCTACCTATCAGATCCAAAAGACAGCACGTTAGCCGAATTTAACGAAAGTTTTTCTCGTTTTGATAACCGGATAGAGAACTTTGGTTTTCAAGATACACATGGTATTAAAGCCAATGCCTACCGTGATGCCCTTATTCAATATGGGAAAGAATACCAATCTCTTGATACCGTAGAAGCCAAGTTTACTGAACAAAAAGAACGCTTTAATGACAGCCAACTCAAGGCCAGTCAATTGATTGAAGCGGCCATCATGCAAGCCGAAACCGACGCCGAAAAAAGCTCTAACCAAGCCAACATCACTCTTCTTAGTGTCAGCACTGCCGTCATCATTTTCGCCGCTTTGCTTATGGTTGCCATTGGTCGCAGTGTTAATACGACCTTACACAGCATCATTACTGACCTAAACAAGGTAAAAAAAGGGGACATGTCGTCCAAAGCGATAATTAACAAAAAACGTAACGATGAGTTTGACCAACTCAGTCAATCGCTAAATGAAATGACAAATGGTTTGGGGGACGTTCTCAAAGATGTGGTATCCACAACAGATAATGTCAGTACCATGTCAACCGATCTAAATAACACCATCAACAGCATTGCCAGTAGCAACCACCTAGTCAATCAGCGTACCCACTCATTAGCATCAGCCACCGACGATATATCAAGCCGCTTAAACGAACTATCCAGCACCACAAATACACTTAGTAGCCCCATTCTAACGACACCTACCAGTCGGCAAAATCCGGAGCAGACACCATTAAAATGGTATTAAGCAGCATCACCGATACTGTGAATATTGTAAATATGACCAGCCATCAACTTGATGAGCTTGGCCGTTTATCCAAAAACATCGACAACGTCATTGCCATGATCAATGATCTTGCTAGCCAAACCAACTTACTTGCTCTAAATGCCGCCATCGAAGCTGCCCGCGCTGGAGAAGCGGGGCGCGGCTTTTCCGTAGTAGCTGACGAAGTGCGGGCTTTGGCAGAAAAAACCGTCGACGCCACTTCGAAAATCACAGACATCGTCAATACCATTCAGCAGTCCACTCAGACAGCCATTAGTACCATGGAAGGTGGGCAAAACAACTTAAGAATCATCAGCGAAAATGGCAGCAAGGCCGAAGAAGCCATGCGTGACATCGAAAACAATGCCATGACAGGGTCACAATCCACCGACTCGATGGCTAACGCCATTCAAGACGTTGCCAGTACCGCTATACAAATGAGTACCGAGATGGAAGAAATTGCACAACAACTCAGCCAAGATACCAGCTCTATCGATATTTTGGCTGACAAAACAAAACAAATTCAGCGCCTGTCAGCTCAACTTGCCGAAAAAACACAAGTTTTCACACTCGCTTAAACAAGCCACCGGAAAGGAAGCGCTGGTATGGTCAAAAAATGACAACGCCAGCGCTTCTCAAAGACGACCATTCTATAGCAACCTCTTGATGACACTAGACGCAAACGATAGACTGTGTAGCATCACTCATCGATGAACCTTCCCACGCTTCTTCACGGGAATTCGAGCACTTTCTTTAGGACTTTACTTTAGGATAAAAACAAACCTATGCCGGACGTCATCCCAGCCGACTCTGTTGGTATTGTTACGCCACAGATTGCGCAATTCGACACACCGTTGGCACTGTCCTGCGGACAAACCTTGTCCTCGTATCAGCTAGTTTACGAGACTTATGGCACCCTAAATAAAAACGCGTCTAATGCGATTTTAATTTGTCACGCCCTAAGCGGCGACCATCACGCGGCAGGCTATCACACCAGCTCGGATACCAAGCCAGGTTGGTGGGATACCGCAATAGGGCCTGGTAAAGCTATCGATACCAATAATTTTTTTGTAATTGCCCTTAATAACTTGGGCGGTTGCTGCGGCTCAACCGGACCAACCAGCATCAACCCAGCTACAGGACAACGTTGGGAAGCCAGCTTTCCCATTGTCACTGTAGAAGACTGGGTTGAAAGTCAGGCGCGTTTAGCCGATTTGCTTGGTATTCAAACCTTTGCAGCCATCGTGGGTGGAAGCCTTGGCGGCATGCAAGTACTCGAATGGAGTATCCGCTTCCCTACCCGCTTAAAATCCGCGGTGATCGTCGCTTCCGCACCAAAACTATCGACACAGAACATCGCCTTTAACGAAGTCGCACGTCAATCCATTCGTCGTGATCCTGACTTTTTTGACGGCAATTACCTAGAAAATAATTCCGTTCCAACCAACGGCCTTGGTTTGGCCCGCATGTTAGGTCACATTACCTATCTGTCAGACGATGCCATGGGCGCAAAGTTTGGCCGCCAAATGCGCTACGACAGCTACCAGTACAATTATGGCATTGAATTCGAAGTCGAAAGTTACCTACGCTATCAGGGTGAAGCCTTCACCAAACGTTTTGACGCCAATACCTACATGCTGATGACTAAAGCATTAGATTATTTTGATCCAGCTGCGCAAACGGGCGGTGACTTATCTGCAGTGCTGAGTCGAGGCTCAGTGTGAATTTTTGCTGGTTTCTTTTACCACTGACTGGCGTTTTTCACCAGAACGCAGTGAAGAAATTGTTAACGCATTGGTTAAAGCTGGCAAACCGGTCTCTTACGCAAAAATTGAAGCAACAGAGGGCCATGACGCCTTTCTTTTCCCTATTCCTCGCTACATGGCTGTGCTAAACACCTTTTTAACGCGCATCGCCAACAGCTTAACGACGGAGACCCTATAAATGCGCTCTGACTTAGAAATGATCGATGAATGGATTCAACCCAATATACGAGTGCTGGATTTAGCTTGCGGTCCAGGTGAACTGCTTCACCACCTGATCCAAAACAAAAAAGTCAGTGGCTATGGATTAGAAATTGGCCCAGACGATTTAAATATCTGTATAGAAAAAGGCATCCCGGTTCTTGAGCAAAACATTGACGAAGGTCTACAAAACTTCGATGACCAAAGCTTTGACCTAGTACTGATGACGCACGCGCTGCAACAGTTCCGTCGTCCCGACTTATTGATTGATGAAATGCTGCGCATCGGCAAAGAATGCATTATTACCTTCCCGAACTTTGGTCATTGGCGCAGCCGCCTACATTTGGCGTTAAAGGGCAGAATGCCCGTGTCGGATTTCTTGCCATACAACTGGTATGACACACCCAACATTCACTTTTTTACCTTTCAAGATTTTGAGCGTTTATGCCATGAAAAAAACATCAAAATCCTACGTTGGGCCGCGGTCGATGGTCACCTAAAAGACCATTGGTGGATTCGCTCTATGCCCAATTTATTCAGTGAAACGGCCATCTTTCATATCAGTCGTTAAACGATACCTCACACACAAAGGCGGCCAATCAGCCGCCTTTGTTTTAAAGAATGACAAAGGAAAAACCGATGAACAGCACCATCGTACTCGCCAGCAATAATGCTGGAAAAATCAAAGAATTCAATGCCTTGCTTAGCGATATGGGAATCGACGTTAAGCCGCAAAGCGAATTTAACGTTGAAGAAGCCGAAGAAACTGGCTTAAGTTTTATTGAAAATGCGATCCTTAAAGCACGCCATGCTTGCGCACAAACGGGTTTGCCTGCATTAGCCGATGATTCCGGCATTGAAGTGGATTATCTTAACGGTGCACCGGGCATTTACTCCGCTCGTTTTGCTGGCGAACATGGCAACAACGACGCAAATAACGCGCTGCTGTTGGAAAAACTAGCGGGCGTGCCTGAACTGCAACGTACCGCTCGTTTTCATTGCGTACTAGCTTACATGCGCCATAAAGACGATCCGACCCCACAAGTCTTTCATGGTGTATGGGAAGGTCGTATTTTAACGTCGACAGAAGGCCAAGAAGGCTTTGGTTATGATCCAATATTTTATGTACCAGAATGCGCTTGCAGCGCCGCTAGCTTACCAAAAGAAGTAAAAAATCAAATTAGCCATCGTGGTAAAGCCTTAAAACAGCTGTTTGCCGCGTTTAAGCAATCCCCTTCTCTGCTACCGGGTAACGCATTTTGAGTCGTCAATTACCGCCACTGAGTTTGTACATTCACTTACCTTGGTGCGTGCGTAAATGTCCTTACTGTGACTTTAACTCCCATCAAGCGGATCGCTTCGAAAGTAATGGCAAACTGCCGGAAGACGCTTATCTAGCACAACTTCTGGCAGATTTAGACGCCGATTTACCTTATGTGGCTGGACGGAAAATTCAAACGGCTTTTATTGGCGGCGGCACGCCCAGCTTGATGAGCGAAGACTTCTATTATCGTTTAATGGACGCGCTACGTGAAAAGCTGAGTTGGGCTGACAATGCCGAAATCACCATGGAAGCCAATCCAGGGACGTTTGAGCAAGAAAAATTTCGTCATTTTCGCCAAGCGGGCATTAATCGTTTGTCCATCGGTATCCAAAGTTTTCAGCCAAACCTGTTGAAAACCCTAGGAAGAATCCACAATCGCGAAGAAGCGATACACGCTGTGGATAAGTCGAGAGCCGCAGGCTTTGACAACATTAACCTAGATTTGATGCACGGTTTACCAGACCAAAGTTTAGAAATGGCAATGGAAGATTTATCATTGGCCATCGAATTGAGTCCTGAGCACTTATCTTGGTATCAACTGACCATAGAACCCAATACTGAGTTCTATCGTCGTCCTCCCACGCTTCCTGAAGACAACACCTTGTGGGGCATTCAGGACGCAGGGCAAGCACTGCTCACCCAGCATGGTTATGCTCAGTATGAAGTGTCAGCGAACTCGAAAGATAATCGACGCGCCGCACACAATCTTAACTATTGGCGTTTTGGCGATTATATAGGGATCGGCGCGGGCGCCCACGGCAAGATCACATTAGTTAATGGTGAAATATTTCGTACACGAAAGACTCGCCACCCAAATCATTACTTAAACAATCTGCCTGAAGCGCTAATCATTAAAGAGGCTATCGAGCAAGAAGACTTACCTATTGAATTCATGATGAATCGTCTGCGTTTATTCGAAACCTTCGATTTAAAGGATTATGAGCGATTTACCTATCAAAGTGTGCCATTTTCTCTGATAAAAGCCTGTGAAACCGCACTAAAACAAGGACTTTTAGACCACGATGAATGGACACATCAACGTATTAAAACCACAGAAAAGGGTAAGCTATTTCTCAATGAATTACTCGAGCTGTTCCTTCCTTAAACCTGATCGTACGGGCCATTTTGTTTACTATAATTTGACATCTAATTAAATTGATGTAACTCTTACCCAGTTAAAAATGAAAAAAGGCCATCCTCGATGGCCTTTTTTCGCTTAATTAAAAACACACCGTAGTGTGAACATTTCTAATTCCTTTGTCTTTTTAAACGAAAAATAACGCTATTTTGACTCTTTGATTCGCGGCTTCACTCAATTTATACATGAAACCGAAATTATGAATGAATTGTGAAAATAGGACAAAATACGTCGCATTAAGAACAATCTGATAATGAGAATTCTTTTAGTGTGAACTAACGAGGCTGTATAAAAAACACTCATGTTGATTTTCGTTTAAAAAGATTAGAAAGATTTCCACTAATTCAGGAGAATGTTTATGAGTAATAAAGTACCTGAAAGTGGTCGGGCAGAATACAACACATCGTACAAAGTAGGACAAGATAACATTCAGTTTCTTGGCCTAGATGTACTTAATCCTGTGTTTAGTACCAGTGCTTTGATCATTTTTGCATTCATTATTGGCAGTATTCTTTTCCCAGCGGATGCTAGTGCGGTATTGTCTGGAGCCAAAAACTGGTCAATCAATAATTTTGATTGGTTCTTTATGGTCGCTGGCAACATCTTTGTCCTTTTTTGTTTACTCTTGATTGCATTACCCTTGGGTAAAATTCGCTTAGGCGGTACAGAAGCTAGAGCAGAACATTCCACTATTACTTGGTTCTCAATGCTGTTCGCTGCAGGTATGGGTATCGGTCTGATGTTTTGGAGTGTGGCTGAGCCTGTTGGTTACTATACAGCTTGGTACGGTACACCTTTTGATGTCGCGGCTAACACACCTGAAGCACGCGATCTCGCCATGGGTGCCACCATGTTTCATTGGGGTCTTCATCCATGGGCCATTTACGCGGTCGTTGGTTTATCTTTAGCCTTTTTCGCTTACAACAAAGGCCTACCTCTGACAATCCGTTCTGCTTTTTACCCATTATTTGGTGAAAAAGTCTGGGGAGTTATTGGTCATGTAATCGATGTAATTTCCGTGATTGCAACGATTTTTGGTTTAGCGACCTCACTTGGTTTTGGTGCACTACAAGCCGCTGGTGGTCTCAATTTCTTATTCGACATTCCTAATACGTTAACGACGCAAATCCTTGTGATCTGTGGTGTCACCGCCGTTGCTATCGTGTCTGTGGCACGTGGTCTAGAAGGCGGTGTAAAACTTCTTTCTAATATCAACATGATTATTGCCGCTGCCTTGGCAATATTTATTGTCATCGTGGGCCATACCGGCGCTATTTTTGCGGCCATGGGTTCTTATTTATTTAACTATGTTGAAAACATCATCCCTCTGAGTAATTGGATTGGTCGTGATGACACAACCTTCTACCATGGCTGGACTGTGTTTTATTGGGCTTGGTGGATTTCTTGGTCACCATTTGTCGGTATGTTTATCGCACGTGTTTCTCGTGGTCGTACTGTTCGTGAGTTCCTAGTGGCGGTTCTATTGGTCCCAACGGTTGTTTCTCTTGTGTGGATGTCTATTTTTGGTGGTTCCGCTTTAGAGCAATCTGCCAACGGTATTGGTGCATTAGCCGACGGCATTGGCGACTCATCACTAGCCATGTTCCAAATGTTTGCAAACCTACCGTTAACAGGTCTGATTTCTTTTGTTGGCATCATTCTAGTATTGGTCTTCTTTGTCACGTCTTCCGACTCTGGTTCTTTGGTTATTGATGGTATTACTGCTGGCGGTAAAACCGATGCGCCTATGATTCAACGTGTTTTCTGGGCTGTTCTGGAAGGCATTATCGCCATTGCTTTACTTGTTGGCGGTGGGTCTGAAGCACTTGGTGCGATCCAAGCGGCGGCCATTACTATTGGTCTACCATTCACTTTGCTCATGTTAATCATGTGTGCGAGTTTATGGAAAGGTCTGCATAGCGATATGCACCTTTATAAATAAACAACTCAACACAACGCAAATGATGTAGATCGTTTGCGTTGTGTTGTTTTTATAAATACTTTATTATCCGCGTTCTCTTAGGGAGTAATCTTCTTTGCACATCCTGATGTATGTTGCAAAGATTCTTTGTCAACATAATTGAGCCTCAAGCTCGTGGCAAAGAAGTCCTGATCGAATTGACGGGATTGATGAGACTTAAGACAATAACTTGGCTCAGGTGGGCACAGGTTCATTGTCTTTTGTTTTATTGCCCACCTAGGACCTATCAAAAATGGAAGCATTACTTACTTCTATCTCTACTGTTGCCCTTGCTGAAATGGGCGATAAAACCCAACTTTTGGCTTTATTCCTTGCAACGCGTTTCGCCTCTAAAATGTCAATTGTTCTCGGAATTCTTGCAGCCACATTGCTCAATCATGCTTTGTCGGCTTGGCTAGGTGTTGAAATTGCTCAGTGGATTCCAGTAAGTGCAATTAGCTGGATTGTTGGGCTAAGCTTCATTGCTGTTGGGCTATGGTTATTGATTCCAGATAAAGACGACAGCGAAGACAGCCAAGTCCTTAAATACGGTGCCTTTGGCGCAACCTTTGTGTTGTTTTTCCTAGCGGAAATCGGTGACAAGACTCAAATTGCTACGGTTCTATTGGGCGCACACTACGGCAGTGTTTGGATGGTCTTAATTGGCTCAACGGTTGGCATGATGCTGGCGAACGTGCCTGTTGTTTTCGCAGGACGTTGGATTATGGATAAAATCAATGCGGACCGCACTCGTCAATTGGCTTGCTTACTTTTTCTTATCATGGGAATAGTGACCATAGCATCGCCATTACTGTCATAAATAAGCTCCACTAAACGGGAAGGGTACGATGGACGTCGAATTAACAGAAATACTCGAGGCACTTTGCCAACACGCACCATTCAATGAGATTGCTGACGACCCACAGCTCAACGACATGGTTAAGGAAATCGAGATCCAGTATGTTCGTGCTGGTGAGTGGGTGATCGCTCCAAGTGCACTGAATAATACGCTTTTCTTTATCCGTAGTGGTGCCATAGAGGTGCTGAGTAAGGAAAATAAGTTAATTCGACGCATGAACGAAGGAGAGCTATTTGGCTACTTTTCTCTATTACGTGGTGGCAAATCATCGCAAGCCATGCGAACCATTGAAGACAGCTTGTTGTACCGCATCCCTGCCCGCTGGTTTATCAAACTATACGAAGAGAACGACAATTTTTCAGACTTCTTTGAATTGGCGCGCGAAGTGCGCCTACGTGTGGCAATGGATTCACAAAGCTCAGACGTGTCGTTAATGACGTGTCCCGTAGCCAGCCTGTTAAGACGCCCTCCTATTAGTACCGATATCCGTTCAAACATACGCATCGCAGCGCAAATTATGGCGGAGCATAGAGTGTCTAGTTTGCTCATCACGGAAAATGGTGAGCTTATCGGTATTGTGACCGATCGAGATTTACGGACTCGTGCCGTTGCCCAAGGCCTTGCCTACGACACGCCGATTGCAGACATAATGACTCGTGACCCAATTGTCATGGACAGCGGTGATTATGCCGCTGAGGCCGTACTAAAAATGATGGAGCGTAATGTTCATCACATTCCAGTGGTGAAAAACGGTCGTCCTATCGGTGTCGTGAGCACTGGGGACATCATTCAAAAAGAAAGCCACGGTAGCATTTACCTCATCAGTGACATTTATAAGCAAACTAACATTGAAGGTTTAAAAAGTATTAGTCGCAAGATGACCCATACCTTTACCCATCTGGTCGTAGCCGATGCCAATACGAAAATGATTGGTAACGCCATGTCGCACATAGGCACCGCCTTTGTGAAACGCTTGCTGCAACTTGGCGAAGAAAAATTCGGCCCGCCGCCTGTGCCCTATTGCTTTATCGCGCTTGGCTCACAAGCGAGAGAAGAGCAAACCATAAAGACCGATCAAGACAATGCGCTGATATTAAGCGATAAGTACGACAAACAGGTACACGGCGACTATTTCGAGGCACTAACAGATTGGGTCTGTCGGCACCTAGATGACTGTGGCTACGACTTGTGCTCTGGCGACATCATGGCATCAAACCCACGCTGGCGTCAGCCGCTCAGTGTTTGGAAGGAAAACTTCAGTGAATGGATTCAAAGGCCCAAGGCTGAAGCACTATTACGTCTGTCTATCTTTTTTGATTTGCGTGGCGTCTATGGTGATAAAACGCTCGCCTTCCAACTCAATCAACACATACGCCGTGAAGCGCAACAGCACTCCGGTTTTTTAACCTTTATGGCTCGCAACGCCAATCAACGCAAGCCACCGCTAGGCTTCTTTAGACAGTTTGTTCTGGATGGTGAAGGCAAGCAATCCCGTACTTTTAACCTAAAAGAGAGAGGCATTGCGCCTATCATAGATATTGTCCGAGTACATGCCCTAGCCTGTGGCAGTGATAAGTTAAACACGCTAGAACGTATCGAAGACATAGAGGCGGCAGGATTATTACCAGATGGTCGCGCCAAAGATCTTGCCTTGGCCTTAGAAATGATAGGTATGGTGCGCATTCGACATCAAAAAGAGCAAATAGAAGCGGGTGAAGAACCTAATAATCACGTCAATCCTGAAAACTTGTCCTCCTTTGAAAAACGTCATCTACGAGATGCATTTCATATTGTTTCGCGCCAACAGGAATTTATTAAATTTCGCTACGCAGGAAAACGCAGCTAATGGCCAGACCCTTATTCAAAAACAAACCCAAAAAGGACATTCAAGACTGGCAAGCCATGTTTGCCCAATGGGCAGAAGAAGCGCCAGAAGGAGCACTGAAACGTTACTATCAGGCGGGGATGATTACACCACAAACCTCATTGCAAAATACGCCATTACTGGCCTTAGATTTGGAAACAACAGGACTAGATCCGAGCCAAGATGAGATCATCAGTCTTGGCTTGATTCCGCTGAGCGACAAAATCATTCGTTGCCAAGGTGCCCAGTATTGGATGGCAAAACCTGAGCGAGCGTTAAATGCAGAATCCGTCACTATTCACGAAATCACTCATTCCGAATTGGCGGAAGCACCGCCACTTGAAGCGATTTTAGACCAGATTTTAGCCGCACTAACAGGCCAAGTAATCGTTGTTCATTGCGTGGCGATTGAGCGTCAGTTTCTACTAGAAGCCTCGATGAAAATCTACGGCTTCCCATTGTATTTTCCCGTACTGGATACCATGGATATTGAGCGCCACATTATTTACAAGCCATGGTGGAAGCGCTTTGGCAGACAACCTTCGTTGCGCTTAGACGCTTGTCGTCAGCGCTATAAATTACCTCGCTATAAAGCACATCATGCACTCACTGATGCCTTATCATCGGCGGAATTACTACAAGCACAAATTGCCCATCACATGGACCCAACAGCCGATATCGCCAATTATTGGCTGTGATAATGACCATTTGTAGATAACAATCACGCCAAAACAGAATGAGAGTGTTCCGTGTTAATGTACTTGGACTCAGAAATAGCAGGGCAACTTTCACGAACCACAAGTTCCGTTTCTAATACCACATCTTTCGCTTCCCTAAGACCTAGAAAAACCTCGGCGGCAACACGGCCTTTTTCAACCGTTTGCTGGTGAATGGTCGTGATCGAAGGATGAATATTTCCACCCTCTGCAATGCCATCAAACCCCACTACTTGCAGATCCTCCGGCACACGTAACCCCATATGCAACGCGGCTTGTACAGCAGCAATCGCAATACAATCACTCATACAAAGCAATAACTGAGGGCGCTTGGCCATGGTTAACGCTTCACGCGCCGCCTGGTAAGCCAGCTTATGATTGTTCTCAGGGATATTCCAAATATGTTCCGATGCAACCGATAACTGATGTTCTTCTAGCGCTTGAAAATAACCATACAACCGCTGAATGGAAATAGATGCCGCACGATCGAACAGCTCATCTTCACGTATCCGGCACACACGATCGGTCGCCAACAAACTCAAGCCCAAAATCGCCACCGCGTCTGGCTTGTGCTGCAAGGCGTGACAGGCTATTCGGTAAGCACCACTGTGATTTTCTATATTGACCGAGGTGGTACCTGGAATAAAACTGTCCACCGTGATGATGTTCTTATTCGGCATCAACCAAGG
Source organism: Marinomonas rhodophyticola (assembly GCF_026113935.1). GTDB lineage: Bacteria > Pseudomonadota > Gammaproteobacteria > Pseudomonadales > Marinomonadaceae > Marinomonas > Marinomonas rhodophyticola. The sequence continues at coordinate 125,589 of NZ_JAPEUL010000009.1, forward strand.
CGCATTAATGCATTGCTGAGGCTTATGACCATAGACGATAAAACCATCCACCATAGACGATTGCATACGACTCTGCGCGTCCTGCTCGACTTGATCAGATGACAATAACAACATGTTGTATTCGTTGGCTTCAAATACCTCTGCCATACCTTTTAAGAATTGATTGGCAACAGGATCCGTTAAACTGTAACTAAGATCATCAGATAACACGATACCAACAATCCCAGTGCGACCGGTTCGTAAACTTCGAGCAGCAGCATTCGGGCCAAAGTAGCCCATTTTTTCGCATTCACTCAGAATATTTTCACGTAGAGTCGCCGACAATTGATCGGGACGATTAAAGGCGTTTGAAATGGTTGCTGTGGATACTGCTAACCGCTCAGCCACATCTTTTAAAGTCAGTTTTTTTATGTTTTTTGTCATACTAACCACTCGTAACCACGCTTCACAAAAAAGAGCTTTGACAAACAAACCGATTTACGTAAAACGCAAACCGGTTTGTTAACAACAATGCTCAATACATTGCGCAATAACGCTTAAGACAGCTTAGCGTAAAACGCTTGATAAGCCGGTAAAGTCAATGTTTGTCCATCTAACGTAGACGTAAAACCATGCCCGTCCACTTCAACCAAGCCACTGTTTACAGTAGCCTGCTGAGTATCACTCGTCATGTTTAGTACTACGAGCAAGCGATTACCTTGATATTCACGTACCAAACCAATTAATTGCGCATTACCTACATCCAGCTGAGACAACTCACCGTTAACCAAAACTGGCTGCTGCTGACGCCAATGGATCAACTGACGCACCTTATGCAACAAAGCCTCCGGATTGGCTTCCTGCTGCGCCACACTCAATGGCAAATGATTTGCATCAACGGGCAACCAAGGTTCTACCGTTGAAAATCCACCTTGCTCCGAATCATCCCACACCATTGGCGTACGACAACCATCACGGCCTTTAAACACCGGCCATAGTGGAATGCCATAAGGATCTTGAATACGCTCAAACGGCACCTCGGCTTCAGGTAACCCCAGTTCTTCACCTTGATACAAACACACACTGCCACGTAAGGACAGAATCAGCGCCAAAGCAACTAGCGGGTAAGCTTCTGGATCTTCGTCAGCTCCCCAACGTGTGCGCGAGCGAACGACATCGTGATTCGACAATGCCCAGCACGGCCAACCATCACCGACAATTTCTTGCATATTTTTTAGTACGTCACGGATATATTCCGGTGTATGTGGTTTATTCAAAAAATCAAAGGTGTAGGCCATGTGCAGCTTATCGCCGCCAGAAGTGTATTCCGCCATGCGTTTCAGTGGGAAATCATCACCAATTTCACCTACCGTTGTACTGCCTGGAAACTCATCCATCATCGCACGCATGTCTTTCAAGAAATCTAAGTTTTCCGGACGGCTCAAATCATAGACATGACGCTGATATGTATAAGGGTTATCGTGTGGTGCGCCCATCGTTTTTGGCTCACCCGCTGGCACAGGTGGGTTGTCTTCCAAACCTTCGCTATGGAAATAGAAGTTCACCGTATCCAAGCGGAAACCATCCACACCAAGCTCTAACCAGAAACGCATATTATCTAGGTGCGCCTGACGAACATCTGGATTATGGAAATTAAAGTCCGGCTGAGACTCTAAAAAGTTATGTAAATAATACTGCAAACGACGGCTATCCCATTTCCACGCGCTGCCGCCGAAGATGGATAACCAGTTATTTGGTGGCGAGCCATCTGGTTTTGGATCCGCCCATACATACCAATCGGCTTTAGGGTTGGTTTTATCTTGACGACTCTCTTCAAACCAAGGGTGTACATCGGCTGAGTGACTGATCACCTGATCAATCATGACTTTTAAGCCCAATTCATGAAGCCCGATCGATCAGAGTTTTAAAATCTGCCAACGAGCCAAACATCGGATCGATATCACGATAGTCCGATACATCGTAACCAAAGTCTTTCATTGGCGAAGTAAAGATAGGCGAAAGCCAAATAGCATCCACACCAAGTGAAGCGACGTAATCTAACTTACTGGTAATACCAGCCAAGTCACCCACGCCATCACCATTTGCATCCATAAAACTACGTGGGTAAATTTGATAAATAATCCCACCTTTCCACCAGTTCAGATTGGTTGTCATCAGACTCTCCAAAAAAGATAAAACATGGGACAGTGCTTAACACCACCCCAATGAGAAATAACGGACAACTTAACGAGTATACGATTGCTCGTTTTCATCAAATAAATGCATTTTTTCAGGTAAAGCAGACAAATGAACCTTATCACCACGCTGAGTTTTTAAGGTGCCCGCTTGTTTGGCGATAATCATGTCATCACACCCAGGTACTTTGACATACAACAAGGTCGCCTCCCCTAGAGACTCCACAAATGACACATCACCCGACAAGAAAGCCTGTTCTTGCGTATCAACCACCACCATGTCTTCTGGACGAATCCCAAAGAAAGCCGGCTTAGACTGCTCTGCGGAGTCGGTTTTAATAGGTGTATCAACCATCACCGAAGAAGACAAAGCAACACGAGTCTGTTCGCCTGCTTTTTCAATTCGACAAGGCACAATATTCATCGCAGGCGAACCAATAAACTTCGCCACAAAGACATTTGCAGGATGCTCATACAATTCTAATGGCGAGCCCCACTTGCTCAATATTACCAGCGGATAACAAAACAATTCGATCCGCTAATGTCATGGCTTCCACCTGATCGTGGGTCACATAAATCATGGTTGAATTCGGCATACTGTCTTTTAAATTGGCAATCTCCATTCGAGTCGCCACACGCAACGCCGCATCCAGATTAGACAAAGGCTCATCAAACAAAAACACCTTCGGACGACGCACAATCGCACGGCCAATCGCCACACGCTGACGCTGACCACCAGAAAGGGCTTTAGGCAAACGATCCAAATACGGTGTTAGCTGTAACATATCCGCTGCCTTGCGTACTTGTTGATCAATATCGGCTTTGCTCACCTTTGCGATTTGCAAACTAAACGCCATATTGTCGTATACGGACATATGCGGATACAAAGCGTAACTCTGGAACACCATCGCAATACCACGTAAAGCGGGTGGGATGTCATTCACCACCTGACCATCGATCTCCAAAGTACCAGACGAAATTTCTTCCAGTCCCGAAATCATCCGTAGCAAAGTAGACTTGCCACAGCCAGATGGACCAACAAACACAATAAACTCGCCTTGCTTGATGTCCAAGTTAATATCTTTTAGAACTTCTACTTTGTTTGAGTAGATCTTTTTAACATGGGTTAACTTTACATCTGCCATGATTCAATTGCCTCAATTTAAATACTGACCTTAAGTAGGGAGCCAGCTCAACCCACTCGTATAGGTATAAGTAATGTTATTTCACAGAGCTCGCTAGCAGGCCGCGTACCAAGTAACGCTGCAAACTAAAGAAGACACACAAAGGAACAATAATGGTGATAAAGGCGGACGCTGTCAGAATTTCCCAGTTACCACCTCGAGAACCCAATAGTTCACGCAGCTGCCCCGTTAACACCAAATGTTCTTCATTGTTGCCAAGAAATACCATAGCGATCAACAAGTCATTCCATACCCAAAGGAATTGGAAAATGGCAAATGACGCCAAAGCAGGGAAAGACAAAGGCAAGATGATTTTACGGAAAATATCAAAGTCTGAGGCACCGTCAACACGAGCTGACTCAATAATTTCGCCCGGTAATCCCGCAATATAATTACGTAATAAATAAATCGCCAAAGGCAAACCGAAGCCCGTATGAGCCAGCCAGATGCCCACGTAAGTTTTTGACTCCACACCAAAAAACTCACCAATCAGGTTGTAGCTTTTTAACAATGGAATCAAGGACATTTGTAGCGGTACAACCAACAAACCAACCACTGCCGCAACCAATAAAGCCCGACCAGGAAATCTCATCCACGCCAAAGCATAAGCCGCAAACGCTGCCACCAAAATAGGAATAATGGTTGCCGGTATGGTCACGGTTAAAGAATTGATAAAAGACTTACCTAAACCTTCTGTACTCAACACTTCACGGTAATTATCCAAGGTAAAGCGGGGTGGAATTTCTGCCGTATAAAAAATCCGCTGACTGCGCCCTTGCCATGGCGTTGGAGAAGAAAACACATAGTCACCATTCTCCATCACCTGCAATGTTTGGCCTTTTCTAAGGTCTGCAACCGTACCAGCGTCAAATGCTTCAGGTTCCAAAGAACTAAAACCAAACTTAGTCACAGAGCCAGAAGCTCCCTCCAAAATATTACCGCGAATAACAAACTGATCCCCTTCTTGGACCTGTGTTTTAGGATCGTTTGCTCGAGCAATAATCAGCTGTTCTGACGTTGACAACGCTGTCCACCAGCCAGATACAGATAACTGATCCTTGTCTCGAATAGAGGAAATAAACAAACCAGCTGTTGGAATGGTCCAAATCACCACTAAAAACAACACAGTGGCATGAACCAAATAAGTCAATGGCGACCGTTTCGAGGATGCAATCATATTAGCGCCCCTCCATTTCTGCGTTTGCACGCTTAATATTCCACACCATAATTGGAATCACCAACACCATAATCACTATCGCGATAACCGCGCCACGACCAAAATCACCGCCACCACGGAACATCCAATCAAACATCTGATTGGCTAATACTTGCGTATCCCATTGGCCATTCGTCATCGCCAAAACAATATCAAAGACTTTCAACACCAGTATGGTGATCGTCGTCCATACTACCGCAATGGTTCCCCAAATTTGTGGCACCATAATTTTAAAGAAAATTTGTAAACCATTTGCCCCATCGAGTACCGCCGCCTCAATAGTTTCATCGGGAATGCCACGTAATGCAGCAGATAAAATCACCATAGCAAATCCCGTTTGGATCCAGACCAAAATGATCATCAAAAAGAAATTATTCCAGAAAGGAATAGTGATCCAGTTTTGCGGTTCACCCCCAAAGAACACCACAACGGCATTTAACAAACCAATTTGTGCATCGCCGCCGCTGCGGTAATCATAAATAAACTTCCAAATCACCGAGGCACCAATAAAGGAAATTGCCATCGGCATAAAGATAAGACTTTTAGCAATATTGCCCCACCAAATACGATCCGTCATGGTGGCAATAATCAAACCAAAAAAGGTCGCAGCGGTCGGCACAACGATCAGCCACAACATGTTATTTCGGAAGGATTCGAAAAACTCATCACTACCAAATAACCACGTGTAATTGGACAGGCCGACAAATTCTTCACCACTACGGTCGAAAAAAGACAAACGAATAGAGTCGATCACCGGTAAAAAAGATAAAACGTCAGCAATAACACGGCAGGGCCGAGAAACAACCAAGGACGAATACTGTTAGCAATGCGTAGGTTACTAGCGACTTGTTGTGCAGGGCGATTTTTCGTCGGGAAAATCTTGTCTAGAAGAATGTTGGAGCCATAAAAGTAGACAGCACATCCCAATACACCCAATATCATGGTCACTAACGCGGAAGCGAGCTGGGCCATAGAATCTCCAAAAATACATACAGCACATGAGATAACTCATTAGGTTACTCATATTTATTTGGCAACAAAGGACGAAAACCCCTAAGCACACACTGGCTTAGGGGTTCTATAGAAGTATTACTTCAAAGCATCCCATGTTTTTTGAATGTCACGAGCCACTTCTTTGGCATCTTTACCGCCGGTGTAGTCCACCATGCCAGTCCAGAACGAGCCCGCGCCGATTTTGCCTGGCATCAAATCAGACCCATCAAATCGGAAAGTGGTAGCATAGCGTAAAATTTCGCCTTGCTTCTTCGCGGCTTCACTTGAATACAGTTCAGGATTAGCACCTAAATGTGCCGATAAGAAACCCGTTTGTGCCATCCACAGCTCATGAGCAATCGGTGAGCGAATGAAATCAATAAAGGCACGCGCCCCTTTCGAATCATTGGTAATACTCATCAAAGTCCCCGCACCTAAGACTGGATTACCCAAATCTTTGGACGCATACGATGGGAAGTAGAAGAAATCTGCGTCTAAACCAAGCTTAGTACCTTCAGGGAAGAAAGCCGGAATAAATGACGCTTGACGATGCAAATAACACTTAGGAGGAGACTGGAATAAACCTTTTGGGCTATCACGGAAATCCGTCGACGATACGGCACCCGCACCACCATCAACAAACTTATCATTGCGCGCGAACCAGCCAAACTCTTCAATCGCACCCACAATACGTGGGTCATCAAACTTAATGTCGTTAGTTACCCAACCATCATAGACAGACGCTGGCTGAGTACGGAGCAATAGATCTTCTACCCAATCCGTCGCAGGCCAACCTGTTGCCGCACCAGAACCTAAACCAATACACCATGGCGTACCGCCATCAGCAACGATCTGTTCGGTTAGCGCTTTTAGGTCTTCCATGGTTTCAGGGACCTCATAACCTGCATCGGCAAAGTTATCTGGCGAATACCAAACCAAAGATTTCAAATCAGCGCGATAGAAAACACCATAGAAATCGTCTTGTCCTTTCTGGTTTTTAAATGTCGCAAGATCAACCCAAGACTGACCTGCCGCATAGTCTTTTACTACGGCATTTTTGACAGTATCGCTAAGCGGACTAATAAAGCCTTTTGCCGCCAAGTCTGCTGCCAAACCAGGTTGTGGAAAAACAGAAATATTAGGCGCACTACCAGCTTGGGCATCGATCACTATTTGCTGTTCAAAAGAATCTGAACCAGCATAGTTCACTTTTGCACCAGTGGCTTTTTCAAAGTAGGCAATTACACGTTCGAAATTGGTTTTCTCGTCTCCCATCCAAGGACCGAAGACAGAAACAGTTTCACCAGACAAGTTAACGGATTTTAAAGCATCATAGCTGCTCCAACTAAAACGAGCGTCTTCACCTGGTGCAAATAAAAGGTCAGCTGCGTGCACAGCGTTTGTGGATAGTGTCAGGGCGACCGCCACAGACAATAGAGATTTTTTCATCATTGCTCCTCACAGGCTGGCTTGGGAAACCCATAGCATGCCTTTGTTTTTATTATCATAGGTCGAAACAAGGTAAACATGTCTTCTATAAGGATTAAGAAGAAATTTGATTATTCACAAACAAATCACGCCCTTCAAGGGCTTAGACTCCTTAATATTGACTTAATTATTTTTAAAATTTAGTAGATTCTCACCAAAATGCGAATCTTATTTCATCGATGTGGGTTGTATGAAAAAACAACAGAAATAGGTTTTTTCACTAAATTCAGCAGGTTAATGGCAAAAAAGTACACAATAAACGTCGCTTTCATATCGTATATTTGCACATTATGTACTTATTTTTCGCATAAAAAAAGCGTGGTATCACCACGCTTTTTATCGCTATTAGAGTCACTAAATATTGTCTTAACCGTTTAACTTAAAAGCCACTTGCGGCCAAAGCACAAGCAAATATTTGCTTTGTGTCAGTTAGAAACGACTTAATTGTGCTTGCGCTTCACTCAGCGTCGGCAAAGAAGGGTAAGCACCTAACTTCGTCACAGAATCCGCACCACAAGCCGCCGCAAAACGCACAATATCCACCAATTCCTGCGCAGATAATGTATGCAGAGAAGCACGATCACCGCCCTGTTCTGCCAGCTTATAAAGTAAACCACCGACGAAGGCATCACCCGCTGCCGTGGTATCCTTTACTTCTACTTTTGGTGTAAGAACTGTCGCTTCACCATGGGCTGCTGTGTAAAAACGAATCGGATTCGCGCCGTCCGTTAACACAAATAAGGTGACACCAGCGGCTAAAGACTCATCAATTAAAGCAAACGGATCTGCCGCCAAAACAGCAAGCTCCTCAAGACTGGCTTTCACCACGTCACCGCTTTGCATCCAATCGATAACACGCTTGGTATCCACTTGTCCGTTTGGCCACAAATTAATGCGCAGGTTCACATCAATACTGACAATCCAATGAGCCGCACGTGCCATGCTGACTCCAGCGAGCGTTGCTTTAGTAATATCCGCATCCGTTAAGGTATTGGAACACGTATGAAAAACGCCTTTTTCGGCAAACCACGACGCCTCAAAATCGGCTTCTTTAAACAAAATATCCGCAGAAGGGCTGCGGTAAAACTCAAAACTACGCTCGCCTGTTTGATCTAGGCTGACGAATGCCAGTGCCGTTTTGGCTTCCTTAGTCATCAGCATATTTTCAGTATTAACACCGTAGCCATCCAAAGACGCTTTTAAGAAATGACCAAATGCATCATCACCTACTTGACCCACAAAATGACTGTTGCCACCTAAACGGGCGACCGCCACGGCCACGTTTGCTGGCGCACCGCCAGGAAACTTGGTAAAGGATTCGAGCTCTCCTGCTTGAGTGGCTCCATTTGAAAGAAAGTCAATTAAGGCTTCACCGAACGCCATTACTTTTGTTGTCATTACTTGGTTCTCTTTGTGAATCGAAGATAGGAAAAAGATTAGTCGAAAAATTATGCAGGGGGAAAAATATTAAATCAATTTAATTTATTTAAAGCGCTCTTCACCATAGGTTCAGATGACAATTGGTTCACTGTCACTTTCTTGCTAGACTAGCTTTCTAAACCAGTAACATTCTTTAGAGACCTTTACATTAACTTTCATTGAGCAAGAGAATGACCAAAGCTAAACGCCTCTATGTTGTAGACGATGACGATGAGATTCGTACCCTGCTCAAAACTTACCTAGAAAAACACCAATTTACGGTGTTAACCGCTGACTCAGGCGAAACCTTTTTAGCGGATTTTCGAGCAGAACAAGAAGTCGATTTGGTTATTTTAGATATCATGCTTCCAGGCCAAGATGGTTTTGCTGTTTGTCGATCACTCAGGACTTCAATCGCAAGTACCGGTTATCATGCTGACGGCAAATTCGGATGAAATGGATCGTATTATCGGTCTTGAAATCGGAGCCGACGATTATCTTGCTAAACCCTTTAATCCCCGGAACTACTGGCACGCATTAAAGCAATCTTAAGACGTATGGAACACAGTGAAGTGGTGGAAATCGCCCCCGTCGCCCATCGTTTTTACCGGTTCGCGCAATTTACATTGGATACCCTTTCACGAGAACTGCACTTTAAAAACGAAAAAGAGTCATTATCTGGTGCCGACTACAATTTATTGATGTTGTTCTTAACCCACCCAGGGGCTGTACTCACTCGTGAAATCATTGCCGAAAACACTCGAGGTCGAGACAGTGCGCCATTGGATAGGTTTATCGATGTCCATGTCAGTCGTTTACGCCAACGTCTGCGTGAAGACGCTCGTCAACCACAATTAATTAAAACCATTCGTGGTCAAGGCTACATTTTAACCGCTAGCGTGGAAGCCATCAGCGATGTCCGCGACTAACGCTTCCACCAGCAAAAGTTCACGCATTAAACGCTGGTCACAGTCGCTGACAGGACAAATTTTAATCATCATGGCGCTGGGTGTGGCCAGTGCCCAATTTATCAGCTCGACCATTTGGCTACGTCAATTAGAGTCTGACACGGAAGAAAACGTCCGTGAAGTGTCCAAGCACATGGCCTTTCGCATTGCGGCGACCGTCAGCTATTTCAAATCCTTACCGACAAACTATCGCCACATTGTCATCGATCAATTACAAGACATGGGGGGAACACGCTTCTTCGTTACGCTCAACAAAGAAGAAATTCGCATCAATAATATTCCCGACTCGCCGCTCAAAGACATTGTCAAAAACGAAGTACAGGGCACATTAATAAGACAATTAGGCATTCATAACGCCAAAATTGCCTTCTCCAGCCCAAGTGATTTACACGTTATTAACAACCATACACGCCTAGTAGACTTACCGGAGCGCTGGGGACATCACAGCTTATTGGTCAAACCGCTAACGCCGCCCATTATTGTGATTCAAATTCCCATTAACGATAAAGATTGGTTGTATCTCGCCAGCTTAATGCCCGACCCGTATTTTTTAGATGGTGCTTCTGCGCTGAGCGAAGACCGCCTATTTTCCATGGCCATGTCGGTCATTACGGTATTATTGCTTAGCATTGTTGTGCTTCGACGAGTAACGCGTCCCCTTGCTACCTTGGCAAGAGCCGCAGAACGTTTTGGTCAAGGTGACTGGAAACCTATCAAGGAAGTGGGCAGTATCGAAGTTCGCAATACAGCCAAAGCCTTCAACGACATGCAAAGGCGTATTCAGCGCTACCTCAATGACCGGGAACGACTCTTTGCCTCCATTTCCCATGATCTAAAAACCCCTATTACTCGCTTACGGTTACGTGCCGAAATGCTGGATGAAGATGACATCCGCGACGCAATGATTCGAGATCTTGAAGATTTGGATATGCTGGTAAAAGGTGCTCTACAGAGCGTAAAAGAGACGGATATTCATGAAAATCGCATCGAAGTGAACATTTCAAGAATGCTTAAAGATATGCAATCTACGGCCAATTTACACGACACCAAACTCACTGTCGTCGGTGAGTTAAAACACCCTTTTATCGGTAAACCGCTGGCAATTAAACGTTGTCTGGGCAACCTGGTCGACAATGCCTTGTATTATGGCAAAACCGCCACGGTTTTTATCGAAGACGATGAAGACGAGGTCTGTATTCGTATCTGTGATCAGGGGCCTGGCATTCCAATTGATAAAATGGATAAGGTTTTTCAGCCCTACACTCGCCTGACACCCGATCACTCCGGTCACCCCGGTGGCATGGGACTGGGTTTAAGTATTGCGCGTAATATTGCCCGCGCTCACGGTGGTGAAGTCACCCTAAGTAACCATATAGAACAAGGCTTAGAAGCCAAACTCTGGTTACCAAGACATTGAGTATCTAGAGCATGAAAAAGCCCTTTTTCGTAAAGGGTAAAATGCAATAAATCGTCATTTAACAAGCAAGAAATGATCACCCGAACAACCATCTTGCAAGACTTTGTTACAATAGGTTGCTCTATTTTACCCTCTCTTGTCATATCCTTTGCTAAATTCTATCACTCGAACGTGCGCTTACACTGACTGATCAGACGGCGACGTCGATATAGAAAATAACGCAACATCAAAACAGACTCTGTATTTGATTGGACGACATAACAATAACAAAGGTTACTATCATGAAAAAAATTGCTTTCGGTTTAACCACAGTTGCACTTTCTCTAGCTGCCGCAACCGCTCAGGCTGGTGAAGTAGAAGTTCTACATTGGTGGACATCAGGTGGCGAAGCCGCTGCGATCAATGTACTTAAAGAAGAAATGGTAGGCGCTGGCCACACTTGGAAAGACTTCGCAGTCGCCGGTGGTGGTGGTGAATCTGCTATGACCGTTCTAAAATCTCGTGCTATTTCTGGAAATCCTCCATCCGCGGCTCAAATCAAAGGCCCAACCATTCAAGAATGGGGCGACCTAGGTTTCCTAACCAATCTCGATGATGTTGCTAAAGCGGGCGAGTGGGATGTCATCCTTCCTCAAGTTGTTAGTAACACAATGAAATACGACGGCCACTACGTAGCGGCACCGGTCAACGTTCACCGTGTAAACTGGATGTGGGCGAACCCTGAAGTATTCCGTAAATCAGGTGCGTCTATCCCAACAACATGGGAACAATTCATTGTAGAAGCGAAAAAAATCAAAGCAGCAGGTTTCACTCCACTTGCTCATGGCGGCCAAAACTGGCAAGACGCTACGTTATTCGAAGCCATTGCTTTGTCTAAAGGCGCTCGCTTCTATAACAGTGCGTTCATCGGTTTGTCTGACGCAACGCTTCGCAGCCAAGACATGATTGACGTGTTTGATACGTTCAAAAAAATGCGTGAATTCGTTGATCCAGGTTTCTCTGGCCGTGATTGGAACGTCGCAACCTCCATGGTTATCAATGGTGATGCAGCGATGCAAATCATGGGCGACTGGGCGAAAGGCGAATTTACAGCGGCTGGCAAAAAAGCAGGCATCGATTACGTTTGTTACCCAGCACCAGGCACAAGCGGTGCGTTTACTTTCAACATCGACTCTCTAGCCATGTTTAAAGTAGACGGTAAAGACAAACAAGCAGCGCAAAAAGACCTTGCTCGTTTGATTCTTGAACCTAAGTTCCAAGAAACATTTAACTTGAACAAAGGCTCTATTCCAGTTCGCTTGAATATGCCTCGCGAGAAGTTTGACACTTGTGCACACGCTTCTATGGATGCGTTCCTAGCCAGTTCTACAACAGGCAACCTAGTACCAAGTATGGCTCACGGCATGGCTGTGAACTCAATGGTGCAAGGCGCTATCTTTGACGTAGTAACTAACTTCTTCAATGACGAAGCGATGACTTCTAAAGAAGCCGTAGACAAGCTAGCTCGCGCTGTTAAAGCCAGTATGTAAGATCTACCCCTGCAAGCACCTAGTTTGCAGTAAGCATACGAGGTTGGCCTTCTGGCCAACCTCTTCTTAATATCTCCAAATAGTGAAGCATCAACTATGAACACTAAAGCCGCCAATTCTGGGTCAGGGCAGACTCAGTCAGGACGTCCTGCACGCCTAAGTTTGGCCGATTGGATGCCGAAAATCGTCATGGCCCCAACGGTACTGGTTACCTTGGTGTGCATCTACGGCTATATGATTTGGACAGCCGTACTGTCTTTTACAGGCTCTCGTATGTTGCCGTCGTACAATTTTGTCGGCTTCGAACAATACGAGCGTCTTTTCAATAACGACCGCTGGATGGTAGCCCTATCCAACCTTGGCATTTTCGGTGGTTTGTTTATTTTTATTTGTTTGTTCCTTGGCGTGACACTCGCCATTTTCTTGGATCAAAAAATTCGTGCCGAAGGCGCAATCCGTACTATTTATCTTTATCCTATGGCGATTTCCTTCATTGTTACTGGTACCGCCTGGAAATGGTTGCTTAACCCAACCAACGGTCTAGAGAAAATGATGGTTGATTTTGGTTTCGTCAACTTTAAGTTCGATTGGCTGATTAACCCTGACATGGTGGTTTATTGTTTGGTCATTGCGGCAGTATGGCAAGCATCCGGTTTCGTCATGGCGTTGTTTTTAGCTGGCCTTCGTGGTGTTGATGGCGACCTTATTAAAGCTGCTCATCTTGACGGTGCCAGCACATTCACAACCTATCGCCGTATTATTTTGCCGTCATTGAAACCGGTATTCTTCAGTGCCTTGGTGGTTCTGTCTCACATCGCGATTAAGAGCTTTGACTTGGTGGCCGCGTTGACTAATGGTGGCCGGGTTACGCGTCTGATTTACCTGCTAACTTCATGTATACCTACACCTTTACACGAAGCCAAATCGGCTTGGGTTCAGCATCGGCTATGGTGATGCTAGGTTGTGTCTTGGCTATTTTGGTTCCTTATTTGTACTCTGAATTGCGAGGTAAACGCCATGAATAGCCTTAATTCTACAAGTAAAAAAGCGGTTGGCCGTAACACATCTGGCCTAGACAAAGTATTACGCGTTGCCTTGTACACAGTATTAATCGCAGCGGCCGCGTTTTACCTCATTCCTTTTATTGTGATGTTAATCACATCATTAAAAGACGTTGAGGAAATCCGTACTGGCAACCTACTTTCTCTACCAGCATCCTTGAACTTTGATTCTTGGACAAAGGCGTGGTCAAGCGCTTGTACGGGCAGTAGCTGTGGTGGTATTTCGCCATACTTTATGAACTCGTTTCAAATTGTGTTGCCTGCGGTAGCGATTTCTACTTTAGTCGGCGCCATTAACGGCTATGTTATTTCTTTATGGAAATTCCGTGGCAGTGACTTATTCTTTGCTGCTATGTTGGTGGGTTGCTTTATTCCCTTCCAAGTGATTTTGTTGCCAATGGCGCAAACTCTCGGCTGGTTAGGCATCGCCAATACAACATCTGGCTTAGTATTTGTGCACGTAGTATACGGGGTGGCGTTTACGACACTGTTCTTCCGTAACTTCTACCAGTCCATTCCAGGGGAATTGGTCAAAGCAGCACGTTTGGATGGCGCTGGTTTCTTTACCATTTTCTATCGCATCATTTTGCCAGTTTCGACGCCTATTATTGTCGTAACGGTCATTTGGCAGTTTACACAAATTTGGAATGATTTCTTATTTGGCGTTGCCTTCTCCGGTTTTGATACGCAACCCGTCACCGTTGCCTTGAACAACTTAGTAAACACCAGCTTTGGCGGTAAAGAGTATAACGTGGATATGGCTGCTGCCATTATCGCGGCGCTACCGACACTGGCGGTTTACGTGTTCGCCGGAAAATACTTCGTCCGTGGCTTAACCGCTGGAGCAGTAAAAGGCTAATCGCGGTTTAAACGGACCAGAAAATAAAAATGCACTCGTGCCTTCCACCGAACACCGCACCAGTGATTAGACAAAATTTGGAGTAATAACATGGCAAACCTCGTCATTGATAATGTTAAAAAGCGCTACGGCAACACAGAGATTTTGAAAGGCATCAATATTTCCATCAAAACGGGTGAATTCCTCATTCTAGTTGGGCCTTCTGGTTGTGGTAAATCCACACTGATGAACTCGATTGCTGGCCTTGAAGACGTCACTGAAGGTCGCATCCTGATTGCCGACAAAGACGTGACTTATACCAGCCCAAAAGATCGTGATATTGCGATGGTGTTTCAGTCCTATGCGTTGTACCCCAACATGACCGTAGAACAAAACATCTCTTTCGGTTTGGAAATGCGCAAAGTACCAAAAGCGGAGCGTGACGTTGAAGTTCAACGCGTAGCAGAACTGTTGCAAATTAGTCACCTACTTGACCGTAAACCAGCGCAATTGTCTGGTGGTCAACGTCAGCGTGTCGCCATGGGGCGTGCCTTAGCGCGTCGCCCTCAGCTTTACTTGTTTGATGAGCCACTGTCTAACCTAGACGCTAAATTGCGTGTAGAGATGCGTACAGAGATCAAAAAGCTGCATAAAAAGCTTGGAACCACCATCGTTTATGTAACCCACGATCAGATCGAAGCCATGACCTTGGCCGATCGCATCGCCGTCATGAAAGATGGACAAGTGCAGCAGCTTGGTACACCACAAGAAATCTACGATAACCCTGCCAATTTGTTTGTGGCGGGATTCATGGGTTCACCAGCGATGAACTTCATTCCTGCAAAAGTAATCGAACAAAATGGCACGCCAATGTTGGAGCTGGCCACCAGTACCACCGTTGCTCTACCATTTCCTAAACCAGAATCATTAAAAGGTCATGTTGGTAAAACCATCTTACTTGGCCTACGCCCTGAGATGATTACCGAGCCTCAACCACACAAAGAAGGCCAACCTTTTGTGACAACCACGGATGTAGAAGTGGAAGTGACTGAGCCGATGGGTGCCGACACCATGATTCTGACTCGTGTTAATGATGCCGAAATCAACTGCCGTTCTAACCCAATGTACCCAGCTGCTGCAGGGTCCATTATCAAAATGATGTTCGATACGTCAAAAGCCGTGGTATTTGATAAGGAATCGGGCAAACGCCTTGATGCCTAAAAACAGATTGATGTAACTATTTTGCCGTTAAGCAAGCCTGTGGTGGAGTCTATCTCCTAACCACAGGCTTTTTTTTGCCTAAAACCCCCTGTTATTGCACAAATGGTCAAAATTACTGCACAGTCTCTCGAACTTGTCATAAATATGAGATACATTTTAAAAACTGTAATCAAAAAAGCGACATACTAAGTGGCATTTGATTATCTCGAATCAAAGTAATATCGACTTATATCATGTAAAGGAATCAAACCATGAAATTAAACCAGCGTTTTATCACGCATATTGCGGTAACTGGCGTCGCCCTATCTTTGACGGCCTGCTCTATGATGGGACCGCAAAAGCCCGACTGGAAAGAAGACAAAGAATACAAAGTCACCATATTACACACCAATGACCATCATGGTCGTTTTTGGCAAAACAGTAACGGCGAATACGGCATGGCCGCTCGCAAAACTTTGATCGATAATATTCGTGAAGAAGTCGTATTAGACAATGGTAATTCCTTACTGCTGTCTGGTGGTGATATCAATACTGGCGTTCCTGAATCTGACTTACAAGACGCTGAGCCTGACTTCCGCGGCATGAATATGTTGAAATACGATGCCATGGCATTGGGTAATCATGAATTCGATAACCCACTTTCTGTCTTGAAAAAGCAACAAGAATGGGCGGGCTTTCCTTTCCTTTCAGCCAATATTTTAGATGCAAAAACAGGCAAACCACTGTTTGACGCCTATAAAATATTTCAAGTTGACGATTTAAAAATTGCGGTTGTGGGCTTCACCACGGACGATACCGTGAAACTGGGCAACCCTGAGTTCCTTGAAGGCATCAAAATTGAGTCGCCAATTAGCGTTGCCAAAACCCTGATTCCTGAACTGCGCAAGAAAGCAGATCTCGTTGTTGCAGTGACCCACATGGGGCATTACCAAGACGGCAACTACGGTGGTAACGCACCAGGTGATGTCACTCTAGCTCGCACTGTTCCAGGGATCGATGTCATTGTCGGTGGTCACTCTCAAAATCCTTTGTTCCAACCAGACGAACAAAATGGCACCCTTATTTTACAAGCCCACGAATGGGGTAAATACGTAGGCCGTCTAGACTTTGTCTACAAAAATGGCGCCATCGTTTGGTCTGAATACAAACTGATCCCTGTGAACTTGAAGAAAAAAGTCACCACAGCAGATGGCAAATCTGAGCGTGTTTTCATTGAACAAGAAATCCCTCAAGACCCAACGATGCTGGCGATGCTAACGCCTTTCCAAGAAAAAGGGGAGAAAGGGATCAACGTGGAAGTCGGTTCCTCTAATGCAGACTTCGTCGGTGATCGAGATAAAGTGCGTAGTCAAGAAACCAACCTAGGTAACTTGATCGCCTTGGCAATGAAACAAAAAGTGAACGCTGACATTGGTATCATGAACTCTGGTGGTATTCGCGACAACCTAGAAAAAGGCATTGTTACCTACAAGAGCGTATTGAAAGTACAACCTTTCGGTAACATGGTGTCTTATGTTGATTTCAGCGCCACTGAACTAACTGATTACCTTTCTGCTGCCGCAGCAAAAGAAGCAGGTACTGGGGCATTTGCTCAATTTGACGGTGTTTCTTTGACACTAAAAGACGGTAAAGCAACCAACATCATGGTGGCAGGCAAAGCACTGGATATGAATAAGACTTATCGCGTTGCTGTAAACAACTACACAGCTTCAGGTGGTGATGGTTACCCTAAAATTTCTGATCATCCAAACTACGTAAACTCAGGTTATGTGGATGCCGATGTGTTAGTAGAATACATCCAAAAGAATTCACCATTGGATGGCGCGAAATTTGCTCCAACAGGCGCGGTGAAACGTTAATTGCAATGATTTAGTCACCTCACTTAGGTGACTAAAAAGCCCAATAGACAGTAGGCTACTGTCTATTGGGGCTTTTTTATTGGTCATTCTCAGTCAACTGCCGGATTTCCACTACTGCTTTTGATAAGACAAAGACCAAGTTAAAGGTGTTGGTAGTTTTTCAGACTCTAATTTGACAGTAAATAATAGCTCGTTGTCGCTGACTTGTTGCCATGTGTTCGTTCGCTTACCACGCTCAGACTCAAGTACTAGAATCACCGCATCGGTGGTTTGCTGGTAAGTACCTGATATCTCGACACCCTCTTCGTCTTTCTTAATCACTTCGCCACTGGCATTCACTGGTATCGTATCCGCATCAAGCGCATCACACTGCCACTGAAACCGCTCGGTTTGCCAACCTAATACCCATTGCTGACACACCTGCGTCTGTTTCTGTAATACAGGCCGCGCTAAGGCACGAATGAAGAAATTCATTTCCTGTGCTACGTTTTCCACCGCTTCATCCAGTTTCGCTTGCGTATTATCTGCGTCTTGCAACCGCCAGGTTCCCTCCAAACTCAATGCTTGCACACCAGAACTGACTACTATGCTCAATACACTAACACCGATCAATTTATTCACCTTGCTTCTCCTTATTTTTATTGTGAATAGATCATCGCAGAGTGTAAGAGACTTGTAAGGCGCAAAAACGCTCACAATAACTAACATTTAGCGCCAAAAATCAGCACAACTAAGCATCTTGGCACTCAAGGGGAAACACCTCGTTATCTTTTAGGTATAAGGTAGCCAGATCGACTTTGACAGGCTTCGAAAAATAATACCCTTGGTAACGCGTACAATCTATGCGCTCTAAAATCTGTTTCTCAACAAGACTTTCAACCCCTTCTGCTAATACAGACAAATTCATATGCTCGGCCATAGACACTATGGTGTTAACGATCACATGGCTATTAGGGTCAGTCGATAAATCGCGTATAAACGTCTGATCAATCTTCAGTTGATTGAGCGGAAAATGCTGTAAATATCGTAAAGAAGAATACCCCGTGCCAAAGTCATCAACAGAAAAACGAATGCCATATTCTTTCAAACGCCACATTTTTTCTGCCACCGAGGCAATGTTTTCCACCAGCATCCCCTCTGTGATTTCCAGATCGAGCAGGCTCGGATCCACTTGCGTCGTTTCTATTACCGCTACCACTGTACTTACAAAGTCTTCTTGCGCAAACTGATAAGGACTAATATTCACCGCCACACCTTCAAATGACGAAGGAAGCCCCATATCTTGCCAAACTTTCAGTTGGCGACAAGCATTTTCAAGCACCCAACGCCCAATTTCATAGATCAAACCAATTTCTTCTGCCACAGGAATGAAACGCGCCGGTGACACAAAACCAAGCTCAGGATGATACCAACGTAACAAGGCTTCATAACCGATTAACTCACCAAGTTTATTCACTTGGGGCTGATAAACTAAATAGAACTCTTCGTTATGAATGGCGCCATGTAAGGCTTTTTCTAATATAGCAAGATCCGTAATTTGCTGGAGCATTTCTTGGCGGTAAAAACGAAAACCATTGCGGCCCTTTTTCTTCGCCTCGTACATAGCGGTATCCGCTTGTCGAAGAATCTGAGAATCACAGGCATCCCCGAAGGGAAACAAACTGATGCCAATACTCGCAGAGATAAATATATCGGTCTGTTCTAAGCGAAACACTTTAGACAACTGTAACAGTAAGACTTCTGCAAGAATCGTTGCCCTGTGCTGCGCCTCATCATGGTCATTAGCGAGCACAGGCAATAAGAGTACAAACTCATCACCACCAATCCGTACAGCAATATCCGACTCGGATAAACAAGACACTATACGCCTAGCAGCTTCGATCAGAAGGGCATCACCAACATGATGTCCCATTGAATCATTCACATTTTTAAAGCGATCTAAATCAATAAACACTAAACCGCCAACTTGGCCGGTACTACGCGCCTCCGAAATCACCTTATCCAAATGCTGATTCAAAAAGCGTCTATTAGGCAAATTAGTCAAAGCGTCGTAATACGCTAAAAACTTGACCTGTTCTTGATCCTTTTTACGCTGCGTAATGTCACGGAAAGACGCTAAAAAGCGCGCTTCTTCATCCAAATAGATGATGTTTGCACACACTTCGACGGGAAAATGCTCCCCATTGCTACGATGATATTCTGCTTCAAATATCTTAGGGTCGCCTTGAGCACTTTTGGCCCAGTCTTGCAACAAACTGGGCGTTTGTTCTGGATCTATGTCTTGGATATTTAACGTAAGTAATTTAGGCGCGTCATACATCAACAAACGACAGGTTTCATGGTTACAATCGAGTATTTCGCCCTTCAAATTTGTCAGCAACATACACTCACTGGATTGATGCAAAACCGCTTTAAAATACGCTTCTCGTTTGGCTAATTCACTTTCAACTTTTTTCGTTTGTGCCAAAGTGCGGTGATGGTACGAGCCAATATCCCCAGCTCATCTTCCCGAGACGTTTGTTTGAATTGCAATTGCGCAGGGTCGTTTTCTGCTTTTTCTAATAGGCTAAGCTGCCCAATTAATCGTGACAGAGGATGGGAGATCTGTACATAAAACAGCATAAACATCGCCGCACCAAGCAACATAGCCGACAATAACGATGTGCCGATTAAGCGAAAACTACGGCGAATAAAGCCATTGGTCACAGTGCCACTGTCTATGGTGACAACAATGGTTCCGACCTCTAAATCATTATTACGCCTTAAATTTAAACGAAAAAATTTCGGTAAATCGCTAAAAATGTGTTCCGACAACCAGCGAGATGATAAAGGCTCCAGGGGGCGATAAGTACTTGCCAACTCATAGCCCAAATCGTCTTCTAAGCGCGCCGTATGAAAACTATTCGAACGCATTAGACCAGTCAGCACTTTTTTCGCCAAGGTTTCATCCAATGAATACGCGGCTTCCGTTGCCGCATTTTCAACAATTTGCAGCGTTGACATCACCTGCTTCTGAATGGTGGACTTTTCATCCTGCCAATCAAAAAACACTTGAAAGGAACTCATCAACAAACTCAACAATAACAAAAGCACCAGAAGCCCACTTGGCTTGCTGATAAGAAAGGCGTTTACGCAAAGCTAACATAATCCCTCACCGTTTATAGCGCGAACTTAAGGCGCAAAAAATAGCCCGTATTGCTTAAAAATTTCTTCCCTTTTGCCGCTTCGATCGAGTTCTTTCAAACCTTCATTTAATGTATCACGCCACTTTTGAGCATCAGGATAACGTTTACTAAAACAGACTGTATAGTGATCCAATCCCAACCCCTTCACGTCATAAAAACTTAGCCTATCAGCAACGCCCATTTGCTGAGCTTCAAACAGGACGCTGTCACGCTCCGTCATGAAAATATCTTGATTACGCCGTAAGATCAGATTAATCCCTTGCTCTAACCCAGTAACAGAAGAATACGGAATGTTCGCATCCTGCAATATATTAGTTTGTGACCAACCATTCACCGCCGCCACATCAAACCTTGTCAGTATATCTAGACTGGTATTTTCAACATCTAGATACCCTAAACGAGTGACAAATGCGCTCATAGATTCACTCAAAGGCATAGAGAAATAGGCAAATTTCTCTCGCACAGGCACCTTACGGCAAGACACAGCACCTAATACTAGGCCTTCCTCAACATCGCGCATTACCCGTTTCCATGGTCGCAACTCAATACGAACAGAAACACCTTGCGTCGCATAAGCGGCTCGCAATATATCAACGTCCGAACCATAAACAGCGCCAGCATCTGGAAAGTTAGCGGACGGCGGTAAAATAGAAGCGTCAATAATACGTGGCGGCAAGTGGACGGTGTGCAATACAATCTCTTCTGCGTAGCTACGCAACGAAAATGCCGCCAAAACAATAGATGCGCTATAAATCAGAATCCGAGAAATTCTTCTCAAGCCCCCTCCTATCATGCAATTTCGGTCAAAAATCGTCCTAACTTTGGTCAAATATCACCTATAACGCTGTATCACTCAAGCAGTATCCATAATTCATGCTCAGTTTATTGGCAAAAAATAAACCAACATGCATAAAAAGTCACAAAGAGCGTATTAAGAGTCTCTGGCAGAAATACAGATAGAAAATCTATAGGCAAAAAAAATCTAGCCGAAGCTAGATTTTTAGAAATACAGAGAGCCAAGCTTGGCTTAGCCTCTCGACTTATTTATCAAACAAAGCAGCACGCTGAATTTCCATGATTTCAGCGATGCCTTTTCGCGCCACGGCCAACATGCCCATCATGTGCTCATCACTAAAGGCTTCCCCTTCTGCCGTACCTTGGATCTCGATGAACCCACCTTTATCGTTCATGATTACATTCATATCGGTTTCGGCATTGGAGTCTTCTGGGTAATCCAAATCCAATACAGGCACACCTTGATAAACCCCCACAGAGATCGCAGCAATTTGTGACACAATCGGGTTTTGTTTCACCTTCTTATTTTCCACTAAATAGCGCATCGCATCCGCCAACGCCACAAAACCACCAGTAATAGACGCCGTACGAGTACCGCCGTCAGCCTGAATCACATCACAGTCAATCGTGATGGTGTTCTCGCCCAATTTTTTAAGATCCACCGCCGCACGCAAAGAGCGACCAATAAGACGCTGAATTTCTACCGTGCGACCACCTTGTTTACCACGTGCCGCTTCACGATCCATGCGGCTATGAGTAGAACGAGGCAACATACCGTATTCAGCCGTAATCCAACCTTGACCCTTGCCTTTCAAAAAACGCGGCACACCAGAAACCACCGTGGCAGTACAAATCACTTTCGTGTCACCACACTCAATCAGCACAGAACCTTCCGCATGCTTCGTAAAATTACGAGTAATTTTAAGGGGACGTAACTGATCGGCTTGTCTTCCACTTGGACGCATACTTCTCTCTCTGTCGATTAACTAGGATAAAAGCGCAATTATAATGATCTCGGATAAAATTTCGCCCCCAGCGTCGGCAAAACATGACATTTCGCAAGCCTGTTGAAGCCCAGCCCATTGCGCTACAATGTTGCCTTTCATAATTCATCACCATCAAAGGACTCAACATGACAGCAAGCATGACTGCTTTCTCACGCCAAGAAGCCGTATACGATTGGGGGACCATCAGCTGGGAAGTGCGCTCCGTTAACCAGCGCTACCTAGAGCCAAGCTTTCGTCTACCAGAAAACTTTCGTGAGCTTGAGTTTTCTTTCCGTGATGTGCTGCGTAAAAAAATCAACCGCGGAAAACTAGAATGCCAACTGCGCTTCCAAGGCGTCGACAAAGCGGCCACCAACCTGACGATTAACCCAAGTAACGCCCAAGCCTTGGCAAACGCCATCGAAACCCTAGGCACTTGGTTCAAAGACCTCGACCCAGCGAACCCACTCGATATCTTAAAATGGCCTGGTATTCTCAGTGACGAAGGCAATGATTTTGAGATGATGAAAAAAGCCGTCGTCGAACTCTTTAATCAGTCTGTTGACGAACTGATTCAAGTACGACTACGCGAAGGGGCACAGCTAAAAGACATCATCGAACAGCGCCTAGACGCCATCGATGCCATCGTTGTCGAAGTACAAGCCAAACTGCCCACCATCATCGCCGCGCAGAAACAAAACCTACTCGACAAACTGGAAGCGGCTAAAGTCGACCTCGACCCCATGCGTGTCGAAGCGGAAATCGTCCTACTGGCACAAAAAGCCGACGTGGCCGAAGAGCTTGACCGTCTCGCGACTCACACCAAAGAAGTGCGCCGTCAGCTGCAACAAAAAGGCCCCATCGGCCGCCGCCTCGACTTCCTAATGCAAGAACTCAACCGCGAAGCCAACACCCTATCGTCAAAATCCATTGTGGTAGAAACAACGAATAGCGCCGTGGAATTGAAGGTTTTGATTGAGCAAATGAGAGAACAGATCCAAAACATAGAATAAGCTCTTGGGTAAAAATTACCCGTCCAAGAATGTCTTAACCCAATATGACCGATGCCCCTACATTTCTGTACGGGTCGATTCCCATTTTAGCGCAGTGGTATACTTCGTAAGTGCAGCTCAATGGCTTCGATCATCGATTTAGTCAGCGGTAAATGCGCTTTTTCTTTCGCCCATATTTCATGGAAACCTGCCACGGTTTGCTTGGCGGTATCCAACACCAATTTCTCTGGCAACATGGCTTTAGCGGCTAAGTGTGATAATTCATCCAGCGTGAAGTCACTGAACTTTTTGCTACGGCTCACCTTCAACGAGGCGCTATCGTCAGGGATATAGGGAATGGTCGAGACAAAGTCATAGGCAGGCGCAATGGATGCTGTGCGCTTGTCTTTATAAATCACAGACCAATTCTTCAAATGCATATCGGCATTGCCAATGAGGGTATTGAACACCAATCTGCGCGTAAATTCGGCAATGTCTTCGTCTTGACCTTCGATGCCGATAACCTGAGCAATATTCCGCATACTGGCTTTTTTGTATTTATCTTGAGGATAGACACCAAACACTTGTGCAAAGTCCTCAATATGTATCGCTTGGCCATCAACACGATCAAAGCGCTTAATCACAAACGCACTGTCACCATATTTGCCAATCCCATTCGGAATATTCGCTATCTGCTCAATGGGGAGTAGCTGAGTCTCTGGCACATCCATGCCCAGCATTCTAGCCAATTCCATCATCGAATATTCATTTTCTGGCACAGCGTCAAATCGAGACGACGGTAATTTCACTATCCAAGAACCACCTTTACCCGTAGCTGGGATGGTCAAACCGCCGTTTGCCTGTTGTACGGCTGAAAACTTCAACTGTACACCCGCTAATGAAAAACGCATTGGAACATCTATTTTCGTTTCATCGTCAATGTCTTGCTGTACATTAGGCGGCAGCGCTTCGCCATCAGCAGGTTCAATCGTGATCGCACCTGCTAAATCTTGTCCTAACACCCACAATAGAAAAAATTCCCGCGCTGGATTTACACCGGCACGCTCTGCCAAGTAATAACGCATGGTTTCTTCTGGCAAAAGGTTAGAGAAAAACGGAGTTAACTTGGTTTGGGTCGGTTTAAAGTGAGTCAGCAAGCCGCCTAGCGAATCTTTAAAGCCAAGCCCTAACACTGGCCGCGATTCCTCATAAATGTACGAATCCATAAAAGCAAAAAGCGTTCTGTCATTGCCCACGTTGGTGATCGTCGCGATGGGTTCACCGTAGAGCAACACGTTAAGCGTAGAGACATTGTTAGTCATCGTCGTCTTCCTCTAGCTGATATGCAGGCGGTATTGACTCAGCTTCATCGTTGATGCCGTTATTGTTTGGCCCGTTATGATAAGTATCTTGGCTACTTCGAATGATCGACTTGATCGCAGGAATAGACTTTTTAGGCGCGACAAATAGCTCTAAGTCTAGTACACGGGCAAGCGCAATCAGACTCGACATTCTTAGATCAACGCCACCAGACTCGATTTTCGAAATATGGCTTTGCGGTACACCCGAACGCGCGCTCAGCTCTCTCTGGCTAAAGCCCTTACGCTCCCGAGCGTCTCGAAGGCTTTGCAGTATTTGCTCTGTTACATAGCTCACATTGATATGCCTTAATGCATCACTGAAGAAAATTTATATATAAAAACATATCAATTCACGCCACAGAGCACAAGACAATTATCCATAATGATAGATCAAACAATAAGTTTTGATATGTCAATATAGATCAACAGTAACCGTCTTGCCCACTTATCCTAGGCTACCAACAAACTGGTACCCGCATAGAAGAAAGAGACCTATTGAAGAAGTGATTTATACTCGGCAGGAAGGTTGCAACACTTTTATGCGCGTAAAAATGCGATATTTCACACTTTTACGCGCATAAAAGTGTGAAATGAGAATGGATGCTCGCCTGTATTCCATTGCTCACTATCGAGACTTCGTCATTATTCCCTTGGTTTGTTCATGTCTTGGCGCAGAGCTTGTAATTCCTGTTGAAGCTGCTGCATTTGCTCTAGTAACTGTTGCTGGGTAGCCTTTTCCGCGTCTATCTCGTCTTTGATTTCATCGTCGTGCATGGTTTGCACGGCGTTGACGATGACGGCGATAAAGAGGTTCAGCATGGTGAAGGTGGCGATCAGGATAAAAGGCACAAAGAATGCCCAAGCATAGGGGAATTCTTCCATCACTGGCCGCGCGATGCCCATGGACCAGCTTTCTAAGGTCATCACTTGGAACAAGGTATACAGGGAAGCGCCTAAGCTGCCAAACCAGTCAGGAAAGGCCTCACCAAACAACTTGGTGACCATCACCGCCGCCACGTAATACACCAGCCCCAACACCATGGCGATGGACAACATGCCATTTAGAGATTTGATTAACGCTCCGACAATTTTTCGCATCGACGGAACAAACGTTAATACGCGCAACACACGCAAGACTCGAAGTGCACGCAATACCGCAAACGGCCCACTGGCAGGGACTAAGGCGATACCCACAACAATGAAGTCGAACACATTCCAACCATCTTTAAAGAATGCGAAACGATGCACCACCAAACGAATCCCCAGCTCAATCACAAACACCACCAGAATCGCCTTGTCTAAGGCCATTAAAAATGGGCCAACGTTTGCCATTACCTCTGCCGAGGTTTCTAATCCGAGTATCACCGCATTGATTAGAATTAACGCCAACAAACTACGCTGTATCGTCGAATTTTCAATAAACGTCTTGAGACGCTGACGAAGAGAATTCGTTGGAACCACCGATGTACTGGGCATGCGCCACCTCAATGCTAGATTATCCCAAGAGTGGGTTAAATTGACGCCATTCTATGCCAGAGCTAGGATAGGTCAATCTCTTTTGATGTAAATACATGGGGCTGTTTAAGGATTTTTCCATAAGATTTTCAGTCAGAAAGAAAGCGCAAAAATCGGTAAAACCCTTTATCCTAAGTTAAATCAAAATAGTGAGTCGTTCTTTACAAAACTTTTTGGTAGTGTGTAAAGACTCCAAACAAAAAGAGGTTTGAACATGAAGTTTCCATTATTAGTCATTGCCGTAACACTGGCGTTAGCTGGCTGCGCAAATACTTGGGAAGGCGTGAAAGAAGACTCATCAAAAGCCTACGAGAGCACAAAAGAAACGATTCATAAAGCAACGGAATAAACCGTTCTTTTAAGTAATAGCCGCATTTTAAATGCCCGCTTCTACGCATGGCAGAAGCGGGCATTTTTCACATACAAAGCCTTTCAGTAAAGCGTTTTCTCTATTTAGAAACAAGCTTCTTACCTAGCTCAGTTAAGCGATATTTTTGCAAACGGCTTTTGGGTTTGTCTGGGACAGTCATTTCAATTAAGCCCTGTTGAATCGCCGCTTGTTGGTAATATTCCCTAAAGTGTTTTTCATCTTTCAAACCCAATACGACCATCAATTCCGACCGACCCATTTCACCATGTAGCATCGTTAATAGACGTCTAACTTCGGGGGTAACTTCGGGGGTGACTTCGGGGGTGACTTCGGGGGTGAC
Source organism: Marinomonas rhodophyticola (assembly GCF_026113935.1). GTDB lineage: Bacteria > Pseudomonadota > Gammaproteobacteria > Pseudomonadales > Marinomonadaceae > Marinomonas > Marinomonas rhodophyticola. The sequence continues at coordinate 152,500 of NZ_JAPEUL010000009.1, forward strand.
TTCGGGGGTGACTTGCGGGGTCGTTTTTTCAACCTCAGTAAATCCCTCATGAATAGGCAAACGAATTAAGAAATAGCTGCGATCTTCATCGGTTTCAAAAACGGGTGTCGGTGAGGCATTGGCATTCATTACACGCAATATTTTAGGAACACCAGTAGAGCGTCCCTCGGTTAAATCCAGCTCTTTTAAAAACTCACCAATGCGACGATTACGATAACGCCGGCTCACCGCCTTACCTGCCTGTAAATCAGCCAATCGGATAGATCTATCAGGACCAGGGAAACTCAAAACAACCAGCTCTTTAGCATCGATACGAATTTCAATTGGCTCTCGTATTTCATAAGAACGATGATAGACCGCATTCACCACCGCTTCTTCGATAGCCGCTAACGGATAATTCCAAAAACGCTCGGCTTCTGGTCGGTCTGGGTGCTTAATAACCGCCTCTTTGAGGTAATTCCGGCCAATATAATCCAAAGCATCGCTCGTAATACGACCAAGTGGGCCTTTGAATATTTTCTCTTCAAAGCGGTCACCACCAGCGCCATCGGGGAAATACACCACATCAATCTGAGTAGCGGGGAAAAACTGATCCGGTTGCTCATTAAAAAATAATAAACCCACATTTTTCGGAAAAGCCATCTCCGCAGGCCCGCCAACCACATTCATACGACGACCCAAGGCTTCGATGTCCAGCTCACGAGCCTCGTTAGCTAACTCACTGTTAATGTCGTGCAAAAAATCGCGAATCAGATAGGGAGAAAGATCATTCAGTGTGGCGGTTTGTCTATAACGGTCATCAAAGGGAACCGTTGCTGCTAAGCTCAATAACTCTCGTTCATTTTCCCCAGAGGCTTTCACCGTACTGGTATGCTTACGCAGATAATAAGCCCAGTCACTTTTCTTGCCACTTAAGCTGGTTTTGGCTTTATAAGGCCGCGATTCTCCACCCGGCGCCCATAACACCAAAATGGTTTTTCCTTGGATCTCGTAAGTCGCCGTTAACGGATGAAAATGTGGCGCTATAGCGGAGTGACCAAGGTTCAATAACTCTTTTTGAATGGCATCGATTTGCGCAGACTCTACACCAACAGGAGGCAGCTTAGGTTGTCCATTCTCTTCTGCAACACCAATGACCACATAGCCGCCACCCAAGTTATGAAAATCGTTGGCGAAAGCGCATAAGGTATGCAAAACCACTTCAGGATTCCAACCTTCCTTGTACTCAATACGCTCACTTTCAACAGTACGCCGGCGCAGTAAATCGTCAATATTTATGGGAAGTTTAGGCGTCATGTTTTACTTATCCCCCGATCCTTCACTCTCAACCTTTTTGATCATCTTATCGAAGTCACTTTCAAATAAACGATCCTGTACGACTCGATACTTCTCAAATTCTGATTCCGCAAAGTCTTTGGCGATTTTCGCACGGATCGATCCGGCATTAGTCAAAATATCTCTATCATCAAACTCTAAGAACATATCCAACCGCTTCGACCAATCTTCCATCGTCATGGGAATATTGCGTCTTGCACGACTTTCCGCTAAATCAAGATACGCGTTGACGATCAGCCCTAACGACTGAAGCTCATCCTGACTGAGATAGTTTTTAGCTACGCCCACATCGGTTTTTAACACCTTTCCTTCTGGTCCTTTCGCCCAATGAGTCAGCCCCATATTTGGCTTACTGCTATCGGCTCTCGCTTTGATCAACTCGGCGGCAGTCTGTCCATGAATCGCAAAATGCAGTTTGTTTTGCACTGTCGCAAAAAAGGATTGAGTCGTTGGCGCATTTTTATTGTAATCAACACTGGTTGCGTAAATATCGGTGATCTTCTGATAAAAACGTCGTTCAGAAAGGCGAATTTCACGAATTTCTTCCAGCAAGCGCTCAAAGTAATCTTCACCCAGAAAGCTTCCGTTCTCCATGCGCTCTTTATCGATCACATAACCCTTGATAGAAAACTCTCGCAATACCTGAGTCGCCCACTGACGGAACTGAGTCGCTCGCACAGAATTCACGCGATAACCGACAGAGATAATGGCGTCTAGATTGTAATGCTGCGTATTATAATTTTTACCGTCAGAAGCAGTTATCCGGAATTTCCGGATAACTGCTTCTTCATTGAGTTCGGCTGATTGAAATATATTTTTGAAATGCTCACTGACCGTTCGCACATCAACATCGAACAGCTCAGCAATCAGCTTTTGGGAAAGCCAAATAGTGTCTTCTTCATAACGGGCCTCAATGCTCTGCTCACCAGATTGACCAGTAAAAATCAAAAACTCAGCCGTACTATTACGGATTAACTTGGTGGTCATGGCACATCCTTAACATGATTTAACTTTACCAACTCAGATCAAATTCAGCATAGAGTTGCAAGTCATCCTTAACATCGTCCCAATGCGCAAACTGCGACAAATACTCCGCTTTGGTCAGTTTGAATTGGAAGCTCTCAACGTATGGTTTTTCTATCTCTGCACTAAGAGCAATTGGCGAGCCAACGAATTCAAATAGCCAATAATGACGGTTATCAGTGCTTTCCTTGCCTGTTAAGCTTCTATCAATATCATGCCTTGGTAAAAGTTTTACATTTGCAACACGATATAAGTATTTACCAACTTGATGCTCCGTATTTTTTTCACGAACAGTAACAATGACATAACGGATTTCACGAACGATGTTTCTATGTACGTTTTGCCGATTAGTCGCTACAAGTTGCGTGTGATATCCCTGTAGCTTTCCTGTTCTCGCTTTTTCTAGATAGTCATCGTCACGTTCTATTTCATTAATGGGGGCAATCATAGTTAACCCATTGTGCCTCACGGTATTTACTCCATAAGGCGTGATACGCGCAGCATCTTCCACAAAATAGTAATCGTTTGATGGAATCTTTGGATAAGCAAACTCGGCTTTTCTATCGCAAAGTTTTTGCGTTAAATAATCGCGCAACCAATGATTATGTGAAACCTCAGAATCTTTACTAGGCAACAAGGCAAATGCCCCGATACCAATCTCTTTAATAGCCTCTTCGTAAGGATTTACTTGGTCTTTTTGGTTATCAAAAAAACCAGGGTATAAGGCAAAAGCACCCATAACAGGGCGACTTTTTAATGGTGACTCATACTCAAAACGATGCTGATGAATAATAGCGTCTCGGTATCGATGCATCTGATTAAGAGCATCCTCGGGGACACCATCTTTGTCTTTGAATTGTTGTGTATCAATGCGATATTTAGCATCGAATAAAATAAAAAATGACTCTTTATTCGCCAAAGTAATACGAAGCACAATATCTGGGCGTTGCTTAGCGAGCCATGTTCGATTAGTTATGCCGCTTGGCGTAAAAGAAGGTTCATGAGCAAGCTCTACTGTCATACTGTCGCTTTCTCGAAAGAACACAAAGGCTGCTGCCATTTCATCATCTGGAAGCTGTTTTTCGAATTGCACTTGTTTCAAATGATTAAGCGTTCGCTCTTTCTCTATAAACCCTAAACTCTTAACAATGGACATTACCTCAATAAAACACCAAACCTCATAGATATCCGCCACTGACTTGATCGATAACTGAGATTCGCCATTGTCTTGATTGAGGTAATGTTTCAATTGCTGCCAGACTTTATACACCTTTGAATAACCAGCGCCTTGTTGCAAGACTTTGGAATCAGAACTGAGACCTTCAAATGTTCCAATTTCACGCCAAAGCTGGTGCTGACTCACTTTACCAATTTGCTGTCGCCACCGTTTTAGGACAAGTAAGAAGGACTCAGATACTTTGGTTTCTTTTTCATTGTCAATATTCTGGATCAATTGCGCTAAGTTCGTCTTGATGCGCTTTAACACCATTTTTATAAAACGGTTTTCTGGTGTGTCTACATGTAGACGTTTGTAACCGATACGCATTCGTCTAGTTGAACGCTTCTCTGCAATTAATTCTTTTGCCAGCTCTTGCTGCTTAGCGGTTACTTTTTTATTGATACGGTCTAATTTTTGGTCTTTATCAAACGACTGCAAACGGTTATGAGGTGCGTTGATGATTCGCTTCAACCCCTGATTCAGCTCTGTGACTAAACGCTCAAATTGAGCTAACCAAAACAACTCAAACTTTTCTGGCTGCTTGTGTGATTTCCCCTGAGACTGTGTCGTTTTTCCGCTGATGGCATAGCGCCAAAAAGGATAAATCTCGTCTATCTTCTGATTCATTAGCCCGAGATCTTCGTTCATCACCATCTTTGTCGCAAAAATAGTGAACTGAACAGGCACTGACTTTCTACCGTCATTCGTTTCGTAATTAATATGGAAAACACACTTCCCTACATCATTACCAAAGTTCAACATGGCCTGTAAGGTGTTTCGTCTTGGGCTTGGACTAAAGCTATCTTCAATTAAACGATACTTATGGCTAACAGATGGTGAGTTCTTCAGCACATGCGAGGAAAATTCAATATCAAACCAATATTGACGATTTTCAAAAAAGAAAGGTTGAGTCAGTTCAGTTAACTTATCGTCATCGCCTGAATTATCCTGAGCTAGGTTTCCATCAATCAATACCGCAATGCTTTCACCATCTGGTAGAGGAACGCCTCGCTGCAAGTACGTGCGTTCTAGCTTAGAACGCGGTGAGCGCAAACTTTCACAAGAGACATACAACTCGAAGTCATCATGTTTAAAATAAAGGGTTTCACGTGTGTTTTTCGCCATTCCTTAACTACCATCCGAATCACATTTTGCGGTCTAATTAAGGCCAAAAAGACGTAAAGCCATTCGTTAATTGCTTTTGCATCCGTTCAATCTTTGGTCGAGAACGACAAGGTGTTGTAAGAACGTGTTCAGGACTTCCCTGTTTCTCACGTAATAAATCCGGTCGTGTTGTTTTCCATATAGTCGCTAATTGTGCTTCTAGTGTAGTAGACAGTTGTACCAGTACATTGTTGCCTGAATTACTGGTCAGTTTATCTTCATCACCCTCTATGCGTGGCAACACTTTACACATTAGGAAGTCATCGAATACAGCCGCTAATTCCACATCATTTTTTGGCGCAAAGCTTATAACAGACAAACATAATTCATTGAATGCGCGGAATGCCAATTCAAACGGGGTATTTTTTAATACACCATTAACAGCATTAAAGAAGGTTTTAGTTTTGCTTGCGTCACTATCTGCTTCCACCGACTCAAACAAGGCCATGGTCGCTTGACTATGAATAGGGTAACTCAGCGTTTTGGCTTTTACGTCAGACTCAAAAAACGCATTAATATCGTTTGGAAAGAATTCACCAAAATCGAAGGTTAAGGCTCGGTCGATCACTTTACGGGAAAAGCCATGAGTGGTTTCGTCCATGTTCACCGTACCTGCGACAATCAGGTTAAACGGAATCGCAATCCCATGCGTTAAGAAATACTGCCAAATGTCATTCTCACGTGACTCAGACAAATCCAACCCTAAATCTTTAGCAAGCAATTCTGAAGGTTTAGAGTCTTCACCTACATCAATATCTTTATCCAATGCACGGAAAAGTTCACCTTTGATCAGCGGATCACATTCATAAATGTAATCTCGATCACTACCTTCTAGCGTTTTTGGATCGTTCCAGCAGCGCGTTTCAAGAATGGATAAATAGTCAGAAAAGTACTGCTCAACAGGTGCAAGATTCATTTCATCAAGACACAACCAAAAAGGACGAATGTCATTTAATGGTTTGCCGCGCCAGTCAGAAGGCAAATCCTTATCAAATTCAATTTCATCTATTACTTCTTTCCACGCTTGCACTATGAAACGCAGCACATCGGTAGCCACATACTCAGGTTTCTTCCCAAGACGTGAAACATAACCCAATAAATCGCTGGGTTCATGCCAATCAGGACGAACAGGGACTAAACAATAATTATCCCCTCTCCCTCTTTTCGATGCTGCGGCCTGCTCCCGTACAAAGCGAGTTTTACCTGTACCAGATATGCCAGCTAAGAGCAGAAAGGGTTTGGATAAACCAACAAAACTTAATGAAGCATCACTTCTAACTGTTAAATTTTCTGTTTTCGCAACACTATATGCCTCATAAACATTCTTATAGGTTATTGGGTTTTGACAAAGGTCATATACGAGTCTTCCAAATATACTAGATGATGCATCTGGTAAGTTAATTTCTTTTAATATTACGGAACCAAAGCAATCTCTTGATCCTCTTGGTTTACCTTGATCGTTAATTAATCGTTTGGAACCTAGCCTGAATGTTGAATCATCCTTATCCAAAAACTTTGAGAAAAGGTCCAAATCATTTTCTGAGTCAAAATGATTACTTAATTCTTTATTAGCTCGAATGTTATTTTTTATTTGCTCTGAATTACCTAGAAGACTGTTAGCATAGGGTCTTAGATTTTCATATATCTCAAAATACTTAAACAACTCACTTGCAAACTCATACATTTCGCTAGCAAAAACAAAATATTGATTAGGAATCAATGCATAATTGGCAGGTTTATCGTCCGACTCTCTATCCGTAATTGCAAATGACGTGTAAGTATCAAAGCCATACCCAATAGAACCAAGCTGCTTATATAGCTCCCTTTTTTGGCCAGAAGTTAATTTATAGTCAAAAAGTTTAGCGTTATTAACTAAAGGATGTTCTAACTGTATTTCATCAAGTTTTCTTAACATATTATTCCTTTATTCTATGTGTGAAACGATGCACTCTGCCAACGCCCTTACTACATTAACTGTAACACTGTTACCAAATTGCTTATAAGCTTGGACTGTAGAATCACTATACTCAAACTCATCAGGAAAACCCTGTAATCTTGCAGCTTCTCTAGGGCTGACTTTTCTTGGGTTTTTGCCATGCTGTTCAATTAAAACCTCACTGCCATCTTTGTAATACCTAGCAGATAGAGTATTTGTGTAAGGAGAATCTTCGTTAACAATCCCATATCCAAAACCTTTACCATTGATCTTATTCTGCATCTTTCGTCTTTGATGCCCTTCCCACAATCGATCAGAAATAGTTAGCTTTGGGTTAGGATTGGCTTCTAATATGTCTCCAACTCTTGTATCAGACTCCATCGACTCTGGATAATCAAAATTGTCAATCTCACCATCTTTCCAAAGTATAATATAAATTCTTTGTCTATTCTGAGGTACGCCAAAGTCTATTGATTTCAATACCATTGATTTGGCTAGATTCTGAATCTCTTTGGTACTGCCGTTTTCAATAATACTCTTAGGGATATTACAGCTGTAACCGATGTTTGTAAGTGTTTTTAAAATAACTTTAAGTGTATGACCTTTATCGTGGCTTATTAGCCCTTTTACATTCTCCAAAACTGCAAAACGTGGGTTCTTCTCTTCAATAATTCTGGCTATATCATGAAATAGAGTCCCTCGAGTATCTTCAATGCCAAGCTTTAAACCCGCATGAGAAAAGGGCTGACAAGGAAACCCAGCAAGTAAAACATCATGGTCTGGAATAGATTCAGGAGAAATGAGAGTGATATCACCAAACGGGAATTCACCATGATTCTTTTTATATGTAAGCTGTGCATGTTTATCAAATTCTGAAGAAAAAACACAAGTGCCACCAGCTTGTTGAAAGCCCAGTCTTACTCCACCGATACCAGCGAACAAATCAATAAATCGAAATGATGCGTTTTCTAGTGGTTTAAGTTTTAAATGACCAAACACCTCATTAAAAAAGCTTTTTCTATCTTTAAGCAATCCGTTAAGACTTAAAGAAAACTCAATATCAATTCGGAGCTGATTAGGATCGACCTGCGTATTGTCACAATAAAACTGGCTGTCTGTCGCAATCGCATGAACCCACTGGTCTACAACCGCTTGTACTTCCGTGCCCTCCGGTGTGTGCTCTAAGACTAAGGGCCTGATGAATTCTTCCACTTGCTGAAGTACACTGGTCTCACTTTTCATTATTTATTACTACTAAAAATTCTTGATGAATGGCTTTAAAACAAAGCATTTTGAAAACTCTGTATAACCAATTGTGTTTTTTATGACTTAGGACTACCAAGCCCCTGCTCATCGGCCATATGGGTAAACCGGCGACAGACCAACATGATCGCCTGATCGCACATTAAGTCAGCTAGGGCTAACATTGCCTACATGCAATGTACTAAAACAGAGCCAGACGCAATAATACGCCAACCAAAGCCGGATTTTTATAAAAACCGAGAATCTTATCAACTGATGATAAATGAGCAAGCCTAATGTAAGATTTTGCGAAAGAACACTGACTAAATGCCGAAGTCCACATAGCGCTCAAAGAAGAAGATGGCGCTACAATCCACTCTAGGGGTAATCACTGCATTTCTCTCACAAATCCAATCATCGCGCTTGACTCTTCGGATTTGAAAAGATCAGCAACTTTATGATCCGTATAGATTTCTGGATAAGCTTCATCCCCTTCGTTAATCGCTTTGCACACCGTGTAACGAGGGCTATCAGGGTCTTCTCGTTGGACTTTGTCTTTGTGTTCCACCCACAGTGTGTAGTATTGATCCTTCACTCGAAAATAGAACGAGGGACAAGTGTCATTCTCATAGCTGCAATCTTTTAACGTCACGGGTAGTTCGCTTGACTTAAAACCCAGTTCAAATCGGCTCATTATCTCTCCTTAAAACACCAATACACTGTATATAAAAACAGTATAAATGTTTTGAGTACTTTTGCTAACTTTTTGTAACTCTCACAACGCGCTATATGATCTATTCTGTCTATCGCTTAGCAGCGCATCACCATAGAGAGGTAGTCATGTCGAAATTCTCTCACTTTTTCGACATAAAAAGAGCAAGTTCTATAACTCAAACATTAAACGCTTCTTGCTTAGCAAGCTGTTCGCTGCGGCGGATGCCGAGCTGGTTGGCGATGCTTTGCCAGTGTTTCACGGCACCTAGCACTTCATCGTAGATGCGGGTCGCTTCGTCGCGGTCTAGGCGGAAGAAGTCGATCACGTCGAATGCTAGACGGTAGTCAAGTTCATTAGACACATCAGTGATGTTTAGGTGCAACCCTTGCTTACCAACGATGGGGTTCAGGTCATAAGCGGGTGATAGTTTCCAGCCTTTATGTGTCAGTAAGAATCCGTGATTTCTTAAATGATCGTCTGTATTAGACACCGCGATGTTAAACACAATTCTGCGCCATAGTTGGGCTAGGTCGGTTTTGGTTTGCGATCCGCTGGTTGTTAAGAATTCTGCAATTTCTAAATAGCTTGCTCCGTCTGAATGCTCCCCATCGTAGTATTGTAGCTGTGTCATGGCGGAGGAAAAATGCACTCGCTGCGTGCCGATTCGGTCAAACCGTTTGGTGATAAAAGTATGATGTTCAGAGGAATATCGACGAATTTCACTGGGAAACATATCTACGCCAGCGGCTTGAGCCAGTTCGTAGCAGACCATTTCCCAAGCCCCCACATCGAAAGCATCACTTTGATTGGGAAATTTGGCAATCCAAAGGTGATCATTCTCGTCCGTCACGCACGCTTTTGGTCGAGCACCGCCTAAAGATGAGCCAGGAGAAATCAACATTTTTAGCCAGCGATAATATTCATCGCTCTCAATATTGTCGTCTTTTTCTATTTGGAGAGCGGCATATTCCAACTCTCGTAGAGAGGCCATAGGCGGTGCAGCAAACTCGCTGTTGTTATCTAAAAAGTCTGTCGAACCAGCGAGTTTAAAGCGAATCCCGCCCATTCGATAAGAGTCATGTACACCTAATAAATAGTCTAATTCAGTGAGTCGACTCGTTGTCCGTAAGCCTTTATTAAATTCAATGGCGGCTCGTCGCTGCATGAGAATGCGACCCCAACGATCCGGCGATGAATCCAAAAATGCGCGGAAGTTTTTATCAGGTGAATCGTTATACAGTTCACCATCATGAAGCGTTAGTAGTGGATCTATCTGCAAGCGATAATCCGATGTTAGAAAGGCTTTATCGTAAGCAAAGCTAAACACACCACCTCGGCTGCTTTCTGCGAACGTCAGCTGCCCCAATAACAAAGGCGGGTCGATAGGCATCCAATGAGCATAAACATCCACCACTCGACGGCTCATTTCCTGCCCTCCAGTAACTTAATGTTTTGCAGCTTAACACCTACTTCGTCATGGGCTGCCAGTGTCGAGAAATTGTCCTCCATACCAAGCACGGCCATGACTTTAATATAAGTGCCAATCGCCACACCCGGATCACCCGCAAAGACTTTGTTCACTGTTTTGTTATCAAACCCTGTGCGGTCACAAATCAATTGCTTGGTAAAGCCTCGCCGTTTAGCCGCCAACAACAAATCTTCACCGAACACACGCAAGACCTTGAGTTGTTTAGGAAATAACACTCGATGCATATCTCTCTTGGGCATTTTGTTTATCCCTATTTAAAAGTAGGACTGTATTCCTATATTTTTGACTGTTATGGGAATATAGTCCTATAAAGAACAAAAATCAATGTACAAGAAAACACCTCTAATTTCATAAAACTGGTACTGTATTCCCATATTTAAGTCTATTATGGTAATACAGTCCTATCTTGATAAGCCTTTCTGTACAGTCAAGATTTCGTATCGGTTCATTCCCCCAACAAGCCTTTATTATCTTGCCAACAAGCATCCAGTTGTTTCTCAATCAAGCGCACGGTATCGGGTTTCACGCCCAGTGATAAAGCGGTTCTACGAAAATCCGAGAGAGATTCTATGATTTCTTCTATCGCTTGTTGAGCTTGTGCCCAGCTCGCAAAACTGGCGCTGGAGGCGAGTTTTTGAATGACTTTTAAGGGCGGTTGCTTGCCATAGCCCATAAACGAAGTGGCTTGTTCGCCAAATGGGTGTGGGCTAAAGGTGACATCGTAAAAGGGTGCTGGCAGCCAAGCGCCTTTGTCGTCTTGTAAGAAGCCCCAATTTTTACTGTGGTCGTCTTGGTTACAGGCAAATAAGTTAAACATGGCACGACGAAATTGCATTTGCCCAACCATAGGCGACTTACAAAGGTGGCGGCTCAACTTGATTAAGTCTTCGTAGTCTAAACTAGGCTCTCGAAAGTCAGCGTCTAATAAACCACAAGCACTGTGCATATGCAGACGCCCCAACGTTCCTTTTTTGTTTAGCACTCTGTCGAAGCGTTTTAAAGCCAACCAATGGCTGGCACCGGACTTCTCTGGCGCTTCGATGAGTTTCCATTCCTGTGGTTGCAACCCTGCTTTTGCTGCTAATGAAAGGTAAGCAGCTTCACATAAGCCTTCTTCATGGCCCAGTGCTAAATTTTTTGAGGTGAACTTTACTAACCAAGCTTCGTCATTTTTCTGGGCTTGGGTCCGCCACTGAGTTGGTTGGTTTGGGTCAAGATACACTTGCGCTTTTGGTCTTGCGCCACCTGAACTACCTGCAGCGACTAAAGCGGACAATACCGCTTCTGTTTGCCCATCGAATAAGCTTTGCGCTTCTAGGCCAAGCATATGAATATCGATATTGGAATCATCGTATTGTTTGAAGTCTGACTCAGGGCTGAATGAGAGCGCGCCCATGGCCGAATCCCCTACAAACGCCAGCCTGTCCATGGCTGTAATTTGTGCAGGTAAAATATCATGCTGACGAAACACTCTGTCTTGTAACAACAACCCCCAACCATCGGGTAAGCTATCGCCAAACACGCCATGAATGCCGTGGTGAGGCGCTTTTGGTGCCCGCTGTAAGTCTGTATTAGGCTTAAGAGTAATCGGCGATAAGTTTCCAAATTGCTGAAGATAGTCAGCCTTGTACTGAAAAAAAACGCCTTGTTGATTTTGCGCCAATACACCAACATCTATCCTTTCTCCTGTTGATAAAGTGCGCTGAACAAGCAGTTTTTGAATGGGTTTAAAAGCCATCTTTCAGCACCTCTTCAATGGACGTCGGCATGCTGGATTGATTATTTTCTGTATTTTGAGTCAACGCAAAGAGCCGCGACAGTTCATCTAGGCTTTGCCAAAGCAGTAATAACTGACGAAAGGAAATCTGCCCTGTCAGTTCGAACTTTTTAATAGTAGGCGCGGGCACGCCACTGCGAGCGGCTAATGCATCACGAGACAGTTTTTCTTGCTCTCGCCGCTTACGAAGATGCGCCGCAAAAGCGTGCTGTACGTCGCTGTCATCCAGTAATAGGAAATGACTCATAGAAACAACCATCCATAAAAAAATAGATACAGTAGTGTCTATTTTAGTCTAATTTTAGGTTTTTTGGACATTATTATGTCTATTTTATAATTTCTTATTCTTTTTCTTTGTCTAACGCTCAGCAGAAAAGGCGTTTTTTAAGGCATCAAACAGCCATTGATGGGCGGGGCCACGTAAGGCGCCTTTTTTGCAGACTAGGTCAACGGGGACAGACCAGGGTTTGTGGTCGAAGGCGACGTCTATTTTTTGTAATAAGCCGGTGTGCACAAAGGGTTGCACCAAGGACAAAGGCAGGTAAGCCCAGCCGATTTGTTGTTTCACTAAGGCCAAGACACTGTAGTTGCTTGAGCACCACCAAGCGTTTGGTGTCATGCTAATGAGCACTTGTGATTCTCGCTTTTGCTGCCCTCTGACGGCAATTTGCCGATAGGGCATGAGGTCTGATTCGGATAGTCGTCGCAGGGCCGCTAAGGGAAAATCAGCATGGCACACAGCGACAAAGTCCACACTGCCCACGTAGCAAAAATCCACTTGTTTGTTGGCTTCTACTTCTGAAAACATCACACCGATGTCAACGTTGCCATCCGCCACCGTTGCGATAATGTCAGGAGAGGCCAACGACATCAGGTCAATTTCGACATGAGGGAAGGCTTGTGCAAATAAGGCCAAGATGGTGCTTAAATACGGTGTTAACAGAGCGTCGTCGACGGCGATCGTTAAGGCGCCTTCTTCATGGCGGGTAATGGATTCGGCAATCTTTTCGAATTCATGGGACTGAGCTAACAAGGCTTTCGCACTGCGCAGTAAGCGCTCCCCTTCTGGCGTGAGTTTAGGGCTGCGGGAGGTTCGATCAAACAATTCAACGCCCAAGTCTATTTCTAAATTGTTAATCCCATGACTGACCGCTGACTGCACTTTGCCGAGTTTTCTCGCGCAGGCGGAAAAGGAACCCAGCTCGGCAGATAACACCAACATATTAATTTGTTCTAGACTCAACATATGAATTTTTTCGATGGTTATTAACTTTTAAATATCATAATTATTGATAGTCTAGCCTGCAAATAACGTTGTCTTCAACATATTAAGGAGTAAGGCATGAGTTGGGTGTATTTGTTGTTGGCTGGATTAACGGAAATCGGCTGGCCCGTCGGGCTAAAAATGGCGCAGTCTGGTGGCTCAAAAGTATTGGGCATCGCCATGGCGATTGGTTTTATGGCGGTGAGTGGTACTTTGCTTTGGTTGGCGCAAAAAGACATCCCCATGGGGACCGCCTATGCCGTGTGGACAGGAATCGGCGCATCAGGCACTTTTTTGGTGGGCATTTGGTTTTATGGCGATGCCACGTCTTTACTGCGTTATATGGGAGTATTGTTGATTATTCTCGGTGTGGTGGTGTTGAAGTTTGCCCATTAAGCGGGACGATGCGCCTTGCGTTATGATGGGTAAAGCCGAAAAATACGCCAAACACTTTGCCAGCCTGTGAGCATAACGACATGATTCATCGTATTAACCTAAATTTGTTGCGTTCGTTAAAGGTGCTACTGGAAGAGCGCCACGTTAGCCACGCGGCCGATAAACTGAATCTGACACAATCGGCGGTGAGCCGCCAACTCAGCCAACTCAGAAGCCTGTTTGCTGATCCCTTGCTCATTCGCGAAGGCAATACGCTGATTCCTACACCCAAGGCGTTGCAGCTGCAAACGAAGCTGGCCCTTTGGTTTCTGGAGTTGGATGATTTGCTAGTGGAAGAGGCGTTCGAGCCAGCAAAGTGGCATGGCGAGTTTGTGCTCTCGTCCAGCGACTATGTGGCGCAGTATATTTTGCCTGATATTGTCGAGGCATTGGCGATACAAGCCCCTAACCTCTCGCTGCAATATCGCTTATGGCAACCAGATTTATTGCCTTTGCTTGCCACCTCCGATATTCAGTTGGCGTCGAGCATGTCGCCAACACAACCAGAAGGCGTGTCTTCTGTTCAAATAGGCGAAGACGCTCCCGTTTGTGTGATGAGTGAGGCTCACCCTTTGGCAACGCAGGACACTCTGAGCATTACCGATCTACTCGCCTATGCTCATATTAAAGTGATCGGTGGTGGCGACAAGGACAGTTACGTAGATGAGGCATTAGCCAAGCTAGAAAAGCCTCGCCGCTTTGCGCTGAAAGTGCCATTTTTCTATGCGGCAGCGCAATCACTGTGTCAAAGTCAGCATCTTTTGGTGATTCCTGAACACATTGCTCGAAATTTAAAAAACCACTTTTCTCTGATCTATAAACCGCTTCCCATCACGACACCACGTCATAAGTACTGGCTGATTTGGCATGCAAAGTATGATAACGACCCTTCTCACCTGTGGATGAGAAGTCTCGTTTTGCAGGTGATGTCGAAAGCCGCTTATTCTATTGGCTATGATTCAAAATCATAAGCACCATGAGAAAAGATGATTTCATATAATACCAAGAGCTTGCTAGTCTGCTCCCATCATAAAGGAGCACGCGTATGTCACTGTCTATTTGGTTTTCCCTGTTTACCATTTGTTTGCTTGGTGCTATGTCGCCAGGCCCGAGCCTCGCAATAGTCATCAAGCACAGTCTAGCCGGCGGCCGAGCAAACGGTTTGGCCACGTCTTGTAATTTCCACGCGACAGGCATTGGCTTATACGCGCTGATCTCCATGCTTGGCTTGGCGGTGATTTTCCATCAACTGCCTTTACTGTTTCTGATCATCAGTTACGCGGGGGCAGCGTATTTGGCCTACCTTGGCTTTAATGCCCTGCGCTCCAACGGCGGCATTGCAGCTAAGTTAGAATCAGGCACTCGCGTTAGCCTGTTTCAGTCTGCTAAAGAAGGTTTTCTGGTCTCGATTTTAAGCCCCAAAATCGCCCTATTCTTTGCGGCGTTATTCAGCCCTTTTGTGGCCGAAGTCCATCAGATCAGTGGAAAAATGCTCATGGTGGCGACACCTTGGCTGGTGGATGGCCTTTGGTACACCTTGATTGCGTGTCTGTTATCGAATGCGCGTTTCTTAGAGAAGTTGCGCAGCAAAGCCATGTGGATTGATCGCCTATCTGGCTTGGCGTTAATTTTCTTGGCGCTGTATATTCTCACGACGGTTTAAACGAACCATGACGTAGCGCTCTGTCATTCCTTCCCCCATCGCTCAATCCGATATTGCCTGGGGGATTTGCCTAAGGCTTTTTTAAAAAACGTGATAAAGGCGCTGACGGAATCATATCCAAGCTCTTCGGAGATGGTTTGGATAGGCAGATTAATGGCAAGCTTTTGCAAGGCTAGAACGATATGCAATTGGCTGCGCCATTGCCCAAAGGTGAGCTGCACATGGCGTTTGATCATACGCGCTAAGGTACGTTCACTCATGGCGAAGTCACTGGCCCACTCGCTTAAAGTACGCTTCTCATTCGGTCTGGCAATGAGTTCGAGCGCAAGGCGATTCAAGATAGGCTCATCGGGAATAGGAAAATCAAACTCTTCTCGCTCCAATTGAAGCAATTGATCAATCAGTACATCTACCAACCGATCCGTCACGGGGTCGGTCTTTTCATACTCCTGTTGTGTATGCAGATGCAAAATTAACTCACGCACAAAAGGCGTGATCGTCAAGGTACAGGCAACATCTGGCAAAGATAAATCCGTGCTGTCGACAAATAACATGCACACATCCGCATTGGGTGAAATTTGGTTACGATGCATGACATCACTCGGAATCCACACCGCACAACGAGGCGGCACAAGCCACATTTTGTCATCAATGAAGCTGGTCACCACGCCGGTTAATGGCAGCACAAGTTGCGCTTTTTTATGATGATGCCATGGGGTCTCTTCACTGTGCGGTACCGATTGAGAACGCAATACCAAAACACGATGGGGATAGTGATCGGCAAAGCAAAGATCGGTGAGCGATTCAAAAATGCTTTTGTCTGTATTTCGCAATTTATTGTCCAAGTCTCTTAATTCAGTAAGCAGCGTAACGCATATAATAGCGAATCGGCAATATTTCCTAGCAACCGCTTTTAATATGAATGGACAGCATGAAACGATTACAACGATTAGCACAGCACGATGCGGCTTTTTTACTCTTATTTATTTTCTTGGTGGCATTGAGTTTGCGCGGCCCAGTCACGGGATTGCCGCCGTTATTAGACAGAATCAGTACGGATCTCAACCTCAGTAATTCGCAATCTGGTCTACTGACTAGCCTACCCTTGTTAGCGTTTGCTTTTTTGCACCGGTAGCGTCTTGGCTGACTCGGCATTTTACCATTGAGCGCATTCTCGCTTCGGGTGTGGGTCTGATTGCCCTTGGCATGATCATTCGCACGTTTGGCTCAATCAGCACCTTGTATATCGGGGCGATATTTATTGGCGCGGGGATTGCCATCGGTAATGTGTTGTTACCGAGTTTGCTGAAACGCGAATTTCCTCAATACGTGGTTCAGCTCACGGCGATTTATGTACTGATGATGAGCATCGGCGGCTTTTTGATGTCGAGCCTTGCGGTGCCGTTGAGTTTGTATGCGGAACAGCCAAGCTTTGACCTGCCAATGAGTGGTTGGTCGTTTGCTCTGGCCTGTCAAAGCTTGTTGATTCTGTTACCTTTGGTAGTGTGGTTTAGCTGCAAAATTACCCAACACCAAGCGCCGCAAACCGGGAATGTCGAAGTGGCCACGTCCGTTTGGCGCTCTGTCACTGCATGGCAAGTGGCTGGTTTTTTAGCGGTCAATTCTCTGGTGAATTATGTAGTGGTGGCGTGGGTGCCCGCTATTTTAATGAGCAACGGTTACACCGATTCAACGGCGGGGTTGTATCAAGGTTATTTGCAATTGGCAGGAGCGGTTCCTTCACTGATTTTAGCGCCGTTTATCAATCGCTTAGGCAGTCATAGACGCCTCTGCTTGATAGCCACTGGATTAACGACATTAAGCTTGGCTGGCTTTTTGTTCATTCCAAGTTGGTCTGGGGTTTGGTCTGTGTCTTTTGGGTTTGGCGTCAGTATGGGGTTTATCTTGGGCTTGTCTTTTGTCAGCTTACGAACCAACAGCCCAAAACAGGCGGCAGCGCTGTCTGGTATGGCGCAGTTGATCGGTTACACGCTCGCAGCCATTGGCCCTGTATTGATTGGTGCCCTGTACGATTGGCAGCAATCATGGACAGCATCGCTCTATGTCATGTTAAGCATTGGTTTAATCTGGATGGCATTGGGCTGGATGGCGAGTCCAAAACCAAACCGTTCATAGCCCAAGGCGAAGTATAAGCTTGAGTCGGACGGCTAAAGCACCATAGCATCACACAGCGTGTGGCAAACACTCCAAAACAGTAACGAATCAAACGTACCACTAAGGAAGTACAAACAACGACGGATACTGTCATAAGGCCCAAAATGGCGAACGACGGCGTAGCGACCACCAGCTAAGGTACTGTTAATGACGCCGTTCTCATTGAAAGCTCTAGAAAAGGATTCTGGGTGATCGAATTTCGCGCTCATGACAATATCAATGATGCACTTTTTTCCATAAACACTAGCTCATAGGATGCTCTTTTTAAGCGTAGCTGCTAGACGCACAAACACCCATAAAATGCGTAAACTGTCGGTGAAAATGGTATTTAGAGAAACAGGCTACATCACATAACGCTTCGACGATAAGATCATCGTCTAAATGCTTATATATGTAATCACATACCGCCAGTATGCGCTTTCATAATGCTTTATTGATCGCTCGTTCCGTCTGTCAATTCATTGAGTAACGACAGAATAACCTGTTTACAACAAAGGAGGCATGACAGAAGTTGCTAAAATTCGTCAGCTCGCTGACTCCTCATCTTCATGCTGTTTTAGGGGAATTGTTAGGGTAAATGTCGTTCCAACACCTAACTCAGATACCACATCGACTCGCCCTTTCATCAGTGCATTTACCCACTGACTCACTAGGTGTAACCCTAGTCCTGTATGTTGATTGGTTCGACCCGTCGTGGTGAAAGGATCAAAAATATGCTCTTTGATTTCTGACGAAATGCCTATGCCATTGTCGCTAATAACAAGAATGAGGCTATCTTGTTCTTTTTTAGCCGTAAGGGTAATAACGCCTTTATCCAATCGCTGGAAAGCATGGTCTAACGCATTATCGATAAGGTTTTGAATAATTTGAGACATGGCCCCAGGGTAACCTAGCATCTCGATGCCTTCTGGACAGTCAGCATCAATACGCATATCAGGACGTTTTTTTAGAATCGGTTTATAAGTAAACAAGATGTCATCAACGACATTATGAAAGGAAAAGGCTTGCACATCCTGAGCGGTCCTGTCGGACACAATGCGCTTAAAACTAGAAACCACATCCAAAGCACGAACAAGGTTTTTTTCCGCTATTAACAATGACCCATCCATTTTTTCAAGACCATCAGAAGGATGCTGTTTAGCTTCCTTATCTAACCAGACTTTACATGAAGATAACGCCATTCTGACGCCTCCAAGCGGTGTATGCATTTCATGAGCTAAACCCGCCACCATCAGTCCTAAAGAAGATAATTTGCTACTTTCTACTAGCTCGTCCTGAAGATCCACTAAGCGCTTATTCGTTAGATTCAGTTTACGGTTAACCTGCTCCGCTTGTGCTTTTTCTTGCTGAACCAGTTTAAGTAATCGATAGGTCTCAAATTGAGCTGTAGTTTGCCGCCAAACCAACCATGCTATCAAAACAAAGAAAACGCCTGCTATACCAATAATGCTAAAGATTAACCTCGCTCGCCAGGCAGAAAACTCTTCATAGTTAGAGCGTGCAATAAAATACAAAGATGGCGTTTGTGAGTTCTGAACATCTGCCTCTTCGTCTATATGCAGCTTCAATAGACTCCACAAACGGCCATCATCAAAAACTCGCTCTAATCCATCCACTACATCCATTTCTTGCCAAATAACCGGAAAACGCGTTTTGATATTAAAGCTCAAGTTATCAGGATGAAGTATGCCGCCCCATTCGAGGTTTTTGTCGGCTGCTAAAACCCAATCGCCATTGGAATCTAGTATTTCTAAATACACACCGTCACGGCTAAAAGTCCGAATAAGCTCAAACAGTTTGCTCAAATCATAATTCACCACCAGAATCCCTGGTATTTCGCCATTCACTCTGATGACACCACGAACCGTTGGCTGAAAAGGACGGACGATTTCTTTATTTTCAATGTTCAAATCCAAAGAAGAAATATAGACCTCGTTGCTGCTATCTGGCGCATGTTGCACATAATGCCGATCTGATTTGTTTTGTAGCTGGCCTTCTGGCACACGATAGATAACACCCGCTTGAGAGTTGATTCGAATGTGCTCTTGGCCATCTGGCATAATCCAGCGAACTTGGGAAATAAGACTAGATGTTCGAGCAAATTGATTGAATTCATCCACCACCTGAGCCTCCCAATCAGCGGGGATTGTTGTTTCGTTCTGTGATAATGACAAGCCTTGAACAAGGGCTGAGTTTTGAGAAGCGGCATTCTGAGAAGATAGGCGAGCATTAATGCTGTTGTGTAACAGCAACGTAACTCGCTTAATATGCCCCATTTCACGGCTAAAAACACTGGCACTACGAGACAATACTTCTGATTCATTCCATGCTAACTGGCTAATTTTATTGTCTAAAAAAACGATAACTGCCCCAACTAAGCAAAACTATAAAAACAAAAATACCCGACAGATACATGCAAAGTAATGATTTTTGTGACATCCGTTTACCAAAAGCCATATTGTTACAAGCCCGCTTTAATCCAACTAATTGTATCGTCTAATGACATAGGTTTAGCAAATAAGTAACCTTGGCCATCCTCACAGCCCAAAGCCAGCAAATGCGTTTTTTGTTGCTCAGTCTCAATACCTTCAGCAATAACACTTAACCCCAAAAAGTTTCCTAGTTCGATGATCATCTTCAGTATTTCCCAATCTTTCTCGGATTCTTCCATGCGCCACACAAAGCTGTGATCAATTTTGATAGTTGAAACCGATAAAGTAGATAAATACGCTAAAGAAGAATAGCCCGTCCCAAAATCGTCGATATTGACTCGTATACCTAATGCTTTGAGGTTCGATAAATGCTTGTTAATATTAGTTTTTTCTTCAATGATTTGGGACTCAGTAATTTCTAACTCGATCATTTCATTCGACACACCTTCTTCTGCAAGCAGTCGTTTAAAGTTTTCGAAGTAATTAGGACGAATGATTTCATTGCCTGCAACGTTCACAGAAATAGGTACGTTAATACCTAAATTTTTAAGTGTATTAATCGCTTCACAAGATTGCCGCAACATCTGCTGATCCAATTTATCAATCAGACCACTGCTCTCAGCTAGCGCAATAAATTGATCTGGCGGAATAAACTGCCCATTTTTATGCACCCATCGCGCCAAGGCTTCAAATCCAATCAGCGTGTTATTTTTTAAGCTAAATTTAGGCTGAAAATAAGCGTGGATCTGATTATCCGAAATGGCTTCTCGTAGATCTTTTAATAACTCATAACGCCCAAACATTTCCGACGCAAGGGTTTCAGAAAAAGCCAAGTATGACACTCTCTCGTATTTTGCTCTTTCTAAGGTACTTTTTCCGACACTGACTAATTGTTCTGGCTCATAATTAGGAAAGTCTGAAAATTTCACCGAGCTTACGGTCAAATCAAGAGAATGTAAGGAGTTTTCAACTTCAATGCTGGTATGGATAATATTCTCGAGTGACGTTTCATTGTAATCCTGATCGTCATACACAATCAGTACCAACGTATCTCGCTCAAGCAAGGCAATATCGACCGCTTTATCAAAGAAGTGGTTCAAATAATCGTACAGAGAAAGCGTTAATTGATCACAATATTTAGACCCTAAAACAGACTCTGTATAAGCTAAATCTTCCACGTAGAGCATCAATAAAGTCGCTTTTTGACGCTCCCACGAAAACATATTGTGTATTTCACGAACCAGCCAGTTTTTATTATGGATCCCTAAAGTAGGCTCAACATAAGCCAGATTGGTTAGTTTATTATGCAAGGCAACATTGCGGAAACCTGCACTGATATTCTCACAAAAGACCTGAAGTAAATTAATTTCATTGACGGCAATATTTCGATCTAGCTTTACCACCACCATGTATTCGCGATCTTCTAACTCCTTATTAGAGAAATACAGCACAGAAAAGCCATCCTGAAACACATGACTTTTTTGTGTATTGGCTAACGCCACAGCGTCTCTTAAAAAGCTCTCTTGGATTACTGATAGAAAATATTGATGAATATGAGACGAAAACTCCCCACAAGCAGCAACAATTAAGGCCTTCTCTAAATGTTCTTCTTCTGGGTGGAAAAAGCACACTATGCCGCCGCTGCTCATTTTTAACAGTAAGCCAATTTCTTCCAAAATAGAGCGTGTATAGTCGGTAATGTCGTTCTTTGATGCGATTCGTTGACTGGAAGCCAATAACAATTGCATACCATGACGAGCCTCTTTCATATCAGAAAGGTGCTCCCAAGTACGCAAGTTACTTAGTACGATAGTTTGTAAATGCGCCTGAGTGAGGTCAGATTTGCACCAATAGTCATCGATATCGTATTGACCAATAAGATCGTTAACTGGGGCCATACCTGGTTGACCAGTTAATAAAACAATGCGTACCAAATCATTGCCAATAACGTCACGAATCGTCCGGATTAAGCGTAAGCCAGCGACATCAGTTTCCATGACAACATCAAGAAACATAACCGATATATCAGGATTGGCAGCGATAACTGTCGCGGCTTCACTCGCAGATGATGCGGTCAGAAACTCCACCTGTTTATCGTCATAATTAAGCGCACTAAGACCATTCATCAGCGCTTCTTGGTAATCAGGGTCATCTTCAACGGATAAGACTTTGCAATAGTTTCTTCGTGTAGAGGTTGCTTTCAGTGAATTCTTTTCGTAGGGTAAATCCATTGTATTTCCCTTCCTTGTTTTAGCATTTATCTGTTGGATTCATATCATTCAAGCTTAGTCATGTTTATAAAAAATGCATCTGGAACAAAAAAACTTTGTAACGAATTATTAATGACCACTGAATTAATAGAATGTTGTCAGCTAAAATCAAAACTCGGCTTGAACACTCGACAACATCCCTGTCAAAAAGCGCCAATATCGTCAATAATACTCAACTCACTAGCAGGCATTTTGTTTGTGATATAGTAAAACGCAACAAAGTCAAAAAAGGCGGATTAAAAGAACCTCATGGACAAACATAAAGGCAATTTATTCATCTTATCGGCTCCTTCTGGGGCTGGTAAATCGACCTTATACAAAGCACTTCTTAGCCAAGATTCACAAGTACGTATTTCCATTTCTCATACCACACGTGCACCGCGAGCTGGTGAAGAACATGGTCGAGAGTATTACTTTATCGATGATGAATCCTTTTTGGATATGATTGCGGAAGACGCTTTTTTTGAACACGCTCAAGTGTTTGATAATTACTATGGCACCTCAAAAGAATCGATTTTTGGCATGTTAGAGCAAGGCCTTGATGTGATTTTAGAAATCGATTGGCAAGGTGCTCGACAAGTCCGCCAACTTTACCCTGATGCCATCGGCGTATTTATTTTACCGCCCTCTTTGGCCTCTCTCGAAGAACGTCTTCGCAAACGCGCGACCGATTCCGATGAAGTTATTCACCGACGTATGGCAAAGGCCGTCAATGAAATGTCTCATTACCATGAATACGATTTTGTGATTGTGAATGACGATTTTGATACGGCGCTTGCAGAAATGTCGTCCATTTTTATGGCCATGCGCTCCAAAACCCCTGTTATGCAGCAAAAATATGGCAATCTTATAAATGATCTCTTGTCATTATAAGAAGCCGTTCAGTAGAATTACCCTTGGAAAAATAGATAACCGAACACAGAGGTCAAAATGGCTCGAGTTACCGTAGAAGATTGTTTAGAAAACGTTGATAACCGCTTTGAACTAGTGATGGTCGCATCAAAACGCGCTCGTCAACTTGCGACTGGCGGCGAAGACGCAAAAGTGCCTTTAGAAGGCGACAAAGTGACTGTAGTTGCACTACGTGAAATAGCGGAAAACCTAATCAACGCAAAAAATGTTGATCAGCAAAAACGCCCATTGCACGAGTTTTAATCTCTATGGTGTCGCTCATTGCAAATTGTCGCGCTTCTTTTTTGCCAATGTGAGGTGAGCGATGTATACCATTGAAGATTTAGCACTGACATTGAGTCAGTACTTACCTTACGAGCAAGTCTCTAAGGTAAAGCGAGCTTACTATTATGCCGAGCAAGCCCATGATGGGCAGCGGCGCAAAAGTGGCGAGCCTTATGTCACCCATCCTCTCGCCGTCGCCGAAATTCTCTCTGAACTTCGAATGGATTGTGATGGTTTGACAGCGGCCTTACTGCACGACGTAATTGAAGATACTGGTATTAGCCGAGAAGCGCTCACTGAGCAGTTCGGTGAAGGTGTCGCCGGTCTGGTGGATGGCGTAAGTAAACTTACCCATTTGGAATTCAACAGCCAAGTCGAAAAACAAGCCCATAACTTCCAAAAAATGGCCATGGCCATGGCCGATGACATTCGCGTTATCTTGGTGAAATTAGCGGACCGTTTGCATAACATGCGCACATTGGATGCCATGCCAGCAAATAAAAAGCGTCGTATCGCTCGCGAAACCTTGGATATTTACGCGCCCATTGCCAATCGCTTGGGTATGTACAATGTTAGGGTTGATCTAGAATCCCTCGCTTTTCAAGCCTATTACCCAATGCGCGCGCGCATGTTACAAAGAGCCATCCATAAAAAGTATGGCCAGCAGCGCATTAAAGACACTCAGAAACTTGAAGATACGATTCGCTCCGAATTGGCCGCAGACTATATCGAAGCCAGCATCAGTGTTCGCGAAAAGCATATTTACAGCATTTATCAGAAGATGGACAAGAAGCGCCGTTCTCTGGATGAAATCATGGACGTCATGGGTGTGCGCATCGTGACCGATCGCCATGACAGCTGTTATCGAATTTTAGGCGTGATTCACGCCCTCTTTAAACCCATCGAAGGCCGCTTTAAAGACTACATAGCGGTTCCCAAATCCAATGGTTATCAGTCTCTACACACCACGGTGTTGGGTGCTAATGGTATACCTATGGAAATCCAAATTCGTACAGAAGAAATGGATTTGGTCGCCAATAATGGTATTGCTGCGCATTGGGCTTATAAAGTCAGCGGCTCCTCAAATATGCCAAGCAATCACGATCGCGCGACAAAATGGGTGAAAAGTTTATTAGAAATTCAACAAAAAGCACGTAACCCCGTCGAATTTGTTGATAACGTGAAAAGCGATCTGTTCCCTGACGAGGTGTATGTTTTTACTCCAAATGGCCAAATCATCGAGTTACCTTCAGGGGCAACACCCGTTGATTTTGCCTATGGCGTCCATACTGAAATCGGCAATACTTGTATCTCTTGTCGTATCAATCGTCGTCTCGCGCCATTAAGCACACAGCTTGAAAGTGGGCAGACCGTCGAAATTATCACAGCCAAAAACGCCCAGCCAAATGTGGCTTGGTTAAGCTTTGCGATTACGGGTAAAGCACGCACCAACATTCGTCATTATTTGAAAGACAAACAGCGAGAAAACGCCATTTCCATTGGTCATAGGCTACTCACTCGCTCTCTTAATGCCTTTAAAACCAATATCGATGAATTGACCGTTGAGCAAATCGCGCAGGTGCTGACCAACCACCAGCTCGCCACCATGGATGACTTACTAGAATCCATCGGTAAAGGCCGCCATGTGGGCTATCTGGTTGCCCGAGAGCTGTTCCCCAACATTGATGAAGATACCTTGGTGACCCCGAAGTCCTTTAAGGTGAACGGTTCTGAAGGGATGCTGATTTCCTATGCGAAATGTTGCTCCCCGATTCCCGGTGATCCGATTGTTGGCTATGTCCAAGTTGATAAAGGCATTATTATCCACCACCTTAATTGCCCGAATGTTCAGGACCATTTGTCGAGTTCCCTGAACGTTTTATTCATATGGCATGGGGCAAAGAAATCGAAGAAGAGCTACACATTAGCCTCATCGTCACTTATATCAACGAACGTGGTGCGGTGGCGAAAATCGCCAGCTCAATCAGCGACACAGACTTCCAAGTGTCAAATCTCGATATTATTGAGCGTGGCCGAGTCAGTCGTTTACGGTTAAGCATTACTATCTCCAGTCGCGTTGGCTTAGCCGATGTAATGCGTCGCATAAAAGCTGTTCGTTGTGTCGAGAAAGTCACAAGGGAAACCATTGTAGGGCGTTAATTGGCCTTTATTTACTGTTTACTGACCTTCTAAAATAGGATGCTCATTTATGTCAAAACAAGTCATTCACACTGAAAACGCACCGGCTGCTATCGGCCCATACTCACAAGCCGTTCGTGCTGGCAATACTGTGTATTTGTCTGGTCAAATTCCTTTGGTTCCTGAAACCATGGAAGTCATCAGTGAAGATATCGTTGAGCAAACAACACAAGTCTTCAAAAACTTACAAGCCGTTTGCCAAGCAGCGGGTGGTTCTCTAGAGAACGTAGTGAAATTTAATATTTTCATGACCGATCTAAGCAACTTCGCCACCGTAAACGAGGTAATGATGCAGTTCGTTAAGCAGCCTTACCCAGCACGCGCAGCAATGGGCGTTCGCGCTTTGCCAAAAGGCGTTCAGGTAGAAATCGAAGGCATCATGGTGTTGGAAGACTAATCTCTTCAAACCCATGCTTGTCACGTAAAAAAAGAGGCCGCGGCCTCTTTTTTTATTATGGCGACCTTGTACCTAATCACTAGCGCACTGCTGATTTATCGCGTCCTGTTAAATTCACGCAACAACTCATGATAGCCCACCACGTAACTCGGATAACGCGGCACCCAACCTTGTGATAAAAGGTATTGGCCCTGTATACGCTTTCCGGATACTGGAACAAATTGATTACTCTCTTTTACGGCCACCCTTGCACCTAGACAGGTTGCTAACCAAAGTTTCACTTCCCACATAGAAACCGGTGTTTGATCGGTCACAATCACCTGTTTGGGTAAGTCTTTCCCCTCAAACGCTATGTTGGCTAAGGTTACCAGTGCTGATACCACATCGTCCCGATGAATACGATTGGTCCAACTGTTGGCTTCCCAATCCTTTTCACTTAGTACCGTCTCTAATAATCGAAATCGCCCTGGACCATAAATACCGGAACAACGCACCGTCACACTGGGCAATACGGCAGCAAGCGCCTGCTCGGTTTCAAGCAATACTGTCGCCGTTGCTGATGAAGGGATAGCGGGCGTTGTTTCATCAACCCACTCACCTTGATTTTGTCCGTATACACTGGTGCTGGACACAAAAAACACTTGGGGCGGTTTCACCAGGGTTTTATATCGACGAATCAACACTTGCGCGGTGTCAAAATATGCGGCTCGATACGCGTCTTCGTCACGACCATTGGGGGTCATAATCAAGAAAACCACATCCACATCAGGTAAGTTGCCATCTGTCATGCTCAGTAGGTCACCAGTGATCCCCACCACGCCTTCTGGGAAATGGGCTTTTGTACGACGAATTCCCGTCACCTCATGACCGTTTTTCACCAATTCAGCGGCTACACCAGAACCTAAATCACCGCAACCTGCGATCAGAACCTTTGCCATTAACCTTCTCCAAACTACGTTAAACGCGAACGCTATAAAACTTTTGCCGCACTACTGTGTGGAATACTGACAGATATTCTAAGGAAGAAATACTCAGCAATAAAAAAGGAACGAGTATACTTTATCAAAATATGTATTATCATAGTTATTAACAATGAAAAAGCTTAAGCAAAAGGTGTGTTATGACATTAACGGAATTGAAATACATTGTAATGCTGGCAGAAAAAAAACATTTTGGACAAGCAGCACTGGATTGCCATGTGTCACAACCGACTCTTAGCGTCGCCGTCAAAAAACTGGAAGACGAGCTAGGCGTGGCGATTTTTGAGCGCAGCAAAAGTTCAGTTTATGTCACACCGCTGGGGGAACAAATTATTACCCAAGCAAAGCGTGTACTGCATCAAGCCAATACCATCAAAGAACTCGCTTCGTCGGGAAAGAACCAATTAAAAGGCCCTCTCAAAGTCGGTGCTATTTTTACCATTGCACCTTACTTGTTTCCTTTTATGATTCCGTCTTTGCATAAAATCACCTCAGGCATGCCGTTGATCATTGAAGAAGACCTCACGGAAAACTTACGCCCTAAACTACGTAATGGAGAATTAGATGCCATCATCGTGGCGCTGCCTTTTCGTGAACCGGATGTGGTAACACAACCCATTTACGAAGAAGAATTCATGGTGCTGATGCCGAAATCGCATCCATGGACCAAATTGGCCAGCATAGATACAGATCAGTTATCAACTGACAACTTGTTGTTACTCGGTAAAGGCCACTGTTTTAGTGAGCAGGTACTGGAAGCTTGTCCTTTGGTTAACGAAAACGAGTTTGGCGACGGCCGCACTATCGTTAACGGTAGCTCATTAGAAACCATTCGCTACATGGTCGCATCAGGCTTAGGCGTCACTGTGTTGCCTAAATCGGCGGTGATGAACATTAATCATGACATGCTAGAAGTCAGACCTTTTACCGCACCGGCCCCCAAACGTACCGTGGCATTAGCTTGGCGAGCGAGCTTCCCACGTCCTAAAGCGATTGAAGCCGTTAGCCAGTCTATCCGTGATGCTTGTAAGCAGCTAGACCTGTAGAACAATTGGATTTGTAGAGAGTAGGCATGACCGATGGATTAGACACTCAAGACGTTCGTGAGCTAAAGGGTGTTGGCGATGCGATGGCGGAAAAACTGGCAAAGCTGCACTTGAACACAGTACAAGATCTGCTGTTTCATCTGCCCATCCGCTATCAAGACAGAACACGTGTGGTTCCTATAGGGCAACTGCGCTTTGGCGATGAAGCCGTTATCGAGGGCCAAGTCACAGGCGCTGAAATCAAAATGGGCAAACGTCGTAGTTTACTGTGTCGTATCAAAGATCACACTGGCACCTTGTGTCTGCGCTTCTTTCACTTTTCCGCTGCGCAAAAAAAGCAACTGGAAGCCGGTAAACGAGTACGCTGCTTTGGTGAGATTCGCCGTGGCAGCACAGGATTTGAAATCTATCATCCTGAATACAAGATCATTGGGGAAGACGAAACACAAGAAGAAACCGCACAACTGACACCGATTTACCCACTGACGGATGGTTTGACACAAACGAAAATTCGTCAACTTTGCGCACAAGCCTTAGAACGTTTAACACCCTACAATTTACAAGAGTGGCTGCCTGACGAGATACGCACTCAATTCAGCCTTCCTCCTCTGGTTGATGCCATTCAGTTTCTTCATCATCCATCAAGAGAGGCCAATCTAGAGTTACTCAAATCTGGCTGTCATCCAGCACAATACCGACTATCGTTTGAAGAACTCATGGCGCACCAGCTTTCTCTAATTGGCAAACGCATAAAAGCCAAACAAGATGCTGCCATCAAAGTACAAGCCGCAGGTGAATTAAGCCAACGGCTCTTGCAACAGCTTCCCTTTTCACCAACTAATGCGCAGCAACGGGTTTTTCAAGAGATCCTTAACGACCTCGGCTCAGGTCATCCTATGCTGCGTTTGGTTCAGGGCGATGTAGGCTCAGGGAAAACCTTAGTGGCGGCGTTGGCGGCGGCGTCTGTTGTACAGGCTGGCTACCAGGTTGCCATTATGGCGCCCACCGAAATTCTAGCCGAACAACACTATATCAATTTCACTCAATGGTTTGAGCCGCTTGGACTCAAGGTGGCGTGGATGATCGGTAAGCTCAAAGGCAAAGCCAGAGAAAAAGAACTCACTGATATCGCATCTGGACAGGCTCAAATTATTGTTGGAACACACGCTTTGTTTCAGGATACCGTAGAGTTCGACCGCCTAGCCTTAGCGATTATCGACGAACAACATCGCTTTGGCGTACATCAGCGCATGGCGTTGCGCGAAAAAGGCATGAAACATGGCTTCCAGCCTCATCAATTAATCATGACAGCCACGCCGATTCCACGAACCTTAGCCATGTCAGCCTATGCGGATCTGGACTGCTCCATCATTGACGAGCTGCCACCTGGCCGAACACCAGTGAACACCATAGTGGTATCCGATCAACGCCGACAAGAAGTCATTGATCGTGTGAAAAGCGCCTGCGAAGAAGGCAAACAAGCCTATTGGGTCTGTACCTTGATTGAAGAATCTGAAGCCTTACAATGCCAAGCAGCTGAAGACACCGCCATTTTGCTACAAGAACAGCTTGGCAAGCTTCGTATTGGCTTAGTCCATGGGCGTTTAAAAGCCCAAGAAAAAGCGGACATTATGGCAAAATTTAAAGCGGGCGAGATTCAACTACTGGTGGCGACTACGGTGATCGAAGTCGGTGTCGATGTACCAAACTCCAGTCTCATGGTGATCGAAAACCCAGAGAGACTTGGCCTTGCTCAGCTGCACCAATTACGTGGTCGTGTGGGTCGAGGGCAAACCGCCAGCCATTGTGTGCTGCTTTATAAATCCCCATTAGGGCAACAAGGCAAAGAGCGGCTTTCCACCATGCGTGAGACCAGCGATGGTTTTAAAATCGCTGAAAAAGACCTGGAATTACGCGGCCCTGGTGAATTACTCGGCACCAGACAAACTGGGCCTCTGGGAGTTTAAGGTCGCAGACTTACAAAGAGACAAAGGATTGTTGGATGATGTACAAAAAGCCGCGGTAATATTGCATAGCCGCTACCCAGCCGCCATTTCCCCCTACTATCACGATGGCTACCCAATCATGATCAGTACTTGAACGTCTAAATGCTACTTGAGCGTCTTCTATTCTTGACTCGAAGCATCGTAACCTCAATTTAAATCGACCAGCAAACGGTATTTGCTTGCACCTGAGTAAAATTTAATCAAAAATTACGCAATGCAAAAAGCCCTTAAGAAAAGGGCTCTAAGTGCTTTATCACTTAATCGATTCGCCAATAAGGAAAGAACATGGACTCTTTACATAAAGCTTTTCAGGATACGCATTTAAATTTGCAGGGATGTGGCTATCGAATCGAAAATGACCGTATTCTTATTTTTGTTCATCGTATTGAAAACAATAGAGCGGAAGAAAACCTCAGCGGCACCCTACAGTTACAGTTATGTGCATTCCCGACAACTTCCGATCATAGAACAACAAAGACGATTCTTGCCTCGACGACAATTGGCGAAATAAAAGGCCAGCACTTCCTTGGTGATTGCTATTACGATCTGATTTTTCAGCAACCTCCCGCTGGCTCTTGGTCCTTGGCCCTGCAACTAAGCGAATGGAATGGCGTCGATTATACCTTGTGCGATTCCGTCTATTTTGAAAACCACTATAAAAGCGTCATTCCCTCTTCCGATCCGATACATCTTGCCAATAACCAACAAGAAGATGCCCAGGCACCCACACCCAAAACACCAGAAAAAGTCGAAAATATAAAAAAAAACACTGGCTATTCAGATGGTTATCTCGCCATTAATAAAGCAAAAGTAGACAAGCTATTAAGCGTGAAAGGAGTGCCAAAGAAAGTACTGGAGAAATTAGTGAAAGAACGGCCGTTTCAATCCGAAAAAGCCGTTCTCAATGTCAAAGGAATGGGTCCAAGCATGTTAAAAAAAGTGCTTGCCGCCATCCCTGTTTAGGGAATATTAACCACTGTGGTATTTTTAACTTCTTCCATGGCAACGTAAGTACGCGACTCTCGAACATGGGGTAGCGTTAACAGGGTCTCTCCCAACAAAAGACGATAAGTATCCATATTAGATACACGCGCTTTCAAAAGGTACTCAAAGTCGCCGGCAATCAGATGACATTCCAAAATTTCAGGAATCTCGGTGACAGCGGCTTTAAATTCATTAAATCCTTCTGGAGAGGTTGTTTTCAAACGAATCTCCACAAAGACAAGCAATCCAGCATCCACTTTTTTGGGGTTCACCAAAGCACAGTAGCCCGTAATGTAACCATTACGTTCCAAACGACGCACCCGCTCCAAACAAGGCGTCGCACTGGTCTCGACTCGACTCGCTAACTCCACATTAGATAAACGACCATTAATCTGTAATTCTCGAAGAATTTTTTTATCTAAACGGTCAAGCGGTTTTGCTGAGTTATCCATCTGATGTGGATCTCCTTTACATGACTTTAATTGATATCAAAGGAAGGTAGAAAATATGTTTTCTAAGTCTACCACGCAGATTACAGATTATGGAAAGTGCTTTATTCAATATATTGTGTATGGGTATTCAAATTAAGCACAGTAAATCTCAAAACAGCACCAAAATGATGCAAAAAATTCATCTAGCACAAAAAAGATCCACCGCTTCTACAAATCGCCCTATATTTGTGCGCAAAGACAACCTACATTTGTCTGCAGAGCCTTGTTTTTACTGACTTTAATGAAGACTGTGAGTCAACTAATTAAGTAAGTAGACAGCGTCTTAAACTCCCAAAAAGTGCAAAAAACAAGTATCACACACCTCTTTTCTGACATTTTATCCTTGACTACTCCTTAAAAGAGTAATTCTATAGGGGAATGTGATGACCTTTTAGAAGAATCGTCTACATATACCTAACAACAAGAATAATCAAATGTTGGCACTAAGCTTGCTTAATACTTAAACGGAATCGCTAATAATATAGTCATTCGCAGATCGTGGAATCTGAAATTAAGAATTTAGTAAGATCAAGATAACAACATATATAAAACAACCGCCTGGGAGGCTCAATATAATGAAATCGAATGTTGGTAAACTACTGTCTACAGCAGCAATCGCCGCTACAATTAGTACTGGCGCAGCCGCAGCAACGCTTGACGATGTCAAAGCGAAAGGTTTTATTCAATGTGGTGTTAGCCAAGGTGTTCCTGGTTTTTCCAATGCGGATTCAAACGGTGAGTGGTCTGGTATCGACGTAGACGCTTGTCGTGCAACAGCGGCCGCTATTTTTGGCGATGCGCAAAAAGTAAAATTCACCCCCACTGTCTGCTAAAGAGCGTTTCACGGCTTTGCAATCTGGTGAAATCGACATCCTTGCTCGTAACACAACTTGGACCTACACTCGCGATACCTCTTTGGGTCTAGACTTCACCGCGGTTAACTTCTACGACGGCCAAGGCTTCATGGTACGTAAAGATCTTGGTGTTGAATCAGCAAAAGATCTTGATGGTGCAACGGTTTGTACAGAGCAAGGTACTACCACAGAATTGAACATGGCGGATTTCTTCCGTAAAAACAAATTGTCTTACGTTCCTGTTGTTGTGCAAAAAGCCGATGAAGCGCTATCTGCTTACTCATCTGGCCGTTGTGATGTTTTCACAACAGACAAATCTGGTCTAGCAGCTCACCGCTCTAAACTATCTGATCCATCCGCTCACGTTATTCTTCCAGAAACGATTTCTAAAGAGCCTCTAGGTCCTGTGGTTCGTCACGGTGACAACCAGTGGAAAGACATTGTCACTTGGGCAATGTTTGTTCAGGTAAACGCTGAAGAGATGGGCATTACATCTAAAAATGTTGCAAAAATTAAAGCTGAGACGATTGACCCTGAAATCAAGCGTTTGCTAGGTGCAGAAGGTGACATGGGTGCGCAACTTGGTCTACCTGCTAGCTGGGCATATGACATTATTGCTAAAGTTGGTAACTATGGTGAAGTCTTTGAGCGTAACGTAGGTCCATCTACACCTGTAGGTCTTCCTCGTGGTATCAATAATCTATGGACTGAAGGCGGTGTTATGTACGCGCCACCAGTACGTTAATACCTAAAAGCAATCCGCTTCGGGTATTTACCCAGCGACTAGGCTGTCGCTGGGTTTCTCCCCCTTTCTTACACATCTGACGAGCATTTCATTTGCCTGAATTAAGATGAGCAATAAAACAAAACCTAATAACAGCTTATTGAATGATGCCGGCACTCGTGCCCTCATTTTTCAACTATTGCTTTTGAGCGTTGTGGTTTTTGTTGGTTATTTTCTTTTTACTAACCTGCAAAACAACCTAGATAATCGAGGAATTTCCACTGGTTTCGCCTTTTTTAATGAACCAGCTGGCTTTCCAATTCTCATTCACCTAATTGAGTACACAGACTCTGGTACTTACGGACGAGCTTTTGCCGTCGCATTAATCAACACGTTTGTTATTTCTTTACTTGGTATCGCACTAGCAACCGTCATTGGTGTTGTGATTGGCCTTGCTCGTCTCTCCAATAACTGGTTAGTGGCAAGATTGGCGACTGTTTATGTAGAAACATTACGTAACCTGCCATTGCTACTACAAATGTTCTTCTGGTATTTTGCCGTTTTAGCGGCTTTACCCGCACCAGCAAACAGCTATGAGTTCGCGGACTTTCTACTTAATAAGCGTGGTATTTACTCACCCAACCCCATTTTCCAAGACGGTTTTGGTGTGGTTATTGCTGGCTTTATCCTGTCTATTGTGGCGGCAATCGCTTTGGTTATCTGGGCAAAAAAACGCCAAACCAAAACAGGCTTGTGGTTTCCAGCCTACTGGTCATCATTAGGCTTGATTGTCGGTATTACTTTCTTGGCTTTGGCCATTTCCGGTTTCCCGATTGAGTTCGATGTTCCAGAAAAGAGCCGTTTCAACATCACAGGCGGCATGGTACTTCCACCTGAGTTTGTGGCAGTGCTTATCGCTTTATCCACCTACACAGGTGCGTTTATCGCTGAAATCGTTCGTGCAGGTATCTTGTCGGTTAACTGGGGACAGACAGAGGCCGCGCGTTCACTTGGTCTTCGCGATAGCCTTACTCAACGTTTGATTGTATTACCACAAGCGCTACGAGTTATTATTCCACCACTCACCAGCCAATATCTAAACTTAGCGAAGAACTCTTCCCTAGGGGCAGCTATCGCTTATCCTGAATTGGTGTCCGTGGTTATGGGTACAACGCTAAACCAAACAGGTCAGGCGATTGAAACCATTGGTTTGTGTATGTTGGTTTACGGTTCATTGAGTTTAACGATTTCAATGTTCATGAACTGGTATAACAAAAAAATGTCATTAATTGAGCGCTAGGAGGCAGATCATGGCTATTGAATTTAAACCATCACCCAGCCTGCCACCACCAGTTAACTCGGTGGGAGCCTTGGCATGGCTACGTCAGAACCTATTGTCGTCGCCGCTTAACGTTTTGCTGACGTTATTCAGTCTCTATGTGTTGTATTTACTCGTGCCACCAATTATCGAGTGGGGCGTGATTAATGCGACTTTTTCAGGTGACTCTAAAGCCGCGTGTACGGGTGGTGGAGCCTGCTGGGCTTTCATCGGTGTGTATTTTGAACAGTTTATGTATGGTTTATACCCATCAGAAGAAACATGGCGCATCAATTTATCCTTGATCCTTCTTGTTTTATTGGTGGGGGCCTTTGCCATCAAAACCATCAATAAGCTGTACCTTTCTCTGGCGATTATTCTGGTTTACCCTGTCGTGGCTTACTTTCTGTTCGCTGGCGGTGTATTCGGTTTAACCGTGGTAGAAACGTCTCTTTGGGGTGGATTGTTTTTAACGACATTACTGGGTGTAGTGGGCATTGTTGCCTCCTTCCCTCTTGGTGTATTACTTGCCCTTGGTCGTCGTTCAGACATGCCAGTGGCAAAGTCTGTCTGTGTGGTTTTTATTGAAACCATTCGTGCGGTACCGCTCATTACGATTCTTTTCATGGCCTCGGTCATGATTCCGCTGTTCTTACCAGACGGTATGAATTTCAATAAGTTAATGCGTGTTTTAATCGGTATTACTCTATTTTCTGCCGCTTACATGGCGGAAGTTATTCGTGGTGGCTTACAAGCTATTCCGAAAGGGCAATACGAAGCAGCCGATGCGATGGGATTAACCTATTGGCAATCAATGATTCTGGTGATATTGCCACAGGCACTAAAACTCGTCATTCCAGGTATCGTCAATACCTTTATCGGTTTATTTAAAGATACGACCCTAGTGTATATCGTCGGTATGTTTGATTTATTAGGACGTATCCAAGCCGCCAACCATGATGCCAACTGGTTAGGAACCACGGTTGAAGGCTACGCCTTCGCTGGTTTTGTTTATTGGATTATCTGCTTTGGAATGTCACGTTACAGTATGGCAATCGAACGCAAGTTAGAAACCGGACACAAGCGGAATTAGTTAAGAATTTGAGGCCTTTACAATGACAGATAGAAACATGGCACTCGCCCAACTTGAGCCGGGCGAAGAAGCAATCATCGAGTTTATCGATGTGAATAAATGGTACGGTGATTTCCACGTACTAAAAAACATCAACTTTAGTATTAAGAAAGGGGAACGCATCGTTGTGTGTGGTCCTTCTGGTTCGGGCAAGTCGACCATGACACGTTGCATCAACCGTCTAGAAGAACACCAAAAAGGGATTATCTCTGTCGATGGCGTTGAAATGAACGACAACCTAAAAAACATCGAAGCCATTCGCAAAGATGTGGGTATGGTTTTCCAACACTTTAACTTGTTTCCACACTTATCCATTTTGGAAAACCTGACCCTAGCGCCGATTTGGGTTCGTAAAACCCCCAAAAAGGAAGCGGAAGAAATGGCAATGCATTACTTGGAGCGAGTGAAAATCGCCAACCAAGCATTGAAATATCCAGGCCAACTATCTGGTGGACAACAGCAGCGTGTCGCGATTGCTCGCGGTCTTTGTATGCAACCTCGCATTATGTTGTTTGATGAGCCAACGTCTGCCCTTGACCCTGAAATGATCAAGGAAGTATTAGACGTTATGATTCAGTTAGCCGAAGAAGGCATGACCATGGTGTGTGTAACACACGAAATGGGCTTTGCTAAAACCGTTGCTGACCGAGTGGTCTTTATGGATGCCGGAGAAATTGTCGAAGCGAACAAGCCTCAAGAGTTCTTTGATAACCCTCAACACGATCGTACGCAAATGTTCTTAAGTCAAATTTTGAACCACTAGACAGAACGAAAGCGTTAAAATCTGTTATATTGACAAAAGCCCCATAAGGGGCTTTTTTATGCCAGTCATCTAACAGAGAAAATGTATGGAATCATCACCAGATCGTCAGACAAGCCAAAAGCTACGTGTTGTACATTTAGCGGATCATACTGGCCGTCTGCAAGTCATTTTCCCTGAAAGTCATATGTTGGATATCTCTGCCATATCTCGACTTACGAAACGCCGCTTTGAGCCAGTCACCAGTGCCCATAAATCAGGTGATCCTTTAATTAAGCCAAATACAGTAGCAACCATTTTAGATGCCAGCCTATTAAAAGAAGCCAGCGTTTCGATTCGAACCAAAGCAGATGAGCAGTATAGAGACATCAACACATCAGAATTAACAAACATGTTTTCTGGGCCATTGAATCGTTTTGAGAACATATCCATTCACAATGAACTCATCAAGCGACCCGTAGAAAATCACGAAAACGACGAAGAACAAATACTTCAAGCACTT
Source organism: Marinomonas rhodophyticola (assembly GCF_026113935.1). Lineage (GTDB taxonomy): Bacteria > Pseudomonadota > Gammaproteobacteria > Pseudomonadales > Marinomonadaceae > Marinomonas > Marinomonas rhodophyticola. The sequence continues at coordinate 189,208 of NZ_JAPEUL010000009.1, forward strand.
GGACGTTTTCAATCTATTCGGCTCAAACAACGTTTAGAAGAAACCCTCGAAATTCCTCCATTACCGGCGTCCTCTCACCGAATTATTCGTCTTTCAACGGACAAAACAGCTGGAACCGATGAATTATGTGAGGTCATTGCATTAGACCCAAGTTTGGCAGCTCAAGTGATTAGTTGGGCCTCATCGCCCTACTATGGCGCTCCTGGTAACATTGAATCGGTCGAAGACGCGGTTATTCGTGTCTTAGGCTTTGATATGGTAATGAACCTAGCTCTGGGACTGTCTATGGGAAATGGTTTCCACCTACCAGAGGATGGCCCGCGTCACTATGAAGATTTTTGGCTAGGCTCGGTGTCTAATGCGGTTTTAATGGAATCGTTGGTAAAGGCCATGCCTGCGCAGAATCGCCCTAAACTAGGCCATGCCTACCTTGCTGGTTTGCTCCATAACTTTGGTTATTTAGCCATCAGCACGATTTTACCACCACATTTCTCTATTTTATCACGCTATCAAGAAGCGAATGCACACCTTCCTTCAGAACTCATTGAAATGCAAATACTGCACTTTACCAAAGAGCAACTTGGATCTTGGTTGCTACGCTACTGGAGTCTACCGGACAACATTTGGACAGCGATTCGTTACAGTAAAAAGCCACATTATTATGGCGAGCACGCATTGTTGGCCAAATTACTTTATATTGCCTATCAGTTACGTAATGAAGAAGACGTCGAGCCTTCTGTGTTAGTCGAGGTGGGACTAACACTGGAAGAGGCACTGACATGTCGAGACAAGATTTATCAATCTTCTACCGAATTACATAAAATGGTCGCCCTGATCAATAAAATGAACGCTTAGCTTGTTATGACTATCATGAACCCATTAGCCGCCCAACAATTTAACTATCGTTGGTGTCCGATTCATCGGGTAAATAAAACTAAGGTTCCCAAAGCGATCTGGCCATGGTTAATGACTAAAGCGTCGTTAACCGCGGCCCTACAATGCCTTGGCAAGCTGGATGTCGAGGTTATTGAAGAAGTTTGGGGCACACCTACCGCTCGAGAAAAAAAGCGCTTAAAGTTACGTCCCAGAGAAGCCGCTCGAATCCGTACGGTTTTATTGAAAGTAGATAACAAAGCCGTGATCTATGCTCGCTCTATTATTCCGGCTCGGTCTTTACAAGGCCACTGGCGACAGGTAAAACAGTTAAAAAATAAACCCTTAGGTGGTTATTTGTTTCAACACAGATCGCTCATTCGCAGTAACATAGAAATCACTCAGCTGCCAAAACGTATGTTTCCCGATCAGCAGAATGCCTTGTGGGCAAGACGTTCCGTATTCCATCAATATGGCCCTGGAATATTAGTCAATGAAGCTTTTTTTGATGAAATTAACCAGCTAACACCACCGTTTGGATTGTTATGAGCAAACTTAAAGACTACGCAGACTTAACTCGATTTAACCGCCCTATAGGCTCTTTGCTGCTGCTTTGGCCAACACTGTGGGCGTTATGGCTGGCGGCCGATGGCTTACCACAATGGCATTTAATCCTCATTTTCGTGCTGGGCGTTTTTAGCATGCGCTCTGCGGGATGTGTCATTAATGACTACGCAGATAGAAAAGTTGACGGTCATGTGGAGCGCACCAAACATCGCCCATTACCATCGGGTCGAGTATCAGAAAAAGAGGCACTTACCTTATTTACTGCTCTCTGTGTTTTAAGCTTTGTTTTAGTACTGTTTACTGACATGCGAACGATTCTGCTGTCATTTGTGGGGCTGGGGCTTGCTGCACTGTATCCCTTTATGAAACGATATACTCATCTGCCTCAGCTTTTTTTAGGACTGGCCTTTTCTTGGGCCATTCCTATGGCTTACAGTGCACAGGGCGGCGACCTCACCGATCCGCAATTATGGATGCTGTTTGTGGCGAATTGCTTTTGGACTATTGCTTACGATACCTATTATGCAATGACGGATCGTCCCGATGACGTAAAAATTGGCGTAAAATCAACGGCCATTTTATTTGGTCAATACGATTTATTTGTCATTATTTGCCTGCAAGGACTAACTTTGTCCTTACTGACATGGATTGGCTTATTAGCAAAATTACAGTGGCCATACTTTGTATCGCTCGTCATCAGTATCGGCCTATTTTATCAACAATGGAGGCAAGCAAAAGACCGTGATCGCCAAGCGTGTTTTCGCTCCTTTTTAGACAATAACCGTGTTGGTTACTGCCTCTTTATCGGTCTTGTGACAAGCTATTTTCTGTAATATATGGCAAAGTTGTGACAGTGTCATTGAATTGTCACATTTGCTCGCTTTAATGAAACCGTTCCTGAGATGAGGATAAATCCTGTGACCGGTAAAAAAGTATTAATAATTGACGACGAATCTTCCATACGTGAAATGATTGCCATTGCCCTTGAAATGGCAGGCTATGAGTATCTGGAAGCCGAAAATATTCAACAAGCGCATGAGATCATTGTGGATCACCGTCCAGACCTCATTTTGGTCGATTGGATGATGCCTGGCGGAAGTGGTATAGAGCTAACCCGCCGACTAAAAAAAGACACCACAACGGCTGAAATACCGGTCATTATGCTGACTGCCAAAAGCGAAGAAGATAACAAAATTCAAGGTTTAGAAGTGGGGGCTGATGACTACATCACCAAACCCTTCTCTCCTAGAGAATTGGTCGCACGACTAAAAGCCGTACTGCGCCGCGCTACCCCTCAAGGCGTTGATGAGCCAATCGAGATAGAAGGCTTAATGCTTGATCCTATTAGCCAACGCGTTACCATAGGCACTCGTCCTTTGGATATGGGACCAACAGAATATCGTCTACTCAAATTTCTCATGACTCATCAAGAACGAGCGTATTCAAGAGCTCAGCTGTTGGATCAGGTATGGGGTGGAAATGTCTACGTTGAAGAACGTACCGTTGATGTTCATATCCGTCGCTTACGCAAAGCCATTGGTAGCACTCATGATTTCTTGATACAAACAGTCCGGGAACTGGCTACCGCTTCTCAGCAAAAAGGTCTTTATGAAAACAATTTGGCGAAACACCATTATCGCGTGGCTTGCTGGTTTAACCGCCAGCATTATCATTGGCCTAATTCTTGGGCACTTGTTGGGTGTTTTGCTTTTGTATGTATTAGGCTCTTTATACTGGCAGCTGTATCAGCTGTATCAGTTCCATGATTGGTTGCGCCATTCTGGCCGAGCAGCACCACCCGAAGCCAGTGGTATCTGGGGCGAAGTCTTTGACGCTGTCTATCGTCTGCAAAAAAAACAGCGTAAATCCAAACGCCGGATGCGCCAAGCCCTAACACGAATCGAAAGCTCCACGACCGCTTTAAAAGAAGGCGTTATCATGGCAGATAACCAAGGTAACTTAGAGTGGTGGAATAACTCTGCGGCGCATTTTTTTGGTTTACAGCGCCCAACAGATCGCGGTCAAGCAATCACCAATATTGTACGTAATCCAGATTTTTTTCGTTACTTTAGTCAAAAACGCTTTGGTGAACCGCTAGTCATAAAGTCTCCCGCCAAAGAAGGCATGTACCTAGAAATCCAGACTACATTGTACGACAAAAACGATCACCTCATTTTTGTCCGCGATGTCACTCGACTGCACTTACTAGAACAAATGCGCAAAGACTTTGTCGCCAACGCCTCCCATGAGTTAAAAACACCGCTCACCGTGATAAAAGGGTATTTAGAAACGTTAGAAATGTTCAAAGACAGTCTGCCGAAAAGTATGCAAAAAGGCATTGTTAACATGTCTGAACAATCTGAGCGCATGGAACAACTGATTGAAGATTTGCTATTGCTATCTCGTTTAGAAAGTAACGACAAACGCGAGGAAAATCAGTGGCATAAGGTGTGTGATTTAGTTAAGGCTATTCAAAAGACGGTTACGCCTATTTTGACCGATAAACACACAGTGTCTCTGACAATCCCAGAAGATGCCCGCTTATATGGTTCTTATAAAGAACTCTACAGTGCTTTTTCGAACCTCATTGTTAACGCCATTAAGTATTCGCCAGACGGTGGTGAGATTGCCATAAAATGGGAATCCAGTGAGTTTAACGGCGTTTTTTCCGTCAAAGACAGTGGCCTAGGTATAGAACCAAGATACATTCCAAGACTCACGGAGCGCTTTTTCCGGGTAGACAAAGGGAGAGGGTCAAAAACTGGTGGAACAGGTCTTGGCTTAGCCATCGTAAAACACGTGTTATTACACCACGACGCCAAACTGCAGATTCACAGTCAGCCAGGCTTCGGCAGCACGTTTTCTTGTCACTTCCCAGCGAATCGTACCCGAAACGATACGATTCCTGCGCTGCCTCTTCCTACGGATGAAAGCACAAATACATCCAATACATTGGGCATTGAAAAATAAAAACGTTGTCAGCATAAAGGCCGACCTACAGGGGATTAGTTATTTGTAGGTCGTGATTTTATACAAACAAACGACAAATCATAAGCTATCAAACAGCTGAGCAATAAAAGCCTCTTTGTCGCTGTCTTGATCGATCAAACTCAACACCACAGTTAAAAACGTCGAATCATGTTTCTTCTCCGTCGTGGCGACCGATTGAACATAGTAGTTTAGACGATTTACCTTGCCATTGAATTCCAAATCCAAAACGGCTTGTCCCAGCACTTGCGGCACAACATCATCGCTCTTAATGAACATAGTGGCTTCTGTTTTGCTAAAATGCACAATCATGCAGCGAAACTGTTTGCCTTCAAAGCGGACCAAGGTTGGGATTTTAACATCTTTAACCGATACCGCTGGCGCGTCGGGATGAGTAAACTTAGTCGCTTGAACAGGAGCTGCGGTTTTTCCAGCCCCCATTAATACATCCAACGAAGCAGAACTGACACCGCCCGGTGAAGATTCACGAGGCTTTTGTGACGATAATTTGCGCTCAATTCCGTGTTTTTTCGCGGCCGAAATAACCTTATTAATCAATTGCTCACTGGAAAACGGCTTGCCAAGATAATCCGTCACACCAGATTGAACGGCTTCCACCACATGGCTTTTATCGCCTCGGCTGGTAATCATCACAAAAGGCACATCTTCTTTTTTGTACTTGGGTTGCTCTCGACACCATTTAAGCAGCTCCACTCCAGTCATTTCGGGCATTTCCCAGTCACACAACACCATATCGAACTGAACCTTAGACAATAATTGTTGTGCCTTGCGACCATTTACCGCCTCTTCAATTTCCACCGCCGGAAACTGCTTACGCAAGGTTCGTCGGATCAAGTCACGTGTAAAAGAAGCATCATCTACTACCAAAATTTTTAACGACATCACAAAGTTCCATTAGTACGATCTAACAAGGCAGAAAAATCCCCATGCTCTGATCTAAAAACCGAAATCCACAATAGTGTAGCTGCAACAACAGCAATCGGCATAACGAATAGATTAAAGAAAGGAATCGTCAAACTGACCATCACTATCCCGCCAAATGTCCAACATAACAAAGGTTTGGAACGTAACGCCATTCTCATGTCATGAAATTTCACTTTATTATTATCAAACGCGTAATCCATATACTGCAGCGATAACATCCAAGCGGAAAAAAGCAACAACAATACAGGGGAAATAACATTAACTAGAGGAATAAAAGATAATAATAGCAACAAAATAAAGCGCGGCAGAAAATACAGAATTTTCTGACATTCTCGCTGCAAACTGCGACCAATAATTGCCATGATAACGCCCGCTGTCAACGTTTCGTCAAAGACTCTTCCGGTTTCTTTTTCTTCAACCTTTTCAGCCAAAAACGCCATAAATGGTGCCGCTAGAATATTGACCCCTACCGAAAAACTGTAAAACAACAGCACGGTAATAATGGCGCCAAAAATAATATAAAACAGCCAATTTAAAAATGACACCCACTCAGGCACGTATCCCATAGCGTAACTTAATAGGTCTTGAAAATAACCAAATGCCACCATATAAATCAGCGCCATTAAGAAAAAATTGGCCAATAAAGGGGCTAAAATAAACAACCTTAAATCTTTCGACAAAACTAAGGGAAATGCTCTTAAAAAAGCCCCCGCAGCTTTAAACGGGTGTGTAATCACGATGCCAAGTCACTCCTAAAGTTAGACCTTTTTTAAATGTATCCAATAGAGACACAGAATACCATGAGGACTTTCATGGCTCCACAAAGCCTTTCAAATTGATGATTCTTAAATAGATTCTTCAATGCCTTCAAGCCTCCTTTAACATTTCCATCACTCTTTAATAAAGCTGACATTTATTAGACGCATAACCTGATACGCAATTTCGATTGTGACCTTTTGTAAATTGGTGAACTATGAAAGTGTAAGACGAATACGAGCCAGTGCAGGTATCGCGTCTGACTATAAAAACAGCACATACATAAAAACTAACTAACAAGGGACATTATCAAAATGAAAAAGACATTACTCGCCAGTGCCATCATGGCTACTTCTTTCTTCGCTCTGCAAGCTCAGGCTGCAGACGTGCCGGCTGGCGTAGAATTAGCAGCCAAACAAGAACTCGTTCGTGGTGGTGGTTCAGAACCTGCGACCATGGACCCTCAAAAAATGGAAGGAACGCCTGCGTCTATTCGGGCCAAAGATTTATTTGAAGGCCTGTACAATCAAGACGGCGACGGCAACCAGGTCCCAGGCGTCGCGACAAGCTATGATGTTAATGACGATAATACACAATATACTTTTCACCTACGCAAAGACGCTAAATGGTCTAATGGCGACCCAGTTACCGCTGAAGATTTTGTTTACGCTTTCACACGTGCTGTAGACCCTAAATTGGCCTCTCCATACGCATGGTTCATGGAAATTCCAGCCATCACAAACGCGACTAAAATCATTGCTGGCGAAGCAGATCCTTCTACTTTGGGCGTAAAAGCTCTAGATGCCCACACATTCCAAGTCACGCTTGAGCGTCCTGTCCCTTACTTTGTAAAAATGACCTCTCACCAAACTATGTTCCCTGTGCCTAAAAAAGTGGTCGAGAAATGGGGTGATGATTGGACTAAACCAGAACACATGGTATCCAACGGCGCGTACAAAATGGACGAGTGGATTGTTAATGAAAAGATGGTTTTTTCCCGTAATAGCCATTATTGGAATGACGCCAAAACCATTATCAACAAGGTAACCTACTTGCCTATTGAATCCCCTAATGCCGAACTAAAACGCTTCCAAGCGGGTCAAATGGATTTGAGCTATGAGCTACCCAATGACCACTACAAACAGCTAATGCGTGACATTCCTGATGAGGTTGTGGTGACACCAAAACTGGGTACGTATTATTATCAATACAATACAACCAAGGCTCCATACAACGATGTTCGAGTGCGCAAAGCCTTGTCTTACGCTATCGACCGTGACGTAATCACCAAATTTGTGACTGGCACAGGCGAACTTCCAGCTTATTCGTTTACCCCAGAAGTAGTAAACGACTTCTCACCAGCCACGCCAGAATACGCTACTTGGACACAAAAAGAACGTAATGAAAAAGCGAAGGCCCTGTTAGAAGAAGCGGGGTACACACAAAGTAACCCACTGTCTTTCAGCTTGCTGTACAACACTAACGAAAACCATAAAAAAATCGCCATTGCGATCGCGTCTATGTGGAACAAAACCTTGGGCGTCAACGTTACATTGGAAAACCAAGAATGGAAAACCTACCTAGAAACGAAAAAACATCAACAATTTGATATAGCACGTGCTGGCTGGATCGGTGACTACAACGAAGCCTCCACCATGCTAGACCTTCTGACCACTACCCATGGTAATAACGATGGTAAATACAGCAACGCCGAATACGACAAGCTTCTAACCGAAGCACGTACCATGCAGAACCCAGCTGAGAACTACAACAAAGCAGAAGAAATCGCCATTGAACAAGACATGGCCGTAGCGCCTATTTATCAGTACACCGAAAAGCGTTTGGTAAAAAGCTATTTAGGGGGTTATATGCCTAACCCAGAAGATAACGTCTATGCGCGTGATATGTACATCATCAAGCACTAATTTTGGTGTTGTTGTTCTATGTTGAAAATTCTCCTCAGCACTTCGGTGCTGAGGATCTCTTGAACTCCTGCAGGTTTTTTGTGTTGGCCGTCACCCAGTGCAACGAATCCGGTAATTTTTATGCTGACATTTATCTCAAAACGCATTTTAGAAGCCATTCCAACCTTATTGATTTTGATTACGGTTTCATTTTTCTTAATGCATTCCGCTCCAGGCAGCCCATTCTCCAGTGAACGCACGTTACCGCCAGAGGTATTGGCAAACATCAATGCGAAGTACCACTTAGATGAGCCAGTGATTAATCAATATTTTTACTATCTTGGCGGCTTACTTCAAGGCGATCTAGGACCCTCTTTTCGTTATAAAGACTTCACCATTAATGAACTCATCGCACAGAGTTTTCCCGTTTCGGCAGAAATCGGCATTTGGTCTTTTCTTGTTGCCCTCTTGATCGGAGTAGGTTGCGGAATTATCGCAGCACTGCGCCAGAACTCCTGGTTAGATTACAGTGTGATGGGCTTTGCTAACCTAGGTATCGTGTTGCCAAATTTTGTTCTGGCTCCTTTGTGTATCCTATTTTTCTCTATTTATAATCAATGGCTACCGCCTGGTGGCTGGAACGGCGGCGCTTGGCCTTATCTGGTGATGCCTGTTATTGCCATGTCCACCAGCTACATAGCTCAGATTGCTCGTATCACTCGCGGCAGCATGATTGAAACCATGCACTCTAACTTTATTCGCACGGCACGCGCGAAAGGCTTACCAAAGTATCGCATCATTTTTCAGCACGCATTGCGCCCTGCTATGTTGCCCGTTATTTCTTACCTTGGTACCGCATTCGTCGGCATAGTGACAGGTTCCGTCATCGTCGATGTGTATTTTGGTACCGGTGGTATTGGTCAGCACTTTATCAATGGTGCTTTAAATCGTGACTATTCCATGGTCATGGGCGTCACCATTTTGGTGGGTACATTAACGATTCTATTCAATGCCATCGTCGATATTTTGTACGCTGTTATTGATCCGAAAATCCGCTACTAAGGCCACGCAATTATGATTACTACAAAAGACAAAGTTCAGGCCGTCGAACAGTTCGCCGAAAAAGTGGTGGAAGTCGAAGGTCGTAGCTTATGGCAAGACGCTCGTCGTCGCTTTTTTCAAACCATGCCGCTGTTACCAGCTTAATTATTTTGACCATGATTGCTGCGATTGCCCTATTGGGTCCATTTTTCAGTCAATGGAATTACGATGATATCGACTGGGAAGCACTGTCTGATATTTCCACTCTAGGACGTCCTAATATTGAAAACGGTCATTACTTTGGTACCGACACGTTAGGCCGTGATATTTTTGTGCGTACTATGCAAGGTGGTCAAATCTCATTATTAGTCGGCATCATGGGCAGTGTGGTGGCTATCATCATAGGTACGCTTTATGGGGCAGCGTCAGGTTACCTTGGCGGACGCATTGATAGTGTGATGATGCGTTTCTTGGAAATCCTTAACTCTTTCCCTTTCATGTTCTTTGTGATCATTTTGATGACCCTATTTGGTCGTCATATCTTCTTGATCTTTGTCGCCATTGGCGCGATTTCTTGGCTCGACATGGCACGGATAGTTCGCGGCCAAACCTTGAGCCTAAAAAACAAAGAATACATAGAAGCCGCCTATGCTTGTGGCGTCTCGACACCCAAAATCATCTTGCGCCACATTGTGCCAAACGTACTCGGTATCGTTGTCGTTTACGCCACGTTATTGGTACCGAATATGATTTTGTTAGAGTCCTTTATCAGCTTCTTAGGACTTCGGCGTTCAAGAACCTATGACCAGCTGGGGCGCGCTGATTTCAGAAGGTGCTCAGAATATGGAAATTGCCATATGGCAATTGGCGTGGCCATTAGGTTTCTTAGTGGTAACACTGTTTTGTTTTAACTTCCTCGGCGATGGCTTACGCGATGCGCTTGATCCCAAAGACCGCTAAGGAGGCCTTATGAACGTATTAAGTAAAAAGAATTTATTAGAAGTCAATAATCTAAAAGTAAACTTCAGAACGCCTGATGGTTTTGTTACCGCGGTGAATAATTTGAATTTCACCTTGGCACAAGGCGAAACCCTCGGCATCGTTGGTGAATCAGGTTCAGGTAAAAGCCAAACCGCGTTTGCACTTATGGGCTTATTGGCTGGCAATGGCGTTATTGAAGGGGAAGCACGCTTTAACGAGCAAAACATTCTTACCCTGAATGAAAAAGCCATGAACCGCATTCGTTCCAAAGACATTGCGATGATTTTCCAAGATCCAATGACCTCATTGAATCCTTACATGAAAGTCGGCAAGCAGCTGATGGAAGTTTTGATGCTGCACAAAGGCATGAGCAAAGCCGAAGCGTTTGAAGCATCCGTGAAGATGCTCGACGCGGTAAAAATGCCCGAAGCGCGCAAACGCATGAACATGTACCCCCACGAATTCTCTGGTGGTATGAGACAGCGTGTGATGATCGCTATGGCATTATTGTGCCAACCTAAACTTCTGATCGCCGATGAACCAACCACGGCTCTAGACGTAACAGTACAAGCTCAGATCTTAACCTTGCTGAACGAGTTAAAAGACGACTTCAACACCTCTATCATCATGATTACTCATGATTTGGGTGTCGTAGCGGGTTTATGCGACAAAGTACTGGTGATGTACGCGGGTCAAACCATGGAATACGGTACGGCAGAAGATGTGTTTTATCGCCCTACGCATCCTTATACGCAAGGTTTGCTTAAAGCGATTCCACGTCTCGATAGTAATGACGAAAAGCTCTCCACCATTCCGGGTAATCCACCGAACTTGCTGCATATGCCGTCTGGCTGTCCATTCCAAGCACGCTGTGAATTTGCCAAAGAGCGCTGTGGAGAAAGCATGCCGCCGCTAAAAGAATTTGCATCGGGTCAGCTAAGAGCTTGTCATAAATCCGTTGATGGATGGGTCGCCTAATGAACACGTCAAACAATGTATTAATGGAAGTGAATAACTTAAAAGTTCATTTCAACATCAAATCAGACAATGCCTGGCCATGGGAAAAAGGCCAAGCACTAAAAGCCGTGGATGGCGTTAATTTGACCATTTACGCTGGCGAAACCTTAGGCGTCGTGGGTGAATCTGGTTGCGGTAAATCTACGCTTGCCCGCGCTTTGCTTCGTCTTGTACCCATTACCGAAGGTAATGTTGTGTGGCTTGGGCAAGATCTGACGGATTTAGACAAAAAACAAATGCGCAGCAAGCGCCAAGAGCTGCAAATGATCTTCCAAGATCCTTTGGCATCACTTGATCCTCGTATGACAGTGGGCGACATCATTGCCGAACCACTGAAAACTTTCCGCCCAGAACTATCAAAAGAAGCAATGAAAACGGAAGTCCGTAACATCATGGACCGAGTAGGTTTATTACCTAACGTGATTAACCGCTATCCACATGAGTTTTCTGGTGGTCAATGTCAGCGCATTGGCATTGCACGAGCACTGATTCTCAAACCAAAGTTGGTTGTTTGTGATGAGCCTGTATCCGCGTTGGACGTATCTATTCAAGCGCAAGTCGTGAACCTGCTAAAAGAACTACAAGCCGAAATGGGCTTGTCTTTGGTGTTTATCGCCCACGATTTAAGTGTGGTAAAACATATTTCAGATCGCGTTTTGGTGATGTATCTAGGCAATGCGGTGGAGTTAGCCAGCAAACGAGCGTTATACGAAAACCCCCAACACCCATACACCAAGGCTTTATTGTCTGCGGTGCCGGTGCCGGACCCTAAAGTAGAGCGAGGTAAAAAAATCCAGCTTTTGACTGGCGATTTACCATCCCCTATCAGCCCGCCATCTGGTTGCGTGTTTCGCACTCGTTGCCCTCATGCCAATGAGGTCTGTACACAACAAAAGCCCACTTTACAGGTATTATCCGAAGAGCATCAAGCAGCCTGTTCACGCCTAGAAGACATCGCCAACGCCTCGTAAGGCGATGCAAACAAGTCAAAAAAACAAAAAAGCCGTTTGGTCCATCCAAATGGCTTTTTTATTAATGAAATATCGTGTTATTTCTAGCAATCACCACACAAGACCGTTATTTTTGTCTATTATAAAACTCTTATATTATCGATAGATATCACTCTATTAAGTAACGGCGTCAAGGCTTTCATCTATGCGTTTATTCATTCCCTCTGTTTTTTTGTGCTTAATATTTATGTCTCTAGCAACTCACGCATCAGAAATACCAAATAACAAAACCATACTCACGGTCTCTGGGGCGATAAAAGCGGAACGGCAAGTAAAATTCGATATAACCATGCTGCAAACCTTGCCACAATATTCCATTACGACTCATAACCCGTGGGCAAAAGGTCTTCACACTTACCAAGGTTTTTCCGCCATAGATCTATTAAAACGCTTAGGAAGCCAAAGCACGCTCTTACAAGTAACCGCACTCAATGATTATATGACGGAAATCCCAGTCAGTGACTTTGCCGAAAATGGGGCTATTTTTGCGACACACCAAGATGGAAAACCCATGAGCGTCAGAAACCTTGGCCCCATCATGGTGATTTACCCCTTTGATGAACGCAAAGAATTAAAATCAGAATTGTTTTATGGCCGCTCTATCTGGCAAATACGTCACATCAAAGCAATGGCCATAACGGAGTAAAGATGTCGCGTTTCTTTAAGGGGAAAACTTGGCTGTCCAAGTTCAAAATATGGATGGTATATGGCTTTATTGCTTTCATTATCGCCATCACCATCGCTGTGTTTGCCATCATTACCTATACTAGCGACAGTTCAAAAAATAATGGTCGTCGCGTTTTCGAAAGCTCTTTATGGAATGCCTTACAATTGCAGATACAGTCATATCGATTTCTCAATTATTTGGAGGCATTAGAAGACAGCGATTACCCACTTAATGGTAACGCTTTTTTTGAATATGACTTGCTAATGAGTCGCGTCGATTTACTGAGAGAAGGGGAAGTCGGCTCTCTGATTCGTAATTTTGAAGGTGGTCGCACGACCAGATTACTGAACATCATTAACGGTGAATTGGAACTACTGAGTTTCAATCTCTCTAGAATAGAAGATGGTGATCACACCTATTTGCCAGATTTGATTGTTCGTATTCAAAACATCGAAGAACAAATTAACGAATTTGTCACTCTAGTGAACAAAGGCAGCAACGAATACATCAGTCAGCAACACCGTACCCTACAAAAAAACCTGAACGACATTCAGTTGCTTTCAATGGCATTGCTTGCCTGTCTTTTATGTCTGTGCTTTTTGACCATCAAAGGTTTGACTGAACTAAAAAATGTCTTGCGTCGCAACGACAACCTGCAATCCAGTATCCTCGCTGTTCATGAAGACAAATCAGACATGCTGTCGTTTATACATCAAGAAATACGCTCTCCGATTAATGCTATTTTAGGAGCGGCTAAAACACTCAAAAACACAACGTCTTATCACGATACAGAGGCACTTTCTCAACATATTGAAGAGTCTGGTCAACAGCTACTGCAAACCATCGAAATGTTTTCTGACCTTGCCTTAATTGACGCCAAGAAACTCTCGCTGACAATAACCACCGAAAGCTTAAGTAAAAATATTCATGACTATCTTGCTATTTTTGAGACGAAAATGTCACGAAAAAGCTTACAGGGTATTGCCTACATAGACCCCCTATTACCAACCAATATTCAAATGGATTTCTCTAGGGTCAAAGAAATCATAGTAGCATTACTTCAAAATGCCATCACTAATACGCCCTCAGGCAGTATTAGTTTACAAGTTCGCCCGTCCGCATTGAACGCCCCGAAAGGGCAACTGCCTGCGAAGGCAAAAGAAGCGAAAATGCTACAAATTGCCATCAGAGATACGGGGCTTGGTATGCCGAATCAACTGCAGCAAAACTTAAGGATAAACCCAGCATTGCCTATGCAACAAGAAGGTCCGCTGCCCAGTAAAGTTGGCTTAAGCCTCGCCTTGTGTCATAAACTGGTTTATCTCATGCAGGGTGAAATGCATTTCTCTTGCGCACCACAGAAGGGCTGTGAATTTTGGGTCGATCTGCCCTATTACGAGCCTAATGACAATGACCAAAATACTTCGACAATCTTCCAATGTCCCAATAAGACACAGGCCCTCATCATAGAAACAGACACACATCTGGCCAAAATCATTGGTTTACAACTTTCTACTTTTAATATAGAAGTGTCTTTTTCTAAGGACGGAAGCTTTCAAGAACATAAAAACTACGATCTCATCATGCTCGGCAACACGCCGCGCTTTGAACGAGATGGAAAAGACGCCATCTTACAATGGAAAGCAAAATCGTGCCCAATACTCAGCTATCACCCAAAAGTGCTTAATAACCCAGAATATTCCGTCATTCCCCTTTGTTTTCCATTGACACAAAATCAGTTGGAGACGCATATTTATAAGCTATTTTCCAACCACAAAGCGCCTATAAAGGTCGATAATCATGATTGATACCGCACATCTCGATACTCTTACCCAGTTACTAGGAAGGGACACGATTAATCAGATACGTTTAGAATATATTGAAGACAGCCATGACAAGTTGGCGCAATTGTTACAGGCTTGGAATACAAAAAACTATTCGGAGCTTAGGCAGATTAGTCATTCGCTAAAATCGGCGAGTTCAAATATGGCCATGTTAGTGTTCGCCAAGCAATGCCAACAAATAGAACAATCTGCCTTACAACACAATGAGCAAGGTCTGCAGGCTATTATCGACACGCTGCCAAGCTTGCACACCAGCTCATTACAAGCACTCAAACAGTATTTTTCAGACTTTGATTAAAACGACCAAGAAATGTCTGTCGAATCGACAAATGTACCAACAAAAGACTCTAAACCAGCTTGATCAACCTCGGAGAACCGTCCAACTTTTGGACTATCAATGTCGAATACCGCTATCAGTTTGCCATCAACGACGACAGGAATCACTAATTCAGACGCCGATGCGGCATCGCAAGCAATATGTCCATCAAAAGCATGAACGTCTTCGATTCGCTGCGTCTGCAATGTCATGGCCGCTTTACCACATACCCCACGACCGAATGGAATTCGCGTACAAGCCACCTTACCAACATAAGGTCCAAGCACCAACTCATTACCACGCACAAAATAAAACCCCGACCAATTAAGATCCGTAAGGGTTTGCATGACAAAAGCAGAAAATTGAGACGCATTGCAAATAAGATCACGTTCGCCACTTAGCAAGGCCGCTAACTGAGCATTAAGATCTTGATAACGTGCTTCAAGTGACGCGGTAGCATCCATTTCTATCGTAAACATAACACCTTACACCAAATAAAACGAAAGTCTTATGATAGCAAAGCCCGCTTAAGAAGCCCACCAATAATCCTATTTTTTTATCGACATATTAGTGAATAAGAGGAAGGGAAGAAAACAGAAAAGCCTTCTCTTGGCTGGCGTTGACGCCCACCAAGAGAAGGAGGTAAGACTTATTTGGCTTTATAATCTGGCGTCAAGTCATTCACATTGACGTGACGAACGTCCACGCCTTTGATCATAAAGATCAAGTGTTGGCAAGTATGACGAGCATGATCACCGATACGCTCAAGCGAACGAAGTACCCAGATCACGTTAATCACTCGAGAAATACTACGAGGATCTTCCATCATATAGGTTACTAAGGAACGCATTGCTGTATTGTATTCTTGATCGACGTTACGATCTTGCTTCGCCACTTTAATCGCCATATCGATGTCTAAACGTGCATAAGCATCCAATGCGTCATGCACCATACGAGACACCATTTCGCCAATACGGTTAATCTCAACATAACCACGAGGAGACTCGCCTTCGTTGACCAGATTAAGCGTCAAATTCGCAATTTTCTTCGCTTCGTCACCAATGCGCTCTAATTCACTAACGGCTTTGCTGATAGATAAAATCATTCGCAAATCCGAAGCCGCTGGCTGACGCTTCGCCAAGATACGAGTACATTCTTCATCAATTAGGCCATCTAATTGGTTCACCGTCGCATCTTGGTTTTTGACATCTTCTGCCAAAGAACCATTGCTGTCTAACAAAGCCTGAACAGCGTCTTGTACCTGATTTTCCACCACGCCACCCATGGTTAAAAAGTGCTGGCGCAACGCTTCCAGTTCATTATTAAACTGCTGAGAAATATGATCCGTCGTTAATTCTTTCATAATGCGTCCTCCGCCTAGCCGTAGCGGCCTGTGATGTAGTCTTCTGTTTGTTGTTTTTCTGGGTTCGTAAACAAAGTATTGGTGTCACCAAACTCCACCAAATCCCCCAAATACATAAACGCGGTATAATCGGATACCCGCGCTGCTTGTTGCATGTTATGCGTCACAATAGCAATGGTGAACTCGTTCTTTAGTTCGTGAATCAGTTCTTCAATTTTTAACGTCGAAATAGGATCCAAGGCTGATGCAGGCTCATCCAACAACAGCACTTCTGGTTTCACCGCTACGGTACGGGCAATAACCAAACGCTGTTGCTGACCACCAGACATTCCCAATGCACTCTCGTGTAAACGGTCTTTCACCTCATCCCACAAAGCCGCGGAACGCAATGCCCACTCTACAGTTTCATCCAATAGGCGTTTTTTGTTAATGCCTTGAATACGCAGGCCATAAGCCACGTTTTCGTAAATGCTTTTTGGGAACGGGTTTGGTTTTTGAAACACCATACCAACACGACGACGTAATTCAGCGACATCAGTGCCTTTGGCATAAATATTTTCATTATGTAAATTGATTTCACCAGTGATTCGACAAGTGTCCACCAGATCATTCATACGATTGAAACAACGTAACAAGGTAGATTTACCACAACCTGATGGCCCGATAAACGCGGTTACTTTCTTTTCAGGGATGATCATGTTCACCCCTTTTAATGCTTCCTTCTCACCATAATAAAGGTGTAAATCGTTTACAGAAAGGCAAACGGTTTCATCTTCAATACGCAAAGCCTTTTGGCTACGCTGCATTGCCGAAATATCAATTGAGTGTGTTTTTGCTTCGCTCATAATAATCTCTTCTCCGCCGCTTACATTTCCAGCGATTTGTATTTTTCACGTAAATGGTTACGAATAGTTACTGCCGATAAATTCAATAAAGCAATAACAATCACAAGTAATAAGGCCGTTGCGTAGACCAATGGTCGTGCCGCTTCAACGTTAGGGCTTTGGAAACCCACATCATAAATATGGAAGCCTAAGTGCATGAATTTCTGATCTAAATGGATATAAGGATAATTGCCATCTAAAGGCAGAGATGGTGCCAATTTTACTACACCCACCAGCATCAAAGGCGCTACTTCACCCGCGGCACGAGCCACTGCCAATATCACACCCGTCATAATTGCAGGACTCGCCATTGGTAACACCACACGCCATAATGTCTCCGCTTTTGTCGCACCTAATGCCAAGCTGCCTTCACGAACATTGCGAGGGATTCGTGCTAAACCTTCTTCGGTTGCCACAATCACCACAGGCAAAGTCAATAGAGCAAGCGTTACCGATGCCCACATAAGACCACCCGTACCAAAGGTTGGCGATGGCAAAGCCTCTGGGAAAAACGCCTGATCAATACCAGATCCCAAAAAGTAGATAAAGAAGCCCAAACCAAATACACCGTAAACGATAGATGGCACGCCCGCTAAGTTATTGACCGCGATACGAATAATACGTGTCACCCAACCTTGGGAAGCATATTCACGCAAATACACTGCAGCAACGACACCAAAAGGCGTTACCAAAACAGTCATCAGCAACACCATCATGACGGTACCAAAAATAGCAGGGAATACACCGCCCTCAGTATTTGCCTCGCGTGGTTCGTCTGTAAGAAACTCCCACAATTTAACGAAGTAGAAGCCTATTTTCTCAGGAACCCCCATCGCATTAGCACGATACGCGTGAACAATTTTTGCAACCGAGATTTCGTGTACGGAACCATCCATTACCTGAACAATAAAGCTATCACGATTAATTTCTCCGTACAGATCAATCAAGCTCTGCTGAAGCCCTTTGTACTCTTCATCGTACTGGCTTCGCTCTGCCGCAAGATCGGCCTCGGCCGCTGGTGTAAGCTTGCCCTCTAGTTCAAGGCTACGCTGCTTTAAACGAATGCGCTCAAGACCATAATTAATTCGACCTATGTCTGTTTTCTCAACTTTCTTGATCTCTTCGTGAATCCTTGCTGCGCGATCAATGCTCTTTTCGAAAACTTGCCAAGTCGCTAATGCTGAAGCGGTAGGCTCAAGATCCGCTGTTTCAGAAACGATTTGTCCATTTTCTTTCACCGCTTTGAGATAACCATATAAGTTACCCCACTCATGACGCTCAGCTGTGAACAACATCTCTGGACGTTTGGTATCCGTTAAATACTCATCAAGTACCCAACGAAAGTCCGAACCGTAAACATCACGGTTACCTGTTTTCAGCAACGTCCGCTGCATCAGTTCATGTTCACCTGGAATATCAAGACCAGCTTCACGTAATTGCGCCGCTGTTACCTCAACACTTTCCACTCGTTCAGCCACTATGTTGTATGCAGGCTGACCTGGTAAAGCATAATTGGCTTCTACCACGTCTGCAGGCCAAAAATGCCCTAACCCTCGTACCGCAATCAATAGCAACAATCCAATGACCATGATAACTGAAATCGCCACCGCACCCGCATTAAGCCATACCCATGGATCACCTGCTTTCACCCATTCGGATACGGATTTTTTCTTCATTTTCATTTCAATACTCATTATAGCGACCCGTATTTTTTGCGTAGGTGCTGACGCACGGTTTCAGCGATTGTGTTCACCACAAAAGTGAAGATAAAGAGCACAAACGCCGCTAAGAATAAGACACGATAGTGAGAGCTTCCTACCGCAGATTCTGGCACTTCTACTGCCAAGTTAGCAGCCAAAGTTCGCATACCTTCAAAGATATTGAAATCCATGATTGGCGTATTCCCCGTTGCCATCAATACGATCATGGTTTCGCCAACTGCACGGCCCATACCAATCATAACAGCAGAGAAAATACCTGGACTGGCCGTTGGTAAAACAACACGAGTCATGGTTTGCCAGTAAGTTGCACCCAACGCAAGAGAACCCTGCGTCAATGACTTAGGAACACTAAAGATGGCGTCTTCAGTAATGGAGAAAATGGTTGGAATCACCGCAAAACCCATGGCAAAACCAACTACCAATGCATTGCGCTGATCAAAAGTGATACCAAGATCATTGGTAATCCAACCACGAATATTGCCATCAAAGAAGTTAAGCTCAATCACTGAGGCTCAAGGCTAAACAAAACCAAGCAAGTAATACAATGACAGGGATTAACAACAAAGGCTGCCAACCTTCAGGCACCAACCAGCTAACTTTTTGTGGTAAACGAGACCATAGGTAAGCAAACAACAAAATGCCTACTGGCAAGACAACCAATATACTAAAGGTCGCGGCGAGGTTTTCTTCCATAAAAGGTGCAAAGAACAAACCCGCTAAGAAACCTAAAATAACCGTCGGTAAGGCTTCCATTAACTCAATAATCGGTTTGATTTTGCGACGTAACGCTGGCGCCATAAAGTACGCCGTATAAATCGCACCACAAATGGCCAAGGGTACAGCCATTAACATGGCATAAAATGCGGCTTTGAGGGTACCAAACGCCAATGGTGTTAAGCTGTATTTGAGGCTCAAAGTCGTTGTTTGCAGCAGAAGACTGCCAAGTATAGGTGGGTTCTTGGTACCCCTCGTACCATACCTTGCCCCAAATAGCAGACCAAGATACTTCGGGATGTGCATTGTCCACGTAGAAGAAATGTAAACCTTTGCTGTCTTCTAATAGCAATCCATTAGCACGCGGCGCAAAACTGATCAGACGGGCCGAATCATCGGTTAATTTCTCATCTATAACCTGACGTGTAGACGTAGCATTATAAATCGCCACAATACCACGCTCATCCAGAGTGGCAAAACCTTTGCGACGTTGTTCCATGGCTAAACCAACCAAAGCAACAGGCTGTTTTACATCCCGAATAAAGGTTAAATGCTCTTCATTGGTCGCATTATCACGGACATTAAACCACTGACTCACACGCCCAGAGGAATCCGCCACCATGATAGAAGATTGGCCCAACAAATATGACATGGAAACCAATTTGGCATCATCGTTAAACAAAGAAATATTATCTTTGAGAGTGATGTTATCAAAGTCACGTAAATCAAATTCGCTCAACTGACCAGAACGAGTTGCTACGTACAAATAACGTTGATCACCACTAATCAGTACACTGGCAGTATCTGCCACAAATGGTAACTCTGTAATTTGCTCACTTAACTCCACTTCTTCAGTGATAAAATTAACGTCTTTCGACACCTTGGTGATGGCACTTTTGCTATCGCCAATCGCGACCACGGTCAAGCTGTCACTGCCGTCACGAAGACTCATTTTGTTAATTGGAAAATCGGCCACATCAATCGGCTCTTCCCCGTAAGGGTATTCAACAATCGGGGTGATCTTGCGTTTTCCATCAGGATAGGAAGTACGGTAATCGTGCTTCACAATGAGTGCCTTGCCATCGTCGTAACCAAACGCTATCAACCGACTTGTATCAGACTCCACAGCAAAAGCGGTGACTTTTGCATCCGTGCGTAAGTTTTCGACCGTATTAATAACACTGCCATCAGCAATGGAAAAAAATACTATACTGCCAAGACTAGTGACTCGCATACCAACTTCGGACTGCTCTTCCGCTGATAAATAAACACTGTCGCCCTGCTCTTCAGCAGGCACCGCATAACTGGCCTGCTGTTCAATGGAGGCTCCAGAGAACAACGGCATCACTTCATATAGTAAATAGAAACAAATCAGCAACACAGCCAAAATAACACTGTTGCCGCCGACTGCAATACCCATACTAGCCATACGGTCTTTCAGGGCACGAATCTTACGATGACGCTTTAAAGCTGGCGTATTAAAATCCAGTTCCGGCATCTGATGGTCAGTTGATTTAGTCATCCGCATTCATCTTTTTATGTGACGTTTTTATGACAACCCACGAAGCAAGAAAAGTAGGAGAGCATTTCAGCCCTCCCACTTTAAATATCTCATTCGTAGCTCGCTACCGCGTTACTTAGTTAATACCCAAATCACTTAGGTATTTATTAGCCACTTTTGCTGGTAGAGGCACATAACCGTCTTTTACGACAACCTCTTGACCAGTCTTAGAAAGCACCATCTTCACAAACTCACGTTGTAATGGCTCTAGTGGCTTATTTGGTGCCTTATTAATGTAGACGTAAAGGAAACGAGACAATGGGTATTTACCAGTCGCTGCGTTTTCTGGTGTAGCATCAACGTAAGCATCACCCTCTTTTTTCGACAAAGGCAAAGCACGTACTGAAGAAGTGGTATAACCGATACCAGAATAACCAATACTGTTTAGAGACGTAGAAACAGACTGCACAACAGACGCAGAACCAGGCTGCTCGTTTACGTTGTTCTTAAAGTCGCCCTTATAAAGCGCATGCTCTTTGAAATATCCGTAAGTACCAGAAACTGAGTTACGACCAAACAACTGAATATCGCGATTTTCCCAAGCACCAGTCAAACCCGCTTTACCCCAAGTTGTGATGTCTTCACTGTGTCCACCTTTACGTGTGGAAGAGAAGATCGCATCGATCTCAGGAAGAGACAAACCTTTCACTGGGTTATCTTTATGAACAAAAACCGCTAGTGCATCGATCGCAACTGGAATGGCAGTTGGCTTGTAGCCATATTTTTTCTCGAAATCAGCGATTTCTTTGTCTTTCATAGCGCGAGACATAGGACCAAAGTTAGACGTGCCTTCTGTCAACGCTGGTGGCGCAGTAGAAGAACCGGCGGCTTGGATTTGAATATTAACATTTGGGTATAAGCGCTTAAATTCTTCTGCCCACAATGTCATCAAGTTAGCTAATGTGTCCGAACCGATACTTGAAATATTGCCAGAAACGCCACTTGCTTTGCTGTAAGAAATCAAATCGGCATCAACATCTGCAAAAGCGTTAAAAGAAACGCCTACTGCTGCTGTCATTGCTAAACCCGCAACTAGTTTTTTCATCACATAAACCTCAGTGGTTATAGTCAAAAATTTATGAGCAATTGCCCATAGCTCGTTCGATGTTTTTAACTATAGAAAAGATATGTGACAAAAATGTTAAAGCATGAAATATTTCAAAAAAATTAGCGTGCATACACAAACAGTAGAAAGAAACATGATTTCCTCAATACCCAATGAGAACCTGTAACCCTCTATCAGGTCATCACCCAAGAACCGAATACCGTTACCTACAAGCGACAAGAAAACCATTCAAGTAGCGGTTTCAAGACACCAACAATATTCCCAAGCGTAGCGTTATCCAATAGACTAGCCGTCCGGATTTTTTAATGAAAGAAGTCAGCCTCTTTAAGCATCATTTTTAAGAGGCTGATCTCTACTTTAACCATCCGATCATAATGATTAAAAACTGTGGGTACTTTCATGTTCAACAAATTAATCTGTGCGGCTGAGGCGATTTCCCATTACACGGGAAAATTCGTTGCTTGGTTTACATTAGCTATGATGCTGCTAACTTGCTTCATCGTGCTTCTACGCTATGGTTTTGGTATTGGCTCTACGGCCTTGCAAGAATCGGTTCTTTATCTACACGCGATGGTGTTTATGTTAGGAGCGGCTTATACGCTCAAAGACGACGAACATGTACGGGTTGATGTTTTTTACCGTGGTTTTTCGGTAACCAAAAAAGCATGGGTCAATATTATTGGTGGTGTTTTCTTCCTTTTGCCCTTCACGCTTTACACCGCATATTTAAGCTTGGATTACGTCAGCGCCTCTTGGCGAGTAATGGAAACATCCGCAGAACCTGGCGGTTTGCCTTTCGTGTATCTGCTTAAAACACTGATTCCCATTATGATGGTGAGTCTGATTCTTCAAGGTACAGCAGATATTCTAAAAAATATTGGCGTAATAAACGCGGCCCGCACCCCAATGAACAGACACGCGAAAGGACAAAACTAATGGCTGAATTTATTCCATTGTGGCTTTTTGCCGGCGTATGCGTGTGCTTATTATTTGGCTACCCTGTGGCGTTTTCTTTAGGTGGCACGGCACTGATTTTTGCGGCCGTTGGCGCCATGTTCGGTACCTTTGATAGTGTTTTCCTAGAAGCCTTACCCAATCGCTTATTTGGTATTGTTGGTAACGAGACGCTCATCGCTGTGCCGCTTTTTGTATTGATGGGAGTATTGTTAGAAAAATCCAAATTGGCGGAGAAATTACTCGATTCCATGGCCATGCTGTTTGGAAGCTTACGTGGTGGCTTAGGGATTTCGGTTATTTTGGTCGGTATGCTATTAGCTGCCAGTACCGGGATTGTGGGTGCTACTGTGGTCACCATGGGGATGATTTCCTTACCTACCATGCTACGCCGTGGTTACGATCCTGCATTGGCAGCCGGTACGATTTGTGCCACAGGCACCTTAGGTCAAATCATTCCTCCCTCTATTGCTTTGGTGTTATTGGGCGATGTGATGTCAAATGCGTTCCAAAAAGCACAGTTGGATATGGGGGTGTTTTCACCAAAAACCATATCGGTTGGGGACCTTTTTGTCGGTGCGCTGATTCCAGGGTTAATTCTGGTTGGGCTGTACATTCTTTATGTGATTATGGTGGCTTGGTTACAGCCACATAAAGCCCCTGCCGTGCCTCGTGAAGAACTTCGTAATGGTTCCACTGAGCCATTAGTCGTTTTACTGTTTAAGGGACTACTACCACCCTTATTGTTGATTTTTGCGGTACTTGGGTCGATTCTTAGTGGTATCGCAACGCCTACCGAAGCGGCTGGTGTTGGCGCACTGGGTGCGGCCCTATTGGCTTGGGGCAGCGGGAAACTCAGCATAACGACCTTAAAAGATGCCGTCTATTCCACCACCAAAGTCACTAGCATGGTGTTCATGATATTAATCGGGGCGTCATTGTTCTCTTTAGTATTCCGTGGCTTTGGTGGTGAAGAGTTAATTCAGGATTTCTTCTCCCAGCTTCCTGGTGGTGTGGTTGGCGCGATGATCGTGGTGATGTTGCTGATGTTCTTCCTTGGCTTCATCCTAGATTTTATTGAAATCACCTTTGTCGTGGTGCCTATCGTAGCGCCGGTATTATTAGCGATGGGATTAGATCCAATTTGGCTAGGCATTATGATGGCGATCAACTTGCAAACGTCTTTCCTAACACCACCCTTTGGTTTTGCTCTGTTTTACTTACGTGGCGTGGCGCCACCTGAACTGAAAACTCAAGCTATTTATAAAGGCGTTATTCCCTTTATTTTGATCCAAATTTTCGTGTTAATTATGTTATCTATCTGGCCAGATCTAGCTACTTGGCTCCCTGAGCAAGTCTATGCAGACTAATGAGAGGCAAACGAAGATGAAAGCAATGCAAATAAACGACTACGGCCCTGCCAGCGCTTTATCGCTGGTTGAGGCTCAAAAGCCAAGCATCACAGCAGACCAAATTTTGGTACAAGTTGGCGCCGCTGGGGTGAACCCAGTAGACACTTACATTCGCTCTGGCACCAACAACTACACAGCCAAATTTCCGCACACCCCTGGTTCTGATGGCGCCGGTAGGATTGTTGAACTAGGCGCTAACGTGACAGGTTTTGAGATTGGTCAGCGTGTTTATTTCAGTCGTAATCTAAGCGGTTCTTCCGCTGAATTTGCCGCCTGTGCAGCAACACACACCTTCCCTTTAGCGGACGCCCTATCGTTTGAGGAAGGCGCTTGTGTGGGCATTCCTTACACCACGGCTCATCGTGCTTTATTTGGTCGCGCTAACGGTAAAGCGGGCGACAAGGTGTTGGTACATGGTGCAACCGGTGCCGTCGGCATTGCGACGGTGCAACTTGCCCTTGCAGCAGGCATGGAAGTCGTGGCGAGTTCTGGCACGGCAGCTGGCGCGGATTTATTACGCCAGCAAGGCGTGACTAACATCATTATGCACAATGAAGCGGGTCACCTTGCGCCCTATCAGTCATTAGAGACGGGGTTTGATATCGTTATCGAGATGCTTGCTAACCACAACCTAGATCAAGACTTAAAAGCCTTGGCCTTTGGCGGTTGCGTTGCTGTCGTGGGCAACCGTGGCACGGTGGAGATTAATCCTCGTGACTTGATGGCTCGTGATGCGTCCGTGGTGGGTGTGGCCTTAGCTAATACCAAACCTAATGAACTGTCCTTGATTGCAAAAGCCTTACGCCCTTTGTTTGAAAAAGGGATTTTAAAGCCCGTAATTCGTCATTGTTATGCCCTGCAGGAGCTCGGACAGGCCCACGAAGACGTTCTAAAATCGGGTGCATTGGGCAATCTTGTTGTTCGCATTACTGAGTAAAAAAACAAAACGCCGGTGAACGCGGTGCTGCCACTAAGGCAAAGCATCGCGTTGCACTTTACTAACCACATCGTTCATCAGTCAGTACTAAAAAGCCTCGTTAGAACAAGCATTAAGGCGATAAAAGAACGATAAAATCCGTTATCTTCAAAAAAATACGCTACTAAAGCCACTATAAGCTCGCTATACTTCTTCTCTTAATTTACTCAAAGGTGCATTTTGACTCAGTCTGATTCCGATGTTTTCAGCCTGCCAAACGAAGCGGATGCTCACGATCACGATTATCATCAATTAGTGGTCGTATTAGATGGCAATACCGATTTCGACATAGAAGGCAAAGGCAAGCAACTGCACACTGGCGAAGGCTGTATTCTTCCGTCAGAGAACAGTCATGCATTTGCGGGTCTGGGGGAAAATCGCATCATGGTCGTCAATCTGCCGATCCCACCGCAGAAAGGCATTACCGACGAAGAATACGAAATCGTCTCTCGTTTGTTCGACCAAGCGGCCTATTTTCAGCTCAATCCACGTTTGCAGATACTGGCCTCGGCGTTGTCTGGCGAATTACAGCAATACCCAAATGATCTGATTCTGGCACGCGCCTGTGGCAACACTTTACTCAGCGCCATTCGCCATCAGATCAACAATAAAGATGTCCGAAGCCGTGGCAACCATCTTGATATTGATAAACTCGACCAATTTATCGAGCTGAATTTATCTCGCCGGGTTCATATTGATCAGTTGGCAAACTTCTGCTTTTTGAGTGTCAGCCAGTTTCACGAGCGCTTTAAAGATCGCACAGGCATGACACCGCATCAATACCTAATGCGTAAACGTTTAGAACGTGCACAAAGCTTGCTCGCGGAAGGTGTACCCCCATTCAAGTGGCTGAAATGTGTGGTTTTTCTAGCCAAAGTGCCATGACCAATGTGTTTTCCCAAACCCTCGGCATCACCCCGCTCAAGTATCAAAAGCAGTTTGGCAACCGTTAATCCTCTGCTTTTCTAAAACACCCTAAAACGCCCTATTAATAGGCACTTTTATGCTTTCCTAGACGCGCCTGAACCAGAATGAGTCTACGCTGTATTTATTCTTGTTCAGTCGGACTTTCTTATAAAAAAAAACGATTTTTTCGAAAGACAATGACTCTCTTCTGTCACTAAAGTGTCAGCATTATCCAGACATGCATTTTTTTGACAGTACAGAGCAAAGAAATAGTCAAAAAAGCGCTTAATGCTCTATAACAATATGCGGCCTTAATAAAAAATCCGTCGATTTTTTATGTTAACGCGGGAGAATTCAACCATGTTTAAAGCGATTGAGGTGTTACAGCCTAACTTCATTCAGCGTCCACTCAATGAATTGTGGCAGCTCATTTCCCCTCTTTACAATATGGACGAAGAGAAGTGGTTAAACGAACTACTGCCTTTGGCAAAACCGTCTGAAGAAGAGCTGGCAATACAAACCGACGCCGCTGCCACGCTCATCGCGGAAGTCCGCAAAGACGACGACAGCATGTCAATGATTGACGCCTTGCTACTGGAATACAGTCTCGATACCAAAGAAGGCATTTTGCTGATGTGTTTGGCAGAAGCCTTGATGCGCGTGCCAGATAAAGAAACCGCAGACGCTTTTATTAAAGACCGTTTGAGCGTCGCTGACTGGGCATCTCATGCAAAAAACTCCGACTCTTTTTTCGTTAACGCGTCTACTTGGGGCTTATTATTGACGGGTAAAATCGTCACCATGAGCGAGAAAAAGACGGCACACCAGCCAATTTGGTGAACCGCATGGTGAACCGTGTCTCTGAGCCAGTGATTCGTAAAGCAATGAACCAAGCGATGAAAATCATGGGGCATCAATTCGTTCTAGGTCGCAGCATTGAAGAAGCTTTGTCTCGAGGTAAAAGCTACCGTGACAAGGGTTACACTTATTCTTTCGACATGCTGGGTGAAGCGGCATTAACCGCAGAAGATGCCGACAAATACTTACGCTCTTATGAGCAAGCGGTTGAATCTGTTGGTAAAGACACTTATAGCCAAAAGCATCGCCCGACTATTTCTATCAAACTTTCCGCTCTGCACCCACGTTATCAAGTCGGTTGTGAAGAACGTGTTATGACCGAACTTTTTGCCAGTGTAAAAGGCTTGATCACCAAAGCCCGTGCGCTCAACGTTGGCATCACAATCGATGCCGAAGAAGCCGATCGTCTTGAGCTATCGTTGCATTTGTTTGAGAAGCTTTTCCGTGACGAATGTACCAAAGGATGGGGCTTGTTCGGTCTTGTGGTTCAGGCCTACTCTAAACGCGCGCTACCGGTTTTGGTTTGGTTGGCGGCTCTCTCTAAAGAGCAAGGCGATCGTATTCCTGTGCGTCTTGTAAAAGGCGCTTACTGGGATTCTGAAATAAAGATGTGCCAACAACGCGGCATCAATGGTTATCCTGTTTACACTCGTAAAGAATCCACCGATGTTTCTTACTTGGCGTGTGCTCACTTCTTATTAAGCGAGCACACTCGTGCCAATATCTTCCCTCAATTTGCCAGCCACAATGCGCATACTATCGCGACAATCAGCTGCCTAGCCAAGCAATTAGGAGCGACGACAGAGGAATTCGAATTCCAACGTTTACACGGCATGGGCGATGCCCTTTATAACCGCTTAATCAAAGGCAGCGACATTTGTGTACGCATATACGCACCCGTTGGTAGCCATAAAGATTTGCTTCCCTACTTGGTTCGTCGCCTACTTGAGAACGGCGCCAACAGCTCATTCGTACACCGTTTGATCGATGCCAGTTATCCCATTGCCGAGCTAATCAACCACCCAGTGACCACGCTGGAAAGCCGAAAGTCTCTGGCGAACCCACATATCACGCTTCCATCGGCCTTGTTTAACGACCGTAAAAACTCCTTTGGTCCAAACATTGAAATCGAATCCGAATGGACGCCTTTCAAGGCGAAAATTGCCCCATTTATGGGACAAGATACCCAATGGCGTGCCTTCCCTATCGTGGGTGGCGAAAAAGTCACAACGGGCAATACGCATACAGTACAAAGCCCTTATGATCACAGCCAAACCGCGGGTGAAATTGACTGGGCAGACGCAGCGACTGTTACCAAGGCCATTGACCTGGCTGAAGCCGCTTTCCCTGCATGGTCTGCGCGTCCAGCGACAGAGCGTGCTGATTGCCTAGATAAAATGGCGGACTTGATGGAAGAAAACTACGCCGAATTGATGGCGCTTTGCCACCGTGAAGCGGGTAAAACCATCCAAGACAGCATCGACGAAGTACGTGAAGCGGTGGATTTCTGTCGCTATTATGCTCAACAAGCTCGTAGCCACTTCGCCAATCCAGCTCGCTACACAGATTTCTTAGGCCAAGAAAAACAAGCCAAGCTAAACGGCCGTGGCGTGTTCACTTGCATCAGCCCATGGAACTTCCCATTGGCCATCTTTACCGGTCAAGTGGTTGCGGCTCTTGTCGTGGGTAACACCGTAGTGGCAAAACCTGCAGAACAAACCAGCTTGATTGCTTCTCGTGCGGTAGAAATGCTACACCAAGCGGGCGTTCCAACGGACGTACTTCACCTATTACTGGGTGACGGTGCCACCGTTGGCGCCCCCTTAACAAGCGACAAGCGCATTGCTGGCCTTGCTTTCACCGGTTCCACCGGCACAGCACAATTAATCAACCGTACCCTAGCGGCGCGTGGCGTGGCACCTGTACCTATTATTGCAGAAACGGGCGGTCAAAACGCCATGTTGGTGGATTCAACATCATTGCCTGAGCAAGTGGTTCGTGACGCCGTCCGTTCAGCCTTTGCCTCCGCGGGTCAGCGTTGTTCTGCCTTGCGCGTCTTGTTTGTACAAGCAGACATCGCAGATCGCGTTATTCCGATGATCAAAGGCGCCATGGCAGAGCAAAGCGTTGGCTTACCTTACCTACATAGCACAGATGTGGGTCCGGTTATCGATAAAAAAGCACAAAAAATGCTGCTTGATCACATCGAATACATGAAAGCGAATGCTAAATTGATCGCCCAAACTGATTTGCCTGATTTTGCAGAAAAAGGCACTTTCGTTGCACCAACTGCGTTTGAGATCAACAGCATCGATCAGCTAACCGATGAAAAATTTGGTCCTATCATGCACGT
Organism: Marinomonas rhodophyticola; assembly: GCF_026113935.1. Taxonomy (GTDB): domain Bacteria; phylum Pseudomonadota; class Gammaproteobacteria; order Pseudomonadales; family Marinomonadaceae; genus Marinomonas; species Marinomonas rhodophyticola. The sequence goes on from NZ_JAPEUL010000009.1 coordinate 218,885, forward strand.
TGTACGCTACAAAGCTCGCGACCTAGATAAGATCATCGATACGATCAACAACTCAGGTTTTGGTTTAACAATGGGTGTTCACAGCCGTAACGAAACCACGTGCGCGCGCATTGCTAGCCGTGCTCGCGTGGGTAACTTATACATTAACCGCGACCAAGTAGGTGCTGTGGTAGGCGTTCAACCTTTCGGTGGACAAGGCCTATCGGGCACAGGACCAAAAGCAGGTGGCCCACATTACCTTCAACGCTTCGCTATTGAGCAAGACCTTTAAGGGGAGACACTATTATGACAATCGTACAACCTATCCAAATTCAGGTCGCTCAGAAAATCTTCGAAGCATGGGACAAGCTTGGTGTGAAAGGCCGCGCTGACAAACTACAGCAGGCGCTTTATTCTTTTACCAATGAACAAAGAAAAATGGCCGCTTGGCAGATTGATAACGCCAAACAATCCATCGCTGAAACACGCCTCATGCCTGGTCCGACAGGTGAACGTAACGAGCTATCCAACCAAGGCCGTGGTGTGTTTCTTTGCATGTCTTTGATCGAAGGCGACAACGCCAGAGTCGGTTTAGTCGGCCAAGTGTTTGCGGCGCTTATTGCAGGCAACCCTGTGATTACCGTCGGCCCGACAGGTCAAGAAATCATGGACATGATTTCGCCCTTCGTAGCCGAAGGCGTCATTCAAAACATTGCCGAATCAGCTCAAGACTCTTTGATCGAAGCAGACCACTTAGCTGGCATTGCTGTACTGTGCGACCCAGCGCAAGCACAACAGCTTAGCCAACGCCTTGCGGCGAAGAGTGGCTTGATTTGCCAATTGATTGAAGAAACCGATGCGCAACATCTAAGCGTGATCGCCAAACCGCATTACATTCTGCGTTTTGTCACTGAACGCACCGTGTCTAACAACACCACCGCCATCGGCGGCAACGCGACACTGCTTGAATTGGGCAGCATGAACGACTAATTACCGCTCTAAATAAGATACACTTTAATGAAAACAGCCCTTTTTGATAACAAAAAGGGCTGTTTTTTTACCATCTAATACTTAGTATTATTGATTTTCGTTGATGGAAAGCAATGCGTTTTCCCACGCTTTGATAAAGCGCTGCCGTTTTGAATCATCAAGGTAGACCATCAACGCTGGCCCCAAAGGAATAGGATGAAAATTAATCGTTTGGTCCTGTATATTTTGTCTTGATACTAGGGCATCAATATCTGGATTCAAGGCCATCAATTCACTTTTCTGTGCAATCACTTCCTGTCCTTCTTTGGATATCAAGAAACTGACAAAGCGCTGTGCATTAGAAACATGCTTGGCTTGTTTGGAGATAAACACTGCGCGGCTCACCACTAAAGCATAATCTTGCGGAATCACCACACCAATGCGGTTATCCCGTTTTTCACGAGCAAAAGAATACGACCCTAAAAGATTGTAACCAAATATCAAAGTACCAGAGGCAATATCGTCTAGTAACATAGCAGTCTGGCCATAAACCTTAGTTCGAGCACGCCCTAAACTCTCTTGTAAACGCCCACTAATACTTGATGTTACTTCGTCTTGCGTCGCCACTAAATAACCAATACCGGAGCTGCGCGCATCATAGGAGCCAACTTTATGAACAAAAAAGTCATCGTCAATACGCATGGCGCTCGCCAATGACTCATGAGTCAGTGGAACAGTTTTCTCCTCAAAGGCTTGCTTGTTGTAAACAAAAACAATGAGCAACCGTAAGTAAAGCCAATCACTTCATTACGCCAATTGGCCCAACTAGGTAAGGCCTCAACCGCTTCGCCAAATACCGGTTGTGCGTAACCATCATTAACAAGTCGGACCTGAAGATCCATGGCGGAGCTAATGACCACATCAGGCTGTTCTGCTAACGGTTTGGCCCTAATGGCTCGATCTAATTCCTGAGTATTAAATTCTCTGTACTCAAGCTTTATATCAGGGTTTTGTGCACTAAAAGTATCCAGTAAGGGGGCAATAGCGTTTAAATCTGTCGCACTGTATATGGTTAACCTGTCCGCTTCCCATATCGTGGGTAACACAGTCGTCTCTGCAATCACCTTGCTCGCCATCACCAGAGAAATACATAATAAGCCTATTCGCTTCGACATACGGTCCCCTCTTTTGGCAAATGCACTCTTGCTCGAAGCCCTCCAAATGGACTGTCCTCCAAGAAAAAATCACCGCCATGGGCTTCCGTAACGCTAGCGACAATAGACAAACCAAGACCAGAACCACTTAATCCATTATCCAAGCGCTGAAAACGCTCTAATGCTTTTTCTCTCAACTCAAAAGGAATACCAGGGCCAGCATCGTCAATCATAATATCAATGCCAGAGATATCTGCTCGCAAGTGAATCTCAATCAGGTTCTGTTCGGGACCGTAATACACCGCGTTATCCAAAAGATTACGTACCGCTTCACGTAAGCTAATAGAATCCCCCATAAACAAAGGTAATGTCTGCTCACATTGATAAGAAAATTCGACCTGACGGTGAGCATTGTCACGCACACATTCCGTTAATAACTGTTTCATGATGCCCTCAATGTCCATCTGTTCATTCACTACAGTGTCACTACGATGTACTACCATGGCGTGAGTAAGCAGTTGATTGGTTAATCGTGTCAAACGTTCATGCTCTTTACGAATTTTACCTAAATGCTCAGGTAAATCCGCTAGGTTTTGACTTTGACTGGCAATGTCCAATTGAGCCTGCGTAGCACTTTGTGCGGTACGAATTTGGTGACTAGCATCGGCGATAAAACGCTTCATTACAGCTAAGTTAGATAATAGTTGCGCTTGGTAATCGTTAATTGCGCTTACCAGTGGAGAGACTTCTTGAATAGGCGTAGTTTGAATAGGCTCTGCCGATAAAAGCGAATGGGAAGCAAGGCTTTTGGAAATAGAGCCTCAGCGGCTCAAGAGCGCGATTAATCGCTACCCATAAGACAATCATCACAAATACCATAAGACCAAACAACACAGCAAAACTTCGGTACAAGATATCATTCATCATCTTATGACGCGCTCTAAGCGTTTGCGCCAACACGACCGTTACCCAACCAGAAACAGCTGGCTCAGAAAGCCTTTTTGGCGAATGACCACCCGCACCTCTTCAGATAGATAATGCGCATTATAAAAAGCAATAGCAGATTCTTCGTTGAATGCATCAGGCAAAGGCATATCAGCATAGCCAGTAATCAGCTCACCTTTGGTACCTAACGCCTGATAAAACACCTTATCTTCATCAGCAAGCTGCATCATCTCAAAAGCTGCATAAGGCAAATCTAAATCCACTTTTTTATCATAAACATGCAAACCTTCCATGATAGACAAGCTGGCACTATTGAGCAGTCTGTCATAGGAATAATTGGCCGACTGACGGGCATAATGCCAAACGCCAAGGCTCAAAATAAAAAAAATAGACAATAACAATAACGCTGAGCGTCCCAACATTCGAGTACGTATTGAGTAGCTTTTTCAGTCATCAACATGCGCTAAATACCCTAATCCACGAATGGTCTTAATGATCAAAGTAGAGCCGTCGAGCTGTTTTCTTAAGCGCGTCAAAGTTTGTTCTATGGCATTAGGCGTGTAGGCCTCATCGTAACTGTAAAGCCGATTAGCAATGTCATCTTTCGTCAGTACCCGATCCAGATTTTTTAGAAACAGTTCCAACAATTGCAATTCTCTTGGTCGCAAATCTAAGGTAACTTCGTTCACTTTGGCAGAGTGCGCGGCTAAGTCATAGACCAAATTACCGCACTGTATTTCGTTACTTGCTCCACCTCGCTCACGTCGATAAAGCGCACGGCAACGAGCTGCCAACTCACGAAAATCAAAGGGTTTTGCTAGATAATCATCTGCCCCAAAATCTAATGAACTGACCCTATCATCGACTTCAGTTCGAGCTGTTAATACCAACACGGGAAGACGGCTCCCCCTATTTCTGAGACTCTGCAGTAACTGAAATCCACTCTTGCCAGGCAAGTTGATGTCTAAAATCAACAAATCAAAATCATCAAACGACAAACTCGCTTCTGCTTTCTCAACTGAACCAATCCAATCAATCGGATGACCTAAATTCCTAAAATACACACGAATCGAGTCGGCCAAGCTCTCATTGTCTTCAATCAATAACATACGCATGACGGAACCCTATCTCTTCTTCTTGTCAGGTTAGTGTCAGTTTAAAGGAGTAACTTTGTCCACTCCTGTGCAACCTTGTACAGCAAAATAAAACAAAAAGAAATTTGGAGAATAAAAAGATGAAATCCAACATTGCCTCACTGTTATTGGTTGGCGGTCTTACCGCAGCACTAAATGTCAGCGCCTTTGAACCATCCAAACCCAGCTGTATTGCCCCTGCCAAACCAGGTGGTGGCTTCGATTTAACTTGTCGTATTTTGTCCACTGGTTTTGCTAATGCAGGGATCACCGATATCCCAATGGCCGTGACCTTTATGCCAGGTGGTGTCGGTGCGGTTGCTTACAACTACATCAACTCCACAACGCCAGATGATCCAAACAAATTAGTCGCTTTTAGCTCAGGTTCTCTACTAAACCTTGCTCAGGGCAAATTCGGCAAAAACTTAGATGAAAATGACGCTCGTTGGGTCGGTACAGCAGGAGTCGATTATGGTGCCATCATGGTTCGCGCGGATGCACCATGGAACACGCTTGGTGAGTTAGTTGACGATATCAAAAAAGACCCAAGCGCATTTGTGTTAGGAGCAGGTGGTGGCGTTGGTAGCCAAGACTGGATGAAAGCCGCAATATTAATGAAATCGACAGGTGTTGATCCGAAAAAAATGCGCTATGTTGCCTACGAAGGTGGCGGTGAGGCCTCAGCCGCTTTGCTTGGTGGACATATTAAAGTCTATCCAGGCGATGTTGGTGAAATCAAAGGTTTAGTTGAATCTGGCAAAGTAAAAATCCTAGCAATCATGTCCCCTGAACGCTTAAAAGGTGACTTCGCTAATTACCCAACCGCTATTGAACAAGGTTATGACGCCGAATGGACCATTCTTCGCGGTTACTATTTAGGCCCTAAAGTGTCAGACGAGGCTTATAACTACTGGACTGCTCAATTCCAAAAAGCCTATAAGAGCCCCGCTTTTGAGAAAGTCATTGTCGATCAAAATCTCGTGCCATTCAACATGTCTGGAGACGCTCTAGACAGCTACATTAAAGAACGCGTTGCCTTTATGCGCGGCTTAGCAAAAGAAGCTGGGTTAACGAACTAATCAGTTGATACGTATTAAATTGAGGCAACTACATGTTATATGACCGCATTTTTGCGGGTGCATTATTGGTGCTGTCTGGGCTTATTGCCTGGACAGCTTTCCATTTCGATGTCCCGTTTCAATATGAACCATTAGGACCAAAAGCCTTTCCTATTATCTTGTCTATTATATTAGCCGCATGCTGCATTTGGCTAATAGCCAAACCCGATAGTAATGCTTGGCATCCAAACAAAGAAGTTCTAACAAAAATCATCATAGGTCTGGTGATAATGATTTTGTATGCCGCCCTATTTGAAGAAGCGGGCTTCATTATTGCTACCACCATCGTGGGGGCCATTTTTAGCTGGTTATTTGGAGAAAAACCACTGAAAGCCTTCTTGTATGCTCTCGCCCTAAGCGTCATCAGCTATTTTTTATTAGCTTATTTAATGGAACTTAATGTCCCAACTGGCTTACTTCTCGGAGACTTATGATGGACATTTTACATTATTTATCAATAGGCTTTTCTGTCGCTCTTACGCCCCTTAACTTAGGTTTGGTGTTAGCAGGCTGTTTTATTGGTACATTAATTGGCTCATTGCCCGGTATTGGACCCATCAATGGCGTGGCTATTTTGTTACCATTGGCCTATTCCGTTGGTTTACCGCCAGAATCCGCTTTGATCTTATTAGCCGGTGTTTATTATGGCGCAGAATATGGTGGCCGAATTTCCAGTATTTTGCTAAACGTTCCAGGAGATGCGGGTGCCATAATGACAACCTTGGATGGCTATCCTATGGCCAAACGTGGAGAAGCCGGTAGAGCATTAGCTTTATCCGCTGTGTCCTCTTTCTTTGGTAGTATCGGCGCCTTATTGTTAATGGTGATATTTGCACCATTACTCAGCAAACTAGCCATTCAGTTTGGCCCTTCTGAATACGTTTGGCTGATGATTTTTGCCTTCACTTGCTTGGCAACCATGGTAGGCAAACGCCCTATTAAAACCGTCGTTGGCGTGGTCATAGGTCTACTTTTCGCGACCGTTGGCATTGATTCTGGTACGGGCATTTTGCGCTTTACCATGGACATTCCAAACTTATTCGACGGTGTCGATTTTCTGGTTGTTGTCATCGGTATGTTTGCTATCAGTGAAGTTTTGGTACTGCTAGAAAGTTGGGCGCGTAATGACTTGAAACTGACACCTGTCGGAAAAAGTTTTGTCAGTTTTGCCGATTTAATGGCAGTAAAGTGGGTTGTACTACGCTCTACGCTTTCAGGCTTTTTGATTGGCGTATTACCAGGAACTGGAGCCTCTATTGCCAGCGCGGTTGCCTATGGTACAGAAAAGCGTTTCGCAGAAGGTCACAACGATAAGTTTGGCGAAGGCGATATTCGAGGTCTTGCTGCACCGGAAGCAGCAAACAACGCTGCAGCGGCGGGTTCTATGTTACCTATGCTAACTTTGGGTATTCCAGGTAGTGGTACAACCGCGATTCTACTTGGTGCATTACTAATGTTTAATATAACACCAGGACCATTATTATTTGAGCAACAACCCAATATTGCATGGGGACTGATTGCTTCTATGTTCGTAGGTAATATCGCCTTGCTCGTATTGAACTTGCCACTCATTGGTGTCTTTGTTCGGCTACTGTCTATCAAACAATCATACCTCGTACCTATTATCGTGATGCTGACTTTTGTCGGAATCTATTCGATTCATGGTGATTCGTTTGACCTGTTCTTTATGATTGTCTTGGGTATTTTTGCCTTCATTTTACGCAAATTAGGCTTCTCTCTCGCACCGGTCATTTTGGGCTTAGTACTAGGAGAAGTGTTAGAAGAAAACTTGCGTCGCGCATTGTCTATCAGTGGTGGCGATTGGTCTATCTTACTCAATGGCACCATGACTTATATCTTAGCCGTTGCAACAGTGGCCGCCCTTATCGCACCAAAAATACTAAAAGTGCTAAAAAAATAAGTATCTATTAGTTTATGCATTGCTCTAAAAAACCGTCATAGTAAAAAATATGACGGTTTTTTTATGTTATGACGAACACTAAAAATACACCAAGCTGCCAACATAAATGCATTTTTGTCGATTATATATGGCCTTGTACTGGTTATAAAACACGCAATCTGTACCTGTCTTTTCGACGCTCAGCTGATATCTTTTGCTTACTAGCCATGATACCTATGTCAAGTTTGCCAAGGAGTATTCTATGTCTGCCGTACAGTATTTCCAGTTAAAAACACAATACAACCATTGGATGAATAAGCGACTTTACGATCTTTGCCAATCCCTTTCAGACGAAGAAAGGAAAAGGAATCAGGGAGCTTTTTTCAGCTCTATCCATGGCACACTGAATCATATTTTGTTGGCGGACTTACTCTGGCTTTCGAGACTGGGTCTACCCGTTGCATGTAGGGCGAATTCTTTGGCAGATATCCTCTATGACGATTACCATCAGCTTACTGCAGCACGTCATGAAGTTGATGCTTTGTTAACGAACTACATAGGCTCATTAACGGATACGGATATTGCACAGTCGATTCAATATAAACGCCTGCAATCTGATGATGTAAATGAACTCCCTCTTGGTCTTATTTTGACGCATCTTTTTAATCACCAGACTCATCATAGAGGGCAACTCACCACGCTAATGACGCAAATAGGCATAGAGGTCGGCGTCACCGATATGATATCCATGCCCCTAGCAGCAACGCTTTTGGCGCCAAAGCATGGTTAGGAAAAAAGCCCTAACGCGACGCAGATAATAAAAAGCCTCGCTATGGAGATAGCAAGGCTTTGCAGATACATCATTTATAGCCATGACAACAGAACGTTGTGACGTTATTCCAGTGCTCGAGCATTGATGTAAGCTCGCTCTGAAACATCATGCCATTCGCTCACCGAGCCTAAAAAGTTTTTGAAAGATTCATACACTTTTTGGCTTTGCGGGTCGTTCGCGGCAAGCGCTTCTAATGTCTCAGAAGATGCTTTTTTCAATGCAATCAGTAAATCTTCCGGGAAGGGTTTAAGAATCACATTATGTTCATTTACCAAGGTTTGTAATGCTGCATTATTGCGTGCAGTAAACTCGTTAAGCATCGCTAAGTTTGCTTGTTGAACGGCAGAACGCACAATGGCTCGCAAATCATTTGGCAAGGCATTAAACGCTTCTTGGTTAAAAATGGCTTCTACCGCCGAACCTGGCTCATGCCAACCTGGGTAGTAGTAGTATTTCGCAGCCTTGTACAAACCAAACGCTAAATCATTGTAAGGCCCAACCCATTCAGTCGCATCGATAGTGCCTGTTTGTAATGCCGTAAAGACTTCACTAGCGGGTAAGTTTATTGATGACGCCCCCACTTTTTCGAGTACTTCGCCACCTAATCCTGGCATACGAATCTTCAGGCCTTGGAAATCAGCCAGTGAGTTAATCTCTTTATTGAACCACCCCCCATCTGTACACCTGCATTGCCAGCGACCATAGGGATTAAATTAAAGGGAGCATAAATCTCTTCCCATAACGCTAATCCACCACCTTCACCAATCCAAGCGTTAAATTCTTGTGCGTTAAACCCAAAAGGTACGGTAGAGAAGAACTGTGCAGCGGGTATTTTGCCTTTCCAGTAGTACGCCGTACCATGGCCCATCTGTGCAGTCCCACGAGAAACCGCATCGAAGACCTCTAAAGCAGGCACCAACTCACCCGCAGCATAGACTTTAATGTCCAAGCGACCGTTAGACATTTCTTTGATATTCTGCGCTAAGACTTCGGCACCTGTGCCCATACCTGGAGCATTTTTCGGCCAAGTGGTGACCATTTTCCAATGTATGGTGTCGACCTTCTGTTCGACTTTGGCGACTTCTTTCTCTTCCGATCCGCCACAGGCTACCAATAAGGCTGTCGTCATCCCGACAAGAACCCATTTCCCCCACGTTGCTCTCTTGTTCATTCACTGTATCCTTTAATAAACGCGCTATTTCTAACAAATAAGCCCCATTATCTATGGATAACAGGGCTTATTAAGCTTATTTCGTTAAAATGAATAATCAGTCATTAGCACGAGCATTAATAAACGCTCGTTCCGAAATATCGTGCCATTGACTCACTGACGCTAAAAAGCTTTTAAAGGAGTCGTATACTTTCTGACTCATAGGGTCGTTAGCGGCCACTTCGTTTAGCGTTTCATTAGAGGCGACTTTTAACGCCTCTAGAAGGTCTTTCGGAAACTCTTTCAACACCACATTATGCTCATTGACTAAGGTCGCTAACGCGGCGTCATTACGTGCTGTAAATTCGCTTAACATCGCTACGTTTGCCTGTTGTGTCGCAGCGCGAACAATCTCTTGTAAATCCGCTGGCAGTGCATTGAAAGCATCTTTATTGAACAAAGCTTCTACCGCTGAGCCTGGCTCTTGCCAACCTGGGTAATAATAGTATTTCGCTGCTTTGTACAAACCAAACGCTAAATCGTTATAAGGCCCCACCCATTCCGTCGCGTCAATTGTACCTGTTTGCAACGCGGTAAAAATTTCACTGCCTGGTAGGTTGACGGTAACAGCACCGACTTTTTTCAGTACTTCGCCACCCAAGCCTGGCATACGCATTTTTAAACCTTGGAAGTCGTCCAACGAGTTAATTTCTTTATTAAACCAACCGCCCATTTGCGCGCCTGTATTGCCGGCTACCATAGGGATGATGTTAAAAGGTGCGTAAACCTCTTCCCACAGTTGCAAACCACCACCGTATTGAAGCCAAGCATTAAACTCTTGTGCCGTCATGCCATAAGGAATAGAGGAAAAAAACTGCACAGCTGGGGCCTTACCTTTCCAATAATAAGCCGTACTGTGTCCCATTTCCGCCGTACCACGAGACACAGCATCAAATACCTCTAGTGCAGGTACCAATTCACCAGCCGCATACACTTTCACATCCAAGCGACCATTCGACATTTGCGTAATGTTTTTCGCTAATGCTTCAGCACTCGTGCCCAAGCCGGGAAAGTTTTTAGGCCAAGTGGTGACCATTTTCCAATGAATTGTTTCAGCTTTTTTCTCAACCTTAGCCGTCTCTTCCGCTTTTTCTGATCCGCCACAGGCGACCAAAGACAAAGCAAACAAACTAGCGAACGCCAATTTGCCCAATACCATTAAATTACGCATTATTTTCCCTCAGGGAGCCAGTTACTTAATTGTTATGAATAGCTAACCTTAACAATAGGGGCAATCAAAACATCCACTAATGCCGTCTATGATTAGGTTTTTATTATAATCAGACAAAAATTTGCCCTTTTCCTGTACAAAACATTGAAAAGGGCAAAAGATGATAAGAATTGTCGGAATCTTGCTCAACTCTTTTTTGCAATTTATCGCCACTTAATTTCGCTTCGCTATAAATTTGGCGTGTAGCTCCACGACATACGCTGACCACTTTCAGCAGATTGCTCGGCCAAACACAATAAATAGATTAACTGGCAAGCGTGCTCCATTGGAACAGGAGCTTCCCCTTTACCAAGAATCGCATCACGCAATTGTCCATAAAACGCGGCGTATTCACCTTGGGTCGATGCTTCTTGAATGGCTTCAATAGTATCTTGAGAATGAGCAACAAAACGTGTATTACGCTGCTGAACAGCTTTAGACGGAAAGTCATCATGCCAAGGCATTTGCCCAGCGCGCAATGCTTCTTCTTGCGGATCCAAACCCACACATTGCCAACTGCCTTTCGTAAATCTTGCGTTAAAGCGTCGCATTTCACCCGCTTCAAACGGTGTTGATGCTAACCGTATACGTCTATCGTCATAGCCCAACTCCAGCTCAAACCAGTCATGGGTTTGACTGCCATCACGTAACTTATCAATGCTGGCATGTAACCACTTCGGCGGGCCGAACAAACACAAGGTCTGGTCTACTATATGCGGTCCTAAATCCCAAAAAATCCCCGTGCCAATACCTGGCTCTTCACGCCAGCGTGCTTGCGCCGTCGGGCGAAAACGATCAAAGCGAGAATCTAAGTGCTTCAACTCGCCCAACTCACCACTCTTAATAAGCGCTTTAAGACGCAAAAAATCCCCATCAAAACGGCGATTTTGATACACGCAAAAAACCAAATCTTTTTGTTTCGCTAGGGTACACAAAGCCTCTATCTGAGATAATTTGGTAACAGAAGGTTTTTCTAACAACACATGCTTACCGTTTTCCAACGCCTGCTTTGCCTGATCAAAATGTAATGCATTTGGTGTGGTAATCACCACCAAATCCACATCTGACGCTGCAAACACCGCCTCAGCTGAAGACACGACTGACGCTTCAGGAAACAGCGCTCTCACCTCATCCACTTTTGAACTGCAAACATACGCCAACATCATCTCTGGATCATTCACCACAAACGGCGCATGAAACACCCGCCCAGACAAACCAAAACCAATCAAACCCACACGAATAGACATGCTCTACTCCTTTTAAAACTAAATACTTACAACTCTAAATAGTTTACAACCAATTGAGAAAAAATGCTGCAATTAAAAACACTTAAAAAGTTAGATAATTTAACTGATAGATAAATAGCTAGGGAGCGGAGAAAGAAATAGAAGCGCCGAAAAGTAATAAACGTCAAAACAAGGATACAAAGATAAGCTGAATCTTATTCCTGCTGACGCGCTGAGCCTGCGCAGCAGAGCGCAAAGGAATAAGAGTCAGCGTCCTTTTTACCGGAGAGTTAAAGCACTTCCAGTTTAGCAAACGACAACACCAGCCACTTAGTGCCTTCGTCATCAAAGTTTACCTGTACGCGTGCTTGTGGGCCTTGGCCTTCGTAGTTGATCACTAAGCCTTCACCAAACACAGGATGATTCACTCGATCGCCCATATTCACCGTCACTTCTGGCGCTTTATAGTTGTTTAACAAACTGCTGTTTTGCAATTTATTCTTTTCAGACTGGTAGTCTGGGCGCTGCAACGACACAGGACGGCTCACTTGCGAACGCAGACGCACTTCCTCCAAACACTGCGGTGGGATTTCTTTGATAAAACGAGAGGGGCTATTAAACGACTCACTGCCAAACAAACGACGGGATTCCGCGTAAGTGATGTAGAGTTTCTCCATAGCTCGGGTAATACCCACATAACAAAGGCGTCGCTCTTCCTCTAAGCGTCCTGGTTCTTCAAAAGACATCTTGCTCGGAAACAGGTTCTCTTCCACGCCGGTTAAGAACACCAATGGGAATTCAAGACCTTTCGCCGAATGCAAGGTCATCAACTGCACGGCGTCTTGGTATTCGTCGGCTTGCGCATCGCCAGCGTCCAACACGGCTTTATCCAAGAATGCCATCAGCGGCGAACTAAACTCTTCGTCTTCATCACTCCAGCTGAAACCGCCAGCCGCACCCACCAACTCTTTTAAGTTTTCGATACGCGCTTCGCCCTTCTCGCCTTTCTCTTTTTCATGGAAAGGAATCAAACCGGCTTCTTCGATAATTTGTTCGAAAATGTCGTTCAAGTTCAAATCGGGTTGCTGGACCGTGGTGCTTAAACCCTCAATAAGATGCAAAAAGGTTTTAATGGCGTTGGTCGCACGGCCCGGCATCAAGGATTGACGCACCACTTCTTGCGCGGCTTGCCACATAGAACAGCCGTTATCACGGGCGATTTCACGCAAGGTTCCAATGCTACGTTCACCAATACCACGAGGCGGTACGTTAATAACACGCTCCATCGCACCATCGTCATTCGGATCCAACGCCAAGCGTGCATAAGCCAAGGCATTTTTGATTTCAAGACGGTCGTAGAATCTGTGCCCACCATAAATACGATAAGCAATCTGTTCCCTAACCAAGCATTCCTCGATCACCCGTGACTGAGCATTGGAGCGATACAGAATCGCCATGTCAGACAACGCCGTCCCCTTATCGCGCCATTGTTTGATGATGCCGATGATAAAACGCGCTTCATCTTGCTCGTTAAAGCCTGCATACAAGGAAATAGGGTCACCTTCACCGCTGTCGGTCCAAAGCTCTTTGCCCAAACGATCATCATTGTGTTTAATCAAACCATTCGCCGCGTTTAGGATATGGCCCGTTGAACGGTAGTTTTGCTCCAAACGAATGGTGCCAACGTCTTTAAAATCTTTGGTGAAGTTTTGGATGTTTTCAATTTTTGCACCACGCCAACCGTAAATCGATTGATCATCGTCACCCACAGCAGTAATCGTGCCTTCGCTGCCCACCATGATGCGCAACCAAGCATATTGAATGGTGTTGGTATCTTGAAACTCGTCCACCAGCACATGACGAAAACGCTCTTGATAATGGCGTAACAAAGCGGGTGTGCTGAGCATCAACTCATGAGCGCGCAACAGCAACTCGCCAAAATCCAATAAACCACCACGCTCACAAGCCTCTTCATAGTGGTAGTACAGCTCGCGCATGCCTTTGGAGAAAGGGTCATGGCTGTCTGGCACATGTGCCGCACGACGGCCTTCGTCTTTTTGCGCGTTAATAAACCAAGACACTTGCTTCGGCGGCCAGCGAGTATCGTCGATATTCAGTTCGCGCATGATGCGTTTGATTAAGCGTAGTTGGTCATCACTGTCCATGATCTGGAAGTTTTCTTTGAGTCCAGCATCACGCCAGTGAGCACGCAATAAGCGATGCGCTAAACCGTGGAAAGTCCCCACCCACATGCCTTGTGGAGGAACACCAACCAATTGCTCAATACGACCTTGCATCTCGCGAGCAGCCTTATTGGTGAATGTAACGGCCATCAAACTATAGGGTGATAGCTCGTAAGCGTGCATCAGCCAAGCAATGCGATGGACCAAAACACGGGTCTTACCCGATCCTGCGCCAGCCAAGACAAGGCTATTCTGCAAGGGCGCGGCGACCGCTTCCCGTTGCTTGTCATTCAGTGAGTCGAGGATAAAAGAAACGTCCATTACATTCCGCCATAATTAATTAATACTTTTGTCACAAAAATCCGCAAAAATAGATTGATTTTCGAACGATTTGCGTTTTTTATTAACGTGAAAATGAGTTGTCTGTCTATTTTGACTTTTTTCAACAGCCGATGACAGGGGTCTATACAGTTCAATGTCATCGAACGTCCAAAAAGGGTATAACGATGAGCAATTTTGCCGAAACACTAACTGAAGTAAAAACCGACATACTGCATGCCTCCATTAGTTTGGATAATGAAACAAAAGAACGGAATCAAAAGGAAGATGCGGCACGTATGTTAAAAGCCCGACGTGCAATTGAACAGCACTTAGAACAAAAACGTTTAAACCATGATATCTCAAACGGCTGGGATGATTGATTTTATCTCGCTAAACTGAGTGATTTGGTACAACAAACTGGGCCTAACCTCTGCGTTAGGCCGTAGTGTGTATTTCACCAAAGAACGCTCGCGCCTACGACAATAGTAGGACATTGTTTTTTCAATCGTACTTTTTGTATGTGGCTTTGCTCGCTTATTTTTAAAGGAGAAAAATCATTATTCCCTTAAAATATGACTTTTATCTCTTCTTATCGTCTTCGTTTTTCTGCAACTTATAGCGGTTACTCACGTGTTGGAGTACCATAGCGTCTGATTTTCATATCTTTTAATCCATAATAAAAAAGAAAATAACCCTCTTGGGGAGTTACCATGTTTGAACATATCCAAGCTGCTCCTGCAGACCCAATTCTTGGCCTGAATGACGCTTATAGAAATGATCTTAATCCGCATAAAATCAACCTAGGTGTTGGTGTTTATAAGGATGAACAAGGCAATACACCGATTTTAAAAGCCGTTAAACAAGCAGAAGAACGTTTGTTGACCCAAGAAAAAACCAAAAACTACCTCAGCATAGAGGGCGCTCCCGCCTATCGATCTGCCGTGCAAACGCTTTTATTTGGTAAAGACCACAACATTATTACCAAACAGCTTGCTCAAACAGCACAAACTCCCGGTGGTACCGGTGCGTTGCGCGTCGCCGCTGAATTCATTAAAAAGCATTTACCCGAAGCCACAATTTGGGTCAGTAACCCAACTTGGGCTAATCACCAGTCCGTTTTTCAGTCCGTCGGTTTAGAAGTAGGCAGCTACGCTTATTACAATGCCGATAACAAATCGTTGGATTTCGAAGCCATGCTTGCCAGTTTGTCGCAAGTACCTGAAGGCGACGTGGTGTTATTTCACGGTTGCTGCCACAATCCAACCGGCATAGACCCAACACCCGAGCAGTGGTACCAATTAGCGAAACTCTGCAGCAAACAAGGTTTCTTACCCTTGTTTGATTTCGCTTACCAAGGGTTTGGTCAAGGTTTAACAGAAGACGCTCAAGGTTTACGTAAGTTTTTAGAGTATGTGCCAGAGATGCTCATCGCCAGTTCCTTCTCGAAAAATTTTGGTCTATACAATGAACGCGTTGGCGCGCTAACCATTGTCTGTGAAAACGCAGAACAAGCCGAAACCACATTCACACAAATCAAACGCTGTATTCGTACCAATTATTCAAACCCACCTTCCCATGGTTCTGCTGTAGTAGCCGAAATCCTCAATGACCCAGAGCTTTATGCTTTGTGGGAAAGCGAGTTAAAAGCCATGCGAACACGCATTCACGAAATGCGCAGTTTGTTTGTGAATACCCTACGAATTAAAGGTGTGAGCCAAGATTTTTCGTTTATTTCGCATCAGCAAGGTATGTTTTCTTTTTCTGGGCTAACACCAGATCAAGTGGCACAGTTGCGCAAAGAGTACGGCATCTACATTGTTGGCTCAGGACGCATTAGTGTCGCGGGCATGACGCATGACAATATGGACTTCACTTTGTGATGCTATTGCCGCGATTTTAAAGGGCTAAGCTCACATTTACTCGCCTTGGTGTGAGGCAATAAAAACGGCTTCAACGTGAATGTTGAGGCCGTTTTTTTATGTCGATGGTTTTTGTTGGTTGTTTTATAACTCAGTAGGCTGTTACCTTATGGGTCCGCTTTTTTTATACATACAGGAGCCATCTATGACCGCCACACTGATTTACTGCTACGATCCAATGTGTAGCTGGTGTTGGGGATTTCGTCCTACTTGGACCAAGCTGCAAAAAGCCTTGCAACATTTGATCGATGCCAATCAGCTCACCATTCAGCCTATGCTTGGCGGTCTTGCCATTGATTCCGATGTGGCCATGCCAGAGGAAATGAAAGCCAAACTGGAAGGCACATGGAAACATATTCAAAGCACTCTAGGAACGGAGTTTAATTTCGACTTCTGGAAAACCGCAGCGCCACGTCGATCAACTTATCCAGCCTGCCGTGCCTGTTACGTCGCCAGAGACATAGGACTCGAAGAAGAGATGTATCATGCCATCCAAGAGGCGTATTACTTAAACGCTAAAAATCCGTCGGATCTCGACACCTTAATTGCATGTGCTGAACAAATAGGCATGAATGCTGACGGTTTTCAGAAGACCATGCAGCACGTTAAAAATGAGCGTTTATTGGAAGAAGAAATAGAACAGGCTAGGCATCTTGGCTTGAATTCATTCCCTTCTTTAGCCTTGTTAATAGGCGATAAGCTCACGCCTATTCCACTAGATTACAAGGATCATTTAAGCATGTTAACTGCCATAAAAAAGGCGCTGTCTTAGCGCCTTAGTCACTTAAATCACATCAGTTCTATAAATATAAATCAACGAACAAAAACATAACTCTTCATTGTGCGAATAATAGCAGCGGCTGAAACAACATATAACAAAGGTAAAGCGAGCTTATAATCGTTGCCATCAACAAATACTATGATGCACGCAATGACAAACAAACTCAGTGTAAATAGATGCACATAGGCACACAAACCAAACTTCCATTTTGCGGTAATCATCACACCACCCACACCTAAAACCACACCCAATGCGCCACCAACTAAAACATCCATTGGCCAATGCACACCAATCAACACCCGACTCAAAGCAACCAATACCGCCAACAGGATAAACGTCGCTTTAGCATAAGCATTTTGAACGTAGCAGAAACACACACTTGCTAATAAGAATGCCGTTAAACTATGGCCAGAAGGAAAGCTACGTGCTTTATAGGCTCTGCCCAAAAGATTAAAGGTTTCAGGATCAAGCACTGCCGGTGGACGCGGCATCGCAAAATAATCCTTAAGTAAGTTAACTACGATGGCACCAAGTAATGTGGTGAATAGAACAGTCCAATGAAAACGAATATTGCGGCAAGAAAATAACAGCACTAGGGCCAACAAAAATACGCCATCTCCAAATACCGTCATATTTTCCAATAAGAAAGAAGGTATGTAGATGCTAAAGCTATTTATTTCCATAAAGCCAAAATGATAACCACCAAGTACATTACCAATCATGGCAGTGCTTGCTAATACAACGGCAACCAAAAGTAAAATTTGAATACTAGATTGAGGAACAACCGCCTTGCTTGCTCTAGCTTGATCTAGCAGCGATTTATAATTGGTCGACATTTTAGTTAAGTGACAACGCATAAAACCCTCATTTCTTTTGACAAAAAGAGATATAAATTAGATGGTCACATTTTATGCACATTGAGTGAAAAATAAGTGAAATGAGAATCTGAGATATAAACAGAAATAAATAGTTATGTATTTGTTTGTACTTTTATGTGAAATAAGCAAATAAAAGGTAAAAGAAGGATTGATGATCATGATGAAATCCCCGTTAATAGGCGAATAATCACGAGCAATTTTTTCCATCTAGATTTTTCTTATTTAGCCTTCTCTTAATCTAGATTTTTTATCGAAGTAGCAAACAAGGTCAACAGGAACACATATCCCACATGAAGCGTAACCACACTATTTTGTCCCGACTCACGACAGGGCTATGTTCTTTCTTCAGACAGGGTTTTAAAACAAAACCTAGTACTTCAAGCTTTGTTATTTTGCTAACGCTACTAAATACAGCGCTATATAACTGGCCTTTATTTTCTTTTTCGATAAAAAATCTAGATGGCTTTACGTTGAATAGCATGCAAACTCTCATGACCGTTTTTGCCGCTATTTATCTAGTCACCACGCTGGTGCTTTATGTGTTGTTTATTTTATCTAGACGCTTAGGTAAAGCTGTATGTGTGGTGTTTGCATTAGCAAACTCATTGGCAGTGTATTTCGTGGTGACCTATAACGTCATCTTAGACAGAACCATGATAGGCAATATTTTTAACACCCAATATTCAGAATCTGGACAATTTTTAAGCCCAAAGCTGGCCATTTATTTTATTCTGCTTGGCGTCTTACCAGCTTGGTTAATCCTTCGTGTGTCGGTTCAGAAAACCTCAAGAATACGATTATTCGCGCATCTTATTATCACCGTCATAGTCACGTCTACTTGGATTTGGCAGTCACAAAGTCATTGGCTATGGATTGATGATCATGCCAAACAATTAGGTGGCCGAATCATGCCTTGGTCTTACGTAGGTAATACGATTCGCTATCAAAACCAGTTAGCGAAAGAAAATGTAGTACAAACTCTATTACCAGATGCCACCTTTGATTCAAATGAAAAAACCGTTGTGGTGTTAGTCATTGGTGAATCAGCGCGAGCGGAGAATTTTTCCCTATACGGCTATGAAAAACCAACCAATCCTTTGCTAACCGCATCTGAAAATGTCGTTACCTTAAAAAATGCGACCTCTTGCGCCACTTACACTACCGAATCTGTGAAATGTATTCTTTCACACAATAACCCAAGTGGTAGTTTCTCCGAGCAATTTGAACCTTTGCCAAGTTACCTGCAAAGACAAGGAGTTGACGTTTTTTGGCGCACAAAAAACTGGGGAGAGCCACCAATTAAAGTAGCTAGCTATTTAAGTTCAGGGGATTTGAAAAAGAACTGTGAAGGCAGTGAATGCGACTATGATGGCGTGTTATTAAGTCATCTAGCTGAGCAAATTCAAGAATCGGATAAACAAAAAGTCTTTGTGGTTCTGCATCAAACAGGCAGTCATGGACCATCTTATTACAGTAAATATCCAAAGGAGTTTGAGGTTTTTAAACCTATTTGTCGTTCGGTCGAGCTTAGTAACTGCACGCAAGAGGAGCTAATTAACGCCTACGATAATACCGTCTTATATAACGATCATTTCTTAGATCAGTTACGCAAAACTTTAGAAGGATTGAAAGACACCTCCAGCGCTTATCTTTATGTATCTGACCATGGAGAGTCACTTGGCGAAGGTGGTATTTATTTACATGGAACACCTTATTCCATTGCACCTGAGCAACAATTCAAAGTGCCGTTCTTTGTGTGGATGTCGCCATCTTTTATTGATCAGAGGCATATCTCTATCGATAAACTAAGAGCACGAGAACAAAGCACCCAAGCGAATATTTTCCATAGCGTCATGGGCGCCTTTGATATGAACAGCGAAATCTATAATAAAGACCTAGATATGTTCAGGGCTGCGCGCCAACAATAGCCATAGACTAGCGAATAAACAATAAAGGCCAGTAAATCTGGCCTTTATTGTTTTTGTCATTTTCTAGAAAACATGACTCTTTTTGGGCTCTAACCAAAGTCGTGATTAATTAAATCCAACATCGGGTTATAAAGTGGTTCTGTTGTTGCATTGCGTGATTTTTTCGCTTCTTTGTCAGACGCTCCAACGTTGTTGGCTTCTAAAACATCAAACATTTGTAAATCGCTTTCTATGGCTTCCGCTATCTCTTCTATCTCTTCAGCCTCTTCTCTTTGCTCGCTCACTTCTGCTGACTCTGTTGTTGGTTCAATAACAGGATCATTTATCGTCTTGGTCGTCTTAATCTCTTCATCAACGACCAAATGCTCCGCCAAGGCTTTCGCTAAAGGCTCAACGTCGTCTAAGGTCACATTCACTGCCAACCAATGATTAGCGTCGGCTTCATGACTCACCAAAGCACCGGGCATGATCGCATGTCGAAAGCCGGCTAGTAGAGCCGTCATACTGGCAACATCCAACGGTTTAGACAAGCGCATCCAGAGTGACATCCCTCCTTTACTCGCCGCAAAACTGACATGCTCGCCCAGACGGGTTTCCAAATGCGCTTTAACACGCTCCGAATTTGCCCAAACTTCTCGAGCACGTTTCGTTAACGAACGTTTGCTATTAGACTGCAAGGCGTCGTTCAGTGCCATCTGCTGAGCATCACTCAACGCCATATCGGCACCTAAAAAGGCCCCTTCTAATACGGCTTGATATCGACCTGGCAAGCACCAGCTTGCAGAGCGATCTACGCCTTTTGATTCCACGCCACCGATATAGACAATATGGTCAGACGAATCCATTGACTTGTAGGTCATCATCGAACCAGCGCGATACGCCAAATGCGAACACAAATCCCACTCAATCACGGGCAACTTGGTTTCTTCAATAATCGCCAACCAACGACGCAGACTTAAATTACTCACCAACTGACCCGCTGGAAACGAAAACTGCCCAGGCAAAACAATCAAGCGAATGGCTTTATCCCGTAAACAGCGAATCGCTAAATCTAAATCGACACCGCGCTCACCCGCCGTCAGGGCAATCACTTGTCGCCCTAAACTTTGCAAGGTGGTGGTGATTCGAGGATCACACGGCGTTAACACCAACACGCTGTCACCACGTTGAGTTAAGGTTTGCACGGTTTGAGTGAAGATAGCTAAAGGTGAATGTCCTAACCAAAGGTGTGAGGCATGGACTTTAATACCAAGGCCTTTTAAATGCTCGCTAACGGCTTCGCGCACGGCTAAATGACCTTTACCCAAGACAGGCAGATGGACTTCTTCCTGACGCGCTGCGGGGCTTAAAAAAGCCTCGCTTTGATCGACCAAAGCCGCACGGTGAGCAAGACACGACCAAGCCGGCTTAGTGCCATCATTGGCCAGTTCACGTAGCTCATCCCCCGCCAGCAACAAAGCTGGCTTAGTGTCACTGCGATGACAAACAAAGTAACCCGATTTGGGACGAGACTCGATCCAGCCATCTTCACTCAACAACTCATAACCGTGTATGACCGTGTTTAAGCTCAGGCCCAATTGCTTCGATAACGCTCGTAAAGAGGGCATCTTATCACCAGGCACAATGGCCTCTTGTGACATTTGATCCAAAAACCAATCCACCACACCTTTATATAAAAAATCCGCCACCGTTTTGTACCTTTTCTAGTTTGTCATCTAGTATCTGTTATCAATCATTATAGTTGTCTGAAAAAAACGCAAGTAAAAGCCCAATAATTCCCGCTTTTTGTAGGAGTTAAGGTACAATTTCTTTTATTTTAGGCTGATTTCAACGTAGAGTATTCATGGCTTTCGACCCGTTATTGCTTCGTCCCCTTTTTTCCATTTTGGCGCAATCGGCCTACGATCATCCATTAACATACTTGGACAATGCCGCCACGACTCAAAAGCCCTTGCCAGTATTGGATGCTATCCAAGACTACTATCGACACTTCAATGCCAATGTTCACCGCGGCGCCCACTTTCTTAGCGATCGAGCCACTAACCGTTTTGAGCAAGCCAGAGACACCGTCGCGCGCTTTATTAACGCGCCAGAACAAAGCCACGTGATTTGGACAAAAGGCGCAACGGAAGCCATCAATGTAGTGGCCTACGGCCTTGAGCACATTCTTGAAAAAGGCGATGAGATCCTCATCACCAGTTTAGAACATCATGCTAACTTGGTCCCTTGGCAGCAACTGGCGTTTCGCACAGGCGCACGCTTACGCATTGTACCGTTAACATCCAATGGTGAATGGGAACCCGAATTCAGCCACTATTTTACCGATCGCACTCGTATTTTTGCGGCAACGCAGATTTCGAATGCCATCGGCGTAAGTACACCGCTACAAACTATGCTCGATCATGCCAAGCAACAAGGCGCTTTTACCCTTGTCGATGGCGCTCAAGCTGTGGCGCACTATCCTATTGATGTGCAAACATTAGACTGTGACTTCTATGTCTTCTCTGGCCACAAGATGTATGGGCCGACCGGCGTTGGTGTTTTGTATGGCAAAAGTCATGCGTTGGACGTGTTACTACCATACCAAACTGGCGGCGAAATGGTACGTCATGTTTCCTACCAAGCCACAGAATTCAATGTTTTGCCTTATCGTTTAGAAGCGGGAACGCCACATATTGAAGGCGTTATTGGCTTAGCGGCGGCGTGTGACTTTCTCAACGCCCAAGATCGCCTAGCGTTATTGGCTTGGGAGCAATCGCTTGCGAATCATGTTTATACAAGACTGCATAAAGCGGGCGGTATCGAAATTTATTCCCCCGAGAAAAACACCACCCTAGTGTCTCTAAGTGTACCCAATATTCATATCTTGGATTTAAACGCTTACCTAGACAGCCAAGGTGTCGCCGTTCGTGCAGGCAGCCACTGTGCCCATCCATTAATGGCACAACTTGGCGTTGCCGGAACCTTACGTGCCTCCTTCGCTTGTTATAACACCATGGAAGAAGCCAACCGCTTCTGTGATGTGTTGCTCGACGCCATAGACCTACTAAACGATGAGTAACCCGTGATGACAGACGCCATACACCTCAAAACCCAACTACAGGCGTGCCGAAGCAAGGAAGACACCTTCAAAACCTTGGTGACGTTGAGCAAAACACTTCCAAGACTGACTGCTGAAGATAAAACGGAAGTAAACAAAATAAAAGGCTGCGAAAGCGCAGTTTGGCTCATCATTGAAGAAAGCCATGGCATACGCCACTTTGAAGCCGACAGCGACGCCAAACTCATGCGCGGGGTATTAGTCGCCATATTGAGCTTGGTCGAAGGGAAAGCTCTCACAGACATCCAACAAATGGATCTAAAAGCAGAGCTAGCCGAACTTAATCTATCAAGCTACTTAACCAGCTCTAGAGCCAATGGCATATTGGCGATTTTGGAAAAAATACAGGCACCTAAACAATAAAACCTGCTATGCCCAAACCGATAAACAACAACCCTGTAATACGATTAATCAGTACTATATGATGCTTTAAACAGTGAGATACCTTATCTATCGCTGAAGAAATAAGTATATGGATAATCAAAGTGATCACGACCAACTCTAGCGTTAATAATACTGAATAGACCACAAAATGTTCGTTTGACGGAACGAATAATGGAAATAAAGCGCCAAAAAAGACCAATGTTTTTGGATTTAATAGCGAGATCAATACACCATTTTTAAAACTGTATCCTTGCGTGGCGATAGTCACCTCACTGTTAGCATAATACAACGCCTTGCAGCCCAAATAAGCGATATAGCCACTACACAACCACGTCATAATTTGAAAAGCGTGTTCATTAGAATGAATCATGGCTAACAACCAAGTATTCGCTAACACAGAAGCGAATATTAACCCTGTAGCAATGCCAAAAATCACCGGTAAAGTACCCCGTAAACTCTGGTTAATGCTGTTACTTACAACAGCCAAACCACCAGGTCCTGGTGATAATGCCGATGCTAGGCAAATGGCCAAAAACGCTAGTTGATTTTCCATGACTTTGCTCCTCACGATTGAGGCCATCACTTTAATCAGCCAGTTAGCTTTTATCTTGTAAAAAATTGCTTTTGATAGGCCGTTGGCGTGATCCCCATCGCGCTAAAAAACGCTTTGGTGAAATGGCTTTGATCATGAAAACCACAATTGAGCGCAATATCAACAGAACTAAAACCGCGCTTTAGTTGAGCTCGAGCATGATTCAAGCGTTGTTGGATTTGATATTGATGAGGGGTTAACTGATAACAACGCTTAAATTCTTTAATGAGGTGAAACTTGTTGATACCAGCCTGTTGCGCAATGACTTCAAGGGAAAGTTTCTGCTGATAGCAGTCTGACAGTAAATCACGTACTGACTCAATATTAGATTGTGCTTTATTAAAATGGCGTGTCGACGTTCGTTGGCTTTCCTGTAATAGTAAGTTCACCAACAGCATTTCCCAATGCACCTCAATATCCAAGGCTTCCGCGCCATGAGAGAGCTTCTTAAGTAGCATCCGCATCTGCTGGCTTAAGCGCGCGTCGCTGATCACACTTTGTCGAAAATGGGGGACATACTCAACCCCAAACAAAGACTGGTTTAAAGCCATCATACGCTCCTTGGATGGATACAAAGCACGATAACGCCAACCTTCCCCTCTTCCCTTAGATCCGGTGTGCAATTCATCAGGAGCAACAATCGATAACTGTCCCGGCAAGGCATTATGGCTCGCGCCACGATGGCTAAAATGCATCACTCCCGCATCGACCACCGAGATAACAAAGCCATCGTGAGCATGTTTACCAAATACGGTATCGGTAAACTGTGCTTCAATCATTTCCACACCGCCCAAGATTTGGCTAGTTGAAACGTGGCAATATTCGTTTGCGTGCATCCGGGCCTCCAAGTAAACGTCAACTCTGTCTAACGCTAACCATTCGGGTAAAAAATTCTTGTAAAAAATTGCTGATTTATTTCAAGATAACCTTTAATAACCTTCTATTGAAATATAACGACATGCTCGTTAGAACCTATCGTTATCTTCTTGCTTTAAGTTATTAATCTTAGTTTTGCCTAATACTTTCAATAACAGATTACGGCAAGACCTTAATATAGGATACAAAATAGCGGCGATTTTTTTGGAACGAAACAGCCAATAATTCAAGCGGTTAAACACGCCAGATCGGCTACTCAGCAAAGCTAAAAGCTGGATAGCGTCTGCACCATAGTAGAGCTGTCCATCCATTTTCAACACCATGCCTTGATCTATGTCTAAGCCTTTCGCATTCACTTCTACCATAACCTCTGGATTGTCGCGAGCATCAATGAGTACTAACTCTCCGACGCTTTGCCGTATACGAACTATTTGACAATAAAAATGGCAGGCGGGACATTCCTTGTCATAGATGAGCAGAATCTGTTTGTCTGTCATGCATCAACCCGCTGATAAGAGATCAAATACAGCTGCTGAATCCCTGGGTAAATGTCTTGAATCACGGCCCTTAATTCATCCAAGGTCATGTTTTCTTGTGCGGCATGGTAATCCGTCAATGCATCAAACAAGACCGGCTCGACAGACACTATTTTTAATCGACAAAATTTACGACCGTCTTCAAAGGTAGATACGGTGACAACAGAATCCGGCACATAATGCTTTTCCACTTCATCACGTAAAGTAATGGTCTTTTTGCCCGATAGAATATCGGCTTCGAAGCGTTCAAAGAACGTCATGGTCGTAGGTATCATGTCTTAATTCGCCTTCTGCGCCAGTTTTTCCAACACTCTCGACACCGCCACAAACGCGAAGGAAGCGGTTACGGCGGTGCTCGCACCAAAGCCAGTATCGCAGTTCATTTTGGTTTCTGTATCGCCTTTTAAACGCTGGTGAGATACGGTGCCGTCACCTTGCGGGTAGCGCAATTGCTCGGTGGAATACACACATTCGATGTCGAAGCGGCGTTTGGGATTGCGAGTGAAGTTGTAATGGCGTCTTAAAAAGTTGCGTAGTTTTGCCGCGAGCGGGTCTTTTTCCGTTTTTGAAAGATCACCGATTAAGATTTTCGTCGGGTCTATTTGACCACCCGCGCCACCGACAGTAATCACTTTGCGCTTGTTGCTCTTACTCCATGCCATCAAAGCCGCTTTAGGCTTGATACTGTCTATGCAGTCGATAATGTAATCAAAGGGCGTAGAGAGCAGCTCAGAGATGTTCTCAGGGGTAATAAAGTCTTCAATGCGGGTTACTAGGCAATCGGGGTTAATCAACTTGATACGCTCGGCCATGACATCGACTTTCGATTCGCCAATGTTACCGTCTAGCGCATGAATTTGACGGTTGGTATTGGTAATACAAACATCATCCATATCGATCAAGGTAATGCGACCAATACCAGAACGGGCTAAGGCTTCAGCCGCCCAAGAGCCAACGCCACCAATACCAATGACACACACGTGAGCTTGAGTAAAAAACTCATACGCTGCATCACCATATAAGCGGCGAATGCCACCAAATCGTTGATCATTTGTCACTTTTTTCTCCTCGCAGAAAAATCGCCCTGCGCTTTTTCTATCAATACGTGTATTCTTTTAAATCATTAAAAACGCTACAAATTATAATCAGGTACTAGAGTCCTATGATTCAGCAAGCTTTTGAAATGCTTGGTTTAACACCAAAAGAAACACAACTTTATCAAACCTTGTTAAAACTCGGTCCGTCTTCCATACGAGACATTGCCGAACACAGTGGCATCAATCGCGGTACGGCCTACGAGTCTCTCAAGCAATTACAAACAAAAGGTATTGTCAGCTATTTCCCGAAAGGGAAGCGCCGTTTTTTTACTGCTGAAAATCCAGACATTCTATTGAATCTAGCGGAAGAAAAACGCAACCGACTCAATAAAACCATAGAGAACCTCAAGAGCACAATCATCCCAAACTTACATCAACAGCAACCAGACTATCATCAAACCCATGTGCGGTATTATGAGGGAGACGATGGTATAGAATGGGTATTACGCGATATTTTAAACGTCGTATCACAACAAGACCACAAAGAATATTGCGTGTTTTCGTCTAAACCGATCCGTCCCTTTTTGTACCGCCCTTTCCCCAACTACACCAAACAACGGGTAAAACTGGGCATTAATGTAAAAGTAATCGCTCTGGGTGAAGGGGGTGAAGAAGCGCAATTATCAGAACGTAAATGGATCAAAACAGAAGGCTCGGTGGATGCCAGCTATATCGCTATCTATCCGCCCAAATGCGCGATTATTTCTTTGGCGAGTAACAACTTCCCTTCTGCCGTGGTATTGGAATCAAAAGACATTGCCAAAGCACAACAAATTATCTTCGATACACTATGGAAGATGCTTTAAAGAAGCAGCTTTACCCTTCAAGAACATCCCCAAATAAATAGCAGACAATAAAAAAGCAGCCATCAGGCTGCTTTTTTGACTGTTCAAAACAATCCCGCCTATTGATGACTGCGAAACTGTTGAATAGTACGCAAACGAGCCATAGCTTCCACTAATTCCGCTGTCGCACGAGTGTAATCGACATCAGGTTTTTGGTTAGCCAAAAGCTCTTTCGCATGTTCTTGCGCTTTTAGTGCCGCTTCTTCGTCCAGATCTTTTGCACGAGTGGCTGTATTAGCCAAAACGGTAACACGGTGTGGCTGAACTTCTAAGAAGCCACCCGATACGAAGATAAACTCTTCATCACCATTTTCTTTAACCACACGAACAGGACCTGGTTGCAGCGTCGTCAACAATGGCGCATGACCAGGCATAATACCCAAATCACCATAGCTGCCTGCAGCCACAAGAGATTGCACCGTACCGGAAAAAATCTCTTGTTCAGCGCTTACGATATCGCAGTGTACTGTGATAGCCATAAGTTGCCTCTCTTAGTCATACTTAGCAAAAGCGTCTAATGACGCTTTTGCTGCGTGTGATGGTTAAAGTTTCTTAGCTTTCTCGACCGCTTCGTCGATACTACCAATCATATAGAACGCTTGCTCAGGAAGATCATCGAACTCACCATCCAAAATGCCTTTAAAGCCACGAATCGTGTCTTTCAAAGAAACATACTTACCTGGAGAGCCAGTGAATACTTCTGCTACGAAGAAAGGCTGAGACAAGAAACGCTGGATTTTACGAGAACGGTTAACCGTTTGTTTATCTTCTTCAGATAACTCGTCCATACCCAAAATTGCGATGATGTCTTTCAATTCTTTATAACGTTGCAATACCATTTGAACGCCACGTGCTACGTCGTAATGCTCTTGACCGATAACCAATGGGTCAAGCTGACGTGAAGTAGAATCAAGTGGATCGATCGCTGGGTAGATACCCAAAGAGGCGATGTCACGAGACAATACAACGGTTGCGTCCAAGTGAGAGAACGTTGTTGCTGGAGATGGATCTGTCAAGTCATCCGCAGGTACGTATACCGCTTGAACAGACGTGATAGAACCCGTCTTAGTAGAGGTGATACGTTCTTGAAGAACACCCATCTCTTCAGCAAGTGTAGGCTGGTAACCTACCGCAGATGGCATACGACCTAGCAATGCAGATACTTCCGTACCCGCAAGTGTGTAACGGTAGATGTTATCTACGAAGAAAAGTACGTCACGACCTTCGTCACGGAACTTCTCAGCCATAGTCAAACCAGTCAAAGCAACACGTAGACGGTTACCTGGTGGCTCGTTCATTTGACCGTATACAAGAGATACCTTGTCGATTACGTTCGAGTCAGTCATCTCATGGTAGAAGTCGTTACCTTCACGAGTACGCTCACCAACACCAGCGAATACAGAGTAACCGCTGTGCTCGATCGCGATGTTACGGATAAGCTCCATCATGTTTACGGTTTTACCTACACCGGCACCACCAAACAGACCAACTTTACCACCTTTCGCGAAAGGACAAACAAGGTCGATAACCTTGATGCCAGTTTCTAGCAATTCGTTACTAGAAGACTGCTCAGCATAAGAAGGAGCAGCACGGTGAATTGACCAACGCTCTTCTTCGCCGATAGGGCCTTTTTCATCAATTGGGTTACCTAGAACGTCCATAATACGTCCTAGTGTCTTCGTACCAACAGGGACAGAAACAGGTTTGTTAGTGTTTTCAACCACCAAACCACGTCTCATTCCGTCAGTGGAACCCATGGCGATGGTACGAACAATACCGTCACCTAGTTGCTGTTGTACTTCCAACACCAACTCTTTACCCTCGATAGTCAGGGCATCATAAACTTTTGGCACGCTATCACGTGGGAATTCCACGTCGATAACCGCACCGATAATCTGTACGATTTGTCCGCTACTCATGTTCGGATCCTCTTAAATACCTAAATACCTTAAACCGCTGCCGCGCCGCTGACTATCTCAGAAATTTCCTGAGTAATCGCCGCTTGACGAGCCTTGTTGTACACCAACCGTAATTCATCAATGATATCGCCTGCGTTGTCGGTTGCATTTTTCATTGCCAGCATACGCGCTGCTTGCTCACATGCAATGTTCTCAACCACAGACTGATATACTTGAGATTCAATATAGCGAACCAATAATTCGTCAAGAATTTCAACGGCATCTGGCTCGTAGATATAATCCCAGTGGTGCTTTAACTCTGTATTCTCTTCCGCCTTTAATGGCAAAAGTTGCTCAACCGTCGGCTTCTGAGTCATGGTATTCACGAACTCATTTGAAACCACATAAAGACGATCAATGCGACCTTCATCAAATGCGTCTAGCATCACCTTAACACTTCCGACTAAGTCGTCAGCTTTAGGTGCATCACCTAAACCGGTGAAGGCTGCTGTTACATTTCCGCCGTAGTTACGAAAGAATGAAACGGCTTTAGAGCCAATTGCACAGATGTCGATTTCAACACCAGAATCAGCAAACTGTTTCATGTTCTTAATAGCGGCTTTGAACACGTTAACGTTCAAACCACCACATAAACCACGGTCAGAAGAGATTACGATATAACCAACACGCTTCGCCTCACGCTCGGTAAGGTAACGGTGTTTATACTCAGGATTCGCGTTGGCCAAATGACCAACTACTTGGCGAATTCGTTCCGCATACGGACGAGAAGCGGCCATACGATCCTGAGCTTTACGCGTTTTACTTGCGGCTACTTTTTCCATAGCACGAGTAATTTTACGCGTATTGTTTATGCTCGAAATCTGAGTGCGTATCTCTTTTCCGACTGCCATAATAGAACTGCCCTTGTGAGAATGTTATTTCACAAACTGCAAGAAAATGGTGACAGGCTAAACTAGCTTGCCACCAAAATCATTACCAAGTTTGCGTCGCTTTAAACTTCTCGATTGCCGCTTTAAATGTCGCTTCAATCTCGCCGTTAAAATTGCCAGTTTTGTTAATGTCAGCCATAAGATCAGTGTGTTCACTGTTCATATAGCTCAACAAAGCCGTTTCAAAACTACCAATTTTGCTTGTTTCAACATCTTCAAGGAAGCCATCATTAGCAGCGTAAAGAACCACACCCATATCAGCTACAGGCATAGGAGAGAACTGCTTTTGTTTCATCAGTTCAGTAACCTGTTTACCATGCTCTAGCTGCTTACGAGTTGCTTCGTCTAGGTCAGATGCAAACTGCGCGAATGCCGCCAATTCACGATACTGAGCCAAGGCAAGACGAATACCACCGCCAAGCTTTTTAACGATCTTAGTTTGTGCTGCACCACCAACACGAGAAACCGAAATACCGGCGTTCATCGCTGGACGGATACCCGCATTAAACAAGCTCGTTTCTAAGAAGATCTGACCATCGGTAATAGAGATAACGTTTGTCGGTACGAAAGCCGATACGTCACCACCTTGTGTCTCGATGATTGGCAATGCTGTCAAAGAACCTGTTTTACCTTTCACTTCACCATTGGTAAAGTTCTCTACGTAGTCAACGTTTACACGAGACGCGCGCTCAAGAAGACGAGAGTGAAGGTAGAAAACATCACCAGGGTACGCTTCACGACCTGGTGGACGACGAAGTAGCAAAGAGATCTGACGGTATGCCCAAGCTTGCTTGGTCAAATCATCGTATATGATCAATGCGTCTTCACCGCGGTCACGGAAGTATTCACCCATAGTACAGCCAGTGTATGGTGCTAGGTACAGCATAGCAGCAGGATCAGACGCACCTGCAGCAACCACAGTGGTGTAAGCCATAGCGCCCGCTTCTTCTAGCTTACGCACGACGTTAGCAATGGTAGATTGTTTCTGACCGATCGCAACGTACACACATTTAATGCCAGAGTTTTTCTGAGCAATGATAGTGTCGATTGCTAAAGCTGTTTTACCAACCTGACGGTCACCGATGATCAACTCACGCTGACCACGGCCTACTGGTACCATGGCATCAATTGCCTTGTAACCAGTTTGAATTGGCTGATCAACTGACTGACGAGCGATTACGCCCGGCGCCACTTTTTCAACTTTATCAGTAAGTTTTGCATCGATTGCGCCTTTGCCGTCAATTGGGTTACCCAATGCGTCAACAACACGACCAAGCAATTCAGGACCAATTGGAACTTCCAATATACGACCTGTACATTTTACTTTTTGACCTTCTACAAGATCTTGGTATTTACCTAGTACTACCGCACCTACAGAATCACGCTCTAGGTTCAAAGCAATACCGTAAACACCACCAGGGAATTCAATCATCTCCCCGTACATAACATCTGCCAGACCGTGAATCAGAACGATACCGTCTGCCACACTGACAATTGTGCCCTCATTCTGGGCATCAGAAGTTACATCGAGGTTCTCGATGCGCTTCTTGATAATCTCGCTGATCTCAGATGGATTCAGTTGCTGCATGCTAAATTCCTCAACCCTGGTTTCGATTTAACGAAACGCTAGGAGTTTATCGCCTCGGCCAGTTTCGCTAATTTTCCGCGTACTGAACCGTCGATGATTAAGTCACCGGTACGGATAACCACGCCACCAATTAGGCTCGCGTCTGTTTCACTGGTTAAGTTGACCTTACGATCTAACTTTTTCGCCAATGAAGCGGCTAATGTTTGTGTTTGTTCAGCTGTTAACTCGAAAGCTGATGTAAATTCAACATTTACAGCTTTTTCGAAATTCAGTTTGAACTGTAAAAATAGCTCAGAAATCATAGGAAGAAGCGATAAACGCTTATTCACTGCAAGTGCTAACAAAAATGCTTTGCCTTGCTCTGTAGCTACTTCTGCACAAACGTCCGCTAGAGCGTTTGCCTTCTCTTCCGCACTAAAAGCGGGATTTCCAAGTGCTTTTTTAAGCTTGGGTTCTACTGTAACAGCAGCCAATATGTTTAACATATCGGCCCACTCAGCAATATAACCCTGCTCTCTAGCTACTTCAAAAACCGCTTTAGCGTACGGTCGCGCGACTGTTTTTAATTCAGCCATTAGACCCTCGCTTAAAGCTCTTTGGCGAGCTGTTCAACGATCTCGCTATGTGCTTTTTCGTCAATGGTGGCGCCCAAAATTTTCTCGGCACCAGCAAAAGCCAAAACAGAGACTTGTGCACGCAATGCTTCTTTAGCACGCATAACATCTTGCTCTATTTCTGCTTGAGCTGCTTCGCGCAGACGTTTGCCATCAGCAATTACCTGCTCTTTCGCCTCGTCGATCATTTGGTTCGCACGTTTGTTGGCTTGTTCAATAATCTCGGCCGCGTTGTCTTTGCTTTCACGTAATATTTGAGCGGCTTGTTCTTGTGCCAACTCTAGATCACGTGAAGCGCGGTTCGCTGCTTCTAAACCGTCCGCTATTTTTTTGCTACGCTCTTCGAGCGCAGCAATCACTGGTGGCCACACGTACTTCATGCAGAACCAGACAAAAATCGCAAACGAGATAGCTTGGCCTATAAGTGTGAGATTCAAATTCACGCTAATACCCTCGCTCTAAGTCGTTTAAAAATCGTTTCTGTAACATTACAGAAAATTAACCAGCGACCTGAGCAACAAAAGGATTCGCAAAAGTGAAGAACAATGCGATACCTACACCGATCATAGTTACGGCGTCAAGAAGACCCGCTACGATGAACATTTTAACTTGCAGCATTGGAACCATTTCTGGTTGACGCGCAGCGCCTTCCAAGAATTTTCCACCCAAAATACCAAAACCAATCGCAGTACCTAGGGCACCTAGACCGATTAGAAGGGCTACAGCAATCGCAGTAAGACCAACTACAGTTTCCATTTTAACTCCTACATTTTCACAGTTTTAGATAAGGTTTAAATAATATTACTTTAAAGAACACACACTTAGTGATCTTCGTGCGCCATACTCAAGTAGACGATAGTCAACATCATAAAGATGAAAGCTTGAAGCACGATGACCAAAATATGGAATATTGCCCATGGCACAGACAGAGCCCCATTGTAGACCCCAAGGCAAAATAGCAATCAAAATAAAGATCAATTCACCAGCATACAAGTTACCAAATAGTCGTAATGCCAATGACACAGGTTTCGCAAGCAGACCAACACCTTCAAGCAATAAGTTGAAAGGGATCATCCATTTACCAAAAGGCTGTAACGTTAATTCACCAACAAAGCCACCAATACCTTTTACTTTGATGCTGTAATACACAATCAAAATAAACACAGATAAAGACATGCCTAAAGTAGCATTTAAGTCTGTTGTTGGAACCACTTTAAAGTATGGAATACCCAGTAGTCCGGCGATAGTTGGTAAGAAATCAACTGGTACTAAGTCCATCGTATTCATTAAGAATACCCAGACAAAAATAGTGAGTGCTAATGGAGCAATAACTTTACTTTTGCCATGGAAGGTTTCTTTAACACTACCGTCAACGAACTCAACCATCAACTCAACAAAGTTTTGTAATCCAGACGGCGTGTCTGCAGACACCTTTTTCGCTGCTCTACGGAATAACCATAAAAACAGAATACCTAATGCGATGGAAAAGCCCATCGTATCAAGATGAATCGCCCAGAACCCCATATCTGCCGCTTCTTTAGCACCGTGAGCAATGCCCCAACTGCCATCAGGATGTTGACCAAAGGTCAAATTCTGAAGGTGATGCTGTATATATTCAGAAGCTGTTGGATTTTCACTTGCCATATTTATATCCACGCTCTTTCAATGATTAAAACCTTATTTCCTTCGTACTAATCAATGCTTTAGTACAATAGGACTGAGCCAGTGACTCAAAATTGCCAAACCAAAACCTGCAAAGAAAGCTCCTGCAGCCAATGGTTTTATCAGAAGAAAAACCAACGACAGTAATATTGCTGTCATCGCTATTTTACCGGCTTCTCCTCGATAGAATGATCTAACGACATCTTTTGCAGGACGAGTTCCTTTGTAACCAAAAACTCGCCAAGCCATATATACGCTAGGCAATATGCTGGTTAAGGCTCCCAAAATAAATGAGTACCCATACAGACAGCCTGCAATGTAAAAAATTCCCAAAGAAATTAAAAAAGTCAGTAATAATTGCAATAAAAGGAAACGAAATACAGCCTTCTTTTTAGCGCTAATAATTGCACTCGCGCTTAGTGGCTTTTTTGTCTCCATTGCCTAACTCTCTTTGCGCACTATAAAAGTGCAATCAATGTGATGATTTACAAAATTCGAGGCATTATATGGGTAATAGCTGCCGTGTTCAACTTAAACTGATTATCAAGATCACTTTCTAATCATCTTGTCTAGATAGAAAAAAGCATTTGTCACGAATTGCTTCATTTCCCTTTAAGCAGTTCGCTGATCAAGAGTTCTAGGTGTTCAGGGTTACGGTACTCAATGACCAACTTGCCTTTTCCTTTGGCTGAAGGCTGTATTTTTACCGCTGCATTAATTTTTTGACTAATGCGTTCTGCTTCTGCACTTAAATCTGGCAGGATAGGTTTGCTATCTTCATTTTTTTCAATAACTTGGAAGTTTTTCACCAATCTTTCTGTCTCACGGACAGACAAGGATTTAGTGACAACTTGTGACGCCGCTTGAATTTGTTTGTCATGCTCTAAAGGTAATAAAGCTCGCGCATGGCCCATTTCAATATCACCATGTTCTAACAAACGACGAACTTCAGGCGTCAACCCTAACAAACGTAATAGATTCGCTACAGTTGAACGAGATTTACCAACGGTATCTGCAACTTCTTGTTGAGTAAGGTGAAAATCCTCAACCAAACGCTGTAGAGCCAACGCTTCTTCTACAGGATTTAAATCTTCTCGTTGAATATTTTCAATCAACGCCAGTACCACCGCATCGGCGTCTTCAACATGACGAACGATGACGGGAACTTGTGTTAAATCTGCTAATTTAGCGGCACGCCAACGACGCTCACCGGCAATAATTTCATATTGATTGTGGCCACTTGGTCGCACAACAATAGGCTGCATTATGCCTTGATTTCGAATAGACGCCGCTAAGTCTTCTAAGTGTGTAGGGTTCATGTCACGACGAGGTTGAAATTTACCTTTCGAAAGCCAATCGATAGGTAGATATGTTAGGCCTTTTATTTGTTCATTATTTACATCACTGTCAGACTCTTTAATTGCCGTCGTTTGTGGTGCTAATAATGCATCTAAGCCACGACCTAGACCTCTTTTTTTCATCGTCATTTCATTAACCCTAATTGCTATTAAAGCACACTTATAAAATCGTAATTACGCTACCGATTTTCGAATAAACTCACCCGCTAAAGCTAGGTAAGCAATGGCACCACGAGATTGTTTTTCATAATGTAAAACAGGCAAACCATAACTCGGAGATTCCGCTAAACGAATATTTCTAGGAATGACCGTATCGTAAACCTTATCTCCAAAATGCTTATGAAGTTGGCTAGACACATCATGTGTCAGACTAGGACGAGGATCATACATGGTTCGAAGAATTCCTTCGACCTCTAGTGAAGGGTTTAATGCTTGGGTGATTCGATTAATGGTCTGCAATAAAGCGGTCAATCCTTCTAGGGCATAATACTCACATTGCACCGGAATCAATACCCCTTGGGAAGCGGCCAAAGCATTTACCGTCAGCATATTTAAGGCAGGAGGACAATCCAGCAAGATATAATCAAAGTCGTTGTCGACTTCGTATAAGCCAGCACGCAAACGTGTTTCTTTGCTAGGCAAATCGAGTAGAACAACCTCAGCCCCAGTCAAATCCGCGTTAGCGGGTAATACCCAATATTCACCTGGCATACTTTTTTTCATGACTTCTTTTACGCCATGAGAACCAATCAATACATCGTAAACACTAGTATCCAGTTCTTCTTTAGTAAAACCACTACCGGTTGTTGCGTTCCCTTGCGGATCTAAGTCTATTAAAAGCACTCGACGTTTCATCGCCGCAAGAGATGCCGCCAAATTAACACAAGTCGTGGTTTTGCCGACACCACCTTTTTGATTGGTAACTGCGATGATTCTTGCCATGTTTTATCCTTTACGCGTCATCACTACCATGTGACGCTCCGCCTGAACATGTGGCACGTTAAGAGGTTCAACGGAGACTAGATCAACCTCTTTTGGTAGTGCCGCGATTTCTTCACTAGGGTAAACCCCTTTCATGGCTAAAAAGTTACCAGTGTCCTTAGGAAGAGGTAACGTCCACTTAATCATATCCTGTAACGAGGCAAACGCTCGAGAAATCACGTGATCGTATTCACCCTGATGCGGATGTTTTTCAACTCGTTCATTTGCCACGGTGACATTATGAACCCCTAGCTCCATTTTCACCTGCGTTAAAAAGCGCGTTTTCTTACCGTTGCTGTCTAATAAGGTAAATTGTTTTTCAGGGTAACAAATTGCAAGCACCATACCAGGTAAGCCAGGTCCCGTGCCAACATCGATAATATTGGTTCCGGTTATAAAGGGTAACGTGGTTAAGCTGTCGAGCAG
Organism: Marinomonas rhodophyticola; assembly: GCF_026113935.1. Taxonomy (GTDB): domain Bacteria; phylum Pseudomonadota; class Gammaproteobacteria; order Pseudomonadales; family Marinomonadaceae; genus Marinomonas; species Marinomonas rhodophyticola. Next base: position 255,478 of record NZ_JAPEUL010000009.1, read on the forward strand.
ATGCAAAGAGATCATCTGTTCGACATCACGGATAGCAGTCAAGTTATAAGCCTTGTTCCACTTTTCTAACATGGCTAGGTATTTTACAAGCGTCTGAATTGTTTCATCAGATAGAACAGCGCCCATTTGTTGGGCGCCTTTTTGAATGGTGTCAAAGTGTGTCACAGTCGATCCATTTCTATAAAGATAGCAATTAGGGATTATCGGCTGATGATTCTAGGCACTTTTTCGTGCAATGGCACGTTTTTTCAAGTGAATTAATAGTAAGGATACTGCCGCGGGCGTTACACCTTGAATTCGAGAAGCGGCTGCAAGCGTCGCAGGACGAAGCTGTGTTAGCTTTTGCTTAATCTCATTCGATAAGCCTTCCATCTTCGAATAATCCAAATCCTCAGGTAATGCGGTATTTTCTTGACGACGTAAACGCTCAATATCTTCAGCTTGACGACTAATGTAACCCGCGTACTTAACGGCTATCTGTACCTGTTCAGAAACTTGCTCGTCGACAGGCTCATCAAGAGCATTTTTTAGATTTGCCACATCGGAATACACGATATTTGGACGTTTAAGTAAGTCCAGCAAGCTGTATTCATGGGTAATTGGCGTTTCTAATTTAGGATTAATGCTCTCCGCTTCAGGTGTATTCGGCACAATCCAGCTAGATTTAAGACGCTGTGTTTCTAATTCAATGGCTTCGCGTTTTTTGCAAAAAGCAGCCCAACGTTCATCAGACACTAAACCAAGTTCACGACCTTTTTCTGTCAAACGCATGTCAGCGTTATCTTCGCGTAAAATCAAGCGATATTCCGCACGGCTAGTAAACATACGGTAGGGTTCTTTTGTCCCCATACTGATCAGATCATCAACCAAAACACCTAGATACGCTTCATCGCGACGTGGTGTCCAAGCCTCTTTATCTTGTGCTAACAACGCTGCGTTCAAACCTGCCAGTAGACCTTGTGCGCCCGCTTCTTCGTAACCAGTTGTACCATTGATTTGTCCTGCAAAGAACAAACCAGGCATATGTTTGGTTTCCAAGGAATATTTCAAATCTTGCGGATTGAAGTAATCGTATTCAATGGCATAACCAGGACGAATGATATGGGCATTTTCCATGCCTTTCATCGAACGCACTAGCTCAATCTGCACATCAAATGGTAAAGAAGTCGAAATACCATTTGGATACAATTCGTGTGTCGTTAAGCCTTCTGGTTCAATGAAAATCTGATGTGAATTCTTATCAGCAAAGCGCACGATTTTGTCTTCAATAGAAGGACAATAACGTGGACCAACGCCTTCGATCACACCAGTATACATAGGAGATCTATCCATTCCTGCACGGATAATGTCATGTGTACGCTCGTTAGTATGAGTGATAAAACACTCAATTTGGCGAGGGTGCATTGCGCGGTTCCCCATGTAAGACATTACTGGATCAATATCATCACCAGGCTGCGCTTGCATCAGTGAAAAATCAACGGATCGTGCGTCGATTCTAGGAGGAGTACCTGTTTTTAAGCGATCAACCCGAAATGGCAAGGCGCGTAGTTTTTGTGCTAGGCCAATAGACGGCGGATCACCAGCACGACCACCAGAGTGATTTTGTAAACCAATGTGGATAACACCACCTAGAAAAGTGCCTGCGGTCAATACCACCGTTTTACTATTAAAGCGAATTCCTGTTTGTGTTATGACGCCACGAGCAGCACCATTTTCAACAATAAGATCTTCTACAGACTGTTGAAAAAGCCACAAATTTGGCTGATTTTCTAATTTATGGCGAATAGCGGCTTTATATAATATACGGTCAGCCTGTGCACGAGTCGCACGAACAGCAGGTCCCTTACGTGAATTTAAAGTACGGAACTGAATACCTGCTTTATCTGTTGCTAACGCCATTGCACCATCTAATGCATCAATTTCCTTAACTAAATGGGATTTTCCAATACCACCTATAGCAGGGTTACAAGACATTTGTCCTAACGTTTCAATGTTGTGGGACAGTAAAAGTGTTTTTACACCCATCCGGGCAGCAGCTAAAGCGGCTTCTGTGCCAGCATGTCCGCCACCAACCACAATTACATCGAAACAACTTGGGAAATCCACGGGAACCTCGGTATTACTTAATAAGAAATGAATAAAAAACGAACAGATTCGATAAGGTGGCCTAGTATATCGGCAATTTTTTAAAAAGAAAGAGACATCCGAACACAACCCCCGGTCATCAATATTAATAAGTTAATTAAGTATATATGTCTTTTTATGTTTGTTATGTTTATGTAAGAAGCTAAAATCTGTGCATAAATACATTTAAGCTATATATGTTAATAACTTACATAGATAACATCTTGTTAAGACAGGGCTTCCTTTCCTGTGATGTGGATAACCTTATCCTGTGTATAAACTAGATACTTATACAGGGGGTCTTTTTTTGTTCGTCGTTGTTAAAAACTGTGCAAAACTTCTTATCCACCTATCACCAGACTTATCAACAGCAAAAAAATACACTTTTTGAAAACCTATCTATATGTTTTTAATGAATATTTTTTTAAAAAACACGGTTACAAGGGGGTTTTTACTAAAAAACAGTCCACAGGTAAAAAAATAAAAAAATTGAAAACTCCACATTTCAAGACAATAAAGAATGTGTATAATTTCTCTGTCAATGTCTTGACAGGGATAAATTTTCGCTTGTGTATAAAAAATTAAGCCTAAAAAAGTCTGTTTTTTGTGAGTAACTTTATCCTCAGCGTCTCAATATGGATAAAAATCTGTTTTTGTATATCTTTTTACCCTCCTATTTCCCTAACAAATAGCTTTTGCACAGGCAAAAAAAGCGCCAGTGATGCAGTAGGTTGCATCACTGGCGCTGTGTCGATTACAGGCGGTTTACGGTTTTATTTACTCGTCGTTTTTTAGACTTTTCATATCAATGATAAAACGGTATTTCACATCACCTTTCTTCATGCGCTGATAAGCATGGTTAATGTCTTGAATGTCGATCATCTCAGCATCACACTCAATGCTATGTTGTGCACAGAAATCCAACATTTCTTGTGTCTCTGCAATACCCCCTATCAGTGAACCTGTAAGAATACGACGTTTCATGACCAAGTTAGCGGCATGAACCGCGGGTTCCATCGGTTCGATCAGTCCGACTAAAATATGGGTTCCATCGACTTTTAAGCAATTCAAATAAGGGTTCAAATCATGTTGAACCGGAATCGTATCGAGCAAGTAATCAAACGTCATGGCGGCCGCTTGCATTTGTGCCTCATCCGTTGAAACGATTACATGATCAGCACCTTGCTTTTTCGCTTCCGCTATTTTGCTTTGAGAGCGCGTGAAAATAGTCACTTCTGCACCAAAGGCTTTCGCGAATTTTACGCCCATGTGGCCTAGACCGCCCATACCTAACACGCCGACTTTATCGCCTGCTTTCACACCATGATGACGCAATGGAGAATAAGTGGTGATACCTGCACATAATAAGGGGGCTGCTTTACTCAACGCCAATGTTTCGGGAATCGATAAGACAAACTTCTCGCGAACTACGATGTGATCTGAATAACCGCCATAGGTTAACGTACCATCAATTAGGTCGTTAAAACCGTAAGTGCCAACAAAGCCATTATCGCAATATTGCTCTAGATCTGCGGCGCAATGAGAACAATGCTGGCAAGAATCGACCATACAGCCTACACCAACAATGTCACCCACTTTGTATTTAGAGACCTTACTGCCAACTTCGGTGACTTTACCGACAATTTCATGACCAGGAACGATTGGGTAATTACTAGGACCCCAATCACTTTCTGCTACGTGAATATCAGAATGACAAACACCGCAATACAGAATATCGATGTTGACATCGTCTGCACGAAGAGCGCGGCGCTCAAAAGAAAAAGGGGCTAATGGGGTCGTTGCGGATAGAGCCGCGTAAGATTTTGCTTTACTCATAAATGCTTACTCCAGTCTGTGAACATGAAACATGTTGCGACTAGTGTAGAGCAAACTTTTTTGTTTGGTGTTGTGCATTCTTGTTATTGTTTTGCCAATTTCTCCAAATAAATGAAACTTAACTTTTGCTACACAATCTTGTATGCATAATAATCCCATTGATTTTAATAGATGGATGGATTAAAGGTGAGCGATAGAAATTTAGTAGATTTGATCAAATCTCTAGTGAGCGAAGATGGTTTCAGCGATACCTTGATTGCCAATGTTCGTTTAATGAAGTGCGCAAAATCTTTACCTCGAATGCCTCTTATTTATCGGCCAGGACTTACTATCATTGTTCAAGGTCAAAAAATAGGCTATTTAGGCGACCGTGAAATCCACTACAATTCCGGTCACTACTTGGTTCAAACCCTGCCTCTGCCTTTTGAATGCGAAACCTTTGCCAGTCAACAAGAACCGCTTTTGGGTGTCTCTATTGATATCGACCCTGTTGTATTATCTGAGTTGGTGACTGTTTCTTCTGAAGACGCTTTAAAGCCATCTGTTACTCATTTTCCCATGTCATCTGTCCCAATGAGTGATGACATGCTTGAATCCGTGTTTCGTCTTATTAAAGCGTTGCATGATCCTCACACCGCCAAAGTCATGGGGCAAAGTCGAGTGAGAGAGGTCATTTTTGAAGCCTTGCAAAGCCCACAAGGTGCTGCATTACGGGCCTTAGTGGTAAATCAAGGGCGCTTTTCATTAATAGTGAACTCTCTCAAGCAATTACATCAGCAGTTGGATCAAGAGGTACGTGTTGAACAACTCGCTGAAGATGCCAACATGAGTGTTTCCAGTTTTCATCATCACTTTAAAAATGTCGCAGGATCTTCTCCTTTGCAGTACTTGAAGCGTTTGCGCCTTTTGAAAGCGCAAATGTTATTGAATCAAGGTCATTTAAATGTCAGTCAGATTTCCTTAGAAGTGGGTTATAAAAGCGTGCATCAGTTTAGTCGCGACTATAAACGTTATTTTGGTTCACCGCCGACAAAAGACAAATTAAGAGAAGATGCCGTAATATGAAGCGCTTGAATTAAATAGACGATTGGTCTAAATTTATACCTATCGTATTTTATTGCTTAGGTATAAACACTTGCTTTCTGTCCTTGATAAACCAGATATCGCCGCCAACTTGCCCAATAATCCTCGTCGTGGCCGACCTAAAAAGTCGTCAGTAGACCCTTTGGATACGCGTGAGGCTTTATTACGCGCCGGTATGCTGATACTGACGGAGTCTGGATTTACCCGCAGTGGTATCGACCCCATCCTAAAGTCCATAGGTGTACCAAAAGGCTCTTTTTATCATTACTTCTCCAGTAAAGAAGCCTTTGGTTTGGCCGTTTTAGAGCGCTATCGCCGTTATTTCGAAGCTAAGTTAGACGGTTTTTTGCTCGATGAGGCATTTTCTCCGCTAGAGCGTTTGCAGCGCTTTGTCCAAGATGCTCAAGACGGTATTGTCCGCCACGAGTTTAAACGAGGTTGTTTAGTCGGTAACTTAGAGCAAGAGTCTTCTCTGCTGCCTGAAGCATTCAGTGAGCAGCTGCAAATGACCTACCAAAGCTGGCAAGATCGTGTTGCTGTTTGCTTATTAGCAAGCCAAAAGCACGGTGAAATCACTCTGCAAACGAGTATCGAAGAGACCGCTCAAGCATTTTGGATGGGCTGGGAAGGTGCTGTTCATAGGGCAAGACTAGTAAAAAGCACTCAGCCATTAAGCTTATTCATGACGTTTTTTATCCAAGCGATTCAAAGCAAAACCCATTAGCAATAAACCAGGCAGAAAAACCTAGGTTTTTAGCTATTTAACTAGACGAATGGTCTAAAGTGGAGAATTTATGTTTAAAGGTTTATTCATCACGCAAGAAGACAAAAAAAGCGCTGTATCTATCGTTGATTTATCAGAAGATCAGCTACCGGAAGGCGATGTGCTAATCGAAGTGCATTACAGCACCTTAAATTATAAAGACGGCTTAGCCATCACTGGTAAGTCTCCTGTGGTGCGTTCTTTCCCCATGGTGCCAGGGATCGACTTAGTGGGTAAGGTTTTGCAAAGTGATTCCAATCGCTTCTCGGTGGGTGATCTTGTGGTACTGAATGGCTTTGGTGTGGGCGAAGTACATTGGGGTGGATTGGCTGAAAAAGCTCGTTTAAAAAGCGACTGGCTTATCCCGCTTCCAAAAGGTATAGACGCTAAGCAATCTATGGTAATAGGTACAGCGGGTTATACGGCAATGTTATCCGTACTTGCGCTTGAAAAACAAGGTGTTACGCCAGATTCTGGTGATATTTTAGTGACTGGCGCCAACGGTGGTGTTGGTAGTTTTGCCATTCGCCTATTAAATCGTCTTGGTTATCACGTGGTTGCCTCCACTGGACGAATGGAAGAAAGCGATTATTTGAAAAGTCTTGGCGCGAGCGACATCGTTGATAGAAAAACACTGTCTGAGCCGGGTAAACCTTTACAAAAAGAGCGTTGGGCAGGGGTCATCGATTGTGTCGGCAGTCACACACTCGCCAACGCCTGTGCAAGCACAAAATACGGCGGTGTGGTAACCGCTTGTGGCTTAGCTCAAGGCATGGACTTCCCTGCTTCCGTTGCGCCATTTATTTTACGAGGCGTTAAGTTAATCGGTATCGACAGCGTCATGCGACCTTTAGCAGACCGCATTGAAGCGTGGCAACGCTTAAGCGAACTTTTGCAACCTACAGACTATGACAACATCTGTGAAGAAATTGCTTTGCAAGACGTAGTCGAAACGGCCTATAAATTGCTTGATGGAAAGGTACGCGGTCGAGTGATTGTCAACATAAAAGCCTAATAATGGGCTTTTATGTCCTATCAACGAGACCTGTTTGACCCGCAGCAAGGATTAACTATGAAGATTGTAATTGCCCCTGATTCCTTTAAAGAAAGTTTAACCGCGCTGGAAGTAGCGAATGCGATTGAGGTGGGTTTTCGTCAGGTATTTCCTCAGGCGGAGTATATAAAAGTGCCGATGGCAGATGGTGGCGAGGGGACGGTACAATCCATGGTTGACGCGACTCGAGGTCATTTGGTTGACCTTGAAGTGACCGGTCCGCTGGGCAATAGAGTCATGGTGCAATACGGTATTTTAGGTTCGGTAGAGGGTCAAACATCGACCACTGCGGTGATTGAAATGGCGTCCGCTTCGGGGTTGCATTTGGTGCCACGAGATCAGCGTGATCCACTTTACACCACCAGCTACGGAACCGGAGAATTGATCAAAGATGCTCTAGATCGAGGCATTAAACACATCGTTTTGGGATTAGGTGGCAGTGCAACCAATGACGCAGGTGTGGGGTTGGCACAAGCATTGGGCATTCAATTTCAAGGCGATAATAGTCAAGAACTGCCCTTTGGCGGCATGGCGCTTGCGCAATTGAGCCATATTGATATGAGTCTGGTGCACCCTCTTCTAGCAGAGTGTCATTTTGATGTGGCTTGTGACGTGGATAATCCTTTATGTGGTGAACGTGGCGCTTCCGCTATTTTTGGCCCACAAAAAGGCGCGACACCTGAAATGGTGACTTTATTAGATAAGACGTTAGCGCATTTTGCGGATGTCTTGGTACAAAGCGGGTTTGCTGATCATCGTCTCGACCCTGGCGCTGGCGCGGCGGGTGGCATGGGCTTGGGCGCAAAAGTGTTTCTTAATGCAACCCTCAAACCGGGCATTGAGATTGTTATGGAAACCGTTGGTCTGGCTGACAAACTGAAAAATGCCGATTTAGTCATCACTGGCGAAGGCCGAATAGATGGTCAAACCGTGTTTGGCAAAACCCCAATGGGGGTACTGAAACAAGCCAACTCAAATAGGGTTCCCACCATTGGTATAGCGGGTAGTTTAGGGAAAGACGCTGAGGCTATTTTAGCCCACGGCATGTTGGCGATTTTTCCCATCATTCCGGCGCTCGATAGCTTAGACAATGTCTTACTTCAGGCGGAAACGAATGTAATCAACTCATCACGTAATATCGCAGCCGCCATTCAATTAGGACGGCTGCTGAGCGAATAAATACCGTGATGAGGTGAAAAAGTTACGCTTTTTTTACGCGCCAATCTTAACTCCCTTTGCTACAGTCTTGCTTGTACTTCTCCTTAGGTAAAAGGCCATCACAAGCGAGACTATGAAAAGACCAGCGATTTCTTCCCATTATGCCGCCATGTTTGCGGTCTGTAGCGCTTTATTGATCAGCTATGGTTTGGATCTTTGGTTGGGATCGAATATTGCGATTTTATTGATTTTGCAGCTGTCTGTGGTTGTCGTCGCGTTATCATGTCATCCCCGCTGGGTGTATGGTATCGCTTTATTTGAAGCCTTATGTTTTAACTTCTTATTTACGGCGCCCCGTTATTCATTTGAGATGTTTAATCGCAACGACATGGTGAATGTGCTGGTGTTTTTATTGGTGGCAGCGGTCACCAGTAAGTTAGCCGAACTGTACCGCGATCAACAGAGTCGTTTAAAACAAGAGCAATTGCGCAATAGTATTTTATTGTCCGTTTCCCATGACTTACGCACTCCGTTAGCGACCATTATTGGCACCCTAAGTACATTAAAAGAATACATGGATAAGCTCACCGAGAAAGAAAAAGCTGAGCTGTTCGACAGTGCCATCAGTGAAAGCCACCGACTGCATCAGTACATAGAAAACCTACTGCAAGCTACGAAATTGCAACACGGTGTGGTGCTCCCAAAACAATCCGCGCAGTCAGTGGTGACTATCATGCACCTTGTTGTTGAGCGATTTAGTCAGCAACAATCCCGCTTACATCTGCACACAGAGGATAAATTACCACTGGTTTCAGTGAGTTCGTCACTTATTCAACAAGCGATTTTTAATGTTGTCGACAATGCTTTGAGATACTCACCAGCAGACAAGTCTGTGACCATTTCTGTAAAGTCGTTAGACACAGATAATAAGCCTCCTCAGGTTAGTATTGAGGTACAAGACCAAGGGATTGGTATTCGAGCGGATCAGTCTGATAGCATTTTTGAGCTGTTTTATTCGGTTGACGCTTTCAAGCGAAACGACAGCGGGACGGGCTTAGGTTTGGCGGTATCAAAAGGCATTATCGCCGCACATCAAGGTACGATTCAATCCGTTCCGGTTGAGCAAGGTTGTCTGATTCGTATTTGCTTGCCCGCGTGCCATGAGACATTAGCGCATGGTAAAGGAGGAATGTCTCATGATGCTTTATAAAATACTGGTGATCGACGATGAGCCTCAAATCCACACCTTTATTCGAATCTCATTGGTAGCAGAAGGGTTTACGTACCTTGGTGCACAATCCATCGCCGAGGCGAAACAGGTGATTCAACAAGATTCACCGCATTTATTGATATTGGATTTAGGCTTGCCAGATGGCGACGGCATGGATTTGGTCAACCTTGTACGCGCCACCAGCAACACGCCGATCCTCATTTTGACCGCTCGCGATGAAGAAGATGAAAAGATTCGTCTGCTTGAAGCGGGTGCGAATGATTACCTAAGCAAACCCTTCGGCATTCGCGAATTGATTGTCCGAGTAAAAGTGTTACTGCGGGACTTAGTTAATACTCACTTACCTACTGACATTCTAGAAACCAAAGATATTAAGCTAGAAATTAGTACCAACCAAGTGTGGTTTCAAGGTGTGCCCCTGGCGTTAACCAAGAAGGAATTTGCCTTTTTGCGCATGCTCATGACAACGCCAGACAAACTGGTGATGCAAGAAGATTTATTGGCCAACATTTGGGGGGGACTCATACCCAAGATTCGCATTACTTGCGGATTTTAGTCAGTCAGCTGCGAAAAAATTCAACGATAATGCCAATGATCAGCGTGTTATCAAAACGGAAGCTGGCCTAGGTTATCGCTTGTTATCTGATCGTTAAATTATCGAAAGACTCTCAAAAATACGAACAAAAGGGAATCAATATGGCGCATTTTACGGTAATTGGTTTGGGGCGTTTTGGCATTGCGGCCAGCATGGAGCTGATTTATTTAGGGCATACGGTCACGGGGGTGGATCGAGACGCTAAAATTGCAGAAAAATATGTTGATGACTTCACCCAAGTGATAATTTGTGATTCCACTGATGAGAATGCCTTAAAAGAACTTGATTTGATTAACAGCGAGGCGGTGCTGGTGGCCATTGGTGAAGACATGGAATCCAGCCTGTTGTGCATCTTGGCACTGAAAAAGCTGGGCGTGAAAGAGATTTGGGTCAAAGCCAGCAGCCGTGCTCACCATACTATTGTTTCTAAATTGGGTGTCGCTCGCATTATTCATCCTGAAGAAGAAATGGGGGTTCGAGTGGCCCAAGCGTTGAACTATCCGATGGTGAACGATTACCTGTCGATTGGTCATGGTCTATATGTGGTGGAAATACACATAAAATCCCATTTGGATGGCCAGTCATTAGGCGACGTTCTCAGTGCGTCGAAAGGGCGTGTTGAAGCCGTGATGATCAAACGAGAACAAGAAACATTTTTGCAATTGAAGCATGATTTTGTTTTTCAAACCCATGACGTTCTATTGTTGTCTGGTACACGCACTTCTCTAAAATCCCTCGTACCAAGGTTGGTTTGATATGGTGATGTGGGACCCCTCGGTTTCTCCTATTGAAAGACACTCAAAAGCCGCTAAAAAGATCATGGCAGCACCGCCTTTGATACTGTGTGGCGGCTTTTTATTGTTAATTGTCATAGGAACCCTGTTACTCAAACTGCCTATGGCCACAACAACCCCAATTGGTTGGGTGCATAGCCTTTTTACTGCCACGTCAGCCGTCACAGTAACAGGGCTGGTGGTACAAGATACGGGCACGGTTTTTACGACTTTTGGGCAAGTCGTGATTGCGGTGTTAATTCAATGCGGTGGTTTAGGTTTAATGACCTTTGCTGTGGTCACTCTCGTTGCTCTAGGCGGCCGTATTGGTTTTTTACAACGTACGGTTGCGATTGAAGCCTTTAATCAAACCGACGCCTCTAGTATCGTTTCCACGGCCAAATCTGTGTTGCTGTTTTCCTTCATCGTCGAAGCCATTGGCATCTTGATTCTTACGGTGCATTGGAGCGAGACACTCGGCTGGAAAACCAGTTTATTTCATGGCTTTTTCTACACCATCAGCGCCTTTAATAACGCAGGCTTTGCATTGAGTGCTGACAGCCTTGTTCCTTATGTGGCCGACCCTGTGGTGAATTTCACCATAAGCGGATTGTTTATTATCGGTGGTTTGGGGTTTTCCGTCTGGATTGACCTAATGAAAAACCGTCGTTGGGTAAGACTTTCACCTTACAGCAAGATGATGATCATTGGCACCATTGTCATCAATTTGGTGGCTTTGCTTACGATTTATTTTATTGAATACAGCAATCCAAACACTCTTGGTCCTCTGAGCGAAACAGGCAAGTGGCTTGCCTCATGGTTTCAGGCCGTAACCCCAAGAACAGCGGGCTTTAACACGCTTGCGATAGATCAATTAGAAGATGCGACCACTGCTCTTATGTTGCTGCTGATGTTCATTGGAGGGGGCTCTTTGAGTACCGCCAGCGGCATTAAGGTAGTGACTTTTATGCTGTTAATATTTGCCACTTATGCGTATTTACGACGAGATTCCGAAGTCAATGTGTTTAAGCGAGAAATCCCCAAAGATGTGATCAGTAAAGCGCTCGCGTTAACCATGATCTCAATTGGTGTGACTTGGTTGGCGATTTTTGGTCTCTTGATCAGTGAAAAACACGCCGACTTCCTAGATGTGGTTTTCGAAGCGGTCTCAGCACTTGGCACTGTGGGGTTATCTCGAGGATTAACTGGAAACTTAAGCAATACTGGCGAATTTATCATCATCTTCTTGATGTTTATCGGCCGTTTAGGCCCATTAACACTGGCCTACTTCCTCGCCAGCCCAAGAAGCAAAAAAGTCCGCTATCCAAAAGTTAAAATGACCGTGGGTTAAGGGCTTTATAGTGCTATCAAGCCTTCTTTATACCCACAGAGGTCGGGTTTCCCAATCAGTGGGAAAGCCCATTTTTGTTGTATCTATGGCATGCGTATTGATTAAGTTTTTGAGTCTCGTTTTCCAGTGATGCCCAGGAGCTATTATATCCATGAGATATAGCATTATTGTCAACGTGTTGTAGAGCTTTTTTAAGTTCCTATCGTTGTGAGGCAAGCGCAAAATGCTATTAATCAAATCGTTTGGACCGACTGTTGGTAACTTCATTTGCTTAGGAAAAACACGATTCCATAGCCTCGCATGATGGGCAGCTTTGTTTCTCACCAACGACAAATGCTCGCAAAACGAAGTCATTACTGCTTCATTGAGGTTGTAAACCTGACAGATTGCTTTGCGGTCTTGCCTCTCATTGATATTGGAAAACCATTTGGATAATTGACCCATAGTCATTAGCTCAACTACGGCCCATATGGGAGGTAATGTCTCCTGATACTTAGTTGTTAGATGGCGAATAAAGTCTTCATCGCTTTGATGTACATCTTTTTTCAACTTGTTTAACCCATCTTGATGTCTTCCCGTATTTTGAAATATTGAGGGGGCAAGATGCGGGTGCGCTGTATTATGACGGTGACTTAAGTGATAAGCCATTTGCGTTCTTAATGAGACTTCGATTTTTTCGATAGCATCTAGAAGCAGTAAGCGTAACTCTCGATCAAAAATATAGAGGTTTAACACATCATCGAACGTTGTACCGGGAGCAACCTGATGAGTCGTGTGATTTGTCTCGAAGGGTAAGCAGTAAGCTGATAGCCGATAATAATTTAGCTGTGAAAGATAAAATTCAGCTTTCGATTGATCTGGAATATCCAAACCATGAGATTTCAGTATCTGAACTTGTTCAGCAAACGTCTTAGGCGGCTTAGTAAAAGGATTTTGTTCTGGGTAGTCATTTTTTATTCCCCCAGAAACAAGTAACCCCTCGCAGGGCGCTGATCTTACGGGTAGCGGGAGGGGTGTTGTTAGAATTAATTATAGCGACAAATATACTTGTTGCAATGTATTTGTTTAAGATAGCTAAACAACTAGAAAACCAAACATTAATCCAATCCATTGAATTTAAAAACATTTATTGTCACCTTAATTATAGTAAGTTGGTATTTCAACCAGCCATTTTCAACTTTTCTACTAAGTTGCGTATTCTACTTCCCGATACAAAACGAGCCAAAGATGCGGCCTAACAAGTCGTCACTGGTAAACGCGCCAGTGATTTCACTTAGGGCTTGTTGAGCTTCTTTTAGGTCTTCCGCAAGCAGTTCCCCTGCCCCGTATCCATGCAGCTGTTCGTTACCGGCGTCTAAGAAACGGTTGGCTTTGTTGAGCGCTTCTATGTGACGGCGACGGGCGATAAATCCTCCTTCAGTCGTGCTGTCGAAGCCCATGACGGCTTTTAGGTGTTCAGTCAGATCACGAACGCCCTCACCTGTTTTTGCCGATAGAGAGATGACAGGGACGCCTGAGACCATTTCAATGCCCGTGCCTTCTTTGGTCAAATCGACTTTGTTACGCACCAAGGTAAGGTGTTTGGTATTGCCCAGTTTTTCCATGAATTCTGGCCAGATTTCGCTTGGGTCTTTTGAATCTATCGATTGGCTGTCGACCATCATGAGAATGCGATCCGCTTTGCTAATTTCGTCCCATGCGCGCTGAATACCGATGCGCTCTACTTCGTCTGGGCTGTCGCGTAAGCCTGCGGTGTCGATAATGTGCAGTGGCATGCCATCTAGATGGATATGTTCACGCAATACGTCTCGAGTGGTGCCTTCGATGTTGGTGACGATGGCGGACTCTTTGCCTGATAAGGCGTTCAATAAGCTGGACTTGCCGGCATTGGGACGCCCTGCTATGACCACGTTCATCCCTTCACGAATCAAGGCGCCTTGGTTGGCTTCTTTGAGCACGTCAACAAGCTTCGCTTGAATGCCTGCCAGTTCTGTGGCGACTTTGCCGTCACCGATGAAGTCGATCTCTTCTTCTGGAAAATCGATCGCCGCTTCTACGTAAATACGCAGATGAATTAAGGCTTCAACCAGTTCGTCTACGCGTTTTGAGAAGGCACCTTGTAAGGAACGCAATGCGCATTTAGCGGCTTGTTCTGACGTACTGTCGATCAAGTCGGCAATGGCTTCCGCTTGGGTTAAATCCATTTTATCGTTCATGAAGGCACGTTCGGAGAACTCACCAGGACGTGCTAAGCGCGCACCAAGGGCAACACAGTGACTCAGCAGCATGTCCATAATGACGGGGCCGCCATGGCCTTGCAGTTCAAACACATCTTCGCCAGTGAAGGAGTTGGGACCTGGAAAATATAAGGCGATGCCTTCATCTAGCTGTTCTTGATTCGTGGTTTTAAACGGCACGTAATGGGCATAACGTGGTTTAGGTTCAAAGCCGATAATCTGTTTGGCGATGGCAAGGCTTTTTGGACCGGATAAACGAATGATCCCTACGCCACCTCGGCCAGGAGCGGTGGCTTGTGCGGCAATCGTGTCTTGGTCTGTGGCGTATTGGAAATCGGTCATAATCAAACTCTGTGCGATAAAAGAAAATAAATAGAGATGGCTGTCATTGTCCGTTAGCAAGACAAGCATGGCAATCTAAACGTAAAAAAGGCCTCCCAATGGGAAGCCTTTTTTGAAATCAAAGACCGATTTTGTTATCAGGCTTCTTTTTCGATACGTTTCGTAATGATGTACTGCTGTATGATTGACAAGGTGTTGTTTGTCACCCAGTACAGTACCAAACCGCTCGGGAACCACAAGAAGAAGAAGGTAAATGCGATCGGCATTATCTTCATGATTCTAGCTTGCATTGGATCTGGCGGTGTTGGGTTAAGCATTTGCTGTCCCATCATACTAAGGCCCATTAAGATAGGCAGTACGAAATAAGGATCCATTACAGATAAGTCATGGATCCATAAGAAAAATGGAGCATGACGTAGCTCAACAGATTCCATCAGCACCCAGTACAAAGAAAGGAAAACCGGCATTTGTACCAAAATAGGTAAACAGCCCCCTAGTGGGTTTATTTTCTCTTTCTTGTAGAGCGCCATCATGGCTTGAGACATCTTTTGACGGTCATCACCGTATTGATCTTTCAGTTTGGCAATTTCAGGACCGAACTTACGCATTTTCGCCATAGAACGGTAGCTTGCGGCAGACAACTTGAAGAAGATTGCCTTCACACACACTACGATCAAAATGATGGCGATACCCCAGTTGATCACATAAGACTGGATCAAGGTTAACAGCCAAAATAGTGGTTTTGCTAACCACCATAACCAACCATAATCGACGGTCAAATCTAGATTTTCTGCGGTGCTTTCAAGGTGATCTTGTAATTTAGGGCCAACATAGAACGTTGAGCTTAATGTACCTTGTTTGCCTGACGCGATTTCCACAGGCGAACCGGTGAAGCCAATGATATTAAAGTCACCGTTAGTACGCGCTTGTAAAGTGACTTTTTGACCTTGCTCAGGGATCCATGCAGACACAAAATAGTGTTGTAGCAATGCAACCCAACCTTGTGTAGTGGTGGTTTTAAGCGGTTCTTCTCTCATGTCAGAAAAAGATACTTTTTTGTATTTGTTCTGCTCATCAGAAACCGCACCGCCTAGGTAAGGCTGTAAGCCCATGCTAGTGGCCGTACTTGGATCTTCTGAATTGTCACGTTTAATCTGTGCGAACAGATTACCGCGCCACGTGCTTGAAGACGTGTTATCAACCGTGATCAATTGGCGAATACGGTACTGACCTTTCGTAAAACGGAAGGTTTTGGTGTATTTCACGCCTTTTGCATCGGTGTAATAGAGATTTACGTCAAGCGAATCTTCACCATCCGTCAAAGTATAAGTCGTTTTTTCTGACTGATAGACTGGACGGCCTTCTGGTGAAGCGTCGGGACCGTTTTGACCCACTAAACCACTTTGCGTGACATAAGTACGCGCAGAGCCATCTTCTAAAATGACATAAGGATCCGGTTTACCTAATTCTTTTTTGTATTGCAGCAAAGCCGCTTCAACAAGGTCGCCGCCAACTGGATTAATGGCAACACGCAAGGTATCGGTTGTCACTTCTATCAGTTTTCCGGGTGCAATTTGGCTCACACTTTGCGGAATCTCGGCATTCGCATCGGCCGTACTTTGAGTTGCCATAGGCAAATCATCGTTCATTTGAGAGTTTGTCTCAGTTTGAGACTGTGTGCTTTGAGCTACGCTTTGCGTGGACTGAGGACCATAATCTTGGCTCCACTGTAAAAACAGCATGTAGCCACTGATAAAAAGCGCACCCCATAAAAAGTAACGTCTGAAATCCATGGTATTCAACTAATTCATTTGGTTAGACAAGTAGGTTCATTGAACCCTTATAAAAATCACGCGCTATTAAACCAGCCTTTGGCAGTTTTTTCAGCCTATTTCTGCTTATCTTGATCGCGTTTTTTATTTTGAGCGGGTTTTAAGGCTTTTTTTGCCAACTGATCCCATGCTTTGTCGAGTCGCTTATGCAAATCGGCATTATCTAATTCTTTGATGCCTTGGCGTGCTAGGAAGACAATATCAAGGCCAGAAAGTGGAGTTTTGTGGTGACGAAAGGAATCACGTACCAAGCGTTTGATACGATTCCGGCCTACCGCGCGTTTATCCGTTTTTTTCGACACAATAAGACCTAACCGAGCTTGGTTATCATCTCGTTTTCGTGCCAATAAAAGGAATTCGCCTGCAAAGACTTTGGAGGAGGTGTCATTAAAGACAGATTGATAATCCCCGGCATTCAGAAGTCTGACGTGCCGAGGAAAACAATATTCGGTCATCAGCGTACTTATGCGCTTAGAACCTTACGGCCGCGAGCACGACGACGAGCGATAACTTGACGTCCGCCTTTAGTAGCCATACGAGCACGGAAACCGTGGTTACGTTTGCGTTTTAGAACGCTAGGTTGGAAAGTTCTTTTCATCTTAATTCTCTCACTGAATGCAGTGTTTGAGTTTTGAGGGTTAGCTCGCGCCAAGCCTCTACATTTGATTGGTCAAATCAGGGCGCGGATTTTAGAGGCTTTTTCCAGTAAATTCAATGCTTACAGAGGGGAATTATGAAAAAAAGAGCTGCACAATTCATTCAATACTTACACACAGAGTTTTACCAAAGAAGTGGATAAAGAAATTTGAATAGAAATATTTTATCCACAACCTCTTTTTTAAGTCTCTAATGTGTATAAAAAACAAAATGATAAAACTTTTTCCACATGTGGATAGTATTAAAATAAACGCATTATGTCGTGTGTATAACTTATGCTTTTATGCACAAAAATATTTCTTATCTACTCCTGTGTATAACCTGCCATGTTATTAACATTTTTTGATTTACGGTAGGAATCGGTTTTTTTTCTATTTATGTGTGGATAACTTTAAATGCCCGATGTAAAATCCGCTCCTTGTCTGTCACTCAACCAGGGAGTACGTCTACAGTGTCTTTGGAGCATTGGAATCTTTGTCTGCAGCGCTTGCAGAGTGAGTTTTCCACATCTCAGTTCAACACCTGGATTCGTCCATTGCAGGCTGAAATGATGCCGAATGGAGAATTGTGCCTAAGTGCACCAAACCGTTTTGTGTTGGATTGGGTGAGTAACAAATATCAAACGCGCATAAAAGAATTATTGTCTGAATTTGCTGGCGATGACCTTGCCCCTGCTTTAAAGCTGGAGGTGAAGGCGCAAAACTTTGCTCAAGCAAATTCGATGTCGCCGCCACCGCCGCCGGTTTCAAATGAACCTGCTATTAATCCATTGAATAATGAGGTGGCGAGAGAGTCTGGCTATCGTCCAGGTTTTGGCTTAATGGATGACGAAGAAGGCAGCCCAAATGCTGACCTAGAATTTGAAGCACCATTAACCTTATCTGGTACTGGATTGCGTGGTGAACTTGAACCTTATGAACAGGGACAACTTCCATTAACGGCGCCCAAACGTAAAGTACAAGTGGAAGGTGGTATTAACCACGGCGCGAATCTCAATAATTCGTTTACCTTTGATAACTTCATCGAAGGTAAATCTAACCAGCTCGCTCATGCTGCGGCCTTGCAAGTTGCGGAGAATCCAGGTGGCGCTTATAACCCTCTCTTCATATACGGCGGGGTTGGCTTGGGTAAAACCCACTTAATGCAAGCCGTTGGTACGGAAATGATGCGTCATAATCCGAATGCTAAGGTGGTGTACCTGCATTCTGAACGCTTCGTTGCTGACATGGTAAAAGCGCTTCAGTTGAACGCGATCAACGATTTTAAACGTTATTATCGTTCGGTTGATGCCTTATTAATTGATGATATTCAGTTTTTTGCCGGTAAAGATCGTACGCAAGAAGAGTTTTTCCACACCTTTAACGCTTTATTAGAAGGTGGTCAGCAGATGATTCTTACCTGTGACCGCTACCCTAAAGAAATCCAAGGTTTGGAAGATCGCCTTAAGTCGCGCTTTGGCTGGGGATTAACGGTTGCTATTGAGCCGCCGGAATTAGAAACTCGTGTGGCGATTTTGATGCGTAAAGCGGATGAAAGTGGCATTAAGCTATCTTATGATTCGGCTTTCTTTATTGCACAGAAAATACGTTCGAACGTACGTGAATTAGAAGGTGCGTTGAAACGTGTTATCGCTAACTCACATTTTACCGGTCGGGCGATTACGCCGGATTTTGTGCGTGAGTCGTTAAAAGATCTTTTGGCCTTGCAAGATAAGCTGGTAAACATCGATAATATCCAGCGAATTGTAGCGGAATACTACAAAATTAAGATCAGTGATCTGCTGTCGAAACGTCGTAGTCGATCGGTTGCTCGTCCTCGCCAAGTGGCGATGTCGTTAGCCAAAGAGCTGACCAACCATAGTTTGCCTGAAATTGGTGATGCCTTTGGTGGCCGCGACCATACGACAGCCTTGCATGCGATTCGCAAGATTAAAGAACTGCAAGATACGGATTCGGATATCCGTGAAGACTATAAACAATTGATGCGAATTCTGACCACCTGATGGTCTAAGACTTTGAGTTTACGAGGAAAATAATGAAATTTTCAGTCGTCCGCGAGACACTTCTTAAGCCACTTCAACTAGTGGCAGGCGTTGTAGAGCGCAAACAAACCATGCCCGTCTTGGCCAATGTGTTGGTGGAAGTGAAGGACCAACTATTAACTTTGACTGGTTCTGACTTAGAAGTTGAATTGGTGGGCCATGTACCTTTAGATGAGTGTGAAGAAGGCCGTATTACGGTTCCAGCTCGTAAACTAATGGATATTTGCAAAAGCTTACCAGACAGTGCAGTGATTGAGTTCACCTTGGACGATCAAAAAGCGGTCATTCGTTCTGGTCGTTCACGTTTTAGTTTGTCCACTTTGCCAGCAGATGAGTTTCCTAATATCCAAGACATGCAAGGTGATCTAACGGTTTCTATTCCACAAAATAGTGTGCGTCGTTTGATCGACCGTACCGGTTTTGCGATGGCGAACCAAGACGTGCGTTATTACCTTAACGGTATGTTGTTAGAAGTAGCGGATGGTCAGCTACGAGTTGTTGCGACCGATGGACACCGTTTGGCAACGGCAGTTGAAGACGCGCAAGTAAGCGGTGATTTGACACAAGTTATTGTACCGCGTAAAGGTGTGTTGGAACTAAACCGCTTGCTAAACGACACAGATGAGTTGGTTGAGCTAACAATAGGTACAAACCATATTCGTGCTAAAGTCGCTGAGTATGTGTTTACCTCTAAATTAGTTGACGGAAAATTCCCGGATTATCACCGTGTTATTCCACGTAATAATGAAAAAATCGTCATTGCTGATCGCTTGGAATTACGCCAAGTATTCCTGCGAGCATCGATTCTTTCTAACGAGAAATACCGTGGTGTGCGTTTGATTCTGTCTAATGGCATGTTGCAAGTGTTTGCCAATAACCCAGAGCAAGAAGAGGCTGAAGAATCTGTATTGGTGCAATACCAAGGCGACAATATGGAAGTGGGCTTCAACGTGGGTTATTTGTTAGACGTATTGGGTGTCGTAGACTCTCAAGAAGTGCGTTTATCATTGAATGACTCGAACAGCAGTGCCTTGATCGAAGAAGCACAAAGCCACGCAGCACAATACGTTGTGATGCCGATGCGTCTATAATCATCACTTAGATGATAGACCTATCACTCGCTTGGCAATGTCGTTTTCTAACATGCCAAGCGGGTTGTCTTCCCTACCCTCATTAAGGTTTAAGAGTTATGCCGCTGGTGCGTTTGGACATCTCTCATGTTCGCAACCTTTCTAGTGTGCGCTTTGAACCTTCGCCCCAAGTAAATGTGATTGTTGGCAAAAATGGCAGCGGTAAAACTTCTGTGTTGGAAGCCATTCACCTATTGTCGTTTGGTCGCTCCTTTCGTAGTCACAAACACAAGACCTATATTCAGCATGAAAACGAGGCTTGTATCGTCTTTGCACAGCTCTACCAAACACAAGGCAGCCCGATTCGTGTGGGCCTACAGCGCTATCGTGATGGTCAGATTGACGTTCGTATTCAAGGTCAGCGAGCCCCAATCGGTCGTTGAGCTTGCAGAACGCCTTCCTGTACAGCTTATTAACCCCGATGCTTTTCGATTATTAGAGGGTTCACCGAGCATTCGACGCCAATTTATTGACTGGGGGGTGTTTCATTTCGATAAAGACTTCATTCAAGCGTGGCGAGGCTGGCAAAAAGCATTAAAACAGCGGAATACCTTGCTCAGACGTGGTAAAATATCCCTCAGTTTATTGGCGGCATTTGATCAGGAATTGATCCGACTGGGTGAGCAAGTCAATCAATCTCGCAGAGCGTATGTGGAGAAATTAACACCACATTTTGTGAAGGTTTTATCGCTCTTAACCACAGAGCTTTCGGTGAGTTTGCAGTTCTTCCAAGGCTGGGACGCTCAGAAAAGTTTACAGATGGCGGTGGAAGCAGGACGCGAGCGAGATATAGAGCTGGGTTATACGCATACAGGTCCTCAACGAGCTGACTTACGAGTGAAAACCGCGACGGGAGATGCATTAGACACACTGTCTCGTGGTCAACAAAAACTGGTTGTGTCTGCGTTGAAGATCGCTCAAGGGCAATTACTGATCGATATGGGACGCCCCCTGGTATTTTTAGTGGATGATTTACCAGCTGAATTGGACGCCAACCACAGACAGAAACTTTGTCAGTTGTTGGAGTCATTAAACAGCCAAATTTTTATTACCAGTGTCGAGCCTGACACAACGGATTTTACTTGGGCCGACACAACAGACGTTCGTCAGTTTTCGATGAATAACGGCGAACTGTCTTTAATTGAGCAAAGGTTTGCAGGAGAGTTAAATGAGTGAAAATAATTACGATTCGTCCAGTATCAAGGTGCTCAAAGGGCTAGATGCCGTACGTAAACGTCCAGGCATGTATATCGGTGATACGGATGATGGTACGGGTTTGCACCACATGGTGTTTGAAGTCGTCGATAACTCCATCGATGAAGCTCTCGCTGGCCATTGTGACACCATTACTGTACTGATCCACCCAGATGAATCGATTTCTGTTTCGGATAATGGCCGTGGTATTCCGGTTGATATACACGAAGAAGAAGGCGTTTCTGCCGCCGAAGTTATCATGACGGTACTTCACGCTGGTGGTAAGTTTGACGATAACTCATACAAGGTTTCCGGTGGTCTTCACGGTGTGGGTGTCTCGGTAGTAAACGCCCTATCTGAAGCGCTCACTTTGACGATTCGGAAAAATGGTAAAGTCTACGAACAACATTATGTCCATGGTGTGCCACAAGCGCCATTGGCGATTGTCGGAGATTCTGATGGCAAAGGCACAACCGTTCATTTTAAACCTTCTCCTGCGACTTTTAATAACATCCTGTTTGTTTACGACATTCTGGCGAAGCGCCTGCGTGAGTTATCATTCTTGAACTCTGGTGTTGCCATTCGACTCAAAGACGAGCGCACGGGTAAAGAAGACTTCTTCAACTACAGTGGCGGCTTGCGCTCTTTTGTCGAACATTTGAACACCAACAAAACCCCCATTAACGATATTTTCCACTTTATGTGCCAACGTGATGACCTAGAAGACGGTATTGCGGTTGAAGTGGCGTTGCAGTGGAACGAAGGTTTCCAAGAAAATATTTACTGTTACACCAACAATATTCCACAACGCGACGGCGGGACTCACCTTGCGGGTTTCCGCGGCGCGTTAACGCGTACCCTAAACACTTTCATCGAGAAAGAAGGGTTAGCGAAGAAACAAAAAGTAGCGACAACAGGCGACGACTGCCGTGAAGGTTTGACTGCCATCGTATCGGTAAAAGTGCCGGATCCGAAGTTCTCTTCTCAGACCAAAGACAAACTGGTGTCTTCTGAAGTAAAAACGGCCGTAGAGCAAGAAATGACCAAGCGTTTCTCTGAGTTCCTACTAGAGAAACCAAACGAAGCCAAAATCATCGTTAACAAAATGATCGATGCGGCGCGTGCCCGTGAAGCGGCTCGTCGTGCCCGTGATATGACCCGTCGTAAAGGCGCGCTAGACATCGCTGGTTTGCCAGGTAAATTGGCCGATTGTCAGGAAAAAGACCCAGCGCTTTCTGAAATCTACCTAGTGGAGGGTGATTCTGCAGGTGGCTCGGCAAAACAAGGTCGTGATCGTCGTACGCAAGCTATTTTGCCGCTGAAAGGTAAAATCTTAAACGTCGAAAAAGCCCGTTTTGACAAGATGCTCGCGTCTGTTGAAGTTGGCACTCTGATTACGGCATTAGGTTGTGGTATCGGTCGTGACGAATTCAACGCTGACAAATTGCGTTACCACAGCATTGTTATCATGACCGATGCCGACGTGGATGGCTCGCACATTCGTACCCTACTTTTGACCTTTTTCTTCCGTCAAATGCCAGAAATCATCGAACGCGGTCACATCTTCATTGCGCAGCCACCTTTGTTCAAAATCAAACGTGGTAAGCAAGAACAATACATCAAAGACGAAGCGGCGTTGGATCACCATTTAATTGAAGTGGCTTTGGACGGTGCTCACATGCATGTCAATGAAGATGCCCCAGGTATCCAAGGCGAGCACCTAGCAAAACTGGTCCGTGATTACATTCACATTGAAGGCGATATTGATCGATTGTCTCGTGTGTACCCAAAAGATGTAATGGGCAAACTTTTGTACTGCAAACCACTTACCCAAGATAGCCTGACGAAAGAAGCGGCTGTAATGGAATGGGTTGACGCTATTCGTAGCCAGATGCCACAAGACGCACGTACTGGCTTCCGCTTTGACTTCTCTGTGGAAAAAGACGATGAACGTAATATCTACTTACCAGTAGTCGATATCATGTCTCACGGCGTGTCTAACCGTTACCGTTTTGAAGGCACTTTCTTTAATTCTCCAGAATACAAACGTATTGTAACGATGGCGGAAACGGTTGCAGAACTGTTTGGGGAAGAGTCTTATATCCAACGTGGCGAACGTCGTGAAGCGGTGAAAACCATCAGTGACATGAAGTCTTGGCTAATGAAAGAAGCGTCTCGCGGTATGACCATCCAGCGCTATAAGGGTTTGGGTGAGATGAACCCTGAGCAACTTTGGGAAACCACTATGGATCCTAATGCGCGCCGCATGCTTCGCGTCACCATCGACGACGCCGTTGCCGCCGACCAAATGTTCACCACCTTGATGGGTGACGAAGTGGAACCACGTCGTAACTTCATCCAAGACAACGCCTTGAACGTCGCCAACCTAGACGTTTAAGCGTTTGATTAGCAAATAAAAAAACGGTTAGAGTGCGCAAGCTCTAACCGTTTTTTTGATCTAATTTGTATACCTAAGCAACGCTAAAATGACTTACAACGCGGCTTTGATGCTGTCTTCAATGGACGTCGTAGGGCGACCAATGAGCGTTGATAGGTCTTTGCTGTCGCTGAATAGGCCGCCTTGAGAGGCACCCACTTCGGAATCGGCAAGAACCGCGGCGAAGCCTTCTGGTAAGCCTGCACCCACTAGAATCTTGGTGTATTCCGCTTCAGGAACGTTGTGGTACGTCACGGTTTTACCGGATACCTTGCTAATCGCGGCGGCGTATTCACTGAGTGTGAAGGCGTTGTCGCCCGCCAGTTCGTAGACTTTACCTGCTTGTCCATCTTTAATCAGTACCGCGGCGGCCGCGGCGGCATAGTCAGCCCGTGCTGCGGTAGATAGTTTTCCGTCTCCTGCACAGCCAACCACACCGTATTCTAAAGCGGGTGCAAGGCCCATTGTGTAGTTTTCTGAGTACCAGCCATTGCGAAGTAGTACGTAAGGTACGCCAGATTCCGCTAACAGATTTTCTGTCGCTACGTGTTCTTTTGCCAAAATAAGCGGTGATGTGTCCGCGTTTAAGATACTGGTGTAAGCAATCAAAGCAACCCCCGCTTCTTTGGCGGCATGGATGACATTGCGGTGTTGCTCAACACGTTGACCCACTTCGCTGGAAGAAACCAATAGTACTTTTTCTACGCCTTGCATTGCCGCAACAAGAGAATCAAGATCGCTGTAATCCGCTTGGCGAACTTGTACGCCCTTTTCGGCTAAATCGGCGATTTTTTCTGGGTTACGAACCGCTGCCACGATTTGGTTAGCGGGTGTGGTATTTAAAAGGTTATCGATAACTAGACGACCAAGTTGGCCAGATGCGCCGGTGATTAAAATCATAATATTCTCCTTTGAGTTTTAAGTTGATAGAAGTAGAATATATCACTAACAAACTTTTAGTAAGTACGTACAAAAAGGTAAGTATGGAAAATAATTTACAAGATTCTGTGAACGGTATGGCTCACTTATTTGAGCGAGGCGATGTATTTTCAGACAAATGCCCTTCCCGTGATATTTTGAAGCATGTCACCAGTCGCTGGGGGTTTTGGTGTTGTTTGCTCTGAAGGACGGTGAAACGCATCGTTTTAGTGAACTGCGTCGCAAGATTTTAGGCGTCAGTGAAAAAATGTTGGCGCAAACCCTTCAAGCCTTGGAATTAGACGGCTTTGTTTTACGCACATCGTATCCTGTGGTGCCGCCTCATGTGGAATACAGTCTGACGACGTTAGGGTTTGAAGTAGCGATTCGCGTTGCCAATTTGGCGGATTGGATTGAGGACAATCTTACGGATATTTTGGCCCAGCAGTCCCGCAATGAAATGTTGGCTTCCTAATTAAAGGCTATAAATTATTAGCCTTTCATTTAAGTGAGTGCTTACTAATCTCTCTCTTTAAGCTAAGCACTACATTGCTGTTTCTGCTTGGCGCTTTTCGTATGCAGTCTCGGGCAGTTGGCGCACAGTTCTCCGCCTTCACGGCGAAAATGTAAGCAGCACGTGTGGCGTACAAAAACAGGTGTTTTGGCCGTTTGTAGGCTAAGCCCTTTCAGTGGTTTTAAGGGTAAATTCATGGCCTGTGCCCAAAGACGAAAATCCCCCTCCAGATCGTATTTTTGTTCATCAGGAAGTATGTTTTCTATTGCTATCAAGGCACTCATCAATTGGTCAGCGAGTAAGCCTTTATAAAGTGCGGGCTGCCCTCCAAAAGCCTCTACATGAGCGTTTTCAAGTGATTGAAAAAGTATACTGAGTTGCTCGCAAGCGGTTTTAATCAGGGTTTCGTGGTTTCCCTCTTGCCATATTCCGTCCGGTAAACAATATCCGGCGACCATCTCACCCTGCTGTTTTTGTTCTAGATTTTGCAAATGCAATGGAATGGCTTTGAGCTGATAAACACAAATCATCGCCAAATAGATCGGCTGCCAACATACTAATCCCCAACACCGTATACGCCAATAAGGCGCGCCCGTTTCGGGGTGCGCCTCTTGTAGCGTTTTATGCAAAAACCGCAGAGCGGGTTCTGGATGGGTGGCGGATAAGCTTGTCGTGCTTGGTTTCTCATTAGACAAACTTTCTTGGCCATCCAGTACCGCAATGTATGATCTTGCAGTGTTGAAAAGACGATCTATAAGCCTTTCCATGTTTTACCTCTAAATAGTGGCTTTAAGCCATGCTATGAGATAGCTAAAACTCATAGCGGGCACTGATTTCGTAAGCTCTTTCGTCACCAAACCAGCAGTTGGATGCGTCGTAGCAGCTGTAATAGGTTTCATCAAATACGTTGCTCATGGCAAATTTCACGCTAGCGCCCTGCCATTGTGGTGATAATGCCGATAAGTCATAACCGATAGACAAATCGACCAAAGTAAACGATGGCACGGTATTCGAATTGGCGGCATCGAGTTGCATTTGCCCTACATAACGCACACCTGAGCCGAAGGATGCTCCGACTAGTTTTCCTTCTGTTGGTGCATAGGTTAGCCAAGTATTGAATTGCTTTTCAGGTACCCAAACAGGTGTATTACCTTCTATACCACTGTTGTCTTTGGTTACTTCCACGTCTTGCAGTGTGTAGGCTGCTTTGACCGTTATATCAGGTGTCATGGCGTGTTGTAATTCAAGCTCGATACCACGAGAGCGCATTTCCCCTACTTGGACTTTTTGGCTGTAGTCTGAGCTGTCAGGATCACGAGTCAGTACATTGCGTTTGGTGATTTCAAACGCGGTTGCGCTGGCTGTGGTGTTTCGTCTTTTGTATTTTAAACCGGCTTCCCACTGGTCGGCGGTGGACGTATCAAAGGTTTTGCCATTACGATCTGAGCCAGTAACGGGTTCAAAACTTTGGGCGTAGCTAACAAACGGCGCTACACCATTATCAAATTCATATAGCACACCTGCTCGACCACTAAATTGGCTTTGATCTACCTTAGTGTTGGTTGCCGCTCCGTATTTACGACCTTTTTCTGTTGCTTTAAATTGGTCATAGCGACCACCGGCAATAAAGACCCATTGATCGAGGCGTATTTGATCTTGCAAGTATAAGCCTGTTTGTTCTTTGTCGATGGCAAAATCACTGCTGTAGCCGGACCCAGCGAAGTCTAGGTTATCTCTGATAATCTGCTTGTGATCTGGATTATAAAGATCAATGCTCGGCGCAACGGCGTCTTCGTATATCACATCAGATTT
Organism: Marinomonas rhodophyticola; assembly: GCF_026113935.1. Taxonomy (GTDB): domain Bacteria; phylum Pseudomonadota; class Gammaproteobacteria; order Pseudomonadales; family Marinomonadaceae; genus Marinomonas; species Marinomonas rhodophyticola. The sequence goes on from NZ_JAPEUL010000009.1 coordinate 282,560, forward strand.
GAGTTTTAGATAATCCACACCCACCAAAATATTGTGTTCGGCATTGCCAATATCAAACAATCCAGAAAATTGGTTATCTATGTTGATACCTTCAGACTTTTCATCTGTTAGGTAGGCGCGGCGGTTTAAGGTTCTTTCATCACTGTCTAGTGAAGAAGAGTAAGTGTTTTCTTGGTACGCTTTGGCTGTGGTGAAACGAGCATTTTGTAAAAAGCGCCACGTATCATTGATATTATGATCGAGCTTATAGCCAAGCAGCAATACGTCTCGGTCATAGGTTTCCCAGTTTGTGTCACCCGCATAGGCATCTGAAGACAGTTTTCCATTAATGCTGTTATAGACGGTGCCTTTGGATGGCAAAGTGGAATAGATCCCCATGCTTGGATCCTTTTGGTAATACATATTGAGGTTAAGCATGGTGTTGTCACTTATTTTCCAATCAATAGAGGGCGCGATCATGATGCGCTCTTCTTCCGATGTGACGGCTTGTCCGTCCTTTTGGCGAAAGAGTCCAACGACGCGATAGTTCATTGTATCGTTTAGCGCGCCGGTACTATCGATTTGTGTTTCGCGTTTATTATTATTACCTAAGGTTAATTCCACGCTATGTTGGCTCTCAGATTGAGGGGCTTTACTGATCAGATTCACCATGCCACCTGGCGGCATAGCGCCGTACAACGTCGAGGTTGGGCCTTTGAACACTTCCACTTGCTCTACCGCCGCCATATCGATTTGTGGTTGTAGGTTCCAATCGTTATAAAGTAGCTGCAGTCCGTCGTAGTAAGCTTTGTCGTTTCCGAAACCTCGTATATTAAAAAAATCCAATCGTGTTACCGCACCGCCTCGTAATTCAGTGTTGATACCTGGTGTGTACCGAACCGCCTCCGCAACGGTTTCTGTACCTCTTTGTTGTAAAGTTTCCTGTTCTATTACTGAAATAGCTTGCGGTGTTTCTTCTGGATCTAGCTGTGTTTTTGTTGCGGTATTACGATATGTTTGCCCTTTCACCACTAAAGGGCTTAACTGGTCCTCTACGTTTAGATCCGTTGTTTCTGATGTATTAGCAGCAAGCGAGTAAGGTGACACTGAGGTAATAGCCAAAGCCAGTATAGTGAATTGAAAATGCACAGACGGTTTCATAGTAACTCCGTAAATAGAATAAAACAATATTGATAATGGATCTCATTCTATTTTTCTTAAGAACATAAAACTTAACCTTTTGGTGCATCTTCCGTTAGGGATACGAGCACGTATGATGGATCGGACTTCATTGCTAAGAGACTATCTGGGTTTGACCGGAAGCCAGTATTCCATGTAGCTCTGCTGGCTATGTGGATTGTAATCAGGATCATAAATTTCTAGTTCGTAGCCCTGTACGCCATAATAGTTAGATTCAGGTAGCCATTGGAAAATAAACCACTCTAATGCTTTTTTGACCGCTGAAGCGTTTCCATGAACAGGAATGACGGCGTACTCTTGAGGTGGAACAATGACGGTATCCAATGGCGCATTGTCAAATGGATTCGCTCCCGAAAAGAGTGGTAATAACGCGTTTATGGGTTTCAAGTATCCGGCCCAATAAAGCATTTGATCTGGGTGATCAGCATGGTCTTGAGTGTCTATGATGCCAATTGGGCGCATGCCCTTTGTCATTGTCTTTACTTCTGAAATGACCTGAGACCAAAGTCGTGGAACACGTTCTGAAAAATTTGGGGATGCGGACAGTAGTCCCCGAATCCAATCGCATTTGCCTTGAATTTCAAAGCTCTCGAGGCTTTCAACGCGTATTTGAGTAAATGCTTTGGGGGTATCTGTTTGCGTGTTATCTAGCCTTCTATATTGTAATGGTGTTCGCAACCCATGGCGCTTACCTTGCTGGCGATAAGATCGAGGGGTACAGTTGAACATGTGTTTAAAGGCTCGGGAGAAGCTTATTTCCGAGTCAAAACCACATTCTATGGCAATATCTACATGCTTATTTTTACTGGATAGTAACAGTTCGGCCGCTTTGCTTAGGCGTAACTCTCTTACATATTGAGCGACAGAAAGCCCCGTTGCTTGGCTAAACACTCGCTGGAACTGCCACCGTGACCAACAGCTTTTTTCGGCCAAATTCGTCACATGAATGGGACTTCATCCAAATGCTCGTGAATGTAATCTAACACTTTCTCGATACGAGTGAGTCGATCTTGGTTTGTCATGGACCTGAGGCTTAAAATAATAACTATTATCATCTAATTGGCTTTTAATGCCAATGGGCAATAGCTCATTGGGGATTTTCTTTATGGAGTCTATTAATTAATCAAGTTGCGTGATTAAATCCGGATTATCTTTAACCATTCAAAACAATAAAAATGGATGTGGCTCTATGAAGGAATTGACTCGAACAGCGTTGTATTGCTCTATGTTTATCGGAGTTGGTGCCGTTGCGGGTTTGCTTGGCCCGAGTCTTATTTATCTAGCGGATTTGATTGATGCTTCTGTGGCGGAAATCTCCATCGTTTTTAGCGCGCGTGCCGTTGGCAATATTCTCGGTGCGTTATTAGCTGGACGAATGTTTGACCGTTGGAAAGGTCATCATTATTTGATTGTTATGCTGCTCTGTATGATTACAGGATTGATCTTAGTGCCCTTTTCTACCAGTTTGTCGATGCTGGTGGTATTGTTTTTCCTGTTAGGAGCAACGGAAGTGTCTGCTAATGCTGGTGGCAACATGATGATGCTGTGGTTGCACAAGGAAAAAGTCGGCTCCTATGTGACCATTTTGCATTTATGCCACAGTGCTGGATCCATGTTAGCGCCCTTGATTTTGGTCTTTGCTCAATGGACTGGCCATGGTTATGGTTCAGGCTATTGGATGGTGGCTCTCTATGCTCTGATATTACCATTATTTTTATGGCGTCAACCTAGCCCAACGTTTGAAGTCAGAGCCAGTGAAGCGGTGCCTGTGACAAAGCAAAAAGCCACTTTTTTGGCATTTTTAACGGTCATCTTCTTATATGTGGGTTTTGAAATAACCATCGCTGGTTGGATCAGTACTTATGCCGTTCTGTCTGGTGAAGATCAAAATAGCGCAGCGATATTAGTTACTTGGTTTTTTGTTAGCCTTTCCTTGGGGCGTTTGTTCTCCGTTTTCTTATTGCGTTGGATTACACCTCGTCAAGGCATATATGCTTTATTGTTAGTGAGTTTTACGGGAAGTCTGATGATGGTAGTGTCTGATGTGTCGCTTGTGGTGATCGCATTGTGGTTAGGTCTGGGTTGTTCCGCTTTTTTCCCCATGTTGTTTTCTTATGCCAACAGTATTATGGCGCTTAATGGCAAACGAACGGGTTATGTTTTTGTTTGTTGTGGATTGGGGGCGTTGGTTGCACCATCCTTAACTGGTACCATTATTGAAATTTTCAGTGCGAGAGCATTTCCGTTTTTGTTATTAGTTTTGACGCTTCTCATCACATTCAGTTGGCGCAGATTAGCTGGTATGACGCGAGGTAATTAACCTTGTTGTATGGCGAACACCTTGTTAGTAATCGTTTACTGACAAGGTGTCTTTGGACGTCTCATTGGTTAAACAGAGTTAACTGTATTTATGCAGTGTTGCAATGGTGAATGCTGCTAGGTCGGTATAGACAGTAAATGGGAAGTCTATCGTTTTATACTGCGTTTCACGGCCTTTTCCAGTCAAAACCAATACAGGCGAGCAACCACGTGCATTACCTGCCTGAAGGTCTCTGAGAGAGTCTCCAACCATGATGGCTGGGTGCTCTTTGAACGATAGACCAAGCTCTGCTTCGATTGTTTCAATCATGCCACTTTTGGGTTTACGACAGTTGCAGTTGTCATTTGGACCGTGAGGGCAATATTGAATGCCATCTATTTTACCACCCTCTGCTTCGACAAGTGCTGTCATTTTATCGTGCATGTCATGCAAGGTGGCTTCGTTGTAATAGCCGCGCGCAATACCCGATTGGTTGGTGACGACAAAGACTTTAAAGCCCGCTTTAGACAATGCCGCGATCGATTTAATGCTGCCTGGAATGGGTTGCCATTCGTCGATAGATTTAACATAAGCGTCTGAGTCTTGGTTAATGACGCCGTCACGGTCTAGTAAAATAATGGGTTTGAGTTGCGCCATGGGGAATGCCTTTTTGAATCGAGTTGAATCGTGTTAGTTGTACTGTTTCATTTCGTATCATTATGGATACAGCTTTGATTATTTTACTTCACCTATAGCCGCGAAAATGGCATTACGACAAGCGCGGCTGAGATCGTTTGGTGCTAGGCCAATATCCAGCCCTCGCTGTCCACCGCTGACATAGATCTTTTCAAACGCCTGCGCACTTTGATCAATACAAGTGACGAGACTTTTCTTTTGCCCTACTGGACTGATACCACCAACCAAATAACCGGTAAGTCGTTCGGCATCTTTTATTTCGGCCATATGCAGCTTTTTTACGCCTAATGCGCTGGCCGCGCGTTTTAGATTCAACGTGCCAGTGACTGGTACTATGGTCACGAAGGTCGTTTTATCATCGGTAACGAGCAGTGTTTTGAACACGCAAGCAGGATCAAGATTCAGTTTTTGTGCGGCTTCTTCACCAAAATTAGAACAATTAGCGTCGTGTTCGTATTCGTGAATACTGTACGCAATCTTCAGTTTCTTAAGCTGGTTTATGGCTGGTGTCACTGTGTTAATCCTGATTATTTTTGCCAGAACATGGGGGTGAATAATACCAATAAAGTAAATACTTCTAAACGGCCCAATAGCATAGAGAAACACAGCATCCATTTTGCAGGATCACTGACACTGGTAAAGCTCGAAGCGACATCACCTAGACCTGGCCCCAAGTTGTTAAGGGTTGCTGCTACGGCAGACCAAGCCGTCACCTGATCCAACCCTGTTGCCATCAGACCTATCATTAAAACGACATACACCAACAAATACGCAGAGAAAAAGCCCCAAACAGCTGATACCACCCTTTCATTGATGGCTTTACCACCTACTTTAACGGGAATCACCGCACTTGGATGTATCAAACGCTGTATTTCTCGCATTCCCTGTTTAAGGATCAAAAGGATACGAATAACCTTCATGCCGCCACCAGTTGAGCTGGCACAGCCACCGACAAAGGAGGTGACAATCAACAGAAAGGGTAAGAAATGTGGCCATGAAGCAAAGTCTGCTGTACCAAAACCTGAGGTAGTTGCGATGGATACACTTTCAAAAACCGCGTAACGTAACGAAGAGCTCCAATCATAGGTGGATGTCATTGCTAGTACCAACGTAGACAATACGCAAGTGCTAAGCAAGATAAACAAAAAGAAGCGTGCTTCAGGGTCTTTAAAATAATGCCACACGCTCTTGTGGCGCCAAGCATAAAAATGCAAAGCAAAATTGCACGCTGACACTATCATGAAAAAGGTACAAATCATTTCGATAGCCACACTATTGAAATACCCAATACTGGCATCGTGAGTAGAGAAACCACCAATAGCCACGGTTGAAAAGCTATGGCAAATAGCATCGAATAACGTCATTCCTGCTATCCAATAACCCAAGGCACAGACACTGGTTAGTGTGGCGTAAATAAACCACAGCGCTTTGGCTGTTTCGGCAATACGCGGTGTTAATTTTGTGTCTTTCACTGGACCTGGGGTTTCTGCGCGATACAACTGCATACCACCGATGCCTAGCATTGGCATAATGGCCACGGCCAAAACAATGATACCCATACCACCAAGCCAGTTAAGCAACTGGCGGTAAAATAAAATCGATTTAGGTAAATCATCGATCCCTGTGAGTATCGTCGCCCCCGTGGTTGTGAGGCCAGATATGGATTCAAATAAGGCATCGGTAAAAGTGAGGTTTGGCGTTTCTGCTAAGAAGAAAGGCACCGAACCGAATAGCCCCAGCACTGTCCAGAACAGCACGGTAACTAGAAAACCATCACGAATTTTCAACTCACCACGTTCATTACGAACTGGAAACCAAAGCAAAAAACCGCCCAATAAGTTGATTGCTAATGCATATAAAAACGCATGGACAGTGCCATCTGAATAAATGATGGACACAATAATTGGTGGAATTAGCGAGACGCTAAACACCATAACCAATAAACCAATGACGCGTAAAATAACACTAAAATGCATACTTGTTTCCTAGATCTCGACTTAAAGCGTGTTGTCAGACCAGCGTTAATTATTCATTTGAATGAGGGTTAAATTTAGCAAAATCCGCTTTAAAAGAAGGTCAGTCCTACTTGGAACAGCTGCTCTACGGCCGGAATTTGCTTCTTGTTCGTGACGAAAATAATAACGTGGTCTTCCGCTTGAATGACGAGATCACCCGTGGCGACAATCATATTATCTTCTCTAACAATAGCGCCGATGGTGGCACCATCGGGTAAATTCAAATTGGCGATACTTCGACCGACCACTTTCGAAGAGCGATAATCACCATGTGCAACGGCTTCTAATGCTTCTGCTGCTCCTTTGCGCATCGAGTGAACGTTTACTACGTCACCACGACGGATATAACTCAATAAAGAACTTATGGTGGTTTGTTGAGGTGAAATGGCAATGTCGATCATGCCTTCTTGAACAATGTCTACATAAGCTGGGTTGTTGATAATCGTCATAACCGTACGAACACCAAGTACTTTTGCTAACATAGAAGACATGATGTTGGCTTCATCATTATTGGTTAAGGCGCAGAATACATCGGTGGATTCGATGTTCTCTTCAAGCAGCAATTCTTGCTTAGAGGCATCGCCATTGAGCACTATGGTGTTGTCCAAGGTTTCAGACAGATATCGACAACGCTCTGGATCGCGCTCAATGATTTTGACACGATATTCTTTTTCTAGGCTTTGGGCCAAACGCTCACCGATGTTACCGCCACCAGCAATAATGATACGTCGATAAGGTACATCCAATGGACGTAATTCACTCATGACATCAAGCACGTCTCGTTGCGCGGTGAGAAAAAAGACTTCGTCATTCGCGTGAATATGTGTGTTGCCGTCAGGAGAAATGGACTTACCGTCACGATAAATCGCTGCGATACGTGTTTGGATTGACGGCATGTGTTCTTTCAAAAAGCTGATTGGCTGATCAATCAGTGGGCCGCCCTTTTCTGCTTTGACGACGACCAGTTGGACTTTGCCATCGGCGAACTCCATGACCTGCAGTGCACCAGGATAGCGGATCAATCGACTTAAATGCTTAGTGACTTCTTTTTCAGGGCTGATACGAACATCCATTGGGATGGCTTGGTCGGCAAATAATTCTGGGTATTTAGCATACGCACTTGAACGAACGCGACCAATTTTAGTTGGCGTTTTAAAGAGAGTGTGCGCGATCTGACAAGCGATCATGTTGGTCTCATCTTGGTTGCTCACGGCAATCAACATATCTGCGTCATTACAGCCCGCTTGATCCAATACATCAGGATGCGAGCCGCTGCCCTCCACTGTTTGGATATCGAGACGATCTTGCAGTTCTCTAAGGCGAGTAAGATTGGTATCAATGACAGTAATATCGTTATCTTCACTAGCGAGATTTTCGGCTAGTGTGGCCCCAACTTGGCCTGCCCCTATAATGATGATTTTCATAGTCTACCTTAGAGCGTTATGTGTTATTCGGCTCTTTGTTTAATATATTAATATAATGAGAAGTTAAATCGTCTTACAGACCAAACGTGCATAATTTTTACTTGAATCAAGTTGAGCAAGTGTACCGATATAAGGCCAAACATTTAACTTGAACTTGCAAAATAGCCATAATTTTTTTCAGTTAGATTGGATGTCGACCTTACCTCCTGACAGCTCATTATGCTGAAAGTATGACCGTGTACCCATAAATCGGTAGGTAAAACAGAGTGTTTCATGTGAAACACTCTGTTTGTTCTTTTAATTTTATTTAGAGTGAGGCTTTTTCTGAAGCAGACAGTAATAAAATCCGTCATGCCCTTCAGAGATGGGAAATAGTTGTCGGCCATGACTAACAGGAATTCCCCACTCTGTAGCAAAACTTGGCGCTAATGAATTCAATGGGACTTCTGATGCGTCGTCTTGATTGGCTAAGAAATGTTGTATTTGTTGTTCGTTTTCTTCAGGCATTAACGAGCAAGTGGCGTATAACATAAAGCCTCCTGGCTTCAAGGTCTCCCAGACTCGATTCAGAATGGCTCTTTGAATAGTAACAAGATCCTCAATATCCGCCGGTTTTCGATTGATCTTAATGTCTGGATTACGACGAATAACGCCGGTAGCCGTACAAGGTACATCAAGCAAAATTTTGTCAAAATGCTCGCCGTCCCACCACGCTTCTAGGTTGCTGGCATCGGCGCAAATTAAATTGGCTGAATAGCCAAGGCGGTGCAAATTAGATTCAATTTTCTCCATACGCCAAGGTTCTAACTCGACAGCGGTGAGCGCCATTGAACTCAGTCCAGTTGAGTTGGCTTTCTCTAACAAGTGACCGGTTTTTCCTCCGGGTGCCGCGCAAGCATCCAATACTCTCTCTCCATCCTTAGGTGATAGAATATGTGCAGAAAGCTGAGCCGCTTCATCTTGAACGCTAACATAGCCAGCATCAAAACCGGGTAGCTCTCCTACTCTAACGGCATTTCTTAGGTACAAAGCTGAATCAGAAAACTTACCATCTTCTGAGTCTATACCCACATCAGCAAGTTGCGACTTGTATGTTTCACGTGAAACGAGGCTCTCATTTACGCGAATACACATCGGAGGGTGCGTGTTGCTGGCATCGATTATTGTTTTAAGGTGCTCTGGCCAGTGTTTATTAAAACGCTTCACCAACCATTTTGGCATATTAAATTCTACTGACGGTTGGGCTTCTAGCACCTCAATTATGTCGTCGGCTTCTCTTTGGTAGCGACGTAGCACTGCATTCATTAACTTTGTAGCCCAGTCTTTTTTCAAGATCCGACAGGCTTCCACCGTCTCATTGACTGCCGCATGATCTGGAGTATTCATGTAGGTTAATTGATACAAACCTAATAGTAAGACTGCGTATAAATCTGTGTCCTTTTCTTCAAAAGGATGCGCTAATAAATGCAAAGCTATGCTGTTCAATCTAGGGTACTGACGACACACTCCAAAGCACAGCTCTTTAAGCATGGGGGCATGTTCGCTGGCAATGTCCAATTGGTGACGAGCCAATTGTGTGCTAAGTGAACCCTGTTGAAGCAGAATATTGGTAATGACTTTAACCGCAACATGGCGAGCACTTTGTGTGTTTACGCTGGCATTGGAGGAAACACTTTTGTCGTATTGGTTCATGCTGTTTGCTTACTCTTGTTTTCCATTAACGCCAAGGCGTTGACCAATCTCTAAGGCGGCTTTGTGTTTACCGTTTAAGGCGTCTTGCACTTTCATGCGCTTACCACCCGCAAATTGGATCTCAGTAATGAGGAGTGAACCTTGCCCAGTGGCGACGATAATGCCCTCTTTACTCACCACTAAAATATCGCCCGGAGTAGAAGCTTCATCGCTGACGCTGGCAATGTGTGCCGTATGGATTTTCATCACACCAGCAAGGCTGTTGGTGTACGCCACTGGCCAAGGTGACAAACCGCGAACTTGACGTTCGATCAGCTCGGCAGACGTTGCCCAGTTAACCTCGCCTTCTTGTTTGGTTAATTTTGCTGCGTAACACGTCAGACGTTCATCCTGTTGCTCTGGAACCAATGTGCCCGCTTTGAGTTTTTCTAGGGCGTCAATTAATGCCTTGCCACCCAATACCGCTAGGCGATCATGTAATGTTTCTGAAGTGTCTGTTGGTTTGATATCGCAATGGGCTTTCAACAGCATATCGCCCGTATCTAAGCCAACATCCATTTGCATAATAGTGATGCCGGTTTCGCTGTCGCCAGCCATCAAAGAGCGATGAATCGGAGCAGCACCACGCCAGCGAGGTAGCAAAGAAGCGTGTACGTTGATACAACCAAACTTAGGAGTATCCAATATGATTTTGGGTAAGATAATTCCGTACGCAGCGACAATCATAATATCGGCGTCTAATGCTGCGAGCTGTGCCTTATCTTCATCCTGTTTAAAATTCAATGGTTGATAAACGGGAATGTCGTTGGCAGTGGCGAGTTGTTTCACTGGACTTTGAACCAGTTTTTGACCTCGACCTGCAGGACGATCTGGCTGCGTGTAAACGCCGACGATCTCATACTGGTTTTCGAGTTTTGAATCTAAAATAGCTTGCAGGCTAGCCGCTGCAAATTCAGGTGTGCCTGCAAAAACAATACGAAGTGGTGAGGTGGGCATAAAAGTTCCTTAACAAAAAATCAGGCCAAAGCCTGATTTTATAAAACGAATATCAACATTCTTACAGCGAGTTAGGGGTGAGAAGGCACACCTCTTACCCTTGTTTTTGTGCGAGCTTGTGGGCTTTTTCTAATTTGCTTTTAATACGATTGCGCTTTAACGGCGTTAAATAATCGACCATTAGTTTGCCGTCAAGGTGATCCACTTCATGCTGTACACAAACGGCCATGAGTTCATCGACTTCCATAGAGAAGGGTTTACCATGGCGATCGAGGGCTTTGACTCGAACTTTAGCTGCACGATAAATGTGCTCGTAAAAGCCAGGAACGGACAAACAACCCTCTTGGAATTCGTTTGGTTCGTCGTCCAATACCTCAAACTCAGGGTTAATAAATACGATGGGGTTGTTACGTTCTTCTGAAAAATCCATCACCACGAGACGATGATGATAGTCTACTTGTGTCGCCGCAAGGCCTAGGCCATTCTCGTCATACATGGTATCCAGCATGTCGTCGATTTTGGTTTGCAGCTCGTCAGTAAACTCGGTAATGGGCTTCGCAACTTTGCGCAAGCGATTGTCTGGGTATTCAAGTACGGGTAAAACAGCCATGATCTTTTCCAACGATGTGTCTTTGTTCATGAGTGGAGGCGTGCTCTCCAACTCGTTTCATTCTGTCTATTGTAACGCAAGTCTGTCTTTTGAGCAGTCTTCTAATGGCGGTTTTTTGGTCAATATGATTGAATAGCGTCAATAGCGAAAGACTATTCGCGCAGAAGGTTCTTTTTGCACTGATGCTCTGGGTAAGGAATGCCCTATTTTTCATTCGTAAGGAAGCGGTTTTAATTATGTCTATCTCTTTTCCTGGTTCAGGTTTGTCGCACACTGATTGGCTCTGTTTGAGTTTTTTGTCTGGGATTGGCCCCTCTCGATTGTCGCGTCTTTATACTTATCTCAGTGAGCTGGACCAACAGACTCCAATGGACGAGCATGCGCCCCTGTCATTGTTTGATGAAGAGAAAACGACTGAGGCGATTTCGTATGAGCTGCTGATCGCTTTAAAATGGCCGGAGATTACCGCCCGTCAGGCTATGGATTATTTTACGAGTGGCACCCTTAGCAAAGAACAAGAAAGTAAACGTGACGAATCCTTAGCTTGGCTGGAAGACGCCGATCATCACCTCGTGCTTCAGGAAGACGAGTTATACCCAACCGCCTTAAAAGAGATCGCTGTTGCCCCTGCTTTTCTTTATGTGGAAGGTCGCCGTGATGTCTTGTCTCTACCAAAAATAGGCATTGTTGGTGCCCGCAAATGTACCCGTTATGGCCTGGATGTCACTTTTCAATTTGCTGAGCAATTATCTTCTCGTGGCATTTGTGTGGTGAGTGGTGGTGCCATGGGCGTCGATACCGCCGCGCATCAAGGGGCATTGCATAGCAAGACAACACCCACCATTGGTGTCATGGGAACTGGCTTGTTTCATCGTTATCCGAATCACAATCAACAGATGTTTGACCAGATCCTAGAACAAGGAGGTGCTTTAATAAGTGAATACCCACTATCAACCCGCCCTCGTCCTCATTTGTTTCCTCCACGCAATCGGATTATCAGCGGTTTAAGTATGGGCATACTTGTGTCAGAGGCCTCGGTGAAAAGTGGCTCTTTGATCAGTGCCAGTTACGCCATCCAACAAAACCGCGAAGTCTTTGCGTTACCAGGCCGATTGACCGATGCGCAATCAGCAGGTTGTCATCAGCTTTTACGTCAAGGTGCGACCCTAGTTCGTCATGTGGATGATATTGTGGCGGAGTGCCCTGCGCTGTCTTCTGCATCAATCGCCAAACCTTCTGTTGAGAGAATGGCAACCGGTAAGGAATCAAGTGACTCATACACATAATAGAAAATCATCTCCTGCAGACAACAATCAAGCACCTGAAATCGTACCGCCACCGGTATCAAATGCTTTTCATGCTTTACCGAAATTAACGTCAGATAATGCCAAGATGATCATTAAAATTATGGAGCAAGAAGGTCAAGCAATGGATTTTGATGCCTTGATTCGTCAAAGCAAAATGGACGCTGGGTTGATGATGCAAGTGTTAATGGAATTAGAGTTGTATGGTTGTCTGGAGAATCGAGAAGGCCTTTATTATCGTTGCTGAACGATCGTCATAGGTCTTCTCATGAGGAGCGCATCGAATGGGTTTATTCCATGCCGCTGAAAATATCTTTTTTGAGCTGCTTAATATCGCGGCGCTCTTTTTTGTTGGGTTTATGGTCGGACATGATGCGGCCACCAAAAGACTTGTTTTCTAAAGCGCGTTTTTCGCGCTTTTCGATCGACGCAGGTGTTTCTTCATAAAGCAATTGCGCTTCAGGAGCGCCACGGCGCTGTTCACTGATGGCTTTAATTTCAACGACCTTTTCGTCCCAGCCAACTCGTATGCCTATTAAGGCACCCACTTCCACATTACGGCTAGCTTTGCCTTTACTGCCATTGTACGACACCTTACCGCCATCAATGGCGTCTTTGCAAAGTGAACGGGTTTTAAAAAACGTGCTGCCCAAAGCCACTTATCTAAACGAACGGCTTGTGGAGTTGACTGCTTTTCTGTTTTACTCATAAGGAATACGTTGACCCTATTCTGTTGTCATAATTGAGGCTGTTATGCAGGACATTAGTAGACATCCCATTTTCCAAGCTCTGCAAAAAATAATACACGATGCGGCCGATGTGATCATGGACATTTATCAAGGTGCCGATTTAGGCATCGAGCAAAAGCTAGACGATAGTCCGGTGACAGCGGCCGACCTTGCTGCACATAAAGTGATTCTAGCAGGTTTGCAAGCACTTACACCTGATATTCCTGTTTTGTCAGAAGAAGGCGTGGTGGCCTTCGAAGAGCGCTCTCAGTGGCCAATGTTGTGGATCGTAGATCCTCTAGATGGCACGAAAGAGTTCATTAAGCGTAATGGCGAGTTTAGCATTAACATCGCCTTGATTGAAAATGGCATGCCCATTGTGGGTGTTGTCTATTTGCCGACCACCACAGAAGGCTATTTTGGTGTGACAAAAGCATGGCAAGATTTACCGATTGGTGCGTTTAAATGGCAAGGCCATGAATTTGAAAGCATCAACGTACGTGAGCCACGCGAGCCTATCATAGCTATGACAAGCCGTAGCCATGGCCCTGCACTTCCTGCATCTTTAAAAGACAAACTAAAGCAAACCTACGAGCAAGTTCGTGAGTTACCCAAAGGCAGCTCGATAAAAGGCTGTCGAATTGCCGAAGGCATCGCGGACTTACATCTGCGACGTGGACCAACCAGTGAATGGGACACGGCTGCCCAGCAAGCCATCATCGAAGCCGCAGGCGGCATGCTCGTCACACCGGATGGCAAACCCTTTCGTTATAACCAAAGAGAAACCCTACTTAACGGCCACTTCTTTGTGTCCGGCGCTGAACTCGCCCCGTATGTCATGGAATGGTATCTAGAAAACGAGGAAGAAGAGTAAGCGTTACTCTTCTTCCTCGTCCTTTACTTTACCTTATCTGATTGTTTCACGTGAAAAATATTAAAGTGATTTCGTTATCTACTTTTTTATATCTATATCGCCTCGTTAGTTTTTAATCCGCTGTTGAGTCGATTGACGATGCGTTCTTGTGCGCGTTTTAAAAAGTCGCTTTGCAGCGGTTGCGCAAAAGACCGTGCGATGGCGACGGTTCCCACTAAGGAAACCACGGTTTCTTCTGCCAGTGCTTCGGCCTCTTGGCTGCCACGTTTTTTTAGAATCGTGGCAAGACGATCAACTAAACTGTCGAAGCACGCTTGGTAGGCTTGGCGAACTTTTTCTTCCTTGTGTGCGGCGTCAGTCACTAGAAACTCTAGTGGCGATGGATGCTCTTTGTCGCTACGGCTCCAGCTCAAATAACGCGTCACTAGCGCTTTTAGATGTGTCTCGCTACTTTCGGTTTTTTTATCATTACGTGCCCAAAAACCATTGGATGTGGCGAATTGCATGGCCGCTTCATAGAGGCTACTTTTCCCCGAAAAATGCGCGTAAAACGCTCCGTGTGTCATGTTGGCTTTTTTCATTATCTGCGTGAGTGTGACGTGGTCAAACCCGTGGGAGCAAAATAGTTTTGCGGCCGCTTGTAGTATGCGCTGTCTAGTTTGCTCTTTGTGTTTTGGGGTGTATGACATAGTTAACCTCCTAGGCGAACTCTCGTATATCCCATTATAAATCGGTTTCTAAATATTATCTTGATCATATATAGACTCACTCTAGCATGGGGACTTTCTTTCTGCTGAAACTTAATGGGGTTATTTCATGTCGCTTAAAGAACGTATTGTTATTACGGGTATGGGGTTGGTATCCCCACTTGGCTTAGGTGTCGCTTCGGTCTGGGATAAATTGATTCGAGGTGAATCTGGTATTCGATTGCTGCCTACGACGTTGTCCGATGGGCTGAGCACGCATATTGCCGGACAGGTTCCGAGCCATGTAGAACAAGCTAATGGCTTGAATGAAGCCGATTATCTGTCACCTAAAGATCGTAAACGTGTCGATCTGTTTACCTTATTTGCCCTTGCGGCCGCGGAAGAAGCACTAACCCAAGCCAAGTGGCACCCAGTGAGCGATCTAGATCAAGAAGCCACCGCAACTATCATCGCCACGGGGATTGGCGGCTTACCAACTATTACTCATGCGCAATCCGTTTTAACAGAGCAAGGCGCTCGACGCTTGTCACCTTTTACGGTTCCTGCGTTTCTTGCCAACCTTGCGGCGGGTAACGTGTCGATCAAATATGGCTTCAAAGGTCCGATTGGCACCCCCGTGACAGCGTGTGCGGCGGGTGTACAAGCCATTGGCGATGCCATGCGCTTGTTGCGCACAGGTGAAGCAAAAGTCGTACTGGCTGGCGGTACAGAAGCCTGCATCGATCCTTTGTCTCTGGCCGGTTTTGGTGCTTTAAAGGCGTTATCGACTCGAAATGATGCTCCGGAAAAAGCATCCCGCCCTTTTGATAAAGATCGTGAAGGTTTTGTGATGGGCGAAGGTGCTGGTCTTGTTGTATTGGAAACTCTGGAACATGCCTTGGCTCGTGGTGCGACACCATTAGTTGAGACTCGTTGGCTACGGCACCAGTGCAGATGCTTATCATCTGACATCGGGGCCGGAAAACGGCGAAGGTGCTGCCCGTGCGATGCAAACCGCGCTAAACATGGCAGAAATTTCTGCTGATCAAATTGGCTACGTGAATGCACATGCGACATCGACGCCAGTGGGTGATCGTGGCGAGATTAATGCGTTACGTCGTGTGTTTGGTGAAAAAGTCACCGATGTGGCGATCTCGTCTACTAAGTCCGCGACAGGTCATTTGTTGGGTGCTGCGGGTGGTGTCGAAGCAATTTTCAGTGCTCAGGCGTTAATAACAGGCATTCTGCCACCGACGTTAAATCTGGAAAACCCAGAAGAAAGTATGGCCGATTTGGATCTTATCCCCTTGGTTTCACGTGAAAAAAATGTCGAATACGTATTGTGTAATGGTTTCGGGTTTGGTGGTGTGAATGCGGCACTTCTTTTGAAGCGCTATTAACAAACCTAGCAAACTTAAATAAACAAGGCGACTCACAGATAGTTGAGTCGCCTTTTTAATATCGATGTCCTTTCTGTATCGGTTTTAACCATCCATTAATTGGCTAGGTAACCAAGTGACTAGCTCTGGGAACATCATGACGATGACAAGAACCAGAAGTTTCAGTAATACAAATGGGGTGATGGATTTGTAGATATCCAACATGGTGACGCTTGGCGGTGCGATGCCTTTTAGGTAGAACAAGGCAAAACCATAAGGCGGCGTTTGTACAGCGATCTCAATGTTAAGAATCATCAAGATACCAAACCAAATTGGATCATAACCGAGAGACACGGCAATCGGTGTGAAGATAGGCGCACACATTAGAACGATGATAAATTCATCAATAATAAAGCCCAGCAACAACATGATTAATTGGAACAACATGATGACGACAATCGGAGGTAAACCCAAGTCTTGGGTGAAACCAGCGACCATGTTTTGCACGCCCATCAGCAAGTGGAAGTTGCTGAAAACCGACGCACCAACAATAATCCACATCGCTACACTCACGAGCAAAGCCGCCTGCATACCTGCTTTCTGTACCATACGTGGCTTGAAGCGTTTAAAGAAAATCGCTAATACAATCGCGCCGACAACGCCTATCGCGCCGGACTCGGTCGGTGTCGCAATACCCATGATAATGCTGCCAAGTACCGCAACGATCAGCAGCAGAGATAATATGCCATCGCGAGCGGTGAGGAACTTCTCTTTTGGTGTAGGTTGAACGTCTGGCACCACATCCATCGGCGCGCGTTTAGGGTTCAACTTACAAGAAATCACTACGTAAGTGATTAACAAGACGATGGTGATCAGGGCTGGAATTAAGGCACCGATAAACATGCGCCCTACTGAGTTCTGTGTAGACGACGCAAACATGATCATTGGAATGCTAGGCGGAATCAAAATACCTAAGCCGCCACCGGCCATAATAACGCCTAATGCTAGGCGTTTATCGTAGCCACGTTCCAACATGGGACGCAATGCGATACTGCCAGACGTCATGATGCCCGCGCCAATAATACCGACCATGGCGCCGATCATAGAACACACGACAATCACGCTAATAGCCAGTGAACCACGTACTCGACCAATTAACATTTGGCTGGCGTTAAACATAGCATCGCCGATACCTGAACGCGTTAGCAATTGCCCCATGTAGATATATAGCGGAATGGCTAACAGAATGAAACTAAAGTGAGTGGATTCTAAGGTGGTCGGAATGACATTAAAGAGAGCATCGCCCCACGTCATATAACCTATGCCCATGGCGATACCACCAAGCGCTAAACCAACGGGAGCACCTAAGGCAAATGACGCTATGATGCAGGCGAATAAAATGCCCGTTAATAACTCAATACTTATCATTGTGCGGCTTCCTCTTGTTTGGTCTGTGCTTCTGGTAATAAAGGTTTGCCTGTAATCACCTGATATAAGGAATCAATCCAGTCGCTGGAAAGTTGTAAAATTAGCAGCACACTAGCGATTGCCATCATTAACCAGTAATGATGCATATGAGGAGCCCCACTCACTTTGACGTCGGTAGTTAAACTCGAGCGCTTCTTCAAACTTACCTATGCTCATTTTGCAAACGATCACCATGAAGAACATGGCAAGGGCGAATGAAAATAGGTTAAATATGCTTTTCGTCCGAGCTGAAACTTTGTTGTAAAGAATATCCACATTGATGTGAGCGCGTTGCTGTTGGGCATAAGCGCCGCCAAGAGCCGCAATGTAACCAAAAATAAATAACGACGTGTCGTAAGCCCAAATGGTCGGTTTGTCTAAGATGTAACGAGAGAAAACCTCGAAAGCAACGACAAAGGCTAATACCGGCATGAGATAGGAAACGGAATTCCCAATGAAAGCCACCAATGCGTGGACTCCTAGACAATAGCGTCTAATCGCAGTCATTATCATTGTTTTGTACCTGTAAGGGTGGATCGAAAAATTAAAAACGGCCTTCTTGGTGAAGGCCGTTTTCATTAGTGCTAAATCAATTATTTCTGTTCTTTACGAAGAATGTCGATCAGCTCTTTGCTGTATTTGTCTGCAGCAGCGTACTCATCCCAAAGTTTTGCACCCGCATCTTTCCATGCGGCTTTGTCTGCGGCACTTGGCTCAGGTACTCCACTGAAGACCTTTCGCTTCCATGTCAGCAACCGCTTGAGATTCCCAAAGTCTAGATTTCGTCATTTGTTCTTGAGCGTGAACTGTTGTTGCCGCTTTAACAATGGCTTTTAAATCATCAGGAAGTTTGTTCCAAGCGCTTTGGTTAACGATAATAGGTAACACTTGTGCACCAGCTAGTGGAAGTGGGTACATGTATTTCGCTACTTCAACGTGGTTACCGTCGCGGTGATCGATCATGTTAGAACCGATAGAGCCGTCGATTACACCAGTCGATAGCGAGGTGTAAATCTCAGACCAAGCAAGTGATACTGGAGAAGCACCTAGGTTACGAAGGAACTTACCGTATGCACCCGGTGCACGGATTTTTAAGCCTTGGAAGTCGGCAACAGAATTAATCGGTTTCTTAGTAATAACGTAAACCGCTGGCTGAATGTACGGGTCAAGCCACACAAGACCTTGATCGCCATAGGCTTGTTTTAGAATAGGCGCCCAGCCTTTTTCTTGGAACAAGGTTGTTAGCTCACCAACGTCACTTGTGCCGCCAGGTAGACCAATCTCAACCAAACCCGCTGGAAGCTCACCGGCGTTTAAAGATTGGAATGTTGCGCCCATAGTGATTAGGCCCGTTTTCACGGCACCAAAAATACCAGAAGAACCAACACCTTCACCATCATAAAGAACTTGTACCTTGATGCGGCCGTCAGACATTGTCTCAATGTTTTTTGCTAAATCTTCATACACAGCACCGAAGGCAGAACCACGGCTGTACAGATTAGCGAAGCGCCAGTTATAGTCTGCAGCGTTAGCAGAAGAAGCGACAGCGCCTAGGCCAAGAGCGACAGCCAGAGAACTCGCAACCAATCGTTTTTTTACTTTTAGTATCGTCTTAATCATTGAGTTACCTCGAGAGCAAAAAGTGCATAAAAAAGTCACATCTAGTCCGGTGTGACACCTTGTATTCGATACTTTCAAAAAGCCTACGCGCAATAAAGCACGCAAAATCTATCTAAAGTTTTGTCCACATCAAACAATCAAAAAAGATAAAAGCCTTTATAAATCAGATCACTAAGTAAAACAGGACGCACTAAAACTGAACATTTTGCACTTTTTTGGTGCAAACTAGAGATGAGATTGATGCCGCAATAGTGTGAATAATATTGATCTATGATGTTGAAAACGTGCATTTTTTTTACAATTTTCAAACAGGTGGTTAGTTTTCTAGATTCTGCTAAAAGGCCGCACCTAATTGGTGCGGTGCATTTCTTAACTGCGTGCTGAGGAGGTTTTTTTGGCTTTAGGTTATATCAAAACGTTGGATTTGCTGAGCTAGCTCATTTGTTTGATGGTGAACATTTTTATTGGCCGTTTGGATAGATTGAGTGGCGTTATGGTTGTCTTTAATATCATGAGCAATGATGTCCATGTCTTGTGCCATTTGTGCTGTCGTCAAGGCAACCTCTTTTATAGCTTGAGTAATCTCTTGCGTATTGTTCATCGCCTCTAAGGTATTTTGCTCAACTAGATGAATGGTCTTCACTGCGTTTTCGCCCTGCTCTTTACTGCGACCGACTTTATTTAGGCTCAGTGTCATGGCGTCAATGACTGCCAGCGTTTCCTTTTGGATGTTTTCGACTTTCTCGGTGATGCTACCCGATGCTTTAACCGTTTGCTCAGACAGCGTTTTGACTTCGTCGGCAACCACAGCGAATCCGCGCCCTGCTTCCCCTGCACGAGCCGCCTCTATTGCTGCGTTGAGAGCCAATAGGCTGGTTTGCTCTGCGACCCCCACGATGAGGCTCAATCACCACATCAATCTCTTTAGACAGCGTACCAAGACGCGCGACACGTTCGTTGGTGTCTTGAATGGTGTCTGCCACATCGCTGATGCTGGTCATGGCATCACGCATGGCACTCACACCACTGGTTGCGGATTCATAAGCCACTTTTGCGGCGCTTTGAACGTTCTGCGTCATGGATTGAACGGTATCTGCGGTCGCGGATATTTCTTCTGTTGAGGCCGCCAAGGTGTTACTGCGATCACGAATGCGCTCGCTGCCGCTGACAATGGTTTTAATACCGCTGTCCAGTTCATCGGCTGTGAATACTAGCTTCTCGTTGCTGCTTATTAAATGGCCAATTAATAAGCGCAAGCTGTCGGACATCTGGTTTGAAGCAATAAAGAGCTGTTGGAATTCATCTGGATTTGTTGAGGTCTGGCTATTTTTATGTGAACGCAGTTTGCCTTGTGCAACGTCTTTTAAAATCGCTAACACGGCTGTTAGATTGCGATTTAAAGAACGGATGACGGTCGACAAAATGAACCCGATAACGAGCGCCAGTAAGACACAGGCGATTATTAAAGAGCGACGTGCTTGCTCAGCGGTTTCAGATGAGCGTATCTGCGCCTGAACCAGTAAGGTGTTTTGCAGATAATTAGCACTCTCATCCATGGCTTGTGTATATTGGTTGCTTAAGAGCGCAAGCTTATTTTGCTGCTCTTTTAGGGTAATAGACAGGGCAATCACGGGAGCCAGTGCATCTTCATAGGTTTTAATCATTGGTCCAAATACATCACCAAAACCTATGTTATTAACACTGTCTTTGAGTGCTTGAATGGCTGCCTGCAGACTTGCTTGGTGTTCTGCATCGCTGTACGCAAGAAAGTCTTTTTCTTTTGCTCTCACCTCTTTAAAGAGCGAGGCAAAGCTTGCTAAGGATTTTAGCTGTTCAGCCAAGGCTTGTGCAGACTGATTTAATTGCCCCAGCGCGCCGGTGTTGCTGCTTAATCCGAGAGTAGTTAAGTTTTGCAGATTACTTTCAAGGGCGGATAAATAATTAGGCTGTAAAGCTTGGCTGTTTTCTAATAACGCCTTTCCCTTTTTATCGAGTAAATCTGCTCTAATACTAAACCCAGCCGCCGTTTCATTTTTAATTCTGGTTATGGTGGCACTGATCGTGTCGACATTATCCGGTGATATGCTGGTCATTTGGCGCTCAACTTTTAAGAGCGCAATTTCAACATCTTTGACTTCACTGGTGAGTCGGCTTAGCTCGGTAGCATCGTCGGATGCACTCGACATCTGCGATAAGTTGTAAATGGAATAAGCACCAAACCCTGCATAGCCAACACAGACTAACACAACGATTGCAATTAGCTTTTGACGAACGGACAACGCGATGGACATATCAACCTCCTTTAGACCCCTTTCTAAAAAGAAGGGAAGCAATCAAAATGA
This sequence comes from Marinomonas rhodophyticola, assembly GCF_026113935.1. Lineage (GTDB taxonomy): Bacteria > Pseudomonadota > Gammaproteobacteria > Pseudomonadales > Marinomonadaceae > Marinomonas > Marinomonas rhodophyticola. The sequence continues at coordinate 303,871 of NZ_JAPEUL010000009.1, forward strand.
CAAAAAAGGCCTGTTCATCAAACAAGACAAACAGGCCAAAATAACGTGCTGGAAGAATAAAATGAAAGGCCAGTATCCAATGTTTTATTTCAGAGCATAGCCAAGTCATTTCAGGGTATAACCAAGCGGATACGTATCATCCTGAATGAACAAAATATCATTTTGTTGCGGTAACCGACCTCTCTTACCTTAAAGAAGCAGAAAGGGGGATGAAAGTCGCTTAAATCAATGTAAAGTTAGAGAATCAACGAACTAAATTATGATGGGACATATGGGGAGCGGCGATGAGTGTTAAAAACTACTCACTGGGGCAAGTCGGTGACTATGAGATCAAACAACTAAAAGTCTTTAAAACGGTCGTTGATTGCGGTGGTTTTTCGGCGGCTGAAACCTCTCTGAATATTGGTCGATCAACCATCAGCCTGCATATATCTAATTTAGAAGCCCGCTTGAACCTAGTCTTGTGTAAACGTGGCCGTGGTGGATTTTCGCTGACGGAAGAAGGTGTCATTATTTATAAGATGACGGAAAACCTACTCGAATCATTAGATGCCTTTCGAACCACAGTAAACAACCTAAATGCCAGCTTAACTGGCAAACTGCGTCTTGCCCTTTCCGATAAAGTGAGTCTTGATCCTCGTAGTCATTTCCCTGAAATGATCCAGCGTTTTTCGAGTGAAGCACCAGAAGTGTCTATCACCACCAATGTAGCCTCCATGTCGAACATCGAGCGCATGATTCTGAATGACGAAGCAGACATTGGTTTTATCCCTTATCATCGTAAACTGGACGGCTTAAGTTACGTGCATTTATACAGCGACGATTGTTATCTGTATTGCGGTAAGGGTCATCCATTAGCAACCATGTCTGTTGAAGACCAAGACGAAAAAGTCGACAAATACCCTGCTACTCACGCTGGATTAAAACCCCATGAAGCGGTCAGCGAACAGATTTCCCATATGAACCTCACCGCTATCTCGTATTTCTACGACAGTCGTCTGGCTTTGATTCTGTCCGGTCGTTACATCGGCTTCTTGCCAGAACTCTATGCCGCACCTTACGTGGAATCGGGGAAAATCGTGGCTGTCGCCCCAGACCGTCGTTCTTACACACTCGGCGTTGCCGTGATTTGTAAGAAAACCACCCAACCTAATAAACCGCGAGAATTATTTCTTAAAGTGTTGCACCAGACGGTAGAAGAGCTAATTTCTGCACCTTATTAATGATTTTTAATAAGACTGTATCTGATTTTTTAAGGCCAAGGCAGTGGCTGATGTGGCTTTGTTGTTATCTCGTTACTGTTTTGTCCGTCACTTTCTTCTCTTAGCCAATCGACAAAGGCTTCAATTCGAGGCTCTTCGCGGCGAGTTTTTGGCGTAGTAAGCATAAAACTCAATTTTAGTATCTAACGCTTTTGGATAGGCTTGGACGAGGGTTCCTTCATCAAGTTCTTTTTGAACCATGAATTTCGGGCATAAAAAGACGCCATGGCCAGCTTTTACCGCGCTGATTCCCATGTACCAAGAATTCACTTCTGCCCATAGAATGCTTTTATTGCGAATGGGGCAAATCGCCAGTTCTTCAAACCACGTTTTCCATTGATAAGACGAATCGTCTACCTGGATCATCCAACACTTTAATAAATCTGTAGGTTGAAATAAGCCAATTCTTGCGGCTAAAGATGGCGAGCAAACGGGGATTATGTCAGATGATATGAGTGTTCGTTTCACCGTATCTGCTCTATCGACCGTTAGATGCTGATTATCATCGATACCAACATCTATTTTGCCAGCATGTATGTCTCTGCTCTCGTCTGATGAGAAGAGTTTTACGGTGATGTCTTTTTGACGATCTGAGAAGCGCCACAATCTTGGCATCAACCATAAAGACACAAAACTTTGTAACCCAGAGACAAGCAATGTTCCTTCAACGGGTTCGAGTTTGACGCTTTCTAAGCCTTTTCCTATGTGCTCAAACGCTTGTTCTAGGTGCTCCGCGAGGACTTGCCCTTGGCTAGTTAGGCGCATATCACGACCAGAACGATAAAACAGCGGCACACCTAGATAATCTTCTAATAAACGAATTTGCTGGCTTACAGCAGCTTGAGAAACATGTAGCTGCTTTGCGGCTTTTGTGTAACTTAATGTCTGGCTTGCAACAGAGAAATAATGTGCGGCTTTTAGGTGGGTGACTCGATTGCTCATAAAACATAGTCCATAAGATTTTCTAATCTAACCTGTAAGAATATAGCGTTCGTTTTTACCTCTTTTTGGCGACACAATAAAGTCCTTATCAACAGGAGGTTTGGGTATGTGGACGTTATTACTGTGGTTAAATGCAAAAATAGTCGATGCACATGTCGTCTTTAAAAAAGGTGTGTTCAGCATAAAAGACGTCGTCAGATTCGAGATTTTCATTTGAAGTCTCAGTATATGCCGGAGTATCTAAAAAGAGATATTGGTTTGCCACCCTATTCGGAGCGTGACTCTTAATCCTATCTAGAAAACCTAGTGATAAAAACCAGGATTTTAAAGATAAGCTTATGATGCTTGTATTTTTGCGCTGTCTTTTAGCCAGTGTTAAGTTGCTATTTTTGACGAAAAAAAGTGGGCGTAAAGTCAGATTTCTTCGTATTGTGTCGTCTTTTACTTCTATACTTTGATGAATTGATTCCCTGTGTCGAAATAGTGAGAATAGAGTAGTAACGCAGGCATCATCTTGGGTTAATTATCAAGATCAGATAACCGTCTAGACTAGGGCTTTGCCATGAAAAAAATAATTGTCACATCGGCTATGATGTTGTTTGCTTGTTCTATTAATGCAGCATCAGTAAACGTTGCCTTGGATACCGATCCTGATAGAGAAAATTCGGGCAGCTATCGGTATATTGATAATCTAGCTCAGACGTTGAAAGAAAAAGGCTGGCAAATCAACCTATTTCCTCGAGATACAGTTGGCAGTGAAGAAGAGCGTCTTAGTCGTGTTCGTTCAGGTACCTTGGATGTTTCTTTGTCTAGGTATTCTGCGGCGACACAGTTTGTACCTGAAATGCAGGTGTTACAACTCCCCTATACCTTTAGAAATGTGGACCATCAGTACCACTTTTTTGCAAAAAGCGATTATCTTGATGAAATCAATAAGCGTCTTGCCAGTGAGGGGTTGCGTGTATTAGCGGTGTTACCAACAGGCGCTTTTTTGGGTATTTTTAACAGTGAAAAGCCCATTGCGACTGTCAGTGATATGGTGGGTTTGCGTATGCGGGCGTTAGATTCAAATCAATTAAGTATGTTTCAAATGATGGGCGCAAGTGGTGTAGTTGTGCCGCTTTCAGAAGTCTCAAACGCGCTAAAAACCGGTATTGTAGATGGTTATATTAACGCTTCATCTGTTCCATTAATGTTTAATCAAACCGACCTTTTGCACTATTTTACCGACGCAAAAATCATTATGTCTGCGCGTCTGGCTTTGGCTTCCCAGTATTGGTGGGACAATTTATCAACCGACGAGCAAAAACAGTTTACCGAATCATCCATTGAAGCTCAAAAAGACGTGTTTCATTGGGTGAATCAATCTGACACTGTCCAGAAACAATCGCTTATAGCCGCAGGCATTGAGGTGTATGAGCCGACAGAAGAGGATTTATCGACTTTTAAGTCTGCGTTGTCGGATATGCATCAGCAGGTGAAAGGTGTGCCTCTTGATCGAGTTCTGCAGCTTCAAGACAGGGTAAATAGCTATTTGCCACAATAAAATACGAGAATAAAAAACCGGCCTTATTTTACCAAGGCCGGTTTTTTTGTTTCATTAACGAGATTTGCTTAAACCAGCGCTTTAAAACAGGTTTTGAAAATTTCCATACCTTCGTCGATCAGTTCCATTTCAATTGTCAAAGCTGGTAAGAAACGGATAACGTTACCGCGAATACCGCAAGACAAAAGCACTAGACCATTTTCAGACGCTTTACCAGACAGCTTTTTAGCCAGTTCTGGGTAAGGTTTGTTGACGTCGCCATCGTGAACGAATTCCACCGCAATCATGGCGCCAGAGTTACGCACATCACCGATAATATTTGGAAATTCCGCTTGTAATGCCGTCAGATGCTCAACAAAGCGTGTACCGATTTGCGTGGCACGCTCGCACAGTTTTTCTTCTTCAATGACTTCAAATACAGCAAGACCAGCGGCACAACCAACCGGAGAGCCACCGTAAGTGCCACCTAATCCACCAGGAATTGGCGCGTCCATAATATTGGCTTTACCCACCACAGCGGCTAACGGTACACCGCCAGCGATGCCTTTTGCCGTGGTCATCAGATCCGCTTCAATGCCCGCTTGTTCGTGGCAGAACATGGTGCCAGTGCGCGCAAAACCTGATTGGATCTCGTCAAGGATTAGCAATATGCCATGGTCATCACATAGCTTACGAAGTGTCTGTAGGAAGCTGGTAGACGCCTTGTAGAAACCACCCTCACCTTGTACTGGCTCGATAATGATAGCCGCCACGCGAGAAGGCTCGATATCACAAGTAAAGCGCAATTGCAGGTCAGCAAGTGCTTGCTCTTCGGTGATTCCTAAATAGTCATTTGGGTAAGGAACATGGAAAATGTCGCTTGGGAAAGGACCAAAACCGATTTTGTAAGGGTTCACTTTACCGGTTAAGCCCATGGTCATGTTGGTACGACCATGGTAGCCACCGTTGAAAGCAATGATGCCAGGACGGCCAGTGTGTGCACGCGCGATCTTGACGCAGTTTTCTACCGCTTCCGCACCTGTGGTGACGAAGATAGATTTCTTCGGTGTGTTACCAGGCGCTGCTGCGTTTAACTTTTCTGCTAAGGCCACCGCGGATTCGTATGGGCTGACCATGACGCAGGTGTGAGTAAAACGTTCGATTTGAGCGATGGTCGCCGCTTTCACTTTCGGGTGGTTATGGCCGGTGTTTACCACGGCGATACCTGCACCGAAATCGATATAACGCTTGCCTTCCACATCCCAAATTTCAGCGTTTAAAGCACGGTCAACATAAACCGGCGCCATATTAGCTTGACCGCGAGCGATCGCACTTTCTTTACGTTTTTGTATGTCTGCGTTTTTCATTTTGTCTATTACCTTAATGAGAGCAAGCTCTATGCACATGAAGCGGCGCGGTTGCTCCGCTTGTTAATCAATATTAGAGAGGCTGTGTGAGGTGGAGCCTCACGCCAAGCCGCCCATGCACAAGTATTTAATTTCAACGTATTCGTCGATGCCGTATTGGGAACCTTCACGGCCACTGCCCGATTCTTTAACACCGCCGAATGGCGCTACTTCACTGGAAATAATGCCTTCATTGATGCCCACCATGCCGTATTCTAAGGCTTCAGACACACGCCAAATACGCGCAATATTTTGGGAATAGAAGTAAGACGCCAAACCAAATGGGGTATTGTTTGCCATGGCAACGGCTTCGTCTTCGGTTTTAAATTTGAACAAAGGCGCAACAGGACCAAAAATCTCGTTAGAGAAAATGTCCATGTCTTCCGTCACGCCAGTTAAAATGGTTGGCTCGAAGAACTGAGCGCCCGCATGAGTCGCCTTTGTACCACCGATCAGAGCTTTTGCACCCTTAGCGATAGCATCGCCAACCAATTGCTCCACTTTACTGATTGCCGCTGGATTGATTAGCGGACCAATGTTCACGCCTTCTGCAAAACCATCGCCTGTTTTGAAAGTGGCAACACGCTTCGCAAGCTTCTCGGCGAACGCATCGTACACACCTTCTTGTACCAAAATACGGTTTGCACACACGCAAGTTTGGCCTGCATTGCGGTATTTAGAGGCAATGGCGCCTTCTACCGCAGCATCTAGGTCGGCATCATCAAACACGATGAAAGGTGCGTTACCGCCCAACTCCATCGATGTACGCTTGACCGTTTGCGCGCACTGAGAAAGCAACAATTTGCCTACTGGTGTTGAGCCTGTGAAAGACAACTTACGAACCGTTGGGTGGCTCGTTAATACACCGCCAATGGCTTTGGCATCTTTGCCCACCACCACATTCAATACCCCTGCAGGAATACCTGCTTGGTGTGCTAACTCGGCCAGCGCCAAGGCGCAAAGTGGAGTTTCGTCAGAAGGCTTGATTACGATAGTGCAGCCTGCAGCGAGTGCCGGTCCGGCTTTACGGGTGATCATCGCAATCGGAAAGTTCCAAGGCGTAATCGCCGCTACCACACCAATGCCTTGTTTGATCGTTAATACGCGCTTGTCTTTAGCGAATGTTGGGATCACATCACCATTCAAACGACGCGCTTCGTCCGCAAACCAATCAATAAAAGACGCACCGTAAGCCACTTCGCCCTTGGCTTCGGCAAAAGGCTTACCTTGCTCCAAGGTCATCAAGGTCGCTAAGTCGTTTTGGTTGTCTAAAATAAGCTGGTTCCAACGGCGCAAAAGCGTTGCACGTTCTTTCGCTGTACGGCCTTGCCATTCTTTCTGGGCTTTTTCAGCCGCCTCAACGGCCAGCGTTGTCTCCTCTGCGCCCAAATCGGCCACATCGATAATGTGTTCACCATTGGCTGGGTTGGTTATCGCGAACGTCTTACCAGACTTGGCCGCGACCCACTCGCCGCCAATATAAGATTGGCTTTTCAACAAAGTGGTCTGAGATAGTATTGCTTTCATAAAGACTCCAGACTTGGCTAAGGAGGATAATTTGTCAGTGCAGTGTGTTATTAACTTAGCACTTTTAATACCAATCGATAGTAGGCAATGGCCACAGTTTGAAAAATGAGAAGCTATCAATTCAATGTTTGATATTTTTCAAACATTGATGCATCTTGTTAGCGTCTGTCATCATGAGTGAAAGACGAAAAAAAGTGTCGCTAACCTCACGTTAGCGGCGCTTTTGCGTATAATAGTCAATATTCCACACTTTTGATTACGAAGTGTTTAGCTCGCGAAGGGGTAGTAGATTGGCGCAGAAAAGAGCGGTGGTTCGTCAGAGTTTTCCCGATATTATTGCGGCGGATTTACGTCAGCGTATTTTGTCTGGTGACCTTGCGGAAGGTGAGGCTCATTCGTCAGGAGTTGTTGGCAGAAGAATACGATGTGTCGCGCATGCCGATTCGTGAAGCATTAAAACGCCTTGATGCTGAGGGGCTGGTGGTTTTTACCAATAATCGCGGTGCTACGGTCACCAAGCATTCTCTTGATGAAATTGCCGAAATCTTTGATGTGCGAATGATGCTAGAAGTGGATCTTTTCACTCGTGCTATTCCCTTAATGCAAGACGAACATTTTCAGCTTTGCGAGAGTATTCTAAAAGAGATGGAAGTCTCATACCAAAGTGGCGATGTTGCAGCGTGGGGGCCGTTAAACGCCGCGTTTCATGGTGCGCTTTATGCGGCCGCGGATCGAAAGTTAACGACCAATTTATTAGAGCGTGCCAGCTTACAATCCAATCGTTATGTGAGTATGCACATCGATCAGCTGAATAAATCAAAAAGTGCGCAACAAGATCATAGTGATCTTCTTGCTTTAGCTCGGCAAGGTAATGTACAAAGCGCGGCTGATAAATTACGCTCTCATATCGAAAACACCAAGATCCAAGTACTCGAATGGATTACCGCAGCTCGAAGTTGAAGCTCTCCAAACTGCTTTCTAATGTTGGTCGGCCTTCAGGCCGTCAAAAACCTGATAACACCAAATCAAAGCCCTTGACGCGCTAAAGCACGACAAAAAACCTTAGAAGTGGTTAAAACCGATTCGCTGAAAACGGTGTAAGATCAATGTCTGGTGTGCCATTACTAACAAGCGCCGCGACGAGTCTCAGCGGTTCCCGCCGATTGAGTAAGCCCTAAATGGCCATGTCCAAACGCGTAAATCACGCGTTTAGAGCGGCTGGCATAGCTTATGACGGGCAAGCTGTCAGGCATGGAAGGACGAAAGCCCATCCATTGTTTTCCGTCTTCGATTTTTAAACCAGGTAAAAATGTTTTCGCTTTATCAAGCAAGATTTCAGCCCGTTGAAAGTTGGGTTTTAAGTCCAATCCACCTAGTTCAACCGCGCCGCCAACACGTACGCCTTCACCTATTTTGGTCACCACAAAGCCATGATTGCTAAACGTAATATGCGTCTTTAAATCGAATGCGCCAGATGGCAGTGTCGTGTTGTACCCTCGTTCGGTATCCAATGGCAAACTGTCGCCAATAGATTGCGCTAAAATTTTTGACCAAGCACCAGCACAAAGTACCACTTGATTGGCTTCATAATCGGCCGAATCACTTTTCAAATTGACAAAATTGTCTTTCAAATCAATGGAATGAATCGACGCGATGACGATTTTACCGCCACGTTTTTCAAACTCGTTGGCCAAGTGCTGAGTCCATTGGGCAGGATCGCAGACGTTTATCCATTCTGGGGTAAAGGCCGCATGGGTGAATCTAGGGTGAATGCCGGGTTGGATTTTGGCGATGGCTTCTGAACTAAGTAAAAACTCATAGACGACGCCGTGCGCTTGTCGAGTTTGCCAACCGGCAAGACTGGCACTGAATTCTGCTTCGCCTTCATACAGCTGCAACTGCCCTTCTCGGCGGATCATGGCTTCGCCACCTACCGCGTCGATTTGGCGCTCCAACGCCGCCTTGGAAACCGCCATTAAACTGGCTTGTGCCGCGAGTGATGCTTGGTATTTATCCTGCCAACTGGCGCGCCAGAAACGCAACATCCAAGGAAGGATTTTCAGTGCATAAGCCGGTCGCAGTGATAAGGGGCCAAGAGGGTCGATTAACCATTTTGGTGCTTTGCGCATAATGCCAGGTGTTGCCAGCGGAATGACATCGGCAAAAGCAAAGGCGCCAGCATTACCCGCAGAGGTTTCTGCAGCGACGCCTTTTCGATCCAACACCAGCACTTGTCGGCCTTCGGATTGCAGTTTTAATGCAATGCTAATGCCTATGATTCCGGCACCAATTACAATCACATCCTGATTTTTTGTACTGTCCATTTCGGTTTCACCCATTATCGCTAAGCTATTTTGTGACTTTGAAGAATCTATTAAGACAAGCTAATGCCATTCTTCAACGGGTCGTTGGGGTTCATCATTAACGTGGCTTCTTTAGTGACAAACGCTTGTCCGGTAATATTTGGAATAATGGAATCGTTTGTTACTTGCTGATAGCTCAAACGATAACTACTGCCAATGGTACTTTCTTGAATAATTTCTTCGCCGGGCGCAAGGCGATTATCCGCTGCTAGACACGCCAAACGGGCGGAGCTTCCCGTGCCACAAGGGGAGCGATCATAAGCATTGTCTGGACACAAAACAAAGTTACGGCTGTGGCCGTTTTTGTTCAAAGCTGGTCCATAAAGAACAATGTGATCAATGATGCCGCCATCTGTACCTGTTAATTGCTTTGCTTCAATGGCTTCACGAATTTTGATCGAAACGTCAGTGAGGTTGCGAATATTACTTGGAACCACAGGAACAGGGCTTTTATCGACGATAAAGAACCAGTTTCCGCCATAAGCAATATCGCCAGAAACTGTACCTATACCATCAATATCTAACGTGACATCTTTCTGCAAACGATGACTGGCGACGTTTTTCACGGTCACTGTATTGGCATCAGACAAAGTGACTTCAACCACACCGACGGGCGTCTCAATCTTATGAGTACCTATATCAATTTTGCCCATGTGAGCTAACGTGGCAGCCACGCCAATGGTGCCGTGACCGCACATACCGATGACGGCTGCAGCGTCGAAATAAATCACACCTGCCACGCATTCAGGGTTAACAGGCTCTACCAGCATCACGCCCACCATGGCTTCTTGTCCATAGGGTTCGGCTACCACGGAACGATAAAAATCCTTATGCTCTGTGGCTAATATCTTGGCGCGTTCTGCCAATGAGCCAGAACCCAAATCTGGCCCACCAGACACAATAACGCGGGTGGGTTCACCTTCCGTATGACTGTCTATGACTTGCATGTATCTATTACTCCACCTTGTTTCTTCCAATCTGCGAACCAGTTTTTGAAGAGAGAATATTGCTCTTCACAGTAACGACGTTGCGCAGCGTTCAGCTCGTCTGTCTCGTTGAAGTGTAATCGATACGCTTCTTCGCCGTTTAAGACAAGCAAATATTTGAAGAATAAGACTAACTCGGGACCTTCGTCGAAACTGGCCAAAACGGAAAACGCTTCTTCTAATTCTTGGGCGCGAACGCGAGCCTCTGCGTTGCCTTGAGCAGCAAGTTTGCATAAGTTTGCGAGTAACAAAACTTCGTTTGGCAACGCTGTACCAATCCCTGTGATGGCACCCACCGCGCCGCATTTGACAAAACCGTGGTAGACCGCCGTATCCACCCCCACCATGAGCAAAACATCATCGTCTTGGGAGGTGATATTCTCTGCGGCATAACGCAAGGCTTCTTTGCTGCCAAATTCTTTAAAGCCAACTAGATTCTTATGCTCAGCACGTAGCGCAAAAAACAAATCCGCACGGGTTTCAAAACCATACACAGGGCTGTTGTAGATAATCGCTGGAATGGAGGGCGCAGCGGATAAAATCGCTTTAAAGTGGTTGCGTTGCGCGGCAATCACCGAGCCACGAGACAGCACACGAGGAATCACCATCAAACCCGCCGCACCGACTTTTTCCGCGTGCGCCGCCAAGGCCACCGCGGATTTGGTATTAATCGCCCCCGTGCCGACGACCACAGGAATGCCTGCATTCACTAAGCGCTCCACGCCTTCCATGCGTTCTGCATCGGTCAACAAAGGCCAATCGCCCATAGAACCGCAATACACCACCGCCGACATCCCCGCCGCCATCATCTCCTTGCCCTTCTTCACCAAGTTATCGAAATCTGGCGTACGATCCGCCTTACAAGGCGTCATCAGCGCCGGCATGATACCGTTGAAAACACTCACATCTAAAACAGAACGACCCATCATTCGCGACCTTTTTTATGAATTTGAAGGATTTTACTAGCAAAAAGTAAAAATGGATTTTGTATCCAAAATACGCCTAGTGCAAAAAGTAGTCAATTAGATTTGGCGTCAATTCAGATGATTTAAGAGTAAGTTGATGATGAAGTATAGAAGGCAAGAGCTAAGCGACAAACTTAGCTTTCTTTAAAACCGATGAGTCTCTCTTCTAACTGGGACGTTTGCAATAGTAATTTGATATGTTAGAGCAATGATTCAATTCGCTCTGCTACTGCATCGTATATGAGCTCACTTTCATGTTCACTGGCAGCTATTAATGGTTCCTCAGGTGAATTTATAGCTTGAAATTTTGCAAGTGTTTCTTCTCGTACAAAACGACATGGCTTCAAAATGACTGGGATAATAGTTGCGCCATCACTTTTAGCTTTTTCTAAAAGAGGAGGCAGTTCGTTGTCAACAATAAAGTCTGACGCGAGAAAATCGGCGCTTATTAAAAGTACAGCCACTTGAGCCTGATCCAAAGCTTTACTTATCTCTGTCTTCCATAACTCTCCGGCAGAGATTCTGGTGTCGCTCCAAGCTTCTATAAGACCTTTTTTCTCAAGGGGTTTTAGATGTACAGCAAGTCGATCAAAGTAAGTTTTGTCTTTATGCGAATAGCTTATAAAGGCTCGTTTTCGTTTAGTTGATACTTTTACTTTCTCTTTTTGTGGAATTTCGCTATCGGAAATATCTAATTTGCTCTTAAGTAAGTCAATGCGCTCTTCATTGATACCTATTGGGCTTCCTCTTTCTAGTAAGGATATAACAGGCTGAGATACTCCGATATCTTTAGCTAAAGTTGATTGGCTGATATCTTTCTCTTTACGCTTTGAATTAATTAACTTTCCAAACTCTTCCCAGTTGATCTCTGCCATGTTGATTCCTAAAAAGGCTTATGCTTTATTCACAATAAAATGATTATTCTTTTCCTACAAGAAAAATATACGTAAGACAGCTGTGCTGGATCATCTTCCCTCTCGTGCCATGCTTAGAGCGGATATTTTTTGGATGCTTAATGCCATCAAGCTGAAAATCTACATCCAGTTTTGTCCAGTAGAAGCCTTATATATAAAATACTTGAACTAGATACTTAAACTTTTCGTTTTCTTATTCGGCAATATTTTGTTTAGTAAAGTCCTTTTATCGATTGTCTTTACGACAACAGACTACGAGAAGCACTAGTAACCTAAAAGATAGAAAGGATTAACGTGGTTAAGTTAGAAGAGGTTTTTTTGTCCTATTTAGATCAGTTTATGCAGCAATGGAAAGTGTATTTAAAACAACAGCTTTCCCTATATGAATTGCGTTATGTCGCCTCGGACGCTGGTGATCGTGTGGATATTAAAACGAATTCACTAGTGTATTTCCGTTGGCTTCGGACGACTTCTAGAGCAGGCGATAATTTCGATGACTCAAGGGATGACGTTGCTTGGGTGATGTTGGAAAAGCAGTTAAAGATTTTTGCGAAAAAAGCCGAAAACGGCACGTTTGACCTGGTTTCTAAGCTGCATCTTGAGGAAAGCCAAATCCATATAGTTCTCAATTTTAGTTATGATGACGAGCAACATATCGTGTATGTGAGTTGAACTTTGATTTTTTAATTATCGTGTTTCATCATAAGGAAATATTCTTGTCGTTCCAGAGAAGGTTGTTGTTAAACGACTTCCGTTGATCTTGTAGGTCGCGCATTTATGCCGACAAAAAACTCGCCACGACAAATTACGTATTGTCGGGCTAAAGCCACGACCTACAAAAAAAGCAATATAAATCAAACAATTGTATGCTAAAGAATGTTACATGCCTGATCACGGTTGTACCTCCCTCATCAGGCCTACAAAACATGCTCGCTACCTTTAACGACACCCTCCTTCGTGGAAATGACGGTACGTGAACAACCATAGGTTGTTCACGTAAAGAGCTCTGTAATCATTAAGTTTTCTTTGCTTTTTTATTCGGCATGTCGGTAATCGTTCCAGCGCCGAGTTCTGCCGCTAAGCCGACGGATTCGTGTAGGCTTGGGTGAGCGTGAATGGTTAAGGCGATGTCTTCCAGTGTGGCGCCGAATTCAATGGCGAGTGTCAGTTCACCGAGTAATTCTCCCGCATGGGAACCCACAACGCCAGCGCCTAAGACGTGTTCTGTTGCTTCGTCATAAATGAGTTTGGTTTTACCCTGAGTCACGCCAGAGGCAATGGCGCGGCCGCTTGCTGTCCATGGGAAAACGGCGGTTTTTATGGCGATGTTTTGTTTTTTTGCTTCTGTTTCGGTTAAACCAACCCAGGCCACTTCTGGAAAGGTATAAGCGATGGACGGAATGGCGAGTGGTTGGAAATCAACCTTGTGACCCGCAATGACTTCAGCGGCGGTATGGCCTTGATGGGACGCTTTGTGCGCCAACATAGGGCCGTGAGTGACGTCGCCAATCGCATAGATATTGGGTACAGATGTTTGGCACTTTTCATTTGTCAGTACAAAACCACGTTCGTCTAATTTGACGCCGATGTCGGAAATACCCGCGGTTTTGCCATTCGGCGAGCGACCAACGGCGACCAGCACGGCATCCACTGAAAGGCTTCGCTCGCCATCTTTGTCTTGCATGGTGACGTTCAAGGCTTCTGGTGTGGCTTCTATATTAGTGACTTGGGTTTTGGTTAAAAAACTCATACGATCTTTGTTGACTTGCTCGAAGACACGCACGAGGTCTTTGTCTGCGCCGGTCATGATTTGCTCGCCAAGTTCCGCGACGGTAATTTTTGCGCCAAGCGCTTGGTAAACCGTGGCCATTTCCACGCCAATAATGCCGCCGCCAAGGACGAGTAAATGTTCTGGAATGCGTTCGAGTTGTAGAGCGCTGGTGGCGTCTAAAATCCGTGGATCGTCATAAGGCACAAACGGCAATTTAATGGCGCGGGAACCAACGGCGATGATGGCGTTTTTAAAATCGACTTGTTGTGACTGTCCGTCTTTGGTGACGGTGATGGAGTTGGTCGAATCGAAAGTCCCTTCCCCATGAAGGACGGTGACCTTTCTTCCTTTCGCCATCAATGCCAAGTTGCTGGTGAGTGTGTCGACCGTGGATTGTCTATGGTGACGGATCTCATCCAGATCAATGGTTGGCTTGGCAAATTGTACGCCGTGAGCAGGTTCTTCAGTCATGAGGATTTTTCCCGCCACATGCAGCAGCGCTTTAGACGGGATACAGCCAACGTTCAAGCAAACGCCGCCCAATGTATTATGACGTTCTATCATGGCAACGCTTAAGCCTAAATCGGCAGCTCGAAACGCCGCCGCATAACCGCCAGGACCGCTTCCTAGTACAACGAGATCGTATGTCATTCTTTCTCTCCTGCAATGATGTTCTGTGAAATATGGCTTTTCTACCTATCACTAGATAGATTAAATATAACTTGTGGATTTACGATGGGTCAATAAAATATCTATCACTAGATAGATGAAATAATGAGACACCCGAATGAGCATTGAGAAAAACGATACTAAAACAAACATCTTGGACGCTGCTGAGCGTTTTATTGTGCAAGGCGGTTATAACGCATTCAGTTTTCGCGACATCGCCGAAGCGGTTGGTATCAAGAGTGCAAGTGTTCACTATCACTATCCGACCAAGGGGGATTTAGTGGCCGCTGTGATGGCGCGTTACACTGAGCTATTTTCGCAATTACTGCCAAACCCAAAGGATGAAAGACTCGATCCTCGGGTGTTGTTAAATGGTTTTATCAATGGTTTTAAAGCCAAGATCGTTGAACAGCGCAATATGAGCTTGTGTACCATGCTGACGTCTGACAAATCGATCTTGCCAGACGAGGTTTGCACAGAGTTATCTGTGTTTTATCAGCTGAAACTTACTTGGTTGAGTCAGGTGTTTGCGCGTTTGGATCAGACAGATGAAGACACGGCGTTAATGCAAGCCAGTCAATTGTTAGCGTGTTTGCATGGCGCATCGATTTTGGTACAAGGTACAAATCAGCCCGTCTTTTTCGATCATGCCCTATCAAGTTGGCGTAAGCGTTGTGATTGAAAAAGAAGAGAAAAGATATCAATTTAAGGCGCCTTAGGATTAATGTATTATAAAGCTTCCACAATTCATGCGAAATGTTGCTAAATGAGTTCAGCCGATAAGCATTTATACAACCCGACCTTTCAATGGCGGTTCCTCCACCCACGTTTTTGGCTCACTTGGTTGGGGGTATTGTGTTCGCTGTTGATGGCGTTTTTTCCTTTGCGTTGGCGAGACAAATTAGCAAGTAAAATAGCCTGCAAATTGCTCCACTCGAAAAGTGGGGCGCTAAAAAGAGCGCGTTTAAATTTAGAGCAATGCTTTCCGGAAAAATCTTTGGAAGAACGCGAAGCTTTGCTTAAGCAGAGCTTTCAGACGGCGGCGCAGTATTTTGTTGCCTATGGCGAATTGCTCGTACGTAGCAAGCAGCATTGCGAGGATCGCTGTGTTATTTCTGGTCAGGAGCATCTCTTTCCGTTGTTGAATCGCGGCGACAATGTGATTGCCCTTGTACCGCATTGTTGGGCGATTGACTACGCGGGAATTATGCTGACCGCACAAGGTCATAAAACCGTCGCCATGATCCGCATCCAGAAGAACCCTATTTTTAATTGGTTAATTCATCGTCAGCGAGTACGTTACGGTGCTCGTGTTTACTGTCGTAGTAGTGGTATTAAGCCCTTTATGAGAGACGTGCAAGATGGCTATCTTGGTTATTACTTACCGGATGAAGATTTGGGGGTCCAGCATTCTGTTTTTACGCCGTTTTTTGCGTCAACCAAGGCCACAATGAAAGGTTTAGGTAAGTTGACGAAACTCACCAATGCCACTGTTGTGCCTATGTTACCGGCTTACAATGCAACCTCCGGTAAATACGAGTTATTCATTTTTCCTGCCTTAGAAAACTTTCCCACGGGGAATGAAGAAACCGATGCGCTGGTTATGAACCAAGCCCTTGAAGCCATGATTTCTAAGCATCCTGAGCAATATATGTGGGTGCTGAACTTATTGCGTACGCGTCCTGATGGCTCTCGTCTTTATTAGTAACCCTTTGCTTGTGATTCAGTGTAAGAATTGGCGAATAACTTCTTTCGCGATAAGTGTTTTTTCAGTGGTAAACTGGAGCACAACTATTTAGGCTTAGCCATTTTTTAATATTTTTAAACGTCGTTTTTAAAAGCTATTTTTTAAGAGAAGACTTGATGGAGCATGTTATGTCTGTAAGCTCATCTGCCACGGTAACTCGCCTTGATGTTCAGGCAGTTAAAGATTATCTGCTGTCTCTTCAAGATCATATATGCTCAGCATTAGAAAGCGTCGAACCCACGGTGCGTTTCAAAGAAGACGCTTGGGATCGCCCTAATGGCGGCGGAGGGCGTACTCGGGTGATTGCGGGTGGCGAGGTAATAGAAAAAGGCGGCGTGAACTTCTCTCATGTGATGGGCGATAACTTGCCGCCGTCAGCGACCGTTGATCGTCCTGAATTGGCGGGTGGCCGATTCGAAGCCATGGGGGTGTCGCTTGTTATTCATCCCAACAATCCTTTTGCCCCAACGTCCCATGCTAACGTGCGTTTGTTTGTTGTTTATAAAGACGATATGGCGCCTGTTTGGTGGTTTGGTGGAGGGTTTGACTTAACGCCTTACTATGGCTTTGATCAAGACTGCATTCATTGGCATCAAACGGCTTACGATGCGGTGGAACCCTTTGGTGAAGGCTATTACACGCGTTTTAAGAAATGGTGTGATGAATACTTCTATCTGAAACATCGCGGTGAAGTCCTCGTGGCATTGGTGGTTTGTTCTTTGATGACTTTAATGAAGGTTCTTTTGAGCATTGCTTCGGCATGATGAAATCCGTAGGTGATGCTTTTACACCAGCGTATTTGCCTATTTTGGAACGTCGAAAAGACCATGAGTTCAATGAGCAACAGCGTGATTTCCAATTACATCGTCGTGGACGTTATGTGGAGTTCAATTTGGTGTTCGACCGAGGCACGCATTTTGGTCTACAAAGTGGTTTGGGTCGTACAGAATCTATCCTGATGTCATTGCCGCCAGAAGTGCGTTGGACGTATGAATATCACGTTGAGGCCGACAGCGACGAAGCCAAACTCACCGAGTATTTTTTAACCTCAAAAGATTGGCTTTGGGTTTAGTGTTTCGTTAGGTTTCGTATTTTAGCATTGCGCTTTGAACTTCAACACAAGAGGACATATTTTGGATCAATACGCGGTTGTCGGAAATCCGATTGCTCACAGTAAATCGCCTAGTATTCATGGTTATTTTGCTCAGCAAACGGGACAAAATTTGATGTATTCGACCTTGCTTGGTGATCTTGTTGAATTTGAAAACCAAGTGAGAGATTTTTTTGAAAAAGACGGCAAAGGCCTAAATATTACCGTACCGTTTAAAGAGCGTGCTTATGCTATGTGCGATATTCTCAGTCAGCGAGCTAAGCAAGCTGGCGCCGTGAATACTCTCATGATGGGCAAAAATGGCGACCTGTTCGGCGACAATACCGACGGTGTGGGCATGGTTCGTGACATCATAGAGAATCATCAGCAGAGCCTAACGGACAAACGGATATTGATTCTGGGAGCAGGCGGCGCGGTGCGTGGCGTGCTTGAGCCTGTTTTGGCGGAGAATCCAGAATCTGTCACCATAGCCAATCGTACTCTTGAAAAAGCCCAGGTTTTAGCTGATCAATTTGATTGTCTGGCGTCGTCTTTCGAAGCGCTAGAAGGCCCTTTTGATATCATCATTAACGGTACTTCAGCGAGCTTGTCTGGTAGTTTACCGCCATTAAAAGATGAGCTAATAAATTCAGCAACATGGTGCTACGACATGATGTATGGCAAAGAGCGAACGGTGTTTTTGCAGTGGGCACACGAGCATGGTGCCGAAGGAGCTGATGGCTTAGGTATGCTGGTGGGACAAGCCGCAGAAGCGTTCTATTTGTGGCGCCAAGTGCGTCCTGAAACAGCCAGCTTAGTTGAGGCAATGCGCCAACAGATGTAAATCTGGCGATATGAGCAATCAGCGGAGAAAGGAAAGCGGTATGAAAGCGCAATGGTTCAGTTCGGTTGATCAAATAGGCGAAGCCAAATGGCAAGAGACTATTGGAGACACGCGATATCCGTTTGCGCAATTTGCCTTCCATCAGGCGTTAGAGCAAAGCAAAAGCATTGGCGATGGCACTGGCTGGTATCCAGAGTATTTGCTGGTGATGGACGACGATGACAGCCCGTTGGCTATCGCCCCAACCTATTTGAAAACCCACTCACAAGGCGAATTTGTTTTCGATTGGTCGTGGGCGGATGCTTACCAGCGTTACGGTATGCGCTACTTTCCTAAGCGCATTTGGGCGATACCTTTTTCCCCTGTGACGGGCCTACGGATCTTCTCTCACCTTGATCCAAAAGGCGATGATGTACAGTTCTCGCATCTGTACCCAGCACTTGCGGAGTTAATGACCCAAGCGAATCAAGAACGCGACTTTTCCAGCTGGCATTTGTTGTTTACCAAGCCAGAACACGCAGACTTGTTTGCATCAAACAAAGATCTGGTACAGCGTATTTCCTGTCAGTTCCACTGGTTTAACCGTGGTTATAAAGACATGGAAGATTACTTGTCCCACTTCTCTTCACGCAAACGCAAAACCGCACGAAAAGAGCGTGAGAAGGTGGCGCAAGCGGGGATTCAGCTCACGCGCACACTGGGCCGCGATTTAACCCCAGCCGACATCGATTTTTTCTATCTGTGCTATCAATCTACTTACGCCAAACGTGGCCAGCAAGGTTATCTCACCCGCGAATTCTTCGGCCAATTAGCGCAAGACATGGGCGAACAAATCCTCTTGGTGCGAGCTTTCAGAGGTGACGAAGCCATCGCTGCGTCTTGGTGTTTCTTTGACGATCACTCATTGTATGGCCGCTACTGGGGCTGTATGGAAGAAGTCGATTGCCTGCACTTTGAAGCCTGCTATTACCAAGGCATCGAATTTTGCCTAGAAAAAGGGCTACAGCATTTTGATCCGGGCACTCAAGGGGAACACAAAATCGCCCGTGGGTTCGAACCTGTGTTCAGCCACAGCATCCACTACATCGCCCACGAAGGCTTCCGTGACGCTATTGGTAACTTCTGCGAAGAAGAAGCCCAAGCCGTGCGTGAGTACCATCAAGACACCCAAGAAATGTTGCCGTTTAAGCAAGAAACCTGAATTTATTCAATTGCTTAAAGAGCGAGCCGCATCTTGTTGATAAAGCCTCGCCAAGGATGACACCATTTTCTCCATTTCTGCCCTCAATTCAGGTGGGCCGATGACTTCCAGTTCTGGCCCAAAGCGCAAAAGCTCATAACAACCATGTGAAGCTTCCCCAACAGGGATGTGAGCGCGATGCCAGCCAGACTCATCCATTGGCTCTATTTTGGCGTTTTTGATCACGTAGGATGCACAAATAAATTCCATGATTTTCACACCCAGGGCGGTGATACGAACCTCAGCTATTAAGGGAAACTGAATGGCTTCCACTCGTCGCAAACTGGCTTGCCAAAATGCCACTAAATTAAAGTCATCGGGTCGTTCAAATGTGTCACTGGATAGCGTTAATGTATCAATACGGGATGCTCGATAGGTTCGAATATCCTGATCAACTTGCGCGATCAAATACCATTGCCCGCCTTTTAAAACCACACCTAAAGGGTTTGCTTGGCGTTCACTTTTTCCTTTCCAGCTCTGATAACGCATGACAATTTTTCGTTGTTCTAACACGGCAGTCATCAGTTGAGGTAGGTGCTCGGCTTTTTCGTCATCCGAAAACCAATTGGGCGTGTCCAGTAAAAATCGACTTTGTAGGCGTTCTGCTTCGTGCCGAACCGTGTCTGGTAAGGCGGCTTTTAGCTTCAGTTGTGCGTCAGCCAGCGTTGCCTCCAATCCCATCTTTTGGGCTGGGCCAGCCAGCCCTGCTAGAAACAGTGTTTCTGCCTCTTTAGCGGACAGTCCGTTTAAACGGGTACGGTAACCGTGTAAGAGCCGATAGCCACCCTGTACGCCTTGCTCGCTATAAACCGGCACCCCAATAGCGCTTAGTGCATCTATATCGCGATATACGGTGCGTACCGAGGTTTCGCAAATATCGGCCAAGGTGCGAGCCGTTACTTTTTCATGGGTCTGCAAGGTCATCAACAGTTTTAGGATGCGGCTGGCTCGCATGGGGTGCTCCTTTAGGTACCAATACGTCGTGGTGCTGATTTTATCAGTATAAATTAAATACCTGACACAAGGTGTCAGGTTTTACCTCTAATCTTGTTCATGTAGTCACCACTATTTCTCTTAACCTATTTGGAGTTAATCAATATGAACAGCATCCACAATAAAGACATTATTACCCTTTATCATGCCCCAGAAACCCGTGGTTCTGGTGTTAGGGTATTGCTGGAGGAATTGGACATACCCTATGAGATGACAGTGTTGAATTTCAAAGCAGGCGAAAATCAGCAACCAGAGTTTTTGGCGATAAACCCTTTAGGCAAATTTCCAACCCTTGTTCATAATGGTACCGTGGTAACGGAACAAGTCGCCTGCTATCTGTATTTAGCCGATTTATTTCTCGAAAAGGGCTTGGCGCCAGCCTTAAATGACCCGAAGCGCGGTGCGTATCTCCGTTGGATGGCCTACCAAGGGAGTAGTTTTGAGCCAGCTGTGATTGATAAAGCTTTTAATCGTCCTCCCGTTGAGGCTTCACAATCATCTTATGGTAGTTTTGATAAGATGCTAAAAACTGTATTCGATCAAATTGCCAAAGGCCCTTATTTACTGGGAGAAGAGTTTTACGCTGTCGATATTCTTTGGGGATTGAGTTTGAAATGGTGTCGTATGTTTGGGCTGATTACGACGAATCCAGTGGTAGACGCCTACATAGAACGTATTACCTCACGTCCAGCGTTTATTTACGTTGAACAGCAAGACCAAACGCTGAAGCTTGCCCAAGACGTTTAATGGCCTCCTTGTCCTCAACGAGGGTAGGTGCTTAGGCTCTCGGTTCCCTCCCCTTTTGTTTCCTAAGGGGAGAGTTCGGAGGGGTTAACTATCACACTTCCTGATGCGGGCCGAATAATTCGTAGTGAATACGATCTGCTTTTATCCCTAGGGTTAATAATTGCTGCTTAACAAACATCATGAAGCCAACTGGGCCGCATAAGTAAAACTCGCCATTTGTCAGCGGTAAGCTGTCTTTTATCGCATCTAGCTGCATCATGCCTTTTGATACGCCCTCTTCTTCACTGTCAGCTTGTTCGTACCAAGTATGAACCAATAAGTTTAGTTGGTTTTTCAGACCGTTTACGTGGTCTTTAAAGGAATGCTGATCTTGGTGCACACAAGCGTGTAAATAGCTCACTGGGTGGCTGTATTGCTGTTTGGCGAGTGTATCCAATATGGCTTGCATGGGTGTTAAGCCAACGCCACCAGAAATCAGTACCACAGGTGTTTGCTTGTCTTTGAATACGAAATCCCCTGCTGGTGGCATGACTTCTATTTCGTCCCCAATGTTTAAATGATCGTGTAGGTAGTTCGACATAACCCCTTTGATATCGCCCGTTCCTTCACGTTTGACGCTGATACGATAATTTTTACCATTTGGCGCGGTTGATAGAGAGTATTGACGTATCTCATCGAACTCATTGCCTTTTGGATGTAACTTAACGCCCAAGTATTGGCCGGGTTGGTAGTCGATCACTGCGCCAGCATCGACTGGCTCAAACACAAAGCTGGTGACCAAATCGGATTCAGGTGTTTTGGAGGCAACACGGAAGCGACGAAAATCTTTCCAGCCACCTTGTTGCGCGGCACGCTCTTTATACAGATCGCCTTCGACTTTGATAAATATTTCAGCCAACTGAGTGTAAGCCGCTACCCAAGCTTCTTCTACGTCTTTGGTGAACGCTTCTGGAGCCAGTTCACGTAAGGTTTCAATGAGGTGATGACCAACGATGTCGTACTGATTTGGTTGGATATTAAAGCTGGTGTGCTTATGAGCAATGCGCATCACAGCGCCAGTTAATACCTCTAGGTTATCGATGTGTGTTGCGTACGCCGCGATGGCATTAAATAAAGCCGCAGGCTGACCGCCCGTTCTTTGATGGGTCATGTTGAACACATCTTTTAGCTCAGGGTTGTGAGAAAACATGCGTTGATAGAAATGCTCAGTAATCGCAGTCCCTGCAGAAGCAAGAAGTGGGATAGTGGCTTTTACTGTATCTATATGGTGTTGAGTTAACATATTTGTGTCCTTTTAAAGGGGTGAATAAAGCTTGTTAACTCTTATAGTGCGAAGTGTGTGCCAAACCAAAAATAGTATTTTAAATCAATGCTTTATGTTTTATTTATTAAAAAAGAGTCAATATGACTCTTAATTATAAAGGTCTATATGATATCTTTGAGTCAAATTGACACGAAAACCAATTCCCCCTTTGAGCTGATAACTATGAATCAGGTTTCTAACAACGCTTTACTGAGTTTTGCCCTCGATCTTGCTAGCGCGGTGACGCAACCTAATCGCTTCGAACAATTGGTTTATGCGGTGCGGGCAACAATCAACTGCGATGCGGTGGTCTTGTTGTCTCACAGCAATGGTGTGTTGACGCCGCTGGCTCAACGGGGTTTATCGGAAGACCTAATGGGACGACGCTTTATTATTGAAGAGCAGCCCCGATTAAAAGCCATTTGTGCGGGGCATTATCCGGTTCGTTTTCCTGCCGATTCCGATCTCCCCGACCCTTACGATGGCATGGTGTTAGGCCATGACGAGAATTTACCTGTGCATTCTTGTATGGGGGTGCCGCTGTATTTGGAAGGCAAATTGATTGGCGTGGTGACGCTAGACAGCATCCTGCCGGGCGTGTTTGATAATATCGACGCCCGCGCGTTGGAAATCATTGGCACCATGGCAGCCATGACGCTGAATACCGCGATCTTGATGGAGCGATTAGAAAATCAGTCGCAACACGCCCAAAACGTATTAAAAGTAATGGGCGAGCAAAGCCATGAAATGATTGGTCAAAGCAAGGCCATGCAAAACCTTAAACAGTCGATTAATCTGGTGGCACCGTCAGACTTTTCTATCTTGATTGAAGGGGAAACGGGGGTAGGTAAAGAGCTGGTGGCACGGATGTTACATGACAAATCAGCACGCTTTGATGCGCCTATGGTGTATGTGAATTGCGCGGCGATTCCTCATCATCTTATTGAAAGTGAGTTATTTGGTCATGTGAAAGGCGCTTTTACTGGCGCGGATCGGGATCGTCAGGGAAAATTTTTACTGGCGGATGGCGGCACTCTGTTTTTAGATGAAATCGGTGAACTGCCTTTAGAAGTACAAGGCACCTTACTCAGAGCGATTCAAAATCAAGAAATCCAAGCAGTCGGCAAAGATCAAATTTGTAAAGTAAACGTTCGTATTATCGCGGCGACTAATCGACATTTAGAAAACGAAGTGGCAGGAAATCGCTTTCGTGCGGATTTATTTCATCGCCTCAGCGTCTTCCCGATTCAAGTACCGCCATTACGAGAACGACAAGGCGATGTTCCTGTGTTGGCTGGATTCTTCGCTGAGCGCTTCCGTCGTAAATTAGGCCTGCAACAATTGACGTTATCTGCATCAGCTATCGACATGCTTGAAGCGTATCACTGGCCAGGAAATGTACGTGAATTAGAGCATGTCATTTCCCGTGCGGCGCTCTTTTCTAAGGCCGAAACTGTTAAGACAGGACAAACAAATGGCATCACTATTATCTCTCCCGCACATTTAACAGGGCTACAAATTGATAACAGTATTCAAGAAAAGATACAGAGCAATGAAACATTACGGCCCATTACAGGCTACCAAGAAACAATAGATTTGCGTTTAGAAACAGAAGCTTACCAACGTAATATGATTCGTAAAGCATTGGAAACGAACGAAGGCAACTGGACTAAAGCTGCTCAACAGCTGTCTATGGATCGCGCCAACCTAGCCCGCTTGGCAAAACGCCTAGGTGTTGTCGTTGCTAAGGACGTGCGCATTTAAAAACATCTGAATTAAATTATTCAAAGCAAAATGACATTCATACGAGGTAGGCGATAGTTTCGAGGAAGAATGTCATTTGCTTTGATTGCAAGTAGAGCTGGGAATAATTTACTGGTGCCTCGCTGCACTTACTTGGCGAATGCGTTCGGCCGGAAAAGCGAGCTGAGGCAGTAAGTACGCTTTTAATTCGTCTGCATAACCCAATTCATCCAATGCCGCTGCCATGCAGTTTAGCCACATGGCTTTTTCTTTCTCGGTAACGATTAAGTGAGCATGAGCTTGAGGCAAGCTGATTGGGCCGTATTTTTTCGAGAACAACTTCTCGCCACCCATCCAACCGGATAAAAACGACACCAACTTGTCGATGGTGAGTTCGATATTGCTAGGATGCATATCAAACAGCGGCCGAAACTCTGGCGTGTTTTCCATGATGCGGTAGAAGGTCTCGACTAATTTCTGCAAACCCGTTAATCCGCCGACAGCCTGTAAAGTCGCATCACCTTGTCCGTATGCGGGTGGTTGGGACATGAGTATCTTACTCCGTGTCTTTTGGCTGATTTTGCTCTTGTTTAGCGGCCTTTTCTTTATCCATTTTGATGGAGTTGCGGTAGCCACCAATAGCGGCCAACGCTCCGATGATAAAGCTCATGTATAGTGGAATTTGAAACAACATGGTGATGCTGATAAAGACACAGCCAACGGCTAAACCTTCGATGATGGGTCTAAGTTGCTTCGGCATGGGTGTGCTCCGTAAGATAAAAATAAGCGCGAGTTTAACAAAATTCTCAGCTTATGTGAGCACAATTGTGGAAAAAAGCATCAGTTATCCAACATTAGACAGGGTTAATATGAAAAGTGTTTGAGCGCTGTGTATTTGTGGGTAAGTCGTCTATAAATGATAAGAATGCTCAATAAAAAGCCTTTTTTGCGTATTATTTGCACAAAAAAGCCAAAAATCTTCCCCTGATGTGAATAACTGCTATTATTTTCCACAGATTTGAAAGACGATTCTCGTCACCGTTGATGGATTTTTATCCACAGAAGACAGATTACTTATAAGTGAGCTTTTCTTTGTCAAATTTCTCTTTTTCCGCACTTCTTTGCTTGTTCCGTGCAAATACCAATATGAACCACAAAATTTGGCGCATGGCGTGGCCTCCTATGGTGTCGAATATCACAACACCTTTGCTTGGTTTGGTCGATACGGCGGTAGTCGGTCACTTGGGCACGGCAACTCATCTTGCGGCGGTAGCGATTGGCGCGAGCATTTTTAGCTTTTTGTTTTGGGCGTTTGGTTTTTTGCGCATGAACCAACCGGGCTGACGGCGCAAGCCTTGGGTCAAGGTGATGATCGACGTGTGCGTGAACTGCTGTTGCAGTCCATTTTAATGGGCGTTTTTATTGGTCTAATGTTAATTGTATTTCGAGTACCCCTTGATTGATCTGGCGATTACTTTAATGGGTCCCAGTGCAGAAGTGGAACCGTGGGCACGCTTATATTGCGAGGCGCGTATATTCAGTGCGCCAGCGGTGTTAGCTGGTTACGCACTGATGGGATGGTTCTTTGGTGTGCAATATTCCAAGGGGCCACTGTGGATGTTGTTGGTGATTAATATTGCCAATATGGTGCTCGATTATGTCGCGGTTTATGGATTAGGCATGGCGAGTGACGGTGTGGCATGGGCGACTGTGTTTGCGCATTATATTGGTGTCACTGTCGCGGGAATATTGGCTTGGCATAAACTAAAAGGCTTTTCCGGTCATGTGCCGATGCGCGCACTGGCGAAATGGCGTGAGTATATGGCGTTAGTGAAAGTTAACCGTTACTTATTCGTGCGCACGATTTTATTACTGCTGGTGATGTTGTTTTTTACCGCTCAGGGCGCGCGTCAAGGGGACTCTATTCTTGCCGCCAACGCTGTCTTGCTCACTTTCTTGATGATAATTTCCAACGCCTTAGATGGCTTTGCCTTTTCAGTAGAAGCGTTATGTGGTGAGTATTATGGTCGCAAAGACAAGGCCAATTTTCAAAAAGTGATCCAGCTTTCTACCTATTGGGCACTGCTGGCTGCGGTTATTTTGATGCTGGTATTTTGGTTATTTGGTAATCAAATCATAGCCTTACTAACCAACGTGCAAACGGTTCGAGACGACGCTGCTCTGTACCTACCTTGGCTAATATTCTTCCCTCTGTTGGGTATATGGTCTTTTATGTTGGATGGGGTTTTCATCGGTACAACCAGTGTACAACAAATGCAAAACACCATGATTATTTGTGTGGTCGGTGTGTTCTTTCCTGTTTGGTTTATGACTCAAGGGTTGGGTAATCATGGCTTATGGTTTAGCCAAGCGATGCTGTTTGTCGCACGTGCTGTCACGCTTTATTGGTGCTATTTACGCAATATGAAGAAAGGTGTTTGGTTCGCGAATTCTTAAACTGGATTACTTCGTGTAAAGGACTCTGTTAATAATTGAAATTTTTCTGGCGACTCGGTTTGCTACCATGCATGACGTGTTCTTTTTTTAAAGCCACCAAACAGGGAGAGAATTCAATATGTCGAAGAATTTCTTAAGCGAGTTAACCGGTTCTTTTGCCACGCCAGCCTTAGAAAATCCTACTGGCGTGATGATGGAAGCCGCCTATCGAGATTTGGGGTTAGATTGGCGTTACATCAATTGCGAAATTCAGC
Organism: Marinomonas rhodophyticola; assembly: GCF_026113935.1. Lineage (GTDB taxonomy): Bacteria > Pseudomonadota > Gammaproteobacteria > Pseudomonadales > Marinomonadaceae > Marinomonas > Marinomonas rhodophyticola. The sequence goes on from NZ_JAPEUL010000009.1 coordinate 330,619, forward strand.
CGGATGATCTGAAAAACGCTGTGTTGGGTGCGAGAGCCATGAACTGGCGCGGTTTTAACTGCTCAATACCTCATAAAGTGTCCGTCATTTCTCACCTTGATGACTTAGGCGAGTCGGCCCGCATCATTGGCGCGGTCAATACCGTAGTGAATCGTAATGGCAAGTTGATTGGCGAAAATACCGATGGTCGTGGTTTTGTTGAATCTGTTAAATCCAGCTTAGAGCTAACCAACAAGCGTGTTGTTTTGTTTGGTGCAGGTGGCGCGGCACGAGCGGTTGCTGTTGAACTTGCCTTGGCTGGCGTGGCACAAATAATCATTGTGAACCGCAATCAAGAGCGCGGCGAAGAACTTGCCAAACTGGTTGCCGATAACACGTCGACTGGCGCGGAATACCACGCTTGGACAAAGCAATATCAGATTCCTGTCGAGACGGATTTAGTGATCAATGTAACGTCGATTGGCTTATATCCCAATGTGGATGCAGAACTAGATATAGACACAGATTCAATTAAATCTAGCATGGTAGTTGCAGATGGGATTTTCAATCCACCTGAAACGCGATTGATTCAAACCGCGAAGACCAAGGGCTGCACGACGGTCAATGGCTTGGGCATGCTCGTTCAGCAAGGCGCAATCGCCTTTGAATACTGGACTGGTAAAACCCCTTCTATCGAGGTGATGAAAGCCGCATTGAGCGATGCTTTGGACATCACAGATCTGGACATCACAGATCTGGACAGCACAGAAAAATAATAATCACTGGAATATTCAAAGATCGTTCAAAGCGGATTCTGGTGCTCGTTTCTGCGTAGCGAGCGCTGGATTCGTGTTTCTTCTTGGCGCATTTTTAATAGATTATCTTCCACAAATACCAAATGCGTATGCGCCGCGGTGCGAGCGTCTTCCGCATTGCCCTCCATGATGGCTTGATACAGATTCCTATGTTGTTCCATCACACGTTGGCGTGCTGCGGGTTTTTCGAATAAATTTCTCAAGTTGCTCGAAATGCTCTTCGCCAACATGGCGTGCAGGCCGCGAAGTGTGTGTAGCAAGACCACATTGTGCGCGGCTTCCGCGATGATCATATGAAATTCCACATCGAGCTTTGTTTCCAAGGCGAAGGCTTTATTTTGGTTGGCTTCCACCAGTTGATGAAAACAGTGAGTGAGCTTGGTTTTGTCTGCATCGGTGCTGCGCAACGCGGCGTAATAAGCGGCAAGACTTTCTAACGCATCGCGAAACTCCAACTGGTCGTATAAAAATTCATCATGGGAACTGAGCAGATCTTGCAGTGGATCGGCAAAGGAGCTGCCGAGTTGCTCCGATACATAGGTACCGCCACCATGACGACTGAATAACACGCCGCGCGCGATTAATTTTTGAATGGCTTCCCGCAACGAAGGGCGAGACACGTCAAAGCGCGCTGCCAATTCCCTTTCTGGCGGCAGTTTTTGCCCTGCCGTAAAGCTGCCTTCTAAAATCATGCTTTCGAGCTCTTTCATGATGATGTCGGAGATTTTCGGTTGTTTAACGCGACCAAAGTGATTGGATTCCATGGCTTTTCCTAAAAATGGTTTTTAAATATTTCTTTCGTAAAAGCTGTGTGTAAGTTTAAAAGTGGTAAAACCAATTAATCTTGCTGCTAAAATTCACGAAATATCGACTAAATTATAAGTTGACAAAGTTTCTTTGAATTCTTACTGTGCCTTATATTTAAAAGGTAAATTGGTCTTACCAATTTGTCTAGCGTTAATTTTCAATACTAATACTTTCTAACAATAAAAAGGCTACCGCCGTGGAAGCTTCTATGAACACTGATTCACTTGCTGATAAAACCGCTCAATATCGCGATCTGTATTTAGCACTAAAAGACGCTAAAAAGGGCGCGATTGATGAGACTCGATTGATCCGCGATCCATTGCGCACCTTGGCGTATGGTACAGATGCGAGTTTTTATCGCTTGATTCCGCAATTGGTGGTGCGAGTCGATAACGAAGCGGAAGTGCAGTTGGTGCTGAAAGAAGCCAGAAAGCGCAATTTACCGGTAACCTTTCGTGCGGCGGGTACGAGTTTGTCTGGGCAGGCAGTAACCGATTCCATCTTGATGCAATTGTCCGATAACTGGAAAGGTCATCGACTGCATGACCATGGTCGTTCTATTTCCCTCCAGCCAGGCATTATTGGTGCATGCGCCAATCAGCTGCTAGCGCCTTTCCAGCGTAAAATCGGCCCAGATCCTGCGTCCATTAATGCTTGTATGATTGGCGGCATCGCAGCGAACAACGCCAGTGGTATGTGTTGCGGCACGGCGCAAAACAGCTATCACACCATTCAAAGTGCCCGCTTGATTTTTGCCGATGGTTCCCTATTGGATACCGCTGATGGAGCAAGTCGTTTAGCCTTTGGAAATCGCAATGCTGACTTGCTGGATACGCTGGTTCGTTTGTCTAAAAGTGTGCAAGCCAATAGCGAATTAGCCGACAAAATTAGACACAAATATCGTTTAAAAAACACGACAGGATACAGTTTAAACAGCCTAACCGATTACCAAGATCCCTTTGATATCTTGCTGCATCTGATGATCGGCTCCGAAGGGACTTTGGGTTTTATCAGCGAAGTGACCTATGAAACCGTGGTAGATCACCCCATAAAAGCCGCCGCGATGATCTTCTTTGAGGATATGGAAGCTACCTGTCGAGCGGTGACGGCGCTAAAAAGTTCACCAGTTTCTGCGGTAGAATTGATCGACCGTGCTGGCTTGCGTGCGGTGGAAGGCAAACCTGGGATGCCGGAACTGTTGTCGTCTCTTGGCGCACAAGCAGCGGGTTTATTGGTTGATGTACGCGCTGCCGATGCCGAAGAATTAGAAGCCAATTTGGCCTTGGTGACACAAGCCTTAAGCGGTCAAGCCACACTCAACCCTATTGAATTTACCCAAGACAAAGTCATCTACGATTCCTATTGGAAGATTCGCAAAGGCTTGTTTCCTGCCGTTGGTGCGGTGCGTCCTGTTGGCACCACGGTCATCATCGAAGACGTGGCCTTCCCTGTCGAACAACTCGCCGAAGGTGTTTTAGAACTACAAGGGGTGTTTCAAAAGTATGGTTATCGCGAAGCGATTTTGTTCGGTCACGCGTTAGAGGGCAATTTGCATTTCGTGTTTACCCAAGGTTTTGATGATCCGAAGGAAGTGAAACGCTACGAACAACTGATGGACGAAGTGGCGCAATTAGTCGCGGTGAAATACAAGGGGCTCGTTGAAAGCGGAACACGGCACAGGTCGCAACATGGCGCCTTATGTGGAATTGGAATGGGGCAAAGAAGCCTACGACATAATGTGGCAAATCAAGCGTGCCTTTGACCCGCAAGGCTTGCTCAACCCAGATGTGATCTTGTCACACAATGCCAACTTGCATGTGCAGAACCTCAAACCCTTGCCCAAAGCCAATGACAAAGTGGATACCTGCATCGAATGTGGTTTTTGTGAATCCTCTTGTCCATCCAAATCCATTACCTTAACGCCTCGTCAGCGTATTGTGATTTGGCGTGAGATTCAGCGATTAACCGCAATGGGTACAGATCCGCAACGCTTAGCGGAGTTAAGAAAAGACTATGATTATCAAGGGGTTGATACCTGTGCTGGTTGCGGCTTGTGTTCAATGCAATGTCCCGTTGGCATCAATACCGGCGATTTAACCCGCGAATTACGTCATGATCGTCACCCAGACAGTAAAGTTGGCTATTGGGTTGCTGATCATTTTGAAGGCGTCACTAAAACAGCAAAAGTCGGCCTCAATCTTGCCAGTGGAGCCCGTCGAGTTATGGGTGACTCAGGCATGACAACCATTAGTTCGGCGATGAATAAAGTCTCCAATGGTGCTGTGCCGAAGTGGCATAAACAGATGCCCAACGCTGCGTCATCATTGAAGTCTATTCCTGTCTTGCAATGTGATGATATGCAAAGCAATGACCTACAAAAAGAAGTCATCTACTTCCCTAGCTGTGCGACTCGTGTCATGGGCGCTGGGCCAAATGCCGACGATAAACGCTCCGTCATGGAGGTGATGTTCTCTGTATTGCAAAAAGCAGGCTATAAAGTCACTGTACCCAAAGACATAGATAGCCAATGCTGTGGTATGGCGTTTCAATCCAAAGGGCAATTCGACGCAGCGAACAAAAAAGCCAATGACCTCAATCGTTTACTGCTCGACGCCAGCGATAATGGCAGAATCCCCATCGTTTGCGATGTCAGTCCTTGCTTGCTACGCATGCAGGAAAGTCTTGATCCACGCTTAGATCTTCATGAACAAGTGGGCTTTGTCTCCGCTCACGTGATGCCAAACCTAACCGTGAAAGAAAAGCTCGGCAAAATCGCCCTTCATGTGACGTGCAGCACAACCCGCATGGGACTCGCCGACAGCTTCGTACAGCTTGCTCATCAACTCGCTGAGGAAGTTATTATCCCACCAGACATTACCTGCTGCGGCTTTGCCGGCGACAAAGGCTTTTCCACACCCGAACTCAACGCCAGCGCCTTGAAAACCCTAGCCAAAGCCGTAGAAGGCTGCGAAGCGGGCTACTCCAATAGCCGTACCTGCGAGATTGGCTTATCGGAACACAGCGGCATCGAGTATCAATCCATCGTCTACCTGGTTGATCAACTGACTCAATCTTCGAGGGTTTTGTAGGTCGCGGCTTTAGCCCGACGAGATGTAATTTGCTGTGCTGAATTTTTTGTCGGCATAAATGCCGACCTACAAGTAATTGTTTTATATAAATTTTGTAGGTTGTGCCTTTAGGCCAACAATGCCTTATTGTCGGCATAAATTCCGACCTACAAAAAGTACTGTTTTAACGGGCTATGGTTGGGCTGTAAAGCCCAATAACCTTAAAGCATGAAGGTCGAGTACAAGCCAAATCCGCAGACGATGAGTAGCGCCCAGCCGACGAATTGGAAAAAGACGGGTGTTTCGGCTTTTTGAATGCGGTTGTGGAGCTTTTGTCCGAAGACGTGACCAATCAAGGCGCAAGGCAGTAACCAAAGTTGGTGGATGAGTTGTAGGTCGATGCCGGCGATGAGGAAGGACACCATTTTGATCATCACCAGAATAAACCAAAGCACGAATAAGGTATCGCGCAGTTGGTGGCGTGGGACTTTGGTAGCGAAGACGGAGACGATAAGCGGTGCGCCTATTAAGGAGGTGCCGCTGACGTAGCCGCCGAGCATGAGGAAAACCGTATCGAGGAATTTGTTGTTGGTGTAAAAGGGTTTATTGAGAATATAAGACACGGCAAATACCGCGACGATGACGAAAATCACCCCAGTGACTATGTTGCCCGGTAAGGTTAATAAACCAAATACGCCGATCAATTTCGGCACTATCATGATACCGAGGGCTTTTTTCAAATAGCCCCACGCGATGTTGCCCTGCGCTTCTTGCGGTGCTTCGCCTCGCTCTGCGGCGAGTTGAGCTTGCTGCTTGGTGGTTTTTGCCCCTTGCCATGCAATCCAGCTGGAAAACACCAAAAGATGGATGGAAATAATGGGGAGAAATAACAGAGGATCGTTTTTTACTAATAATAGAAAAGGTAATGCAAGGACCGCACCGCCAAATCCTAAGCCACTGCGAACAAAGCCGCTCCATATAAAAATGGCACCGATTAAGGCATATTGCCACCAGAATAAGTTTTCCATATTAATCCTTGTTGATAAGTCGTCGGTCGTTATTCGTGCGTCAGTGTAACCAAATTTTGCTTTTTAGACTCTTGCTTTTGAGGTTAAGAGCTTGGATGGAACCAGCTTTGTTGATGAAGGTATTGCGTGAGTTCGTCACGTAATAGTTTAGCTCTCGCAGACAGGCTGCGACGATAGGGCCAGACTAAAAAAATCTCTCTATTTTGGCCGCGCCATTCAGGCAAAACCCGAATAAGTTCGCCTGTTGCTAGCGCACCGTGCACCATGCTCATGGGCATTAATGCTATGCCTGCGCCTGCTTTGGCAAGGTTGAGCGTAATGTTCATGTCGTTGCTAATATGTTGGTGTTCTTTTTTCATTGGATAGTTTTCGCCTTGACGATTCATCAGTAACCAATCAGAAAACATATTGGAGGCGATGCTTGGGGATTGCTGTAAGGCGTCTATCGAGCTAGGCAGCAAAAAGGATACTTTGGGCGATGCAACTAAAATGGGACTCGATATGACCGATGCGCTTCTGAATAAGAGACGAGCTGGGTTGTTGCCCAGAGCGCAATGCGATGTCGGCGCGCGTGTCTCTTATGTCTTGCACCGTGTTGCTCAGTTCGATGTTTAATTCAATCTCTGGGTGTTGTTGCACAAAGTCTCGCCAAAATTCATCCAGTGGTCCACTGCCTAAATTGACTGGCGCTAATATTTTTAAGTCGCCTTTTAAGCTGTTCAAGGTTTGATCGAGATTGGAAATACGTTGATCCAGTGCATCGATGAATTCGGCGCATTCTTGGTAGTAGCTTTCCCCTATTGGCGTCAGTGTGAGGCCTTTTGTTGAGCGATGTAATAGCTCGCAGCCAAGTTTTTGTTCAAGCGCACTGATACGACGTGACACGGTAGCGATGGTCATATCGAGATGCTGAGCCGCAGCGGTCAGGCTATTTTTGTTGGCCGCAGTGATAAAAATCTTTAGATCATCAAGCATTTTGCATTTTTGTAAATTTGATTTTAAAAAATCAGTATATTTACAAATAAAGATGCTTGCTAGTATGTATCTAAGGTTTGAGTCGTTTACTTACTTTTTGTCTGGGGCACTCTTTATTTAAGAGAAGACGATAAGTTCATCAGGAGAGAAAAATGAAACACAGAATTATTTTTGCAGTGCTTATGTCCTTCACCTTGTCATTGATGATGTCGGCGTGGATTACCTACGTGAACATTGGATTACACCCAGATTTTGTGTCCTTTTGGCTGCATGCTTGGGTATTAGCATGGCCCGCAGCAGGCATTATTTCTTTTATTGCCGGGCCATTCTTACATGGTTTAGCGCATAAGATTGCCGCGAAAATTTAGCGCATTTACATTATGCTTTGTAGAGCTTGAATAGCAAAAATGAAAAACCCGCTGTGCAGCGGGTTTTGTTTTTTTAACCTTACTAATGTCGTATTCGTCGTTTATTTACTGGGTTTTTCATCCCAAACACTGAGATCAATATCGTCACGAATTTCTGGATAGTCATCTGAGTTAAATACGGGGGTTTTTGTTTTCAACTGAGTGAAATAGTCTTTGGTGAGTTTTATCACCAATCCTGAGAGCATCATAATAGCGATTAGGTTAATGGTCGCCATGAGGCCCATCGCAGCGTCTGCGGCGTTAAATACCATCGCCACACTTTCATAAGCGCCCCATGGGATCATGCCCAGAGCGAGGATACGTAAAATAAAAATCCCTGGCTTGTTTGCCCACTTTAGGTACGTTAGCGCATTTTCTGCATAGGTGTAGTTACCAATGATAGAAGTAAACGCGAAGAAGAAAATGGCGATCGCCACAAAGTAATGGCCTGCGCTACCAATGTGAGTGGTCAAGGCGGTTTGTGTCAACATGATGCCCGTTTCACCGTTACCCAACGCGCCGGATAGCAGAATCATCAGTGCCGTCGCGGTACAGATCAATAGCGTATCAATAAAAACACCTAAGGATTGCACCATACCCTGAGAAGCTGGGTGATGAGGGTTTGGCGTAGCAACCGCAGCGATGTTTGGCGCAGAACCCATACCCGCTTCGTTGGAAAACAAACCACGTTTTACGCCGTTTAGCATGGCACCTAGTACACCGCCTGCCGCTTGTTCAATACCAAAGGCGCTTTTGACGATTAACGCAAACGCCGCAGGCACATCAGAAAGATTGGTAAAGATTACATACAAGGCGAGTAGTAGGTATAAAACTGCCATGAATGGCACAACGATTTCAGCAAAACGTGCGATTTTCTTGATACCACCGAAGATAACAATCGCTGCTAGCAGCATGATAACGATGCCGGTCACACTGGTGTCGATACCAAATGCGCCTTCCATTGCGCCTGCAATCGAGTTGGCTTGAACCGCATTAAAGACCAAACCAAAGGCCAAGATAAGCGCCAGCGAAAATACCGCGCCAGCCCAAGGGGCTTTTAAGCCTTTGCTGATATAAAACGCTGGACCACCACGTAATTGTCCATTTTGATCACGCATTTTGTAGAGTTGAGCCAAGGTGCTTTCTGCATAGGCAGTCGCCATACCGATTAGGGCAACGACCCACATCCAGAAAATAGCACCAGGGCCACCTAAATATAACGCGACAGCTACACCTGTCATGTTGCCTGTTCCAACACGAGAAGCGAGGCTAGTACAAAGGGCTTGGAAAGGAGATATACCGCCACGATCAGATTGTGGGGCTTTAAGAACAGTACGGATGAATTCTGGAAAACGTCGAACCTGAATAAAACCTAGACGTAAAGTGAAATATACGCCGACGGCTAGTAGTCCATAGATGAGGATATACCCCCAGAAAATCGTGTTTAAAAAGTCTATGATTGCTGCCATGTAGGGCACTCCCGTTATTCGATAATATCGATTGTGTTATTGTTCGTGGGTTGAATGCTAGGAGTGCTTTTTTGTAAAAAGACACCCTAAGAAACGCGTAGAATCGTAAAAAAGGGTGCAAGAGTAGCGATTTTATGAAAAACCGCAAGATAAAAGCTGCAAAAATGTGCATTAATGGTGCATAAAAGATGGGTTTATAAGGTTTTATAGGCTAAACCTTGGTAATTCTCATCTTTTTCAATCTTGGCCTTGTGATTTTTGTGTGTTAGTACGCATCGGGCGGTGTTGGCTGAGTATAGTGTTCCGTTTGAATCGGGTCTTGCTCAATCGATACCCATTCTCTTTTAAAGGAACGACACCTGCCCACACAGGCCATTCGTTATCGGCTGGATCATCGATGGGAGGCTCGGCACGCATTTTTACCGAGGCTTCTTCGATTTTGATTCGCACAACGCCAGTGGCTTTTATTTCTTGTTCGTTCACTGGGCGTAACGCTTCCCAACGACCTGGGCTGACTTTGTCTAAGAAAAGCTTGAACTGACGTACCTTTTCTTCTTTATCGTCAATGAGTTCTGGCACACCAAATAAGGTGACAGAACGATAGTTCACAGAGTGATGCATGGCGGAACGCGCCAGTACTAAACCATCTAATAAGCTCACGTTAATGCAGACTTTTTCTGGCTCGTCGATGGGGCCTTTGACGTTACGAGCTTTAGAGTGAGCATGCCAATAAAAGTAGTCGCCCTCACGCCAATGGCAAGTGGGAGTCACAAAAACCTGTCCATCCTTCGTTTGTCCAACGTGGCACATTAACGCCGCATCGATAATCTCTATGGCTAAGTCTTTGTCGTAGGACGCGCGATTTGGCCCGCGTTTGACTTTACTTAATGCGGTTTCTTCTAGTGACTGGCTCATGCATTCTCTCCTTGTGTCTCAATGGGGGTTTGGTTATAACCAGACTGTAGAGAAAACTGGCTTCTATAAGAATAGCCAGAATGAAGATAAAAAAGCAGGCCAGATATGAAGCACACCATGACGAGTTTACGTTTCTCTTTAGAGGACGGCGCGCCCTATTACCAACAATTAATGGATCAGATTCAACAGGGCATTGTGTCGGGTGAATTATCGGTTGGGGATAAGCTGCCCTCCTCACGATTTTTAGCCAGTTCCTTAGGGGTTTCCCGCAGTACTACGTCGCGAGCGTACGATCAGTTAATTGCAGAAGGCATTTTAACCAGTGAAGAAAAACGCGGCGTTTTTGTAGCAGCTTTGCCTATGGTGGGCGATCGTATGGTGAAACGCCCTGCTTCTCTATCATCATCGGATAATAAAACGCTACCGACACGAGCATTTGACGCAGGGGCTGATATGTCTGTTTTTCCTACTAAGAAATGGGCTGCAAGCATGAGACGTAGCTGGCTTCGACCTGACTTAATGGTATTACAAGGAGGATATACAACTGGCTATCCTGAGTTAAAAACTGCAATAGTTGACTATTTATACCGTGTTCGCGGTCTTGATTGTTCGGTGGAGCAAATTGTTGTCACAGCAGGTAGCCGTGATGCGTTACTTTTATTACAGCATGCGATGATGTCCTTAAATGATTCCGACAGCTCTGCGATAAAATGGTGGCTTGAAGAGCCAACTTATCCGCCAATACGTGAGGCAATCACGTCCCACACAAACAGAGGCACACTCTGTATCGATGACGATGGCCCTTGTTTACCTGATAGCGAATATGCTTCGAATGTGGCCATTGTCACGCCGAATCGACAATATCCGCTTGGTGTGAGCATCAGTGCGACGCGTCGACAACAATGGTTACAAGTGTTACAGAATGATTCGCCAAGCTGGTGGCTAATAGAAGACGATTACGATAATGAATTTGTTTATCAGGGGCGGAGCAATGTGCCTTTTATGCAGACGGCGAGTATTCATGGTCAAGTTTGCGATCGAGTGTTTTTTGTAGGGAGCTTTTCTAAAGTGTTGTTTCGTGGTTTACGGCTTGGTTTTATTGTTGCGCCCATGAAACATGTGGCGACGCTGCACCATAGTCAGTATGTGTTAGGGTCCTCGGTGTCTTTGCCCATTCAGCCTGTAGTGGCCGATTTTATGCAACAAGGTCAATTTGATCGCCATGTGAACAGGATGCGCCGACATTACCGTTTTAAGCGTGATACGTTATTGCGTCTTTTAGAGACGCATCTTACGCCTTGGTTCGATTGGAAAGCGCCACGGGGAGGCATGCACATATTAATACACATAAAGACGAATCTTGCGTCCTCGATAAGGAGCGAAGCGACGTTGGAACAGCGTATGGCACAAGATTTATCTTATGAAGGTATTGTGCTGTCCTCTTTATCGCGGCACTACGGGCATAAAAACAATCAGAAACAGGGCTTTTTACTGGGCTTTAGTGGTCCAAAAGAAGACGACATGGCGTATATGATAAAAAGGATGCAATCTTGGATGGAAGCTGAAATGAGAATGAAATAAGGCTTACATTTTGTAAGGAAATTGTATGGGAAGAATGTTAATCTTGCTGTATTAGATAGATGTTGTATTCGTTGGCCCAAGGCAAGAATGTGAATTTTTATAAAAAGGCCGTGAAGCAAAGATGAACAAAGGCTAAACTACGCTTTGTATGGTTGTATAAATTTTGCTATATTTCGCACTCTTAAATTCGTATGAAGCGGGTAAGAAGGGTATTTTCACTTTTGTTTTTATGAATCGGATGGAAAAATTGAAAAAATTTCAAGACATTCTGCATCATTATGTGAATTCGATATCCAGCATGTTGGCGAATTTTTTACGCCCCGTTTTTGCCGGCCTATGCCTTGCTTTATTATTACCGCTGGTTACTATCTCCTCTTTTATTGATAGCCAAACGGTTATCATGACCGACCCTATTTTTAATACGATGCCACTCTTTAGCATCGTGTTTATCTCCTTGTTATTGGTTAGTTATTGGTCCATTACGACCAATAACAACCTTGCTCGCCAAAAAATGGCCTTCTCTTTACTTCGTACTGACGTTCCGAAAGAACGTCTAAATCGTGCCGAGGCACGATGTGCGATGAGATGTAGAGGCTCCCTTTTTCAGATTTAGGTGATCCAGAAGGATTATTACTGCGTTAATATTGTTGACACAGTAATGGTTCTTACACTGTTTTTACAGTGAGGTGATCTTACTGAAATACCCGGCTTTGCCGGATTTTCGTTCTGTTACCTGATCTTAGGTGGCAGTTTTGTGAACATAAGGGTTAGAGGATGATTCTCTTGTTAACTCGTATCCTAAATAAAGTCGCTTTGGCGCTAATGGTGGGCTTGCTCGCCGGTTGTCAGGGTGGTGTGCTTGATCCTAAAGGGCAAGTTGGTATTGAAGAGAAGCAACTAATTATTGTTGCGACTTTATTGATGCTGCTTGTTGTGATTCCTGTCATCTTCATGACACTGTATTTCGCTTGGAAATACCGTGAAGGTCGTGACGAAATCTACGAACCTAAGTGGTCTCACTCCACAAAAATTGAAACTATTGTTTGGGCAATTCCAATTGTCATCATCATTGTTCTTGGTGTGATTACATGGAAATCAACCCATTCATTGGATCCTTACAAGCCTTTGGAATCGGAAAAAGATCACATTGATGTTCAGGTCGTTTCGATGAACTGGAAGTGGTTGTTTGTTTATCCGGACCTTGGTATTGCGTCTGTGAATGAGCTGAGATTCCCAGCTAATGTTCCTGTTGCTTTCCACATCTCATCAGAAGGCACAATGAACTCGTTCTTCATTCCTCAGTTGGGTAGCCAAATTTACTCAATGGCAGGCATGGTGACCAAGCTTCACTTGATCGCAAATGGTCCGGCACATTTGACGGTTTCTCTGCGAACTACAGTGGACCTGGTTTTAGTACGATGAAGTTTAAAGCGATTGCCACCGAAACACAGGCCGATTTTGATGCTTGGGTTGAGGGTGTGAAAGCCGGTACTCACAACGTGATTAACAACGGTGTGTTGGACCAAGCCGCCTATGACAAGCTTGCTGAATATGACGCGGATCCGCATCATAAACATGAAGCAACGCCTGTTCAGTACTACAACTCTATTGAGCCAAATATCTTCATGGATAACGTGATGAAGTTCATGGAAGATCATGGTCGAGTTGAAATGCTGGAAGGAACTTCCTTTGCACCGAAAATGATTCACGGTGATTCAAACCATGGTGAAATGAAGCATGGCGAGATGAATCATGAATCGTCTGAGCAATCATCTCACGAGATGCACATGGAGGCAGACAAATAATGTCTATTCTAGGTAAATTATCTTTAGATGCGATTCCATTCCATGAGCCAATCTTGATTGTGACTTTTTGTGTCGTTGCTCTAGGTGCATTGACACTTGCATTTTTATTGCTGAAGTACAACTTGCTTGGCACTTTATGGCGTGACTGGATAACATCAATCGACCATAAACGCCTTGGCGTTATGTATATCGTATTAGCTTTGATCATGCTGTTGCGTGGTTTTGCCGATGCGGTGATGATGCGATTGCAATTGGCGTTGTCAACAAATGGTGGTGACGGCTATTTGCCTCCACACCACTATGACCAAGTCTTTACGGCGCACGGTGTGATCATGATCATCTTTATGGCGATGCCATTCATGATTGGTCTGATGAACATTGTTGTGCCGCTACAGATTGGTGCACGTGACGTTGCCTTCCCATTCCTAAACAACCTTAGCTTCTGGCTAACGGCTGGTGGTGCTGTTCTAATTAACATCTCTTTATTCGTTGGTGAATTCGCCAAGACTGGTTGGGTGGCTTATCCGCCACTAGCTGGTTTGCAATTCAGTCCGGATGTCGGGGTGGATTATTACATATGGGCATTGCAGATATCGGGGATAGGTACGACTTTGACCGCTGTTAACTTCTTGGCAACAGTGTTCAAAATGCGCGCTCCAGGTATGAAATTGATGGACATGCCGATCTTTACTTGGACCTGTACTTGGGCCAACATTTTGATCGCAGCCTCTTTCCCTATTTTGACGGTTACTTTAGCGCTACTTACTCTTGATCGTTACCTAGATTTCCACTTCTTCACGAACGAAGGTGGTGGTAACGCTATGATGTATATCAACTTGTTCTGGGCATGGGGTCACCCTGAGGTGTACATCCTTGTGCTTCCTGCATTTGGTATCTTCTCTGAGGTAGTGTCTACATTCACTGGTAAGCGTTTGTTTGGCTACAAATCAATGGTTTGGGCGACAGCTTCGATTTCCATTCTTGGTTTTATCGTATGGCTTCACCATTTCTTTACCATGGGTTCAAGTGCCAACGTTAACGCCTTCTTCGGTGTGATGACAATGATCATTGCTGTGCCGACAGGTGTGAAACTATTTAACTGGTTGTTCACTATGTACCGCGGTCGTCTACGTGTGACTGTGCCTGTACTTTGGACACTAGGTTTTATGGTGACCTTCTCTATCGGTGGTATGACAGGTGTTCTACTTGCTGTACCTGGTGCTGACTATGTATTGCATAACAGCTTGTTCTTGATTGCCCACTTCCACAACACCATTATCGGTGGTGCGGTATTTGGTTATCTAGCGGGTTTTGTGTTCTGGTTCCCGAAAGTCATGGGCTTCAAGCTTAATGAAAAATTAGGTAAGACGGCTTTCTGGTGCTGGTTGGTTGGTTTCTTCTTAGCCTTCATGCCTTTGTATGTTTTAGGCTTCTTGGGTATGACTCGTCGTCTAAACCACACTGATAACCCAGATTGGAACATTTGGCTGTACATCGCTTTGGTGGGTGCCTTTGTTATTATGGCCGGTATCATTTCTCAGCTATTGCAGTTGTATGTTAGCTTCCGTGATCGTAAAGACAATTTGGACACGACTGGTGACCCATGGAATGGTCATACGCTTGAGTGGGCGACATCTTCTCCACCACAGGTATATAACTTTGCTGTCATTCCTACTGTTTCTGACATTGATGCGTTTACTGATATGAAAGAAAAAGGTACGGCTTACGTTCGTAGAGACAGCTATGAACCGATTCATATGCCTAAAAATACGTCAGCAGGTATTTTGATTTCTGCTTGCATGACAGTAATGGGCTTTGCTTTGGTTTGGCATATATGGTGGTTGGCAGCGCTTGGCTTCGTCGGTGGTTTTGTATTGCTTGTGATCCGAGCTTACACCAAAGATGTTGATTACTATATTCAGCCAGATGAAATTGCTCGCACCGAAAAGGCGTATCTAGATAGTGTGGCTAAGGGGTAATCATGAGCACGACACATATGAGTACACATGACGCTCACGATGAGCATCACGACCACGATCCAGCACCACATAACGTGTTCGGATTCTGGCTATACCTGATGACAGACTGTTTGCTTTTTGCATCTTTGTTCGCTACTTACGCTGTGCTCTTTATGAACACAGCAGGTGGCGTATCAGGTAAAGATATCTTTGAGTTGGATTTCGTTCTTGTTGAAACGGCACTTCTACTTGTTTCAAGTATTACGTACGGTTTCGCAATGATCTGCGCACATAAGAAAAACAAAAAGGGCACCCTAGCTTGGTTGTCTCTAACGTTTCTTTTGGGCCTAGGCTTCATTTCTATGGAGGTCTACGAATTCCATCATCTAATCGTTCACGGTAACGGTCCTCAAGCCAGTGCTTTCTTGTCTGCATTCTTTACATTAGTAGGAACGCACGGCTTGCACGTAACCGCTGGTTTGATTTGGATGGCTATCCTTATGGTTGAGTTGATTGTATCTGGCTTCGGAAGCCGTACAGTGACTCGCTTGAGCTGCTTGAGTTTGTTCTGGCACTTCTTGGATGTTGTCTGGATCTGTGTTTTCACCGTTGTTTATCTGATGGGAGCGATCTAATGAGCGATCATTCTTCTGAAGCGCATTCACACGGTAGCGTGAAGTCTTACCTAGTTGGGTTTATCTGGTCTGTTATTTTGACTGGTATCCCATTCTGGATGGTAATGACGGAAGCGTTCGATAAAGGCCCAACTTATATCACTATCATTGTGTTGGCTATTATTCAGATTTTTGTTCACTTGAAGTATTTCCTTCATTTGAACTTCTCTGAGCAAGGCAAGTTGGACACTTATTCATTTATTTTTGCTGCTGTGATTATTGTGATGGTTGTCGCGTTATCCGTATGGATTATCTACGCTTCCAACGCAATGATGATGTAAGCAGAGTAATTTGATGATTATGCGGACTTTTTTCATATTATGTGATACCTGTCCGGTGGGGGCCTATAAAGATGTTTAAGCGTTATCTTCAGGTGACTAAGCCTGGCATCATTATGGGCAACCTCATCTCTGTTGCGGGAGGCTTTTTTCTAGCCTCCCGTGGCGAGATTGATTGGATTCTTATGCTAGCGACGGTTATTGGCTTGTCGTTAGTGGTTGCTTCTGGCTGTGCCATTAACAACTATATCGATAGAGATATTGATGCAAAAATGCAACGTACACGTAACCGCGTTACGGTAAATGGTGAAATGTCTGGTAAAGCGGCGTTTTTTCATGGTGTTGTGTTAGGTGTTATTGGTTTTGCTTTATTGGCGTATTTTACTAACTGGGTGGCGGTTGCTTTTGCTGCCTTTGGTTATGTTGTTTACGTTGGCTTGTATACTATGTATTTCAAGCGCAATTCCGTTTATGGAACCTTTGTTGGTAGCTTATCGGGTGCCGTTCCTCCAGTGGTAGGATATTGTGCCGCTGCAGGTCAGTTTGACGCTGGTGCTGCTATTCTTCTGACAATGTTTTGTATTTGGCAGATGCCACATTCTTATGCGATTGCTATTTTTCGCTATAAAGATTACGAAGCGGCAGGTATTCCTGTTTTGCCTGTGTCACAAGGTATTGCAAAAGCCAAGCGCCATATAGTCCTCCACATTGCTGCTTTTGCAGTGGTTGCAGCACTTTTGCCACTGACTGGCTATGTTGGAATTGGCTTTATGGTCGTTGCTTTAGCAACGAGTCTATGGTGGTTAGCCATGGCGTTGCGAGGTTACCGTTTAGGTATTGATGTGAATAAGTGGGCACGACAAGTGTTCTTCTTTTCCATTATTACGGTTACAGCGCTTAGTGTGACCATGGCATTGGATTTTAATGAAGTATCACCAAATTTATTGGTGTTTGCTGCTCATTAATTCAAGCTTTATAAAACGGGCTGTTTAGCCCGTTTTATATTTCCTTTCAGTGTTCTTCTATCACTTTCTATTTTTATTAATATTCGTTATTTTGCATACTGCCTGTTGTCTATTATTCCGACAAGGAGCCTGCTTATTTTCTCATTACAGTAAAGTGGGAAAATGGCTCTTTTATGTGGCGCTTAGAAATCAGAAAGGACGATGTAATGAAAACCCTTTTAGCCCTGTTATCACTGATTTTGCCTTTCCTTGGCTTGGCTAGTAATAATGCTTATGGTGACATCCTTCGTTGTCAGGCGTTAGTGACAAAGGCGCCTCAGAATGTCGATATTAAAACCATGATGGTATGGCGAGATAAAGAAGTTCGAAGTCCATATTGTCTCGTTTCCGGTGTGACGGCTCAACGCATGGGGGTTAATAGCAAACTTTATGCAATCCAGTTTGAGTTGCGATTACCCGATTATTGGCTGGGCCGTTTTGCATACCAGTTCAATAGTGGTGTAGATGGGGAAGTTCAGCCAGCATTGGGTAAAATGACAGGGCTTACACCGTCTCAATACGCTATTAATCAGGGTTTTGCCGTTGTTTCAAGTAATGGTGGTCACGATGCGAGGGCTTATCCTGAAGCGGGTCTTGCTGGTGTGACAGCGTTTGGACATGATCCAGAAGCACGCCGTGACTATGGTTATGGTGCGGTGCAAAAACTTAATCCTGTCGCTCGTGCTTTGATTGAAAGCTACTACGAATCACCGATTAAATATGCTTATGGCCTTGGCCAATCTAATGGTGGACGAATGGCGATGGTGGCTGCAACTCGCTTTCCTACTATGTTTGATGGCTTGTTGGTTGGTTATCCTGGTTTTAATTTACCAAAAGCTGCTTTGCAACAAGCTTGGGATACTCAGGCGTTATATCAAGTTAATGAAAACATTAGTCGAGCATTGACGCGGCGCGACTTGGTGGTGTTTGCGAAAAAAATCTTAGATCAGTGCGATGGGTTAGACGGGATTAATGACGATATGGTGTTTGCAACAGACGCCTGTCAAAAAGTGTTTGATCCTAAAGTTTTGGTTTGTAAAAGTGATTTTGATAAGCACTGTTTACCTATGCTTAAGGTCGCGGCGTTAATGAAAATGCACGCAGGACCTCATAACTCGAAGGATCAGGCTTTATATGCGGATTGGGTGTATGACACTGGCATTCGGTCTAATAACTGGCGCATGTGGAAGGTTGAAAGCACAATATCGGATTGGAGCCATAAGCCAATTAGTGTGGTAATGGGCGCGGCCGCCTTAGCCCATATTTTTACAACGCCTTTTACGGATGTCGCGGGCGATATCTATTCATTAGAAAATTATTTGCTAAAATTTGATTTTGATAAAGATGCGCCAAAAATTTACGCCACAAATAACCAATTTAAAGAATCCGCCATGGCTATGATGACGCCACTTGATGCTGCTAAGCCAAAGCTGACAGCCTTCCATCAAAATGGCGGGAAAATGATGATCTTCCATGGCAACAGTGACCCAGTTTTTTCCGTAAAAGATACAATGCGGTGGTATGATTTTCTCGATTTTGGTTTAGCGGGACGAGCATCCGAGTTTGTGCGTTTTTACCGTGTGCCTGGCATGCCTCATGGACAAGGTGGGCCATCGGCCGATCAATTCGATATGTTGCAGCCTTTGATTGCCTGGGTTGAAAGAAAACAAGCGCCTCAAGAGATTGTGGCAGCCACACGAGCGAAAAATCCAGAAATCACGGCTCGTATGGCGGGTATGACGCGTCCTCTTTGTCCATATCCTGCGTATGCTAAGTACAACAAAGGTGACTTTCTTAAAGCGAGGCTCCTTTCAATGTGTTGTCGCTCAATAATGGGCTTAGCGGCCACCACCTACGTCAATAAAGCCTGCTGTAGAATAGCTGGATTTATTACTGAGTAACCAGAGGATGGCTTCCGCGACCTCTTCTGGCTGTCCGCCACGTTGTAACGGCAAGTTGGGACCAATACGGTCAACGCGTCCTGCTTCTCCGCCATCGGCATGCATATCGGTATAGATCAAACCAGGGCGAACCACATTGACCCGAATACCCTCACTCGCCACTTCTAGTGCAAATCCTTTTGAAAAGGAATCAACCGCGCCTTTACTAGCGGCGTAATCGACGTATTCATTGGGTGAGCCATAGACGGAGGCTAGAGAAGAAACATTAACAATGGTGCCACCATTGCCGCCACGACTTTTTGCCATGTCTTGAAAGGCTTCTTGGCAGCATTGCATGGTACCAAAAACATTGGTTTGAAAGAGACGTTGCCAGCGTTCTGGTTTGGTGTCTACGAATTGCGTTTGTTGATCTAAGACACCAGCATTGTTGACCAACGCCGTGATTGGCCCCCACTGACGTCTAATCGTGGCAAACATATGAGAGACTTGATCAATGTCGCTTATGTCAGTTTGTAAACAATGAGCTAACCCACCTGACGAGACAATATCTGCGACAAGGTTTTCAGCGCAAGTCGCGTTTTTTTGATAGTTAATAATGACGCGATAGCCTTGCTGAGCAGCAAGCCTAGCGGTTGCCGCGCCGATGCCTCTTCCGCCACCTGTAATTAATAGTATAGGTGCTTTCACGCGACTCTCCTTATTTTTCAAAATGGATTAACAATACCGTGCCTAATAGGGCAACACCAGCCTTTCATTTATGTGATTTAAGGGTTTTTAGTCGGCTATTTTATGGAGATTTAGGAAGTATTAGGCATATTTATTCGGTCATGTTGAATATAGTAAGCAATGTATATAATAATTGTTGTATATGAAAAATGAGTGGTTTACATGCAGACAAACAATATTGGCTTTCTTCTAACCGACATCATCCGGCTGATGCGCAGGGAGTATTCAAAAAGTGACTTATGTATGACCCCAATGCAAGCTCGGGCGTTGGTGTACGTGTCTCGCTATGAAGGGGTAAAACAGGTGCAATTGGCAGAAATGCTTGATATTCAGCCCATCACATTAGCTCGATTGATAGATCAATTGGCGGAGGATTGTCTGATTGAGCGCTGTCCTGATCCAAAAGATCGTCGTGCCTATGGATTGTATCTCATGGAGAAATCGACACCTTTACTAGAAAAGATTGATATTGAAGTGAAGCGTGTTCATGAAAAAGCACTGCAAGGTTTATCTGAAGAGCAGGTGGCTGCTCTTCGAGATGCACTTGCTGTTATGCATATAAATTTATCAGCGGATTCGTCATTATAGAATTGACTTGGGGACATACCGGAAATGAGTGAACAAGAAACTATTTCATCTATACCAAAGCAAGTGGAAAAGCGTACTTCGCGCCGTATTTTTTTAATCGCATTGCCTGTGATCGTCGTATTGGCATCTGTTTTTGTCTATATGAAAGGCGGCCGTTATGTTGAAACTGACAATGCCTATATCCAGTCTGATATGACGACAATTAATGCCGAAGTGTCTGGCGCGATTCAGTCTATTGCGGTGAGAGAAAACGAAAAAGTAGCAAAAGGTCAGTTGTTATTTAGCATTGATGCAACCCCATTTAAGGTGGCGGAAGCGAAAGCACAAGCACAATTACAGCAAGTTAGATTGAATATTTTAGAACAGAAAGCCGCTTATGAAGAGAAAAAAGCGGAGATCACACTCGCAGAGAATCAGTTTGCCTTTAATCAGCGTGAAGAAAAACGCCAAGCGAATTTGTTAAAGCAGAAATTCATTTCCGACACGCAATTTGACCAAGCCAAACAAGCGGCTGAAGTAAGTGAACTGAATGTTGTGGCATTAAAGAAGGATTTATTTCGTCTGAAAGAGGCCTTGGGCGGTGATCCAAGTGCCGCATTGGAAGAGCATCCTAGTTATCAAGCCGCGCAGGCGGCGCTTGATCAAGCTCGTATTGATCTTGGCCATGTTGACGTGAAAGCACCTGCGTCGGGTGTGGTGGCAAAAGTTCCTAATAGTGGCGAATACATCAGTGCCGGCGCAACGGCTATGGTATTGGTATCAGACGAAAAACAATGGATCGAAGCCAATTTCACGGAAAAAGATTTGACCTATGTGCAACCAGGTCAAGAGGTTGAGATCGACGTTGACGCTTACCCTGGCGTCACCTTACATGGCAAAGTAGAAAGCATCAGTCCTGCTACGGGGCTCTGAGTTTTCTGTGATTCCCGCTGAAAACGCCACCGGTAATTGGGTAAAAATCGCGCAACGTCTTTCTGTCAAAATTCTTGTCGATACGGACCAAAATACACCGATTTTGCGTACTGGTTTTAGTTCAAATGTAACGATAGATACAGAGCATCAGCGCCGTTTATTTGGTCTAGCGTTGTGAGGCGATAGTTATGGCTACAACACAAGGCTTGCAAATGAAAGAAACCAACGTTGCGATGACTCGCATCATGATTACCATATCTGTGATGCTGGCGACCATCATGCAAGCGTTAGACACCACGATTGCCAACGTCGCCTTACCACATATGAAAGGGGCGATGGGAACGACGCAAGATCAGATTTCTTGGGTGTTAACGTCTTACATTGTTGCGGCGGCGATTTGTATGCCTCTCACTGGTGTATTAGCCGCAAAAATTGGCCGTAAGCGTTTGTTTATGTGGTCAATTGTGGGTTTTACCGTCTCGTCTATTTTATGTGGTGCGGCACAATCATTAGATCAGATTGTGCTGTTTCGTTTACTTCAAGGTGTCTTCGGTGCGAGTTTGGTGCCCTTGTCCCAGTCTGTATTACTGGACACTTATCCGAAAGAAAAGCATGGCTCTGCGATGGCTATGTGGGGTGTTGGCGTCATGGTAGGGCCAATTTTAGGGCCTTATCTTGGTGGCTTGCTGACGGAATATTACAGCTGGCGTTGGGTATTTTATATCAATGTGCCTTTTGGCATCCTTGCTTGGTTTGGTTTGGCGGCTTTTTTAGACGAATCTAAGCTGGATAAAAAGCGCAGCTTTGATTTGTACGGTTTCGTTTTACTCGGTGTTGCTATCGGTAGTTTACAAATGATGCTTGACCGAGGTGAGTCACAGAACTGGTTTGCAAGCCTAGAGGTGACGATTGAAGGTCTACTGACCATTGTGTGCGGTACTATGTTTTTGGCGCATATTTTTACCCACAGCCATCCGTTTATCGATCCAAAAATGTTTCGCGATAGAAACTTCAGTGTCGGCATGGTGTTCATTTTCATTGTCGGTATTATTCTGCTGTCCTCAATGGCGCTGTTACCGCCTTTTATGAGTTCGTTAATGGGTTATCCAGTGGTTGATATTGGCGCCATTTTGGCACCGAGGGGGTTTGGTACCATGGCGGCGATGATCATCGTTGGTCGCCTTGCAAATAAGATTGACGCTCGTTTCTTCATTACATTGGGTTTGGTGTTGATTACTTATTCTATGTGGGAAATGACGTTGTTTACCACCGAGGTGACAGCGTGGGACATTATCCGTACGGGTTTAGTTCAAGGCACTGGCCTAGGGTTTATCTTTGTGCCGTTATCCACCATTAGTTTTGCCACCTTAGATCCTAAGTACCGTAATGAAGGCACGTCTATGTTTAGCTTATTAAGAAATATTGGCAGCAGTATCGGCATTTCAGTCGTGACAACGTATTTGGCGCAACGAACGCAGATCAATCACGCTGCCTTTGCGGATTACATTAATCCTTTTAATCTTGGCCTACAGATAGCACAAGAGCAGGGTGCGTATAATACAACAACGGCAGCGGGGCTTGCGGCGCTAAACCAAGTTGTCACGGGTCAAGCGGCTACCTTGGCGTATTTACAAGATTTTCGTCTGATGATGTGGGTGACTGTCGCAGCACTGCCATTAGTATTTTTATTGAAGGGGAAGTCGAAGCAAGCCACGGCATAGTAAAAGGGGCGTCGTTCTCGTTACTTCAAATAAATGCCTAAAAGCTCTGATTTTTCAGGGCTTTTTTGTTTCACTGGGCCTTTTTCCCTTTCTTCCGTCATCGATCAATGCAGACAGAAGCTAGTACTGTCCAAAGCCACACGTTATCATGCAGGCTATCTAGGAATTTCAATTGCATATTTTGCTTGGGGGCTGCTATGAGCGCAGTAAATCGACACTTTATTTTGGGCTATGGCAGCCTAATGAACGGCGAAAGTCGTGCTAAAACGGGTGAAACAGGTAGGGTTTGGCCTGTTAAATTGCATGGTTTCGAACGCCATTGGTCTGTGATGTCGGTTGAGTACGGTATGAGGCTCCGTTGCGGTGGTCATTGCCCCTGAGAAAGCCTGTAATGGGGTGTTGGTGGAAGTGCCTCACGATCAATTTCCCTTGTTTGATGAGCGTGAGCGGGGTTATCGACGATCCATGATTAAGTCGGAGCAACTCACACCTTATCAGCAGGATGCTCTGCCTGAAGGCACGTATTGGGTTTATCATACAGACGAAGTCACACAGCCCGATCAGGATTGCCCTATTGCACTCAGTTACTTGGATGTGATCTTGTCTGGATGTTTAGAGCACGGAGATGAGTTCGCACAAGATTTTTTAACCTTAACCAAAGGATGGTCGTCGCCTTTGTTGAATGACCGAAAAGCACCGCGTTACCCAAGGGTGCAACCAGAACTGTCTACTGAGCGTTTAAACACTTTATTGGCGCCTGTAACCACCCTTTCTATTAAAGAGCTATCTGTTACTTATGAATCTTAATTTAACGAGCCAACTATTGGTGCGTAACAATACGGAATTGTCGGGTAAAATTTTATTCGCAAACCCAGAAGACACTTATCCGCTGGAGGTAAGCCGACAAGCGGATGTGTATGCTTGGTGTCAATCTAAAACATCATATGACGCTTTAATCCGCGTTGGCTTTGCGGATGAAAAACTGTTTTTATCCGAGCAATGGGCGCCAGAGAATGGTCGTGAGTTTGATTTGGTGGTTATTTATCAACCCAAAGCCAAAGAGCTACTGGATTACTTATTAGCGTCGGTTCTGCCTCTTTTAAAAGATGGCGGCCAAATCTGGCTGGTGGGCGACAATAAGAGCGGCGTTAAATCCTCTATGAAGCGACTGGAAGCAGGATTGGATGAAGTTGGTAAGAAGGATGGCGCTAAGCATTGTTTGTTGTATGCAGGTTACAAGCGTCGTCCAGCCAAGCCATTTGTATTTGAAGATTGGATCGTGACCTGGAAACAAGAAGTCGCAGGGCAAACATTGACTTTGTGCAGTCTCCCTGGTGTGTTTGGTCATGGGAAACTCGATAAAGGCACGGAGATTTTATTAAATCAACTGAATCAGCATCGCTTTATGAGTGATATTGGCAGCGCTCGCATACTCGACTTTGGTTGTGGCGACGGCATTATTGCCTTGTGGCTACACAATAAAACAGGCGCAAAAATTACCGCCTTGGATGACAGCGTGTTAGCGCTGAAAGCAACAGAGTTAACTTTTGCGGCTAATCAGGTCGGTGATGCGGTGACTTTGGTCGCTTCTAATGGTTTAGATCAGGTAAAAGGTCGCTTTAACTACGTTGTCACCAATCCGCCTTTCCACAGCGGCGTGAATACTGATTACAGCATTGCTGAAAACTTTTTCATGACGGTGAAACAACACCTGACGTTGAATGGTGAGCTGTTTGTGGTCGCCAACGACTTCTTACGTTATCCACCAATTTTAGACGCGGCACTGGGGTCTCATAGTCGTTTGTATCGAGACAAAGGCTTCGCCATTTATCATGGTCGCCAGCCGAAGAAAAAATAACGATATTAAATAGAGGCCTTGGCACGCACAGCCGTCGAGCAAAGGTCTCTAATCAATTGCTCTTGTTGCTCTTGTTGCTCTTGTGAATTTCTGTCTCGTTTTAGACTAAGACAGCTGCCAGCGTTTGAACGAACGTCTAAAATTACTCACATCGTAAAAGTTTAAATATTCTGCCACTTGTGCTTCGTTGTATCCCAATTCATTGATTAAATTAATTGATACCCGTTTTCTTGTTTGGTCACAGAGTTTTTGATAACTGGTGTTATGGGCTTTAAGCTTACGTTTCAAGGTGGCTGGGCTGAGGTTAAGTGCGTCGGACATTTGCTCCAAACTTGGTAAAGATCGAATCTGTGTATTCAATTGATTGCTTACCAAACTTAGTAAACTTTGTTGAGCCTCTAGCTTTGATACGCTCAGTCGAGACTCTTCTAAAGCAAGCTGAAAAAGTGTAGGTGAAGCTCTTTTCCAAGGAAGATCTAAATAGCTTTCTGGAATAGAAATTGTGGTGAACGTCTGAGAAAAATATCGACTTTGACCAAGAAATACATCGTACTCAGACTGATTATCCGGCGCAGGATAATCAAAGTAGAAAGACCAAGGTAAGGATTGTTGTGATAACCAGGACGTCAATGAGGTAATGGCAGTGACCGTCATGTTCTTTAAGAAAAGAGCGAGTTTTGTGTGTTTTTTACTTAACAAGGTCGTTGTAGACACCCCAAACACATCAATAAAATCGATATTAAGTTGCTCTTTGTAGGTTCTTAATTTGGGGGCTAACAGTGGAAAAAGTAAAATGGCAAATTCATCCATGAAAGCCAACGCATGACGTAAGCTTGGGGCATTCTGTAATCCACTGGACAGACTGCCGAAATGTCCTGGTAGCATGCGTTGGCCGAATAAAAAAGCCAAATCATAGCTATTGGGTAATTGGCTGGCGTTATCGCAAAGTTGGGCAAACTGTTCTGGGCTAAAGTGTTTCGAGCCAGATGCAACATCCTCGTAAAAGAGCCGGTTTTACGTAAAAAGAAATCAGGCTTTATGTCTCGCGCAATCAGCAGATCCATCAAGATGACAGATTGCTGATGAGCCAAGAGATAGCGATCTTGTTTTTCTAACCAGAATCGAGTCATGGCTTAGGTATTTGATTGCACAAGCTTGTGTTGGTTTGAGAGCGCTAAGATTGCTTGTTTAAGTAAACTATCTGGCGCTTTCATTGAATTGTCTGCCATCACCAAAACCATCGTGGCCTGTGCCGAAACGCCATGCTCTGAATCCTTAATTGAAAAATAAAATTGGTCGATGAGAGCTTTAAGTCGGTCTGCTTTTTGTTGAGCGAGAGTTTGATTGACGTTTTTCATCACAATGGCAAATCTATCTCCGGCCAAATGACAAAGCATATCTTCTTCACGCAATGCCAATAGCATAAGTTCACTTATGACTACCAAAAAGCGATCTGCTTCTCGTCCACCATAACGGTAACTAATCTCAGAAAATGGCGTGATGTCAACTAACACGAGTGCATGCTGTTGCCAGTTGGCTTTTCCTTTGGCAAAGGCGTATTCCAGCTGAGTGTTTAAATGTTCAAACTTAGGTAAGCTGGTGGTGTGATCTAAGGCGGTTGTATTGTGATAAATAGCCTGACGCTTCAGTAAATAACGATCTATTTGACCTTGTTCCTTGCGCCATAAGCAAAAAGCAACGGTCAGTGCGAGCAAGCCAACGGGCAAAGACTCGACCCAGCTGTCCCACGTATATGGAAGTGGTAAATGCACCCATTCATCAAGGAAGTCTTGAAAATTAGACGCGAAAATTCCAATAAATCCCGCTGCAAACCAGTTGGTTACTTGTCCAACGGGGCGCATTGATAGTACGAGAAGTAACCAAATCACCACACATAATGACGACGCCCCTTCACCAATAATATCGACCCAAACCCAGGTAGCTGGAGGTTTTAGTTCACCTTGTGAAAAATTCAGCGTCAGCAACAACAGAAATACAAAGCCTAACAAGGTAAGCCAAATTTTGTGACGCATGATTTTTTGAACGTTATCAATACAGGCGTAACGCCACCGATGTAACCAATCCATTATGGAATCTGCCTTATTTAATTACTGTCGAATTAGTATGTGGTGTATCTGTTACAGAATGAGGTCATTGAGTGCATAAAGTCCGATTAGCTCATAGCAAATGACGTTTGTTCAGATAAATAGCGTTATAACGGTATTTTTCCACTAAGAAACCGCGGTTTAAGCCGCTTTGTCTTTCGTCATTAAAGCTCAAATATGGGTGGATCATCGTCAAATAAGCACATAAATAGTCCCTTTAGCTTAAGCTGAAAAAAGCTGTCATAAAGTCGACATGAAGGCTTATTAAGGTGTCCTCAAATTGTTCTATCTATTGAGCTAGATTAATTAATTTATTTATCACATTGAGGAAACATTATTATGTCTTTACGTTTGTCTTTGATTGCTCTAGCAATCACTAGTGCTATGGTTTCGCCAGCTTATGCGACGACACCGAGTATTCCAACTGAGCTAAAAAGTGCGGCCAGTTTTGACGATATCGCTGACGCGGCTGTTTGGACGAGTCCCTGACAAGGCGCAAGACGATTTGTTGATTGCGACACTAGAAGATGATGGTTTGGTTGTCTTTGATTATCAAGGCAAAGTGATCATGCGCGATGACAGCAAGAACGTATTGGGTGCTGACGTTCGATATGGTCTAAAGGATGGCGATAAAAGTATAGATTTATTAGCGGTCGGATTACCGGATGACAAAGCCTTTGCTTTTTATCGCATCGATCGTTCAGCAACGACCCCCTTAACTGAAGTGGGCCGGATTTCTGCCAATATCGCTGCAGAAGCGGTTTGTCTTTATCAAAATGTGACCACAGGTGAAACCACGGTAACAGGTGTTTCTGATGGCGGTGACATTGTTCAATACAAGCTGCAATACAAGGATGGTCAGGTTCAAAGTGTAGTGAAAGATGCCGCTGGCAAGCCCGTTATGGTACGCCACACCAATGTAGGTGGTGAATTGAGTGCTTGTGTCGTCGACGATCAAACAGGCACCTTGTACGTGAGTGAGCAGAACATTGGTATTTGGGCTTACGGTGCAGACGCCGAGAATATTAAAGATCGTCGTTTGGTTGATGCCGTCGCGCCATTAGGTCATTTAGAAGAAATTGAAGGTCTGGATTTGGTCTATCAAGCCAATGGCGAGGGTTATCTTTTGGTTGCCGATGAAGGTCAAGGTTTCCTTGTGTATGGCCGCAAGAAAGGCAACTATTTGACTCGTTTCAATGTTGCTGGCGTCGAAGAAGCGAAAATTATAACAGCATCGACCAATGCCATCTGGGTTGGTAATACCGAAGCAGACCAGCCTGTTTATGAGAAAATTGCTCTGGAGCAATTAAGCCAAGGTATGCAAAACGAGAAAGTGGTCTTCAATCATTTACGCGATTACCGCGATTTAACGGTTCAAGGCGTAAAATTGGTCGCGGCCAGCGGTGAAACAGATGAAGTCAGCAAAAGTGGCGACGCAGCAGATGATCCAGCATTTTGGTTGAACCCTGATGACGCCTCAAAAAGCCTGATCATAGCGACCAACAAAAAAGGTGGTTTGATGGCATATGATCTTAATGGTAAAGAGCTGCAGTTCTTAAAAGGCGGTAAGCCTAACAATGTTGACCTTCGTACCGTGCAAGATTGGGATGGTAAAAGCTTTGCCTTGGCGGCGGCGTCAAACCGTGAGTTAAACACCATTGCGCTTTATAAAATTGGTGGCAAAAAGCCAATCGAACCATTAAATGCCATTGGCAGTCATGTTCATCCAGAGCAAGCCGAGTTGCTTTCTAATGTCGATGAAGTTTACGGGTTGTGCATGTATCAAGCCAAAGACGGCACACCGTATGTTTTCGTTAATGGTAAAAACGGTGTGATTGAACAATGGCGTATTACACCGACACAAAAAGGCATGAAGGGCGACATGGTTCGTACGCTAAAAGTAGAGACCCAGCCTGAAGGTTGTGTTGCCGATGATGCGACAGGCACGCTTTACGTTGGGGAAGAAGATAAAGCGATTTGGGCCTTCCAAGCCGATGAAAAAGCGACTATGGAGCCAAGTTTATTTGCTGCAGTGGATGGCAAGCGATTAGTTGACGACATTGAAGGCATTACCTTGTATCAAAACGACGAAGTGAATTACTTGATTGCATCGAGCCAAGGTAATAACACTTACGCTATTTTTGATCTTGCCAATAAAAATCAGTACCTAGGCAGCTTTGCCATTATTGGTAACGATGAAAAAGGGGTTGATGGCAGCAGTGATACCGATGGCATTCATGCCGTATCTGCGAACTTGGGCGCCACATATCCGCAAGGAATTTTTATTGCCCAAGATTGGAACAATCTTGATGCGCAATACAGAGCCGAAAACCAGAACTTCAAAATTGTTAATTGGGAAGACATTGCAAAAGTATTTAAGAAATAGATTTGTTTCATAAAACAAAAAAACAACAATCCGCTAATACTTTTCGTATTAGCGGATTTTTAATGTTTCGAGTTTGTCGGTTTATACCTTGGAACTGTCCTGTTGAAATCGCATGAATCACTCCAGCTTTAGGAATGAGCATTAAAATCAGTAGTCCCAGAAAAACTCACAACCTATTTAATCTAATGTTTTTTATAAGATAGTTAATGTCTAAATCTTACGATAAATACGCTTTTAGACCTAAAAAGTTGCAGAATGGGTGAGTTTTATGAAGCCTCGTCAGACAAAGATCATGCCGCAAAAGGATTTATTCCAACCTCAGCTCGTAGACATCATTAACCCCAATCATCCTTTAGTTCGACTAGCTAGGATCATTGATTGGAACCAGTTGGATAACGAATTGGGGGCACACTTCTCGACGGTGGGTGTAGCCGCGTTACCCACTCGCCTTATGGCGGGATTGCTCTATTTGCAACACTGGCATAATTTGTCTGACGAAATGGTATTAGAGCAATGGTTTGAATCGCCTTACTACCAATACTTTTGTGGCGAAACCTTTTTCCAGCACGACTTCCCGTGCCATCCAACCAGTCTTGTTAAATGGCGAAAACGGTTAGGAGAAGAAGGCTGTGAATGGTTGCTAACCCAGACGATACAAGCAGGGCTGAAACTAAAAGTCATCAAACCAGCGAGCCTAAAATGAGTCGTAGTAGACACCACGGTAAAAGAAAAAAACATCCCGTTAAGACAAACCTATAACAAAGCTTGTCATGAGTTAATGCCTAAAATTGGACGTTATGGTCACGCCAAACAATACAAACGGATGAAAAAAGCGATTAAGCAAGTCAAAGGCTTCTTAGGGCGAGTATTGCGTGACATAGATCGGCAAGTAAAACGACAAGGATTAACGCTCACTTAAAAACAGGAAGACACACTCAACCAAGCTTGTCGATTACTAAAACAAACTTGTCAGAGCAAAAACAAACTCTACAGCTTATATGAACCCAATGTGGACTGTATATCCAAAGGCAGAGCCTCATAAACGCTACGAATTTGGCGTAAAAGCGAGCATAGCTGTGACAGCAAAAGAATCTTTCATCGTGGGTGAAAGAAGCTATTCAGGTAATCCTTATGATGGTCATACGTTAAAAGATCAACTCCAACAAGTAGAAACCTTGACGGGGCGAAAACCGGAAACCTGTTTTGTTAATAGAGGGTATAAAGGGTCAGGCGTGGAAGACATTAACGTCTTGGTTGCTGGTCAAAACGCGGTGTACCCAAGAAAGAAAAACTGGATGGAAGACGAAATAGAATAGAACCCATCATAGGGCATCTCAAATCGGATGGAAAACTCAGACGATGCTTCTTAAAAGGTGTACTAGGCGATGGATGCGATCAACGTGATCTTAAGTGCCTGTGGCCAGAACCTGCGTAAGCTACTGAAGTGGCTTTGTTGTACCCCATATTTTGGAGCATTTTTAAGACGATTATGGCTGAAAATAATCTTTCCTCTGGAAAGACCTAAAAATAGCATGGCGCTTCTTGCATGAAACGCCATTATTCAGGAACGACTAATCAGAAAATAGTGTTTTATATTTTGAAATAACTAACGCTTTCATGTAGTTCTATAGCTAATTTTTCTAAATCATCCATGCTTTTTCGTGAACTGGAAACTGCTACGGCAGTTTCTTGTACCATGGTTGATATTTCTTCAACATGTTCTGCGAGGCTTTGAGTGGCTTTGTTTTGTTCTTTTGCCGAATAAGACACATCTCTTATTCTGGCAAGTGTTTCATCCGAACCCGTGCGGATGTTTGATAGCATTTGAGTTACTTGATATGAGCTTTCTACACTATCTTCTACTTTAGGTAATATTGCCTGCATTGTTTTCGCGACGTTTTCCGTCTCTGCTTGAACCATATTAATTGTTTCAGTAATTTCAGCGGTAGCAGTTGCAGTACGTGACGCTAGTGTTCTTACTTCATCAGCTACGACAGCAAACCCCCGCCCTTGCTCACCCGCGCGCGCTGCTTCTATTGCCGCGTTCAAAGCTAACAGATTGGTTTGATCCGCAATATCTCGAATC
Source organism: Marinomonas rhodophyticola (assembly GCF_026113935.1). GTDB lineage: Bacteria > Pseudomonadota > Gammaproteobacteria > Pseudomonadales > Marinomonadaceae > Marinomonas > Marinomonas rhodophyticola. The sequence continues at coordinate 361,665 of NZ_JAPEUL010000009.1, forward strand.
ACATTAACAATATTACCAATTTGTAGAGAGCGTTTTTCTAAGTTGGCGATTTCTTCGGTAGAGCGGGTAATTTGATTAGAAATTTCATTAATACTTTGAGCCGATTTTTTAACTAAATTTTCACCATTCAATGACAATGCAGAAGATTCTTCTGAGTTCTTCTCAGTGTTGTGAGCACTTCTTGATATTTCTTCTATACAAGATGACAATTCTTGAATTGCAGAGGCTGTTGAATAAGATGCATCGGATGATTTTTGTGATGCTGCTGCAATATGTTGCATTTGTTCATTAAGTATTTTTGTAGAGCCTGTAAGTAACAGAGAGCCTTTGTTGATATTACGGACCATCTCTTGAAGAGAGTTCTGCATACGAGCAATAGAGCCGAGTAGACTGTCTTTTGAGAAGTTGCCTTGGATACTCTCATTTAAGTAGCCATTGGCAATTTGAGTCGTAACTTCCATTGCGTATTGTGGCTCGCCGCCAATTTTATTAAGAATATTTCTAGCTAAGTAAATGGCAGAAAATATAATAAAAGCTAGAATCACAAGGCCTGCAATAATGAAATAAACAGCTGTGTGCCAGAACGTAGACTGTAAATCATCCATATATACGCCATAGCCAATCACCCAATTCCATTCAGGGATTTTGCTCATTCCATTAACTTTTATAACTTGATCATCAGTACCTGGTTTCTTGCTCGGACTTACTTTGAATACTAAATCAGTATTTGCAAGTTGTTTCATGTGATCTTTGTAAGACTCTTGAAACTTCCCCAATTCACTTTCTCGAGCATGAACACGAGAAATGGCGTTATTATCATTTGACCAAATAAAAGATGCACCTTCGCGCATTGTTGATAAGGCTTCTATAACAGCTTGTTCCGCTTCTGGTTTCGTAAGCTTTCCTGTTTTTTCTAATTCTACGAAATGCGTAGCTTGGTTTTTTGCAAAATTTAGAATCGTTTCTATTTCATGTTTTCGGCTATCTATTAGATTTTCACGAAGTGTCGTTAAAGCAAGTGCACCCAAAATAATTAAGCCAGCTGCTGAAAAAATAATAAGAATTCCTAGTTGTTTTGATAGTTTCATACGCACCTTGTCTAGTTAAAACATGCATGTTATTGCTAATCAATTCCATACACGGAGCGGTAGATGCAATCTCAGGCAAGTAATGGTATGTGATTAGGTTATTTAGAAGGCGTATCTTATATATTAAAATAAAGTTTTTTAAAATAAAAATGATGAAACTTGGGGTTCAATTGGGTAGGATTATTAAATTCTAGTAGATAAATCTAAGTAAGGTGGGGAATGATATTACATCTACACCAACATTACTGTATTGCCTAATACAATTGATCAGGTGTCACAACGAGCCAATTTTTATCAGCTGTACCAGGTTGTTCCAATGTAGATTGTTGCTTAGCAGCATCGTCCCACCAAGCTTCCATTTGTTTCATGTATTCCGCTTTGCGGTTTACCCAAATGCGCATGCAGCCTTTATCAGTGTCAGTGCCATTGAACAGCATGTAGCCATCGTAAAGTGGTGAGTCACCGGCGACAAGTATGGGGTTCTTCCATTAGTCAATCTAACCAAGGATTGAGCCAAGCTTGCCTTCGTACCATGTCATCGGGTTCATCAAGAAAGCTGTCATTTGAAGGTCTAGATTCTTTTTTTGATTGTATGCTCCTTGTTTGATTTGCATTCTAGATGTTGTCAAATTTTTTGTTTTTTAGCAGCATAAGCGCCCATATTCACATTCTTTTCAATCATGGTATTCAACTCAGAGGCAACGTCTTTAGGCCAGTGAGTCAACTCCGTAGCATGCAACGAGGCACTGCACAGAATGAGAGAAGTACAGAGAATGGATGATAATTTCATTTGGGATTCCTTATTTAATGAGAAATAAGGTAATGATCATGCATGATCAACCTCAAAATCGACATCTTTTTGCCTATAGTACACCTTCTATATTTATCAAGCCCCAATCAGCAATCGGCTTTTTTTGCCTAACAAAGGTTTTAATTTGCCTATTAACCATACCGATCCATAGAACTGAAAAACAAATAATGCCAATGATGAAACAAGGCTGTATAGCAGGGTTGTATTGGGTTCAAGATATCCCGCATTGAGTAGTAAATAGGTGGCGTTTCCCCAGATCATGCTAATAAGAGGATGTAAGAAAAAAATAGCAAAGCTAATGGAAGCCAACATGGTTAAGTGTTTACCAAGGGCAGGTCTGACAAGGTGTGAACAAAAGCCGATAAATAAAATACACAGGCCCATTTTTTGAATGAATTGTAAATCGATGCCACCCCATTCAAATGCGGCTTTATGATAGCCTCCAACATGAAGTAAAAGGCTAGATTGTAACCAAATGGTGGAAATGACGGTGAGGATGGCGGCGACAAAAAAATAGCGATAATGCTTTTTCATCCAGTCACGGTGTAGAGAATACAGCATACCCGCTAGGTAAAAAGGCGTGAAATACACCACGGATTGTAGCACATTAGCGTTGCCATGCGGTCGATGAATGACAACGGAGATGATGGTAAACATCGCTAAAATAGACAGCTGAGTCAATAGCGGCAGTGTTAAATAGCGCAGATGTAGCCCAGAGCATAAAAAAGTCACGATGATGAAGGGGATATACCAATGGGGAAACAGAATGTAGCCCTGTTTCATCAAGTGCCAGCACATTACGGCGGCTTCCGCGGCACTGACCTGATCCACTAACATAAAGACGAAAAAGTTCATGACAATAGCAAACGCGGATACAACCAAAAATGGCACAAACACGTTGAGTACTTTCTTCGACATAAAGCGTCGATAATCAAAACGTTGTGCAAAAACATGATGGAAGAAAAAGCCAGAAATAAACACAAAAACCCCAGTACCACCGCGCACTATATTTTCTAACCATAGCGGAAAGCCATCATTAGTATTGATTACTGAGTGCCCCAGTACGATCAATATAATGGCTAAACCTCGCATGTATTCGAATTCTGTCAGCCGCGTTGTTGAATGTGTTGTCGGCGGTAAGGTTTGCTTGGCGGCTTGTTCGGTGATGTCGATGAGCGTCGGTTTTTGGGTTAAGTTCACTGTCTTACATCCATGAAAATGGGCAATGCAATCTATTAAGTGGTCAGCTGTCTAGAGAATCAATTTCTTTTACCTAATGCGGGCAAGATTTTACGCCAATCATGCAGTTTCGACGATACTCTTACGGAATTAAAGTGCGAAGATAGGTAAAAATCCGCCAATCTGCTAGAGTCTCGGTCTACCATCACTTACTTCCCTAACACTAGGATATTATTTTGAACAACAACGATATTTTACGCCGCCTTCGTTATACCTTTGATCTAAAAGAGTTGGAGATTGTTGATATCTTCGCGGCAGCGGATGGTATTGCCGCACAAGAGCAAGTCACCAGTTGGCTAAAAAAAGAAGATGATGCAGGCTATATCGAAATGCTTGATGTGGAAATGGCGACCTTTCTTAATGGCTTGATCAATACGAAGCGTGGCAAGCGTGAAGGCCCACAACCTGAGCCAGAAAAGCGTCTGACAAACAATATTGTCTTTATGAAATTACGCATCGCTTTAAACCTACAAGCCGAAGACATTCTAGACATCATGTCGCTTGCGGAATTTAACTTAAGCAAGCATGAGCTAAGCTCTTTCTTCCGTAAACCAGACAACCGTCACTATTGCGAATGCAAAGATCAGATCTTGCGTAACTTCCTAATGGGATTGCAAAAGCGGTTTCGTGCGTAGACACAGCTGATATGTTGAATTATGGCGGAGAAACATAGAAATGATTGCTAGAGAATGGAAAGCCCGTTGCCCGATGTCTAAAAAAGAGGCGTTCATTGCTTATTTATATGAAACCGGAGTTAAAGATACCTCTGCAACTAAGGGGTTTAAAGGCGCTCAAATCTTTGGTCGTGAAGTAAATGAATACACATTTGAAGTTACTCTTATTACTTATTGGCCGACACGCGAGTCTATTGTCGCTTTCGCTGGTCAGGATATTGATGTCGCCAGACTTTATCCTGAAGACGATAAATACGAGTTAGACCCAGATACGTTTGTGCGTCACTATGATGTTTTAGAAAACCATTGGGTGTAGCCATAATCATTAGGTAAAGAGATCTAACGTTTTATTTGATCCCTTTACCTTATCTACGTTTTTCTTATTTATGTCACATAGTGTACAAAGATTGCACTATGTGGATATCTCATTCCGCCCCGCTTTGCGATATTGACTCCCTAATTATAAATATAACAGTTAATAAACAGGTGGTATCCATATGTTGATGAAAAATAAGGTGGCGCAAGCTGTTATCGTGGCGAGTCTCTCTTCGCAAGGATTTGCTCTGGAGTTGGGTGATTTTAATGGTACCCAATTCAGCATTGGCGGCTATTTAAAAGCAGAGGGTGTGTTCAATAACCCTGACGAAGGAAGTAGTTCGTTTGATGGCAGTGCTCGTCAGTCACGTATTAACTTCACAGCAAGCCGCATGGAAGACGGCCATAAAATCACTGGATTTATTGAAGGGGATTTTTGGGATAACAATACAACAGCGTCAGACTCTACTTACGCCTATCGTTTACGTCATGCGACTATTTCGGTTGATAACTTGACCGTTGGTCAGACGTGGAATGGTCAATTTTTTGCTAACGCGCCATTTGATACCGAAATGATTAACTTATGGGGACTAGGGATAGGTACTGTGGCTGGGAACGGTGCGGTTGTTCGTCCTGATTTGGTTGTGCACTATGCAGACAAAGGCATGCGCTTAACTTTCCAAGATCCTGTTTATGCTGACGCGAGTTACCCAGATATGGTGGCAGCTTATACGCATCGCACACCAGAAGGTCATGCTTTTAACGTTGCGGTGACAGGCCGTGATGTGGACATGACGCCTTCTAATAGCGCTGACAGCGACTCTAAATTCGGTGCGGCTTTGTCTCTAGCGGCGAAATTGAAATTTGGTGACACCAGTTTATCGCTCAGTGGCTTCTCCGGTAAGGGGGCGGGTGTTTACGCTGGTTGGGGTTACCAAGGTGCGTCAGGGGCTTCTGGTGTTGCTGAAATAGACGCTCAGGGTGACATGGTCACTTTAACCGGCTTCTCAGCAGGCATTGGGCATAAAGTCAGTGACAAGGTAAGAGTTAACCTACGTTATGGTCAAGTGACGTCTGACGAAACCGCTTCAACATTGGCGGATGATACGCTTAAATTGACTCTAGCGAACGTTATCTACACGTACTTGCCAGGCTTAGAATTCGGTTTAGAGGTGCGTGATCAGAATATGGCAAACCGTCCCTCAGTGGCTGTTGGTACGTCATCACGTCCTGCTGGACAACAAGTCGAAGTGATGGCGATGTACAAGTTCTAATAACGAGTCACCACAAGAACAGACTGGGCTTTTCCCCTTTTGTCCAGTCTGTTTTTTTTATGGTTTGTTTAACAAGAAAAATCTCGTAACGTTTTCGACGGTAATTCCCCTATTTGCTCGCGGTATTGTGCTGAAAATCGTCCTAGGTTAGTAAAGCCATACTTTAATGCAACCTGAGTCACATTTTTAATTCGCTCGTTGTTTTTCAATTCGGCGTGAACTCGTTCTAATTTCAGACGGCGAACATACGTTGAGGGTGTTAGGCCTGTCTCACGTTCAAATAAATTATACAGCGACTTTCGGCTGATTTGGCATAAGCTGGCCAACTCATCTATCGTAATATCCCGAGTAATATTGTCCAAAACGTATTGACGAATACGCGCAATATAACGATGCAGTGAATCTTTAGAAACCGAGCCGAGTCGGACATTGTTATCAAAGACATTGAGAATAGCGCTGTTTAGTAGCTTGCAATAATACAGCAAGGGCCGCTCACCAAGAACGGATTTGTCTTGTTGTAACATGTCGTTGAGTAGATTAAACAAAGGTACCGCCATGGGGAGTTGATTCGGGACTGAGCTAAAAACAATGCCGCTAGTCGATGATAAATAACCGAATTCTTGAGCTGCCTGATGCAAGAAATCCGTCGGAATTCTGACGATAAGCTTTTTACAGTCAGCATAGTCATGCGATTCAATAGGCGTATTGGGCATAATGATGATCGAGTCTCCTGCTTTTAATACACGTTCAGCATTGTGGCTATGCTCGAGACGGCGCCCTGTCAGAACGACTTGTAAAAAATACGCGTCGGGCACTGTTACGCTGCTTATTTGAACAGGCACATCAAGGCTGTATTCGATAATCGAAAGTGCTCCAAACGTTTTGAATTTTAACGTTGTGAGTGTTGGCTGAAGTGTTCCTTCAATAAAATGATGCTTTCCAAAGCCTTTTTCTAATAAAACATCAGCAAGAGACTGAATAGGAACGTCTACAAGCTGAAGGTCGTAGTTTGAAAAATCAAATCTCATCGCGATACACCAGTGCATTAATTATTTTTATAAGCGGGCAGTTTAGGTTGTTTCTTTACTGCGGTATAAAGTGCCTACTTAGTGTAGTGCGCGGTGCTTTGACTTAGTCATCCATTTTTGAGGTTAGTCCATCAATTATTGGTATAGTAAACAGTCATGTTCAAAACCATGTTATATAAGACACTAACATACGTGATTTAAAGATCAGAATAGATAGCGTACAGAGCCGTTTAGAAGTCGACTTTTGGTTGAATATTGACTTTTTTAGGTTGTAATCGTCTTTTTAGCCAAATGTATACCATGACTAATGTGATTAATGGTATGCCATGAAAAAGCATAATGACCAGATAGAGAGGCAGCCAATTGTAAAAAGGTGCCACTATCATCATTCCAGCGGCAAATCCCGTCATCTTGAACAGAGCAAGAGTGCTGAATACGGGTAGGCGTAGCGTGTCAGGTTCTGTTTGTACTCTTGATACCAAGCTTACCTCAGCAATGCCTTCGCCTATGCCGGCACAGATAACAAATAACATTGCCCATACTTGCTGATGTTGCTGAAAAGTAAGCATGAAGCCAATAGACAGAATTGAAAAGCCAACAAAAAATAGCCTTTCCAGTGAGAGGTATGGAGATTTCTTTAACAAATGACCTAACAGACGGGCACCGACAAACTTGCCGACAGCCCAAGATGCCATCAAGATACCCATGGCTTGGCTTATGTTTTCGGGGGTGAGCAATTTTGCTATGATTGGAAAACCGACTTGATGGGCCGCATTGCCTAAACTTCCGACAAGAGTGACCAACAACATGCCTGCTAGTATGGGGGCTTTTCTGAGTTCGACCTTAAGCTGTCGCCACTCTTGTCGAAAAGGGACAGACTGATAACTTGGTTGTGTCTCATCCGTGATTTTTTTCAGTGGTAACAGCATAACCGCGACAAAGACATAGGCGATAATATTAAGAATAAACACATTCTCATAACCTGTCCCCGCAATTAATGTTCCGACTAGCAATCCTCCTGTTACCGCACTCACCGAAGATAAAGAGGTTAACCAAGTATTGACCGATAACCGTTTTGAGTTGGTGATCCAATTAGGGAGTTGGCTATTGATTCCTATCGTGAACAGGGTGTTGCAAAAGCCGCTAATAAAAGCAATACAAGGGACCACATATAAACGGTAAGATTCGGGAAGAATCAGCAGCAAGACCATTACGAAAAATCGCACTAGGTTTAGACATATAAGTGCTAATTTCCCGGCATTTTTCGAAAAAAAGGTAGGCTAATCACACTAGAGAAAAGACTGCCACAGAGACTACAGACCATAAACATGCTGAACTGATAGACATTATTACTGATAACAAAGACATAGCTTGATAGGGCGATCATGCTGAGAACACTGCCAAAGTCAGCTATGCATCGAGCGCAGATGATAAAAAAAGCATTGATTGTAGAAGTGCGAAGACACTTTTCTAGGTAATTCATGATCGAGTTTTCCCTACTCTATATTCGAATAAATCCTTATTCGAAAGAAAACGCATCTTGATAGACGCGATGGATGCGTTTCAAAAAACAGCATCAACTTAGACTTTCATATACTAATAGCAAGACCGTATTCTTGACTACTGTTCTTTATTATTTGATAAAAAAACGCCCTTTCGGGCGTTCGAAAACTCACTGGGAGGTGAGTGTTGTTTCAGTCTGAATCGTTTAGGCCGCACCCACCGCGACGGTTTCGATGCGATTTTCTTCCACCGCGTGACAGGCAATCATGTGGCCTTTTTCTTGCTCTGCCTGATCGTCTAATCTCAACAATGGCGTTTCGGTTTTACAGCGGTCGTTGGCGTAACTGCAACGTCCGTGGAAAGCACAGCCAGAAGGCGGATTCAACGGTGACGGTAATTCGCCTTGTAGCTTAATGCGAACACGGCGTTTATCTGGCGAAAGCTGCGGCGTACTAGACAGCAAAGCCAAGGTGTAAGGGTGTTTCGGGTTCTCGAATAGTTGCTCGCGAGTCCCTTGTTCTACCACTTTGCCTAAATACATCACCATCACGTCATCAGCGATGTGTTCCACCACAGATAAATCGTGAGAGATGAACACATAGCTCAAGCCAAACTCTTTTTGCAAATCCATCATCAAGTTCAATACTTGTGCCTGAACAGACACGTCCAAGGCAGACACGGGTTCGTCGGCCACTATGACATTTGGGTCAAGCATCAAACCACGAGCGATCGCAATACGCTGGCGCTGACCACCGGAAAACATGTGCGGATAACGTTCATAATGCTCCGCTTTTAAGCCAACTTTCGCCATGATCGCGAGGGCTTTTTCTTTGCGTTCTGCTTTGGAAAGCTTGGTATTGATCACCAAAGGTTCTTCCAAAATCGCACCTATTTTCTTACGAGGATTCAAGGAGCCATAAGGGTTTTGGAAGATGATCTGAATCTTTTGACGCAACTTCGCCTGAGCGTCGGCACTCAAGGTCAGTAAGTCTTCACCTAGATGAGCCAGGCTACCGCCTGTCGGTGTTTCAATCATGGTCAGCATGCGGCCAAGGGTAGATTTTCCACAACCGGATTCGCCGACGACTGCAAGGGTTTTGCCTTTTTCAAGATTGAAGCTAATACCATCAACGGCTTTTACAACGGCGTCAGGTTTGAACAAACCTTGTTTGACATGGTAATGCTGCTTGAGGTTTTCGGCCTTTAAAATTAATTGCTTGTCTAATGAAGGGTTAGATTGGTTCATGCGGCTGGTCTCCCTTCGCGATCCAATGGCGTATGGCATTTTACTTGGCGATCAAGATCACCTTGGTTCGCAGGTTCAACCTTACGGCAATGATCTGTCGCATAAGGACAGCGCGGGCTGAGTAAACAGCCCAAAGGTCGATCATATTGACCGGAACCACACCAGGTAACGCTTCAAGGCGTGCTTTACCGGCAGCGGATTCTGGCAAAGAGGCCAGTAATGCCTGTGTGTATGGATGTCTTGGTGTGCTAAAGACTTCCGACGCTGGGCCAGATTCAACGATTTGACCCGCGTACATGACGATGACACGATGGGCGACTTCAGCGACCAAAGCCAAATCGTGCGTAATTAGCACCAAGCCCATTTGCTTCTTGCGTTGCAGCTCGATCAATAGATCAATGATCTGCGCTTGAATCGTCACGTCTAACGCAGTGGTTGGCTCGTCAGCGATTAATAAGCGTGGATCACAGGCAATCGACATAGCAATCATCACACGCTGGCTCATACCACCAGACAGCTGATGAGGGTAGTTGTCCAAACGGGACTCTGGCGCTGGAATGCCGACTTGCTTTAAAAGTTCAATAGCGCGTGCTTTTAACTCTTTCTTGCTGCCGCCTTGGTGCGTTTTGAGCGCCTCAATGATCTGATAACCCACTGTAAAACAGGGGTTAAGGCTGGTCATCGGATCTTGGAAGATCATTGCAATGTCGGAGCCAGTTAGCTTGCGACGTTGTTTTTCTGGCATGGCTAGCAAATCTTGATTATCAAACGTCAGTTGATCTGCGCTGACTTTGCCGGGAAAATCGATCAAGCCCATAATGGACAATGAACTGACACTCTTGCCTGAGCCAGATTCCCCAACGATGCCGAGAACTTCCCCTTCTTCGACCTTGTAACTGATGTTATCCACGGCGCGAAAATTGCCGAAGGTAACGCTTAAATTTTCCAACTGTAACAGTGACATAACAACCTCTCTTACTGTTTCAACTTGGGATCAAGGGCATCACGTAAGCCATCGCCCATGAGGTTAAACGCCAGTACTGTGATCAAAATCATCAAACCGGGGAAAGTGACTACCCACCACGCACGTTGCACGAACTGCAAGGCATCGGCCAACATAGAACCCCATTCTGGGGTGGGGGGTTGTGCGCCAAGGCCAAGAAAGCCAAGGGCCGCCATATCAAGAATGGCGCTGGAGAAGCCTAAGGTGGCTTGCACAATTAACGGTGCTAGACAGTTTGGCAAGATGCAGATAAACATCAGACGTAACGGCCCGGCCCCAATCACTTTAGAAGAGGTGACATAATCACGGGACATTTCGGCCATAGTGGCGGCACGCGTTAAACGTACGTAATGTGGCAGCGAAACAATGGAAATGGCCAACGCCGCATTCACAATACTTGGCCCCAAAATCGCCACGATCGCGATCGCCAACAACAAGCTTGGCATCGCCAACATGATGTCGACGATACGCATGATGGCGGTGTCGATTAGGCCTTTAAAGTAGCCTGCAATAAGACCCAGTAAAATCCCCATGACTAAAGACGCCGTCACAGCGACAATGCCCACCGCAATTGAGAGACGTGAGCCATAGATCAGGCGAGATAAAATATCTCGACCCACGTCGTCGGTACCTAATACGTAAGACCAATTGCCGCCTTCTAGCCAAGCGGGCGGCAATAACAGCGCGTCACGGTATTGATCCGATGGTGAGTGTGGTGCAACAAAATTAGCAAATACCGCCATAAAACAAATAATTAAGATAACAACTAGGCCTGCTACTGCGCCTTTGTTGCTGCTGAAATAATGCCAAAACTCTTGCATAGGCGTCATTGGTGCGGGAGCCGTCAATGGCGTATTCGTCGTGGACGTTTTTGTAGATACTGTCATAAACGCCTCCTTATCGGCTGTGTCGAATTCGTGGGTTAACAATGCCGTAAGTGATATCTACCAAGAGATTCACGACAATGATGATACAGGCAACAATTAAAATGCCGCCTTGTACAACGGGGTAATCACGGCGTCCGATGGACTCGATTAGCCATTTACCAATGCCCAGCCAAGCAAAGACGGTTTCAGTCAGAATCGCACCCGATAACAAAATACCCACCTGTAAACCGATTACTGTGATGACTGGGATCAAAGCGTTACGCAAAGCGTGAATCACGATCACTCGCCAAGGGGCAATGCCTTTTGCACGAGCGGTACGAATATAATCTTCGCTTAATACTTCTAGCATAGAAGAGCGTGTCATGCGGGCGATCACCGCCATGGGAATCGTACCAAGTACAATACTGGGTAAAATGAGATGGGACACAGCGGAAGCAAATGCGCCGTCTTCGCCGGATAAAAGGGAGTCAACCAGCATAAACCCCGTCACATCCTCAATCCAGTAAACGACATCGATCCGCCCCGACACGGGTGTCCAGCCTAGATTGACGGAAAATACCAACATCAATAACAGCGCCCACCAAAAAATAGGCATGGAATAACCCGTGAGTGAAAAGGTCATTACCGAATGGTCAATCACGGTTCCGCGTTTCACCGCCGCAAAAATACCGGCAGGTAAACCAATCAGAATCGCAAAAATAGCGGCACAGAATGCTAATTCTATGGTCGCAGGAAATAGGGTTAGGAATTCTTTCATCACTGGCTCTCTAGTGACTAATGAATTGCCTAAATCTCCTTGTAAAATTCCTCCAATGTATCGGAAATATTGCAAATATAACGGCTGATCAAGACCTAATTGTGCGCTTAATTCAGCGTGGCGCTCTGCGCTCACACCGCGCTCACCAGCCATGACTTCAATGGGGTCGCCAGGTATCAAATGGATCAGAGTAAAAGTCAGTAGGGTGATCCCGAGAAAAGTCGGAATAACAAGGCTTAAGCGACGAAAAATAAATTGGAACATAAAGGACTGGCTCTCTTGGGGTGTTATGTGATCGAGCAATCTGCTCGGTCAGCAAAATATCTACTCGCGTCCCAGCGAGTAGATATTTTGTTTGGTCCGAAGACTATGTAACTAAACGATAACTATTTGCTGACGTTGTAAAAGTAAAAACCACCAAGAGGGTCGATTTTGAATCCTTTCACATCTTTACGAACAGGAACATAGACCACCGAGTTGGCAATTGGCATCCAAGGCACTTCTTTATGGAATAATTCTTGCGCTTCTTCGTAGTACTTAGTACGTTGAGCTATATCAGACGAACGTTTTGCCTTGATCAATAGGTCATCAAATTCTTTGTTACACCACTGCGAATAGTTACCTCCGCCAACAGCATCACAGCTTAATAAGGTGTATAAGAAGTTATCTGGGTCACCATTATCACCAGTCCAACCAATAAGAAGTGTACCGGCTTCTCCTGCCTTAGCACGTTTTAGATATTCACCCCATTCAAAGGTGACAATCTTAGCTTTAACACCCACATTCGCCCAATCTTCTTGAATAATTTCAGCCATACGACGAGCATTTGGGTTGTATGGACGAGAAACAGGCATAGCCCATAGTGTGGTTTCAAATCCTTCTGAAAGGCCCGCTTCTTTTAGAAGCTGCTTAGCTTTTGCAGGATCGTATGGGTAATCAACAATGTTCTTATTGTAAGACCACATGGTCGGTGGAATTGGGTTTTTAGCTGCTTTCCCCGCACCTTGGAATACAGAGTCAATAATGGCTTGTTTGTTGGTTGCATAATTCAAAGCTTGGCGTACTTTCACATCACCAAGTGGTTTTTTTTCTATATTGAAAGCAAGATAACCGACGTTCAAGCCTTCTTGGTTCATTAAATTGATGTTTGGATCCGCCTCCATTTGCTTAAGATCAGCAGGGTTGGGATAGGGCATAACATCACATTCGCCCGCTTTTAGTTTTGCGTAACGCACAGAAGCGTCTGGTGTGATAGAGAAAACAAGACGGTCAATTTTTGCTTTGCCTTTCCAGTAATCTTCAAACGCTGTGTAGCGGATCAAAGAGTCTTTTTGGTACTGAACTTTTTGGAAAGGACCCGTTGCAACGGGATCAATGTCCAATTTTTCAGGTGTGCCCGCTTTCATGTAAGCGTCGGCTTGTTCTTTAGAGAAGATGGACGCAAAGTCCATGGCAAGATTGGCAACAAAAGGAGCTTCTGGATGGTTCAAGATAAATTTGACCGTGTAGTCGTCGACCTTGACTATGTCTTTAATTAAAGTGCCCATAGCCATGTCATCAAAATAGCCATAAGAACCACCGCCTACTTTGTGATATGGATTACTTTCAAGACGTTGACGGTTAAAGGTAAACAATACATCGTCGGCATTGAAATCACGTGTTGGTGTAAAGTCTTTTGAAGTGTGGAACTTCACGCCTTTGCGCAAATGAAAAGTGTACTCAAGGCCATCTGCGGAAACATCATAGCTTTCTGCAAGGCCTGGTTCTGTTTCTGTCGTACCCAATTTGAATTCTACTAAACGGTTGAACATGTTTTTCGAAGATGCGTCAAATGTAGTACCAGAATAGTAAAGCGATGGATTAAAGCCCTCAGGGCTACCTTCTGAACAATAAACTAGTGTTGTTGCAGCGTGAGCGGAAGTGCTGATTGCTCCAGCGGCCATAAGTGCGAGCGTTAGTTTTGCTAGCCCTGTTTTCATTGTCACTCTCCATTAACATAATTATTTTCGTGCTAAGCACGTGGGAAGTCGAATCAAGGTGTTCGTTACTTTTGTGATGTTTTTGAGGGTAAAAGCGGCCCTTAGCGTTTCTATCTTTACCGTTTTTAAAAACAAACCCCATCCAAACTCCTAGTTCGAATGGGGTTGTTCTGCCTCGTCCCTGAGCCCCCTTTAGCCATAAGCAATGCATCTGAATAAACAGGCGCATTAAAAACAGCGTCCCTGAAGATTACTCAAGCCAATTTAAATAACCAATTGAAATAACGATATGGCCTATACGTGTAATGAATACAGAATCTGAATAAAGGCCTGTACACCTTGAAAACAAAGGGGTTAGAGGAAAAATCATGAGTAAGGAATGTGAAAGGAAAAGGATAAATTTTTATAAAAAGTTTAAAAAAGAGGCATGAGATGGCGGTTTTAGCGGCTTTTTTGGTCTTTAGGACGGCCGTTTAATGCTCCATCATAGAAACATTAAACGGTCAACACATTAACATTAGGCTTTTTTATCGAGTGCTTTCACGAGAACAGAGGTGTCTTGGCGACCACGACCTTCGGCGATCAGTGCCTGATAATCTTGATCAACGGCCTGAGTTAATGGAATCTTGATGCCCATTTTTTCGGCTTGCGCAAGGCACAGCCCCAAATCCTTATGCATCCATTCAATCGCAAAACCAAAATCAAACTCGTTTTTCGCCATGGTTTCGCCGCGGTTCTCTAATTGCCAAGAGCCTGCAGCGCCATGTTTTAATGTATCCACCAGTGTTGGGATGTCTAAACCGGCCGTCTGAGCAAAACGAATGCCCTCAGACAAACCTGATAACACTCCACCAATAAGGATCTGATTGACCATTTTTGCGATCTGACCATTACCGACTGGACCCATTAAGCTGGTGGCTTTTGCGTAACAATCGAGTACTGGCTGTGCTCTTTCAAGGTCGCTGATTGTGCCGCCAATCATCACGGTTAATACGCCGTTGACTGCGCCTGCTTGGCCTCCAGAAACTGGCGCGTCCATGAAACCAAAACCGCGTTCTTGCGCAGCTTGATGAAGCTCTTTTGCTACTTCGGCTGAAGCGGTAGTGTGATCAATAAACAACGTGCCTGTTTTGGCGTGTTGAAAGGCACCATCGGGGCCTAAATACACCGCGCGCAAATCGTCATCATTACCCACGCAAGTTAGGACGATGTCGGCATCTTGTGCGGCAAGTGCTGGTGTGCTGGAAAATGCGCCTTGGTACTCCTTGCACCAGTTTTGGGCTTTTTGTGTGGAACGATTATAGACTACGACAGAATGGCCGGCCTTACTAACGTGTCCTGCCATGGGGTAACCCATTGTACCAAGTCCAATGAAGCTGACTTTCATTGCTTTTCTCCTTATTGCGTTGCCCAGATATGAATTTGAGAGACAAATTTAATGCATTGATCATACGGATTTGATAATGAATTACGAGGTACAAAAAACCGTGAAATGAAGCATACAGAAGCGTGTTTTCATTATTTTGCTCATGTTTTCAGTAGACGCTTTATTGTTATCTTGCTGAAAATAAGCTGTGGATAACTTTGTGCAAGAAAATTTTTATGGCCGGATATTTCGTTGGGAAGGGGATTTTTGCCAATAATCGTGCGTATTTTATACGATTTTTATATTTTTCTATTGTGCGAAAAGATCTTCCCCATCTTGTCAATACTCAAAGGTGGGGAAAATCAATATACGTCTTGTATTATGTTCGGTTGATGGTTATTCATTTTCTTTTGTGATGCCTATAATATCTTTATAAAAAATAAAAAACTTTATAAAACAATATCTTAATTAAATCTTATCTTTGATCAAAGCCTGGATTGCCTGAGCTAATTGTGTATTGGCTTGTGTGTCCAAATGCACACCGTCTATGGTACTGGGCTGTAAAATCCCCGCAGCGTTGAGAAAAGACATTTGTTATGAGCCGCGACATCTTGGTAGTAGTGATGAAAATGTTGAGATTTTTCAATGGCTCCGTCAAAGTTCTCGGCCATCGCACCCGTTGGGGATAAGATATTTGGCGGCGCTATGACCACGCATCTTGGATGCGGGAATCCGTGGTTATTTGGCATTTTTGACTTTTCGATCAGTTTCTCTACGCCTTTAGCGGCTTCATAGGCACCGACATTGAAATATCGCTTTAAATCATTCGTCCCCAACATGATGATTAAAATATCGACGGGGCCGAAGGTTTCCAGCGCGGCTTGTAAATACGACAGGCCGTTTCTGCCTTCTAAAAAAGGATCATTCCAAATAGTTGTGCGGCCAGGTAAACCAAAATTGATCACTTGATGGTGTTTACCCAAGAGCCTCATTGAGCATAGTTGGCCAGCGTAGATGTTTAGGATAACGTCCGCCATTTGGCACACTGCCCCAAGTGAGAGAATCGCCGTAACATAGAATCGTCGCCATCATTTGCTCCTTGCTTTTTTGTTTGCCACTAGAAAGTGCCTTTATCATTATATAGTGTAGCTAATTTGGTCGAGTTTAGAGTAAAAACGTTTTGTAAACATGGCAGCATATTGATGGGTATTATGGGAGGCAAAATGGCGCTTGAACGGTCTTATCATCAAGACGACATGTTGGCGGCGTTTACACGCCTAAAAGCCATCGCTCAACGAGCGTCTTTTCCGACCGCTGACGAGCGCCGACATTGTCTCAAGCATTTGGAGGCGGCACTATTACGTTCGGAAGCATCACTATTAAGCGCACTTCAGAAAGACTTTGGGCATCGAGCCTCATGAAGAATCTCGACTATTAGAACTGATACCTGTATTGGGTGAAATAAAACACGCTAAGCGCCACCTGAAAACATGGATGCGGCCATCCAAACGTTGTTTACACATTAGCACCTTACCCGCCAAAGCCAAGGTTATCTATCAACCCAAAGGGGTTGTTGGCGTGATTTCACCTTGGAATTATCCTGTTTTACTTTGTCTTGGTCCCTTAATCGGAGCGTTGGCAGCGGGTAATCGAGTGATGCTTAAGGTGTCGGAATATTGTCCAGAAACCAATAAAGTACTGCGCGAAATATTGGATCGCGCGTTGGGTGAAAACTGGATTGAGATGGTGGAAGGCGAAGCAGACCTTGCTAATCGCTTTAGTTTGTTACCGTTTGATCATTTATTATTTACGGGTTCCACATCGGTCGGGCATATTGTGATGCGCAATGCCGCAGAAAACTTAACACCTGTGACACTTGAATTAGGGGGAAAGTCTCCGCTGCTGGTGGCACCGTCAGCGGATTTACGCGATACCGCGAAGAAACTGGTGTTTGGTAAAATGCTCAACGCCGGTCAAACCTGTGTTGCGCCCGATTACATCATGTGCCATGCCGATCAAAAACAGACCTTAATCGAGTACATAAAGCAGGAGCTTTTAGCTTATTACCCTGAGGGCGTTCTGAGCCCTGATTACACGAGTTTGATTAACCCCCGTCAACTGGATCGCCTACAAGGCTATTTAGAGGAAGCAAGGGCCGCTGGGATCGAATGCGACAACCTGATGTCGCAAGGGCCAGCACAAAGTGATGGCAAATTAGCTTTGCACGTTATACATCAACCAACCGATGACCTGCGTGTCATGCAAGATGAGCCTCTTTGGGCCTTTGTTACCCATTTTATTGTATAGCGACATGGAAGAAGCACTGTCTTACATTCATCAGCGGCCACGACCTTTGGCCCTGTATTTATTTACCCAGCAGACAGAAGATCAACGACTTTGTGAAGCTCGCATAGTAAGTGGCAGTTTGGTGATCAATCACACGTTGGTGCAAGTGGCACAGGCTGACTTGCCGTTTGGTGGTATTGGTGCATCGG
Source organism: Marinomonas rhodophyticola (assembly GCF_026113935.1). Classification (GTDB taxonomy): domain Bacteria; phylum Pseudomonadota; class Gammaproteobacteria; order Pseudomonadales; family Marinomonadaceae; genus Marinomonas; species Marinomonas rhodophyticola. The sequence continues at coordinate 379,330 of NZ_JAPEUL010000009.1, forward strand.
GAATGGGCGCTTACCATGCCGAAGAAGGTTTTCGAACGTTTTCCCACGGCAAGTCGGTGTTAAGCAAACGTGGCAAGAATATTCTCGCTTTACTGCGGCCGCCTTATCGACGTCCCATCCATCGTTTCATGGCCAAATTTTGGCGCTTTTTATAATAGAAAACCATGATGATGGTGACATCATCATGGTTTTTAACGCCATTTAGACGTTTATTTTAACGCGTTTAATCGTTTAGCGATGGCGTCTATTTCTTGGCTCATACGACTAAGCTGGCTGGAGTCACTGGCATTACTGCCAGTCAGCTCCTGCAAACGTGACACGAACATGCTGAGATCCTGTGACACTTTTTGCTGTTCGCCCGCTGCCACAGAAATCTGTGTTGCTTGATCGGTAATTTGCGAGAACGCATCGACGACCTGCTGCAAATGAGCCGCGGTAGACTCTGCCGTTGCCACTGCTCGTTCGGTTTCGCTGTGACCCAATTCCATGGAGCTGACAGACTCTTTTGATGCCACTTGTAGGCGTCCTAGAACCTGCTCTATTTCCACGGCAGAGCTCTCACTTTTCGCCGCAAGATTACGCACTTCGTCGGCGACCACAGCAAAGCCTCGGCCTGTTTCACCCGCTCGTGCGGCTTCGATAGCGGCATTAAGTGCCAATAAGTTGGTTTGTTCTGCAATGTCACGAATCACACTTAACATGCCGTTCGCGCGGCGGCTGTCTTCGTCTAATTGCAGGATGTTTGTTTGTGCTTGCGTCATGGCGCTGGTTAAGGAGCGCATTGTCTCAATCACTGTGTTCATTTCTTTGCCGCTATTGCGCACGTCTTTGTGGATACGCTCAACGGTTTCTTTGGTTTCGTTGGCGTACATGGCAACATCGTGAGAGGTGGCACCGAGTTCTTCCGTCGCCGCAGCTAAAGTCGTATTTTCATCGCTTAAACTGTTGGCTTTATTGAGGAAGTCATTACTGAATTTGCTGAGACGTCCCGCATCAGCGACCAGATTGGCTGACTCGGTGTGAATTTGTTCGAGTAATTTTTTCAATTTATCGCCATACGCATTTACCGCTTGGCGAAGATCTCCTAATTCATTCAATTTACCCACGGTAAGTTCTTGGGTGCTGCCGCCGTCGGCCAGCTCTTGAATTTGAGCTGTCGTTTGAGTGATTTGACCAAGTAAGCTACGGAAGAAAGAAGCGGCTATAATACTTACGATGATCAACAATGCACCGATGACAATCATCAAAAATAACCCCATGCTTTGCGCTATTTCCGTCATTCTTTCTTTTGGTACGACTAAACCAATGGTCCAGCCCGTCTGTGGATGCTTGATTAAGTCGACATACGCTGCGCCATTCAAGATGGCGTCGTGATCAAGAGCGATGACTTTTTCGGTTTCGCTTATTTTTCCCAGTGCTGGCTTTAACCATGGGAGCTGATTGCCAAGTTCCGTTGCCGTTAACATGCTACCGTCGCTTTTCACCAAGTTGGCTTTATCTTTCGGAAAGCTAAGTACCTGCCCTGTTTGGTCAATGGCGAAGACATAACCCTGATTTTCGGCACCATAAAGCTCAAGTGCTTTGGTAATGCCATCGAGCATCATATCGACCGTTGTGACACCGGTGAACGTGTTGTTTTCCTTCATTGGGATGGTACACGTCACCATAGGAATATTAGTGACCGGATCAATGTAGGCTTCCGACCAAGCACAGCGATTGACAGGCGAGGTTTTACCAACAGTGTACCAACCTTCATTGTGATAGCCAGATCCAGCTGGATCATTATAATCGTCCAAATAACTCATCTTAGAGCCGTCGCGTCCCCAGAAGAAACTACGTCGCTCCGTTCCCGGTGTAAACGCAGAAGGCTCTGGCCAGATACCACCTCCGGCGATACTTTTGTCATCGTGGTTATTAATGATGTTGGGAAAGACTTGTTTGAATAGCGCGTCGTCTTTGGGGAGTTCAGTGCTGGCTAAAGCGAGGGTGCTGGTGAGTAATTGGATTTTTTCTAGCTTGGCGCTGAGTAACTCGGTCAGTGCTTTTTGGTTTACTGAGATTTGTCTTTGTCGTTCGGCGGTGAGATCGGGTTTTACTTTCGTTTCTATTACAAGGTAAATGCTAGCAAGTGCGAGTAAGAGTATGGCGATTAAGCCAATATTTATTTGTTGTCGAATTCTCATCGGTGACGTCATAACAACCTCAATTTTTGCAACTTGGGTAAGGGTATATAAGACAATAGTCTTATATAAACAAAGAGATCAAGCGCATTTTTTGCACAAATTGTAACAATCGTACTTGGTAGCTCTGCATTCATGCGCTTAAATCCATTTTTAGTGTCTCTTCATTTCAATACGAGATTCGCTTAATACAATATCTCTACACCCTGATAATGCAGCATGCTCAATAGAGACGACGATGGCTTTTGATCAGTAATGACACAGTCATAATCACTCATTTTCCCCCATAAACAGCGTGATTCTTTTTCAAACTTTGTGCTATCGATAACCAAAACCCGATAATGACAATGTTCAACAAGGGCTTGTCTTGCCATAACCTCATCATCAGTGAAATCAAATAAACTGCCGTGTTTATTGACAGTTGCGACGGAAAATATCCCAATATCTGCTCGATAGCGTTGGAAAAACATCATGGCATCGCCCCCGATAACATCTTGATCTCGCATTCGCACTCGTCCGCCTGAAATGGTCAGCTCACAGTCTGGGTGTTCGCATAAGTTGCGGGCAGCATGCAAATTGGTGGTCATGACTTGCAAGCCTTGAAAGGCGTTTAATTGGCTGGCGACTTCGGCGACGCTTGAACCACTGCCTAGAAAAATAGATTGGTAGTCCGCTATTTTGCTAATGCATAAACTCGCGATATGTTTTTTACCTAGAGCATTACGAATTCGCCGTTGATCAAAGCTGATATTTTCTCGGTGGGGAAAAGGGATCACTTCTCCGTGACTGCGAAGCACTAAACCTTTTTCAGCTAAAATTCTAATGTCTGAGCGGATAGTTTGGACCGAGACGCCAAATTCATCTGCAGTGGATTGTAGGGTTTGTCGTCCATGTTTGTTTACCCATTGAACAATGTCATAGTGGCGTTTATTCATATGATACGGTTCTTAACCTCAGCTCTCGAAACGAAAGCAAACCATTACTAAACGAAAGTATTTCGTCACTATAATGTCAAAATATGTCGGTATTGTTGCAACTCCCTTATCGAACAGAGAGTTTTCACATGACCGTTAAGAAGACATTATTACTGTGTGCTGCGTCACTGATCTTTCCCTTATCTGCTCTAGCTCAAGATGTTTTGACCTTGTATACCAGTCAGCCAAACAAAGATGCGCAAATGACGGTGGATGCGTTTGAAGCCGCTAATCCAAATATCAAGGTAGAATGGGTTCGTGATGGCACAACCCAATTGATGACTAAATTACGTGCAGAGTTGTCTTCTGGCGTGGTGAAACCCGATGTATTGCTTATTGCCGATAGTGTCACTATGGAATCCATGGTGAATGAGGGTTATTTGCTTCCATATATGAGTCCTGAGCGAGATCAGTACGAAAAGAGCTTGTACAGTGAAGAGGGCTATTATTACGGCACGAAACTGATCACCACAGGCATTGTTCGTCATAAACAAGCGCCACAACATCCAACGGATTGGGCCGATTTCGTCAAGCCTGAATACAAAAATCAAGTGTCGATGCCAAGCCCTTTGTATTCTGGTGCCGCACTGATCCATCTTGCGACACTAACCGATGACAAATCACTAGGCTGGAATTATTTTGAGCAATTACATGCCAACCAAGCGATGGCGCAAGGCGGCAATGGCGGTGTATTAAAAGCAGTGGCATCAGGGACTAAGCCTTATGGTGTGATTGTCGACTTTCTGGCCATCCGTGAAGCAGAGAAAGGTTCACCGATAGAATTTATTTTTCCTAAAACGGGCGTCACCATGGTGACGGAACCTGTCGCCATCATGAAAGAAGCCAAAAACAAAGAAGCAGCGAAGCGCTTTGTGGACTTTCTCTTATCGAAAGAAGGCCAAGCTTTGGTGCTAGAACAGGGTTATTTGCCAGCTCGACGTGATATTGGCGTACCTGAAGGTTTTCCTAAGCGAGAGAATATTCAGTTAATGCCATTTGATGCGGCAAAAACGCTTGAAAATAGCGAAGCGAATAAAGAGCGCTTCAGTAAGATCTTTGAAGGTTAAGCAAGATGACACCTTCGTTATTAAAAAGACGTTTCATGGATGGAGTCTCCATGGATAGCCAGCTACGCTGGTTGTCCATTGGACTCTTCGTATTGATCGCAACGTTAAGTGTTTTACCAAGCCTGCGTTTATTGGTAGAAGCCTTAAGTCATGCGACTTTTTCTACGTCTTCTCCTATGGCAGAAGTACTCAGAAGTGAACGAACTTGGACGGCATTACGCAATAGTTTTTACACCTCAGGGTTAGGGACACTCATCGCGGTGATTTTAGGCTGCGGCTTTGGCTTTGTGGTGACGTTAACGAATATTCGTGGTCGCGCCATTTGGGTGTTTTGTTTTATGTTGCCGATGATGATTCCGCCACAAGTGACGGCATTGAGTTGGTTGCAACTGTTTGGCCCAGCGAGTCCCAATTTTAAACACGCTAGGCATCGCGCCTGCGTTGGGCAGCCCACAGCCAATGTATTCGGCGGAAGGTATTGCTTTACTGCTTGGTATACAAAGTGCGCCCTTGGTGTTTTTGGCACTGCGTACTCAACTTATTTCCTTACCGCAGGATTTATTAGAAGCCGCCCAACTATCTCGTGCTTCTCAATTGCGAATTTGGATCGATATCATCCTGCCTTTGTGTCGCAGTGCGATTATCGCTGGCGCCGCGTTAGCCTTTGTTTCTTCTCTGGGTAATTTTGGTATTCCGGCGATGTTAGGGATTCCAGCGGGTTACATCGTTTTACCCACCTTGATTTATCAGCAAATGGCAGGCTTTGGACACGATATGCTGAGCCAAGTGGCGGGCTTGTCGATGATGATTGCATTGTTGGTGTTGGCGGGCATGTTGTTGCAGCAATGGCTACAGCAACGTAGTTGTTATGCCTTGTTAGGTCACACCGCGCAGTCGCTGTCTTTCCGTCTTAAGCAATGGCGTTTGCCCCTCGAAATTCTCTTGGCCTTGGTATTGTGTTTTATCTTGGTCGCACCGCTATTTGCTTTGATTGTCAGTTCATTAGTGCCTGCTCTCGGCATGCCATTGAACGCGGATACCCTTACTTTTGCCGCGTTTTACGAAATGATTGGGCGGCAAGGCGTTACGGCTAGAGCTTTTGAGAACAGTGCGTTTTTGGCTTTCTTTAGTGCCTTAGTCTTGATGCTGGTGTCTTTGCCATTAGGCTATTTGTTGATGCGTTTGCCAATGCGAACCAGAGCGGTGATTGCTAGCTTGATCGAAGTGCCTTATGCCATCCCTGGCATTGTATTGGCCATCGCTTTTATTCTGTTGTTCGCCAAGCCTTTGCCTTTTATTGAGGTCAGCTTGTACGGCACGTTGGGTATTATTTTCTTGGCGTATCTGTCTTGTTTTTTGAGTGTCTGTTTGAAGCCAGTATTAAGCGCTATGTCTCAGCTTGACCCCGCTTTAGAAGAAGCCGCTCAGCTTGCCGGTGCAAGGCCGATACAGCGCCTGATAGACATCATTTTACCGCTCACTGCACCGGCCTTTTTTGCTGGCGGCTTATTCGTGTTTTTGATTTCCATTAATGAACTGACGGTGTCCGCTTTGTTGTGGAGCGCAGGCAATGAAACCCTCGGTGTATTGATTTTTAATCTCGATGAAAGTGGCGACAGTGTGTTGGCCTCGGCCATTGCTGTGCTGGTGGTTTTGCTGGTCGCAGGGCTAATGAGTTTATTGAGTCTGTTTGCCCCTCGTCTGCCCAAAGGAGTGATTCCATGGCACGGTTAATATTGGATGGTGTTGAAAAATCTTTTCATGGCGCACCAGTTGTAAAAGGTTTGAACTTAACGATTGAACCGGGTGAGTTTGTCGCCTTACTTGGGCCAAGCGGTTGCGGTAAATCGACCATTTTAAGAATGCTGGCAGGATTTGAGAAGGTTTCAGGTGGTCAAATCAGTCATGGCGATGACTGTCTTTCGAGTCTCGACGCGTCACGTACCAACCGAAGAAAGAAACTTCGGCATGGTGTTTCAATCCTATGCACTTTGGCCGCACATGACGGTGAAAGAAAACGTCGGCTATCCGCTTAAAGTACAGAAAATACCGACGGCAGAACGCAACAAGCGAATTAAAGACGCTCTGGAAATTGTTCAGTTGGAAGAATACGCAGATCGTTTGCCAGCGCAACTCAGTGGTGGTCAGCGCCAGCGTGTGGCGTTGGCGCGTAGTTTGGTCACCGAGCCAGATGTGGTGTTGTTTGACGAACCGCTTGCCAACTTAGATAGACATTTGCGAGCGACGATGGAAGAAACCTTCCGTGCCTTTCACAAACGCACTTGCGCGACCATGGTGTATGTCACCCACGACCAATCCGAAGCCATGTCATTGGCCGACAAAATTGCTGTATTGAATAAAGGGCAGTTAGTGCAATGGGGAACACCTCAGGAACTGTATGCAAGACCAAGAAACACTTGGCTAGCGAATTTTATTGGTCGAGGTTCTGTGTTGTCAGTGGCTGCTGTTGCGCCTGCGCAATACGTGAGTGGTACCAATTTGCACGCGTTGATTCGTCAGCATTCGCCAGACAAAGCGGCCAGTTCTGTGCTCGTGCGTCCACAAGATATTCATTTCGTCAGTGCGGACGATTCAGCACTGGCTGTTAGTGTGCACAGCTGTATTTTTCGTGGCGAACGTTACGATATTGAATTGACACTAAAGGATGGTCAGCGCTTACTCGCGTACAGCGATGTACCGATGACGCGAGAAAGTCAGCATCAGGTTCGTCTTGGGCAAGCTTGGTCGCTTGAGAGTGAGTCATGAAGGTTAGCATTGATATTCTAAGTGGCGTAGGACGGAAAACCGCTGCCGCGATTTTGGTGACCTACGAGGCGGACCACCAGTCAAAACCGATTCGCTTTTTGCTCGACGCGGGCGGTGCGTTAGAGGTGGGCGAAGACAAAGGCTGGACGCAACCAGATCACTTAGACGCGATTTTTATTTCCCATGATCATCAAGATCATATGGGCGGTTTGATCGATATTGATTGCCAAGTTCCGGTCTACGCCACTTCATCCGTTCAGCAGCAATTGCCATCGCATTTGAACCTTCATTCCTTGCCGATTTGTGGTACGACAAATGTGTCTGGCATTAAGGTGACAACCGGTTCGGCTGGTCATTCTTTCGGCGGCGTGTGGTTGCATCTTGATGTGGGCGATGGTGTATTTTACAGCGGCGATTTCAGCCTCGAATCGTGCTTGTATCCTTTTACCATGCCACCACAAGCGGATGTGGCTTTGCTCGATGCGTCTTACGGCTTGTACGATAATTCACTGGAGCAATGCAAAAACGCCTTGTTGCATTATCTGAAGGACGAGCGCGCCTTACTGATGCCCGTTCCGCAAACAGGACGAGCCTTAGAAATGGCCTGCTGGCTAACTTCCCAAGGCTTCTATGATTGGACATTAGGTGAAGATTGCATTGCACCGGAAACGGTGTTGGCTGGGCCTGAAGACTGTGTATGCGCTGAGATTCGTCCTGTCTTGGAAAGCATGAAAAGCCAGCCGTTCAACCCTAACGCCAAAGTGGTTTTATGTGGTGATCCCGATGGGTTGAGTGGCGACTCCGCTGTGTTATTGCAACAACCAGAGCGATATTTGCCCGTTTATACTGGGCATTTGCCGGAACACGCTCGTCAGGCCGTGAGCGAAGACAGAGCGCATTTTGAACGCTGGAATGTGCATCCGCGTAAGCAAGATCTAAAACGGCTGGTGGATCATCTTGGTTGTCGCGTTTGTGTTCCGCTTTTCCACACCATAAAAAATTTAAACGAGTGGCGACAGGCTCTGAGCTCAAGCGTTACTGTAGATTCTTATATTGAGTTAGAGTGTATAGAGTTAGATTATGACCTTAATACCTAAGCCTTTTGTCTTTGCTCGCCATGCGCAGAGCGAGTTTAACGCCGCGTTTCGTATTGGTGGTTTTACCGACAGTCCGTTAAGCGAAACCGGAATTCAACAAGCCAAAGACGCGGCGCCAATATTAAGCGCCATTGATTGGAGTCTTGTGGCAACCAGTACGTTACAACGCACCCAAGAGACCGCATTACATGCGGTACCAAAAAAACATTATGGCTTATGAGCAACTTAAAGAGCGCAATTGGGGCGACCTTGAAGGTTGCCCAATAGAACAACAATTACCTTATGACGTGACGCCGCCTAATGGTGAATCTTGGCAAGACTTCGAGGCTCGTGTGCTTACGGCATTGAATGAGATTCTAAGCGAGCATTCGTGGCCTCTGATTATTGCGCATTCTGGCGTTTATCGAGTGCTCAATAATGTCATCAACGGCACGCCTTATTGCCCAAGAATCGGCAATGTGACGCCCATTGCTTTTGTACCCAGCCAAGACGAAAACGGCTGGAAAATCACCCCGTTTAAAGGAAGCTTTATATGATACCAAATGCCGTAATTGTTGATTTAGATGGCACGCTTGCCGAGTTTGATCACACCAAGGTTGCCCATTGGGTGCTTGGTGCAGAAAAGCATTGGGACCCTTTTTTTGAGTATATGAAACATGCGCCAGTGATCGAAAATGTGCTTCGTTTGGTGACTATTCTCAAGCAGCAAGGGCAACACATTTTGATTTGTAGCGGACGTCCTGAATCTCATAAACAGCATTCACTTGAATGGATTCAAAAACACCAAATTCCCTGTGATGGTATTTATCTAAGGCCTGATAACGCCGATGCGGTACCAGACGAGGATGTTAAAAAAGCGTTGTTGGAGAAAATCCATGAAGATGGTTTCACACCTTGGTTGGTATTGGATGACCGTGATGCGGTGGTAAAAGGCTGGCGTAACTTAGGGCTGACTTGCCTACAGTGCGCGCCAGGGGATTTTTAAGCTGCAGATTTTATCCTCATAGCTAGCCTTGTCATCTGGCTCGCGTTAGCATGAGGAAATTTTTTCTTGGAGCCTAGTTCATGTTTCAACTTGTTCTTCTTAGTCATCAACAGCACATTGATGTGGGTAATTTGTCACTTAACGCTGAGTTAATGGGATTGCCGAAAGACATTCCTATCAAGGTTCAGCAAACCTGTTTGGTAGGGGGAAAGCAAGAAGGATCGCGTCTGATCACCTTGACCGTGGGCGATTCCATTGTACGTGTGGTACCGACGCGTGGCATGGCAGTGCTTGATGTGGTCCGTAAAGGTATTCGCTTTGGCTGGGATTCTCCTGTGAAAGAGGTGGTTCATCCTAGTTTCGTGAATCAAGAAGCGTCTGGTGGCTTGGGCTGGTTAGATGGTTTTAACGAGATGATCGTGCGTTGTGGTTATCAGTGGGCAGGGCATCCCGGTCAAGACGGCGATGAGTTTTTGACCTTGCACGGTCGCATTCAGAACACGCCTGCTGACGAGGTGATTTTAGAGGTTGAGCAAGTGCCGCCTTATCGGGTGACTTTACGTGGTCGAGTGGATGAAAAGCGTTTCAAATTTACTAATTTTGAACTGCAAACGGTATTGTCATTAACGCCAGATGAGCCTTATTTATTGGTTGAAGATACCTTAACCAATAAAGGTAGTTACCCGCGCGAATTTCAAGCGATTTATCACAATAACTTTGCTCAGCCGATTTTGGAAAATGGCGCACAACTGCATGTTCCCATAGCTGAATTATCGCCTTTTAACGACTACGCCGCTGGCGGTTTGAGTGATTGGAATCAGATGCCTGCGCCAACTAAAGACTTTGACGAAATGGTGTTTAACATTCGTCCTATCAGTGACGAGAAAGGTTTTTCTTATGCCTTATTACATAACGCCAACGCGAACTGTGGCATTGAAGTGAGTTATCAAACCGATACCTTGCCAGTGCTTACCGTGTGGAAAAATACGGACACACTGGAGCAAGGTTATGTGGTGGGAATCGAGCCGGGCACTAGCTTTGCTTATAACCGTTCTTATCAGCGCGAGTTAGGCTTGGTGCCAACCATTGATGCGGGTGAATCGAAACACTTTGTGGTGCGTTTTGGCTTGTTAACGGATGAAGATCAAGTCCAAGCAAGTGTGGCAAATATTACCCAATTACAAAGTGGTCAAATGGCTCAAGTGTTGTCTACGCCGATTGTGTGCCTTGGTGAAAAGTAGCGGTGCGGGAGTACCGCTCCCAATCGCCCGCTTCCATATAGGGTGCGTGGTCTAGGGATTTATTATAAACATAGATCCAACCTCGGCCATAAGGTGAGAAAACGCGTTTTCTGATGTATAAAGAACTCTCTGGCGCTTCTGGATCATAGCCTTCTAGTTGATCCAAGGCCGCCAGTATTTCATCAGATACATCGTACCATTCGACTCGGATTCGACCACTTTCATCATGGGTAGATGTAATGCCTGGAAAGTCGCCTAGATTGTGCATGCGAAACCCTGTCAGCCAACCAAGACCAATGCGTTTGCACTCAGCCAGTAGCTCATGATTTTCAAGCCCCTCACGAAGCGTCCCATATACTGCAACAATATTTGTCGGCATGTTGAATTCCATCTAAGTATAATCAAAGTGCACAAGATGAACTGGTAGCGACAGCATTTCAAGAGCGCTTAGAGGAAATTACATTGCCATGACACAACCTTGATGTATTCATGAAACTACAGGCATTTTAACGATTAATCTCTGCTATCTCTGACGCTATCGCAATGTGTTTTTTCATGATCAAGCAGCCAGCGTTTGCGCTCTAATCCACCCGCATAACCGGTTAAGCTACCGTCTTTACCAATTACTCTATGACACGGAATCACAATTGCTATGCGATTCATGCCATTGGCTCTGGCGACGGCGCGAACGGCTTTGGGGTTATTTAACCGTGTGGCTTGTTCTTGATAGCTGGCGGTTTCTCCAAATGGAATCGTGCTAAGGGCTTGCCAGACAGCATTTTGGAAGTCGGTTCCTGGTGTATGAAGCGGCACGTTGAATGTACTGCGTGTGCCAGCGAAGTATTCTTCTAGCTCTTTTTTTAATTGCTTAATATGGGCATTTTCGCCAGTGATGATTTTGGCTTTGAGGCGACGTTGTAAGTCTTCAAACTCGGTTTCTAACATGCGTCGGTCAACAAATTCCAACAAACAGATGCCTTGGTCAGTGGCGCAGACAAACATAGGGCCAATGGGCGTTGTCAGTCTATCGATTAAAATCACAGCATTCTCCAAATTTAGGGTCGGCGCATGGCCAAGTAATTTTTTAAAAGTGTACCCGAAACCACTTAAAGAATCGTAGCCAGAATCTAACGCGGTATTGGTGGCGCTTTTGCCTGTCTTTAATTCTTGAAAGGCATAATTAATCCGATACATACGCTGAAAAGTTTGAAACGTCATGCCGTAATGTTGATTAAACCAACGGCGTACAAAGATGGGCCGTATTCCTGATTCTCTTAGTTCTTGGTCGGTGATTTTCGCCTTAGTACAGTCTCGCACAAGGTTCATTGCCGCTTGTACTTCATAAGGTGCTTCATGAGCGTTTTCAGTGGGGCGACAGACTTTGCATGGGCGAAAGCCTGCGTCCATAGCGTCTTTGAAATGTGTGTAAAACTCTACATTTTCACGCTTTGGTTTGCGCGCCCGACAGGTGGCAATACAAAAAATCATTGTGGTTTTTACGCCGACAAAAAACACACCAACATAGCTTGGTTCACGGTTTAGTAAGGCTTGATAATAACCATCGGCTTGTTTTTCATCTGTTATTAACATGCGTTTATTCCGTTGTTTGAATGACTGAAAGAGTGTCTATCAGTTAGGTTAGCTTGATTCACAATTTAGCGACAACCGAAAACTGGACGAGTATTTTTTATTGTTTTGAATTGAACGATGGATTATTTCCAAATACGAAATAGAAGCTTAAGGAATAGCTTGTATATCTTGTTTTTACAGAAGAATAGAGTATTTATCCTATTTTCTAACTTTTTCCTAAGGATGCATCATGCCTAATACTCTTGTAATACAGGAACCCAATTCATCGACGCGTCTGTTTTTATTATTTCATGGTGTTGGAGCCACACCGCAGAGTTTGGCTCCTTTGGGTCAGATTTTGGCTGAAGCCATACCGAATGCGTTCATTGTGTCGATACAAGCTCCTGATGTGTCTGATTTTGGACAAGGTTATCAATGGTTTTCTGTGCAAGGCGTAACAGAAGAAAATCGTGTTGAACGTATTAACACTGCCATGCCAGCTTTTGTCGAAACAGTGAAATATTGGCAACAAAAAATAGGCTTAAGTGCGGAAAAAACCACTTTGATTGGTTTTTCTCAAGGGGCGATTATGTCATTGTCTTCGACGCAAATGGTCGAGGAAAAATTAGCTGAAAAAATTGTTTCCTTATCAGGTCGCTTTGCTACATCACTCATTAAAACCCCAATAAATAACACACAGGTGCATTTTATCCATGGAAATCAAGATACTGTGATTGACTATCGCTTATCTAAATTAGCTTATGACGCTCTGATCAATGGTGGTGTCATGAGTACTTACGATCTTATCCCTCAACTTGCTCACAGTGTGAATCAAGCGGTGGTGGATTGCTTGTTAGAGCGTGTATAACGGTATGGTTTTGCAGAATAAAAATTGAAAACATGGCATAGCAAATGCTTATATATTCGTTTCATTCTTATGTTAGGTACACTGTTATGAAGTTCACCGCGTCGTTTTTATTGCTCGTGTCCACCATGGCTTACAGTGCTATTGCACAAGCTGATCGTTTAGAAGATATCAAAAAACAAGGCTACATCACGGTGGGAACCACGGGGGATTACAAGCCATTTTCTTACTACGATGGCAGTACTTTTTCTGGTTATGATATTGATGTCGCAAAGTATTTTGCCTCAGAAATGGGCGTGGAAGTGAAATTTGTACAAACCACTTGGAAAAACCTTATAACGGATTTGAAGGACGATAAGTACGACATTGCAATGGGTGGCATTACGCGTCGGACTTCTCGTCAAATGGAAGCGGATCAATCGCAAGGCTATATGACTTTTGGCAAATGTTTCCTTGTGGCGACGGGCAACGTGGCTCGTTTTGATACGTTAGAAGAAGTCAATCGCCCTGAGGTAAAGGTTGGTGTAAACATCGGTGGAACCAATGAAAAATTTGCCGACCAATATCTGAGCAAAGCCACCATTATTCGTTATGAAAATAACCTAGATGTCCCTAAAGCCGTGGAAGCAGGAGACGTTGATGTGATGGTGACAGAAACCCCAGAAGCACTATATTACCAAGTAGTCAACAAGCAACTAGAAGCCTCACGAGCGAATGATCCTTTCACTAAAAGCCAATTTGGTTACTTGATTCCAGCGGGTGAGCAGCGTTTATTGAATACGGTGAATTTCATGATGGAGGAAATGACATTAAAAGGTATCGATGAAACCTTGATGGTGAATAACTCGCTTAAATAAGTCATTTCTTATCGGCCCAACGTATTGTTAAAGGTGACGCTGGGCCGGTTTTTATTTCTCCGCCTAAATTATCTTTTGTCAGCTCGTCGAATTCTCCTTATCATTCGCTCCTCTTTTTATTCTCTTCCGACTCGCTCAAGAGTCATTAAGGACGATGTTATGGATTACAGTTTATTCACTGTGTCGCTGTTGATCGGTACAGGGTTTGTTGCTGGCATTATTAATACGCTTGCTGGTGGTGGCTCCAATCTTACCTTGCCTGCTTTGATGGTCATGGGCATGCCAGCTGACATCGCCAACGCAACCAATCGTGTTGGTGTATTTTTACAGAACGTGGCGGCCACCTTTGGCTTTCGTAAAGCAAAAAAATTGGATAACGCGGATATCCTACCGGTGATGATACCCTCTTTACTTGGCGGTGTGGTTGGGGCATTTGCGGCCAGTTACGCGCCAGAGACTTGGTTAAAACCTTTATTGCTCAGTGCCATGATTGGCATGACAATTATTATGATTGTGCGTCCGACTATGATTGCGCCACCAGAAGGCACGGTGCCCTTTAAAGTGTCGGAAAAACCCAGTGCTTGGATTGCCTTATTTATCGCCGGTGTTTACGGCGGTTTTGTCCAAGCGGGCGTGGGTTTTATCTTGATTGCCGCTTTAGCTGGCACCTTGCGTTACGACCTAGTTCGCACCAATGCGCTAAAAATGGTGTGTACACTTGGCTTTACAGCGTTGGCATTAGGTGTGTTTATTTGGAACGATCAAATCCTATGGATTCCCGGATTAATCCTTGCATCTGGCACCATGCTTGGCTCATTTCTCGCGGTGAAATTGGCTATTAAAGCCAATCCAAGTCATCTGAAATGGTTTCTTTTCATCATGACAGTTTGTGGCAGTGCAGCGGCGCTATTAAGTGATTAATTGGCTTGACATTTGATTGAATAGAATTTTTAGCCAACTAAGGTTATTAGTTTTACCTTAAACTTTAGTCATAAATTTCCCTAGTTATGTAAAAAGATATTGAGTGAAAGATTCGCTTTAGTATTTTTAGCTAAAGCGATTTTTTTGGCTTTTAAAGAGAGTACATAAGTTTTAAAGCTAAGCTGTATGCTGAGGTGTCAGTTTCAAAATAGCCGTTAAGGCCATTGTCATACGCAGAACCTAATCGATAAGTATATTGAGTTTCTAAGGAGAACTTCCCAGTGTTATAGCCAAATCCAAATGGAAAATGGGCACCGCTAATTGTATCTTTTCGGTTGTACTTTCTGCGATTCCAATTATCTGAAAAAAATCCAACACCTGCGAAATAATAGAAGTGATCTTGATCGATAAAATGGTCACCTAGTAATAAGTTAATATCAATACCATTGACCTGAACCCGTGGGTTTTCAGTACAAGAATTCCCGTTATCCCAGTCACAAGTGTCACCTGATTTAAACCGGTAAGCTCCTTCTATTGCAATGTTATTAGAAAAAGCATAGCGAGCAACTAATGCTGGGGCATTGACATATTCTTCATAGCCAGAACCATTATCTGTTCCACTAACAGTTGTTCTTGTATAGCCAAGTCCTACCTGAATTTGTGATTCTGCCATAGCACTAGAGGCTGTTAGAAGTATGATTGTAGCAAGAGATATTTTTTTCATATTTGTACATCCAATATACATAAAAATAGTAATTTCATATATTACATATGATTATTTTATGTAAAAAAGAATGTTGTACATTTTTTTTGCAATACCTTATCTATATATTTGCTTTTTAAAAAGTAAACAATGAATTGATCATGTCATCAACAGCTAGGTTCAAATTGGTTAAACTATTTTGAGAGTATGGACATGTATTTGTTTGTTTTAGGTCAAGATTCATTGAATTTAATCGTCGATTTATCTGGTACCTTGCGTTACGACCTAGTTCGCACCAATTCGCTAAAAATGGTGTGTACACTTGGCTTTACAGCGTTGGCATTAGGTGTGTTTATTTGGAACGATCAAATCCTATGGATTCCCGGATTAATCCTTGCATCTGGCACCATGCTTGGCTCATTTCTCGCGGTGAAATTGGCTATTAAAGCCCATCCAAGTCATCTGAAATGGTTTCTTTTCATCATGACAGTTTGTGGCAGTGCAGCGGCTCTTTTGAGTGATTAAAGATATTTCTTCTTTCTAATATCTTATGAGAAATAGTGATTTATTAAAAATAAAACATCGTTTTACTTTTTTGGTTTTCCTGATAGTCTATTCTCCTATACAGAAAGCATCGCTGTAGGTTGCTCTTTGTATGCTGCCAATAAAAATAACAATGCGATTTGAAAATATGCACGGCGAGAGGTCTTTATCTGCTTATTTTCAATGTCTTTGGAGAATAAAATGAATAGAAAAATTTTAGCGGCGTCTTGTTTGGCGGCCAGCTTAATTGCCGGATGTTCAGCTGTGAGTGCGGATAACACATCACAGAAGCTCTCAAATACTGGAAAGAATAGTATGTCGCAAAATATAGCGCGTGTTGTTCTTCCTCATAACGACGGTTGGGCGGCAGCCGAAGGGCAAGTGACGGGCGGTGCGGATGCACTCGATGAGCATGTTTATACCGTCAGTAGCCGAAAAGCCTTTGTTGATGCATTAAAAGAAGCGGGTAACCTACCTAAGATTATTCAAATTAGTGGCACGATTAACTTATCATCCAATGATCAAGGGCGTGAGCTTACGGAAGCCGATTATCGAGTTGCGCCTTATAATTTCGAAGAGTATAAAAACGCTTACGCACCATCGGTTTGGAATGCAAAACCACTTATTAAAAAACGTCCGAATAGGGATTTAACCGGCCCTCAAGAAGAAGCTCGTTTAGCCTCGGCTAAAAAACAAAAAGACCAAATTGTCATTGATGTCCCTTCAAATACCAGCATCATAGGTTTAGGTAAAAACGCAAAAATCATTAAAGGCACCTTGCAAATTAGTGCAGGCGTTGAAAACGTCATCATTCGTAATATTACTTTTGAAGACGCGTTTGATTATTTCCCTGGTTGGGATCCAGGTGATAGTTTTAAAATCGATTCTAATTACCCAGGTTGCATGGAGGAATACGCTGATGCTTCCCATGGTCCGCAAATGTGTCCAGGTGGCCGTTGGAACTCAGAGTACGACTTAATTTCTATTAACGGTGGTAAGCGAGTGTGGATTGATCACAGCACTTTCTCTGATGGTGATCGCCCAGACGCCATGTTCCCACCAGTCTACCCATTCCCCCAGAACGAGATTACACAAAAAGTCCAACATCATGATGGCTTAGTTGATATTACCAATCAGGCGGATCTCGTGACGATTTCCAACAGCTATTTTCATGATCATGATAAAGCCTTTCTGATTGGTAATAGCGATGGTAAAACGGCAGACACTGGTTATTTACGTGTCACGCTGCATGGTAATTATTTCAACAATGTTGGTCAGCGTATGCCACGTGTTCGTTATGGCAAGGTGCATGTGTATAACAACTATTTCGTCGGTAATGCACAAGGTGACGGCGTTGGCGCCAATGCCTATGAACGTCATGTGAATTCTTTGGTTAACAAACCTAAGCACAATATTGTTCGTCAGGTTTTGGGAGCGGGTAAAGAGTCTGCTATTTATTCAGAAGCCAATGTGTTCGAAATCAAAAATGGTGATCCTTCTCATGCTATCGGTAATATGAAAGGGAAAGTAGCTTACGATCAGGGTTCCATGTTCAATGGCGAAATGATGGATATCGTTGAAGAAGCGAACAAAGCAAGTGGCAAACCTCTCTCTAAAGAGGTGGGCTGGACACCAACCTTATATGGACCAACGCCAGTATTGCCTGCTAGTGACGTGATTGATTATGTCAAAGAAAATGCAGGAGCGGGTAAACTTTAGATCTTAAGTAGAAGAATATTCCTTGTGATGTCGATGTCATTCCAATCGAAATACATCGACATTTTTTGTTCATCTTTTTCAAAAAGGTAGTTTTTTGGTCAATAAATCGTGCTTTACATAGCTAAACCATTATTTACATTATATTTATTCTTTTTCTTAATAAGTTCGTTTACTCTTCAATAAAGGAACGATGTAGGCACATCTTTTGCTGGAGTACTAATTAGTTACGCTAAAAATTAGCGCTCTACAATTACCTTGAAAAACGCCGTAAGGAATGACTTATTTTTTAAAGACAGGGGTCTGCTTAGTGATATCGCTTTTAGAGCAATGGTTTGGAACGAAGCGTACGCATCCTGATTTTCGTTTTCGAGGGTTTTTATTTTCAGCCTTGGTGTTTATCTCTTCTAGTCTCGTTTTCTTCATTTATTACAATTTGGTCATAGACTATTTTCCGCCAATGTTAATAGCGAACTCTGTGTCGTTGTTCTTTTGTATCATTGGTGGATATTACCTGCTGGTAAAAAAACGCTCCCAAGTCGCAGCGGCAATTCTTCAGCTGATTGTGTCGATTGATACTTTTATACTGATTTTAATTAATGGTAACGAAGAATTTGCACTCATTTTTGCCTTTCTAACCCCCGTCATGGGAATATTTCTTCTTGGCTATCGCTATGGGTCGATGTTGAGTGTCGTTTATTTCGTCGGTGTGTTTTATTTTTGCTTTACGCAAATGGATACTTGGCAACCAGAGCCATTCCTTCCTGCCAGCTTGATACATTTTTCTTTTATCTATTTGTTGTTACTCATGGTGTCGTTTTTCTACGACACTAGCCGCCGAAAAGCCTATCAAATGATGGAAGAGTCGAACCGTCAGTTACAGGAGTTGGCTACGACAGATGTATTAACTAAATTGCGCAATCGTCGCTATGTGGAAGATAAATTATTGAATTCGACTGGTAGTCACTACATTGCCATGTTGGATGTGGATGATTTCAAAAAAGTGAACGATCAGTTTGGTCATGATCAGGGTGATAAAGTGTTAATATACCTAGCGCAGACGCTAAACGAGCATCTTGGTCCTCACGATACCGTCGGTCGTTGGGGCGGTGAAGAGTTCATTATTATTTTTGCAGAATCAAATCTTGCTCGACTAGAGGAAACCTTAAAGCAGTTAAATCAGCGTGTAGCAAATACAAAATTTGGCATTGAACGACAAATTACGATTAGCATCGGGTTGGCAAATCATCATGCCAGTAGGCATCGAGACAGCTTACGAGCAGTTGATCAAGCGTTGTACAACGCGAAGGCTGATGGCAAGAATCGATTCTGTACCGCCAGCCAACTTGTTTAAACGTGCTTAGTGCGCATAGATATCATTGCATTCTTTAAGCATGTGATCACCGTTGTTCATAAAACCTGGACCATGCTCTTTATCGCTGACTAACCATATTGCGCAACTTTTTGTGGCAGCAGATACATCAAACCAAACTGATCCCAAATGCAGGCCATCGAAAAAATAGTACTTAAGGTTGGTCGCATCGCTAATACTGGTCCACAAGGTTGATGAAATATCATCATCGTCTTCTTTTTGAATTGTCTTATTGGAGGATAGCGCGTCAAATGTCGAACATAGGGTAGGAACAGAGCAGGTTCCTATCATTGCTTTGACTTGCGCCACCCTATCTATAAGTTCGCTAGTGGAGCCTGTTAGTAGTCGATAAAAGCAGGCTCTTTGAAAGC
Source organism: Marinomonas rhodophyticola (assembly GCF_026113935.1). Taxonomy (GTDB): domain Bacteria; phylum Pseudomonadota; class Gammaproteobacteria; order Pseudomonadales; family Marinomonadaceae; genus Marinomonas; species Marinomonas rhodophyticola. Next base: position 398,557 of record NZ_JAPEUL010000009.1, read on the forward strand.
GTTGAACAGCAGTATTGCCTCCTGGCGCAGTGAATACTGGAGTGTTGTTCACTGCGCCAGCGCTTTTTAAATTCCATTGGTAAAACCAATAATTCATCATTTGCAACTGGGTTTGGTAATCAGGTTGATTCGTCGCGACAGTGAAGTTGCGGCTGTGATGGATGTCGGCTTTACCTTTCTTTATGCCTATAATGGCAGAGTCTCCGTGTTTATCCGATAGGGTTAAATGCAACTCAGTATCGGCCGTTATATCCCCCGGTACCGTACCACTAACAAAGAAAACGCTTTGAGATTCAAAATATTTGACAGCTTCTTGGACACTTGAAAATACATCTAAGACGAACTGCCCCCAACGTATAAGACTTAAGGCTTTTTGTCCTTCAGCAATATTGTCATCAAATGACGTGGTGGCATCGTATAAGATATTCGCAGTTAAGCCTTCTGTGTTTACTCCATCCGTTGTACCGTATCCATCATTTTCGGTACCGATAAGGATAGATGTCGAGCTGTATTTTACTGTCCATGATAATACTTGATCGTTTCTAAAATGATGTTTTTCTATTTCCTGTAAGCTTAGGCCAACTCTATGCATACCTACTGGAGATCGAAAAACTGAGCTTGTCAGTGGAAATTCCCAATCAAAATTTCGGGCGGTTGTTACCCAATCAGGACTGATATTATTAACAATTCGAGTGCACATAGATTTACTCCATCAAAATAAAGCCGTAGTTTGTAATCAATAGATCATAAGTAGATGACACTTTTAATTATCAAATCAATTGAATATATAACGTCGTTTTAATGTCTAAAAATAGTTAGAAAGGGAACCGTTGTGTACACGCCAAAACATTTTGAGATCAATGACCAAGAAGAGCAGCTCGCCTTTGTTAAAGCCTTTCCCTTCGCGACGTTAGTGTCGAATGATAATAACGGTCTAAACGCTGAGCATATTCCTATGTTGGTTCATGTCGATGCAGAGAATAGAGTTGTCCTACAAGCTCATATCGCCAAGGCCAATAAGCTTTGGCAGAACCTAGCGAATCAAGCTGATGTATTGGTGATTTTTCAAGGCGAAAATGCCTACATCACGCCAAACTGGTATCCCTCTAAAAAAGTAGATGGCAAAGCGGTTCCAACGTGGAACTATCGCGCCGTTCACATTAAAGGCACGATAGACTTTATCCATGAAGCTGAATGGAAACTATCATTACTGGAAAAACTCACCGATATCCATGAGCAAAAACAACCTGCGCCTTGGTCAATCTCCGATGCGCCTCAGGAATACATCGACAGACTGCAAGCTGCTGTTGTTGGCGTTGAAATCACCGTGACTGATATTCAGGGTAAATTCAAACTTAGCCAAAACCAAAGTGCCGATAATAAAAATGGAATTCATGAGGGCTTATCCGAAACTCAGCACCCTATGGCAGATCTGATAAAACCAGCAAATGGAGACTGACGAATAGCTAGCTTGAGGAAGGCATCCCCGTATGATTATCGGTTATCGCGGGAATGCTTTTATTAATGTGTAAAACATTCCCTGCGTGTTGATTAAGAAAAAGCTAGATTAGGAAGAAGCTACGGGTGCGTTACTCTGGCTTGAAGGACTGCGTTTTAACACCAGTACCATGAATAACCCAAGCAAAGCGGTTCCTGCACCCGCTAAGGCGACCGAAGGCAATCCAAGTCCTGCGCTGATGACACCGCCGCCCAATACTGCCCCAACGGCATTGCCTAAGTTAAACGCGCCAATGTTCATGGCGGAAGCAAGGTTTGGCGCTTCGCTGGCTTCATGAACCACCAAAGACTGCAGCGGTGGAACCACGGCAAAACTGGCAATTCCCCAGAGGAAAATCAGAGGAACAACGATAATTGAAGAAGACATAGTGACGGCAAAAATGACCAACAGCAGAATCACCGCGATTAACGACACAATCAAGGTGCCAAACAGTGAACGATCCGCATAACGGCCACCGAGAATATTACCAACGGCAAGTCCCACGCCGTAAAGCACCAGCATGGCCGTCACGAAGGTGGTTGAGGCATGGGTTTCTTGTTGCAGGATGGGCACGATGTAAGTGAATACCGTAAACATCGAGCTGGCACCCACTACAGTTAATAGCAACGCTGCCAAGACAGAGCCTCTACTTAACACGGCCAATTCATTACGAATGTTCGCTTTCTCTTGATTGACCAACGGAGGCAAGCTGACTCGTAGTGCCACCATTGCTACTAAACCAATAGCCGCAATGCCAAAGAAAGCATTTCGCCAACCAAATGTCGTCCCGACAAAGCTCGCTAATGGCACGCCACCAATGGTCGCTATGGTGAGGCCTGAAAACATCGCCGCGACTGCCCCGGCACGTTGATTCGGCGGCACCAATTGGGTTGCTACTACAGCACCCACGCCAAAAAACACACCGTGATTGAACGACGTAATGATGCGTCCAATCATCAACGCACTGTAACTGTCGGCCAACGCACTGATTAAATTGCCGATGGTAAAAATCCCCATGGACAAAACCAGCAGACGACGGCGAGGCATGTTTGCAAACAGCAAGGTCATGACTGGCGCACCAATTAATACACCAAAGGCGTAAGCGCTGATAAGCATGCCAGCCGTTGGAATAGAGACGCCCAAATCGCCCGCAATCACCGGCAACATCCCCATGGGGGAAAATTCCGTTACACCAATTCCAAAAGCACCAATGGCTAGAGCCATCAATGGAAAGTTAATCTTCATGTTACTCTCTCGTTTATTTATGATATGAGGGAATATAACGAGATATAAAACACCAGAATAGTGGGCAAAAAAGCGATTCTGTTTTGCATTGGATTCACAAATGAAGCAAATTAAAGTTGATAAGACCGCCGAGATGGAAACTTTTTTAACTGTTGCCACGACGGGAAGTTTAAGTGGTGCAGCAAGAGCGCTCGGTCTCACGCCGTCGGCGGTAAGCCGAATGATGACAAGAATAGAAAAGCGTTTAGGCGTTAGGCTGCTGGTCCGTTCTACTCGCAAACTCTATTTAACCAGCGAAGGTGAATCCTATGCGCTTGCGGCACGGCGTATTCTGAAAGATCTAGAAGAAACCGAACGCGCCATTGCCGATCGTGCGAGTCCCAGTGGATTGATCAAAGTCAGTACCGCCACGGCGTATAGTCGTTTGACCATGATTCCCTTATACAAAGAGTTTTTAGAGCGTTATCCCAAGATCAAAATCGAAGTGGAAGTGAGCGATAAGATTAGCAATGTGGCGGATGGTCATATTGACGTCGCAATACGTTTTGGCCCTTTACCTGATAGTAACTTAACCGCACGGCGCCTTGGCGACACAGGCAGAACCGTTGTCGCTTCGCCTAACTATTTAGCGCAAGCTGGTATTCCCAAAACGCCCGCCGATTTACAGCACTTTAACTGTCTGGATTTCAGTTTTCAGCGGCTAGAACCTGGCTGGCCATTCCGTGAGAACGGAGAAGACTATATTCTACCGATACAAGGCAACATGACCTCCAACAATGGTGAAACGCTGGTGGAGCTGGTGATGGCGGACATTGGTATCACCCGAGTTGGGAATTTTCATATTCAACAAGCCCTCGCATCGGGCCAACTCATTCCCTTATTAGAAGACTTCAACCCGCAGGACAAAGAAGTCATCCACGCCGTATTTATTGGCGGACAACACATGCCAGCCAGAGTGCGGGTCTTTGTCGACTATCTGGTTGAGAAAATGGCTTCAAATTCCTAGAGAGTCTTGGTTCCTCAAACCTCTCCCGCATTCAACAGCATGCCTTGTGGGCTGGTGTCGAATAATAAGACGCGATTCAAGTCGACCGACAAGGAGATATGTTCTTGGCGTTTGACGTGGGAGCGTAGGTCGAGTCGGGCTTTGGCGTCTTCACCACCGAGTTTGAACATGATTTCTTTGTCGAAGCCAAGGTTTTCCACCAGTTCTACTTGTATATCATTGAATGCAAATAGGTTGTCGCTTGGTGAGGACAGTGCGCTGTCTTCAAAGAAGTCAGGACGAATGCCAACCAACACTGTGTCGTGGGATTTTAGGTCGTGTAAGTCCACATTGGCGATTTTCGCTGCTGGCAGTCGGTAGTTATCGAATAGCAGATCGTCGCCTTCGATTTTTGCTTCAATCAAGTTCATCGCTGGGGAGCCAATAAAGGTCGCGACAAAGGTGTTGGTCGGCTGTAGGTAAATTTCCATCGGTGTGCCGACTTGTTCGACGATGCCATCGCGCATCACCACGACTCTATCGCCTAAGGTCATGGCTTCGATCTGATCGTGGGTAACGTAGATCGCGGTCATGTTGTATTGATGTTGAATACGAGCAATTTCAGTACGCATGTGATGACGCAGTTTGGCATCTAGGTTCGATAATGGCTCATCAAACAAATACACATCTGCATCCCGAGCCAAGGCTCGTCCCATGGCGACACGTTGGCGCTGACCGCCGGACAAATCCGCCGGTTTGCGATCCAAATAATCGTCGAGCTTGAGCATTTCCGACACATCAGCAAGTTTTTGCTTGATGGTCTCTGCATCGGCCCCCGATTTTTTCAAGCCAAAGATGATGTTCTCTCGCACTGACATATGCGGATACAAGGCGTAGTTCTGGAACACCATGGCGATGTTACGCTTGTGTGGAGGCAAATCATTAATGGCACGTTTGCCAATTTGTATTTCCCCTTGGGTGATGTCTTCTAGACCTGCCACCATGCGAAGCGTGGTACTTTTCCCGCAGCCACTTGGGCCAACCAACACGACAAACTCACCGTCTTTTACTTCTAAATTAAGGTTCTTGACTATCGGCAAGTTGCCGTAGGATTTGTTTACGTTACGTAAGATCACTGAACTCATATTCTACTCCTACAAAACGACTGTGCTCGATGATACTGCGTCAAAAGATCGCTCAAAATGCTCATTTATAACTATAAACTCCGCTTTTTCGCTCACTTTTTCCTTGTCTGATCTTCGCTCGTGACGTTTTGTCATTTTGTTAGTTGTTAACCTTCCAAAAGATATCTATGAAGCGCAATAGTCATATTTAGCCTTTCACACCGCCGTCGGTAAGGCCACCTGACAAATGCTTATTTGCCAGCATGAAACAAATCACCACAGGTAAAAGCGTCAACATGGATGCGGCCATGATGCGATCCCAAATGGCGTTTTTCGAGGTGAACAGAGTTTGCAATGCCAGCGGTAAGGTTTGGAAATCTTGGTATTGTTTGAGGAACACGGAAGCAAACAAATACTCGTTCCAAGCGATGACAAAACAATAGATAAACACGGTAAATAACATGGGTTTCGATAAGGGCATGATGATGCGCCAGAATGCTTCCACCCTTGAGCAACCGTCCATCATTGCCGCTTCTTCTAGCGAGAAGGGAATGGTACGGAAGTAATTCCCCAACATGTACATGGCGACGGGTAAAGTCTGAATCAGATAGATCAAAAACAGACTAAAAATCGTCCCCGCGGCACTGGAGGCCAAGCCGACGTTAACGCTCATTTGATAAAGCGGAACCATCAGCAACACGCCGCCAACCATGTAGACAAACAAGACGCCGTTTGCCATCAAGGATTGCGCTGGGAAGCGTAAGCGGGCAATGGCGTACGCTGCGAGTGATGCCAAGAAGGTCGAGCAAACCCCTGTTACAAAGGAGATCACAAAAGTATTGAGCATGTAGCGACCAAACGGAAATACATCACCGCCGGAGCTAAATTTCGCCAAGAGCTTTTGCTTTTGATCTTCCGACAAGGCCGGATTGCTCAATAAGCGTTGCACACTGGCTGGAATGTCGGCTTCTTTTGCTGGCATCAAGCCAAGCAGCTCTTTGTATGCATCCAAATGTAAGACGCGCGGAATAAGCGATGGATTGCCCCAATCGATAGGGTGCTTTAACGAGGTTGAAAGAATCTGCAAAAATGGAAACACGCAGAAAATCACCAAAGCGAGCACCAAGGCATACAAGATCACAGATTGGGTGGTTGAGCGTTTATTCATCATATTCTTCCCCTACCACTTAAGGACTTTACGAACGTACAGCCAGATCAAGCCGACCAGCACGAGCAATTGAATCACCGAAATTGCGGCGGCCACGCCTTGATCGACGATGCCAGCGAACGCTTGGTAGTAAGTGAAAATCGGTAAAGTTTCCACGTTCGGAGCGAGCAAATAAACGTCCTCGAAGCGGTTTAAATTCCAAATGATGCGTAGCAACACCACAGTCGCAATGACGAATCTCAGCTCTGGCAAGGTCACGTGCCAGAAGCGCCCCCAGGCATTTTGCCCGTCTATCGCCGCGGCTTCGTACAAATCTTTCGGTACGCTTTGCAGCTTGGCGAGAAACAGCAAATAGGCGATGGGGAAATGTTTCCAAATATCGAACAAGATCACCACGAACAAAGCAGAATCTGGGTTACCGATGAGGTTTTCCCGAGAGTCGGTCAAGTGCAAAACATCGACCACCACATGGTTATAAATGCCGTTTACTGGATCGAAAATAAATTGCCAGCCAAATACCACACTGATCACAGGAGCAAAGTAGGGCAAAAGAATCAAGCCGCGGGCAAGATTGCGAAAACGGAACTCTTGATTCATTAGAATCGCTGCCGCCAACCCAAGCACCGTGGTGCCGACCACTGTACCGATTAGGTAAATAACCGAGACACCAATGGAATGATAATAACGCGGGTTGCCGAGCAAGTCCGTGTAGTTCTCCATGCCAACAAAGGTTTTCGTGCCGTTGAGCTGAACATCAAAAAAACTCAGATAGATGTTGAACAGGATCGGGTAAATCACCAGCAGGCCAATGATTCCGACCGCTGGAGCAACCAGCTTTAAGCCCAGTCGAGATTCATTTTTTATTAAGACAGAAGACATATTTGCTTCCCTTTTTTACGTTTAACCCCACCTTAGCCCTCCCCTTAACAAGGGGAGGGAATAACACAAAGCGCTTAGCTCCTCCCCCTGCTAAGGGTGAGGTTGGGAGGGGGTTGAGACTTATTGGCCTATAATCGATTTCATTTCCGCTTCAGCATCATTCAGCGCAGCTTGCGGGTCTTTTCCCTCAATGGTGACGCTGTAGATCATTCGCGGAATGACAGATTTAGCAAAGATGGCGCCAGAGGCAGGGAAGGTTTTGCCTTCAACGACAGAAAAGGAGCGAAGGTTGTCAAAACCAGACACGATCTGCTTCATCTTGTCTGCGCCATAAAGTTTGAATACGCCGTTTGGATCCTCTAAATACGCTGGATCTTCTGCAATGCCTTTCAGCATTGGGTTCATGCCACCCGGTGCCATATGTAGGAAAGTGATGTAGCTGGCAGGGTCGTACATGAATTCAATAAAGTCTTTGGTGGCTTTGGTGTCCTCTGCGCTTTTCGCTTTCAAGGCGACAAGGCCAGACAAGGTGCCATAAGACGCGGCGCTTTTGTGGGTGATAATTGGTGCGAACTCAGTGTTTTTGACCAACTCAGGGTCAAAGGTGCCGCCGCTGAGCTTCTTTGAAATTTGCTGAAGACAGTGAGCCTTTAGCCACTTCTGCCAAAGCGAGATCATCCATTATGTAAGTGGAATAAAAGAACATGCCCATCTTGCCTTGCAAGTAATAATCTCGAGCACGCCAGTTCTGTGGGCCTGGTGGATTGTATTTCGCTAATTCTTTGTAATATTCGATGGTTTCGAGTGTTGCAGGGCTGTTGAAGACTAAATTGCCGTTGGCATCGAACTGGCTGGCATTATTGGAAAGCGCCAGTTGAGTGAAGACTTGTTCTGTGTAGCTGTCCTGCTTGGTGCCGACCAAAATGCCGTACTGATTATTGGCTTTGTCAGTGAGAGCTTTGGCCGCTTTTTCGATATTTTCCCAAGTGTTTGGCGCTGCTAAGCCTTTTTCATCAAACCAATCTTTGCGGTACCAAATTCCCTGAATAAAACCATGATAGGGCAAGCCATAGTATTCCCCAGAAGGCGATGTCAGAGTGGTCAGAGCCCCTTTATGAAAGCGACTCTTGCCAATATCTTGAATGACGCCTTGATGAGTCTTGGTATCGACAATGCCTTCTTCGCCAAGCGCCATGATGATCTCGGAATTGACCTCAATCAGTTGCGGTGTTGTACCTGCTGCGACAGCGGCAGCCATTTGAGTCGCCATTTCGTTTTCATCAACAGCGACGACTTTAACCGTCACGCCATCGTTTAAGGCTTCAAATGTACTGGCCAGCAATTCGATATTTTGTAAGCGATCGGTTTGAGTTTGTGCTGTCCAAAACTCTACCGTGGCGGCATGGGCGAGCGAGCTGATTAGGAGTCCGTTGGCCAGCACAGTGCCGGCGACGAATAGTGAAGTTCTATTGTTCATGATGGCTTCCTCTATTGTTTTTATTGGTTTGTCTGAACTTTTAGATTTTATAACCCAATGGTCACAACGCCCGGCGCTAAAACGACTTGTAGGTCCTTCACCGGAGTTCCTTTGATGCGCGACACCATCATCTTGGCAAGTTGCTCACCTATTTGTGCTGGTGGCGCTTGCTGAATGCTGGCGATCCCCATACTGGCGGTCAGCTCATCTGCGGGCGTATCACAACCAATCACACACACTATTTTTTCACTTTCATTAAACTGTGTGTTGTGTAATCGCATGGCCGCCAATGCAGCGGCTCGCGCGCTGGTGCTGGTGAGGCAAATCAACGCGGTGATATCTGGGTGCTGGAGCAGAAATTCGGCACAGGCGAGGTAACTTTCTTCCTCGTCAAAGCCCACTTCTAGCCATTGTTCAGACGTAAGAGAAAGCCCAATTTGTTCAGCGGCATCTTGAATGCCGCGTCGCCTTTCTTGGGCGAAAAATATCGCTCGCTTACCGATACTACGCCAATCTTGTGGTGGCCTTGCTCGTGCAGGCGGCTCAGGCTTAAATGGCCAACTTGGTAATTGTCCAAATCCAGCCAAGCAAATTGCGCCGCGCGTTCGGTGCGTCCGTAACACACAAAAGGCACGTTGAGTTTCAGTAAACGATGGACTTTCGGGTCATTAACCCGAGTGCGAAGGAGCAGAAAGCCGTCTTGATCGCCTGCTTTGACAAGACGTTCAAACTCGCTTAATTCCTGTTTGCCGGTATCGATTGCCACCACTTGCAGCAAATAGCCTTCTGCTTGCAGCGCGTGTCGAGTTCCAGCCAACACCTTCGAAAGAATGGGGTCGAGATATTGTGTGTCTTGGCAAGGAATAATCGCCGTGATCACACGTTTTGCTTGCACCCAGTGTGCCATTTCTGGCCCTTTTAATTGGTAGCCTTGTCGCGCTGCCTCTTTTAGCACACGCTTCTTTGTACTCCGGCTAATGTCTGGGTAATCGTTCAGCGCTCGTGACACTGTTGATACCGACAACTCCAACTGGGTTGCTATCTCTTTAATTGACATAAATTAATTCACTGCACCATTCTTATTGTTACCACTGTCCATCATTCAAGTCTGATTTAAAAGACTTAATCGTGCATTTTGTGACCAGCAATAATTGACGTTAAAACCGAAAATGTTTCGATGCAATGCTTTATTTTTGCACAACTTGAGTGCGTTGATTAAAGAAGAATGAAACTACGACGCTGCAGTCCACGGAAGTGCAGAGGGCAAGCCTTGTTTAGTAAGGCCCCGCCTCAAGGGTAAGTAATCGACATGATAAAGAGTGATTAAGTCTTCATTTTATCAACCATTTCGACGAATCTCGCGACGCCAGAGGAAATTTCCATTAAGCCTCGTGACACTTCGTTAATGCTTTCTTGGCCGTGCAAGGCAATGCCTGTTACGGAGTTCAGCATCACGTCCATTTCATTGATTAAATTATGGTTTTTCTCGACAACCTGGCCAATTTCTGCAGTGGCGATGGCGGTATTGCTGGCTAACTTTCGGACTTCATCGGCAACAACAGAGAAACCTCTTCCCGCATCGCCTGCGCGTGCCGCTTCAATGGCGGCATTCAGTGCGAGTAAGTTTGTTTGATCAGCAATGGCGCGGATAGTAACAACAATGTCGGAAATACTTTTAGACTGTGTTTTCAGTAAGTTACCAATATCGGCCGCATGCTTTACTTTTTCTGCAATTTCTTTTGATGTTTGCACAGATGCATTTAATATCCCGACGGCATTGGATGAGACTTGGCTAGTTTCTTCCGATGTGGCCGCCGCAAGTTCAATGGCGTTCATGGCATTATTGACTCGTTCTGAAATATCGGACGCAAACTTGATGACCTTATAAACACGACCTTTTTCATCAAATATGGGATTATAGGTGGCTTCTAACCAGATTATTTTTCCTGTATGGTCAAAACGCTGGAAACGCCCAGAAAAGTGTTTGCCACGTGCTAAATCAGACCAGAAATTGGGGTTTTCTTTGTAAAATTTATCATCACAAAACATTTTATGGTGTTTGCCCTTTATGTCTTGTAGGTCATATTTCATGGTTCTTAGGAAATTACTATTGGCATGAAGTATATTGCCTTTGGTGTCAAATTCTATGACGGCGAGTGAGCGATCTAGTGCTGTTAAAATGGCATTTTTGTTTGCTAAGGATGCTTGTATATCGGTAATGTCATTGGCTATTTTGAGGATTTTCTTCACTTTGCCACTGTCATCTGAGATGGGAAAGTAGTTGGCTTCTAAGAAGATAGGTTGTTTGTTTTGTTTGAAACGTAAAAAAGTACCCTTAAAGGATTTTCCTGCCTTTAGCCCATGCCAGAATTGTTTGTAATCAACGGACTGGGTGTACTCTGTATCGCAAAAAATACGATGATGTTGCCCAATGATTTGCTCTAGTTTATAACCCACTGCAGTTAAGAATAGTGGGTTAGCATCCAATATCACACCCTCAGGGCTAAAGCTGATACTCGCGGTATTTTGCTTAATGGCGTTTAACTCGTCTTGGCATTGTCTTAATTGCTGAAGTGTTGCTTCAAGATCAGGTCGTTTATCTACTTTTTTACCGAAAATCATGTTGGCTATCCTTGATAATGAGCGGTCATTGTTAAACATCGAGCGTTTTATACGAACAATTCAAAACCATTGCAGTATTGAAAACACTACCTCTAGAGTGTGGCTTAACTCATGAGAACTTGCGTACTGATGTGGTAAATTTTTATGCAACTCTGTAATGATTTATTACCGTTTAATTTTTCTTCTGACTTAATCGATGTTTCCCCACACAACACTGTTTTTCGCATGGTCGTTAATGAGTTCCATGGGTTGCATGAAGGTGGAAAAAAGTTGAGGTTAGGCTAAAAAACAACCATTCTGTATCTAAATGAATACGAACTGCTTTATGTATGATAAAACTGCGGACTACAAAACTGGGTGAGACAAGATGACTTCAATAAAAGAACTGACCAACTTTGATATGGCTGAGCAACTTCGCACAGATGAAGATATTGCTGCCTATTTAACTATGGTGCTTGAGGATGGTGATACCGACGAGCTTATTCATGCGCTTGGTCATATTGCCAAATCGCGTGGCATGACGCAGATAGCCAAAGACAGTGGGCTTGGACGTGAAAGTCTTTACAAAGCCCTTCGATCCGGTTCTCGGCCACAATTTGACACAATAGTAAAAGTGCTTAAATCCCTTAATTTTGATTTGAAAGCTGTGATTCATTCGCAAAAATGAGCACATCACATGGATGTATTTCATGGCCTCTTAAAACCCTTCCGCGCCCTATCAATCTCTTCTCTCAGAAAACAGTCTTCCGCATGGTCGTTGATGAGTCCCATGGATTGCATGAAGGCGTAGATGGTAGTTGGGCCGACGAATTGCCAGCCGCGTTTTTTGAGTTCTTTGGAGAGGGCGATAGATTCCGCGCAGGTGGTTTGGGTCTCGGGCGGTGGTAGGGTGTTTTCGTCGAGGCTCGTAGCGCCAGATAAACGCGGCTAGCGAACCTTCTTTTTCGACCATTTCTAAAGCGCGTTTGGCGTTGTTAATCACTGCGAGGATTTTGCGTTTATTCCGCACTATACCTTGGTTGTTAAGTAGTTCTGTTATTTCTTTTTCACCAAACTGCGCGACTTTATGGAAGTCGAAGTTTTCGAAGGCGAGACGAAAGTTGTCTCGCTTGCTCAAGATCGTTCTCCAGCTCAAGCCAGACTGAAAGGTCTCTAGACAAAGCTTTTCAAACAATCTTTGGTCGTCGTCGACAGGAAAGCCCCATTCGTGATCATGGTATTCAGGGAAGTCCGGCGCAGAGCTGGCCCACGCGCAGCGGGTTTCATTCTGTTTGGGGGTTTTTAACGTCATAATTGGTACTAATCACAGGCGAGAGTGCCAACATCTGATAATACAGCATAATAAGTAAGGCCAGGCTTAAAGGTGTCTTGGCTCGATGGAATAATATTGTCATATTTAGTAAGGGTTATAATCGGTGCGGTTAAATACCCTTTCGAAGCGATGGAGCTGCTGGTGTTGATGGTGGTTTGAATGTCTAATTTTAGGTCTTTTGGGTCCTTGTTTAATACTGCTTTTAGCATTTTTAGGCTGTCGTCGGTGAAAGAAAAGGCCGCATCTAAAGATAGGCTAGCTTCTTCGTTCGCATTGTAATACAGCTCTTCTGCGGCAAGAGTCATGGTGATGATTTTTAGTCGCTTGACGTCCTCACGCTCTTTAAGGCTTTGAAGTTCTGAACAAGACATTTGATAGCGTTCTAGTACCAAACCATTTACGACGGTATAGCCGGAAGCGCTTTTCTTAGAACTCATATTGGCTGAGTTTGTTTCGGATTGAATGACGACGCCATTTTCCCATTGCGTGTTTTCCGCCCAGTTATAAACCATGCGGTTTGGAGCGATAGCCAATGTATCGACTTTAAGTCTGGCTTCATTTAGTGCCGTAAGCGTTTGATCTTTTAGTGTGTTTTCAGTTGCGCAGGCAGCCAAGGCGTTTTGTTTATCCACTGCTGATAAGCTGTCAGCATCCATTCCCTTGCTGTGCTCTATAAGACAGGATAAATAGTCTGTATTGGCTTTTACAAAGCTCGCAGAAAGTAATTTCTCATCGCTCACTGCTTTAATAAACCTATAAAGAGGATTCGTGTCTGTGCTTTTTTGGGCGTTCTCGACATCAGTCGTGTTGGCAGAATAGTATTCTTGGTAGAGCTTGCCCTTGCGTTCTAGGATAGTGTCTTCTTTTGCTATCGGTGAGTAACCAAGTTCATTTAAACAATTTGTTTTAAATGGGGATCGATAACTGCTTGCGACACAAACTTGGCCTGCTTTTAGCCCAAGTTGCCCATTCAAAGACACATAAGTGGTTTGTAGAGGATGGCCTTTCACAAACCATCTGCTGGGGTTCATCCCCACACCATCGTTTTGGGCTGAGGAGGTGAGGCTATCGACAACATTAAGTTGATTGTTGGAGCAAGCACTCAAGACCAAAGTAAGAATAAGTAAGGGTAGAAAACGCATAGTAGCGCCTCTCTTTTATTTTCGAACTCCTTACAAAGTAGGTCAATTTATGACCATTCACAAGGTGAAATTGCAGCGAGTATTATTTGTCCAATCGAGTTTGTTTCTCCAGTTTGTTAATCAGGGTATCGTAAAACTCTTTGGCGAGGCCTGAAAGCGGGCTTAAGTTAGAGGTCAGTACTTCGAGCGGTTCAACAATATTGGGGGCGAAGGGTTTTAAGACGACGTTGGGCAGTTGGAAGACTTTATCGAAGTAGCGGAAGTTTAAAATGTCGACCAAGGTGGCGCCCATGCCTAAGTTGACAAAGGATAAGCCGTGAATGGTGGTATGCACTTCGAGTGTGCGGTTAAAAGGCAAACCGTTTTCTGCATAAAGGCGTTTCAGCGCTTTGGTGGTGGCGTTTTCAGAGTCGAGTGTTATCCAGTTTAATCCTTGTAAATCATGAGGATGGATAATGTCTAATTGAGACGCGGGATGATCTTTAGGTACCGCGCAATAACAGGCGAGATCAAAGGCGACGGAATCGTGTTTCGAGGAGCTTTGGGCTTTATCGACTAAGCCAATTTGATATTGCCCAGAGGCAATACCTTGTCGAATCGCGGAACAACCAGAAAGATGTAAGCTCACGTCTACGCCAGGATTGGCCGTCATATATTCTGCAATCAGTTCGGGCAAAAATTGGTAGGACGGACCAAAAATGGTGGCGATACGCAGCCTGCCTGTTTTACTGTTTTTAGCACGTTTAATACTGTCCTCTAAGTGGTTTACGCCTTGCAATATGCCATAGACTTCTTCGTGTAAGTAAAGTGCTTCGTCGGTTGGGATCAATTTACCGTTGTTGCGCACAAAGAGCTTGTAGCCGATTTCATCTTCAAAATTAGCAAGCATTTTACTGGCGGCTGGCTGGCTGACATAGCTGCGTTCTGCGGCTCTGGTAATGCTGCCAGTAACAAAGACTTCGTGAAAGATACGCAATTTATTGATGTTCATCGCCATAACCTAAAGTTATTAGACTATTAAAAATATTCAGTGTGATTATAGAAAATCTTCACATAAGATCCTAACGGTTAGTTGTTTGATCTGCATCAAAATATTGCATAAGAAGATGCGGTCACGGTATCACTTACAACAAGAAGCCAGTTAAAAATCGATACTGAATAAAAAGAAACCATAAAATCAACAGCATAAAAGGAACGAACAATGAAGAAATTATCCGTTGCGTTAGCCGTTACATCGACGCTTTTAGCCACAAACAGCTATGCAGACGATAGCACATCCACTTTAAGTGCGGTCAAGGAGCGCGGTTATGTAAATTGCGTGATAGGCAACTCCTTTCCCGGTTTTTACAGTTTGAATAAAGAGGGAGAATGGCAGGGCATGGACATCGACATGTGCCGAGGCGTTGCTTCTGCTGTGTTTGGTGATGCCACCAAAGTAAAATTTCTCCCAGTGCAATGGGCGCAAAGCTTCACCTCTATTAAGAGTGGTAAAGGTGACATATTATCAAAAGGTATGACGTGGACGCTTTCCCGTGATACCCAACAAGGGTTGGATTTCCTAGACACGTATTTTTATGACGGCCAAGGTTTCATGGTGCATAAAGATCTGGGGGTGAAGTCCATCAAAGAGCTAAATGGGGCTACGGTATGTGTACTAACTGGCACCTCTAGTGAGTTGAATATCGCGGATTACAGCCGAGCGAATAATCTAGACATCAAGACGGTGGTATTTGATGACTCTTCTGTGCGCAACACCGCCTTTTTTAACAACAACTGCGATGCATTAACCAATGACAAGTCTGGTTTGGCGGCGCAGCGTTCTGCCGCACCTAACCCAAGCGATTATGTCATTTTACCCGAAACCATTTCCAAAGAAGCTCTGTCTTTCGCGGTGAAGCAAAACGACAGTGAATGGGCGAATGTGGTGAAGTGGACCTTTGCCGCCATGGTGGCGGCAGAAGAGTTTGGTGTGAATTCGCAAAACGTTGAACAGATGCGTGCGGAAAGTCAAAGCCCTGTGGTTCGCCGCTTGCTTGGCGTTGAAGGCGACCTGCATGTTGGTCTAGGGTTGCCGCAAGATTGGGCGTATCAAGTGATTAAAAACGTCGGTAATTACGGTGAAGTCTACGAACGTAACGTGGGGGTAAACAGTGTGTTGGGTCTGGACCGTGAAGGTACTCTGAACGCATTGTGGACTAACGGCGGAATGATGTACGCAAAATCTTTCCGTTAACACCTGATGGCGACACGTTATTGGGTGTAAGGGTTTCTAAATATCGTAATAGCTAGGCGTTTGCCTATCTATTGCGGTTTTGGTTTTCTTTCTTCGTTCGGTATATCGATATGATTCAGTCTTCTACGAGCAAGTCACAAAAAAGTCCCTTGAAGGGCGCTGGCTTGCCTTCGTCTGCGACACAAAAAAGACGGTCTCTGCTTAATAATGATGCAAGCAGAGCGGTCATTCTTCAAGCGTTTGTCTTGATGTTAGCGTTATTCGGCCTATGGTTTTTATTTGCCAATGCCAGTGAAAATTTAAACCGTTTGGGCATGACGTTTGGCTTTGATTTTTTGCAGGTGACTGCGGGGTTTAATATTAGCTGGAGCCTGATTCCTTATGACCCCAGCATGAGTTATTGGCGTGTCTTTTTCGTCGGCATTGTGAATACCTTGGTATTGTCTTTTTGCGTGATTGTCGTCGGTACTCTGGTTGGCACCTTGGTGGGTATTTTACGTTTGTCTGAGAATCCCTTGGTGTCTCAATTGGCTCGTTGGTACGTGGAAATCGTGCGTAATGTGCCCTTGTTAATCCAAATTATTTTTTGGTTTACCGTGGTGTTCTCTACCTTGCCTGCGCCGCGAGAAAGTTATCATCTAGGTGAATGGTTGTTTTTGAATAACCGTGGCTTGTATGTGACGACCGTACAAAGTGCCGTGTCATGGGGATGGGTTCTTGCCCTTGTTGCTGGCTTGACCCTGTTGCTTTATGGGTTGTTGCGTTGGTCTAAACCGTATTACGTCTTGTCTGGTTCTCGTTCCAGTGGGTTTTATATTGGCCTAGTTGTTTGGGCATTGCTGGCTAGCTGGGCTTTGTGGTTCTTTGTGAATGCAATGACTCTGTCTGTGCCGAGCCTGCAAGGTTTTAATTTCAGCGGGGGAGCTTATATTCCAGCGTCATTTGGGGCGGCGTTTGTGGCCATGACGGTGTATCGATCTGCGGCGATAGCTGAAACTGTGCGAGCGGGTATGCAATCTATCGACAGAGGACAACACGAAGCCGCTTTTACCATTGGTTTCTCTCGTGTTCAGTCCTTGCGTCTGATTTTAATTCCACAGGCCATTCGATCCATTATTCCACCGATGACCAATTCTTGGTTGACCAGTGTGAAAGATTCTTCTCTTGCTGTGGCAATTGGCTTTCCTGAGTTGGTGTCGGTGTTTATGCAAACGTCGATGAACCAAACCGGACGCGCTATCGAGATCATCTTTATGGTCATGGGCTTTTATATCTTCATCAGTTTGCTGATCTCCTACTTGCTCAACAAGTACAACGACAGTGTGCAGTATAAGGTGCGATAAATGGACGATCTAAACGTGAAAAATCCACCCGTTTTAAAGCAATTTGTTCCGACACCACCGCGTCCGCCACGTCAAAGTAAAAGTGGCATTTTCGGTACCATTCGTCAGCGTTGTTTTAACAGTATCGGTAACAGTGTGTTGACCTTGTGTGTGATCGCTGTGCTGTTTTATTTAGTGAAACACGTGTTGGATTGGGCCGTGTTTAACGCTGTATTTATTGCGGATAATCGTCGCCAATGCATGGATATCAGTCCGGATGGCGCCTGTTGGGCGGGGGTTATTAGCTGGTTTAATGGCTTAATTTATGGGCGTTTTCCGGTCGATGAGCAATGGCGTGTCAATGTTGGCGTATTGCTTGGCTTGGTGTGGTTATTGCCGCTGATGTCTAAGCGTATACCTTTGCGTAACGTCATCTTATTGTCTTGGATCGGCCTGTATCCTTTTGTCGGGGCGTATCTTTTCTTAGGTGGCCGTTTTGGTGCGGAGTTGGGCTGGGTACATGGCGTGATGACCTGCCTTGCTTTGGCTTTTCTAACCATTATCTACGCTAACTGGATCTTGTCAGTATGGGATAAAAAGGGGCTAAACGAACTGTTTGTGCCGCTGGTATCACGCTTCGTTGAGCGACGAATTCATCTGTTGAGCTTTGTGGCTGTGTGGTTGCTTATCGCGCTGGTGATGGCTTTTGTAGTGAATCAAGTATCGTTGGAACCGGTGGCCATTGAGCGTTGGGGCGGTTTGTTCTTGACGTTTATTATCGCCAGTTTTGCTATCACCATGGCGATTCCTATTGGTGTGGTATTAGCGCTTGGCCGTCGTTCTAAGTTACCCGTGATTCATTGGTTGTCGATGACAGTGATCGAGCTAGTTCGTTCTGTACCTTTGATCACTGTCTTGTTTATGGCCGTGACTCTGTTGCCTATCTTTTTACCCGCGGATGTGGAATTCAACAAGCTTGCGCAGGTGCTGGTGGCGGTGTGTATCTTTGCTGGTGCGTACATGGCGGAAAACATCCGTGGTGGTTTGCAGGCCATTCCCAAAGGTCAGTACGAAGCCGCCGCAACGCTTGGCTTAGGTTATCTGCATACCATGGCGCTGATTATTCTGCCGCAGGCGCTTCGAATGATGATTCCAAACATCATGACGTCGTTTATCAGTTTGTTGAAAGACACGACCTTGGTTTCCATCATTGGTTTGTTCGACATTATGTTGATGGCACGTAATATCGCCAATGACAAAGACTGGGTGGGCATGCACACCGAACCTTTGGTGATGATTTCCGTACTCTTCTTTTTGTTTTGCTACAGCATGTCTCAATACAGTTTGACCCTAGAAAAACGTTTAAAGGTGGATCGCTAATGATGACTTCATCAGGCCATTTGGCTAGAAAAAATACCACAAACACAGCGATTAAAATCGACAAGCTAAATAAATGGTACGGAGACCATCATGTCTTAAAAGACGTTTCTCTGGATATTAGTGAAGGCGAAATTATGGTGGTGTGTGGGCCGTCTGGCTCAGGTAAATCGACCCTGATTCGCTCCTTGAATCATTTAGAAGATTACCAGGAAGGCGTGGTTTCCGTGTTTGGTCAGCCGCTTTCTCGGGATCGTCAAAGCCATAAAATCATTCACCAAACCATGGGTATGGTGTTTCAGAACTTTAACTTATTTCCTCACCTTACTGTTTTGCAGAACTGTACTTTAGGTCTCACTTGGCTGCGCAAGATGTCAGAGCGTGACGCTGACAAAATGGCAATGCGTTTATTGGATCGCGTGGGCATTGCGCAATTGGCGACGCGTTATCCGGGGCAATTATCCGGTGGTCAACAACAGCGTGTGGCGATTTCTCGATCTCTCGCCATGGATCTCAAAATCATGTTGTTCGACGAGCCAACCTCTGCGTTAGATCCAGAAATGGTCAAGGAAGTCTTGGACGTGATGATTGACCTTGCTAAAACCGGCATGACCATGGTGTGCGTTACCCATGAAATGCAGTTCGCCAAACAAGTAGCCGATCGTGTGGTGTTCATGGCCGATGGTGAAATCATCGAAGTTGGGCCACCGGAGCAGGTGTTAGTCAATCCCCAGTGGGATAGGACGAAAGAGTTTTTACAACATGTTCTCTGAAATTTTTGAACGATGGCAGCACTCGTGACATCGTTCAAAGATTGAGCTTAGCGGTTAAAGAAAAATACGAACTTACCCTTATTTTATGGAATGAAATCAATATGTTGGCAAAAAACAGATCGACGTACACCAACATGCCTTTTTGGTTGGCCGATACGTCTTTGGCAAGCAAGATTCACTCAAATGCTCGCTTTGAACTTCCACAAAAAGCCGACGCTGTGATTGTTGGTGGTGGTTTTACGGGTATCTCAGCGGCCATTACTTTGGCGCGAGCGGGGCATCAAAGTGATATTACTGGAAGGTGGTCGGTTAGGGGAAGGAGCCAGTTGTCGAAATGGCGGCTTGCTTGGCCCAAGCTTCAGCAAGTTGGGCGTGGATGGGCTAGAGCGTCAATATGGTCGTGATCAGGTGCATTCGACGATTAGAGAAAGTCTGGTGGCCTTTAATTGGCTGGTGGACTTTATCAAAGAAGAACAAATTGATTGCGATTTGTCTTTGTGCGGGCGTTTTCGTGGGGCCAGTCATCCAAGCCACTATGCGGGTTTAATTGAGCAGGCTGAAGAACTTGCCAAAGTAGTAGATTTCCCCGCGATTGCGGTGAGTCGTCAGGATCAATTCGAAGAAGTGGGTTCTAACGCTTATCATGGCGGCGTGGTTTATCCGACCGATGGTACTTTGCAGCCCGCTAAGCTACATCGTGGACTGTGTCATATCGCTCAGCAATCGGGCGTGTTAATGCTAGAACACACCAAGGTGCGTGATGTCAGTAAACAAGGCGCTAGCTACAAGGTTCAGTACGATGGCGGCGTTATCTATGCCGATCAAGTGATTATCGCCACAAATGGCTACACGGGTGGCGAGTTTGATAAATTCAAACGTCGTGTGATTCCGATTCGTTCCGCGATGATTGCCACCGAGGAATTGCCTGAATCTGTGATTCGTTCTGTGATGCCCGAAATTACGTGCTCATGGCGGTACTGAGCGTTTGGTGGCCTATTATCGACCTTCGCCAGACGGTAAGCGCATCTTGTTTGGCGGGCGGGCGTTTGGTCGCGGTGATCAGCCGCAACTGTATTCGAAATACCTGCAAGATTTCATGATTCGGGTGTTTCCCCAATTAGAAGAGGCCAAAATCGATTACGCTTGGTCGGGCTATGTTGCTTACACCTTTGACCATGTGCCTCACATCGGCCAAATGGACGATATGCACTACGCCATGGGCTACTGTGGTTCTGGTGTGGGTCGCGCCAATTATTTTGGTCGCAAAATTGCCCAACAGGTGCTGAATCAAGCGGAAGGGAAAACGTCTTTCGACCAGTTTCCATTCAATACCCGTCCACTTTACACCGGAAAACCTTGGTTTTTGCCAGCCATTATGCGATGGCATGATTTTGCGGATCGACGCGGCTGGTAATAGCAAGGCGAAGCAACGCTGGATTGAACACCTCTCAAAACCCTAGTGATTCACTTGGGTTTTGTTTTTTTTGCTGGGTATGCTTGAAATGCGTTTAGCTTTGAAGATTCAGAATGTGCTTTTTCAGATCGGTTGTTGAGATATTCGCCGTACGTGGGGCGTATAGGACGATGATATTATCTTTCGCTAAGCACTGGCTAAGGGCATTCCAACGCTCGCTGCCTTGCCATTCATCACCACAGATAACGGCGTTGATGTTGAGCGAGGCTATCCATTGAGCAGCTGCTTCGGTTTGAGACATGGGCGCGCCAACCAAATGGACTTCATCGACAATCGATAGTGCGCTGAGTATGGCCATGCGATCTTGTTCAGACATCACCGGAGCGTAGCCTTTGCTTTGCTTGCCAAACGCATCGGGCGCAACCCCCACAACAAGAACATCCCCTTGTTGTTTGGCATATTTCAGATAGTTGAGGTGCCCTTGGTGGAATAAATCGAAGTAGCCTAATGCGAGTACACGCTGTGGTTGGCTTTTCTGGATTGGCGGCTGGTTCTTCTGGATTGTCTGAAGGTGTTTCTCGATGGCGGCCAGTAGTGGATCGTCTGCTTTATGTCGTCGCAAGGTGGAAAGAATATTCAGCGCTTTTTGTGTGTTGCCTTTGCTCCACTCTCCGTAAAGGCGTGAGTAGCCATAACATAGCGCAAGCCAAGAAAAATGCCGTAAGTTAGCGGCGGATACTATGGTGTCGAAATATGGATCAGGAACGCGCCAATGTGCGCCATAAAGGGCAGCTAAAAACGCATCTGGTGCCGTTAAATGCCATATTTCTCCGGCAGGAGACATTTTGGCGTTAAGCTGAAGCGGGGGAAGTAAGTGATGCGGTTCCAATCAAAGGGAACCTGATCCATCCAAAGTCCTGATATGGTTTCACCTGAAGGAAGCTCGGTACCATACCCGCATACATCCATGGTGATGCCAGACGTTAGGTGTATAAAGCAGCGAGGGTTGATCAAACCATAGGAGCGTGCTGTTTCCTGCCAACCTAGTGCGATTAACGCTTGGATGGCAGCGGGCATTTGTTGCCAATCAATACCAATATCAATGTCTTTGTCGTTGTCTAATAATTGCCCTGTACGCTCAAGGCCGAGTAAGGTGCCGGCGGTAGCAAAAGCATAAATCCCTTGTCGCTTTAGCTCGGCAAGAGTGGTCCATAATAAGGATTCGGCTCGGGGGCGATCAAACGTCGAGGTCTTTTTTATCGGCTGAGGATAGGCCGCCGCCGAAACAAAGGATTGAGACAAAAACGCCCCAAGGGCTTGATGAAAAGCGTGGGAGGCTTGGGGCAACAAGCGGCTTTGTTGATAGCACAATCCTAAGATGTGATATGCCTCATGCAGGTAAGGTTTTTCACGCAATAAAGCTTCAAGCCTTTCAATCCACGCGTTCCCCGTACCTTCTAAGACCGCCAACTGAGCGAGATAGATTTGCGGGATAATATATTCAGGTGCTTGTTTATAAATACCTTGAAAAAGTTGCTTGGCGTCTTGATATTGCCCGGCACGAAAATACTGCACGGCGAGCTGAATTTGGTCATCAATGGTCATGTTCTTCCTGCAGGGTATTATGTGATTGGGAGCAGTATTGTTCTTACTATTAAGGCTGGCTGGGTAAGTGCCTCTTGAGGTCTTAATCTAATACTTTTAGCAAGCAAACTACACGTTCTATTTCGTTAAAGCCAAGTTGTTTGTGAAGGTTAACGCTTTTTTCGTTGGTAATCGGAGCGTCGCTGCCGAGCCACCTGAAAGCCTTTTTGTTTTGCCCATTCTTCAGCAGCGTGAATCAAAGCTTTGCCGATACCTTGCCCTTGGCAATCCGGTGAGACAAACCAAGCTTCGATGTAGGGCGTGGTTTGCTGGCTACTGCCAGGGACGTTGTCACGCAGGTTTAGCTCGATAAAACCGACCATCTTTTGGGCATCATCAAGGGCAATCAACACCTCTTGTACATTTGGATGGCTGCCATGAAAGAAGGCGTCGACTTCCGCTTGGTTAATGTTTTTTATTTCAGGCAGAAATTCGACTCTTAGCGCTGACCAAGCATTGCAATCTTGATGTCGAATAGAGCGAATGTTAATTGGCATTAATAGCGTCTTTTTAGTCATCAAATTAACCCTGCCGCTCATGCTTGCGTAATTTCTGTTAGAAAAATGAATATAATAGATTTTTCTATTCTCTTGAACACAGACTAGTAGGAGTATCAAAGCCCCTTACATTTTAACGTAACAAAATTTACGACTATATTTACAATTTTTTGACAAAATAAAACAATAATTGAGCAGTGTTTTATTCTACATGCACTATGTTTTGTGTAATGTTTTATAAGGGATTGTTCATTATGTTTAGTTTTTCGCGAAAATTGTATCTGGGTTTTTCTGTTGTACTGATATTACTTGGTGCTGTTGGTATTACTTCATATTTTGCTCTCAATAGCGCGTCTACCGGTTTTGAAGAGTATCGTTCGCTTGCAAGATCCACCAATGCCGTTAGTCAAGTTGAAGAGCGTATGTTGATGGTTCGTCTTAAAGTGAAAGATTTTTTACTGACGTCTGACGAAGAAGACAAACGCGAGTTTGATGGTTACTGGCAAGAAACTCAACAATATATGGATGAAGCGATATTGAATATTAAGCATCCTGAGCAAGTTGGTGTGATCAGAGTAATTGCCGATAACTTGAAAGAATACAATCAAGCTTTTAGTCAGGCGGTAACACTGCAAAAACAAAAAGATGAATTAGTTAATAATGTATTAAATCTTTATGGCCCCATTGTTGAACGGGATTTAACTAAAATATTGGTTTCAGCGAAGGACGATGGTGATATGTTTGCGGCTTATCACGCGTCACTAGCTACGCGAAGCTTGTTACTCGCCCGAGTGAACGCGTTGAAGTTTTTAGATTCTAGTACACAAGACGCTGTTGATATTGTGCATAAAGAATTTACAGAAATGAATGCACAGTTTCAGATTTTGAAGAAAGAACTTGAAAATCCTGAGCGTATCAACTTGCTAGATGAAGCAATAAGCAGCGCTGTGCTTTACGAACAGGGATTTGACGCTGTGGTAAAAGCGCAATTGGAACGTAATGCGCTGGTAAACGAGAAATTGAATCAAATTGGCCCTATGGTTGCCAAAATGACGGAAGAGCTTAGAGCCTCATTCCTAGAGGAGCAAAATATCCTTGGACCTGAGTTACAGCAAAGTAATTCGACCGCGATTATTGTGATTGAAGTGATTGTGGTATTGGCGATTGTGTTTGGTATAGCCACGGCCATCTTTATTACTCGTTCCACGATACAAAATCTGGGTGGCGATCCTATGATGGTCACAAATATTGTAAAACGCGTATCAGAAGGTGATCTTGATATCGATTTACCCAATAATAATGAAGACAGTGCCAGTTTGTATGCCGCTGTGAAAGTGATGGTGAGGAGTTCACGCGACAAAGCACACCTTGCACAAAAGATTGCCGACGGAGATTTATCGTCCAAAGTGGTATTAGCGTCGGATAAAGATGTACTGGGCAAAGCTCTGAAAGACATGGTCAAAAACCTTAACAATGTCTTGTCGGAAATCCAAAGCTCTGGTGATCAAATTGCCGCTGGTAGCTCACAAGTATCGAGCTTTAGCCAATCTCTTGCCGAAGGCGCGAACCAGCAAAAAGACAATTTACAGACGATTTCTGCGGCATTAGAAGAGCTTTCTGTGCAAACCAATGATAATGCAACAGGGGCAAAACAAGCCAGTCAATTGGCTCTTACGGCACAAAAAGCGGTTGCGCAAGGCCAGTCACACATGCAAGACATGGTAGCAGCTATGAATGACATAAAAGACGCAGGACAAAGTATTGCAGGCTTCATTAAAACCATTGATGAAATCGCCGAACAGACAAATTTATTGGCCCTAAACGCCGCGATTGAAGCCGCGAGAGCTGGCGAACAAGGGCGAGGCTTTGCAGTGGTGGCTGATGAAGTGCGTGGCTTGGCATCAAGAAGTACCGCCGCCGCCATGGAAACAGCCAAATTAATTCAGCTGTCTTCAGCCAAAACCGAAAGCGGTGTTGCTATCGCACAAAGTACGGCTCAAGCGCTTCAAGCGGTGTTTGATGGCATTAATGAAACCACGGATTTAGTGACGAAAATTGCCTCTGCCAGTGGCGAGCAAGCACTGGCAGTAGATGAAGTAACGCGTGCAATTGTATCCGTTGGCGATGTTGTCGAGTCTCAATGCCGCTGCTTCTGTCGAAGGCGCTGCTGCTGCAGAGCAGCTAAGCAGTCAAAGTGCTGTAATGAGAGACACCATGGCTCATTTCACTTTAGCAAAGAGCTAAGCGCATTTTTAAATGCTAGTGCTAAAAAACCGTTAGTGCCTCTAAGGTGCTAGCGGTTTTTTATTTTATATGGCGCAAACGGTAGCGATTATTGTTTGCCATAGGTTTCTGTTCAAACCTTCCTTAGTCTGTTGAAATGGCGTATTGTCATTTGATTGATTGTTTTTTCTTCAAAAAGAAAAATAATAAAAAGGAGAAAGGCTTTGAAAAAGTATCATAACTTATTCTTTATCCTTGTTTTACTCTGCTTCCCACTATTTGCGGCGAGCAAAGCGTCGATTAATGAACTGAATTCTTGTCGTGCTCTAGTGGACTTTGTTGATGTGAAATTAGATGAGTTTGCTGGTTATTACACGAAGGAAGACATGGCCTTGGTTCATAAAGGCTTATTAGCTTACAGTGAGTTTTTACAAAATGATGTGATAACGCCCATGTTATTAAACATGTACGGGGGGAACGCGGATCAGGCAAAGTTAATGCAAAATTTGTTTGATCGACAACAAGTGACTTTTTTCGCCATCTTAACGAGCGATATTCCAAAAGAAAACTGTTTACTGAATACGCGGCGGCGATAAACGATTGTACTGCTAAAGCTCGTGTTAGAGCAGACGTTGCCAAAGCCTTAAACACGTCTTTGAACGTGATGATAAAGCTAGCTCGGCAGAGCTAGCTTTTGTGTCGTGATTATTAAAATCCGCTGGGTTGATCTATCAACATGGAGGTTGATAACAAATACTGTTCGTTTAGATAACTGAGCAGTTCTGTGTTCACATCTTGCTGAATATTTGGCAGCCCTTGGTTACCAAAAATGCGATTTATTTCAATCACGTAGGGAACAGGTCCGACCATGGCAATGTCGAACCCTGCGTGGTTAATGTCGAGAGATTGTGCCAAAAATGTCACTAGGTCTTGGGCTTCTTTGGGAATCAATGCCACTTCCACTTGTCCGCCTTGGCTGATGTTGTTGTGGAAACCATTGTCTGACTGTAGACGCCAGTAACCACTGACAATCTTATTGCCTACCCAAATAACGCGCATGTCTCTGTCTATTGGTAGATATTCTTGCGCGTATAAGACATCTGTTTTCGCCACATAATCGCGCCACTGGCTCGGTGTTTCGATTAAAAACACACCATTTCCCATACTGCTACGAGGAATCTTGGCAACAAAGGGCGACGGCATTTCGTCCCAAATTTTATCCGCCTCGTAAGGTGTATTGGCGGCTATGATCGTATAAGGATGCTGATGCGGCACGACCGTGCGAAATGTGCGTGTCATTTCGACTTTATCGTGTCCTATCATGTATGACGCAAGGCTTGGAAAAATACGCTTTTTTAGCCCATGAACCAACGCGGTAAGCTGCCAGTATTGTGGGAATAGTAGCCAATCTGCCTCTTTGATTTCCTCCAAATGATCATACATAGATTCGGGTTTAATGTATTTAACCTGAGGTAAGTGGAGGGTTCTTAGTGCGTCAAACGAGATGATATTCATTATTTATAATCAATAGCCAAACATGGCGCGATTGTGAGGCCAGAAGCTGAAAAAATAAACAAAAAAATGCGCTTTTTTTAGCCTATTTTCGACTCAAAAAAAGCGTCCATTCGGGTAGCAAATAGCACCGTAAGAATCAGTGTTCTCGTGGTGCGTATTTGAGAAAAATACCTAATGAAATCAATAAGAATCCAGAACTCGCTACAATAGCAACGGGATAATACAAGTTCCCCGCCATATCCAGCTGACTGTATTTAATCACCATAATGAGACCTTCTAGCGCCATGGCGACACAAACGGTGCCAATAAAGCGCGGTAAAGTGCGACGTAGTAAAACAATAATATCGTGCTCATTATCACTGCCGTATTCTTTATTAATGACCATCGCCAATTCAAATACCGCAATGGCAATGATGTTGGAGTTGATGATTTTGATAATAACTTGGGTGAGGCTTTCGCCATGACGGTATTCACCTATGGCACCGAAAAAACTGGCGAGTACCACAAATCCTGCGAGGCTGAAGAAAATAGTAGCGAAGGTTTTGGCAAAAGCTTTTTGAAGGTTTATGCGCATTGTTAAGCACCTAATGTGTTTGATAACGCTTCTTACAATAGGGATTCGCCAGTAAATACATAGGCTTAAAAGCTCATTGCCATCAAGCTTCCTTGTTGATGACAAAAACTGTTCATTTTTTACGGAGAGGAATAAAAAAAGGGCGAATGGCTGTTCTGCCTGTCGCCCTTTAAGTTATGTTTCGTTGCGTTTATTCTGTTACGAGGAGCTCTACTCCGTCGTCATTGTACTCAACCTTGGCCTTAAAGCCTTTTGTGAGTACTTGTTCAAATTTTCCACGCCAGTATTTAGCTTGAATGAGAGGGATACGATCACCGACCTGTGGTTTAGCGAGTGCATCAATGACCAAGGTGCCCCCTTGAATCATGGCGGTATTTTTTACGGTGAGAGCGGGTACGTTAACTTGGTCTAGATGGATGGTTAGCATGCCGCTTTGCTGTTGCAAGTTGTTCACATTCAGCCCGCTAGTGATTAACAAAACCCCGTTCTCTATAAAGACATCTCCAGAACCAAACGCAGTACGTGATTGCGCCTCTAGTACCCCTGCTTTTAAATGCGTTCCGCCGCTGTAGCTATTGTTGCCTGTTAGGGTTAACCAGCCCGTGCCTTGCTTGGTTAATAAGCCTTTGCCACTGATATCGTTACGCCACCAATCATGGGCATTAAATCGACCTTTATCAGCGTCCATGGTCACCGTGACATCCCCAAGGAAGGCGCCATATCCATCCGCTGCGGTGACATAATCTAATCGCCCCCACCCGTTTGACTCGTCTAGCACTGGGTAGCCGGAATCAATCGAGGTGGTGTACAACACCGCACGGCGTTGTTCAGCTGTTAAATAAGGCTGGCGTGTTTCCAGTAGTACTTCAGCACCTTTTGGTACGACAGGCGCTTGTCCGGCTTTACTCTTGTCTTGAGTAAAGCCATAGGTCATACGGAAACGATACAGAGCTTTGTTGCTATCGTGATCAGCCCAACGATCTGAAGAATCTTGCTGGTGCGCGAGATCGTAAAGCGAATCCCCAGCGGACATTTGGGAAAAATATTCGCCCGTATTCTCATAGGCGGCTTCTTTTAGCGCCGTGTTTTTCTCGTTAAGAAGAGCGGCTGCAGCCACCGCTTGCGATTGAATGCGACCACCAATCACATCGAATGGCGAATGCATACCCGCCACAATACGACTTTCACCCAGCTCAGAGCCGCGCGTCACCATTTCTGCAAAGCGTTCTGGAAAAGCATAAGCATACGCCCAAGCTGCTAAGTAACCTGCATTGGTGTGACCGCTTGGGAAAGCGCCATCTTTACGGCGGCCATCCTCTGCTTTACGGCGTTGGTATTTTAGAGAAGGAACAATAGACACGTTTGTATCGTACAGTTCGAAGGTTTTCCCGCCTAAGCTCTCTGTGTCGGGTTTGCCATCGTGATTAGCGTCCAGCGGAATCACTTGCCCTTCATCGTTCATACGCCAAGGGCGAGGAGACGAGAAGGTGTATTTTGCTGGTGAAGTAGAGGCTGAACTTTCACGAAGCAAATGTACCAAGTCAACGACCTTGCCTAATTCAGAAGAAGACAAACCTTTTGCTTTATCATCATCTCCACCTTCGGAATAATCCAGCGTCGCGTTGGCGTCAAAATAAGCGGGATCGGAAGATGCTCTAGTGACATCGTTAACAGTATGCAGTGGTACATTCGAATGTGCTTGAGCACCTTTTATATAGGCGTTAGTCAGTGGACCAAAGCCGTCAATCACACTAAAATTCTTGTCTCGACGATCATCTAAATAAGCATCCAATGTTTGTTGATACGTCCGATTATTCGTGACTTTTACTACATAGGCGATGTTTTCTTGCCATGCTATTGGGTTAATAATTTTGACGTTGCTAAAATCTGCAGGGCCTTTACTGTTGGCACTGCCGTTTGCCCATTGTTCGTCTCCTAGCGTCCATATTTGGTTAAATCCAGACAGCAGGGTAAGAATGGGGTTATAGTCGGGGTCGTATTTATGTTCGTTACCGTTGTTTTCAATATTGTCCACAGCTGGTAGAGGAAACGAAACCTTGGGTGTAGGTACGACTTGTTCATAACCTACTCCCGTTGGTTTATCTGCACCCTGCCTAATGGCGCAGGCGGTTAAAAATGATACTGTGATGAGGGCAAGTGTTAGGGGTTTAAGAACCGGATATGACGAGTGTGTCTTAGTTTTCATGAACATGAGTATCCATAGGAGTGTTAATAAACATCCTCCCAAGATACTGTTAATTTGTTAATGTTTTGTGACTCACGCTGGATTAACAGGCAAAATCCAGCGTACTTATTTTAGGTTAAGATTCCAATAGCTCGTTTGATTGCGTCTTACGAATTTTACGCACAGAATCAATGATAAGCATGGCTAAGGCTGACCAGATCAAGGTAAACGTAATGAGCTTTTCTGGACTGAGTGGCTCGTCATACAAAAATACCGCTAATATAAACATTCCCGTGGGGCCAATGTATTGGAAAAAGCCTAAGGTTACCAAGCTGACTCGGTTCGCCGCGGCGGCAAAACACATTAATGGCACCATGGTGATAGGTCCCGCTGCAAACAACAACCAATTCACCGTACTGCTGTTTTCAAACATATTGGCGCTAGGAGAATCGCTCATTAGCAAATACGCCAGCGCAAACGGCAGCATAAGCGCGGTCTCAATCGCCATTCCAGTAAAACTGTCCACGGCTACTTTTTTGCGGACTAACCCGTAAATACCAAATGTCAGTGCCAGCGCTAAAGCTACCCAAGGCAAAGAACCAAACTGAATAACTTCAAAAGCGACCGCACAAAAGCACAGACCAACAGCGATCTTACGCGTTCTATCTAACTTGTCTTGGAAAAAAATCATCCCCAATAAAATACTGATGAGCGGATTAATGTAGTAACCCAAGCTGGCGCTTAGCAACATATTGCTTTGTACTGCGCAAATGAAAATCCCCCAGTTAAGACCAATTAACACGGTCGATACCAGCATCGCCAACAGTGCTTTGGGTGAACGCAAAATCCTGATCAAGGCCGCGCCATAGCGCAACGCAACAATCAGTACCAACACAATAACGCAAGACCAAATAATTCGATGAGCCAGCACTTCTTGGGCAGGCACAAACGACATTTCTTTAAAATAGATAGGCGCAATCGCCCATAGAGTAAACGCCGTTAACGCGTAGAAAATGCCGCTTTTTGATGAGGTTTGCATTGAAATAATCCTATTCAATGAATGTTGTTTTTAGGCATAAGAGTGTATAGCAATACTGGTTAAATGGTCAGATTTTTATTGAAAGCTGAATGACTATCTTATGCAACGATTCCAGTGACGGTGAAACAGACAATTTCATTTGCGTACTGATTGAACGTATTGCCTAAGCTGGGGGATGGGTTTAAAGTTAAGCCATTAACTTTACATTAATCGAACTTCGGGGCGGGGTGAAATTCCCCACCGGCGGTAATTTGACGAGATTGAAAAATCTATCAACAGCCCGCGAGCGCCTTGTTTCTTACGTTAAGAAAAGCATCTTAGACATGTCGTTTAAGAAGCAAGGGTCAGCAGATCTGGTGAGACTCCAGAGCCGACGGTTACAGTCCGGATGATAGAAGATCGACCAAGCGTGAGTGCACGAACTTGTCTTCGTGTCTCTGTGCTGCGCCTTTCTGTGTGCAATTCTTGGTATATTCGTTTTCATCACCCCTGTACATCTTATTGATTGGAGAAACCAAAGATGGCAGGCACTTTTTTTATCATGATCGCGTGCTTCACGTGGGCGCTTGATACGTTAATTCGTTATCCCTTGTTGGGTGCGGGTTATTCCACCCTACAAATTGTTTTGATCGAACACCTTACCTTGGTGTTGTTTGTCGCGCCTATGTTGTGGCGTTATCGTCATGTGTATCGCCACATGTCGATCAGTGGCTTTTCGTGCTTGTTTTTCATTGGCGGTATTGGTTCTGCCATGGGTACCTTGGCGTTTACCGAAGCTTTTCACTATTTGAATCCCACGGTGGTGATCTTGCTGCAAAAGCTGCAACCGATCGTGGCAATTTTGTTGGCGTATTGGTTACTGAAAGAACGCATTGAAGGGCAGTTTGTCCGGTGGGCCGCGGTCATTTTGCTGGGCAGCTTTGTGATGATGTGGCCAGATCTACGCCAACTAGGCGATGCCCAATGGCACTATTCAAGTGACACAACAAGCATTATGAAAGGCTATGGTTACACCCTAATAGCGGTGATCGCTTGGGGCGCAGCAACCGTGTGCGGCAAATACTTGTCCCATCAACACATGCCAGCCAACGCGATTATGTCGGGACGTTTTGTAGCTGGCTTATTGGTGTTATTGCCTTTGACGCTGGCCCAATCAGACAGCCTCATTCCCATGACATCCATTGACTTGAGCTTGGCAATTGCTATGGCGCTATTGAGTGGTTTTGTGGGCATGTGGTTCTACTATCAAGGATTGAAAACCGTGCCAGCACAACTTGCCACCTTAGCCGAGTTATCGTTCCCTGTCTTTGCCGCCGTGATCAACTGGTACTTCCTCAACATGGGATTAACCGCCTACCAAATCATCGGCGGCTTGATGCTCATCCTCGGCAACATCGGTTTGCGCATGAAAGAACTGAAAAAAACCGAATTGGCGCCAGTGACTCAGTAGTTTTTAGTTAATTAAAACAGTCTGGTGATTTTTTGAGCATTAGACTGTTTTCAAATCTTTCTCCCACATAGTTAGTTTCCTTTTTTGATTCTGCAAATACCTGCCCCTCTTTGGTGCTTTTTGCTTTAGAATAGCACACATAATTTGTCCGTAAGGTCAGTTTTCTTTTTCTTCATGCGCAGACAGTGTGATTCACACTGTTAAAAGGAATACCGATGTCCAGCTCTTCCTCTACTTCTAATGATTTTTCAATCACCGAGCCAAAAACCCAGTGGCTGAATGTTATCTTGCTGTGGGTGGCGGGTATTTCTGCGGCGATGCAGTTTGCCAAGTTTTCGGTGTCTTTCGATGATTTGCTTGCGCATTATCAAGCCGGTGCAACGTCAACCGGTGCGGCATTGTCTGCGGTTGGTATGGCGGGTTTAATCTTCGGGGTGTCGGCGGGCATGATCGCCAGTCGCGTTGGTTATTTGAAGGTGTTGGTTGGCGCTTTGTTGTTAGGTGGTGGTTTATCTTTGATTCAATCCACTCTGCCGCCTTTTAATCTGTTGTTTGTGACGCGAATGCTGGAAGGCTTTTCGCAATTAGGTGTGGTGGTCGCCGCACCGACGTTGATTGCAAAGTTAAGTGCGCCGCAGCATAAGTCGTTGACCATGGGGATTTGGGGTACCTTCTTTGGGGTCGCCTTTGCTTTATGTGGCTGGGCGGGAAAGAACATTTTAGATCAATACGGTTTGCAGACCTTGTTTCTGAGTCATGGCGTTTTTATTAGTACTATCGGTTTGGTGTTGTTCTTCAAGCTAAGAAAAAATCCGGTCTTGGATTTGGTACCAGTAACGGAAATGCAGGATGGCTTCTTGAGACAGATGATAAAAATTTATCAAAACCCTCGCGCCTTGCTCCCTAGCTGTGTGTTCTTGTTTTACACCTGCACCTTGGTGTCGGTATTGACTTATGTTCCTGGTTTGATTGGTGATTCGACATTGCAGAAATTGATGTTGGTGGTGTTGCCGCTCATTAGTACTGGCGGAACTTTTTTAGCGGGGGCGATTGCGCAATATTTGATGAGGCCGCAACGTGTGGCACTTATGGCGTATTGTGGTGTGGCAGTGAGCGTGGTTGTATTGTCATTAATCAGTGCTTCGCCTGAACTGTTCTGCGTTGTGGTTGGTGTGATGGTGCTGTTTCTTGGTATGGTGCCAGGTTCGGCGTTGGCGATGATTCCCACCCTTGCTCGCAATCCAAGTGAACAAGCACAAGGTTATGGCTTACTTGCCCAGTTTGGTAACATTGGCGCGACGGTTGGGCCACCAACATTTGCGACGGCGATTGCGATTTATGGGCTTTCTGGCTTAGTTATGTTGGTGTTGTGCGTTTGCTGTTTTGGTGTGCTATTTAGTCTCTGGGCTGGGCGTATCAAAGCCACTGTTTAGTGTTTTTCTTGTCTTCTTCGGCTGTGCTGTCTAAGCAGCATAGCCTGTATTCTCGCGCTCTTTCCTAAAAAAATACTGCCAAGTCCTGTAATAATATGGGACTCTTTGGTGTCTAATTCCTTGAGTTACACTTATTTATCACGGTCGAATTGCAAAGCCCTTTCGGAGTACGAATGAAAAAAATTGGATTGCTGGTTTTGATTGCCGCCTTGGTGGTGGGTTTTTTCTATTTTGACTTGAACCAGTGGTTGACGCTGCAAGGGCTAAAATCCGGTCTGGTAACCTTTGAAGCGTGGCGCAGTGACAGCCCAATTTTTGTCAGTGGGGGCTTTTTGCTCTTGTACGTGATTGTGACGGCGTTGTCTTTGCCGGGCGCGGTGATCATGACCTTGGCCGCTGGTGCCTTGTTTGGCTTGCTGTGGGGCACGCTGATTGTGTCGTTTGCCAGTAGCATTGGGGCGACCTTGGCATTTTTGGTGTCGCGTTACTTATTACAAGACGCAGTGCAGTCGCGCTTTGGTGATCGCTTAAAAGCCTTTAACGAAGGCATTGCACGAGACGGTGCCTTTTATTTATTCACCCTTCGTCTTGTGCCTATCTTCCCTTTCTTTTTGATTAATTTGCTGATGGGTTTGACCGCAATTCGTGCTTTGACCTTTTACTGGGTGAGCCAAGTGGGTATGTTCGTTGGTACTGTGGTGTATGTCAATGCGGGCACACAACTGGGGCAACTGGAAAGCTTATCTGGCATTTTATCGCCTTCTTTGTTGCTGTCTTTTGTGTTGTTGGGTGTGTTTCCGCTGATGGCGAAGAAAATTTTGGATGTTATTAAAGCACAACGTGTGTATGCGGGATTTACCAAGCCAAAATCCTTTGATCGTAATTTGATTGTGATTGGAGCAGGGGCCGGCGGCTTAGTAAGTGCTTACATTGCCGCAACGGTGAAAGCCAAAGTGACGCTGGTTGAAGCCCACAAAATGGGTGGCGATTGTTTGAATTATGGTTGTATCCCAAGTAAAGCATTGATCAAGAGTGCGAAAGTCGCCCATCAAATGCGCCATGCTGAAAACTATGGTTTAAACAGCAGCGAGCCGACGTTTTCGTTTAAAAAAGTCATGCAGCGTATTCACGATGTGATCGCAAAGATCGAGCCTCACGACAGCGTTGAGCGTTACAGCAAAATGGGAGTCGATGTCGTACAAGGTTACGCAAAATTGATTGACCCATGGACAGTCGAAATTCAGCTGAACGAAGGCGGCACGCAGCGTTTAACGGCGCGCAGCATTGTCTTGGCAACGGGGGCACGTCCTTTTGTGCCAGATTTACCGGGCTTGGAAGAAGTGGGTTATTACACTAGCGATACTCTGTGGGAAGCGTTTGCCAAGTTAGACGAGCCACCGAAGCGGCTGGTGGTGTTAGGCGGTGGACCAATTGGTTGTGAATTGGCCCAGAGCTTTGCACGCTTGGGGTCTAAGGTGACGCAAATAGAACGCTCGACTCGCATTATGAGACGAGAAGACGAAGATGTGTCGGCTCTGGCACAAGACAGCCTCATTCAAGATGGTGTGATCCTGCTGACCTCCCACAATGCTGTGCGCTGTGAGAAGGAAGGGGGTGTGAAACGTCTGATTGTTGAGCACGAGGGTCAAGAGTCGGTGGTGGAGTTTGATGCGTTGATTTGTGCGGTGGGCCGCGAAGCGCGTCTTGAAGGTTATGGTTTGGAAAACCTTGGCATTGAGACCAAAGGCACGATTGTCACCAACGATTATCTTGAAACCTTATATCCGAATATTTTTGCCGCAGGCGATGTGGCAGGCCCTTATCAATTTACTCATGTGGCGGCGCATCAAGCGTGGTACGCCGCGGTGAATGCCTTGTTTGGTTCGCTGAAAAAATTCCGTGTCGATTACCGAGTGATTCCTTGGACCACTTTTATTGATCCTGAAGTGGCGCGAGTGGGCTTGAGTGAGCAAGACGCCAAAGACAAAGGCATTGCCTATGAAATGGTGCGTTATGAATTAGATGATCTGGATCGAGCCATTGCCGACAGTGCCGCGAAAGGCTTTGTGAAAGTGCTGACGGTGCCGGGTAAGGATAAGATTTTAGGCGTCACTATTGTGGGCGAGCGCGCTGGGGATTTGCTGGCGGAATTTGTGTTGGCGATGAAACATGGCCTTGGCCTGAATAAAGTGCTTGGCACCATTCATACATATCCAACTTGGGCGGAAGCCAATAAATACGCCGCTGGGGAGTGGAAACGCGCTCATGCGCCACAGCGTATTTTGAATTGGCTGGAAAAATACCATACTTGGCGTCGAGGTTAAGCGATGAAAAAACGTCGACTATGGGTTTTGACTCTCTTGAGTTTTACGGTGTTGGGTTTGTTTAGCTCTCTGGCTAGCGCGGCAAATACCTTCGATCATGGTCAATGGGATGCTTTGTTAAAACAGCATGTGCTGCCATTAAATGGGGGTCAAGTCACTCAAGTTGATTATCAAGGTTTTGCTTATGACAAGGTGCCGTTAGAAGGGTATCTGGCTGAGTTATCTCAGGTGACTCAGGTCGAGTTTGATGCTTGGTCTAAAGACGAGCAATTGGCTTTTTTGATCAATGCCTACAATGCGTGGACGGTGGCGTTGATTCTGACCAAGTGGCCTGATTTGGACTCGATCAAAGAACTGGGTCGTTTGTTTAGCTCGCCTTGGAACAAGTCGTTTATTCCGCTATTGGGAGAAACTCGATCTTTGGATGATATCGAACACGTTATGATTCGCGGCTCTGATCGTTATCAAGATCCGCGTATTCATTTTGCTGTGAATTGCGCCAGCATCGGTTGCCCAGCATTGCGCAACCAAGCCTATACTGGACAGCAGTTAGAGGCTCAATTAGAGCAACAAACACTGCTTTTCCTCGAAGATCGCAGTCGAAATCGAATAGAAGGCGGAAAATTAGCGCTTTCCTCGATTTTTAAATGGTATCGAGAAGACTTTGAGAAAGGTTGGAAAGGGTATGATTCACTGGAACAGTTTCTAGTGAACTACGCGGTTTCTTTGTCTCTCAGCCCTGAAGACATAAAGCAGCTCACAGAGAAAAAGATGTCGATCCGCTTTTTAGATTATGACTGGGCGTTGAATAAAACCTTATAAATCCGATCCTGTGAATGGGGAAAAACTCTTCATCATTTCCCAAAAAAGATTCGCCTGGTAACTTTGTGTTTGATGGCGTAAACGAATCATAAAAATAGGCAGCTGATTGTGTGAGGTAAAGTTTTCTACTTCAATTGGTATCAGTTGACCATTATCCAATTCGGCTTGAATGCAATGTTTTGGCATTCGCGCCCAGCCAAGACCGTGTAATAGCATGGCTTTTTTGGCTAAAAAATCATTGACGTACCAACGCTTTCCCGTTGGTAAAATATATCTATGGCCATTTTCTGGCGAATTTTCTGCGGTATTGGTGACCAGTATTTGCGGTACGGCGTACAATGATTGTTGTTTGATTTTGGTGTCATTTGCATTGAGATTGCTGAGTAAACTGGGACTAATCACCGTTATCATGCTGATTTTATTGAGTTGAATAAAAGCATGTCGGTCATCGAGTCCGTATCTTGGGCCAATGGCAATTTCGCATTTATTTTTTGCCAGCTTTTCTTGAATACCATGAAGGTGATCTGTGGTGATGTCTAGGGCGATATCCGGATATTGGTTTTGAAAGGCTTTGATTCTTGTCATGCAATCATCGTCGAGTCCCCATCTGGCTTAAACTAATGTGCAGGGGAGCTTCTGTGCCTTGGGCAAGATCGTGACCTAAGTTTTCCAGTTGCAGTACTTGCGACATGAGCTTTTTACTTTGTTGAAAAAAGCGTGACCTTCTGTCGTTAATGTTGGGCGATAGCTGTTTCGATCAAATAATTGGATGCCGTATTGTTCTTCTAAGGCTTTTACCGCGGCGCTGATCCCCGGCTGAGTTTTATGGATAGAGTCTGCCGCTGAACGAAAACTTCCCGTTTCGACGACCGCAATAAAGGCTCTTAGTTGATCCAATTTCATAATGTTCACCACATGATCATTAATTCTAATCGTTTTAATAATAAAACGAGATTATTTATTGTTCATTATATGTCTTATGATGGCTCACATAAATGAGGATTATCCTTATCAATGAACAAGGAGAGAATAAGTGGATTCTGCATTTGTTGTGCTATTTTTAGCGGGATTAATAACCGGTTTTTCTAAGTTTTCAGTCGGTGGTATGGGCTTGTTGGTATTGCCTATTGTGATGATCGCCTTTCCAGGCCCTGAAGCTCTGGGAATGATATTACCCTTGTATATCATTACCGATATTTTGGCGGTATGGAGCTATCGATCTAAAATAGCATGGTCAGTGTTGGCGCGTTTTTTACCTTTGGCTTTTTTAGGTGTGCTGGTCGCCAGCCAATTATTGGCTAACATCAATGCCGACCAGTTTGTGAGCTTTTTAGGTTTGATGATTATTGTGATGATCGCTCTGGGCTTGTATCTGGATTTTCGTCCGGCCTCGTTCATGCAAAAACCATGGGCGGCTTACTCCATGGGCTTTTTGGGTGGTATTGTGACTATGATGGCCAACGCGGCTGGTCCCATTTTTAGCTTGTTTTTGCTTGAGCAAAAACTGAGTAAAGAGACGTATGTGAGCACCCGAGCGTGGGCGTTTTTTATCATTAACGTGGTGAAGTTACCCTTTTATATCAGCCTAGGTTTACTAACCCTGGAAACGACACAAGCCAGTTTGTATGCCGTGCCAGGGCTGATGGTCGGTTCATTTATTGGCTATCATTTTTTGAAAAAAGTAAACCCAGTTCAGTTCAAATGGATGATCCGCATTATGTCGATGATTGCGGCCGTGAAGTTGTTTCTGTTTTCGTAGCGCATACAATAGGGCTGTACAAAAACATACAAAAATAGCTGTGTTCCGTCTTGTATTGTCGGCTGATGTTCCATAATAGTCTGTATGGGCAACTACTTTTGTTGGTTATTGTACAGCTAGGCTCAATAGTGGATTTTTGTATGGAAAACAGACCAGAAACTAATATCCAGTTGAAAGATATTTTGGAGATGGCGCCGATTGCTGTCGCTTGGTCGGATATTACCTCAGATCGGATCGATTACATAAATAAGTCGTTTAGCACGCTCTTTGGTTATTCTTTAAAGGACCTTCCTGATCTAAATACATGGTATGACCATGCTTTTCCAGATCCTTATTATTATCAACAGGTTATCGAACCTTGGATACGTCATAATCAAGAAAATGTGCCAGTAGAAGGGCTAAGCACTAGAATGTTTTGCAAGGATGGTTCGGTTAAAAAAGTGAGAATCTCCTTCTCTATCGTTGCCGATAAAAGGTTATGGTATTTCAATGATATAACCGATTATTGGATTGCTGAAAAAAGGTTGCGTGCGCGTAGTGAAATGCTGGAAATGGTGGCGAAAAGTTCTGCATTAACAAACATCCTTGATGTTATTGTGAAACAGATTCAGTACGAAAGTCCGCTCTCTTTATGTAGCGTGCTACTCTTTGATCAAGCCTCACAATGTTTGTTTTTAGGAGCGGCGCCAGATTTTCCTGATTTTTATAATAAAGCGGTTGATGGTATTAAAATTGACCTCAATGTTGGTTCATGCGGTACGGCCGCTTATTTAAAAACGCGTGTCATAGTAGAAGATATTTTCTCTCATCGATATTGGCAAGATTATACGGCGCTGGCGAGAAAAGCGGGTTTAGCTGCATGTTGGTCAGATCCCATTATGTCATCAAAAGGGGAATTGTTAGGGACTTTTGCCATTTATAAACGCATACCCTCTTCTCCCACCCAAAAAGAGCTTGAGTTGATCAATTTTGCCAGTAATCTGGCCAGTATTGCGATTGAAAGTTTTAGTTCTCGTGAAGAGCCTCGAACGACGGGCTTATTTTGATCATTTGACTGGTTTGGCGAATCGCGGCCATTTTTTTGAGCAATGCGAAAACACTTTGTCTAAAGCGCGTACTGAGAAGACGTCACTTGCTGTTTTAATGATGGATGTTGACCATTTCAAAGGTGTTAACGACGCTTATGGTCATAAAACTGGAGATTTAGTATTGCAAAAATTGGCCGAGATGAGCCTATCTACTTTGAGGAAAGATGACATTATTGCGAGAATAGGTGGAGAAGAGTTTGCAGTTTTGTTGCCAGCGACGGATCAAGACGAAGCTATCCGAGTCGCACAACGATTAAGAGCACGAATAGAAGAGGGTGGTGTGCTGAGTATTGATGGCCACAAAATTTCGTTTACCGTATCGTTAGGGGTGTCTTATTGTAAGCATGATGATTGCTCGACGGTTAATGAATTGCTGAATGCGGCGGATGATGCTCTCTATCAAGCGAAAGCGGCAGGTCGCAATTGTGTCTTTTCACAGTAAAATACATTGAAAAATATATGAGCAAACAAAGTTACTTATGAGTTCGAAGAATTATCTTTCAGGTTACAGTCTCCACGTACAACAACAAGCACAAGCCTTAATTGAGTCAGAAAAATCTGCCCAGTGGTTGTTAAGCAAGTATCCTATCGCTCATAGCTTAGGTGGCGCCAGCGGTTTGTATGATTACGCGTTAGAGATAAAAAATACCTTTATGCGCAGCTCACCTCCGATCAGTAAGGTGATTTACGATGACAAAATTCATGTCATCAACAATGCGCTTGGCCTGCATACTTATGTTTCAAGAATGCAGGGCAATAAGCTCAAAGCCAAGAATGAAATCCGTATATCCTCTCTGTTTCGACAAGTTCCAGAGACCCTTGCTGAGAATGATTTTAGTACATGAGTTGGCTCATCTGAAGGAAAAGGCCCATGACAAAGCGTTTTATAAGCTTTGTTGTTATATGGAGCCTGATTATCATCAGTTAGAGTTCGACCTTCGCCTGTATTTGAGTCATAGAGATCGCTTTGGAGAGCTTTGGCTCTAAACAGTCTGTTTTTCCTTTCTATCAAAATTAACATCCATTATTTTTGCACATTTATTCGATTCCTTGATTTATCTTGGTTGGCACATATCTCACACCCAAAATAATAAAACATTGTTTTATTATTTTGGGTGCATTGGTTTGAAAATGCTTCCAAAATGAAAAGTAAAGGTTTAAATTAAAACCCCTACCTAATAAAAATAAAATGGTGTTTTAAAATGAAGATCAAAATTGTCTCTGCAGCAGTCCTCATTGGACTAACGAGTATGGCGGCTCATGCAACTAGCATAAATATTCGCCATGAATACTTACCTGAGTACGATGGCCAAGATGCGAAGCATGCCGATCGAATAGAAGTGAGCCATCGCTTTGCTAATGGCATCGGTTTTGGCGTAGAAGCTAAGTGGAAAAGCCAAAATGAAGATGCATTTGGTGAGCAGACGGGGAATGGTCAGCAAAGTAATATTAGCTATCAGTACAAGTTGTCTGACACCTTGACGTTAACTCCTCAATACAAGTGGGAGTCTGGTTCGGATAAAGTCGGTCATCAATTTAATTTAAGCCTTGGCTATAAAGTAAACTCAGATTGGTCACTTGGTTTTCGTCATCGGTATCATTATGAGAATGTTGTCGGTAAAGATAACTCTCATTACAACCGTTGGACTTTTTCTGCGGGCTATAAAGGTGTTGAAGATTGGTCTTTTGGTGCCGATCTTGATTATACCTTTAATGAAGAAAAATCTGGTCCAAGATGGAAGGATGAACAGTCCGCTATCTCAGAGGTGAATGTTAAGGCTGAATACACAGGCTTAAAAAAATGGTTGGAGTCCTTTTGTAGAGCTGGGCTTTGTGCCTTATAAGTCGGGTGAAAAATACAGTTTTAACGGCTCAGACGTGACAGCCAATGATGAATGGCGCCCACGTTATAGAATTGGGGCGAAGTACAGTTACTAATAGTCAAAGACACTGAAGAAAAACGCTTATCCATGAAGGCATATGAAAGGCCTATTTTTTCTTCCCTTTTAAATATTCCTTTTTGGTCTGAATGAGATGAGCAATACAAAAAACACCTGTTGGTTTATCTACAGGTGTTTTTTGTTTTCATTACGGCTAATAGAAAGGGAGTAACGCTTTGGTAGTGATGGTGACAAGTTGATCAAAAGCTTTGTGAAATCAGTAGAGCTGCGGTATAGCCTTGGGTACGGTTTTTGGCTTTGAACTCCTTGTAGGCGTGGAAAGAGACAAAGGGCAAGCCTGGACGGAAGAAGCTTAGTTCTGGTCCCGCCGCGATTACCGAACCTCGGTTACCATCCACAATGTTGCTACTCGCTGGTGCTTTGTCATCGATTAGCTGTTTGTAAAAGAAACCACCTAGGCCGATAGTCCAATCACTGAAGTGCTGACCTAGAGCAAATTCATGTCGATATTCTGTTCCACTGGTGTAGTTGGTGTCTTTGTTTTCTGTGTTTATGTCTAATTGAAAACTGGATGACACTTCAAGTCCGCCTTCTGTTAAATAGGTGACGTTAAAGGCGGGGGAAATGGTCCAGTGATTGAGTCCCCGTAGTAATGGTGTCATCTTTGTCATAGTGACCTGTTGGGATTTGTATTTGCAGCTGAGTGTTGGTCGCCAAATTATCCGCTGGATGCCACTGTAATATATAGGGAATAATCTGAATATCGCCTAGGCCTGAGTCCGATCCGACTACAGCAATATCGGCCTTGGGAACACGACCATCAATCTCCATATCTAGCATCGGGATAACAATACCATAGCCATAATTTGCCCCTTGGAAACGATGCTCTGTCATCTTTATATAAGTTAATGACAGTGATTTTACTGTTTGGGAAAAGTCTTTTAGCTTGTCTTCACCCGTACCGTTTAGATTCTTATCGGCATGATAAATAGAGGATCGTATAGAAAAAGCCCCCATATCGGTTACGGGTGGCATATAGCCAGCGCTAAAACCATAAATGCCAGGTGCCGTGCTCGGAGCACCATTTTCTGTGGCCAATGTTGTCGCTGATGCTATCAAACCAAAACTTATCGTCAGTACTGAAATCAATGCATTGTGATTCATATCTTACTCTCTCTGCTCATTTGTTATTTTTATTGATACATCCAGAGCTAGCATGACAAGTGCCTTTGGCTTATTCATATCCTATTTAGGATAAGCGTGTGTTTTTAATGAAAAGGATTTGTCGTGAATGCACAAGCACGATGTGAATGGACAGAAATGCTGTATTGCCTAGAAATCATTTGGCTATCATTTATTTTTGAGGCTCGTGTATTCTCATTTATTGCACTTTTTATCTTCTGTCGCTTTACCATAAAAATAATGAAATAAGTCGAGAACGGGTCCTCTATTTCAGCCCGAGGGCCATGAAAAAGACAGTGATTGCCAAATAATGACAGCGTGAATGGTAGGTCTTTATTCGTTCTTACGTTGAGGGGGTCGCATGTCTTCTTATTATGTCAATAAACTCTTACCCGAACTTTATCGCTGCGTGGATCATCCTACGCAATGGGTCAAGGTGTTAGATCAATTGCGTGATGACCTGGATGTCAGCAGTGTCGTTGTGCAAGTGTTTGATCGGTCTAATACTGGAGATTTGGTACAAAACTGGGTAATGAGGGATTCATTTTCGTTAGCGAATGCAGCGTTACATGATAAATGGGTGAACAATGCGGATAACCCTCGAATGTACATCGAGACAACGGATAGTTTAACGATTATTAGGGACGAGGAGATTTTTTCTTTGCCGTCACCGACGATTGAGCGTTTTTATGAAAGCTTGAAGCAAGCACGTTTAGGTCATGCCATATCTCTTGAAATAAAATCCCCTAATAACCAATATATTGCGCTTATTGCCCACCGTAAATATGGTGACAAACGAGGCTTTAGCCGATTTTTTGATGAGTGTTTTCAGCACTTAGCGCCACATATTCAGCAAAGTGTTGCGTTGAGTGAGAAGTTTAATCGATTATCTTTGCAAAATGCTCATATTAACCAAGTGGCGAATCACATCAATCTAGGCATGATGCTACTTACCCCCAATGGTAGAGTGTATTGGAGTAACCAATGTGCAAAGGAATTGCTTCAGCGTTCTGAGCATATTCGATTAATCAATGGGCAGCTGACCTTTATGCATTCTACTGACCAACAAGTGTTTAATACTCTATTTGCTAAAGCATCCTTTCAAGAAGACCCCCCTCAGCGATTAATCGCAACGGTTGGGCAATACCGCTTAAATCCACTGCAATTACTAGTGACGAACGTGAATGTTCGCCCTAATGGCAGGGACTTACCATTAGAAACAGTTATCGGAGTATTTTTGTCTGAGAGTCATCAAGATTTTGCCCCATTAGAGGGGGAAATTGGTCCGCTGTATGGTTTGACGCCAGCGGAGTCTCGTTTAGCTATTGCGCTTGCGAATGGTTTGTCTTTAGAGGAGTACTCCCTAGAAAAAGGTGTGTCTATCGGCACTGTACGCATTCAATTGAAAAGTATTTTTTCAAAGATGGACATCACGCGCCAACAAGAGCTTGTTAGAGTATTATGGGCATCCATTTCTGCTCGTACGTGCCTGGCTAAGACTGCGTTATCTATTAACTCATCCCCAAGTTAGTTATGTTTTGTATCCTATTTGGGATATGACTTCGTCTAATGTCGAGTCTCATTATCTGGATCATGTAGACACTTTTTAACCTATTAAAGCCGTTTTAAGGTGTTGTCATATATTGTTCAGAATATTTAAAAGACATTAGAGGAAATATAATGACTAAAATAAAAACATTCCGTCGACTAATGAATACCGGTTTATTATCACTTGCTGTTTTGCCCGTTATTGTTCATGCCGGCTCGGTTGTTGATCCGCTGGTGGCGGCGGTGGGGCCAGAATCGCATGTACCTATTGCGATACAAAATTTACGTTGGGCGATGTTAGATGGCGGTGTGAATACTTTAACATTTCGCTCGATGGATCAATTGTTTACCACTCGCCATGTTGCCCGTTCAGGTGCCATTTCGCCTTTAATGCGTGACGATCATCTGCTTGATTTTTCTTATCAATTTGAAGGTGTAAGTTATCAACCTGAGCAATTTCTTGATCGTACTTTCACTAACGGCTTGCTGATTATGAAAGATGATAAGATTGTTTATGAGAATTATCGTAATAATACCAATCAAGATACACGTTTTATGGCGTGGTCTATGACGAAATCGTTGGTGTCGATTTTGGTTGGGATTGCTCTTGAAGAAGGTCGTATTAAATCATTAGATGAAGACATTACTCTCTATCTTCCAGAACTATCAAAAGGCGCCTATAAAGGCGTGACGATTCGTCAAGTGTTGTCTATGAGTTCTGGCGTAAAATATGAAGAGCGTTATGACTTTGCCAACCCTGGTATTGCGGCTCGTAATCATATTTTAGCCTTAGTAAAAAACGTGGCGCGTTTTGTTGAGCCTGCAAAAACCATAGAGCGTTTGCATGAACCAGGCACCGTACAGGAATATAAAACCATTGATACGGCGGTATTAGGCTTGTTATTGGAGCGAGTTAGCGGCGGTAGTAATGTGTCTGCTTATATGGCGCAACATTTATGGGAACCATTAGGAGCACAAGCAGATGGTTTCTTTATTATGGATGGTGAGCCTGGAGTGGGTCGCGAATTTACTGGTGCAGGCTACAGCGCCACTATGCGA
Source organism: Marinomonas rhodophyticola (assembly GCF_026113935.1). Lineage (GTDB taxonomy): Bacteria > Pseudomonadota > Gammaproteobacteria > Pseudomonadales > Marinomonadaceae > Marinomonas > Marinomonas rhodophyticola. The sequence goes on from NZ_JAPEUL010000009.1 coordinate 443,371, forward strand.
GATTTTGCTCGAGTGGGTTCAATGATGCTGAATAATGGTCGCATTAATGGTAAGCAAATTATCTCACCTGAGTGGGTGAAAATGTCGACAGAGCCATTTATGAAAGAAGATCCTAAGCTTGGCGGCTACGGATACCAATGGTGGACTCGACCAAATACCACGGCCTATTCAGCAATAGGATTGCAAGGACAGTATATCTATGTCGACCCTGATACTCGCACTGTGATTGTTAAGTTAAGTTATTTTCCACAAGCGGAAATGGACATAGCGGAGCAAGAAACCATGGCGTTTTTCAGTGCAGCCTCTGCTTGGAATCCTAAAAAATAATATCAGTGCGCTCTAAATAGGATTTTTGGCATAAAAAGAACGCGGATAGGAGTGACCTAATCCGCGTTTTTTGCTTTTTGGGCCGTGCTTTTAAGCGCGAGCTTCTTTATTTAATCGCGTTGTGGTGTGCTGAATGTGTGTGATTTTTTTAATCAGATAATTCAACAATACGCCGTACAAGGGGATAAATAACCCTAAGCTGATAATGATTTTAAAGCCGAAATCTGCCAGTGCTATGGCTTGCCAATGTTGCGCCATAAAAGGATCAGGGCTTTGATAGAAGGCAATGCCAAAGAAAGCCAAGGTGTCTAAGCCATTACCGAATAGAGTGGAAGCTGCTGGTGCAACCCACCATTGTTTGAGTTGGCGGAGTCGATTGAACACCTGAATATCCAGTGCTTGACCTAGTAAATACGCCATCAGACTGGCAATCGCAATGCGTCCAACAAAAGTGTTGTATGTTCCTAATGCCGCAAAACCTTGAAACTCGCCTTGAGCAAATAAAACGGATAAAACATAAGACACAATCAGAGATGGAATCATCACCAAGAAAATGATTTTACGTGCTAAAGGTGCGCCAAAAATACGCACAGTCAGGTCGGTGGCTAAAAAGATAAAAGGGAAGGTAAAGGCGCCCCAAGTGGTATGAAACCCTAAAATGGTGAAGGGAATTTGGACCAAATAATTGCTAGAGGCAATGATCAGTAAGTGAAATAGAGCAAGATAGCATAATGCTTTATCTTGCTGTGCAGGCGTAAACGTATTCATATTGTGACCTTTTTCGTTTGATTGGGGTGAGGGAACCCAAATTAAAAAGCTCGGATTGGTAAAACGAACTTTTGGCTTTTTGATAATGCCGCATTTGACCTTGTGGTCAAATGCGGAGCGCGATTATACATGAAAACTTTGGTTAAAAAAGCGTCAATGGTGAAAAAAAGTGGTGCAGTGTACCAGAAACGCACATTGATATTTGACCTTGTTATTTGCTGAAAGACTTTACAGAGATCGAATAACCAACACGTGAAATCCAATTGTGGTAGAGCCAGCCGAAGACAATAATTAACAAACAACCTGATAGCACGGGGGTAAAGAGAAATCCCCAAGACACATTAAGCGACGCTATTAGGATAGGATTCGCGCCAGCTGGTGGATGCAGGGTATTTGTTAGCATCATCAAAGAAACACCTACGCCAACACTGACGGCCATACTGAGCGGTGTCACCTCCCAAAAATGCAAGGTTAGTAAACCAATGAGGCTGGTTAGTAAGTGACCACCAAGGATATTTTTTGGCTGTGCCAAAGGGCTTTTAGGCAAAGCAAATAAAATCACCATAGTCGCGCCAAAAGGCGCCATGATACCAAGATAGGCTGGAGCAATCTTTTCACCCTGAGCAAGCATGAAGATACACAAAGCAGCACCAACACCTGCGAGACTAATAATGAAAAAACGGGATTGATGAAAAGAGCGACATAAACGCAATAACATAATAAGAGTCCTTGAAATAATATGAGTAGACCGACTTGTCTCCATAATGGTAGACAGATCGGTTTACTTATGTCAATATTCTTTTATCACAGGGGGAGTAAGATGACTAAGCCAGATTCATTGATACACGCCGCGTTTAAGCTTTTTTATGAACATGGCATTCATGCTGTTGGTATAAATCGCATTCTGCAAGAAACTGGAGTGGCGAAGAAAACCCTATATCATCACTTTGCGAGCAAAGACGCCTTACTTGAAGCGGTATTAATGTATCGAGATCAGGTTTTTATGGATTGGCTCACCTCAAGAATGATGGCCGCTGGAGAGGGAAAAATGGCAGTGTTAGCGCTATTTGATGCGCTTGATGACTGGTTTCATGACAGGGTTGAGGTGTTATTACCTTTTAAAGGCTGTTTTTTCATGAAAGCGAATGGCGAGTTTTCAGATCATATGGTGAATGGCTTATGTCAGCGCCATAAACACAATATAACCGCGTTTATACAGGCAAACCTTGTTGGTCATAGCGCTCAGCTGTCATCGGCTGAGTTAGCACAGAGCATCAGTGTCTTAAAGGAAGGGGCTATTTCTCAAGCTTATGTTGCGGGCGACTTAGACGCCGCCAAAAGAGCAAAAGCCATGGCTGTTGCTCTTTTAAGCGAAAAGTGAAAACTGTATCTTAAATGCGCTGAGATTTAATCGTCATCATTGCTGCTGTTAATACGCGCCAATCGATCTTGTTCTTCTTCAAAAGCGTCTTTAATTTCTTGTAATACAGAGTCAACATCGGCGGCCTCAGTAGGCTCTTCGAACTCGCCAGTAAGTTCTGTATCAGGCGTTAGCTTGCCAGCTTCGAACAATGCCCAAATTTCTTTGGCGTATTTTGTTTCCAGCAAGTCAGGTGCGTATATGCCGTAATAATTTCGCATATTGTTAACGTCACGCTCTAACATCCACTCGGCATTGTTATTGGCGGCTGCATCAATGGCTTGAGGAAGGTCGATAATAACAGGGCCATGGGAATCGACAAGCACATTGAACTCTGACAAATCTCCGTGTACTAAGCCCGCACATAGCATACGTACGATATCGCGAATAATGGTGTCATGGTCTCGCCTAGCTTGTTCTTCTGTCAGTACGACATCATTGAGGCGCGGCGCTACTTCACCGCTGTCATCGGTTACAAGCTCCATTAATAATACGCCGTCAAAACAGCCATAAGGCACGGGTACGCGAACCCCCGCATCAGCCAAACGAAACAAGGCATCGACTTCAGCACTTTGCCAAAGACTTTCTTGCTCGTCGCGGCCAAACTTAGAGCCTTTTTCCATTGCACGAGAGCGGCGGCTATTGCGAACCTTTCTGCCTTCTCTATATTGCACCGCTTGTTTGAAGCTGCGTTTACTCGCTTCTTTATAGACTTTCGCGCAACGGATCTCTGATCCACAGCGAACGACGTAGACGGTGGCTTCTTTTCCGCTCATTAATTGTCGAAGAACTTCGTCTACTAAACCATCTTCGATGAGGGGTTGTATTCTTTTTGGGATTTTCATGCGGCTCGTTATACAGTGATTTGATGATAAATGAAACAACCAGAGAATGACTGTGGTGCTTGCCAATACTCAGTTAAAAATAGCCCTATCACAGACATAGTGACAGTTTTTCCACTCTAAAGTGAACCAGGTTATTCGTCAGAATCGCGTTTTTTATATTCATTCCTCACCAAATACTCAATCATTTCATTGATTTTCATGTTTTTTTCTTCAGCTAAGGCATTGAGCTTTTGTTTGGTATTAAGCGTCATGCTGATGCTGTAGGGTTTTTGCCACTCGATTTTTCACGGAATTTTTTCTGACTCCATGCCTTCTTCATTTTATCAATGACGAGTGCTTTACGGTCTACGTTATCAGATAAATCGATAGTAGCAATAACCGCGGCTTTTTTCTGTATTAGAGGTGGGAATCCAGGCTTGTTCTAAAGGTCTTTGAGTGATGTTTTGTAGGTAGGACCATGCCCAAGCCCATTGAGTTGGATTGTTGTCTTCAAGCCACTGAATGATGGTTTCGTTGAAACGAATATCCTGCCATTTGGCTTTTAAGTCTTCGAGTAAATCTTGCTGTTGCTGGGCATCCGCTTCGCCATCGTAAAAGGCATTTAAAATATCGACTAGTCTGTCCGAGACGTTATCTCTTTCTGTTGAAAAGGCTTTCTCTGACAGTAATAAATATGTGTTTTTTTGAATCGCTCCCTGCTCTTGGTTGGCCTCTCTCTTTTTTGTGTAGCTTTTTAAGTAACACCAAATCCAATTGCATAATCGTTCGTCTTTTTTATCAATCCAACGAAAGTAACTTGAGGGAAGTTGGGTTGCTCTGAAGGCGGAGCGCATTTGCGTGGCGAAATTTTTAGGCGCTCGATTTCTTTGTACTAAATTGTCTAGCTCTTCATTGAGCTTTTTGACGCGTTCGGCATGTGTATTCCCCCGTAAGTTTTTCAGCGAGGCACTTCGAATATTACTTAGTAAATAATCAGTGTAAAAAGCGCATTCTCTTTCCGATCTTGCTTCCAGAAATTCAGTATCGCCTTTAATCATATTTATTCATTCCTTTTTTGTTATTAGAGCATTCGAATATATTGATTATTACTGTGTAGTATGTTTCGTAAATAGTACGTGGATTTGTGTAACCTTACAATAATTTTACAGTTGATTTGTTTATTTTTTATTCATCTTCTAACGGCTGGATGTTAATGGGATGGACAAAAAAGTGTTGAGCAAAGAGGATGCATAGAAAGGGATAGGGATCAGCTTTGGTAGGACGAGGTAGAGCAAAGGAAGCTTGGTGATATGGCGAAATGAAAGTCGGTTGTGACGTGTGATGAGCGTGAAATCAGTGAAGTTGGGGGTGGATCGGCGCACAAAGCGCGAGATGATTGAGTCAAATTCGAAATAACATGGGTGATATGCCTTTGCTTACGACAATATAGAATGGTTTTTGTTAGTCATTTGCACGGATGATATTTCGACCTGCTTGTTTGGCCGCATAGAGGCGTTTATCGGCGATTTTGAAGACATCGTGATTGGAATGGGCCTCATTTGAATAGGCAATACCAATGCTGACGGTAATACCGGTTATGTCATCAATAATAAGGTGGCTTACTCCCGCTCTTACATTTTCGGCCAAGGTCATGACTTGCTGAGGGGTTCGGTTTAATGTCAAAACAAGGAATTCCTCACCCCCCCACCGGCCTAGTAAATCATTAGGATGAATGACGCGACTCAGCTTGGCGGCGATGTGACTAAGTACTTTGTCACCAATTACGTGGCCGTAGGTGTCATTGACTTGCTTAAAATAGTCGATGTCGATGATCAGTATGGCGTAGTTTTGTTTCTGCTCCTCAGTGTCTAAACGTAGCTCAGAGAATACCTTCTCGAGTCCTCTACGGTTGAGAATACGTGTGAGCAAGTCTACATAAGCGTAGTTTTCAAGCATATCGGCCCGAGCTGCGGCTTTGTCTGTTTTAATCCTCAGTCGAATGACAGTCCATAACAGAAAAATGTAGATAAGGTGAGCTATGGCGATATTAAGTACGACTCCCAGAGTGTCACTAAACGACTGTTGTTGTATGAGAACCGCAAAATGACCAATGATAGTGACAGTAAAGACGATGATGGTAGTCGGTGCGGCCTTTTTAACTTCTAGAAAAAGGTAGGCAATGACATAGTTTAGTCCTAACCATTGGGCTGCATTTGAGAACTGGCCATTTGGGGCGGCATGGTGCCACATACTCGAGCTGGTTAAGTATCCTGCCACGATAAAATACGTCATGAAATGCAGGCATTGATGGTTAAGTTTGGTGATGATGCTCAATGCATACATAAGAGCAAATGCGATAAGACAAATGGGATATGCTCGTGCATCAAACGATGAAATGAGTCCACTTGACACATCAATTGCCCAAATTGTACTAAAACCAACCATAGCAATGATAAGTAAGTGACGGAATAACCTAGGCGATACTGAGGATGCGTTTAAATGCTTGTTGTGGTTATCGTACAAAGACTGCATGGTTTGAGCGCCGAGAATAAAACATAGGGCTAGTATATAAGGCTTTTATCCAGTTGTGAGCAATTGGATCGGTAAAGTAAGATTATCTAGTATAAAGAGATGAAAGCCGCCGGTGAAACCCCTGAGGCTTTTTTGTGTTAGAACCAAGAAAATTGACTAGGCAATAAATCGATTTAATTCATTTTTTAGCGACACAGTCGATACTTGCAGCCTATCAGCGGCGTCTGCAATTTCTTCTGTGCTGTTCCTATTGTGGGCGGCTTGATTTTCAACATTGGATACGAGTGATAGTACTTGACGAATATCCATGAGTACTTTAGCCACGTTGCCAGAGGTGTGCTGTACTTTATGACGTGTATCCAACATGGTGGTTGAGCTGTCTGTAATGCTTTGCATTGCTTGAGATGACTCAGAAAGCAATTGCTTGAATTGGCCTTCACTGTCTTTCATTTTCTCTGCGACATTGCTTATTGCTGAAACAATGTTAGCAATGGCGGTACTGGTTTCATTCAGGCTACTTTGTGTTCGAATTGCAAGTTGTCGAACTTCATCGGCGACGACAGCAAAGCCTCGACCTTCTTCGCCCGCCCGGGCGGCTTCAATCGCGGCATTTAATGCTAATAGATTGGTTTGATCTGCTATGCCGCTAATAGCGGAAAGAATATTATTCACATCCTCAGCTTTGCGTGAAAGCGTGTTCAACTCGTCAGAAAGTCTTGATTGGGATTCTGCTGTACTATTGATAATGTCTGTTACCTTACTAAAAGCATGTTGTCCTTTTTCAAGAGAGCGGCTTGCTTTTTGAGTGTCTTCCACGGTTAAGGTTAGCTCTTCATCGGAAGAAGCAAGTAGATCGCAAGTAGATGTGGCATGTAGGCGAACTTCATCAACGGCATGGGCGATTTTTTGTGCGGCGACACGGATTTCTTTACTGCTGCCTTGTAGTTGAGAAGACACGGCAGAGTTTTCGATTGCCGACTGTGTCGATATAGATAGGGTTGATTGGAATTCGGTAATGAGATGATTGAAGTCTTGTAAAAGTAGTCCGATCTCATCTGGGCTGGTTTTCGTGCGTAGTGTAAGGTTGCGTGTTGTTGCTATAGTGCGCATTAATGCCTGCGCTTCTGCCAATGGTTTGAGTATGCGAGAGATCAGCCAGAAGATAATAATCGAAGAGAGTAAAAATATAATTAATCCAATAATACTGGAAACCAATAACGTGGCGTTTAGTTCTGTTTGAATAGTAGAAATAGGAGTATCTACACCCACCACAAATGTTTTACCTGAGCGGGTTGTGTAGGGGATGAATACTGACCGGAAGGTACCCCATTCATCGGTATATTCATCAAAAATAGGCGTGGCATTGTTTTTTGAGAAAGCGTTGACTAACTTATCACTTGGTTCATCGTAAGTCGCTAGAGGAGAGCGGAATGTTTTTTTCGACATCTTCTTGCTCTGGCGTGTCGAGTACAAAGAGCACTTTATCAGACGGTTTAATCATGGTGTACATGTATTTTATGTCTGATGATTGCAGTATGTTGTAGGCTTTTAATTGCAGAGCATCTGACTCAGCTTTGGAAAAATTTCCGTTGAATGCATCATCATATACGTTGTCGTCAATTAATTGTCTGGCAACTTGTGCTGCAAATACAAGATTACTGTCTATTTGGTCATACAGATCGGTTTTTCGCACATCATAAAGATGGAAAGTGTAGCTAACACTGGCTAAGGCGCTGAGCAAAAGGACTGTGGATAATAGACGAGATTTAATCGTGGTGAACATTTGATTTCCTTTCAAAGCGAGCGTTGTAAATGGTTTTTATCCACGTCTATTTGAGCATGAGATAGCCAGATTATAAGAGTGAATTCATTTCTGTCTAATGTTTTCTTTTGGGCTTTTTATTTTTAGAAGAGGTCAGTCCTAACGCCTTGGCCCTTAATTCTTTTTTTGATGGTTGGCGCTTTTTAGGTGCGTCTATTGTTTTGGTCAAGTCGGGTTCAAAACCTGGTAACCATTGCGGTACAAAATTTTCACCCACTAGTTTTTCAATATCCGCTAGTAAATAGCGTTCCGCTTCGCTGACCAAAGAAATCGCTAGGCCCGTTGTGCCAGCACGCCCTGTACGTCCTATACGGTGAATATAATCTTCAGCGTTATAAGGGAGCTCATGATTGATCACATACTGTAATTGATCTATGTCTATGCCTCTTGCTGCAACGTCGGTTGCGATAAGAGCCTCTCACCTTGCCTGCTTTAAAGTCGGCTAATACACGTTCTCTAGCGCCTTGAGATTTGTCTCCATGAAAGGACTGAGTCGCAATACCGTCCTTTTGCATTTCGTTGGCAAGTTCATCCGCGCCCTGTTTAGTGCGGGTAAAAATGAGTACCTGCTGCCAATTTTTAGAACCGATAAGAAAAGACAGCAGGGCGCTTTTTCGCTTTTTATCAACGGCATAGATACGTTGTTCTACTTGTGTTGCCGTGGTATTACGGCTATCGACTTCGATCAGCTGTGGCTCTTTTAATAAGGTTTTACTGAGAGCAAAGATGTCGTCATTAAAGGTTGCGGAAAAGAACAGTGTCTGTCGTGTCTGTGGCAAATTTTTTAATATCCTTTGGATATCGATGATAAAGCCCATGTCCAACATTCTGTCTGCTTCATCTAAAACCAATGTTTGTAATGCACTGACATTAATCAGTTTTTTCATAATCAATTCAAGTAAGCGTCCTGGTGTCGCAACTAGTACATCGCAACCTTGCTGCAAGGCATCTACCTGTACGTTGAGGCTTGCACCACCGTAAGCAACAACCGAACGGATGGATAAATTTTGACCGTATTTGACAAAACTAGCGTGAACTTGCTGCGCTAGTTCGCGGGTAGGTGTCAACACCAGAACTTGGATGCATTGGGCTTGATTTGTACTTTTATTGTGTTGAATGCGATGCAGAAGAGGCAAAGCAAAAGCGGCTGTTTTTCCAGTACCCGTTTGTGCGCCAGCCATGACATCTTTGCCCATTAAAACGACCGGAATAGCGGCACATTGAATCGGGGTTGGTGTGGTATAACCCAGCTCGTTGACCTGATTTAAAATGTCTTGATGAAGTCCTAAAGACGCAAAGCTCATGGCTGTCTCGCTAATATTAAAGGTGTAAATAAAGAGCGCTAGTGTAGCACTTTGTTATTGTCTAGTTAGTGGCATTGGCAACAAAAAGCAGAGGCTTTTGGTGGCTCAGACTTGTTGAACTCTGTATCTGTGCTCAGGTTGGCATGGTGCTGATGATGTGTGGATGTTTTAAAATTTCATAACTAAGTAACAAAAAAACATAAAGTATCATTTCTTCTTCATTTTTTGCTTATTCATTAAGATATCTCAAATTGTAAATATTTTCATATAAATTAATTTCTATATATATCAGATATTTACTGGTTAATTTTTCAGCTTTAAAAAATTAAGTAAAAAATAAGAATAATTATCTTTGTCTGATTGTTGTAATAAAGTTACTGAAATGTATTATTAATAGTGAAAACACACGTTTTTGTTGAAGTCTATTTATTATAAAAACAACATACAATTAGGTCTGAAATCATGAAAAAAACTATTCTAGCTACTGCTATTGTTAGCAGCATCCTATCTGTAAGTGCTGTTCAAGCGGCTCCTGTCTTTGATGCCAACTTCGAGTTAAATACCGACGCTGTCGATAAAGCGACAGGTGATACAACCTATGACCAGAATGGTCGAGTTGAACTAAACGCTTACAGCAAGCATACGTCTGGCGATAACTTTTTTGCTGGTAAAGGTACTGTGCTATTGAATACTGATGGAGAGGCAACGGTTGATGATGCCTTTATCCAACTAGGTAATGGCACATGGGACTTCCAACTTGGCCGTTTTGAAGCGATTAACTTATTTCCGTTAGCGAAAGATACTTTGATTGTTCATGTTAGTGATGATTATGTTTATCAGGCCAATAAAGTACGTGGTCGCGTAGGTGACGGCGGCGGCCAGATTGCGTTCCATTATAAAGCCAGTGAAATGGTAAAATTTGAAGTGGATACTATTTACGGTGATGGCGATTCTGGTGATTCTTCAGTAGTTGGTAATGGTGATGACACCACTGCGATTTCTGGTGTGCGTCCTTCTGTCACATTTGTTACGGATGCCGCAACTATCAGTGCGGGTTTTGAAAGTGTTAAGTACGACCAAGTTGGTGGTACTAATGTTGATCTATCTGGTTATGGTGTGACAGCGAACTTTGATGTGGCTGCGGCAAACGTTAACCTTGCTGCTGCGTTCAGCAAAGACGATAACACAGATAAGAAAATCTCTTCATTTGTTGCCAACATGGTGTACGGAAACTTTGGTTTGGGTGTGATTGCGTCTAGTGTTGATGATGGCGCAACGGATCCATCTCTAGTGACCACTTATATTGCTTACACTGTACCAGTGTTAGACATTGAAAATGCGACAGTGACTTTCGCAGGCTCTTATTCAACGGCGGATGATGTAGCCGCTGGTGATAATGATAAAACTACCGCAGCACGAGTTCGTTTTAACTACGGTTTCTAACGTGTAGTTAAAGATAAGAGCAATATCGTTGGTTACTCCCTTTTCTGATGATATTGCTCTTCCCTCGTGCTGGGGGCTATTTTCCATCCATCACTCTTTGTTATTCAATGCCGTAAGCAGCTGTAATATTTCTATTTCAGAATATTGTTGGCTGTTGAATATGGGTAAGTTTCGCAAAGGCATATCCGCCACCATGGATTCAGCCATCAATTTATCTGCTTCTGCTGCAGAATCATTTAGGTCTCCCCCATCATTTTTGTAAACACTGACAGCATGCTGTCGAAAAGTGGCTTGCCCAGTGGTTCATTAGCGATGTCGCCCAAGGTTGAATTTACTGTGTAAGGTGTGATGGGTGTTGGTGTTGGAATGTCGTAACCTAATAGAGCGCTAAAAGCCGCATCATTAAAGTCGCGTTTAGCTGGAGTAAAGTACGTGGCCAAAGCGGAATTTGGTTGCTCTGCTGTGATTCCTGTATCTAGGGCAATAGACGCAGTGTCTCGAATATCTTCAACGGAAGAACCAATATGAATCTGATATTCACCGCTTTCTGCAACCCAAGTGGCTTTATTTTTATGCCAATAAGCGAAAGCGCGATAGTCCAGTTCAAATACGACTTCTTTGCTTTCACCAGGCTCCAAGAAAACCTTCTCGAATGCTTTTAATTCTTTAGCTGGTCGAGGTTGAGAAGGGGATTTTTGACCCACATAGCACTGTACTACTTCGGCACCTGCTCTGTTTCCTGTATTGGTAATAGTGATTTGTAGCTTGATGGAAGCGCTTTCATCAAAGGGCGATTTATCGCCACTTAGTAAGGTTAAATGATAGTAAGTGAAATTGGTGTAGGATAAGCCATGACCAAACGGAAAAAGCGTTTTCGTATTGGTGGTATCGAAATAGCGATAGCCAACCCAAATAGCTTCACGGTATTGAACTTGCTTGGTAGTACCAGGGAAATACGGCTGGCTTTGGCACATCCTCTAAATTTGCCGGAAGGTTTCGGCTAATTTTCCGCTTGGGTTTACTTCACCAGACAGTACTTTAGCAACCGCAGATGCGCCAGCTTGCCCGCCTAGATAAGCTTCCAAAACGGCGGGAACTTTTTCTACAAACGGAAGCACGACTGGTGCGCCATTTTGTAAAACGACCACTGTTTTACTAAGTTGTTCGCCAAGTGCCGCAATCAGATCTAGTTGCACTTGTGGCAGATTCAAATGCTGGCGATCGAAGCCTTCGGATTCGTATTTTGGTGTCAGGCCTGCAAATAAAAAGACCACATCGGCTTGCTTTGCTAGCTCAACCGCCTTGGTAATTTCAGCGCTATCTTCAGCATCATTTAGGTGATAACCCGCCGTGTAAGTGACGTTATCAGGACCAAATTGCTTTTTGATTTCATCTAGAGGCTGTTCTAATTTAAATGGATTAATCTTGGAGCTGCCAGCACCTTGGTAACGAGTGTTGTTGGCTAATGCGCCAATGACCGCAACCTTTTTTCCTACGGCAACAGGCAATAAACCGTCATTCTTTAATAGCACGCAGGTTTCTTCTGCGATCCGGGCAGCCAGTTCGTGGTGAGCGGTTAGGTCTGCTGTAACTTTATTGCTTTCTAACGACACTTGTGATTTCAGAATCAGTTCTAATACGCGAGCGACGGATTTATCTAACTCTGCCATTGTTAGCTGGCCGTTCTCGACAGCGGCGATAATCTTTTTCGTGTTCATGTCGCCAGAGCTTGGCATTTCTAAGTGTTGACCGTTTTTCACCCCTTCTACACGGTCGTTATTTGCGCCCCAATCGGTGACGATAATGCCTTCAAAGCCCCATTCTTTGACCAAAATGTCATCAAGCAATTGTTTGTGTTCTGCCGCGTATGTGCCATTAACCTTGTTGTAGGAACACATCACAGTCCAAGGTTGGGTTTGTTGAACCGCTCTCTCAAAAGCGGGGAGATAGATTTCACGCAAGGTTCTTTGATCGACGATGGCATCGACGGTCATGCGACAGTGCTCGTGATTGTTGACCGCGAAATGTTTTAAACTGGTACCTACGCCTTGGCTTTGTACGCCTTTGATCCAGGCGGCAGACATGTCACCAGCAAGCAATGGGTCTTCGGAGAAATATTCGAAGTTACGACCACCCAATGGGTTACGTTTAATGTTAGTGCCAGGACCGAGCAAGACCGACACATCTTCAGTACGGCATTCTTTGCCTAAAGCTTTGCCCATTTCTTCAATCAGCTTGGTATTCCAAGAGGCCGCCAGTCCTGATGCAGTTGGAAAGCAGGTAGCTTTGACTGCGGCGTTTAGGCCGACATGATCGCCTTCGCCAGCTTGTTTTCGTAAGCCATGAGGCCCGTCCGTTACCATGATGGAGGGTAAGTCTAAGCGCTCAATACCGTGGAGGTTCCAAAAATCCTTGCCGGTACAGAGCATGGCTTTTTCTTCTAGGGTGAGTTCGGTTAAGAGTTGTTTTATTTTTGTATTACTCATCATTGCATCCTTTTTAAGTTTGTGGTGACGGCTTCATACCATCGAGTAGTAATTGAATTAACACCGGGGTGAGTTGCGGAATGGCATCTTGTTCAATTTCCATTAAGGCATCTTTGCGCAGCAACATGCGGCGGAAAAAAGTGGGGACGGCATTAAATAGCGTTACCGCTAAATAAGCGGCTGGAATATCGGTTCGAATACAGCCTTCGGCTTGTCCTAAGGCAACAATGTCAGAGAGGGATTGGCTGACCGTTTCTGGTAATAATTGTGTCAGTTTTTCACGGAATTCGGTTGGTATACGTGATCCAGCATAGTAGCCATCAAATTCGGCAATAAAACGATCATCGTCTTCATATTGATGATCCGAATAGGCTTGCATTAACACGCCAAGACCCTCGCGAATGTTGGAATAATGGCGAGCTTTGATTTTTTCTATAATGCCTTCATAAACATCGATCTTACGAGTCAGCACCACTACAAGTATGGCGAAGCCCAAATCGTATTTATCTTGGTAATAGCGATATAAGGTGTTACGGCTCATGCCAGTGGCTGTGGCAATGTCTTTCATTTGCGTATCAGCAAAGCCATTTTCAATAAAAAGTGCTTCGGCGATGCTGATGATTTTGTCCCGAGTGGCTTCGGTTTGGTGAACCATTCTAGCAATCATAATAATGTTACACGTGTTATATTTTTTTAATAATCTAAGAGCTGATGGATGTGTAGTCAATAAAAAATTGATGAAATAGCGTTCAAGCTCAGAAAATCGAATGAGTATAAGAGGGTTTAGAACAAAAAAGCCTTTGCCTGCTGGCTAGAGGCAAAGGCTGTGATAGGTTTATAAAGCAATAATTTTAGAGGTTATTCAATGACGCGTAGGGTCATCAAATCACTGTCTTTAGTAATGACCAAGCTAGGATCAACGCGCAAACAACTGCCAGCGTAATGTCCTGCTACTGAGAAAGTACACACTTGTGAGCGATAGCCTTCAATGTCTGGGAGTTTCCACAGGGCTTGAAAGATTTGATCTTGATGAGAAAAACGCCCAGCGGTTTCTTCCATCAAGGCGTCTTTGCCGTCATAGAGACTGATGTTAAAACCGCAGCGCCCAGCGATAGGCTTACTCACGTAACCGTTAGTTTTTAGTGCATCACTCAATTCAAAGGACGATTCTAATAAATACGGGTGATCGGGAAAAAGCATCCATAAAACGGGTAAAATCGCCTTATTGCTGGGAATAAGTGTCCAAAGTGGCTCATAAACCATCACGTCCTTACGCAATAATACATCGACTAAACGCGGTGCTTCGCTGCGCGGCATATCCGTTTGATAGTCGCGTAGACGCTGTTCATCATCATCGCATTCGGCACGGATTTGATCGAGCGCGGTTTCCCATGCCCAGGTTTTCCATACCCAACGAATTTTGATGCCATCCGCGTCTACTACGTCACCATCTTGATCCCATCGTAAACTGCTGACGCCTTTAATAACTTTGCAGTTCAGTCCGGCTTTTTCCATGGTGCGTTTCATAAACAGTGCGTGGTAATTCTCTTCAAGATCCGTGTCTTGCATGATGTGAATCACGCCTTTGACAGCACTGTTGCTCCACGCTTCAATAAGTTCGTCGACCAATTCAGTTGCCGAACCTTCGCCTTCCGTTGCACCATAGTGTTCGGCCCACTTTTCTTGAATAATGCCAGCCTCCATATAACAAGAAGCAGAGTCACAGTTGTATTCGTAAACCTTAATGCCCTTTGCTGAGAGGCTAAAATCAAACCGCCCAGTGATCATCTGGTTACGACGGTTGTCCCAAGACTGATGAATTTTAGGCCATAAAGCAGATGGAATATTAAAGCTGGATAATAGATCTTCGTTTTGCAGCACATAATCTGTGGCGTGCATAAACAAGGCGTGTAATTCGTTGGTGGCGCGTTTGAGTTCACGCTCAGCGGTTTCGGTGATGACCATATACTTATAGTCGTCTTCCGGTCGGCTGGCGAGTTTGTGACCGCCCATCATATCGACAAAGGCTTCTTCTGCAGGATTGGCGATATTTAACCAAGCACGGGAAGCCTGGCCTTTGTTGGGTACATGACGTATTTGTAAATTAAATAAAGCCGGATCATCGAGCTTCAATATTTTCGGCATGCAGGTCGTCATCGGTTTGGATTACCCAGCCTAAAATGGAAGCGTCACCATAAGAGCAGCGTAGCCAATAACCGCCATCTTTACTGATTCTGGCATCTAACACGCGGGAGTAATCTTGGCCTTCTGGCCAAACTTGGTGGCCGACGTTTTGTTCGACCAAGTATAAGCGGTCTGGTAAGACTTTGGTCACAATCGCCACATGGCCTGTGATTTCAAATTCGCCGCCTTCGCTCCAAATAAGCAGAGAGCCCCACTTCAGGGTGACGTAATGAACCATTACGAAATGATTTCAATGGTAAGCGGCTTTCATCGGCGATTAAACGTGCCGAGGTAAGGCGAAAAATATCATAAGCCATGGCGACGTCATCAAAGATGTAGCCTTTGTTTAGATACAACCAGCGCCGAGCAAACTCCACACACTGCCATTTGTATCCCATAAAAATACCGTCCACATAACTGCGGTAGGCATGGCGATTGGGTAACTCGTTATCATCGGCTGAATCATAATCAGATGAATACACTGGCACATTCCCAGGAGCGATACCTAGTAAGGTGCCAAAAGGAGCGACTGGCCTGCTGGAATCAGATGTCATTGCGGTGAATTGCCTTACACATAAGTGTTGGATATGAAAAAAGAAAGACGATAAATACATCGCCCAGTGCTGGCAATATAGACCGTCGACAGAGGACCTGCAAGGTCTTAAAAAGAGTATTTTTTGTACTATATTCAGTAAAGAAAGTGCACGCGATTGTATTTTAAAATAACTGCCATATGTAGTGTTTATCTTTGGTATCAAGACCGAAACTTATTTTGGAGTTCATAATGACAAGCACTGTAAAAAATCTGTTTAGCTCAGTAAAAGTGGGAAACCTAGAGTTACCTAATCGTTTTATTATGGCACCTTTGACTCGCACACGTGCACCGGGTCATCAGCCAAATGCCTTGATGGCAGAGTATTATGCTCAACGCGCCAGCACGGGGTTGTTGATTACAGAATGTACCATGGTTACTGAAGGCACATCGGCGTTTGGCGATGACCCTGGTGTGTATTCTGCCGAGCAGATTGAAGGTTGGAAGTTAACCACAGATGCGGTTCATAAAGCTGGCGGTCGTATCTTCATGCAAATTTGGCATGCTGGCCGTGCGGCGCATCCATTATTGAATGACGGCAAAGAAGCGGTGTCGGCAAGCGCGATAGCGATTGATGGTGAAACTCATACACCAGAAGGTAAAAAACCATACACAGTTCCTCGTGCATTAACCGTTGCTGAAATCAAAGACATTGTAGGTGATTTCCGTCAAGCGGCGATCAATGCCAAAGAAGCCGGCTTTGATGGTGTGGAGATTCACGGTGCCAATGGTTACTTAATTGATCAGTTCTTACGTGAAAGCTCTAACCAGCGCACCGATGAATACGGTGGCTCATTGGAAAACCGTGCTCGTTTTTTAACGGAAGTGATTGAGGCGGTAACAGACGTCTTAGGCAGTGATCGTGTTGGTCTGCGTCTGTCTCCGCTTAATAGTTTTCAAAGTATGACAGAAAGTGATCCTGTGGAGTGGACTCGTTTCTTGTGCGAGCATTTAAACCGTTTTAATTTGGCGTATTTGCACCTAATGCGTGCTGATTTCTTTGGTATTCAACAAGCTGATGTGGTCGCAGTGGCTCGTGAAACCTACCAAGGCCATTTAATGGTGAATATGGGATACACACCAGAAGAAGCTAATCAAGTGCTTGCAGACGGTCAGGCTGACAGTGTTGCCTTTGGCAAGGGGATTTTAGCGAATCCAGATTTTGTAGAGCGAGTCAAGGCAGGCGCTGCTTTGAATGAACCAAATCCAAATACCTTCTATACCTCTGGCGCAGAAGGGTATACGGATTATCCGTTCATGACGGCGTAATGTACAAAAGAAAGTATCTAAGTAAAAAGCCAAGGCAGAAAATGCCTTGGCTTTTTACTTTTTGGCGACTGAACTAGCCAGGAATTATTGTTCTTACAGCGATAAATAAAATAGAAGGTCCTAAAAGACAACCAAGAGCTGTATAGAAGGCTGCAGTAATACAGCCATATGGGACAAGCTTGGCATCAGTCGCCGCAAGCCCTGCTGCAACACCACTTGATGTTCCCATCAGACCACCAAATATAATGGCGGTTCTCGGGTTATTAAGACGAATCAGTGGTGCGACAAAGGGGGTCATTACCATAACGAGTATGGACTTCACCAAACCAGCAGCAATAGATAGTGCAATCACCTCTGAGCTAGCACCAATTGCAGCACCAGTAACCGGTCCAACAATATAAGTAATTGCACCTGCTCCAATGGTGGTTATGCTAACGGCGTCGGTATAGCCAAACATCACAGCTACGATAGCTCCAACGATAAAAGAAGAAAGAATACCGACGATAAGGGCGTTAACACCGGCCATTCCTGCGCGTTTTAATTCATCAATTTTGACACCAAAGCCTGTTGCGACAATGGCGAAATCGCGCAACATTGAGCCACCTAGTAAGCCGATACCAGATAATAAAGGAACGTTCACGACGCCTTTATTGCCGCCAGTAAACAGGCCACCAAAATACGCCATTGTTAAACCCAGAAGAATGGCAATAGCCGATCCATGGATGCGTCCTTGAGTCAATTTAGCTGAAAGCCAATACGAGACCCACATAGTAAAACCTATAACGGCAAATCCAGTGATTAAGCTGTATTTCGTGCTAACTAAAAGTAAAGATTCGAACATACAGTCACCTTATAGGTTATTAGTTGATTTAGTGGAATGAGCCGATTCTGTATTGTCGCTGTTTCCCATACGATCAATAACAGGTACCAAAGCAAATGCGACAACAACCGCCATAACACCGGCAAGGATTGCCATTGGGCCGCCGCTTAAGGCACCATGAACGTTTTGTGTTGCAGCCATAGCGACAACAACGGGAATATATATTGCGCTCCAGAACTCAACGCCTTGTTCTGTTTTAGCATCGATAAAGCCTTTTTTATTGAGGTAGCTGCCAGTGATAATCAGTAAAATCATGGCAATACCTACACCACCAACATTCGCAGGAAGACCCATTAAGTTACCTAAAATCTGTCCTATACTAATTCCTACCAATGTACATATTGATAATAACGCGACACCATAAATGATCATGTTTCTCTCCACTCTTATCGTTTTTGTTTTTGGACGAAAATGCTGTTCACTGGTTTCTTGGGTGGCGTTCACCTCCTTTTATTTGCTGCAATATTTTGGTGTGGTTATAAAAGAGTCTTAAGATTTAAATTTTCAATGTTGTAACATTCGCCAGTGCTTAAAATCTTACGGAACAGACCTGTAAGAGTGCTGCCTGGAGGCATTTCTAGAACTCTATTTACGCCTTTCTCTTTAAGCATTTGGCAGCTGTCATGCCAATGCAGCTGATGCGACATATTCAAAGCTAGATCTTTTTTTATCTCATCTGGCTTATGTAAGACTCGAGCTTTTGCAGCACTGACATATAGGCTGTTTGGAGTCTTTAAAGTGATGGACTGAAACATGGCCAGAAGCTTTTCCGATTGCTCTCTTAATAAAGGGCAATGAGAGGGTACGGTGACATCTAAAAAAACACTGGCTCCAACCCCCGTACTTCTAACTTGCTCAGCAGCGATTTTTAAAACTCTCTTTTCTCCAGCCAGAACGAACTGATATTCACCATTAAGATTGGCCAGATAAACGTTTTCGCCCTTTTCCTGGAGTGAGTTAACGGCGGCTTGCACATGTTTAAACTCAGCTCCGGTTATTGCCAGCATGCCATAGCCAGTTGGATAAGCTGACTTCATTGAATCGGCGCGAGCTTTTACTAATCGTAATGCATCGTCAAAATCTAGACTTCCCGCTACCACTGCTGCAGGGTAAGCGCCGATAGAAAGACCTAAAACGTAGTCAGGTTTTATTCCTATGTTTTGTAAATATCGTCCCCATGCTACTCCGCAAATTAATAGGGCAAGCTGCACATTCACTGTATCAGTAAGCGCTTCTTTTGAATCTAGTGCGTCTAGTTTTACGCCTAAGATATCCTTAGCCTGTTGTTTTATAAGGGTTACATCAGGATGATCTGGTAAGTTTTGTAACATATGAACACGCTGCGCCCCCTGTCCTGGAAAGGTAAATACTTGAGTCATAATTGCATACCTCCTTCCCAAGGATTAGCGACCAAAAATGGGCCTTTTTCCGTCTTAATAAGCACTGTCGAACTTTTTCCAGCCCATTCTGATAATGCCATTGCTCCGGTCATTGTTTCGATTTGAATGTCTAAGCGACATGGTAATTCACCAAGCTCTTTCAATAACTCCCGTGCAAAGGGTTTGCTTAATGGCTTCGGTGCCTTGATGACTAAGTCCAGATCACTTTTTGCATGAATTTGCTTATCACCAGTTGCAAGCTCGTAACCAAGGCTTCCGGTAATCCCCCACTCTAAATTATGACCGTCGAGCACTTGGGCGACTGTTTCCAATGCTTGTAAAACGGGCGCTTTGAAGCGATCTGGATGATCTAACCAAGCTTGTGCCCTTGTTATTTCATAAGGCGTTAAGCTCGATTGCACCGCAGATAGAGGAGCATAAGCGGCACAACGCTCATTTTTGTTAGCACCGCGAACACCTACTGCGACAAGCCCTGCTATCGAAACCCGCTCTCGGCGCACGACAACTGGGCCATTTCCACTTGTTACCCAATCAGGTAGGTCTGGTTTTTCAGCACCAGCAACAAGCAAAAAGCGGTCAAGCCAGAGTAAATCGTGCGCTAGCCACATCATAAACTTGGCTCAGCCTTTTTCCATTGCGAGCGAAGCAGTTCACGAACTCGACGTGATGCACCTCTATTCTCACCTTGTAAACGCTTTGTTATTTGCGTGTCACCCTTAAGGTTGTCTACCGCATCGGCTAATAGGGTTTGCACAAGCTCAATATCTTTAGAGGAAGGCGCGTCGGCACTGCTAACATCAATAAATTGTTCAATCAGCCCAAGCGTTGCAAAGCTTTTAAGGTCGTAAGCCATTGGCGGTATGGCTTTGGCTAGTTGATCTAATTCCTCTTCAGAGCGCATGGTAATTCGAGCTGCAGCGGCTTTACCCATTGCATGCACCATGACGCCATCGTCATTTAGGGCAAGAATCGTATTGGCCTGATAGCCATGGGCCAAAAATGCCCCCGACATGGCTTTGCCGACGAGTAGCGCAATAACAGGATGGCCTGCTTGTCTGGCTTGCGCATAAGCAGACACTGCCGCCGCGAGAGCTTGGTGAATACCAAGTGCCTCTTCTCTTCGTCCATAAGCCTGACTAGGTACATCGACAATGGCGATAATGGCTGACTTTTGTTCGCTTCCAGCGTCTTTAGAAACAATGTTATGGATTGCATCCGCCAGTGCCCAACCTTCCAAAAGTCCTACCTCGCCATTAATGGCTCTTGGGTAGAGGTTATTTTTATCGGGTTGAACCAATATCAGTGAGCATGGGCGTTCCGCTAAGTTGCCATTGGCAATCATCACCGAGGGAACGGCACCTTCATGCACCATCATATTGTCTGCTAATAGATCAAACCAAACACGACCACGGTGTGTTTTTACGGTATCTGTCTTGATTGCTTCAGTGCTCATAATGATGCTCCCTTAGCGAAAATCTCACGTGCTGCTTCAGAGGTAATTTGATGCTGCGTATCTACATTTTTTAGTCTGTTTAAAGAGGACTGAATCGCTTCGCTGCGGAAAGTATCTGGTACACCTTTGCGTAAGTACTCTTGTACTTTGTGACGAACGTCTATGACATCTGAGCTAAAAAAGTCGTCAACTAAACCAGTTGTATAACGTTGCTCGCCTCCGGTTAAACCCCAGATAAAAGGGCGATCACGAGAGTCATATTCACCCACGCCAGCTTCTTGCTCAATAACTTGTGGGCCGTTTAATCCAAGGCGACCTTCACGAGTCATTAATAAATAGCTGCACAGACCTGCGGTAATAGACATGCCACCAAAACAACCAACGGGACCCGTAATCAAGGCCACAACAGGTTGTAGTTTTCGTAACGCCACAATGGCCGATTGAATCTCGGCAATCGCGGCCAAACCTAAATTGGCTTCTTGTAGACGAACACCACCGGTTTCAAACATTAATACAGCGGCAATGGATTCTCCTGCTTGGTTCGCTTCAACGGCCAATTCAAGAACGCCCGCTATTTTTGCCCCAGCTACTTCACCCAAACTGCCACCCTGAAAGCTGCCATCAATCGCGATAGCAATCACAGACTTGCCATCAATTGCACCACGAGCAACCACTACGCCATCATCAAACTGAGGCACAATGCCTTGTACTTCTAACCAAGGCGAAATAACTCGGTCGAATGGTGTAACCAGTTCTCGCATTGAACCTGAGTCCAATATGTACTCAATGCGTTTTCTCGCACCTTGTTCAACAAAATTAGTGTTTAATCTCGAGTCTTGAGGGTTACTCATAAGATGCCTCCTTGGTTAAGGCTTGCTCTAATGCTTGTTCTAAACGTAAACGAATCACACCCGGTGTTGCAGAAAAATCATGGATGTCCATGCGCATCATTGGTAAAGGCTGATTGGCTTCAATGCGTTCGATAAGAGCGAGCCATCGTTGCTCCCCCGCCGAGCTAGAAGAGTGGATATAGATGTCAGCTTGAGGACGATCGCTGTTATCAATCATGACTTCTAAATCACCTGACCCAACATAACCCACTAAGGTTTGATTAATGGGGGCTTTACGAGCAGGGCGAACAATATGAAACGTATCCATAAAAACTCCTAAATTAGTGGTTGGTCTGGTGAGTCAGGCTGTCTATAAACAGGGTCGCAGCCAACAAATCGGCAGCACCACCAGGAGAGGCATTTAATCGCAATAGGTCTTGCTCTAATTTGTTAAGCAACTGACGACCTAATAATGTGCCTGTCCCACCCGCATCAAGCACGGCATTAGCGCCTTGCTGCATAGTGTTTATCCCTTCAAGTCCTGCCCGTGACGCAACACAGGTGTCTGAAAGTCGCGTCATAATGGCGAGTAATGCGTTAAGCTGAGCGTCGGACTCTGAGTCGCCTCGAGCCTCGGCTGATGAATAACATAGGAAGACCGAGTTCTTGGATATGAGGAAAGCCTTGTTGCGCTTCTTCCTTCGCACCTGATAAGCCATATTGATGGCGAACTTGTAAGCCGTTACTTAGGTACACGGCTTTAAGTCCTTCGTCAGGTAAGTTTGCTAAACGCGCAGCGTCATTAAATAATTCATCAAGCGTGTTAGCTTTAGTCGCCGCGGCGACTAATAACCCTAATGCCCAGATTGCACCTTTATGAGTATTAACGCCGTTTGTCGCTTTGCGCATCGCCAGTTCCGCATCACGACCAAGGGCGCCAATATTACGACGCAGCTCAGAACCTATTGGGTGCAAGGTGGCAGCTTCAGCCATCTTGCAAAAGTAAGGTTCAAGGCAGTGAGCCGATTTTATTAACAAACCCACATCCATATCAGTGTGGGCACCAGAGCCTCGTGAATCCACGAGGGCTGGCTTCGGACTCAACATTGCTTCTTGCTTCAACGCTTGAGAAGCAAGTCGCGCAAGGCTCTTGGCATCAAGACGTCTTACCTTGGTCGCGTCCAGAGACAGTTCATCTTTCAATAAGATGGTCATCACTAATTTTAGTAATATAGTCATTACCAGCTCCGGAATTTAGCAGGTGGCTTATAGAGACCATTCGACCAAGTTTCAAGGTCTGAAATACTTGAAGCCGCCAACAAGTCTCGGCTAGCATCGCTTCTTCGAATGCCTAAATCTTCTGGGTAAGCAACCAAGCCATCCCGTCGTAATTGAGCGGTAACTTCAGGGTTTTGGCTGAGTCCCAGTGGCGTAACGCCAGCCACCGCTGCGATCATGGCTCGGCGTTGTTCTAGTGATTCGGCTTTGTATACATAAGCGATGCCTTCCTCGGTCAGAACGTGAGTTACATCGCTGGCATAAATCATCACCGGAGCCAATGGCATTTTGTAATCGCGCGCCATGGCCAAAGCATCGAGCCTCTTCGACAAAGGTCGACTTATTACTGTCTTGATAGGTTTCTACCATTTGGACGACAAGCTTGCGGCCTTTGCTTAACAAGGAATCATCGGGCTTCATATCCAGCCAAGCGGGTGATGAATGTCTTCTTCCGCCTGGGTCATGACCCATATTTGGCGCGCCGCCAAAGCCGGCCAAACGACCTCGAGTGACGGTTGAAGAATTGCCATCGCCATCAACTTGTAACGTCGAGCCAATAAACATATCAACCGCGTATTGTCCTGCTAGCTGACAAAAGGCACGGTTAGAACGCATTGAGCCGTCTTTACCGGTAAAGAAAACATCCGGACGATTGGCAATATAATCTTCCATGCCGAGTTCGGTGCCGAAACAATGCACGCTTTCAACCCAGCCAGTTTCAATCGCTGGAATCAAGGTTGGATGAGGGTTTAATGTCCAATGGCGGCAAATTTTGCCTTTTAGTCCTAATGATTCGCCATAGGTCGGCAAGAGCAATTCAATGGCTGCGGTATTAAAGCCAATGCCATGATTTAGAGACTGCACTTGGTGTTTCGCGTAGATGCCTTTAATGGCCATCATGCCCATCAAAACTTGCAGCGGTGTAATAAGGCGAGGATCACGAGTAAACAAAGGTTCGATGAAGAAAGGTTGATCCGCTAAGACAATGTAATCGACCCAAGACGCCGGAATATCCACTCGCGGCAAGTCCGATACATCGTCGACAATTTCATTAACTTGGAAAATAACAATACCATCGCGAAATGCGGCCGCTTCAACTAGTGCGGGCGTGTCTTCGGTACTTGGTCCTGTATAAATATTGCCTAATCTGTCTGCTTTAAAACCCGCTAGTAGTGCAATATTTGGATTAAGATCTACGTAAAGTCGAGCATACAACTCGATATAGGTGTGTATCGCGCCAACTTCTAACAGGCCATCTTCCATTAGTTGGCCAATGCGTAAGCTTTGTGGGCCAGAAAAAGAGAAATCCAGTTTACGAGCAATACCCATTTCAAATAGATCCAAATGTTCGGATCGACTGATGCTAGGCATAATCATATGGAGGTTGTTGATTTTATCAGGGGAGACTTTTGCTAATGAACGAGAAAGGAAATCGGCTTGTTTCTGGTTATTGCCTTCTAGTACGACTTTATCACCAGGCTGTATTAGCTGCTCCATGGCAGCAACGATGTTCTCTGTTGGAATGATAGACCCGTCAACTAGATGACTAAGATCTGACATACGGCGTTCTTTATTTTGACGTCGGCTGAACCAATTATGTCCAGAATCAGTATTCGTTTGCATCGCACTTCATCCTGTTTTTTTCTTTCACAGTATGAAGGAAGGCATTGTCTATCAATCAATGTGCTTGTGGAATCATTACTCTCATGCTAATAATCTTTGAAAAAAATAATAGAGAGCAGTGACGCTCTAAGAAAAAGCTGGAAAGAATTATGTTTGATGAAATGATCACCCTAAAGAAATTGGAAGTGTTTCTGACCTTTATGAAAGTGGGCACTTTGTCTGAGGCGGCCGAGAAGCTGCAGCTCAGTTCAGTAAGTGTTCATCGGGCGATACACTCTCTTGAAGAAGGATTGAAGTGTCCTTTGTTTCGACAAGAAGGTCGATTACTGACGCCTTTACCCAGCGCTAGAGTGTTAGAGGAAAGGGTCACACAAGTATTAAATGATCTCCAAGATGGGATCACCAGCACTCGAGAAGTCGCCGGTCTTTATTCCAATCAATTCAAATTAGGCGCGTTGTATTCGCTCACTATCAGCACATTACCGCAGCTAATCGCCGGTCTTAAACGCCGCAAAAGTGACTTAAATATCGAGCTATCATTAGGTTCAAATGCTTCTTTATTGGGCAAACTAAGGTCCTTTGAACTCGATGTGATCCTGATCTCAGCGGAAAAAACCATTGATGATGTAGAGTATACCCATCTGCCTCTTTTTGAAGATGAGCTGATGTTGGCCGTGAGCTGTGATTCACCTCTCGCCAATAAGAGCCAAATTAAACTCGAGGATTTTCAGCACGAAAATTTTGTTACATTAACAGATGGTTTTGCTACTTCCGCAGACACCAAAAAAGTCTTTCAGCAAGCCGGGATACAACCCAATATTGCGATGGAATTAGGGGACATATTTTCGTTAATGAGCATGGTAAGTGGCGGTGTTGGCTACGCCATATTGCCACGTCGTGTAGAGCATGTCTTTGATACCAAAATAAAATTATTATCGATGGAAAATATGGCCGATATGAAACAGCAAGTCGTCATGGTGTGTCTAGCGAGTCGTGAAAGAGACCCTAGAATCTTAAACTGCATCGTTGAATGCCGTAATTACGCACGAGAATACAAAGCAAGAATGTGATGCAGGGGAACAACGAAATGGGTTTGTTCTTGTCCTTAATATATCGAGATCAATAACCTTTGACTCTGCATTATTTTTTCATAGAGAATGGCTCTCAAGTTCGTATTTTCAAATGCCCAACCTTATATGATGAGGCAAAATCATTGTGACCATTGCTTCTGCACTTATTTCCAAACTGCCGTTAGTCGGCACGACTATTTTCACAAAAATGTCGGCGTTAGCCGCCGAAAAAGGCGCGATTAACCTGTCGCAAGGTTTCCCAGATTTCCCACCTGATGCTCGATTATTGGAACGTGCATCGCAGGCGATTTTAACCGGTAATAATCAATATTCGCCTATGACTGGCTTGCCAATTTTAAGAGAAGCGATTGCCAGCTTGATCGAACATCATTACGACCGAAAAGTTAACGCGTTTGACGAGATTACGGTGACGAGTGGTGCGTCGGAAGCCATTTTTGATGCGATTGCTGCGTTAGTGCATAACGGCGATGAAGTGATCTTGTTTGATCCCGCTTATGACTTGTATGAGCCAGCAGTGACCTTAGCGGGTGGTGTTTGTCGTCGAGTGACCTTAACTGCGCCTGAGTTTCGCCCTGATTGGCAGGCGTTTGCTGATTTGCTTACTGATAAAACGCGTTTGGTCTTAATCAATACGCCACACAATCCGACCGGAAGCTGTTGGTTGGCGGAAGATTTAGAATCCTTATGGCAAGCGATTGCGAGCCGAGACATTTATGTACTGTCTGATGAAGTGTATGAATTTATTCACTTTGGTAAATCTGCAGTAAGTGTTCACCAACACCCTGAGCTAATTAAACGCAGCTTGGTAGTTTCTTCTTTTGGTAAAAGCTTTCACTTAACAGGTTGGAAAGTGGGCTACATTGTGGCACCAGCGGAATTAACCGTGGAACTGCGCAAAGTGCATCAGTTTGTCTCCTTCTGTACCGCAACACCTTTGCAACAAGCCTTGGCGGAGCATCTTATTGCATTGCCTGAAGCGAGTGCTGATTTAGCGGTGTTCTATCAGCAAAAACGTGACGTACTGAGAAGCGCATTGGCTGGCAGCCGTTTTGCCTTATTGCCATGCGAGGGTACGTATTTTCAATTATTGGATTACAGCGCGATCAGTGATTTGGACGACGTGGCGTTTTGTGAATGGTTAATTGACCAAGTCGGTGTCGCCGCGATTCCGATTAGTGTGTTTTATCAACAAGCTCCTAAAGATCAGCGCCTGATTCGTTTGTGTTTTGCGAAGGAAGACAGCACTTTATTAGAAGCCGCCAGACGTTTGACGGCTTTATAAAAGAGACCTACTGGAGGAAGCTGATCGAAGCAAGTTATTTCGTTCAGTTTTTCATCCCAGTTGGCACGGCTGTCCATGAATATATGGGCTTGTGGGGTGATATCGACCTCTGTGTCTAAGCAACCCGCAGGAACGACGACTAAGCCGCGTGTTTTCGCATCTGTAGGCACATTGGAGCCACACACGGAGCAAAAAGTGCGAGCAAAGTTAGTATTTTCTAAACGATAAAAACGGAGTCTATCTTCGCCACTCAACCAAGTAAGCGTAGCGCCCGGTGCAAATAAATTGGCGCAGTGTGCGGTGCCAGAGGTTTTTCGGCAACGGCTGCAATGACAAAGGAAGAACTTCTTAAATTCGCCTTCCAACTCAAATTTAACGGCGCCACATAGGCAAGATCCAGTATGAAGGTGACTCATAATTACTCCGCCAAAAAGAGTTTTTAAACTAAACGCCTACGGAAAACATACCTTCCAAATCATGTTTTGAATACGCTTGAAACGCCAACATGGTTTCTGTTTTCAAAATATAATCAATTTGAGCAAGGTGTTGCGTAACGAGTTTCAGACAGTTGGTCATTAGTTTGTACGCGGGCGATAGCAGCGATATCGTATGAACCACTGACAGAATACACTTCAGATAAACCTTCGATAGACGCAAGTTTCTCAGCGACTTGGTTGATGTGCTTTTTCTCAACAGAAAGCATGATAATAGCGGTAACCATAAGTGTTTCCTCTTTGGATTGTTAATGTGCGCTGTTATTTGAATAAAACAAATTTCGAAGAATTAGTGCCAGCGAATAGTGGGGAATTAAAGCACCTTAAGCTGCGATTTACAAAGGAACAAAGAGGTAACTTATGTGGATAAACAGGAAAGTTAGGGTTGTTAAACGTTGCGTATAAGAAAGAATACGGCATGGCTGTAGCATGCCGTTTGAAAAGTTAAAATATTACTTAATTAAAGCGATTCACTATGTTAGCAACACGTTCGCCGTAAAGACGAGCTGTTTCTAGGTCGCCTTCAGGAATAGCATCATCCCCAGCGTCTGAAGGCGATTGGACTAAAACGCCCACAGAGCCACCTAGATTATTTACGTCGCTACGTGTCGCTGCAAGCGCATTGGCAGGTGGAAGTCCCAAACTTACCCAAATACCACCATGCTGTGATGCGAGTGTTTGCAGGTAAATAAGTGTGACTTGTTTGTCGCCATTTAAACTGGCGCTGTTGGTAAAACCAGCAAATACTTTGTCTTTCCACGCTTGGGTGAACCAAGCTTTAGAGGTAGCATCAGCGAATTTTTTAAATTGCCAAGGTGCACCACCCATGTAAGTTGGCGCCCCAAAAATGATGGCGTCTGCTGCGTTCAAAGTATCCCAATCCGCGTCAGTAATATCACCATTTTCATCAATTTGAATGCTTTGCGCGTTAGCGCCCTTTGCAACATACTCTGCAACGCGTTTGGTATGTCCGTACCCAGAGAAGAAAACCACGACTGTCTTTTTCATTACTCGCTCCAATGTTTTTTTAGATGAATTAATACGAGGTAAGGCTTCGTTTTTTTGAAACAAACTCGATAGTATGTTTTAGAAACTAACTATACAATAAGTAACTTTTAGGTGACTAGGTTACTTGAGAGAAACTACTATGCAGAACAAGACAGATTTTCTAGCGTACAGTATTTATTCTAAAGATTGCCCTGCACGAGCTTTTTTTGATCGCCTTGCCGATCATTGGACCTTGTTAATTATTGGTTTACTGAGAAAAGAAGCGCTTCGATTTAATCAGATTAAAAGAGAAGTAGAAGGTATTTCACAAAAAGTTTTGTCACAAAAGCTTAAACAATTGGAACGAGATGGGCTGCTTACGCGAACCGCTTTTGCTACCGTTCCGGTAACCGTAGAGTATCAATTAACCGACTTAGGCCATGATTTTGCTCAAACGATTGAACTGTTTGCTGATTGGGCAGAACAAAATATAGAGCAGGTAAAACAGGCGCAAAAAAATTACGATAATGCTAATGCCTAGAAGCTGGCTATATTAGTCGCTAATGTTTGTTCTAGGTTTTACATTTACTTCCACTTCAAAGCCGTCCTGTTTACCCATCGCTGGGGATCTGAGCTGCAAGGTAATTCCCGCACCTGTAGTAATGGCATCGACAATCGCTAGCCCCAAACCCGAGCCAGAAGCGGTCGTGTTTGCTCGCACAAACCGATTGCGCAACAAGGCGAGGTCTTGCGGTGCAACAAGATCGCACTCATTCATCACTCGCAGCGTTCCACCTTCCAGCAAACTCACTTCCACTGGACGATTAGCTCGACCATGTTTGAGCGCATTTTCAATCAAGTTACGCGCTAGAATGGCAAAGGCATCTGGGTCTAACAGAGAGTTAATGTCACTTGTCGGCAAGGTTAATTTGATGCTTTCTGGTGACTGACGAGTAAAGTCGCCCACTATCATCTTCAATATAGGCACAAGGTTATGCGGCTTTTGTGAAATAGCGCCACCGCCTTCCGCTTTGGCTAATTCGAGTAACTTCTCAGACTGTTTTGATAGACCTTTTAGAGAGCTTTCAACATCGGTAATTTGCAGTTTTAAATGCTCGTCTTGTGTGATCGATTTGATTCGTTGCACCTTGGCCAATGCGGTCGCCAGAGGTGTACGTAATTCATGGGCACTGTTGGCGGTAAAGCTGCGTTCTGCCTCTAATGTGCGACGTAGTCGTTCGAGCAAGCGATTGACGGCCACCGCAATGGGTTTAAATTCTTTGGGGAGTTTTTCCATTTCCACTGGCGATAAATTCCCTGCGCCACGTTTTTCAATAGCGTGTTGAAAGATAACGACTTTACGAAGAGACAATCGAATAATCCACCAGATACCTAACAAGCTAATTGGCGCTAAAAACAGTAAGGGAAGTAGCAACGCAATCGCCGCCTCCATGAGGTCTTCTTCCCTGTGCTCTAGAGGTTCAGCCACTTCAATATAAACACGATGTTCTAATGCGGATGTGGTGTAAATTCGATGGGTCGAGGTGTTCGAGAAACCTATTTTTAGGGCTTCGCCAAATATCTGCGGATTGGCATCTTTTGAACGCAACAGCACATTGCCTTGCTGATCTTTAACCACATAGGTGAGGTATTCATCATCATTTTCTAGCGTTGGGATGCCGAGCCAGTCATTGTTTTGTTGTTTAAAGGAATCGGCAATCACCAAGGGCAGAATATGTTGAGCAGACTTCTTGAGCGCTTTATCAAAGGACTCGTTCATCTCTTTTTGCACCACCAACCCCGAAGTGATGGCGCCGAACAACCAAAGTAATGAAACGCCCAAAGTTAGGCCGATGCTCAGACTTTTCTTTAAGCTAGCGTTAGTGCTCATAAGTCTCCAAACGATAACCCATGTTTCTGACGGTAATAATGACATCTCGCCCCAGCTTCTTGCGTAACCGACTGATGTAAACTTCAATGGTATTGCTCTCGATTTCGGCACCGAATTGGTACAAACGGTCTTCAAGTTGTGAACGAGACAATAGAGTACCTGGACGCTGTACAAAGCCTTCGAATAGCGCCCATTCACGCGCAGTCAATTCCACGTTTTGTCCATTCGCCTTGATGCGATGTTCACTCAGATCTATTTCTAAATGACCGATTTTGACGAGCGGATTTGGGTCGCCACGATAACGTCGAGCAACCGCACTGACTCGAGCTGATAATTCGGATAGGTCAAAAGGCTTGATTAAATAATCGTCGGCTCCGGCGTTTAGTCCTTCAATTCGATCCGATACCTGATCGCGAGCGGTAAGAATGATAACGGGCGTTGAGTCTCCAGATTTTCTAAGGCTTTTAAAAAATCAAAGCCATTGCCATCCGGCAACATAAGGTCGAGCAGAATCAAGTTATAACTGGTGGTTTGTACGCTGGCTTGTGCAAAATTCAGGCTTTGCACCCAATCTACTGCGTGACCGTCATCACGAATTTGATCGCGAACGGCTTCTCCTAACCCAGTGGTATCTTCTATTAACAATACTCGCATGCCGTATCTCTGATTAGATTGTTTTGCTCATCATAGCTCATTGACCTGACATTAACCTGAAAGGCGAGACGAGAAAGGCTATTTCGATTTTGTTGAGAGCTTCTGTCTTTATAAAAATATCGGCGTTCAGCTCAGAGTCAGGAAAGGATTATAGAGTGCTGTTATCAGATCTTAAAAGGAAACCACGATGAAACACATTCTATTGGCGTTAAGCATTTTTTCAGGCTTGGCATTGTCCATGTCAGCACAGGCTCGGGAAGTAACCTTTACTACCCAACTGGCTCGCTACAATGGCAGCGGCGCGTATTTTGCGATTTATCTTATGGACGCCAATGACAAGTACCAGCAGACGATTTGGGTTGCAGGCAAAGAACGTAAATATTATTCGCACTTACGTGGCTGGTCTCGTGCAAGCGGTAAAAAAAGTGCTGAATACGACGGCAAAACTGGAGCAAGCATCACCAGCGGTAGATCGTTAACCATTACTCAGAACATAGACAATAACTTGATCGACTCTGGCTATAAAATAGTGATTGATAGCGCTGTCGAAGACGCAAACAGCAACCAAGCGGATGTGTCGACGCCTTTGACAACAGCAGGATCCGGCAAAACAGTAATCGGGTCCGGATATGTGATGTCATTTACTTACGATCTTAAATAATCGGGTGGAGTAAAGGTTATGTTACGCAAGTTGCATGGTTTACCAAGTTTAGCGGTGATGCTATTTGTCATAACGCTGGCCTGTACTGGTGCGGTGCTGTCTTTGATGCCGACATTTCATCGAGCCGTCGCTGTGATTCCAGCAGTAGGTGAGGTAAGCGTTGCAACGCTGGCGCAACATGTAGTGACGCATTTTCCACAAGCCGAACGTATAGAACGAGATCTTTCTGGCGAAGTCATTGTGCATTATCAACAAGACGAAAAGTCTCATGCAGACTTGGTTAATCCGTTAACTGGCGAAAGTATTGCACCGCACCGACCTTCCGCTGTGATGGTTTGGGTAAAGGATCTGCATCGTTCTTTTTTATTGGGTGACATGGGGCGAATCATGGCGGGTGTGACCGCTGGTTTTATGATGCTGATCTGTCTTTCTGGAACCTTTTTATTGGTGCGTCGCATTGGTGGTTGGAAAGCCTTAGTTAGACCTTTTAAAGGCAAAGGCGGCAAACGTATTCATTCGGAGTTAGCGCGTTTCGCGGTACTTGGCTTGCTTCTCTCCTCATTAACCGGTGCCTATATGTCAGCACTGCGCTTTGGTGTTTTTACCGATCATACTTATGTGGAAGCCGAGTTTCCTAATGCTGTATCGGGTGGACTGCCCGCTCCTGTCAACTCGTTAATAGCATTAAAAAACATAGATTTAAGTGAACTGCGAGAGCCTCACCTTTCCTGCTCCTAATGACCGACAAGATGTCTACTCGGTAACAACACGTAGTGGCGTTGGATTTGTCGATCAATCAACAGGCCAATGGCTTTCTTTTGCGGTTTTACCTGAAAGCGGCGTACTACAACAATTGGTGACGAAACTCCACACAGGCGAAGGTTTGTGGTTGTTAGGGTTAATCCTAGGTGCTTCTGCGTTGACTGTGCCTGTGTTGTCTTATACTGGTGCTCAGTCTTGGTGGATTCGTCGCCGTTCGGCCATTACTCAAATTAATAGCCAGATCAACACAGTGGATATTGAGCAAGCGGATACCATTATTTTGGTCGGATCTGAGGGCAATACAACTTGGGGGTTTGCTCGAGACCTGCAAGCAAACCTCTGTAAAGTGGGTTGTAAGGTGTATTGCGCTGAGATGAATCAATTGGCGGATTATTATCCACGCGCGAAGCGATTGTTTATTTTAACTTCGACCTACGGCAATGGCGATGCACCGTCTTCTGCCCATAATTTTTTAACAAAATTAGCGAGCTTTCGGCCGGATCAGACGCTGCAATTTGCCGTATTGGGCTTCGGTGATCAGCAGTTTCCGCAATTCTGTCAGTATGCGCTAGATGTGGATGCAGCTTTACAAAACAAAGGTATAGCCCGTATTCATTCGGTAGGTTTGATCAATCGAGGTTCTTCTGCACAATTTCGGGAATGGGGTAATGATATTGCTGAGGTGACAGGTATTCCGCTTGCTTTAACTCATAACCCGCTGCCCACTCCGACAGCAAAACTGACGCTGATAGATCGTGAAGACTATGGTCTAGAAGGCTTGGCTGCCACGAGTATTTTTCGCTTTAGCGCGGTAGGTACGGATTCATTACCTTTTTTTGAAGCGGGAGATTTATTGGGGATTGTGCCACCAAATGATGACGTGGCACGTTTTTATTCCTTAGCATCCTCAACAACCGATGGCGTATTAGAAATCTGCGTACGTAAACAGCCTTATGGCCTTTGCTCTGGTTATTTACATGCTCTAAAACTCGGTGATGGCATTGAAGGTTTTATTCGTCAAAACCCTGAGTTTCGTCCTGCAGTCGGAGGTAATCCGGTAATTCTTATTGGCGCTGGGGCGGGTATTGGGCCGTTGGCGGGTTTTATTCGTAAAAATACTCAGCGCAATCCGATGTTCCTTTACTGGGGCGGACGCAATGAAGAAGCAGACTTTCTTTATCAACCCGACCTTGGCCGTTATCTTAACGATCATCGTTTAACAGGATTACAAACGGCTTTCTCACAAACGAAAAGCCAAGCCGCTGAAAAAGCGTACGTGCAGGACAAGCTGTTAGAAGATCAAACCGCGGTACGACAAATGTTAGAGCAAGGTGCGCAGATCCTTGTTTGTGGTGGCCGAGGCATGGCTGCCGGTGTCGCTCAGGCGATTAATGACATACTCAAACCATTGCAGATCAATGTTGATGCCTTAAAAGCTCAGGGCCGTTATTTGGAGGATGTTTATTAGTCATTTGAGTTGCTTACTAAGCAACGCTTTGTACGTTTCTTGCTCATATCGAGCTTTACAGTAATACTGTTTATATCCCTTCT
The DNA here is from genome assembly GCF_026113935.1 of Marinomonas rhodophyticola. GTDB lineage: Bacteria > Pseudomonadota > Gammaproteobacteria > Pseudomonadales > Marinomonadaceae > Marinomonas > Marinomonas rhodophyticola. The sequence continues at coordinate 477,179 of NZ_JAPEUL010000009.1, forward strand.
GCCAAAAAAGTGGTTTAGATGCACTAAAAGGACAGGTAATATGCCTGACTTTTATTTTAGAGCCATAGCCATTTGCTATCCAAATTAATGGAAAATGGAATTAGAGAGAAACTTATGAATACAACGTTTAAAGTGTTACTTGGAATGGTGCTCGGTATCATTGTTGGACTGATCCTTAATTTAACCGGCCTAAACGCTGACGGAACATGGGCAAACAGTTACTTAACCGATGGTGCGTTTAAAGTCGTTGGTACCATGTTTGTAAATGCGCTCAAAATGCTAGTTGTGCCGCTAGTCTTCTTCTCCTTGGTGTGTGGTGTGTGTGGTATCGGCGACATTAAATTGCTGGGAAGAATTGGCTCCAAATCTTTCTTTTTGTACCTAGTGACGACAGCCATTGCCATTGCTGCAGCGTTAATTATTGCAACAGGCTTTGGTATTGGTGAAGGCATGAATGCAGAGTCTTCTGTGAGCTTCACGGGCAAAGAATCTCCACCGCTCTCAACTGTCTTAATCAATATCATTCCATCTAATCCAATCAGTGCGATGGCGGATGGTGACATGCTGCCAGTGATTTTCTTCTCTATCATGTTTGGCGTCAGTATCTTAATGGTCGGGAAAAAAGCCAACGTTGTTAGCGACTTTATCGAAGCGCTGAATGAAATCATGATGAAGATGGTTAACATCATCATGGCAGTAGCTCCGTATGCGGTTTTCTGTTTGATTGCTAGAGCGATTGCCGATTTGGGTATGGATTTACTAGCTCAACTTCTTGGTTATGTTTTGGTTTTGATTGGTGTCTTGTTGTTCCATTTATTTGTGACTTTACAGCTGATTTTAAAAGTCTTATCAGGCTTGAACCCTTTTACCTTCATGAAGAAAATGCGCAACACTCAGGTGTTTGCTTTTAGTACTTCAAGCTCCAACGCAACCATTCCTGTGACCCTGCGTACTGTGACTCAACGCATGGGGGTGAAAAACTCGGTAGCGTCTTTCACTGTGCCTTTTGGCGCAACCATCAATATGGATGGTACGGCCATAATGCAGGGTGTTGCCACTGTCTTTATTGCCAATATCTATAACGTTGAACTGGGCATGATGGGTTACTTAACCGTTATTTTGATGTCCGTATTAGCGTCTATTGGTACCGCTGGTGTACCGGTGTGGGCTTGATCATGCTGTCTATGGTATTTGCTCAAGTTGGCTTGCCGATTGAAGGCATTGGCTTGATTCTGGGTGTTGACAGATTATTAGATATGATTCGGACTTCGGTGAACGTTTCAGGCGATGCCATGGTATCTATCGTGGTGGCTAAGAGCGAAGGGCAGCTAGATGAAGCGATATATAATGACCCTGACGCTGGGAATTTCTCTGAATTGCATCTAGAGAAAAAGCAAGCCTAAAAACGGTTACGTTCTCATAATAAAAAAACGCTTACCTCTTGGAGGTAAGCGTTTTTTTATGGACCAAGTAGTCTTTAGAAACGTGTAACCACAGTGACACCCGGTGGGTTTGCCTTGTCCATATTCATCAGTGCGGCAATGGATTCTTCTAGGCTGATGGTTCGGCCGAGTAGCTTTTCTGGACTGAGCTTGCCTGACTTGATCATCGCCAACATAGCGTCGTAACGAAACGCCTGCATACCATGGCTACCGATGATTTCTAGCTCGTGGGCAATGACTAAATTCATTGGAATCGGCGGTGTGGCTTGCTCGCCTAGCAACAAGCCGACCTGAACGTGCTTGCCGAGTTTTTTCAAACTTTTAATGGAGTTGATACAGGTTGTTGGGTGACCTAAAGCATCGATTGAGACATGGCCCCGCCGCGGGTGAGGTCTTTAATGGCTGCAGCGACATCGGCTACGTGGGTGGCGTTAATGGTTGCGTAGGCGCCTAGGGCTTTTGCGAGCCTCAAGTTTATCGTCTGTCACGTCCACGGCAATCACATTGGCACCAATGCTATTGGCAATCATAATGGCTGACAAGCCAACACCACCACAGCCATGCACCGCCACCCATTGACCTGCGCTGACTTTTCCTTGATCAACCACCGCTCTAAACGAGGTAACAAAGCGACAGCCAAGACTGGCTGCTGTGGTGAAGTCTATGTTTTCAGGCAGGGTAACTAGATTCACATCCGCGTGATGAATGGCAACGTATTCCGCGAAAGATCCCCAATGGGTAAAGCCTGGCTGAGTTTGATTACCGCAGACTTGATGATTGCCGCCATGGCATTCATGACAAGAGCCACAGCCGCTAACAAAGGGCACAGTAACTCGGTCACCGACTTTGAAGCGTTGAACATCTTTGCCAACGGCTTCAATAATGCCGGCAAATTCGTGACCGGAACGTGTGGCAGCACAATGTCTGGGTCGTGTCCCATCCAGCCATGCCAATCACTTCGGCAAACGCCAGTGGCTTCAACTTTGATCACAACACCATGATTTTCTGGTGTTGGGTCTTCGACATTCATAATTTTAGGCGTGGCTGAAAAGCTTTCGTAAACAACGGCTTTCATGGTGTGCTCCTGTTGGTAATCATCTAATGAGTAGCCTACCTAATGCACGAGAAATTACTTTGCTCTTTTCCTTGAATATTAGCGAACTTAAGAAATACTATTTCTAATAATAGATAAATTAGAGAGGAATCTTTCAATGGCGGCTTTGGATAAGGTAGACACTGATATTGTTCGACGTATGCAGCAAGATGGCAAATTGACGAACGCAAAGCTAGCCAGTGAACTTTCGTTGAGTGAAACACCTTGTTGGCGACGATTAAAACGCCTAGAGGAAGAAGGCATCATAACCGATTATCAGGCGAATCTAGATCGTCGTAAATTAGGCTTTGGCGTGATGGCGTTTGTGCAGCTGACATGTAATCAACACGATGAAGACACGACTCAAGCGTTTGAAAAGATTATTAAGCATTGTGACAATGTCTTGTCGTGTCATAACACCACAGGCGCGGCGGACTTCTTACTGCAAGTAGTCGCCAAAGACTTAGACGATTACAGCCGTTTTGTCGACCAAGTGCTGAGGAAATTGCCTGGTGTTTCCGCAATTGTTTCGAATATATCTTTACGAGAACTTAAAGCCTCAACCCGGTTGCCAGTGTAATGATCAAGAGTGTATCTACTTTTTGTAATAAATATGCAGTCTAAGTGCATCTCTTGAAATGCGGTTGTTTTTAATCCTGCCATCACCAAATATGTATGCAGGAACACGAAGTAAGTGAAACGCTAACTAGGAGCTATTGAGCTTAGGAGGAAAGATGCAAAATCAAACTGCACATGCCCACCACATTACAGACATTATTAAAGTAATGAACGGCGGTATTGAATTCTACCAAGAAGCGAAAACCAAATTAGATGACAGCACTTATAACGCTTTTTTTAATCGCATGATTGGCGCTAAAGCGGAAGCGGTTGCTGAGCTGCAGCCATTCGCTGTCGATCAGCAAGGTGAAGTAGAAACCGATACCAATAATCTAGTCAAAGCGCGCCAAACTTATACTAAGTTGATGTCTAAGATCTCCAGCGAATCGACTGCTTTTACTTACATTGATCAGTTAGAAGAAGTAGAAGACAAGGTGCTCGAAGAGCTTGATTTAGCGCTTGAGAGAAAACAAACGCAAGATTGTGAAGTCACTTTGCGCCGCGTTAAAGTTAGAATGAAAGAGTGTCATGACGAAATGAAAGCACTGCAAGTAGCCGCTCAGCATTAACAATTTGTACTGGAATCAAACAGCGCTTTATTTCACTGCTTAATCTCTGTTGGTTAAAACGAGATCAGGGGGGCAGTTAAGAAAAATAGTCGCTGAATACGGCGGTAATACGAAAGCCAGCATTGGCAGATTAGGGTCAATGCTGGCTTTTTTGTGTCCATTCGACAGGCTCACTTAACGTGCCATATGTTTAGATGTCTAAACATTTTCTTGCAATTATTGTCCGCTTTTGTCAAAGTATGCACAAAGGAGGAGCCTTTATGACCTATTCACAAAAGACGGCAACGGGGGCGATTTTGCTTCCAGTCTTTATTCCAACCGTTGTCGTTACCCTATTTCTTATCGTCGGAACCTTAAGTAATCCAGAGCTTGCAGGAGAAGTATTTCAAAGTGCATTGGCTTGGGTGACTAAGACCTTTGGCTGGTTTTATATGCTGGCGACCGCGATTTTTCTCGTATTTCTTGTTTGTATTGGTTTTAGTCGCTGGGGCAATATTCGCTTAGGCCCAGATCACGGAGACCCTGAATACAGTTTTCCCGCTTGGTTTGCCATGCTTTTCTCGGCTGGTTACGGGATTGCCTTGTTATTTTTTGGCGTGGCAGAACCTGTTTTGCACTTTTCCCAACCACCCAATGCGACCGCAGAGACCATTGGTGCCGCTCGTGAAGCCATGCAGATTGCGTATTTCCATTGGGGCTTACATATCTGGGGTATTTACGGCCTGATGGGGTTAGTGCTGGCTTATTTTGCGTTCCGTCATGGCTTGCCGCTGTCGGTGCGTTCGGCGCTGTATCCTCTGATTGGTGATCGTATATACGGCCCTATTGGTCATATTGTCGACGTATTTGCGATTCTCGGTACCTTATTTGGTTTGGCCACTACGCTTGGCTTGTCGGTTACCCAGATCAATGCAGGTTTGCATTATCTTTGGGAAGACATTCCGATTAATACCATGGTGCAAATCACCGCTATTGGTTTAATCACCTTAGCTGCCATTGGCTCTGTGGTTGCGGGTATGGATAAAGGGGTGAAAAACCTGTCGATTTTGAATATGGGCTTGGCTGTATTCATCATGGTGATTGTGTTTTTTGTTGGCCCAAGCATCCATATTCTTGATGCTTTTGTACAAAACACTGGTTCGTATCTGAGTAACATTGTCGAGCGTACTTTTAATCTACAGGCTTATACGCAAAGTGATTGGATTGGTAATTGGACGCTGTTTATTTTTGCTTGGACGATCGCTTGGGCACCGTTTGTTGGTTTGTTTATTGCCAAGATTAGCCGTGGTCGTACGATTCGTCAGTTTATTTTTGGCGTGCTTGCGGTTCCGACTCTGTTTACCTTTTTATGGTTTGCTATCTTTGGCGATACCGCGCTGTATTTGATTATGGAGCAGGGTAAGGATGTGCTGATTGGTGAAGTTCAAGCGGATCATTCGGTTGCCTTGTTTCAGTTCTATGACTTGCTACCTTGGTCGACCTTCTTATCTGTGGTCACCGTCTTTTTGATTATTACTTTCTTTGTCACCTCGTCAGACTCTGGTTCCTTAGTGGTGGATTCCTTGGCGTCTGGTGGTGCGCTAGAAACGCCAGTTTGGCAACGAGTCTTTTGGGCATCTCTTGAAGGTATTATCGCTGCAACCTTGTTATTGGCTGGTGGCTTAGGCGCACTGCAAACCATGAGTATTTTGGCTGCTTTGCCTTTTGCCATCATCATGTTGGTTGCCGCACTTGGTTTATGGCGAGCCTTGGTAATCGAGGGTCATCGTGGGGCCGCGGTAGAAGCTGCAGCGACACCGTGGCCGAGCCTTTAGTAACGAAGGTAGCTGGCGTAAGCGCTTAAGTACCTTGTTTAAATTCCCTGGCGAAGCCAAGGTAAAGCACTTTATCAAAGATGTTGTCGAGCCAGCGATGGTGGAAGTTCAGAAGGAATTGGCGACTCATGGTTGGAAAGCCAATATTACCAAAGAAGAAAACGGCGTCACTTTTCAACTAGAGCGTGACGAAAAATTGGACTTCTATTACCAAGTGATCGCCACGGAACATGAAATCCCAGAAGCGCACAGCGAAAACTCGAAATACGACACTCATTGGCAAGCGGACGTATATATTCGTAACGGTGCCCTTGGTTATGAACTCTACGGCTGTAGTCAAGATGAGGTAATACGTGACTTGATTGACCAGCTAGAACAGTACTTCAACTTCGTTGATTCCGCGCCTGGGCAATTACCTTGGAATACTGTGTCTTAGTTTAGATCTAGTAAAATAGCTAGGACTTAGTAAAAAGCCAACATTCGCTTAGCAAGAGTGAATGTTGGCTTTTTTAGTTGGCAGCATTTCATCCTGCCATACGGGCCAAAATGTTATCTTTGAACCAAAAGCGGTGTATTAGAGCCATTGCTATATGGCCTATCATTAATCCTGCCAGTAGCCATGAGAGAGGGCTGTGTAACAGATCGGCAGGAGCAACCATCCAGGCAATGTGACGTTCTGCTTCAGGTAGTATTGTCATGCCATATAAGCGTATTTCATAACCTTCACCGTACTGACGTAGAAGTGCAAAAGCTGGCAAAAAAAGCAGTAACGCATAAAAGCTAATATGAACGAGGTGTGCAACTTTTCCACCTAGGCCTGGTGCTTTTGGTGGGCGTTGTTTTCGGTTTAGCCATGTCCAATATAAACGAACAAGGGTAACAGCTAGAATCAGAAGACCTAGTGACCCATGTGGGCCTATGCTGTCTAAGAATAATGTAATCGTATTTTTTCCTGTTCCCCGCCAAGCCAGCACAATAGAGAATTGCAGTATGACGAGTACTGCTGTTAGCCAATGCAGTGTTCGGCTGATTTTCCCATAGTGGTTATAGCCGTCTCGCCACTGATTGTTTCGGGGATGTGTCTTGCCTTGATTTGAGGCGTCGGCGTTGTTCACATGTAACGTCATTAAACCTAAATCTCCCTAGTTTTTAACCGTGTCCTGAAATCGTGAATGTATTTTAGTGGTTAAAAGTGATGGTATAAGAGATTTTATTATAACGATAATTGTTATCATTTGAAGTTGTTTTGTTGTGAAGTTGTGACACCTACAACTAGAGCCTAATAAAAATTGAGTCTCTAGTTCAGGTATTGCAGCAAGGATGGTGAAGCTAGTTAATTATCGACTCGGGCACGATCACGCTTAAGGATTGAGGTCTGACGACGACTTCTAGCGTCTTTGCTTCACGCGTTTCGCCGTCTATGACATAGTGACCGACTTGACTGATATCCACAGTGACACGTTGTGCTGAACGATGGAAAATACCATTGTTGCCCTCAACGGATTCACTGTCTTCGTTTTTATCGCCCATGCCAAGCATGGCCAATTCTGCTAAGTTCAATATTTGCATGCGGTCAGGATCTAACCAAGTTAAATCCAGCTCACCATCCATAATATTGGGCACACCTTTTCCTTGTGCCAATAACGTCGTAACAGGTGCGGCATTGGCAATGGTTAAGCTTGGCGTCTTTATGGTAAAGGGGGCTTCATCATTGAGTTGCACGGAAAACTCATGCACTTCGTTTTGTCCGACGGCCTCCCATAAGCCCTTTAAATAAGCCAATTGACCGCTGGTGTTTTTCTTTTCTCGATCGGCTTTTTCAATCATTTGTTGCTCAAAGCCAACGCCAGCGAGCAATAACATTAATTCGCCATTACAGGTTGCGGTGTCAATTCGCTGTTCGCAGCCATCGATCAGATTTAAACAGATGGTTTCAAGTGAGGCTACTTTTGAGAGCGTACCGCATAGTACATGGCTTAAAGCATTGGCCGTCCCAAAGGGAATGATCCCCAATTTAATGTGAGTGCCAACCATAGCCGCAGCGACCTCTGTGACCGTTCCATCACCACCGCAAGCGATAATCATATCGGGTGAGGCTTTAACGGCTTGTTTGGCTAGATCGGTACCATTTATTTCTGGTGTGGTGGTTTTGACCGTGACATTAAAGTAAGCGGATAAATAGCGCAAAATAACGTCTTGTTGTTCCTCCCATTGACGAGAGACCCGATACCGAGGTTGGCGATTAGCCACGCGGAGTTATGTACCACTAAAAGCTTATTATCTAAAGCACGTTTTAAATGCTTAAACTGACGTTTGTTCAAGCGAGCGGTTTGGCGAATATCGCGGATCTTATCCATGATAGCATCAGGCGATGATTTGGGTTTTTGGCTGAGTAAGTACGCCGCCATCATAAATACAGAACGGCCACGACCTAAAGCGCAGTGAATAACAACGGAACGTCCCGTTTTACGATGTGTGTGTATCCAATTCAACGCGCGGTGGATTTGTGTATCAGACGGTACAGAATGATCAAGAATCGGAATATTCAAATAATCAATATCGGCTTGATAAGACATCCAGTTTAGTGAGCTGAACTCGGCGGTCACGTCTAATACCGCACTGATATTAGCGTTTTTGATATCGTGAATATCCGATGGGAATAAGCGTCTCGCAAGGTATAAACCGTCATCTATTTTTTGCAATGCAGGAACCGAATCTGTGCTTCTCGCCCAGCTGTTATAGAGTTGTGTACTCCACAAAAATGGCATAAATACCCAACGAATATAGACGGGCACCGTGCCATCGGAGCGTTTGCGAAAAATAGTCGGTTTATTAAGAAGATAGGCAAGACTGACGGTGAAAAATGACAAGGCAAACCATGCCCAAGCCAACTGAAAATACACATTGCGAGTCATAATAACCAACAATACAAAGACAGCCGTGATCAATAAATAATAGTTTGGTTTAAACAATACCACTCTCCTAGAGTCCAGCTATAGTGTAAACAGAGTACCACACCCCCTATTAAAATAAAGGCAGGGAGAAGTGAGGATGCTGTAAAGCTAGGTAAACAGTGCAAAATCAGTTGCAAAGTTTTTTTAGGAGTTTGCGGGGTACTTCTAATCCAAGTGGTATGTCGACAAATAGTTGAAACTCTTTTTAGCGCTTTTTTCCAGTTCTGTTAGAAGCATAACGGTACTGTCTGCTAATTTTACCCCTTTGCTGAGTAAAAAATCGCCGTTATGATTTCTTAAGTCTCGAGACAATACCATTCCTGCTGTCAGTTGCTGAGAGGTAACATGAAGGTCGTTGATAGGCGTTTCAACTTTCTTCAAAGATAAAGAGGATTTTAGCGCTTCAACGGCACTGACAGAATAATGAGTACCGGATTTGGTCTCTAAATAGTTGATTGCGTCTTGATGGGTTAGCGTTTTTTCTAACAGGCGGCCTGTAATTAACTCAACATAATCATTGGCTACGGTTAATATTTGGGCGGACTTAGGAATGGATTCGCCTTTCTCTCCTCTAGGATAACCTTCACCGTTTAGATATTCCTTATGGTGAAGGATAATGTCGGCAACGGTCACTAAAGGGCGGATGTTTTTAAGTAACATCGCCCCTTTTAACGGATACTGTTTATACTCGTGTTTTTGTTCTTCTGATAATAAAACGTAAGGAGTGAATAGCAGTTCATCAGCGAAGCTCATTTGGCTCATGTAACGCATTTTAGCGGCCCTAGTAAGATGAATAAGCTCTCTTTGCGGTAAATGTAACAGTTCTGCCATGTCTGTTACTAAGCTAATTATATCGGGCACATCAACGTTAGGTTTGGGATTCCGCATATCTAACAGGTTGGCAAATAGATCAATTGTACTCTTGTAGTTTTCCTGTAGTGCAGAGTTAATTTCGATGATTTTTTTTGTGCGTTCTTTGACCGTTGCTTCTAATGATTCATTCATTGCGATGAGTTTTTCATTCTGAGAGGCAAGCAGAGACTGCAGGTGTTCATTCTTTTTCTTTAGATTTATAGTGACTAAAGTGTCTTCAACCAATTGTTGCAGTTTTTCGTCGTCCCATGGTTTTTCTACGTAATGAGAAATTTTACCTAAGTTTACTGCCTCAACGATCGCTTCCATATCTGCATAGCCAGTTAAAAGAATCCTCTTTGTATGTGGATATTGCTCTGCCGCAGCAGTTAAAAATTCAGGTCCAGTCATTTTAGGCATACGGGCGTCAGAAATGATAATATCAATATTGTGTTCTTTTAATATTTCTAGTCCTTCGTGGCCGCTACCCGCTATAAATACATTGCACTCTGTTTTGCGAAATAAACGCTTTAAAGATGACAGTACATTTTTCATCATCGACCAGTAGTAAGCTTGGCAGTATTTCCTGATCCTCCATGTCTAATACATTGATGTTCATGTAGCATTCTCCTTTAAACTGGCTGCGCGAGTGTCTTGGTAAGGTAACCAAATGCTAAATTCTGTCCCTTTGCCTAGTTCACTTTTCACTTCAATGGTGCCTTGGTGATCTTCAATAATGCCATAGGATATCGATAAGCCTAATCCGGTACCCACACCCACGTCTTTGGTGGTAAAAAATGGATTGAAAATAGACTTCAAGTCTTTTTCATCAATACCACAACCGTTATCGGCAACCTTTACGGTGATGCCATTTGAGCCTTCTGCTAGTGTTATCGTTAACTCGCCATGTTCATTCATTGCATGAGACGCATTCACAAATAGATTTAAAAACACCTGCAAAAGTTCACCGCTATTTGCCATTATTGCTGGTACGTCGTCTATATGCTTGTTTACCACGCCCTTAAACTTTAGTTCATTATTGGCGAGTCTTAATGCTTCATCGATAATTTCATGGATCTTACAGGCTTCTTTTTGATTGTCTGATTGACGTGAAAAGCGTTTTAAGCCGCCGACGATGTCGATAATTCGCTTAACACCTTGTTGTGACTCATCAAGAAGGTTTTGTGTATCCTGCATTAAAAAGTTCATATCAATATCACACCAAATCTTCTCGACGATTTGGGCTGGCTTATTGACATTAGAATCAGGAGATCGAAGAGAGGCTTTTGTTAACGCTTTAGATGCGGCAGCATAGTCTATAAAGTCATTAAGGTATTCGCCTAAAGACTTCATATTACTTTTGATAAACCCCATTGGGTTATTAATTTCATGGGCAATCCCAGCCGAAAGTTGCCCAACGGTTGCCATTTTTTCTGATTGGATAAGCTTCTTTTTGTGCTTCTTTTAGCGCTTCATTAGCACTGGTGATTTCTTTATAACTTTCCAGCAGCCTGTCTTCCTGAAACCTGTGCTCCATTATTATGGCGAGTTGTTTGATTCCTGTTTTGAAGACATTCAGTACCTGATTTTGTTTGTCTGTTAATCCTTGACTAAACAAAAAGATGATGCCGCTAATATAATCTAGGCTGATGACTGGTAAGGCAATGACCGTATCGATTTTCTTCCCATTGATGACCAAATCGATAATCTGTAAATGTGTCGTTTTCCTTTCTTTAACATGGTGTTCGACTTCGTTAATGATTTCTTTGGCTTCATTGCTGTTGATTTCTAGTGCTTGCTCTTCATGTTGACCGAGATTTTGTAGTAGCGCAGAGTAAGTGTCAGCCTGATTGCGATCGAATGGGAAATGGGCAAAAGCGGCAAAGGACATGTCGCTTAGATGCATCATGTCATTGACGATAGTGGGCAGAAAATCACGAAAACGCGGTTTTTCTAGACCGTATCGACCAATATGAATAAGAAATTTATTTTCTCGTACTGCAAAGTGTAGAGAGTCAACATTTTCTTTTAAAGCAAGATTAACAAAGTGAAGCTCGCGGCTTTTTTGCTCAAGAATGGCCTCTGCATTTTTACGTGCTTTACGCTCTCGCTGGAAAGCCGCTTCGTATTCCATGTCCGTCTCCTAGTTAGCTGCGTTCTATTATCATGGAGCAATGATCGGCTCCTTCATTCATACAGCAAGTGTGTTTAATGGTAACGGACGTTCCAAAACTCTCAGCCGCTTGGTGTACTAGGCCAATGGCTAATAAACACATTTTTCGAGGTGATTGATAATAAAGTGTGACGCCATTTTTACGCTTTTCGGTGACGAGAATTTTTGGTGTTAAAGCATCTGGATAGAGCTTGTTAACTTCCACATGAATAACAGAATCTACCGCTTCTAGTAGTGACCAAAGGTCTGGGAAATTCATCATCGAAGGTGGCAAGCTATGGGCTAAGCCTTTGTATAAATAGCGTCCAAAGGCCTCGATCAGATCTGGCACTGGAATAGCGCTATGCTCGGACAGTGCGACGACAAGGGACACTATTTCCTGATCATCGTAATTGTCTGCACTGGTATAAATTCCACCGCTGGGTAAGTCACATCTACTTAGTAATGTTTCCCAGCATTCCATACCAAATTGGTCTTCGATCATTTCTTGAAAGTGAGTAAAAACGGCACCTTTCATGATATCTACCCTGCGCAGTTGTATAATTTAATAGAGTAGACAAAAAGCGTAGAAAATCTTAGACGTAATTGGTTTAGGTGCGTAATTTTTTGTTGGGCGTTAAGGCGTATATGGTAAAGAGAAAGCCAAAGTTGAACTCGTGTCATGTAAATGTGGATTCATGTGTTAGCGTTTAGCTTTAGTCAGACGGGATATCACCATAAATAATGTTTGAAATACATTAAACGGAAAAAAACGCTGTTTCATTCATCTTTGACAGATTTTCTGCATAGTTTGGAATAAAAAGGTAATGAAATGTGAGACTCATGTTCACCTCTATTGCATAAAACTGACGTTTGTTAATCTCATTAACAAGATGATAGCCGATGCAGGTGTCAGTGATGAAAGAGCAAGTTTTGACTGCGCAGTTAGGTGAGTGCTTTCCTGAGCATTCATTCCATAACCATCATATTAGTGTGCTTCACAAAGGGCGCTTCGCCAATGCGATCGTCTATCGATACAAAGATGATCACTTTGATTTTGTTATTAAAGATTTTCAACATAGCCCTTGGATCGTGAGGAAAACGGTTGCGCGTTTGTTTATTAATCAAGAATACAAAGCCTTAGAGCGCCTCAGCGGCATGAATGGCGTGAGCAATGAATTTCATCGCCTTTCTGACATTAGTATTGCCTATTCTTTTATTGAGGGAACACCTCTACGAACACTCAATAAACAAAATAAGAAACTGCCTAAGCTTTTCTTTAGCCAATTAGAACATAGAGTGTCTGAAATGCACCGTCGCGGTTTGGTGCATTTAGATTTACGAAATCTAGGTAATATTCTTGTCGGAGAAGACGGCCAGCCTTATTTTATTGATTTTCAATCTGCTATAACCTATTCCCGTTTTCCCATTGGGTTACAGCGTATTATGCGGGGGGCGGATCTCTCGGGTGTATATAAAGCTTGGTCAGCGCTGTGTGAACACCCCATGGCTGAGTATAAGAAAGCGTTTTTCATCCATTATAACCAATTAAGAAAGCGCTGGATTTTTCGTGGTTATCCAATACACCGTGCTTATCTCTGGTTGTCTGGTCTCGCCAGTCAGCTGCCTGGTGCTGATTTGTTTCGCAATATGATGGAAAAGCTGTAAGAGCAGGCCCTGATACGTTATGAATCCCATACCAATAACAGGATTTTTCTAAAGCGCGATTAACTACTGACAATTAGATTGTTCAAGGCTTTGGCAATCAGATCTTTTTTCACTAAGGTGCGTTTCACTGGTTTATCAAACCAGAAATCCATCGGCTGATCAAAACCGATGCCGTGCATGTAGTTGTAAAGCGCCTTACGTAATCCGTCGCCTAACATATCGTGATCCGTACCGGTTGGATCGGTGAAATCCACATCGTTTTCCGCGAACATGATGTCAGGACGTTCCGCGAGCGTGATGCCATATTCTTCCGGATTAATGCCTATCGGGCTGTGTGCTGTGGCCGCGAATCGATGCCAGAAGGCCGATTGGAAGCATTCTTGTGCCATCATTTGACGCACCATTTCGAGCGCATCAACGGTTTCTTGCTCGGTTTGAGTAGGGAAGCCATACATCAAATAAGAATGCACCAGAATACCCGCATCACTGAAAGCTTTGGTTACGCGAGCCACTTGCTCCACACTGACGCCTTTTTTCATCAGTTTTAGTAATCTATCAGAGGCCACTTCAAGACCACCGCTTACGGCAATACAGCCAGAATCCGCTAACAACTGGCAGCGCTCTGGTGTAAAGGTTTTTTCAAAGCGAATATTGCCCCACCAACTGATCACCACGCCCCGTTCGATTAGGCGTCTTGCTAAGGCAAACAGCGCTTTTGGTGGTGCGGCTTCATCGACAAAGTGAAACCCCGTCTGTCCGGTTTCTTCGATTAATTCTTCAATGCGATCCACCAGAATATCGGCACCCGCTGCGTCGTAACGGTCGATGTAATCCAGTGTCACATCACAGAAACTGCATTTGCGCCAGTAACAGCCGTGGGCGATGGTTAGCTTATTCCAGCGGCCATCGCTCCAGATGCGATGCATAGGGTTGAGCATTTCACACAAGGACAAGTATTCGGTTAACGGCAAACCATCGTAAATTGGCGTGCCAACATCGGTTTGCGGAATGTCGTGCAACTCGGCGTTTTCATTGTAGTGAACGAATGGTTCGCCATCTTCGTCTTCAGCGAGGAAGTAAGTACGCACTAACTCGTCTATCTCACGCTTGCCGTCAAAGAATTCCAATAGTGTCATAAATGGGCGTTCGCCATCATCTAGGCAGATGAAATCGACAAACTCGAACACACGAGGATCTTTCAGTGCGCGTAGCTCAGTATTAATAAAACCACCACCCAATACTATAGGTAGGTCAGGATTAATGGCTTTACAGGTTTGCGCGATACGTAGAGCGCCTAACATATTGCCGGGAAATGGCACGGTTAACGCCACCACACTAGGCTGAGTTTCTTCCAAATACTGCTCGACTAATTGCTCTAAAATTTCAGAGCTAAAGCTTGGCTCGCCCATCAGGGTATTGTAGAGATCATCAAAACTTGGGTTAGCCGCTGCCAAACGCTCGCCATAACGGCTGACTTCAAAATACGGGTCAACGCCTTGTGTGATCACCGCCGACAAATCATTGATAAACAAAGTGGCTAAATACTTGGCTTTGTCTTGCACACCAAGCTGACCAAAAGCGGTTTTGAGAATATCGCCTGACACTTCTTCCATCTGCGCAATGGCGTCAAACGCTGGGCCTTCTGGCAAAAAACGCCGCGAAACAATACGCAGCGCAAGACTGGAATCCTTGCCTTGTAAAAAGCGAATAACCGGTTCGACACACAGACGATAACGGTCAAATTCGGCTAAGAAACAAAACACCGCGTCGGGCAGTTCATCGTCTTCAAAGGATTCGAAGTTGTCTTCCACATGCTGACGAATAATATCCAGCGCCGGTGCTGTCATCATTTCAAGGAACAGCTCAATGGCCGGATCGCGCTGTACCGCCTCATAGCCCCGAGAGCGCAAAAAGCCAGTCAGATACGCCGTTGCGGGATACGGTGTATTCAGTTGCGTCATGGGTGGGGTCATCAGAAGAACGGTCATAGCCTGCCTTTAAAGTAAAACCTAATCGGAATAGGCAGATTCTAGCATTTAACGCTTTTAAAGGGGCCAGGTCCCTTAAAATATAATGTCTTTAATCTGTGCGTGAAGTGCATTCATTTAGCGTTATCTTCGCTCTGTGTTAGAGTACGCGCCGTTACAGGTTGTGGACCTCTGTGTCCGCAATAATAGGGAAGTCAGTGCAATTCTGACGCTGCCCCCGCAACGGTAAAAAAGTCAAACTCTGCCAATACGCCACTGTGGTTTGCCATGGGAAGGCGGCAAAGCCTGCATTCGCAACTTTTGAGTCCGGAGACCTGCCTGTAGCTGGGGGTTCTGCGCAAGCGTGAACCAAATGTCATCACTGTGCGGGCGTGCTCAGTGCAACAGTAGATCTTATTTATGAAAACTCAATTTACTCCTGCGTTCACGAGAACCCTCGTGGCGTGTAGTGTCATGTCCGTCGTTTCGGCTCAGGCAGAGACAACATCGGATTCATCGTCAACCTTATCGCCTTTGGTCGTCACGGCAACATCAACACCAGTGAGCACTGCCGATTCGCTTTTTTCTGTCACCGTCATCGACGCAGAAGAAGTGAACGCCCAGCAAGCGCAACAAATAACCGAGTTACTGGCCGCTCAGCCCGGCGTCGACGTCAGTTCAAATGGTGGTTACGGAAAAACCACCAGTGTCTACATGCGTGGCGCGGGGGCTGAATCGACTAAGTTTTTGTTAGACGGTATTCCGCTGTATTCCGCAACGTCGGGTGGGGCGCCTTTTGAAAACATTCCAGCTTCTTTGATTGATCGCCTAGAAATGGTTCGTGGGCCGAAAGCCACGCTCTACGGTGCGGACGCGGTGGGTGGCGTGATTCAGATGTTTTTACCCGAAGCGGGAGACGAGCCTGAAGCGAATCTCGCCATCGGTGCGGGGTCGTTTAATACCAAAACAACAGAGCTAACCTTAGCGGGCTCCCGTGATAATACTCAGTACCTCTTGTCGGCTGGAATCTTTGAGACCGACGGTGACATAGTCAAAAAAGGGGAAGAGGCTCAAGGCTATCGCAATGAAAATATATTACTCAATGTTGGGCACCAATTTGATAGCGGTGCACGTATCAGCAGCTTGGTAATGAACAGCGCAGGACGCAATCATTATGTGGGTGACGAAAGTGATTACCAGGTGCAAGTGATCGGTCTGGGGGCCAGCTTTCCGGTGACGGACAATTGGGAGACAGAGTTCAAAGTTTCTCAGGCCCGCAACGATAGAACCACGGTGTCCTCTGCGGAAACCTACGCGACGACGACACAAACTGCTCGTTGGAGTAATACGGTTTGGGCAGACGATCATGAATTTGTATTGGGTGCGGAAACCTCTGAAGACAGTGTGGATGTGACGCGCTATCAAGCACCAGACCGTCGTAATGACGCGGCCTTTGCGCAGGCCTTGTTTGATTTTGGAGTGACCAGCTTACAGCTCAATCTTCGCCAAGATCATAATAGTGCCTATGGAGATTCAACAACGGGTGGCGTGGCGGCGGGTTATAAGCTCGATGCGATTCATCGACTGCGCGCCAGCTATGGCGAAGCTTTTGCCGCTCCTACGTTTAATGACTTGTATTATCCGGTAGTGGCGATCCCACACTGGATGCCACACGCTCTAAAACAGTAGAAGTGGGAATTCGTGCCGACTATGGCGACCGATATTGGGATGTGGCGGTGTTTGACGCTTCCTATGGTGATCTCGTTATTTGGTCTAACTACACAGGGTCTTGGAAAGCCTATAATGTGGACTCTACCGCGCAGGGAATCGAGTTATCGTCTGGTTTGACGCTGGAACAATGGCGACTTGGTGCCGCGTTTACTTGGTTGGACGCCAAGGACGATGAGACGGGTTTTCAACTGCCTAAGCGTGCTCAGCGTAGTGCGCGTCTTAGTCTAGATCGTACGTTTGAACAGGGCCAAATAGGCATGACCTTGATTGGTGCCAACGGCCGTGCGACGACTTTAGGCAGCGATGAAATGTTGCCAGGGTACGTTACTTTGGATTTGCGTGCCAGTTACGATTTTGCCATCGATTGGAACGCTGAGTTGAGTGTGAAGAATGCTCTTGATAAAGAATACCAAACTGCCAAAGATTATATAAATCCGGGGCGTGGTGTTTTCCTAACGCTTAACTATTCGGCATTTTAATGACGAATCCGATGCGTATTATTTTATTAGTATTGTTAGGGTGGCTAGGCGGTTGGGCATTTGTGCCCGCGGCCTTTGCCGACGCGATTTGTGTGCTTGATGACCGTGGTCAGACCGTGTGTCTTGAGCAAGCGGCAACGCGGATTGCCGCCTTATCGCCGGGAGCAACCGAGCTTATCTACGCGGCAGGAGCGGGCGCCAGTGTCGTGGCGGTCGTGTCTTACAGTGATTACCCAGAAGCGGTAAAAAGCGTCGCTTCTGTTGGTAGTCATACGCGCCTTGATTTGGAGCGTTTGCTCAGCTTACAGCCGGATCTGGTGTTGGCTTGGGGAACCGGTAATCCGTCAGAACAGATTGATACCCTAGTACGATTAGGCTTGCCGGTATATTACGTAGAACCTTATGAGTTCAAAGACATTGCGCGCAACATTGAAAACTTGGGCAAATTGGCCGGCACTTCAACCGTGGCCGATGCGGAAGCAGAACGTTTTAGCAGTGGAATACAGGCCTTACGTGAGCGCTATAAAGAGGCCTCGCCGGTGCGGACTTTTTATCAAGTTTGGGCGGAGCCTCTGATGTCGATGAATGCGAGTCATTATATTAGCAAGGTCGTGAGTCTCTGTGGTGGCATCAATGTGTTCGCCGATTCTCCGCGTTTGATTCCTCGACTGAGTCAAGAAGCCGTATTGCTGGAAAACCCAGAAGCCATTGTGACCGGGGGGATGGGAGAGCAGAACGCGGCCTGGTTGGATCCATGGCGCGCTTTCCCCAATTTGCTTGCGACTCAAAAAGACAATTTGTTTTTTGTGCCGCCTTCGCTGATTCAGCGGCCAACACCGCGTCTATTAGAGGGCGCCCAAATCCTCTGTGAGAAAC
The DNA here is from genome assembly GCF_026113935.1 of Marinomonas rhodophyticola. Classification (GTDB taxonomy): domain Bacteria; phylum Pseudomonadota; class Gammaproteobacteria; order Pseudomonadales; family Marinomonadaceae; genus Marinomonas; species Marinomonas rhodophyticola. Next base: position 495,394 of record NZ_JAPEUL010000009.1, read on the forward strand.
TGGATATTGCCCGTGCTCGACGTTAAACCCTTACCATTAATAAACCGCTTCAGCATGCTGTTACCGCTGGCCATATTGGCGATCATGTCGCTATTGAGCATTGTGTTTGCTGTCACGCAGGGCAGTGTGAGTTTATCGCCTGTCGCTGTTTGGCACGCTTTGTTAGGGCAAGGGTCAGGACTGAATCAAACCTTGGTACTGGAACTGCGTTTACCCCGTGTGATGGCGGGGTTTGCGACGGGTGGCTTACTAGCGGTAGCGGGGGCGTTGATGCAGATTCTTTTGCGCAACCCGCTCGCTGACCCTTATGTGCTAGGGATTTCTGGTGGCGCCTCGGTAGCGGCCTTGGCTGCGATTTTGCTAGGCATTGGTGGCGTATTCATGTCTGGTATGGCGTTTATTGGTGCGGTGCTTTCGACATTGTTAGTGTTTGGCTTGTCTACCCGTTTGGGTAGTACGGCACCTATGCGTTTATTATTAACTGGGGTGGTGATTGCCGCTGGTTGGGGAGCGTTAATCACCCTGATGTTAGCCTTGGCCCCACCCCATAAAATCCCTGGCATGTTGTATTGGCTCATGGGCGATTTGTCTTACGCCAGTACACCTTGGATTGCTTGGTTGGTGCTGATTCCGACCTGCATGGTACTGATGCCGCTGGGAAGAAGTCTTAATGTGTTGGCGCGTGGGCCTTTGCAAGCGGCAGCACTGGGTGTCAATGTGAAAAGTTTAGAGCGTTTGGTGTTTCTGCTAGCCAGCTTACTCACGGCCATCGCCGTAACAACAGCGGGCAGTGTGGGCTTTGTCGGCTTGGTGATTCCGCATATGCTGCGCATGGTGCTGGGCAATGATCAGAGGCTCATTTTACCCGCTAGCGCGCTAGCGGGTGGTTGTTTAGTGACACTTGCCGACACCTTGGCGCGCACCGTGATTGCTCCGGAGCAACTCCCCGTGGGCGTGATTACTGCGTTACTGGGTGTGCCGACATTTTTGTATTTGTTGCAGCGGGGGCGTTTATGAGCGAACTTGCTTTAATTCAGCTGTTGGCCGCGATACCCAATAAGCCGACATGCTCTGACAATGCCTTATCTATCCGCTTTCAAGCCGGGCAAATGTGGGGCATTTTAGGGCCTAATGGTGTCGGTAAAACCACCTTATTGCATACGTTGGCGGCGTTGCTCCCTCCCGCCTCTGGTCAAATTGAGGCTCAATCATCAGCCGATGTCCCAGCTGCCTCGCTTAACCTTGGCGCAGCACATCGGCATCATGTTTCAAGAATATCAAGATGGCTTCCCTGCTACCGTATTAGAAAGTGTTTTGTTGGGACGCTTTCCGCATTTATCCCCTTGGGAAATGGAAAGTGAACGGGACGTGGCGTTGGCTTATGCTGCGTTAGCACGTTTGGATCTAGTGGATTTTGCGCAGCGACCATTAAGCAGTTTATCGGGCGGAGAACGCCAGCGTGCAGCATTAGCTGCCTTAATGGCGCAAGCACCACAGGTATGGCTGGTGGACGAACCGACGAATCATCTGGACTTGCATTATCAAGTCGCGGCTATGGGCTTACTCGCAGAACAAGCTAATGTGGGCAAAGTGGTTGTTATGTCTCTACATGATGTGAATGTGGCCGCTCAATGGTGTTCTCATGTGTTGCTTTTATACCCAGATCGTCCGCCCATTTGGGGAGAAGCCGCCAACTTATTAACGCAAGACAATCTAGAGCCGCTGTATCGTCAAAAACTTGCCATGACGACGCTCAACGGCAAACCATTGTTTGTGCCAGTCGCCTGATTTACTGAAGAATCGGTTTTAAATAGTCAGGACCAAGTTGCTGCATTTGCACTTCAATCCAGTCGACTCTTTGGCGAAGATAATAGGTTAAATTATTAGGGCTGCGAGTTCGTGGACTGGGGAGTAGCACGGCAAGTCGTGCTGCTTGATTCATGGTGAGTCTGCTAGCGGATCGACCAAAATAATGCTGGCTTGCGGCTTCGACACCGTAAATGCCTTTGCCAAATTCTGCTATGTTTAAATACACTTCTAAGATACGCTTTTTACCCCAAAGTGTTTCCAGCCCTATTGCTAAACCGGCTTCTAAACCTTTGCGAACAAAGCTTCTGCCCGACCACAGAAAGAGATTTTTTGCGGTTTGTTGGGTAATGGTACTGGCACCACGCAGGCCGTCGCCATCGTCGTATTGGCTTAGCGCTTTGCTAATCGCTGCAAAGTCGACACCAAAGTGCTCAGGGAAACGCTGATCTTCTGACGCCACCACCGCCAACGGCATATGAGGCGGCAACTCATCAATGCTGATCCATGTCTGTTTCACTGGATAATCGCTTTGCAGCATAAACGCTGTTGTGGGTATTGGCGCAAAGCGAAACACCAGTAAAACAAGCACCAGTAACAGCAAAGTGCGCCACAGAATGGCCCAAATTGTTTTGAAAATACCGCGTTTACGCTTTGCCATTCATTGTCTCTTAATCGGTTTAACGAGGCTTTTCTTAGCCTATTGCTTACACAAGTATAAACAATAAAGAAGCGAATCTTTAATGAATCTTTAATTTAGCGTGCGCAGATTCTAGATCTCGATTCCTGTAGCATGCGCCCATCGAAATTTTATCCTCCGCAAAAGCGGATTTCACCTTATAAAACAACAAGGATACCCCTATATGGCTGATTTCAAAACCCACGTTACCGTGGCCGCCATACTCAGTGCACCATTGGCCGCGAGCGCCTTTATTTTGGACTACGCCAATATGAACGAGGCGATTTTTTACGCTTTGGCTGGAACGCTGGGAGGCTTATTGCCTGATATTGACGCCGATGACTCCGCCGCGATTCGATTAGTCTTTCGATTGTTTGGAGCATTGGTCGCGGGGACTTCGCCATCGCATTTTCGTTGGATAAACTGCTCCATTGGCAAGTGCTTGCCTTAGCGATCGTGAGCTATCTCGTCGTGCGCTTCCCCATCCAGTGGGTGTTTGAACAATTCACCATACACAGAGGGGCGCTGCACAGTTTGCTTGCGAATGTTATGTTTGCGGCTTTTGCCGTACCTACCGCTTACCACTTGTTTGCACTGGAGGCGAAAACCGCTTGGGGCATTGGCGGATTTATCTTCTTTGGCGCGACCATCCATCTGATTCTGGATGAACTCTACAGTATTGAACTGTCTGGCATGCGTATTAAACGCTCATTTGGTAGCGCACTGAAACTAACGGATTGGGGTGAACCACTGGCTTCATTGGTGTTAGTGCTCGGCTGTGCTGCGGGTTACTGGTTCAGCCCAGATGCCAATGCTTGGCTGGATGTTTTTACTTGGTGGCCGGAGTCAGAACGTTTAGCTGAGTGGATAAAGTAGGGGGTGGATTAGTTCGATTACTTATGGAGCTAGAGCTTACAATATTGCTATTTCACCTTTAAGTCGCCATCAAGTTGAGTGCCAGCCATTATATGTTTCGCGACATGAGGATGAATTGGCGTTAGTCCAGATTTCATTCCTAGTGGCTTGAATACCTTGTCGATAATGCTTTGTACTTGGCTGCCTTTGTCTTGTTCGATATCCGTCAAGGTACGACGGCTCACTCCAACTAACTCTGCATAGCGAGTTTGAGAAAAGCCCAATACCTCCTTACGAAGGCGTTTTAACATTTGTCCTTGGGTGAAGCCCACCTAACATGTGCTGTTGTAGAAGCTCTACTAATAAAGCTTGGCGTTCGGAAGCTGTCATGTTCATAAAAGACCCCAACGTGCTAGTTTCGTTTCTAACCATTTAACTTGAATAACCTCTAAAATACGTTCAGGTACGCCTCTCGCCTCCAGGCGTTGTTGTAAACCAAGAAGCTTGCTTGCGGTTTGTTTTAATGCTGAGAATGAAGTGTCATACGGGCATAAATCATCAAGCTCTTCTGTAATGGCTTGCCAGCGATACTCTCCGCCTTCTTCAAATGGTGATCCCCATTTTGTGGTTCTAGTGATACCTTCAGGATCTACTTTCATTGGTGCAAAGTCATAAATGGGTGATAACCAAATATCGCTAGGCTTTTTAAGTAGGGCAGTATTACGACCATGATTATCAGGGTTGCCGAAAGCGATATTGAGCAAGTCGCGGCTTAGCCATTCGCAAACAAATGCTTCTGTATTAAACTCTGTTGACTGCTTTTGTAGTACGTTACAAACAGAACGGATGACCTCAAAATGATTAAGGTAGCTCCCAGCAGGTTTGTTTAACACAGAAAAAATAGATTCCAAACCATAGCGTTCCCAGTTGAATTCATTCCAATGAGTATCAAACCTTGGAAGCCAAAGAGAAGGGTATCGGCTTCCCTCTAGTAGCTTCATTTTCTCTGTGCTGATCGTATTAAATCCCATATCAGTTAATTCATGGTAGAAATGATACTCCGCTCGTAGAATATCGCAGTCATCTCGTGTCTTGCGACCACGTGGGAACTTCACCAGATAATGAGCATCAGCAATATCATGTTGCTCTTGAAACGTATCAATCCAAATTTCTCCTTGTGCTGAGCAACGCACTAACAGTTTGGGGGCTTCGCCTCCTGCGCCCGTTGCACCACCACTAATGGCTCCCATCTCTTGAGCATATTCTAAAAAGCTAGAGTCGCGTTCGACCACATCATTTAAAGTGAATTTTCTAAGATGAAGAGTGGAATCAGCTGGTAAGGTGGGGAGAGACTCTTTTATTCTCAAATTGCCAACTGGCGCAATAGTACCTTTCTCCAATAAGGCAGTGTCTTGTTCACCAGAAGAAAGGGTTTGAAGTCCCCATAAGTCGATTAAATATCGACGGGCTGCACCAGCCGGAGCAATATCTTCTAAAAAGCCAAACCAATGATCGGCTTCATGCTCAATCATAATTTGTACGGGTAACACTAAGCTGCAAGCACGCTCATCGTTAAGATCTAACCACTCGACGGAATATTCAAACTCATAACCAAGACGACTCGGGCTAGCTGTTCCTCTTTCAGGATTGAGTAGTTTTAATATAGCGATATCGCGCCATTGTTGTTGAGTCAGAGCTTGGATAGTAAGTGTTTTCATCGAATGCCTGTATGTGCATAGTTTTGCTCATTATAGCTATAAAAAGTATTTTATGAGAAATTAATTGCTCAAAAATATCTTTTAAGGTTATTTGTGAGCATAGTTTTGCTCATTTTATGTGGTGGCAAATGGATTTGTGGAGCCACTTACATCTCTGATATTAATAATCTACTGCTGTACTTATAAAGGGTTTGTTAAGTCCAACCGTCCAAGACCGACTTAAGAAGCCATCACCCAGTCAGTCGCTTCTTTCTTACGCTTGAATACCTTGATATCCGCCGAGATAAACCAACTTATGACGCGAATGAGTCTATTTTGCCAACGACTCTTTCCATAGATGGCAATACGATTAAACTCACCACCGAGTCGTTGGCTTAATAAAAACTCCTCCCACGCGCTTTTTATACTCCAGCCTTCGAATTCACTAATATCGACTAGCAACACCGCGTAAGGGGAATGGATAGAATAAATCGCCGCCTCTAACTGAGGCATAATGCGTTCAAAATCGAGGCTCGCTTGGGTGGCCTGATGTTTTCATGTTAAGTAACAGCTTGTCGTTATAACGCGCTGCCTTTAGCGAAACACCGCTTTTGTAGTTAGACATAACTCGCTCCTGAATCACTTTTAATTGATACGAATACTGTAAAGCAAAGCGGTCTGTATGAAAGTTGATTAACTCAGCATAGATGGTCAACAAGCGGTGTAGAATTTGTGTTTTTTGTCATGACTGTCAGTAAAGGCAATAGAAAAAGGGGGGACTTAAGGTGCCTATCTCAAAATTGAAATTGGTTAACAGATAAACAATTATTCATTACATCTGTTTTGTGTTCTTATTGAATTTTTGAAAGCATTAATCACAACAATAAGAATAGGAATTCATCATGAATGCGAGACAGAGTGTATGGTTTACTGGGTTGCTGACCACGGCAATCCTGGCGGCCATTGCGTTGACAATTCAGCTCATGCTAACCATTAGTTTGCCAACGGTTATCAGTTTGATATTGGTTTGGCTGCTTACCGCCGTCGCCATATTGGCGATTGCCATCGGCCAGAAAAAAGGTCGTCAGCAAGATCAAATGTTGCAATCTATCAGGGACACACTGGCTAAGCATTCTGCCATTCATTCTCAGTTTAGCTTGCAGACAAATGCAGATGACTTTCCACGTTGGGTCGATCGTGTCCTTCACGAGTTAACACAGCCAAAACAAGAAGAAGGGTCTGTCACGGAACGAAATACCGTATTGCAGAGTCACATTGATGCGCTGAGTCAGATTACCAATCAACAAGAACAAGATCTGTCTGATATTCTTGAGCGCCGCCAACACAGTGCTCCGCTGATTCAAGGCGTTGCTGCCAACACTGAAATTATCGCTCAACAAGTCGGTACTCTGGTAAACGATGCCAATCAAGGTCAGCGCAATTTGCAATTAGCTGAAAATGTCCTGCAAGAGCTTACTCAGCAAGTGTCCTCGACAGCGGATGTGATCAACCAGCTGTCGAACAATTCGACGCAAATCTCATCTGTACTCGATGTGATTCGTAGTATTGCAGACCAAACGAATTTGTTGGCGCTGAATGCCGCTATTGAAGCCGCGCGGGCAGGCGAGCAAGGCCGAGGTTTCGCTGTTGTCGCCGATGAAGTACGTAACCTTGCTAGCAAAACTCAACAATCCACCCAAGACATTCAAGCCATGATCGAAAGCCTGCAAAAGGGCGTGACACAAGCGGTAAACAACATCGACGGCAGCGTTCAATCGGTACAAAATACCGTCGAACTCACTAAAAAAGCCGGTGAATCTCTGGTTGAAATTTGTACCAAAGTACATGGTATTAACCAACTGGTTAAGGAAAATTCTGCCAAACAAATTAACATTGGCAAATTGGCTGTGGAAGTGAACGAACGATTAAAACACCTCAATGAACGAACCCTCGAAGCAAAAGCGCTATCAACTCAGCTTCAAGAGACCATTGGATAACACTAAGTAGGCGTCGAAAGAATAAAAAAGAGGTGGGCTAATTGGCCTCTTTTTTTGCTTGGCGCTTGCATCGTTCAGAACAGTATTTCACTTGCGACCAATCACGCTCCCATTTCTTACGCCACGCAAATGGACGCTGGCAGACCAGGCAAATCTTTTCGGGTAAATGAGGTTTTTTGTGTGTCATTGCCTTGTTTACGTATTTAACAGCAGATTGGATCATTTTTAATGATTGGCAAATTGCTAAATCGGGGGCTGATGAAAATAATGCTGTTCACGAGGCCGAGCCTGAGCGTTTAATATTCATCTGCCCCTAATTAACCTAAAACGAATAGAGTACAGAGACAGAGGTTTCTGTGCTGATTTTTTTCGTATCAACAGGCACATCCGTCGAATGTTTGACTCGGTAAGACAGTTTCATCGCAAGGTTGTCGACTATGTTTGCTTGCAGCGATGAAGTGGACTCTGAGATTGAGTTGCCATTTTCGGTACTGATTTCTGTGTTTAGCTCCTGTTTAAACAACGACGTTTTAGAAAGGTGTTCTTCGTAGGTTGCACTGAATCGTGCTATCGGCGTCCGTTCTGAAGAGTCTGTTGTGTAGTCTTCGTCGATCTTATTATTTCGATAACCGACACCCACCGACGCTTCTAAATAAGAACCATCTTTTTCTTGCCAGAATCGATTACCGTAACCGGTTGATGCTGAACTCTGGTATTCATAGCCTGAGAACAAATCCTTATTATAAGCGCCCCGTAAGTACCAAAATTGACGATCGTTAAAGATGTAATCGGCTTGGACCGAACCACGATATTGCTCCTCTGTTTTAGTGTCGTCGGATTCGGCATAAATGGAAGCAAAGGTATAAGTGTGACGCCAAGTTTTTAGCTGTTGGATAATGTTGAACTTACTATTGAGGTTGGTGGTGTCGCTGTTACCGGATGTTAATAACACACCTAATTCGGCAGAGCCTTGCCAAGATTTGTCGGTCTTATTCTGAGGGTTCGTTTCTGCCGCGTAGGCCACTTGGGTCGCAAATATGGCCAACAAGGGTAATTGGTATCTGTTTTTCATTGGAGTTTCTCTATATTTATCGGCCATTAAAATGAGGTATGGTTAACGGCATTTGTTATTTCATTGATGTCATACACACCGATGAGCAACAATACATCCAAGTGTGTATGGTTCGTGTGGCTACTTCTGGTGAGCAGCAAACACGTTAAAAACTAACATTCTTACGAAAGCAACTCGGCTACCTAGTTGTTTCTGCAATTTTTATTCATTCTTCAGAGTGCGTAAATAGGGGGCAGATGTTGAGGTATCCCCACAAAATTGTAAATTAGGATTTGATGAAAAGAGTGTAAATAGCCGGCATTCAAGGGAGGAGGCTGATTTTTTGGTCATGAGAGTATTTTGGATGTTTTGCTGTTGAAGCTAAGATTTTCGCTAGATTTCACCATTTTGCTAAGAAAATGGTAACGCTTCACTACTTTTTAGTGTTTTTTAGATGTGATGGAGAGGACGTCTGCGACAGGTATAAAAAAGTCCGTGTCTTTCGATACAGGCTTCTTTATCCTATGTCCGCAGGTGAAAACTTTCGCTAAACCAGTCCCACGGCTCGCATTTACTAAGATAAATAGCTTGGATGAAAACGTCAAACACATATTCTATTGTCTATTAGTTTTCGACTTCGAAGGTACTTTGTACGCCTCATTCTCGTTCATTCCAGTTCCTGCCGTCACAAGTAAAGGTTCTTCGACTTTTGCTGCTAGCAGCTAAGTAATTAAAAAGAAGTTAAACGCCTCATTAGTTTGCTTTATAGATTTGTGATCAATGTTTCTTACAGTCAGCCGGCTTGCATCGTCCTCACAATTGTTTAGAGGAGTGTTTTCTTCGAGGTATTCTCGCCAATAGCCATCGGTACTTAAGTGTAGCTCGTCTGTTTGCTCTAATGCGAAGCTTAAAAAATCAGGTTGCTGAAAGCGCCGAGCTTTTAATGATCGAGTGAGTAAATGCGGATTGTGTAACTCGTTTGGTATAGCCGTTACTTGGTGCTGACTTATTAGATTATGTGGTTTGTTAATCCATTGGACTTCGTGGTTTGTTGAGGTGCCAATACAACAGTCACCGAGCCAGACAATATTTCCTTCTAGCGTATTTAGGTTTATTTCGACAAGACAAAAGCTGGCGACTTCGCATAGAAAGTTTTGTCTTTTTAGCGTTCTATGTTTTTCTTTTAAAAGTCGAGTTGTTTCGGGTTCTGAATGGAGGTCAGGATTATCTAGGAAAGTATGGGCCAGTATCGTTACCCAATGCTCTGAAAAAGCACTTGGGTTGGTGCCTTTCTCGGCAGCATCCACTATAACGACGACAAGTTTGTTACTTCTTATACCTACCGCGATAGCATCGTTATTGCTCTGGCGTGTATTCCCTTGTCGGCTAAACCAATCAATATCCATATTACGTGCCTTATTATGAAATGGCCTTTAAACGATGGTAGATGATGTCTTCTCGGTCTGGACTGCCTTCTGCTGTGCTTTGTACTGCGTAATCAAAGTCGCTAACTGTCATTAATGTCTGAATCTCTTGGGCTATGTAGGCCTTAACTTCTTCTGGTGCGTTTCGGATTTCAGCAGCTAGGCTTTCTCTACCATCAATTAGATTGAGAAGGTCTTCGATATCTTGGCTTGCTAATGGGTCTTGATTACCTCGGCCTTTGTAGGCTTCAAGCTTGGTTGCAACAAAAGCGATAGGGTTAACCACTTTGATCGAGAGCTTTTCGTCTAAGGCATAATCGATGGCAGATTCCATTGCGTATTTGTACCAACGATTACTAAAGCCAAGAATTGCCTCGTCGTCGGGCATAATATCTACTCGTAGATCACCTAGCTTCATTGCGCAAATAGGCCAATTTTCCTCAGTGAGAGGTGTTTCTTTGAAACCATTTGATTGTAGTTGAGCTTTTAATTGGTTGTATTCGACATAGCCGATGACGCTAACAATCAGATCTACATCTTCGGTATGTCTAACTTGCTCAACGGTAAATTCATCCGTGATCAGCAATGCTGTTGTGCAGCCGCCGACAAAGGTGACCATTTCCCTAAGCTCCTCTAATGCTAAGGCGACTTGCTTCAGCATTTCTTTTTGGACGTCTCTTGCGCTCATTGCTTACTCCAAAAAAGACTTTAGCTTGTCCTTTGCTATGTTGGCTTCCCGCGCATTGCCCAATCGTATGGAGTCGATTAAGGCGAGCATGGCATACATGTCTGGATCTTTTCTTATAGCTCGAGTGACGGACTTAAATAAAGGCTCAACAGCTTGCCCTTTATTTGTACCTCTTGCATCTGGCCACACAGGAATAAGCTCTCCCGAACTGATAATATCGTTTTGTAAAATAGGCGCGGCGAAGGATGTTCCTATACCTCTAGTGACTTCACCGAGTTTGGCAGGAAAAACATACTTAATGCCTGAAACAATAAACTCAAATAGGGCTTTTTTATTAGCCCTTGGCACGCCAAATTGTCGATCTTTTTTAGCTAAGCCAATGTCTATGCAGCGTCTTAGTGATTCGCTGATCTGAGTTTTGCTTATGCCTGTTTCTGCTTCAAGGTTACGAGTGGTGTAGGCAAAATTACGAAATTCACTGCTTACTGTTGGGAAGAGTAACGGCTGACCAATGTCATCGCTATGGCTTTCCCAGTCTCGCCAGTCGTGAGGCCATGTGAATATACCTCTGTCTTGTGAGGACGAGTTTTCTTGGTGTTGGAGAGAGATGAGCTTTAATAGTAAACCTATATCTTGACTTTTCATCGTATTATAAAACCTCTTGTCCTGTGTCTCGGGACACAGGACAAGCGTCATGCATATTAATACAGATTGCAAGCGCTTTTTCTTGGTATAAAAACTTAGCCTGAACTAAGCCTTCTGCAAAGTACATCCACCAGATGAAGAACTAGGTTGAACGCGCACAGCCACCCAGCCAGACATGGCATTGGTGAATGACAAATTTAAAGAAGAGGTTGAAACATCAAAGGGCAGGCGCGAGAGATTTTTTATATCTGCTGGTCTAAAGCCCAAGCTAATACCTCAAAAATTTTCTCATCTGTACATTGCGCCACATTGAATCGAAGATAGTCATGGGCATTCAGAGATTGGCTAAAAACATTGCCAGGGGCGAGCACGACCCCTTTACTCAGACAGTCACGGGCTAGTTGAGTGGCGTTTTTACCTGTGGGTAATTGGCACCATAAAAACATACCGTCTTTCGGTTGAATCCAAGGCTGAATACCTAAGTTGATCAGCTTCTTCGTTGTGCTTTGTCGTTGTTTAGCAAGCCAGTGATGAAGTTTTTCCATGTGTTTACGATAGCCACTATCTGTCAGTGTTTGTAAAACGATTTCACTATCGAAGCGATTGCCACTGAATGATGTGGCGATTTTTAAGTCCACCAATTGCTCTATCCAATCTTGCTTTGCGGCAATGTAGCCACAGCGTATTGAAGCGGATACCGTTTTGGAAAAACTACCAATTTCAATGACTTGATCTAGACCATCTAAGGCCGCTAAACGTGGTGAACGAATGGTTTCTAAGTCGGCAAAAATATCATCTTCAACAATAACCAGTTCTGATGCTTGAGCGAGTGTGAGTAATTTATGGGCAACATGTGGCGCTAAATGAGCCCCTGTGGGGTTATGGACACCTGAATTGGTGAGATAGAGCCTAGGGTTGTGGTCTTTTATTGCTTGCGCGAAACGCTCTAAGTCAGGCCCACTGGGCGTATAGGGAATCCCAATAATCTTGACTCTATGGGCTTTTAATAAAGCGTGAAAGTTAAAGTAGCAGGGATCGTCGACCAGCACGGTATCGCCTGGTGACAGCAGAAAGCGACCAATTAAATCAATGGCATGAGTCCCAGACTCAGTGAGCATAATCTGTTCAGCAGAGACCTCAATATTATGGCTCAACATCCGACGTTGTAAGAAATGACGAAACGCTTGAGAGCCTTTCGGAGGCGCATATTCGGTTAAATCTAAGGAATGAGTTCTGGCAAGATTTCGCAGCGCGCGCTTTATACCTGATTGATAGAACCATTCAGAGGGAAGCCAGCCACAGCCTGGCATAAGTGAACCTGCTGTTGATTCCAACGATTCTCGTGAGACCCATAACGGGTCGATCTCCCGCGCTACTTTAGGGCCAATATGAGTGAGGTTTAAGGGCGCAATAGGGCCAGAGGTATAAAAGCCTGCTCCGGGACGAGACACAATACAACCTTCTGCTACGAGGCGATCGTAAGCTTCGACCACAGTAGAGATCGAAACCTGCATGGCTTTCGCCTGTGCACGGACTGAAGGTAAACGCGTATTGGGCAAGTAGGCCCGCGACGCGATTTTTGACTCAATATCCTTCATGACCGATTCAATTAATGTGCCTGCGCGAGCCATACTCTTCCTCAATTTTCAAATTGTATTGCCAATATAACCATAACAGTTTTTTTAAATTGTGTCGGTCTGTATCTCCTCTTATCGCCATTTTTTCGGTTTTATAGGGCCATTGTTTTTAGGGAGTAATGATATGAAACAGGCAACACAAGGTTGGCTTAGTGGCTTCGTGGGTGTAGTGACTTTTGCTGGTTCGCTACCGGCAACACGCATCGCGCTGCAAGGCTTTGATCCTACTTTCTTGACGGTGGCTCGCGCTTCGATTGCTGGAATATTAGGTTTATTGTTTTTACTGCTACTCAAACAACCACGCCCTAACGCCTCGCAAATTGCAACGCTCTTACTGAGTGCAATGGGAGTCGTGGTTGGCTTTCCTTTGCTGACGGCGTTTGCACTGCAATACGTTACCTCTGCGCATTGTGTGGTGTTTGTGGGCGTGCTTCCCATCTGTACGGCATTGTTTGCCGTGCTAAGAGGAGGAGAGCGCCCTAGCTGGCCGTTTTGGCTCTTTTCATTGGTGGGAGCGGCCTTAGTGATGGGCTATGCAGCCCTGGGTGTGGGTGAAGTTTCATTAATAGGGGATGGTTTGATGCTGGCGGCGATTGTTGCCTGCGGCATGGGGTATGCGGAAGGCGCACGCTTATCTCGGGTATTGGGCGGATGGCAGGTGATCTGCTGGTCTTTAGTCGTGTCTTTGCCCGTCATGCTGCCCTTACTGTATGTTTTATGGCCCAGCTCATTCGCTTCGGTAACGACATCAGCATGGCTGGGGCTGGGCTATGTCTCTCTTTTTAGCATGCTGTTTGGCTTTATCTTCTGGTATAGAGGGCTGGCGCTCGGCGGCATTGCGGCGGTGAGCCAGTTGCAATTAATTCAACCATTTATAGGATTTTTACTGGCGGCTTGGCTACTACAAGAAAGCATCAGTTTAACCATGCTGTGGGTGACACTGGCAGCCGTTTTGTGTGTGGTGGGAGCGAAGAAATTTTGTTAATGGGCAAATTAAAATTGGCGACATTGAGCTTAATTTTTATCAGACCTCAATTGCTCTGAAATGATTAATACTTAAAAAAAACTTTAGGCGGTACTCCCATCATGCGAGTTACCATCGCACTAAAAATGCTAGGTGACGAGTAACCTAACTCGTAAGCCATTTGATTTATAGGCATTTTTTGTGCGGCCAGTGCGAGAGCATTTGCCAAAATGACCTGTTGTCGCCATTGGCTAAAACTAATGCCTAATTGATTTTGAAACAGTCTTGATGCCGTACTCAAACTTACCCCGCTATGTTGGCATAATGATTTCAAGCTAATGCTTGGAGAGGGTGAGTCTAGAAAGGTATGGCAAAGTGTCTTTAGTCTTTTTTCTTTGGGAAGTACAACGCCAAGCGACAAGGGACGCGCCCGTCTCAACTCTCCCCAAATCAATGTGCAAATAGCCAAGTACTCTTTATTAATAAAATCCTCTTCAGTATTTTCACTCAACTTCACAATGAGTTCATGCAATAAAGGGCTTACTTCAAATGCTTGGCAGGTATTCCATACCTCGGGACTCATTAATTCAGAATCGGCTTCTTCACGGGAGATAAGATAAACAGAAAATAATTTTGCATGCTCTAACAAGGTGGCAGCATGTTCCATATTAGGGGGAATCCATAATCCATGATTGGGGGGAACGAGGTGTGTGCTATCCGACGTAGAAACTTTTGTGATACCAGCATCAGAGAAGACGAGTTGCCCCCAAGTATGATGATGTGGCGTGACGTCCACTGAGAAGCTCATTGAACGAGCCTTTACCCGTATTGGCTTATCAGCAGAGGGCTTAAAGCGTTCCGCCTCTTGTCTAACATCTCGTACACGTGACTTTGACATAGTCTCAATACCTTTTGACATTCCTTCGACATTCTTTCATCGCACTTCTTGATACAAATATAACAGAGGCCAGCTCTTGAGGCTGTGACCTAGTATGAAATTTTCATGTATCTCTACAAGGAGAAGAGAATGCCAGCCAGTGAACATAGGACAGAGCAAAAGGGATTTATAGGAGATGATTCTAATCACCAAATCATATTAACGCTTATCCTCGGCAGTATTCTTCCATTATTGGACTCTACAGCGTTAGGTATCGCGATTCCTGCGCTAAGCGATGCCTTTGCTTCTTCCGTGCAAGCGCTACAAAAAGTGGTTACCTTATACGGTATCGCTGCCGCGGTGACAGTGCCTCTTTGTGCTTGGGGAATGAAGCGATATAACAATAAATCTGTGTGGTTATTGGGGCTGATTCTATTTTTATTGGCCTCTGTGGCTTGTGCTACAGCAGGGTCACTAAATCTATTGGTGACTTATCGTATATTTCAGGGGGTGGGGGCAGGAATTCTGATGGCCACCATGCAGCCTGTATTATTGAATGCTGTGGGTCGGGAACAGTTTAAGGCTGCAATGGCTTCAGTGGCTATTCCCGCTGTTATTGTTCCTATTTTGAGGTCCATTAGTAGCGGGGTTTATTGTAAATTCTGTCAGTTGGAAATGGATTTTCTTGTTAAATATTCCTATCTCCCTTTTTGCCATACTCTTAGCATGGTGTTACCTACCAAATAGTACCAGCGATAAACGGACAAAATTAGATATACAAGGCTATCTACTATTTGCTTGTGGCTTAGCCACAGTGATCTATGGGCTTTCTGAAGTGAGTTCTGAGAGTTTGGACATTCTTAGCGTTTCGGCTCTGGGCTTAGTTGTTCTGAGTTTGAGTCTGATTGGTTATTATGTTCACTATGCGCTGACTAAGTCATTCCCCATTTTAGATGTACGGCTTTTTCGTATTCCGCCGTTTAGAAACACGGCCCTGTTACTTTTTCTTAGTAGCTTAGTTTTTTATTCTAGTTTATTTATTTTACCGTCCATTTTTATCGAGCGTTACGGGTACTCCACGTTGGGTGCAAGTGCGATGTTGGGCGCTAGTGGCTTGGGGGCTCTGCTATCTCGTTCCTATTTGCAAAAGCTCACCTCTCGTTTTTCTACATCAAAGGTTGCAATGATAAGTGTGCTAATCAGCCTGATTGGAACCCTGCCATTATTGTGTGATTCTGCCTTTGATCTAATGCCGTTGATGGTATTGAGTATGCTACTGCGTGGTGCTGGCCTTGGACTAATGACCCTGTTGACCATGACTCATCTATATCATTATGTTCCGGAGGGAAAAACACCAGATACCAGCGCTTGGTCTCGAATACTGACCATTTTGGGAGGAGCCATCGGAACGTCATCAATTGGTTTTTTCTACCAGTGGGAAATGACCACAGCGTCTCATCAAACGGTTGGTGCGCTTGCGGTTGTTACATTGCTTTGCCTCGTACCTGCATTTTCACTAAAAAGGTCAAAGGCTTAGAAAATTGAAATAAGGGGAGAAGGTAATGGATAGGCGAGTGACACCAAGAAAGCGTGGAAGGAAACCGAGTCAGGCAGATTAATTTTTATCTGGCTCCAATTGTTTCAGAAAATGTTTGCAAGGCTAAGATTTTTATTACAAACGACGGTTTCCATCAGAAAATCTTTACACGGCTAGCAACTCACCTGATTATAGACTGTACAGATTGCCAGTGTTTGTCTATAGTTTTTGTGCTGTTACTTAAGGATTGAGGAGCATGTATGCCTAAGGCAAGAAGCCAACAAATTAGTTTATCTTATACTCCCTACTATCACTGTGTTTCGCGTTGTGTCCGCCGTGCATTTTTATGTGGTGAGGATGCCTCAACAGGTCAAAGCTACGAGCATCGCCGTAGCTGGGTTGAGATGCGGCTGCTTTACTTAAGTCGGATATTTGCCATCAAGGTGTGTGCTTATGCTGTTATGAGTAACCATACTCATGTTGTGCTACATGTAGATACAGACACCGCAGCTGGCTGGTCGACCGATGAAATATTAAGCCGTTGGCATCAACTCCACAAAGGTACCATGGTCACCCAGCAATACATGATGAACGGCAATGTCCCTGAGTATCTACAGCCTTTATTGGAAGCGACGGTTGAGACGTATCGACAACGCTTAATGGACATTAGCTGGTTCATGAAAGAGCTAAATGAAAACATTGCTCGCCAGGCAAATCTGGAAGATAAATGCACCGGAAGGTTCTGGGAAGGGCGTTTCAAATCCCAAGCGTTACTCGACGAAGCGGCACTGATCGCCTGCATGGCTTATGTTGACCTTAATCCGGTGAGAGCCAAGATAGATCACACACCTGAAACCTCAGCCTATACCAGTATCAAAAAACGCATCAATGCCGCGAAACACAATCAGCAACCTAAAACACTTTACCCCTTTGTCGGCAATCCAAGAGACAACCAACCAAAAGGACTTCCCTTCAAACTCGAAGACTATCTTGAACTGGTCGACCTAACAGGTCGAATCGTGCGCCAAGATAAGCGTGGTAGTATCGATTTATCCTTAGCGCCCATCCTACAACGACTCAATATTCCTTCCGAAAACTGGATTACCATCGCGATTGAATTTGAGAAACATACCCATGCAGCGGTTGGTACAGAACGGATTCTCTCTAACTACTACCAGAATACAGGCTATAAGCGCCGACCGAAAATAGGTAAAACGAAACAGTTACTCGCCTAGTAACCCCTCACTCTCTTTTCACCCAGTATTGCCTGATTTGGTAAGAGTACAGTACGCCTAAAAATCACTAAATTTCGATAATTTCTACGATATGGATGCTAGCCAAGCTAGAAAAAGCCAGTTCTGTTTAAAACTGGCTAGCTTGTTAGAACTGAGTACTGAATCACTTTTTAAGGTGGGTGGCCTGTTAATGCACACCTAAAAATCACTAAATTTCGATAATTTCTACGATATGGATGCTAGCCAAGCTAGAAAAAGCCAGTTCTGTTTAAAACTGGCTAGCTTGTTAGAACTGAGTACTGAATCACTTTTTAAGGTGGGTGGCCTGTTAATGCACACGCCTAAAAATCACTAAATTTCGATAATTTCTACGATATGGATGCTAGCCAAGCTAGAAAAAGCCAGTTCTGTTTAAAACTGGCTAGCTTGTTAGAACTGAGTACTGAATCACTTTTTAAGGTGGGTGGCCTGTTAATGCACACCTAAAAATCACTAAATTTCGATAATTTCTACGATATGGATGCTAGCCAAGCTAGAAAAAGCCAGTTCTGTTTAAAACTGGCTAGCTTGTTAGAACTGAGTACTGAATCACTTTTTAAGGTGGGTGGCCTGTTAATGGATGACTCGCTTCAAGCCTGGCGTTGCATATCCACTTTGTTCTCTAGTGCTAATCAAAAACCTAAGCATCTAGAGCTTAAACATCGTCAATCTAGCCCAATCACTAATCAGTTTGTCCTTTACAAGAGCTCCACCTAAAGGGCGTCACTCCATCAATCAAAAAGGTAAAAGACGTGCTTCTTTATCTTCGCTTACCGCAGCCAGAGGAGCAAAAGAGCCTTGGTTATTAGTGTCTTCTCTTCCTGTGAACCGTCTTTTTGCGAAGCGTTGCGTCAGAGCATATGAAACGAGAATGCAAATTGAAGAAGGGTTTCGCGATATAAAAAGCAGCCGATTCGGACTAGGATTTGAGTTGAATTTTACATCAAAGATAGAGCGGCTGAGCAACTTAATCCTGCTTACAACTGTCACTGCGCTTCTGCTTGTTTTAATCGGTAAAGTCATAGAACTGGCAGGCTATGCAAAACGCTTTCAGGTGAACACTCTACGTAAGCGAAGAGTTCTGTCACACTTTTACCTTGGGAAACGAGCCATTATGACCCGTTTCCAGATACCAAAAAAGGAATGGCAGGACGGCATAAGGCAACTCGTTCAGCAGCTCGAACAAGGAAGCTATTTATGAGTAAATTCGTGGGGATACCTCAGCATCTGACCCCAATTGTTAAATTTGTCAGTACAAAGATTTCAAAAGCTTAAAAGATGTTTTTTTTGATAATTCAATAATAAATAGTGATAAAGCTAAAGAAAAAAACATAACAAACAGAAACTTAAGATAATTATTTTGCAGCAGTGCAGAAAGTTTATAATCGTCATATATCTTCATAAATAGAAAGTGGCTTGAGAATACAATAGTTGAAGTATAGCGAATATATTTAGAAACGTTATTTGATAAACTAAATCTAGAATTCAAAGCTAATAAAAATATAAATAAAGAAATTAATGGAAGCGATAAGTACATATTAAGATCTTTCCATCCTCCGGCATTATTGATAAATGCAAACTCTATTATATAAGCACAAACAACGAACAAAAACGCAAACATGAACTTATAATTAACCTTAACATCATATACTGAAGTATAAGCCCCTATAACTCCGAGT
The DNA here is from genome assembly GCF_026113935.1 of Marinomonas rhodophyticola. Classification (GTDB taxonomy): domain Bacteria; phylum Pseudomonadota; class Gammaproteobacteria; order Pseudomonadales; family Marinomonadaceae; genus Marinomonas; species Marinomonas rhodophyticola. Next base: position 514,204 of record NZ_JAPEUL010000009.1, read on the forward strand.
ATTAGCGTGTTCATAAGGCTATTTCTAGGCGAGAAGAAATAATGATTATTGAAATTAATTATTTTATTTATTTGCTCATTGGAAAATATATAGTACGAATCGCCAAAAACCCCTATCATATAAATAACAACCCCAATAACTGCCAGACTCTTTAAACTTCTAATCCCAAAATGTGACAAAAATAAAAGTAATATTATTAGTGAAGGGAAATACCAAAACTGCCATGCACCACCGATGTTGAAGATATTTATATTAAAAATATAATCGAAAATATAACCGATACTGATTTTTTTCTGAACCAGACAATCATATAAAAAGTATATACAAACCCACCCACTCCATAAAATTGCAACTCTCTTAATTTGCTTGTATCTGTCTGTTGTATTTTTTGTAAAAAAGAAGTATGCAGATGCAATTATAAAAAATGGTACAGCAAGTCTAAAAATCAAATTATTTAAGACATGGTTAATTTCTGGTAAGAGATAACCTAAAGGAGACGTGTGCATATACACGACACCAAAAGATAACAACAGCTTTAACAAATCTATCGCAGAATAATTTTTCTCTGAACTCATTAATACACAATCTCCACGATTTAAAAGGTAAATATTATATCTTAGTTATTTGAATGTTTCAGCATAAATCCATCAAATATAAGGAAGCTGCGATTAAGAAGTCCCGATAGATTAAGGAACATGCGATTAAGTCGGTAACATGAGATAATCTCGCCGACTTAAGACAACTACGACGCCTACCGATCATGAACCAGCTTTCCTTGGCCGACACCGAATTTACCAGAAAACGCCGCAAGACTCGCAAAGAACTCTTCCTTGGTCGAATGGATGAATTGATTCCTTGGCAGCAGCTTGAAGCCCAAATTGAACCCTTCTATCCAAAAGCAGGTAACGGGCGTCGCCCATATTCTTTGTCTACCATGTTGCGCATTCACTTCATGCAGTCGTCAGTGACATCATTGTTGATGGTTAGGCTAAACATTGTTTAGTCACCCTGACCCCAAAGAGCTAAAGGGCTGCCACGAACTATCTTTTTTTATGTCTGCTAAAAGGTTAGCTATGGAGTTTCTGGCGAATTTTTCTCTTGTTTCATTTGCCTATATGGGCGTTTTGAGACATAATTAATTCAACACGGCCCCTTTCAGTGAAGTTGCTTGCGACGAATCTGCTTAGGGGTTTTTTATTGCCAATCCCATTCTGCGTACCCTTCAATAATTCCCATTGCCTCTAGTGTTATACATTGCCCATTAAGGTTGGGAAACTCATTAAGTAAACTTTTTAAACGATCCCACCATGTGGAATTAGGGTTGACCTTTGTTAGCAGGTGCTGAGCTATGCAAAGTTGTAGAAAGGGTCTTGCAAGAGTATGAGGCTTCAAGTTATCAGTGAAATGCTTAATATCCTTTAGGCCTTCTTGCTTTGGTTGCTCAATCATATTGCGATTCCACAGACGACTGTGATGTGCGCAGACGTTACGAAGGTAGTTTAAGCAACGTAGCCATGATTCAAGTGTTTCTCCTTTCGTCACGCCGTATTTGTTTGCAATTAATGTTTGTTGTTCAGGTAACATTCCTTTGAAGAGTCGAGATAATGTGCCGAAATCCCATACTTCACAAGCGATCCAAATAGGAACCGGTAAACCGTATTTTTCTTTTGTATGCAGAATGAATTCTTCTTTAGAGCGAGATAACAGATTAGCGTGATTTTGTAGCCAAGCATGCTGTGGAATAACACCTGTTTTGGCGTCGACTTGCTTGCTAAATAAATCTTTGAAGTGATCGGGTTCTAAATAGGCGAAAGGACTATGCTTTCCAAGTGTATGAGAGATGTCAACTCGAAGAGCAACTTCAATGCGCTCAAGAGCGTCTAGCGTGTGGATTCTTAGCTTCTTGTCGAAAACATACAAATCCACAGCATCTTGAAAGCTAAAGCCTGCAACAAAATTATCAAATACTAACCTTGTTTCGCGCTTTTGCTTTTTATTAGGTTTCTTAATCGTTGGGTTGTAAACGCAACAAAGTTCAGACCTTTGCTTGAATGGATACCAATAGCCGCTGAGTCGGTAGTACCCAATTCTTTCCAAAAACGAGAGCGCTTTGTTTCGATCATCAATGATAAGCCCATTTTCAATGAGCTTATCAAGTTGTTGCTCGTAACTGAGCCATGGTTTGTTATACATTCAGTTCCCTCTGATGTTTCTATGTTTTGACGCTAAGAGGCACTCAATGCGCCTCGTCCCAGTTATCCCCAACACCCGCTTCTACCAATAAAGGCACGTCAATCTGACTACTGTTCTGCATGATGTCGACGATTTTCTCTTTGGCGGCGTCGAGGTCTTTTTCAGCGACTTCGAAGATCAATTCATCGTGTACTTGCATGATCATTTTCACGTCTAGGTCGTTTTCGCTAGCAGCCGAGCATCATTGTCATGATCTATTTGATAATAATTTGGCACTTATTTCTAGCCTAATTATTTCGGCGTTGCGAAGAATGAACGACTGATACATAATTACTCTTAACACGGCTCCTTTCAATGAGGCTACTTGATGTAGCTGATTTGCTTAGGAGTTTTTTTATGCTTAAAAAAGCTTTCGATCAGACTATCTTGGTTATTTTACATCCTGCCTGAAGGTTCTTTATCATTGACTGTTTGTTGTCTGTTGCAATGCACTGGCGTCAGTACTAAAATTGATCGTGTAGAAGGGCTTAACATATGACTCATTACTGGATTGTCCATATGTTCTCACGCTACCAATGATTCGCCAGTGACATCATTGTTGATGGTTAGACTAAACATTGTTTAGTCACCCTGACCCCAAAGAGCTAAAGGGCTGCCACGAACTATCATTTTTCATTTTAAAAAAGAGCATTTGTTATGCTCTTTTTTATGTCTACTATACTAAAAGGTTAGCTATGTAGTTTCTGGCGTATTTTTCTCTTGTTTCATTTGCCTATATGGGGGGGTTGAGACATGATTAGTTCAACACGGCCCCTTTCAGTGAAGTTGCTTGCGACCAATCTGCTTAGGGGTTTTTACCTTTCCAATTCTTCATACCGCTTTATATCACAGGTTTACACAACAGTTCACTAACGGACTGTTTGCTATCCATCCAGTTGCTTGTTGTTGGGCACCGCCAGTTTAATGACTCACGAATATGTGGATATACATCATGCAAACTCGCACTGTTAAATATTGGCTCATGATGACCACATCTATTTCTAAATTTTCTGATGGTGTAGCATGCGTCTTTTAATGCCTTTCTGATTTCTTGTGGTGTCATGTATGTCGGTGCATTTGGAAAGGTTTTGGTGATGTATGGCTTCCATATGCGGCCATCGTGTCGGCTTGTGAGCATATTCTCAAACCATACGAATTTGATTTCAGGGAGTAGCTTGCTGACGCCGTGGTAACCGTTACTTAGCGCAGATTGAAGCGTGTGCTTGTCTAAATGATTGAGAGAGTTTTGAAAGACGGCGTTGGTTGGCCAGTCGCTGCCGTAACGAATGCTAATGGCATCAGAGATAGCATTGCGTATGGCGACTTCGTAAATATGTATAGGAAAGAAAAAGCGGCTGGAAAGCTCGGCGTTCCATTCATAAAGCTTCAGCGTTGTTGTATTGCAGCTTTTCCCTATTGAACGAATAACCGCTTGTCGATACGTTGAGAATCGATTAATTGAAAGGGCGTGTTCTATCGCAGTATAAGGCATCCCTGCCTCCTAATGTTATCTTGACGAATTCACGTTTTTTAACTAGCATTGTTGTTGAGAGCTTCGGATATCCCTGCTTAGGCAGCCCACCGAAGACAGACGAAATAGAAAGCCATGCTCAGCATGGCTTTTTTAGTTTTAGCACTATGATACGGAGCTCAATGCGCCTCGTCCCAGTTATCCCCAACACCCGCCTCAACCAACAAAGGCACGTCAATCTGGCTACTATTCTGCATGATGTCGACGATTTTTTCTTTGGCGGCGTCGAGGTCTTTCTCGGCCACTTCGAAGATGAGTTCATCGTGTACTTGCATGATCATTTTCACGTCTAGGTCGGTGTCTGTTAGCCAGTCGTGCATTTTGATCATGGCGCGTTTGATGATGTCGGCGGCGGAGCCTTGCATCGGTGCGTTGATCGCGGTGCGTTCGGCGGCTTGGCGCATCATGGCGTTTTTCGCTTTGATGTCTGGCAAGTACAAACGACGACCGTAGATGGTTTCTACATAGCCTTTTTCTTTCGCGCCTTCGCGGGTGTTTTCCATGTATTGCTGTACGCCTGGGTAACGTTCGAAGTAGCGTTTGATGTATTTGCCGGCTTCTGGGCGACCAATGCCAAGCTGTTTCGCGAGACCAAAGGCTGACATGCCGTAGATTAAGCCGAAGTTGATGGCTTTGGCGCGGCGGCGTTGTTCTATGGTCACTTCTTCTAAACTGACTTCGAAGACTTCCGCTGCGGTGGCTTTGTGCACGTCGGCGTCTTTGGTGAAGGCGTCTAGTAAGCCCGGATCTTGGGACAGGTGCGCCATGATGCGCAATTCGACTTGCGAGTAGTCGGCTGCAACCAGTTTGTAGCCTTTAGGCGCGATAAAAGCTTGGCGAATACGACGACCTTCAGCAGAACGAATCGGGATGTTCTGCAAGTTCGGATCAGTCGACGACAAACGACCTGTCGCGGTAATGGCTTGGTGGTAAGAGGTATGAATGCGGCCGGTTTTTTGGATCATCTCTGGCAGTTTGTCTGTGTAAGTGGATTTCAACTTAGACAGGCTGCGGTGTTCCATGATCAAGCGTGGCAGTTCGTAGTCTTGTGCCAGTTCTTGCAAGATGGGTTCGGCGGTCGATGGCTGGCCTTTGGGCGTTTTTTTGATAACGGGCAAGCCTTGTTTTTCGAACAAAATAACTTGCAGTTGTTTTGGCGAGCTGAGGTTGAAGCTTTCGCCCGCTTCTTCGTGGGCTTTGATTTCCAGTTCTTGCAGTTTGCCAGCGATTTCGCTGCTTTGAATATGCAGAAGCTCTGGGTCGATCAAGGCGCCGGTTTGTTCCATTTTCGCCAAGACCGGAATCAGTGGGCATTCGATGTCTTTAAAGATACTGACTAATTCTGGTGTGGTTTCGATTTTAGGCCAAATCGTTTGGTGCAAACGCAAGGTAATGTCGGCGTCTTCGGCGGCGTAAAATGCGGCCACTTCTAAATCGATTTGGTTGAAGGTTTTTTGCTTGGCACCTTTGCCGGCGATCTCTTCAAAGCTCACGTTGGTGTGGCCGAGGAACTTGCTGGCAAGGGTGTCCATGTCGTGGCGGGAGCTTACGGAGTTGTACACGTAAGATTCCAACATGGTGTCGTAGGCGATGCCGCGCAAGGTAATGCCGTAGTTGTTTAGTACGTTGGCATCGTATTTAAGATGTTGGCCGACTTTCGCTTGGCTGTCGTCTTCGAGCCAAGGTTTAAGTTGCTCTAGCACCCAATCCCGATCCAGTTGTTCTGGTGCGCCTTCGTAATCGTGCGCCACTGGAACGTAAGCGGCTTCGCCTGCTTTAATGGAGAAAGATAGACCAACCAGCTCGGCGGCCATATAGTTCAGCGAGGTGGTTTCTGTATCGAAGGCAACCAGCTCGGCGGCTTGGATTTTTTCTAGCCATTTGTTGAAGCTGGCTTTGTCTAATACCGTGGTGTAGTTGGCTTCTAGGTCAGATGCGATTGGCGTATCGACTTGGCCGTCTTTTTGTTCAGCGGCGATGTTGCCAACTGTGTCGCTGGCGCTTTCGACGCTTGGCGCTTTGTCTAGGTCAGTTAGCCAAGTTTTGAATTCTAGCTTGGTAAACCACTCACGCAGTTTTTCTTTGTCTGCTTCGCCGTTTTTCAGATCTTGTGGATCGAAGGGCAGTTCCACGTCGCATTTAATGGTCGCTAAGGTGTAAGACAGCTCGGCCATCTCTTTGTTGTCGGCCATTTTTTGTTTCATGGTCTTAGAACCACGGAAGCCCAAGTCAGCGATTTCGTCTAGGCGACTGTAAATGTCTTTGATGCTGCCAAGACCTTGCAATAAGGCTAGGGCGGTTTTCTCACCCACGCCCGGTACGCCGGGGATGTTGTCGACTTTATCGCCCATGAGTGCAAGGTAATCGATGATCAGTTCTGGCGGAATGCCGAATTTGTCCTTCACGCCTTGGATGTCCATGACGGTGTTGTTCATGGTGTTCACAAGGGTGACGTTTTCGGTGACCAGTTGCGCCATGTCTTTGTCGCCAGTAGAGACAATGACCTCGCGGCCTTGCTCGCCCACTTGTTTGGCGATGGTGCCGATCACGTCGTCGGCTTCGACGCCTTCGATGATGACCAGCGGCAAGCCCATGGCTTCCACCATGCGGTGGATCGGTTCGATTTGTGGGCGAAGATCGTCAGGCATGGGCGGACGGTGGGCTTTGTATTCGCTGTAAATGTCGTCGCGGAAGGTTTTGCCCTTGGCGTCAAAAATGATCACCATTGGAGAGTTCGGGTACGTTTTGATTAGGCTGCGGATCATGCTGATCACCCCGCGCGTGGCGTTGGTCGGGTGACCGTCGCTGGTGTGCATGGGTGGAATCGCGTGGAATGCTCGGTAAAGGTAAGACGAGCCGTCTACTAGAACCATAGGTGGAGTGTGTGTTTTAGAATCCGTAGCCAAAATAGAACCTCTTTTTAATCGGCGGTTATAGGCTCTATTCTATGTGTTTGAGTGTGTTTTTACAGTTAAAAAAGGAATTAATCTGGCGTTTTTGTTTCTATTAAGGCGCTAGAGTAAATAACGACTTGGTTACGACCGTTGCTTTTTGCGTAATAAACCGCTTTGTCAGCTTCTTCTACTAGGTCGAGAAAATGTGCTTTGGGTTGTATGGTCGATATGCCGATACTGGCCGTGACCTTGCCAATTTGTCGGTAAGGCAGTTGATTTAGTGTGTGTTTGAAAATGGGACCAATGGTAGTGAGTAAATCGTGGCTTGGGTTAACGATCACCATGATGAATTCCTCGCCACCCCAGCGGGCTAAACCATGGTCGTTGAAGTAAATAGTGCGCAGGCGTGACGCAAATTCGACCAAAACATGGTCGCCTATGGTATGACCAAACTTGTCGTTGATATTTTTGAAGTGATCAATGTCGATCAATAACACACAAATTTTGCTGTCAGAATCCAGTTTGTTGAGCCAGTTTTCAAGCCCTCGACGATTCAGGACGTCGGTTAAAAAATCCCGATCAGCCAGTTGTTGAGAATGTTTTAAATCAAAACTAATACTGTTCATATGGTGATTGATACTGCGTTGATAAGGAATAATCAGCAGTATTAATAAACTGGCGGGGCCAAATAAAAACAGTAAATCATAGCCTCTTGGGGTTTGTAATTCGTTTGGATGAGTCAACAAAAAAAGCAGCACGGGAAGCGCGTTGAGTGACCAAGTGACGACCACCAATCTGTTGAGCTTTTCCGGTAGCATGAGCATGATTAAGGTAGTACTCAAAATAATCATGCCGGAAATAGGCGGAAATATTTCCACGAATTGCCATTTATTTTGCCAAGCACCGATGGTGAAGTACAAGGTGTTTGGTACGGACGTCAATAAGATGATCGCGCCATAGATGTTGATGACTTGATGGATTCTTTTTTGAGGGCTCTTGTAAAGATAAATAAAAAGTATCAAATGCAAGAGCGTGAAAAACGCGGGTTGGAAAGCATGAATAATAAACGGCGTTGAATAAACGTTGAATAAAACCGCGTAAATGGCGCTGCTAAAAATCGTGACGATCAGCAGTCGATACGTGGCTGGAATTAAAATATTGGTATGGTCGTTTAAATTATTGGGCATGGTTACGTCCGATGTTAGTTGCTTGTGCAAAGTATACATACTTTACTGCCAAGTTCTGTTGTCTCTTGGTGAAAAAATGTTCCTGTAGCAGCAAGTGTTTGAAAGGCTAGGGGCGTGCAATAAAGCATCTATTTACTGTACTTAGAATTGACCTTTTGGTACTTATTGTGGAGCATAGGCGCTTCAGTGCTTCGTTTCCTTTTTGAGCAAATATTTTCTAATAAATTAGGTAGTACCACTTGGCTGTTTACACATCCCTCTCTGACTCTGACATGCGGGCCTTAGTGGCCGATTATTATTTGGGCGAACTGGTTGCCTTCCAAGGTATTTCTGGTGGTGTCGAAAATACCAATTACTTTTTGACCACCACAACGGGTAAATATGTGGTGACCTTGTTTGAAGAGTTTCAGCCGGAGGAAGTACCGTACTTTTTAGACGTGGTCGCGCATTTAAAACACAAGGGGTTTAATGTACCAGCGGCCTTGATCGATATTCATGGTGAGCGCCTGCGTATTGTGAAAGACCGTCCAACCATTATCGTGGATTGCTTCCCTGGTAGTGGATTAGACAGCACGAATGTAGAAACCTGTCGCCAAATGGGCGCTGTGTTAGCGAAGCTGCATACGGCAGGGGAAGACTTTGCCACGCACCGAGAAAGTCATCGAGGCATGGCGTGGTGGCATAAAACGAGTGACGCGATTGCATCACAATTGGAGCCTGAACAAGCGCAGCTGTTGTTGTCACAAATCGCGGAGTTTGATGCGTTTATCGCCGAGCAACCCGATTTGCCGAAAACCACCATTCATGGGGATTTGTTCTACAACAATACCTTGTTTGAAGGCAATCAGCTCTCGGCGATCATTGATTTTTACAACGCCTGCCATTCTTGGGTGATGTACGACTTAGCCATTGTGGTGAACGATTGGTGTTCCGACATGACAACTGGCGAATTAGATAAAGCCAAATATAAGGCGTTGATAAAAGCCTATTTGCATGAGCGAGAAGTCAGTGCTGAGGAAGTGCTGGCTTGGCCCTATATGTTGAAAATCGCAGCGTTGCGTTTTTGGTTGTCTCGTTTAGAAGCATGGCATGGCGCGAAACATGATCCTGAACGTTTGGCGCAACAGCATGATCCTCGCGAGTTTCAGCGTATTTTAGAGGCTCGGGTGAGATACGCCCAAGCCTTGGTGGAAACAATATGATACGAGTTTGGTTGTGTTTGTGCGTTAGTGTGTTATTTACCGCTTCGGCTCTGGCCCATCCTCATGTTTGGGTGGACTCCCAGTATCGCGTTCAGGTGGATCAAAGCAGCATTGAAACCCTTGAAGCAACATGGAGCTTAGACCTGTTTACCTCAACGAGTTTGATTGCTGAATACGATGTGGATGGCGATGGGGATCTAACCGGTCAAGAAAAGCTCGATATGATCGAGGTTTTAAAAAGTTTTCAGCAATACGGCTTTTTTATCAAGATGAAGCAAGACGGTGCTGATATTGTGCCCAGCGACGTACAGGTCTTAGATGTTCGCGTTCGAGATCAGATGTTGTGGATTCGTCTTGGTATCGCACTGCCAGCGCCCGTCAATCTTGAGGCGTCAACCTTGAGCTTTGCGTTTGGTGACGATGAATTGTATTTTGCGATGGAACCGTTGGAAGAGGGTTTGGTGCGCTTGTCGGGTTCGTTGTCTGAAACCTGCACGCCAGTTGAACGGGAAGCAGAAGAAACGTCCGTGGCGATGTGGGTGGATTTGACCTGTAAATCTTAGTCGAGACCATGACACGACGATGGTTACACGACAACGACGCTTACCAATACTCACTAAAAAAAAGACTCAATTGCTTGTTGATAACTTATAAAGGTAGAAGTTCATGTTAGAGCATTTCCAATGGTTGCCTTTTTTAGCTGCTATTACGGTTCTTACCATGAGTCCGGGCGTGGACACTATTTTGGTGATGCGTAACGCGGCGTCTGGTGGTTGGCGTTTGGGTTTTTTGACTAGCTTGGGTATTTGCATGGGGTTGTTTGCCCATGCCACTGTGTCAGCCTTAGGCTTGTCGGTAATTTTGCTCGGCTCGGCGGGGTTGTTTACTGCGTTCAAATTGGTTGGCGCCGCTTATCTCGTATACCTAGGGGGGCAAGCGATTCGCAGTGCTATGAAGCCGGTGGGCATGACGTTTAAAGACGCCAAAAATCCGAAATCACTGACGGCATGGGGCAGTTTTCGCCAAGGCATTTTGTCTAACGTATTGAATCCAAAACCGATTATCTTTTATATGGCGTTCTTGCCGCAGTTTATTGATCCGAGTTATTCGGCATTAGCGCAATCGCTTTTCATGGCTTCTTTGCACTTTATCATCGCCATGGTATGGCAAACCTTTTTGGCGCTTATGGTGCATAAGGCGCGCGTCTGGTTAGCGCGACCAAAAGTGGCGTTGGTATTAGACGGCTTAACGGGTGTCTTGTTATTGGGTTTTGGTGTAAAACTGGCATTAAGCCAGCGCTAACACGTTGCGACTGATATGATCCTATTAGGAAGGCGAGGTTGACTTAGCGCAAACGCCTTCCATTAATACCAATTCTATTATGGTTAACACTCTTGTTCTGGGCACTCGTCCCAGACGTTCAGCTTCGATCATGGTGAAGAACAAACCGTGGAAGCATTCTGTAATCGCAGCCGCACTAATGTCTACCCGAAAGTGACCACTTTGTTGCCCCTTCAAGAAAAAAGCGTCGAGCTTTTCTTGCATCTGAATGCATTCACAGTTTTCCAATAGCTCTGGTTGCCAGTGTTGGATGGTAAAGAGGGTGAGGCTCTTTGTTTTTATAACAATTTTCTAGAAGCTTTCGAAGGCCTTCTCTTGGCTCAGCGGTGTCTAAATTGGCATTCTTGATTGCCAATTTATAGGCGTTAAGACTGCTCGCTTGCAGCCTTTCAAGCAGACTTTCCCTGGTGGGGCAAAAACGATACAGGGTGGCTTTACTCACCCCGACAGCACAGGCGAGCTCTTGTAGCGACGCACGAGGGTGTTTCACCAATGCTAGCGCCAACGCGTTCTGTAATGCCTCGTTTGTTTCCTGTTCTGCCATATCAATGTCCAATTTACGTTTGAATAACCATGTTTGATGGTTGCCTATGTTACTCGTTTTTTGAGCCTTAGTGATTTTACGCAGAATTTTTTTTATGTGAAATCTTATATGCCAGTAAAAAGCAGAAATAAAAAGAATTTAATAGGAATCAAATGAATCACTATAGATTCATTTGAGTTGTTTTAATATTATTAGAATCTATTTTATCTCTGGCATAAATGTAAGGTATTTACCAATGATACGAATTCTAAAGAATGGGCGAACGTGGCTACCGGTTGTGGCGGTGTTATTTGTTGTGTCTGGCTGTACCCCAAGTGAGCCAGAGTCGCAAGCCAGCGCGCCGGCAAGTGTAAGAGCCGCTACCGTGATGACGGTGCAACCTGTTGAGTACGAAGAAAATGCGATCTTACCTGGTCGCGTGGAGCCGATTCGTGAGGCGGAAGTGCGTGCTCGTGTTCCTGGTATTGTGTTACACAGAAAATTTGTTGAAGGCTCTGATGTAAAAGCGGGCGATGTGTTGTTTGAGATTGATCCTGCGTCACTAAAAATTGCTCTTGCTCGTGCGAAAGGTGAACTTGCTCGAGCCGAAGCGACCTTGTTTGATGCCAAAGTGTTGGTGGATCGTTACACTCCCTTGTTGAAGTCTCAAGCGGTCAGTAAGCAAACCTTTGATGCGGCACAAGCGGCTTATTTGAGTGCCAGTGCATCGGTTATTTCTGCCAAAGCGGATGTAGACAATGCTGAGCTGAATCTCGACTACGCGACCGTTCGTGCGCCAATTTCTGGCCGCATTGGTCGTGCGAATGTCAGCGAAGGCATGTTAGTGGGGCAGAGCGACACCACGCTGCTAGCGACCATTCAGCAGCTTGACCATGTTTACGTGGATTTCACGCAGTCTGTGACAGATACCTTGAAATACCGACAGTCTTTAGAAGAGAACACTGCAGCTAATAGTACTCAATTGATGGCTAAGTTAGACGGTTACGACAAAGGCTTTGAAGGAAAACTGTTATTTTCAGACAGTCAGGTCGATGAAAAAACCGGCAATGTTGTGTTACGCGGCCTGTTCCCAAATGCCAATAAAGTGTTATTACCAGTGCATGTATGTGCGTGTTGAAGCGGTTCAGTCTCACTCTGCTCAAGCCATCTTGATTCCTCAGCGTGCGGTGATGCGCAGTAACAATGGGGCATTTGTATATATCGTTAATGATCAAAATACCGTGGAAGTTCGTTCTATTGTTACGGGCTTCAATGTCGCAAAACTTGTGGCGCATTACGCAAGGGCTAAACGCAGGTGATAGAGTGATTATCGATAATGCAGGTATGTATCAAGTGGGAGAGAAGGTAATGGCTTCCGCAAAAGTGGCCTCTAATTTTTAGTTTATTACTGACTTTATCTTCACTGTTCAGACGTTTTTAGAGGCTTAATGCATGTCTAATTTCTTTATTGCACGACCCAATTTTGCTTGGGTAATGGCAATCTTTATTTTGTTGGCAGGGCTATTGGCGTTGCCAACCTTACCTGTGTCGCAATTTCCGGTAGTGGCTCCACCGCAAATTGAAATCACCGCGACGTACCCCGGTGCGTCGGCTCAGGTGTTAGTGGACTCGGTAACCAGTGTGATCGAGGAGGAATTAAATGGCGCAAAAGGTTTGCTCTATTTTGATTCGTCCAGTAACGCTAATGGCATCGCGCAGATTACCGCGTCTTTTGAGCCGGGCACGGACCCTGATTTGGCTCAGGTCGATATTCAGAACCGTCTAAAAAAAGCCGAGGCGCGTTTACCAAGCAGTGTTATTGCCCAAGGTGTGCAAGTTGACCAAGCCAGTTCTGGATTCTTGATGATCTATGCGCTGACGTTCAAAGGCGATGATTCAGCGAAAAGTATTGTAACCTTGGCGGATTACGCCGCACGCAATATTAACAATAATATTCGTCGTGTTGAGGGTGTGGGTAAGCTGCAATATTTTGGTACTGAAGCGGCTATGCGAGTTTGGGTGTCACCTGAAAAACTGTTGAGTTATGGCTTATCAATTGGTGATGTGAATACCGCTATAAGTAACCAAAACGTACAAGTCCCAGCGGGGAGTTTTGGTGCCCGACCTGCCGATAATGTGCAAGAGCTGACAGCTAGTTTGGTGGTAAAAGGCTTTTTGGACGATCCAGAAGAGTTTGGCAATATTGTATTGCGCAGCAACACCGATGGTTCCGCCGTTTATCTAAAAGATGTGGCTCGTGTTGAGCTGGGTCAGCAAGACTATAATTTTGAAACACGCTTAAATGGTCGTAAAGCCATCATGGGCGCAGTGCAGTTATCGCCTGGTGCCAACGCTATTGAAACGGTTAAGGCCGTAAAAGCTCGTGCTGCAGAATTGGAAGCCAACTTTCCAGATGATATTCAGATCAGTTTTCCCTATGACACGTCTAAGTTCGTCAGCGCCGCAATTGAAAAGGTTATTTATACCTTAGTAGAGGCCATTGTGTTGGTGTTTTTGGTGATGCTGTTGTTCTTGCAGAATTTACGCTACACCTTGATTCCGACGATTGTGGTGCCGGTTTGTATCTTAGGTACCTTTGCGGTGATGTCTCTGATGGGCTTCTCGGTGAACATGATGACCATGTTTGGTATGGTGCTCGCCATTGGTATTTTAGTGGATGACGCCATTGTGGTGGTCGAAAACGTCGAACGTATTATGGTGGAAGAGGGGCTTTCGCCAAAAGCCGCGACGATTAAAGCCATGGGGCAAGTGTCTGGGGCTATTGTTGGTATCACCTTGGTGTTGTCTGCGGTGTTTGTGCCGCTGGCCTTTATGAGCGGTTCGGTGGGTATTATTTATCAGCAGTTCTCCATGTCTCTGGCGGTGTCTATTATGCTGTCTGGGATTTTGGCTCTTACTTTTACGCCAGCTTTGTGTGCGACGTTGCTGAAACCCATCAACAAAGAAGTGCATCATGAAAAAGGCGGATTCTTTGGTTGGTTTAATCGTCAGTTCACTGGGCTAACGAGTCGCTATTCTGCCCTAAATGGCAAGCTAGTGAATCGCTCTGGGCGTTTCATGTTGGTGTATCTTGTGCTGATTCTTGGTCTTGGTTATGCCTATCTGCGTTTACCTGAATCTTTTGTGCCAACGGAAGACCAAGGTTACATGATTGTCGATGTTCAACTGCCCGCTGGTGCGACGTTCTCTCGAACGAATGACACCATGAAAGAGGTTGAGCAGTTCTTAGGCCAACGAGATGCGGTTGAGAATGTGGTCACCGTCATGGGCTTTAGTTTCTCTGGTATGGGAGCGAATGCGGGTTTGCTGTTCCCAACTTTCACTGATTGGTCTGAACGTGAACAGTCATTGTTTGATGAAACCATGGCTTATAACCAATTCGCTGGCAGTATCACGGATGGTCGCTCTATGGCGGTGCCACCACCGCCAATCGAAGGCATGGGAAACTCGGGCGGCTTTTCGTTGCGTTTGCAGGACCGTAGTAATCTCGGTCGAGAGGCGCTAACCAATGCGCGTAATGTGGTGTTAGGTCAAGCGAATGCGTCCCCCATCATTGCTTACGCTATGATGGAGGGTTTAGAGGATGCTCCGCAGCTGAGAATTGATATAGACCGTAAAAAAGCGACGGCGCTGGGGGTGGGTTTTGAATCCATTAATAACGCGGTTTCTACGGCCTATGGTTCTGCCACGGTAAATGATTTTACCAATGCGGGTCGTTTGCAGCGTGTTGTGGTGCAAGCTGATGTAGCAGACCGTATGACGCCAGAACGGGTACTTGAGTTACAAGTGTTGAATGACGAAGGCAATCTTGTGCCGATGCGCTCTTTTGCGAGCAGTTCATGGGAGATGGGACCCGTTCAGGTTTCTCGTTATAATGGTTATCCGGCGTACAAAATTTCAGGCAGCCCAATGCCAGGACACAGTTCTGGTGAAGCCATGGCGGAAATTGAGCGAATTATTAGCACTTTGCCAAAAGGCATAGGCTATGAATGGACGGGGTTGTCTTACCAAGAACAAGCCGCGGGTTCTCAAGCGCCCATGCTGCTGACCATTTCGATTTTGGTGGTGTTCTTGTTGCTGGTGGCCTTGTATGAAAGCTGGTCGATTCCATTGTCGGTTATTTTGATTATTCCGATTGGCGCGTTGGGGGCGGTGTTGGCCGTTTTCCTAACGGGCATGTCGAATGATGTGTACTTTAAAGTGGGTCTGATTACGATTATTGGTTTGTCGGCAAAGAATGCGATCTTGATTGTGGAGTTTGCCAAAGATCTTTATCAGCAAGGACATTCGCTCAAAGAGTCGGCGATCCAAGCGGCTAAACTGCGCTTTAGACCGATTATTATGACCTCGATGGCCTTTATTTTGGGGGTTGTACCCTTGACGATCGCCACGGGAGCGGGGGCGGCCAGTCAGCACTCTTTAGGGGTGAGTGTGATTGGTGGCATGATCTCGGCGACCCTTCTTGGTGTGTTGTTTGTTCCTGTGTTTTTTACTTGGGTTCTTGGGCTTTTTAAAACTAAGAATACAACGCATTAAGTAGTCAGCCATGCAAACGGAGAAGCCGATATAAAGTCACACTTTGTATCGGTTTTTCTTTTTCATGACATGTTATTTCTCCCTCATTTTTTTGATTCTTTGCTAGAATTCCCCCATCTGTGTTCTCTTCGAGACTGTCTTTCAATAGGGACTGCTTTCAGATGGCTATTTGCTGTGTCACAAGCGCGGTAAATTGGGTGGGTCCTTATCCTATAAGATAGGGCTTTAGATAATAAGTATTCGGCTTTGCTGTCTGCTTTTTTGGTGATTCTTTTAAATGAGTTTATTGATTTCAACGTGGATTAAGTTTTTCTTCCTGTTTGCACCGTTTTTTGTGTTGTCTATGTTTCTCGCGCTAACGCGTGGCGAATCGTCGACTTCCCGTCGTCACGTGGCAAATAAGGCCATTATCGCCTCCGTGGCGATCTCTATTGTGTTGCTGTTTTTTGGTGGCGGCTTGTTTGCTGTGTTAGGCATTACGCTGGATTCTTTCCGTATTGGTTCCGGTATTTTGCTGTTTATGTCGGCTCTGAGCTTGGTGCGTGACGGCACACGTAATCATGCGGTGGGAATGCCCAGTGAAGAGCGCGATGATGTGTCTGTGGTGCCGCTTGCCGTGCCAACCATTATCGGACCGGCGACCATTGGTACGATTCTGGTTTATGGCGCTGAGCTACAAGGTTGGGATTTATTCATCGGTCTATGTGGTTTGTTGTTAGCACTGGGTACCTTGACCATTATTTTGTATTCTGGCTCTTTAATCGAGAAGATGCTGGGTCGTACTGGCTTAAATGTGTTATCGAAAATCACCGGCTTGATTTTGGCCGCTATGGCCGCGCAAATTTTCATGAGCGGTGTGATGGGCTTTTTACAACCCGCTGTCGGTTAACGAATAAATGCGACGTTTCTAGGCTTTGGCTTCTCCTTAGGTTTGAGTTGTTATACCATAACAAAATTATCTTTAACCATGGGTGAGTGCCAATTATGGCGAAGAACGTCGCTTTTTTACTTCTGTCTTTTTTATGTCTTAGTTCGCCTCTTTATGCCGCGGTGGAGTTTTCCCTCTACCAAGACTTTATTCAGTGGATTCTGTCACAGCAGGCGACATTTCATCGTGAATTAGTCTCTTTGGTGCGTTCCATTAGCAAAGAGGGTAGTCCTGTTTTGTTGTGGGGGTTGATGACCACCAGTTTCTTCTATGGCGTATTTCATGCTGCGGGTCCGGGCCATGGCAAAGCGGTGATTTCAGCCTATATGTTGGCAAGCAAAGCACCGATTCGGCGTGGTGTGAGTTTGGCGTTTTTGTGTGCGGGCGTGCAAGCTTTGATGGCGATAGCGGTCATTTTAGTCTTGAGTCAGATCTTTTCTTTAGCCGGAAAAGTCATGCAAATCAGTCGTTTTTTCGAGATTGCCAGTTTTGCTGCGGTGGGCTTAATCGGTGTTTGGATTTTGGTGCGTTTGTTACGAGGCCAGTCTGGTTGTGGTCATGACCACTCTCAAGATCATCTACACGCTCATTCTAGCGATCATCACGACCATGACCATGACCATGACCACGATCATCATGACCATGACCATGACCACGATCATCATGATCATGGCTCTCACGGTCATGGCTGTTGCGCTCACCACGATCATCATGATCATGGCTCTCACGGTCATGGCTGTTGCGCTCACCACGAACAGGAAGCCAAAACAGCGCGTCGCAGTATTTGGGCGATGGTGGCGGCGGTTGGAATTCGACCTTGTACGGGGGCGGTGTTGGTTTTACTGTTTTCGTTAAGCACGGGCATTTTTTTATGGGGCGTCGTCGCAACCTTTGCCATGGCGCTTGGCACGGCCATTACGGTTGCGGTGTTGGCTGCGGTCAGCGTGTTGGTGCGTGACACTGGGTTAGCGTTAAGTAGTGAGCATCGTATTTGGCGACAAAGAGTGTCGCGTGTCTTCGGTTTTATTGCTGCTTTCGCTTTGATTATCATCAGTTGTTCCATGATTTGGAGCTACTTGAGCAATGCAGGAAGGGCGTTTTAATGACCAAATTACATTCACATCAGCATGATCATGACGCGGGTCATGCCCATGATCATAATCACAATCATTGCATTGATACTGCGCTTGCTACGGCGGAGACCTTGTGTATTGAACAGGGCCAGCGTTTGACCAAAGTGCGTCGTCGTGCATTGGAGTTGATTTGGGAAAGTCATCGGCCATTAGGGGCTTATCAGTTATTGGCGAAATTGGCAGAAGAAGGCTTTAATTCTGCGCCGCCGACGGTTTATCGTGCCTTAGACTTTTTATTGGCAGCAGGTCTCATTCACAAAGTGGAGTCGATGAATGCTTATTTGGGGTGCGCCCATGCCGACAGAAGCCTACAAGGGGTATTTTTTGATTTGTGATGAGTGCCACAATGTGATGGAGTTTGATTATCAAGACATCCATGCGGCCTTGATCGCTAAAGCCGCTAAGCAGGGGTTTGAGTTGCGTGCGGAAACCATCGAACTGACAGGCTTGTGTGCCGATTGCAAAGCAAAGGCAACGGACGCTGCGGCGGTAGGGACAAGCGCATGAGTAAACGCTTAGTGGTGTTTGATAAAATTGGCATCGCGTTTGATGGTCGAGTATTGCTCGAAAACATTGATATGACCATCAGTGAGGGTGAAATTGTTACCTTGATTGGCCCCAATGGCAGCGGCAAAAGTACCTTGATTCGTACCTTGTTGGGTCTACAAGACGCGACTTCTGGTGAGATAGTCAGGCATAAAACCTTGCGTATCGGCTATATGCCACAAAAGCTGCACATCGATCCGACTTTGCCGTTAACGGTTAAGCATTTCTTGGCGTTGGTTCGAGGCGTCAATAAGCAAGACATTCTGCCAACGCTAGAAAAACTTGGCATTGCGCATTTGCTCCACTCACAAGTGCATGTGTTGTCGGGTGGTGAAACGCAGCGTGTTTTGCTGGCGCGTGCTTTGTTGAATCGACCGAATCTGCTGGTGCTTGATGAACCGGTTCAGGGTGTGGATGTGAATGGTCAGGTGGAACTCTATAACTTGATTGAAAGCATTCGCAATGAGCTGCATTGCGGTGTGTTGATGGTGTCCCATGATTTGCATTTGGTGATGGCGAAAACAGATACCGTTGTGTGCATCAACCAGCATGTTTGTTGCTCCGGTAGCCCGCAGCATGTAACGGGTCATCCCGCTTATCAAGCTTTGTTTGGTGTGCCTGGTGCGGACGAGTCTATCGCGATTTACGCCCATCAGCACGATCATGTGCATGATGAACACGGCAGTATTTTGTCAGACGATGGCGACGCTCACGCCCATTGTCAGCATCATTAAATATTACCCTAGTTAGCCGTTTTTGGAGTTTGTAATAGCATGTTAGATCTTTTGCTCAGAGCCTTGTTAGGCGGATTGGGTGTGGCTGCCGTCGCGGGGCCGCTAGGGGCGTTTGTTGTTTGGCGACGGATGGCGTATTTTGGTGACACCTTGGCACACTCTGCTTTGCTGGGGGTGGCGTTAGGCTTTTTATTAGACATCAATCTGAACTTAGCCATTGTCGTTCTGTGTGTCGGTTTGGCCTTAGTATTGGTCACTTTGCAGAAGAAACACATTATCGCGACGGATACCTTATTGGGGATTTTAGCCCATTCAGCATTGTCACTGGGTTTGGTGGCGGTGAGCTTTTTGGACAATATTCGTATTGATTTGATGGCGTATTTGTTTGGTGATTTATTGGCGATTAACCAAGCCGACGTGTATTGGATTTATGGCGGTGGTTTGGCGGTTATCACTTTGTTGGTGACGTTCTGGAAGCCGCTATTAGCCGTCACGGTGAACGAAGAACTGGCGAAAGTGGAAGGCTATCCGGTTGAAGCGATTCGTTTATTGCTGATGTTGCTGGTGGCTTTGGTGATTGCTGTGGCGATGAAAATCGTCGGTGTGCTGTTAATTACTTCCCTAATGATTATTCCTGCTGCCACCGCGCGTAAGCTTTCTAGTACACCGATTCAGATGGCGTCGTTCGCTAGCTTCATTGGTTGTCTGGCTGTGTGTGGTGGGTTGTGGGCGTCTTATCGCTGGGACACGCCAACGGGCTCTAAGTGTTGTCGTATGCGCCGCCTTGTTGTTCTTGATCGCTTATACCTTACCGTTTAAACGTTTGCGTTAAGGTTGTGCGAAAGCGACTTTAAAAAAGCCACGTTGAGAAATCAACGTGGCTTTTTTAATGCATTTCATTTGAACGCAGTTTGATGCAGACGCAGAGTCCTGGGTGCGTGTTGGTGAGGATTAAATCACCATGGTGTAAAGAAACAATGGCTTGAACGAGTGTTAGTCCTAGACCATGCCCAAAGACTTCTTTTTTGCTGGTGAGACGTTTAAAACGCTGTGTCACAAAGTGCTGACTTTCTTCCGGTATGCCAGGACCTTGGTCTGTGACCTTGATGAGTGTATCACCCGACGACGTTGCGATGCTGAGTTGGATGATTTTGCTTTGTGGAGCGTATTTAATGGCATTGTCTAATAGGTTGGCAATGGCTTGGAAAATCAAAATTTGATCTGCATAAAATACATGTTTTTTATGGGCATCGAGATGCAGCTCAATACCGTGATTTTCGGCGAGCGGTTGATAATATTCGTAGACCTCATACAGCATGTCATAGGCATTGATCTTGTCTTTCTGGTGACAAATTTGTCCGGTTTCTACTTCTGACAACCGCATGATAGCGCGAAAAAGTACTTGAATTTGTTCGGTTTCTTTTATCGCGAATTCAAGCTCGTGTTGCTCTTCGCCTTGGACCCGTTCTGATAGGTTAATCAATTTATGCTGTAGGCGCGTGAGCGGGGTTCTCAGTTCGTGTGCGACGTGACTGGTGATGTCGCGCACTTCTTCCATGAGTTTTTGTGTGCGTCCTAAGACGAGGTTAATCTCTTGGCTGAGTCGGCCAAACTCATCACCGTTATTTTTATAACTGACCCTGACATCGTGCTTGCCGCGGGCGTAGTCTTCCAAAACATCAATAATGTGATTCACTCGATAGAGGTTATGTAGGCTAAACGGTAGGCTGATGAATAAAATAGTGAGCTGTATGGCCAATAATCCAGCTCCCGTCATCAGTGGAATAAGACGCGTTTGTTGGATCATGGGTTGTACGTTATAAGCGTTAAAATACATACCACCATCGACCAGAGGAACCAATAGTCCTAGCAGCTCAATACTGGGGCTTTTTAACGACAAGATTCGTGGTGGATTGGTGTTGTTTTGCTGTAACGCCTCTATGTGACTGTCTGATAAATAGCGCTTATCACCAGATAATATTCGGCTATTGGCATCAAAGATGAAAGTGAAGTGGTCTTTTCGGCTTTCAGTGATGTTGGTTTTTGCTAACAGCTCTGCCAGTTGGACGCTGTTGTTATAGGCTATGTTTAATTTTTGCTTTTCAAGGTTTTCAAAAATCATGCTTCGCACATGACTTTTCATGATGTTTTCCAAAATTGCGTTGCTGATAAAAATGGCGGCACAGGAAATCAATAAGCAAATAAAAGCGATAGTGGCGGCTTGTCGAAAGCTGCTGCTGTGCAGCAAGGGCTTAATAAACACAGGGTTATCCTAATGCATAGCCAACTGAGCGAATGGTTCGAATAATGGGGCTTTTTGATCCACCGTCTAACTTTTGTCTTAGTTTGGAGAGGTGAACGTCTAATATGTTTGTTTGCGGATCAAAATGATATCCCCACGCTTTTTCTAGCAACATGCTACGGGTGACGGTTTGTCCTGGGTGTTCTGCTAGGACATACAGCAGTTTGAATTCTTTATTGGTTAGATCGATACGTTGTCCGGAACGTGTGACCTCGTGACGTTCAAGGTTGATCATCATGTCTTTGATTTTAATAAAATTAGTTGATGCGATTTTTTGGGTACGACAATAAAGGCGCTCTAATCGCAACAGCAGTTCGGTAAAGTCGAAAGGCTTGCCTAGATAGTCATCGGCGCCCGCTCTTAACCCTTCTATGCGATCTGACGTTTGGTCGTTGGCAGACAGAATGAGTACAGGAGGGTGAGGTATTTCACCTAGTAAGCCAAGTAGTTGAATGCCGTCGATTTTAGGAATAATTCGGTCTAGTAGGATGACATCAAAAACTTCTTCTTTAATCAGCATGAGCGCGTCTTCGCCATTGTCTATCAGCTTACATGTATGTCCTGATACATGAAGTTTGTTGCTAATCCAATGGCTAACAGAAGCATCATCTTCAACAACGAGAATACGCATAGTTATGATCTCTCAGAACAAAAAGTGGCAGGGAGGACGCATGAATCATAGTATAAAATGATAATGATTATCAATTCAATAAAGTGTGTTTTGAATATATCTATGCATCGGTTGTGTCTCCACTTACCGAATAAGGTTGATTAATATATTTTTTCTATACAAATCATTGATTTATGGTTTTTATTACATTTTTTGATGATATTAGCCTCTATCCTAGCAATTGAGTTACAAAGAGCCAGCCTCTATTCATTAAGCATTCTTAATGCTTTGTGTGTTGAGTCGAAAATAAGAATGAATCTTAATAGTAGCGTTGAACTTTGTGTGAATAGGCTCATGACGGATTTTTGTATTTTTTCAGCGTTGATTTTCGCCCTGATGTGGGCCGTTGTTTCGGATGTGTTTTATCGTCGTATTGACAATGTGTTGATCGGTGGTCTGCTGTTCGGTTGGGTAGTGGCAGTGCTTCTGTCTGTCTGTTCTTTTGGGACCTATGTTCAGATGAGCCAAACGGAATTATTTCGCTACTTGCTTTTCTCTGTGGCTGGGGCGCTTTGTGTCTTGCTGGTAGGGGGAGGATTATTTTTAGTGGGACAGGTTGGTGCGGGCGATATTAAGCTGATGTCTGTGTTGTGTTTGTGGGTAGGTTACGATGATCAATTGGGTTTTTTGATGATAACCGCCTTAATAGGAGGAACGCTGGCTCTGTCTGCGCCTATTTTTTCTTATATTGAGTCAAAGGGAAGTGAGCTTATGGTGCGTGTGTTAACCCAGTATCCTAGGCTAAGTGTGCCTGCACCCGTAGCGCGTGCCAATGATGGTATCAGGGGAGTGCCTTATGGTGTGGCGATTTCCGTTGGGGCTGGGTGTTTTTTTGGGCCTCGTCTTTTCCATGTTTTTTAATCTACGTAGGGTTTTAATGCGCTCAGTGCGGCTTTTTAGTAAAGATAATCAGGCGTTAGTATCTGTTGAGTTTGCTTTGCTTTTCCCCGTGATTATTTTTAGCTCAATGATGTTAATTGAATTGATTAGAATTGCAGTGGTGATTGTGTTTGTTGGTCGTACTTTAGACAATGTTGTTCAGGCACTTCCTTCAGAGAAGGCATTTTTATCGTTGAAAGAAGAGGATAAAAGTCAATGGTTAAGCCATGACATTGTAAAGCAGTCTTATGGCATGGTTTCCATAGAAAACATTGATGTAACATTTCAAACGTTTTCGATTTCTAGTTATTCTAAAAATATAAAACTGGATGATTCCCATTCTACTTCTATGTTAAATATTAGCCTGTTACTTAATGAAAATTTTATAACGCCTTTGCCTTATTTTTTTGGACTAGGAAATTCTTTCCAACATGAATATAGACAGGTTGTTGGCGACCTGATAAATACTTCGGTATTATAAAAGAGTATGTGGTTTTTCATGCTAAACATCATGGTATCTTGGAGAAAATAGAGTGTGAGGGAAATCTTGTTGAAGCTAAGAGCAATGATAGTGAGCAGTCGAACCCTTATTTACAAAATCATTGCTGTTCTTAGTTTAATAATGGCCTTTGTAGGGATTATGGTACCCGGTATTCCTGCAACCGAGTTCATACTGCTGTGCGCGTGGTCGTCATCAAAATGTTCCCCTAGAATTCATCGATTCCTGCATAATAATCGCTTTACAGGGCCAGCTTTATATAATTGGAATAATGGCAAGGTAATTTCGAAAAGTAATAAAATACTATCGTCATTCAGCATGTTTTTCTGTGCATGTTTACTATTTTATAGCAAGGTTAATTCATACGTTTTGTTTTTTGCTTTATCCGGCATGTTTGTCGGTTTTTTATGGATGTGGTCTAGGCCGAATAAGGTAAATGATAATGTTAACTAGTATTATTTTTTCTTAATATAAATAAGATGGCTATTGATACGCCGTGTTTTTATTATATGGAAAGAATTTTAATGAGGCCCAATATGCAAACAATAGAAAAAGATCAAGACATCATGACATTTGCAAAGCGTTTAAAATATTCTACACGTACGAATCATGACAGTGTCGATTCACAGGTGATGAAGTCAGAGCCATTTGCCAATAAAGAAAACTACATAAAATTTTTGCGATTACAGCATATTTTCCATTTATCGGTTGCGCCTTTGTACCAGCGCGATGATTTACAAGTATTGTTTCCTGGATTAGCCGCCTTACCTAGACTGTCCGCCGTTGAGTCTGATCTTCGAGATTTAGGGGTAAATATGGCGGTTGATTCGTCTTTACTGGCAAGCATCACGGATCCGTATCAGGCGATAGGATGGCTGTATTGTAGTGAAGGGTCGAATATTGGTGCGGCATTTTTATACAAAGAAACTCAGAAATTGACGTTTGATGAAAATCATGGCGCTCGTCATTTAGCGGCTCACCCAGAAGGGCGAGCCTCCACATTGGCGTAAGTTCGTAGCTCAGCTAGACGCTTTGTCACTAACAGAAGAGCAGGAACAGCTGGCTGTTCAAGGGGCGATTGATGCATTTACGTTTTACAAGAAAACCTTAGCATCTATCGTCTGATTTTTTCATCCTATTGCTCGCTTTATAGATTTTACCTCATCGATAACCGTTTTTATCAAAGCCACTTAGGCACACCTAGGTGGCTTTATTATTTTCCTATTTTATACCTGTAATCTGTAATAAAACTGGGTGTTATTTCGTCTAATAAGCTCAGATCAAGTTGTGTGGTTTTCTGCCATTTGCTACTCCCAAGAAGGACGTTTCATGATGAGTTTTACTAGTATCCGTAGCCGTCTACGGGCGAGTTATTTAGTGTTGTTGGTATTGCTGGTGCTAGTGGTGGCGTTGTCAGTGAGTCGTTTTCAGCTCCTATCAGGCAATATCCGCAGTATTGTGGATGAAAACGCGGCTTTAGTTGAGTTGGCCGGTGAGCTAAACGTTAACGCTGAAAGCTTGGCCAGTCGCCTGTTGTTGCTGTTTGTTCTAGAGGAACGAGACGCTCGAGTCGCTATTTACAAAGAAATTGATGAGCGAAATAGCAATCTTGATAGCAGTTTGGAAAAAATGGCTCTGTTGGTACAAACTCCTCAGGATAAAGCGGTTGTTGAGGGTTTAAAAATCCAACGAAAGGTATATCAGGATGCACTTCAGGCTACCGTCGAGGCCTTGGAGTTTGGTGAGCTAGAGGAGGCAAAAAAACGGATGGCGGGTTCTGACTCGTGATGAGCTACAAACCTTTTTAAAGCAAACGTCTGCGTTATCCGAGTATGAGCGTAGCTTGATGCAAGCTCGGCAGAAAGAGGTCTTGTCTGAATCCGAGTTGGCTATTTGGCTCACAGTCGGGGTAGGGCTTTTGGCGGTTTTCATTGGTTTGATCATGTCGGTTTTGATTACCCGTAGTATCGTAAATCCGCTTAATTATGTGATTGCACTGTTAGATAAATTTGCCCATGGTGACTTTTCTCAAGAGATTACATCAGCGCAGAAGGGAGAGATTGGTCAGCTACTGGACAGTGTTAAACGTATGCGGGTCAGTTTAGCGAATGTCATTAGGCAAATTGATAAGAGTGCCAGAACGGTTGTTGATGCCGTTGGTGCCATTCGTATGAATGTGGCGGATGTGAATCAGGGATCCAATACTCAGACCTCTATGGCCGGTGAGATTCAATTGTCTGTTAGCGAGCTATCGAATGCCGCGAATGTAATGGCTGATCATGTCAGTGTGTCGCGCAATCAAGCGGAAGCGGCTCATGATTTAGCCAAACATGGCAAAAAGGTGATTACTTCTGCGGCGAAAGACATTACAGCGGTTGCCGCTTATATTGAAGAGACGTCTCATGCTGTGGCGGAATTGAATAAAAGTGCAGCGACCGTCACAGAGTTTGTAAACAGCATTCGTAGTGTGGCTGAGCAAACCAATTTGTTGGCGCTGAATGCGTCTATCGAAGCGGCTCGTGCTGGGGAAAGTGGTCGAGGTTTTGCTGTGGTGGCGGACGAGGTGCGTAACTTGGCGACTAATACCGCACAAGTCACGGCGTCTATTGATAAGGTAATTACCACTATTAGCAGTTTGTCTATGCAGATTGCTAATGAAATGGTTGAAGGGCAGGAGAAGATGCGTCACGGTGTGGCGCAAATTGAAGCGGTGGTGGCGCCTCTTAGCCAATTAGAAGCCGATTCAGCCAATTCGCTGAAAAGCCTTGATGGTCTTTCACAATTGGCTCAGCAACAGGCAAGAGAAGCGCAAGATATGGCGGCGCACATTACTCGTATTGTTGACGTTACGACGAGCAATGAGCAAACATCAAAACGCTTGAGCAAGCTTACCGACGCGTTATCGGGTGCAGCCGAGCAAACCCATGACGCAACGTCTACGTTTACCTTGCCCGCGTAACGGGTGAACTTTTTATTTGTGTTTGGATAAGACATGGTCCAAAGAAAAAACACCTGCGCCACGGTACATAAGCAAAAGCGTGATGGCTAGCCATGTGGCGTGGGTTGGGTAGGCATCAGGATAGACAAACAGTTGAATCACCAATGTCATGCCCGCTAAACCAAATGCAGCGAAGCGGGTCAACAGGCCCGTTAAGATGAGGATGGGTAAAACATGTTCGGCCAACGTGGCCAATAAAGCGGCGACCATAGGAGGAATCAGCGGCAAGTTATATTCGTATTCAAACAGAAACAAGGTTGTTTCTTTGAGATGAGGCCAGCCTAATTGGGCTTGCATAGCGATAATATCTAAGGAAAAACCCTCTATTTTGGTTTGTCCTGACTGCCAAAAGACGGCCGCAATGGCGAACCGTGCGATAAACAAGACCATCGACTCGGGGATTTTGTTAAATAAGCGCTCACTGATTTGTAACATAGACGACACCATAATTTTCTCCTTGAGCCTGTTTGCTTTTAGGCATCGGCTTCCGACACGTTAGTGATTAATTTCCATTGAATGAGTTTTGCCAAACTGCTTCCAGTATCAAACGTCGCGTCATCCGGAATGGCTTGTTCAAGTGTTTTATTTTGCATAAGGCGTTGAATAAAAACCGCTTCGTTTTCACTGATAATATACACCTCACCATAAATAGAAGGCTTTGATAGAAGTAAGTACTCGCTATTATACGGCTGGATTTGGGCTAAATTTTGTTCGTGAGGTTGCTTATGGGCTAAATACAACGAACCAATTGCATAGCAAGAAGACATCACACTCGTGTTTGGTGATAAACCCAGCAACAATCTCGTTGGGTCTGAGGTGTTATTAAATGCCGCTGATATTTGCTCATGTTCAAGCGTTGGGTATTCTTGTGCATGAGTCAGTGTTAAGAGTTTGTGTTCTAGGTCAGCAAGATCGCCTAAAAATGGCACGCTTTTCGACGGTTCAAATGCACGAATGAAATCAGCAAACGTGGCCCCGTATTCTCCGATAATTGGGGTTTTAGGGAGGTTGTCTTGAAGGTATTCCCGTGCCATCGCGCGGAAAAATGCGTTTCCAACAAGCGTTTGCGAGACCGGAAAAATATCGGCTAACGCGTCGATTAAAGACACATAAACATTGTTGCGATAGACGTTGAAACGAATGGCTTTTTCCTCATCAGAATGGCCTTTGATTTCTTCATAAAAAGCCATATCTTGATGAAATAATGCGTCTCTAAAAGCCTTATTCATGACGGCTTTCCTGTCTTAAGTTTGTTCGTATGTGGTCCGCTTGTCGTGCTTCGGCCAGTAAAACCGACAGCGTGGGCAAATGGCCATCGCGTTCGATTAACGTCGGACGGTCACCCATTATAGTTAAGGTATGTTGATATAAGTCCCAAACTTCATGGGAAACTGGGGTGTCATGGCTGTCGATTTTTAGTGGTATTGTGGTGTTTTCATCCAAGCTATGACCTGCAAGGTGAATTTGCCCCACCGCGCTACTTGGAAAGCGATTAATGTAATCGAATGGGTTACTTCTATGATTAAAACAAGACACTTCGACGTTGTTAATGTCTAGCAGCAGCCCACAGCCTGTTCGATGAGCCATTTCAGCAATGAAATCAATTTCACTGCGATCACTGCGGTGGAACTCAAAATAGGTAGACGGGTTTTCAATTAAGACTTGGCGTTTTAGTGTCGATTGCAGTTGATCTATGTGTTCACATACACGGTTCAATGTGGCTTGGTTATAAGCCACGGGTAATAGATCGTTTAAAAAAACATTATCGTGGGTCGACCACGCGAGATGCTCAGAAAACACCTCGGGCTGCACCTCATCAACAAGCCGAGCGATGCGCTGTAAATGGGACGGATCTAACGGCATGTCTGCGCCAATAGACAAGCCGACACCGTGTATGGTGAACGCATAATGCTCTCTGATTTTTTGCAAATAGTAGCGTGCTGGTCCACCTAAGCTTAGATAATTTTCCGCATGGATCTCGAAAAAGCCAAGTTCTGGACGACGGTCTAAAATGTCATGGTAATAGGAAGGTTTTAGGCTGATGCCAGTGGTTTCAATAAAGCTCGAAGGCGCTGACGCGCCTTGGCTTTGTTTTGGCGTAAATACCATGGTGTACCAGTCGCCTTAGAAGGCGTTCAATTGGCCATGGCCAGTTGAAGAAGTTTTAGATTCCATCTCCACGCAAGTGCCGGCAGGGACTAATTTCCATGCATTAGATTGGTAGTCTGTTTTCGACGTGCCAGCGCAAGAAGTGCCTGGACCTGCAGCACAGTCGTTTTGACCTGCAAGCGCCACACCGTAACATTTTTCTTTACTGGCGGCTTCGGCAGGAGAGGTTACCGCCACAGCCGAAAGGGCAATCGCTGAACCAAGAGCTAGAGACAAAGATAATTTAGTACTTTTCATGGGTCGATCCTCGGTGTTGTATAAAGGGAAACGCGCATAGCTTGTTATTACATTGTCTTTGACGTGAGAGATCTTGGCTTTATTACACAAAAAATGAAAATTATTTTTCTTCGGGACTCTTTTGTTTTTGTATAAGCTTGCGACAGCGCTCGTAATGTCTCCATTTGTTGGCCAAATTGGCGACAAGGTGAGCAGATGGCGGTATGCATGGCCAAATTTATTTTTTCTTTGGTGCTGAGTGGGCGATCTAGCTTTTCAGAGAGCATTTGGGTTGCTTGTTTGCACTTCATCATTTACGACGTCTCCTTTTGAAACCAGTGATCTTCTAGGCACTCGCGTAAGCGCAGACGGGCGCGGTATAAAGTGACATTAAGACTACTGATCGATACCGCTTCGATGTGACAAATTTCTGGCGTTTCCATTTCGAGAAATTCACGCATCATAAACAGCCGACCATATTTTGCGGGTAAGACTTCCAAACACGCATCAAAAATACGCCAGAAGTCTTCATTCTCAACCTCATGGTCTGGTTGATCCCATTTTTTTGGGCGTTCATCTTTCTGCCAGTGACCATTTTCTTCAAATAGGTATTCGATCAAGGCATCACCACTTAGGTTTGGGCCTTCTTCTAGTTGACTGGCGGCGGTATGACGCTTTTCTTTGCGTAGTAGATCAATCAATTTGTTCTTTAAAATAGACAATACCCAAGTCTTAAAAGCGGCTTGGCGCGCGAAACGGTCAATGTGCTGATAAGCGGACAACATGGCTTCTTGCACAGCGTCTTCCGCTAATTGACTATCTCGCACTTGTAGCTTAGCAAACTTCAGCATCTGAACACGTAATGCTTCTATAAACGCTATATCTTGAAAGAGGCTTTCTGCCTCTGAATGGTCCCTATCAATAGAAAGATGTGCGTTAGTCATTTCAGTCTCGCGGTATTTGTCATGTTTGGACGCTGTGAGTGTGGTTTTTATTACGTTTCAAATGTGTTTTTTATGTATTTTTTGAGTCTGCTTTTGCTTCTGCTAAGTATTCATCTTTTAATTTGACGTAATTCAGTCCAGCGTACTGAAAGTATTCTATTTCTTTCTCGTTGAGTGGCCGGATTTGTTTCACTGGAGATCCCATGTACATAAAGCCTGTTTCTAAACGCTTGCCGGTGGCACCAAAGAGCCCGCACCGATGATGACTTCGTCTTCAATCACAGCGCCATCCAGAATGGTGGTTCCCATGCCAACCAAGACTCGGCTGCCAATCGTACAGCCATGTAACATGGCCATGTGACCCACTGTGACGTCGTCGCCAATGTCTAGAGGATGACCTTCTGGCTTGTAAGCGCTAGCGTGGGTAATGTGCAGACAAGAATTATCTTGGATGCTGGTGCGCGCACCAATGCGAATGCGGTGCATATCTCCGCGTATAGCGACCAACGGCCAGACAGAGCTGTCTTCGCCTATGGTGACATCGCCAATAACCACCGCGCTGTCATCGACCCAAACTCGGTCGCCTAATTGTGGTGTTTTACCACGGAAAGATTTCATCACCATAAATTCTCTCTTATAAGGGGGATTGCTAGTAAAATGTGTTAATAAATGATGGAACTATTAGCACAATAGGGTTTTATGCATTGAAAAAGTATTAAGACAACCTATCTTAGTAAGCATAGTATTGACCAATGCAATACAGCGTTCAATTAATATAAAAGGATATCATGATATGTCACAGTCTGTATGGGACGCGACCAGCTTACCGAATTTTACCGATGTCGATGTTGCTAACATTGAAGCGGATCTAGAGAAACTGCTAAAGCGCAATCAAGAAGCCATCGACGCTTGTGTTAGGGAAAATACCCATCCAACATGGGCAAGCCTGGTTTTGCCATTGGATCAATTGCACGATGACTTAAACAATTTTTGGTCGCCGATTGGTCATTTGAATTCAGTCAAAAATACGCCTGAATTGCGAGCTGCTTATAATGCCTGCTTGCCAAAACTGACTCAGTACTACACTGACCTTGGGCAAAACAAAGCCTTGTACCAAGCCTATAAAACCCTTGCCCAAAGCGATGCGGCCAAGAGTCTGACAACAGCACAAAGCGAAGCCTTAACACAAACCATTCGGGATTTTGAATTATCGGGCGTAGGTTTAGAAGGCGAGAGTAAAAAACGTTATGGCGAGATCAGCCAACGTTTGTCTGAGCTGGGTAGTCAGTTTGGTGAAAACGTGTTGGATGCGACACAAGCGTGGAGTAAGTTAATCACCGACGAAAGCGAGCTGTCTGGTCTACCTGAATCGGCCCTAGCACAAGCGAAGCAAATGGCCGAAGCCAAAGAAAAGGATGGTTGGTTATTCACTCTAGACTTCCCATCCTATATGCCAGTGATGAGTTACGCTGACAACGCCGCTTTGAGGGAAGAAATGTATCGCGCTTTCGCCACTCGCGCCTCAGACCAAGGTGGCGACATCAAATTCAATAACGCGCCTTTGATCGACGAGATTTTGGCATTGCGTCATGAGATGGCTCATATTCTCGGTTTTGAAAACTACGCTGAATTGTCCGTCGCGACAAAAATGGCAGACAACGGACAGCAAGTTATCGACTTCTTGGAAGATCTTGCTAAAAAATCAAAAAGCTCGGCAGAACAAGATCTTGCACAGCTAACAGCGTTTGCGAAAGACGAAAATGGCGTGGAAACATTAAATGCTTGGGACATGACTTACTACGCAGAAAAATTGCGTCAGCATAAGTACAGCATTTCCCAAGAAGAGCTGCGCCCTTATTTCCCAATGAACAAGGTTTTGTCTGGATTGTTTCACGTGGCACAAACCTTATTTGGTGTGGATATTCGTGAAGAAAAAGAATTTGATAGCTATAACAAGGATTTACAGCTTTTCACTATCAGCAAAGACGGTGAGGACATCGCTCGCTTTTATCTAGATCCTTACGCGCGCGAAGCAAAACGCGGTGGCGCATGGATGGATTCTTGTCGTACTCGTCGTCGCTTGAGCGACAACCGTTTACAGTTACCCATTGCGTATTTGGTATGTAACTTTACGCCACCTATCGGTAACAAACCGGCTTTGTTAACCCATGATGAAGTCACTACTTTATTCCATGAGTTTGGCCATGGCTTGCATCATATGTTGACCCAAGTCGATGTTTCATCCGTATCAGGTATTAACGGTGTCGCGTGGGATGCGGTGGAATTGCCAAGTCAATTTATGGAAAACTGGTGCTATGAGCCAGAGGCGCTTGCCCATATCGCAGGTCATTACGAAACGGGCGAACCGTTGCCACAAGACTTGTTAGACAAGATGCTGGCGGCGAAGAATTTCCAATCCGGCATGCAGATGATGCGTCAGCTTGAGTTTTCTTTGTTCGATTTCCGTTTGCACATGGAATACCAAAAAGGCATTTCTGTGCAATCCGTTATTAACGATGTGCGTCGCAAAGTGGCAGTAACCACACCGCCTGAGTTTAACCGTTTCCAAAATAGCTTCTCGCATATTTTTGCTGGTGGTTACGCGGCGGGCTACTACAGCTATAAATGGGCGGAAGTCTTGTCGGCCGATGCCTTCTCGAAATTCGAAGAGGACGGTATCTTCAATAGGGATACCGGTGCACGCTTCCGTGATACCATATTGGCCAATGGCGGCTCTCGTCCAGCCGCAGAATTATTCGCGGAATTCCGTGGTCGTGAGCCAAGTACTGATGCCTTATTGAGACACAGCGGCATCGCGGCGTAGGTTTTGTTTTTGCAAGGAAGCAGCGTCTCACTTGATGGCTATCAGGTGAGACGCTGCTTTTTTATGACGTTGTTTAGGGCGTCACTTTTTAAAGGTAGTTGGGTTATGACTGTAAAACGCTTTATCGCAGGGGCAGTGTGCCCTCGTTGTAGTGAGATGGATAAGATTCGTGCATGGCGTGATGATGAGGTTGAAAAACAGTATCGCGAATGCATAGTGTGTGGTTACACGGATGAGCAGTCGACTGTGGTGCAAGCACAGCCAACCGAGATTCCGACTCGCGTAAATAAACCGCACAGCAGTGCGCCGCAAGCGGAAGAAATGGTGATTAACTTTATACCGAATCCGGGTTCGACTAAGCACTAGATTATTACAAGCTAGAGGGATCTTTATTGTGAAAATGATAGTGGAAGTGATTGGAAAGGTTGAACAAGGTTATAGCAATCCATATGAGTGTTTAGATGAGGATGGGAATTCTTTTATTGTTAAAGGCTTGCCTCGATCCAGTCAAATTAATGAGTGGATATGTGCTAATTTAGCAACGGATTTTGGTCTTCCTATTGCAGAATACGAGCTGGTTGAAATACCTGAAGAGCTATATTTTGAATTAGATTTTAATACTCAGTTTGACCTAGGTTGCGGCCCTATTTTTGGTTCGAAGAAGATCCAGTTAGCGCAGTGGTTTGAGCCTAAAACGATGCAGCATATCGTCACTGAAGAGGAAAAGTTAAAGATTTTCCTTTTTGATTATTGGGTGAAAAATGCTGATAGAAATAGTGATAACACGAACCTTTTGGTTAGTGATAAGCGTATTAGAGTAATCGATCACAATAATGCTTTTGATAAAAAATACACGAGAAGTGATGTTTTAAATCATCTTTTTTATGATCAGATTAACAAAAAATGGCTCAATGATTTGGTGTTTAGAGCTGAGTTTATTGGACAGATTGAAGATATTTTTCTTAATTTAAATAACATTATTGGTTCTCTGCCAGAAGAGTGGCAGTATAGTGATTCACCTATCAACACCCTTAAAGCAGATATTGATCTTGTTGCAATAGAGAACACTTTAAGCCGTTATACTGACGATGATTTTTGGTTTTTTGTATGAAAAAATATGCTTGCAAATACGTTGTTCTGCGCTTTGCTCCCTACAGTGAAACTGGTGAGTTTGCCAATGTGGGCGTACTTCTTTATTCAAAAAGCCATAATTTCTTTGTATTCAAGGTAGATACATCTGATATTGGTGCTAGGGTATCAAGGTTTTTTCATATTGATGATAAGCAAGTGTTCAAGTTTGCAATGGCTTCTTATCAGAAAGAATTAGCTTTTATTCAAGAACAAGTAGCTCACCATTACATGACCGCACAAGAGGCTTTTGATTTCTTGGTGAAGCCTCGTGCAACCTTGCTGCGTTTTAGCGAAGTTCGAACCGTTATAACGGACTCAATTGACGGAACACTTGATAGTATATTTGCTCGTATGGTTAGCCACAGCTCAAGTTCTCAGGCTAAAAGTAGGCAAAAACTCAGCGGCCTTTTAAGGTCTCAATTAGACTTATTGCACCTAGAAAGACCGTTTAGGCAGCATAGGTTTGCAAAAAGTGGGTTCGAAGCAACTTATAACTTTACGCAATTAGGAGAAAAAGGCGAACCATTAAAGCTAATTCAACCTATTGAGCTAAGTGATCGACTTACTCCAAAAGAAATTTTTGAAGTGGTTGATGGTAATGAAGTACGTTTAAATCGTATGGCTAGCTTAGAATTGCTTCCCAAGAAAGTCCTTCTCCCGTTTTCTTTGAGCGAAAATAGGACGAAAGAAGCTGATGAGGCTTGGTCTATTGTTAAAAGTGAGTTGAGCAATATTGGTGAATTAGTCGATATTCAGAATAAAGCAGCTATTGAGAAATTTGCGAAGCACTGATTGCGTGATGTTGAACACAAAAAAGCGGACCCACTTCACCGTCGGTCCGTTTTTTTTGCTTTTTACATGTTAAATCAAGCTTACAGTAAATATAACGTTAAGCCTTGGTTAACCAAAGTACATCTAGTGGCTCGATAAGGTTCAGGGATGGTAAATCAATCAACGCCTTGTCGAGTAAATTAATGGCGGTGTCTTGCCCCATTAATTCGCTGAGTGATTGACCAAGAGGAAGGCGCTCCAGCGGTATTAGGTGTTCGCTCATGTTGGCGATGACGACGAGTGTTTTGTCCCCTTGTTGTCGCTTAAAAGCGAATAAATGTTCGCTGCCAAGAGAAACCAGCTCAAACTCTTGCGCAGCAAAAAGTGGATTGGCTTTGCGGATTTGAATCATTTCTCGGATTAACTGAGCAATTTTGCCCTGAGGGGTACTAGTGTCTGCAGCCAACGCGAGATCGTCGTTGGTGAGCTTCTTACGATGTACCCAGCGGCTGTCATCGACTTTCGTTGGATCATTCAAATAATCATTGTTGTTAAGCACGCCAAGGTCGTCGCCTTGGTACAACAATGGAATGCCGGGCATGGCGAAGTTAATACCGTTTAGTACTCGAATACGCTTGATGGCATGATCCAGTAGCAACGGATCGTCTGCGGCGATAGCGGTTTCTACACCAGCCAGTGACGCCAGTGTACCACACACTCGGCAGTCGCCATTGACTGGGTTTTCTTGAAAGGGGACGCCGGCCGCAAAAGAGCCTTCAAACTGTCCCGTATAGAATTGGTTTAAGAAGCGACGATGGCCGATGCCATCAATGCCAAGACGATCAGAAATGGCGTCATCCCATAACCAGCCAATATCGTCATGACAGCGAATATAGTTAATCCAAGTAGTATGCTCTGGAATTGCAAAGCTGCGCTCAAGAGATTGGTATAACAAGTTGGTTTGACGTGTCGCTAGGCTTTCCCACAATAATGCCATCATCAAGGGATTGTAAGACAGGGTGCATTCGTCGGCACCAATGTATTTGTTCACTTCGTCCGGGTGGACAATGGCTTCGGATTTAAACACCACTTGTGGTGCGGCAATGTCTAAGCAGGCTTTGAATGCTTTGATTAAATTGTGGGCCTTCGGTAAGTTCTCGCATACTGTGCCTTTTTCTTTCCAAACAAAGGCTAAGGCATCGAGTCGCAAGACATCACAGCCGTTTAAAATAAGATGCAGCATTTCTTCTACGACGGCGACAAACACCGCTGGGTTGGAATAGTTTAAATCCCATTGGAACGAGTTAAAAGTCGTCCAAACATGGCGGTCTAATTCGGGCAAATAGGTAAAACTACCGCGGCGAATTTGTGGGAAAATTTCGCGCACGGTTTGGTTGTATTCCATGGCGTCTTGTTCGCCCATGAAGTAATAATATTCTTGATACTCTTTATCGCCAGATTTGGCGGCTTCGGCCCAACGATGCTCATCGGAAGTGTGGTTGAACACAAAGTCCAACACCATGCGAATGCCTTTCTTGTGCAGCGCGGCAGCGAGATCTTTTAAGTCTTTGTTGGTGCCTAAATTAGGAGACACAGTACGATAATCTGAAATCGCATAACCGCCGTCACTGTTACCTTCTGGTGATAGATACAGTGGCATTAAATGGACATAATTGATGCCTAACGATTCAAAATACGGAATCTTGTCGATTAAGGAGCTCAGATCATCCGCTAATAGATCTACATACACGGCAATACCAACATTCTGATTCGACTCGAACCAAAATTCTGATTTGTCTTTGATTTGTGCTGGGCGTTTTTTCTTTTGAAAATCGATGAAAGACTGCAGTAATACTTTGAGATGAAAGTGCAGGTCGAAACAGTGCTGGTAGAGCGGAAAAAGTTGCTCAAACAATGGTTGAAAATTCGTTTCTAAGCGAGAGATGAAAGTGGTTTTTTGTTGCGAAGTGAGCGGACTAAAATCCAATTCGGATAACAGGCGTTGCTGTGTTTTTTGCGCTTCGAAAGAGAAATCCATGACCATATAGTTGCCTTTTGAGAGAGGCTCGCACCGTTAAGTTCGAGTTAAGTTGTTATTTTGGTTGGATCGTTGAACAGACTTGTGTTCCTCGTTTGCCACTGGAAAACGTAGCGTAAGGACTGGGGCGGGTCAATATGCGGACTTTCTAAAAACGGACTTAATTTCCGAGACAGTCAGCGCCTCGGAAATCAAAGGTGAAAATGCAGGATTACTCGTTATCGGCGTAGCCACTGCCAATGGCACTGAAAGGCATATCAAGGTCTAATTCAGGGACTTGTAATCCAATCCAAGCGGGAAAGGTATTGCTGTTTGGTCCCGGAAAAACCGTGTATTCATTGGCCCAAGGGTAGCGCTTTACCGCTTCTTCTATTTTAGGAATCAATGTTTCCGCTTTTGGGCCAATAATAGAAAGTACTTTCTCTGGTTTTGCACCAAACCAGTAACGATCCGGTGTGGCCGTTTGGTATTCGTACAGTGCTGGTAAGCCCCGTTCTACACGCCATCCGACGACTTCATGAACAGTGTATTCAGACGCGTTCTTTTCTTTGGTTGCGACCCATGTATGAACGGCAAACCAGCCGCGCCAGCTAAACGCATCGGCCGCGTAAAATTCGATGACGGCCTCTTTTTCTGTTTCTGGCGATGGCGCGATACCGGCGGGTTCGCGGCTGGCGGTACGCCAATTATCGTTTGAAGAGCAGGCGCTTAAAAATAGCGTGATAAAAAGGAGTCCTAGAAACCTTGTCATGCTTTGTCCTTGTACGGTTAAAATGTTTTGTGTGAATTAAGATACGCAATTTTGAGTGTCCTTGGGTCATTATTTTTTGCTTAGCGAGTGGATGCCACGATTTTTGCGCAGTTCAACCAAGCAATAAAAAACGCCAGTAAACTGGCGTTTTAGAGGTTATTTGAGCTGAATAACACATTAGTTCATTTCAATGATGAAGTCTTCTTTAGCTCGGCGCACTTTTTTCAGATTTTTTAGCCAGTCGCCTTCCTCGGCACGGTAACCCAAAGGAAGCAGAATCACAGAGCGCAGACCGCGTTCAGTTAGACCGAGAATTTCGTCAACTTTAGCAGGGTCGAAGCCTTCCATTGGTGTGCTGTCTACGCCTTCTTCTGCAGCAGCAATCAATGCGGTGCCAAGACCAATGTAAGCTTGACGAGCTGCGTGCTGGTAATTCACCTCTGCGTCACGTGGAGGGTAAGCGCCTAAGATCATTTGGCGATAGTTTTCCCAACCTTCGTTTTTAAAGCCTCGTTCGTCGTTTACTAAGTCGAACATCTTGTTGATGCGTTCTTCCGTGTAGTTGTCCCACGCGGCAAACACCAACAGATGAGAGCAGTCGGTGATTTGAGCTTGGTTCCAAGCATGAGGCACGATGGCTTCACGCAACGCTTTGTTTTTCACCACGATGACTTCATATGGTTGTAGACCGCTTGAGGTTGCGGTTAGGCGAATGGCCTCTAAAATTCGATCTACTTTTTCTTGCTCAACGGCTTTGCTTGAGTCCATTTTTTTGGTGGCATAACGCCAGTTTAATTTTGCTAACAAATTCGACATTTTTAATCCTTAGTAAAGCATGTTTATACCAGTAATATGAGGCCAATGTCAGTGCAGAACAAGTCTTGATTTCAGCAATTAATGAGAAAGTTGAATGATTGGTTAAAGGCTAACTTGGTTGATATAGGGCGATATTTTCTTTAAAAACGCCCTAAAATGGTTCATTTTTGTGCTGGTATGCAGTAAGGTGCGATCTCGAAAATTTCAATGGACCCCCTTCTAATGACATTTGCTCAAAAACCATCGTTGTTACAGCGTTATTTACGCGGCAGTTTGGTACTACACATTGCCATCGGTATTCTTTGTGGCGTGGTATTGGCCTACGTTTCACCCAGTACCGCCTTGTCCACCAGTTTGTTGGGCGATTTCTTTGTAAAAGCCTTAAAAGCCATTGCCCCCATTTTAGTTTTTTTATTGGTAATGGCCTCGATTGCGAATCACAAACAGGCTCAGCAAAGTCATATTCGACCTGTGCTAGTGCTTTATATTGCGGGAACATTTGTTGCCGCATTAACCGCCGTTATGTTTAGCTTTATTTTTCCGACCCATTTGAACTTGGTGTCTCCAGATTTGAGCCAGAGTGCGCCTCAAGGTATTGATGAGGTATTGCATACGCTGGTCTTCAAAATGGTTGATAACCCTGTCAATGCGCTGGTTCAAGGCAATTATGTGGGTATTTTAACCTGGGCCATTGGTTTTGGCTTGGGTTTACGCCACGCTTCTGACGCGACAAAAGCCTTGCTGCAACATCTAGCGAGCAGTGTGACAAATATTGTGTCGGTGATTATTCGCTTAGCCCCGTTTGGTATTTTTGGTCTGGTTGCCAGCACTATTGCTGCAACGGGTTTTGATGCTTTGTTTGGCTATTCGCATTTGTTAGCTGTGCTTATAGGCGCGATGTTATTTATTGCCTTTATTACTAACCCCTTATTGGTATTTTGGAAGATTCGCCGCAACCCTTACCCTTTGGTGTTTAAGTGCCTCAAAGAGAGCGGCGTTACGGCCTTTTTCACTCGCAGTTCAGCGGCCAATATTCCCGTCAATTTAGATTTATGTAAGCGTTTGGATTTGGATGAAGACACTTATTCTGTGTCGATTCCGCTGGGGGCGACGATTAACATGGCGGGCGCCGCGATTACCATCACGGTGTTAACGTTAGCGGCGGTAAACACGCTAGGTATTTCGTTGGATTTTGGAACGGCTGTGTTGTTAAGTGTTATAGCGGCCGTGTCGGCGTGTGGCGCGTCAGGCGTGGCGGGTGGTTCGTTATTATTGATTCCATTGGCGTGTAGTTTATTCAATATTCCCAATGAGATTGCCATGCAAGTGGTGGCGGTTGGTTTCATTATTGGTGTATTGCAGGACTCTGCTGAAACGGCGTTAAATAGCTCGACAGATGTGTTGTTTACGGCGGCCGCTTGTCTTGCTAATGATAAGAACTAGTTAGCTTAATATCAGCGGTAGAGCAAAAACAAGAAGGGGAAGCACTTGGCTTCCCCTTCTTGTTTCTATGGTTTTCTAGTTTAAAGCTTAAACTGGGTCACCAATTTATCCAGTTGGACAGAGAGTTTTTGTAAATTGTTGCTGGACGCTGTTAGCTCATCGGCAATTTCTGAGGTTTCCGTGGTGAGCTGATTAATCTCTTCGACGTTTTTACTCATGTCATTTACCACAAGCGCTTGCTCTTCAGTGGCTGTTGCCACCTGTATATTCATGTCACTGATTTGACCAATATGCTTGGTGATTTGCTCAAGTGAGGTGTTTGCCTCATTGGCTTGTCCTACCACGGTATTGCTTTGGTCTTGGCCGGTTTTGATCGTGGAAACGGTTTTGGCCGATTGTTCCTGTAGCTGATCGATCATTTTTTGTATTTCATCCGTAGAAGCAGCAGAACGACTGGCTAGGTTGCGTACTTCATCGGCAACCACAGCAAAACCGCGTCCTTGTTCACCGGCACGGGCGGCCTCTATGGCGGCATTTAAAGCCAATAAATTGGTTTGCTCTGAAATACTGCGGATGGTATCGAGGATGCTACCAATAGAGTCTGTTTGTGTTGCCAATGAGCCAATGTCAGAGCTGATGTGCTGAATTTCTGTGGATAGAGCAGCGACACCTTGGCGAGCACGAGCGACTAATTCAGCCCCTTGGTGCGCTTGTTTGTCCGCTTCTTGAGCGGCTTTTGCGGCTTGAGAGGCATTTTCTGCAATATTCTCAACTGTGGCGCCCATTTCATGAATCGCTGTAGCAATCTGAGTGGTTCGGTCACGTTCATTTAAACAGTTAGTATGTGTCGCCTTGGCTTTGGCTGCGACATCGTTTGCCGTACGAGCGAGCTGGCGAGAGTTTTCAGCCACATTTTCAATTGCGGCACGCACTTTGGCGATAAATTGATTGAAGTGTTGAGCGATGTCGCTCAGTTCATCTTTGCCATCCAGTGTGATGACTGTGCCAAGATCCAGCTTGTCACTAGCACTGGAAATATGTTGTTGTAAGTAGGAGACACGTTGATTAAGACGTCGTAACATTAACCAAGCTAAGACAATCGACGCCGATAAGGCAATAATGATTAATATAATCATGTTATTGCGACTTGCTTCGTAGTTAATTTGGCTCTGCGTGTAACCCTGTTTGCCTTGCTCTAATAATTCATCCAAAATTTTATTGACGGCTTTGCGCATGACACCGTAGCTATCAGCGTATTTGGTTTTGTATATTTCTTGCGCTGTGGTTAGGTCGTTATTTTCCATGGCGGTTAACATGGGAGCGAGTTCATCGCTTTTGACCTTAGCAAAAATATCGATAATCTTTTGTACTTCAGCACGCATGAGAGGGTTTACTTGCGCCTCTAGTGCTTGTTTTAAAGCCATGTCCATTTCAGGAATGTCTTCAGTACGCGTTTCTTTTATGCGAGTTAGGACACCTTTTTTATCCTGCATGGCGGGGATTTCTTGCAACAAAATAATGTCGATACCGACACGCATGCGAGGAATACGAGAGGCCACTTCGGCAAGTGAGCGCATTGGGGCGCTGGTGTTTTGAGCGAGTTGTTTGGTTTGCTCTTGCACGTTAGAAAGGCCTTGTAATCCAGCCCAACTGACGAGAAATAGAGCAAGACAAGGTAGGGCAATCACAAGAGCAAATTGCACTTTTAGAGACATTTTATTAAAAATCACGATGTATTACCTGCTATTGTTTTTTGATCATGCAATTAATGTGAAAGCTTCAATGCTTATTTTTTTAGAGAATAGAATGTACCTCTCCAATTA
This sequence comes from Marinomonas rhodophyticola, assembly GCF_026113935.1. GTDB lineage: Bacteria > Pseudomonadota > Gammaproteobacteria > Pseudomonadales > Marinomonadaceae > Marinomonas > Marinomonas rhodophyticola. The sequence goes on from NZ_JAPEUL010000009.1 coordinate 555,286, forward strand.
TACAAGGAACTTCCTATAATAAATGTGTTTTTTGTATAGTGTTGTGAATCTGTGATGTTAAGACTAATAAATGACACTTTTTAGTGAGTAGGGAGACATTTTTCATGAATCATCAAAGGAGCTTATATTGAGTAAGACGTTTCGGTCTCTTGCCAATCCGAATTATCGTATTTGGTTTGGTGGCGCTGTCATTTCTAATATTGGTACTTGGTTACAGCGTACTGCTCAGGATTGGATTGTTATTGCCGAGTTATCTGATAAGAATGCCTCAGCCGTTGGGTTGGTGGTGTTTTTGCAATTCGCACCACAAATATTGCTGTTGCCTATTACGGGGTGGGCGGCGGATCGGCTGGATCGCCGTAAACTCTTGTTTACGACGCAATGTTTGATGGCCGGGTTGGCCTTGATATTAGGTTTGTTGGTCTTGAGTGGGCATGTGGTGCTTTGGCAGGTGTGCGTTTGTGCGTTTGCCTTAGGATGTGTGGCGGCCTTTGATGCTCCTGCAAGACACGCATTCGTTTCAGATATTGTCAGTGAGAAAGAGTTGTCCAATGCCGTTGGGCTTAATTCTGTGTCGTTTAATTCGGCTCGCCTCGTTGGCCCTGCTATTGCGGGTCTGTTAATTGCGTCGGTTGGCAGTGGTTGGGTATTTATGATCAATGTGCTGTCTTTTGTACCGTTGTTAATCGCGTTGCACCTGTTTAAACACCGATTGCCGAAAGTCGAAGCAGATAACAGTAAGAAAACGCCGGATGTGGCGAAGTTCTTAGACGGTTTTCGCTATATTTGGCAACATCGAGAAATGGCCGTGATTTTAGTGATGTCGTTTTTGATTTGCAGTTTGGGAATGAACTTCTCGGTGTACTTGTCCGCTATGACGGTGCATGTTTTCCAAGGGCACGCAGACCAATATGGTTTTTTGATTTCAATGATGGCAATTGGCTCTATTTCGGGCGCCATGGTGACCGCCAGTCGCCGCTCTTCACCGACTTTTCGCTTTATGATTTATGTGGCTGCTATGTTTTCTGTCAGCTGTCTTTTGGTCGCTATTAGTCCGTCGTTTTGGTCTTTTGCTGTATTGCTGATTTTCCTTGGCCTTAGTTTGCAATTGTTTACCACGTCCACCGCATCATATATGCAGGTGGCAACGCAGAAGCGTTACCGTGGTCGAGTGATGGCGGTGGTGTTGGCGACGGCATTAGGAAGTACCGCGTTGGGCGCGCCTTTGGTTGGTTGGGTGGCCGATGTATTTGGGGACTCGGTGGGCAATCGGGATGGGCAGTTTATCGGGTATGGTAGCGGCAATGTTAGGTTTTTGGTTTTTGCGTCAACAAGCTAAAGCACCATTGAAGATGGAGTCCCACGATAAATTGCAGTAGTCTAAGTAACTCAAGATGCCATTGCTAAAAACGGTATATTCTTTTGCATAAGTCTAAAAAAAACGAAGGAGAAATCTATGTCACAGCATTTGGTATTAAGTTTTATTGGTGAAGATCGTCCCGGTATTGTTGAGCGTTTGTCTGACACGATTGCTCGGCATCATGGTAACTGGTTAGAAAGCCGCATGGCGCATCTGGCAGATAAGTTTGCTGGTATTTTAACGGTGACTGTTCCCTTGGAGCACCAAGAATCACTAGTTAACGCATTGCGTAACTTTGAGCAACTGGGCTTGCGTGTCACGGTCGAAATGGCGAAACAGAACGTCACCGAAGGGTCGACTTTGTCGCTGTCTGTGGTCGGCAACGATCGTCCAGGGATTGTTAAAGAAGTATCGCAAGTGCTGCATTCCTTGATGGTCAACGTCAAAGAGTCTCACCACCACTTGTGAGCCTGCGCCGATGAGTTCCGAGATGCTGTTTAAAACCGACATGGTATTGGTTGTGCCAAAGGGGTTGCCATTATCTGAATTGGAAGCTGCTCTCGAGAAAATAAGCAGCGACTTAATCGTTGAATTATCCGTTGATCGTTTAGTTTAACGTCGGTGGGTATCAAAACGCTTGAGCATAAAGTCAATCAAGAGGCGTAGCCGAAAAGGCATATTATCTCGGTCACGGTAGAGCATCTGGCAGCCTCGAGGTTGATTGCTCCATTCAGGTAAAACTTGTCGAAGTTCTCCCGAGTCAATCAAGGGTTGCGCGTGATAATCAGGTATGAATCCGATGCCTAAGCCGTCTTGAATCGCGCGAGTGAGCAAACTCATGTCGTCTACTTTTAGGCGAATGTTGCTGTTTGGCTTGTGGTCTTGCATCTCTCCAGAGACAGTGTTTTGCAGCTTCCATGTAGACATAGGCGAACACAAGACCGTGGGAAAGCCGTCTAAGTCGTAGGGCGTTTTTATGCTAAACAGGTCTAAATTCACTGAGCCACAGATGACAAAGCGGATATTAGTTAAATGCCTGCCAATCCAATGGTCGGCATTATGATCGCCGACGCGAAATGCAATGTCGATGGCTTCTTCCTCAATATCGATAGTTTGATTCGATAGACGTAAATCTAAATGGATATCAGGGTATTGATTTAAAAAGGCATTAAAGTGCTGAGCTAAAACGTGAACACCGAAATTCACTGGTGCCGATATTCTAATGGTGCCTTTGGCTTGGGTGTTGTCCTGTAAAAGACATACGGCGACGTCGTTCAACTCTTCAAACAGAGGTAAGCTTCTTTCGTAATAGCGTTGTCCTGAGTGAGTAAGCTGTACTCTGTGTGCATCTCGATTTAATAATCTAATGGCCAAGTCTGCTTCGAGTTTGGCAATACGTCGACTCAATGTGGACAGCGGTATTTCTAACGCAATGGAAGCTTGTTTAAAGCTGCCATGTTGTGCAACCGCGCAAAAACAACGCATGTCATCAAGGGAATAATTAAATTTCATATCTGGAATTTACTATCTCATTTTTGTCTATTTATGCCGAATTTAAAATCTATACACTAAGGATCATATTTTCAAGTGTCCTTTTAGTGGAGAAAGGTATGAATCGTTCGGCGAATATGAATGCCGTCTTGTTATTATTACTGTGTACATTTTTTTGGGGAGCGTGTTTCCCTGTGGGTAAACATGCGTTGGGAGAAGTACACGCGCTTACCTTGGTTATTTGGCGTTTTGCTATCGCTGCTATTTGTCTGTTTATTTATGCTAAGTGGAAAAACATTCCAATGCCTAGTCTTACGACCAAACAATGGACGTGGGCGATTGGCATTTCTATTGTTGGGGTGGGCGGCTTAAACCTTGGTTTGTTTACTGGTTTAGCTCATACCGATGCAAGTAATGGTGCCCTTATTATGGCGCTTAGCCCATTGGCTACATCTTTGATTGGTTCTTTGTTGCAACGCAAATTGCCTGCTCGCGGCGCCGTGTTTAGTTTGGTGGTTTGTTTGTCTGGTGTCTTGCTGGTGTTAACCAATGGTGAACTAAAACGCTTGTTGGGTTTTGAGTTCAATCACGGTGATCAAATGATTTTTCTAGGCATGTTGTGCTGGAGCCTTTATACCTATTTAACTCAGGGTGTGAGCCGTTGGATGCCGATGATTCCATATACTTTAGTTGGCATGTTATCGGGATTAGGGGTGATTTCTTTGGTCACGGTGTTTAGTGCTGAGGTTCATCCTCTGCAAGAAAGTTTGGCGATCAGTGGCAATGTTTTGGGTGACTTATTGTTCATCGGTGTGTTTGGCACTGTGGGTGGTTACTTGTTGTGGATTTCTGGGGTGACGCAACTCGGTGCAGCCAACGCATCTTTGTTCTTCAATTTCGTTCCTGTTTTTGCCGCGCTTACCGCTTTTGCTTACGGACAGAATGTGACTGAACTGCAGCTGCTTGGTGTGGCGATTGTGATTGCTGGCTTGTTGCTGCCAAGACTTGCTAAATGGCAGCAACAAAGACGCGTTAATCGACAAGAGGCCACATCGATTGGTTAAGCATTACAATGAAATTCAAAGTGCTTCGATGTTTTTCAAGCACCATTCTGCTCTATGTAACACGGCGTGCTTTTGCGCGTCGTTTTGCTTATCCCAATTGCCATAAATCATGCCGATGCGTGGATTGGTTGCGAGACGTTCTCTATGCTTGACCATAAAGCGCCAATACAAACTGTTGAGTGGGCAAGATTCCTCACTGGTTTTTTCTTTCACCTTGTAATGACAATCGCTGCAGTAGTCGCTCATTTTTTGCATATAACTGCCACTGGCGGCATAGGGTTTGGACGCGATCCAGCCACCGTCAGCAAATTGACTCATGCCACGTGTGTTAGGTAGCTCTACCCATTCTAAGGCGTCTACATAAATCCCTAAATACCATTCGTCGACTTGTTGTGGTTCAATCTCTGTTAACATGCAAAAGTTCCCTGTCACCATCAGTCGCTGAATATGGTGGGCGTATGCATAATCGAGTGATTGCCCAATGGCGCTGGCAAGGCACTTCATTTTCGTCTGTCCATGCCAGAAGTAGTTGGGTAAATTTCGCTGGGCTTGTAACGCATTCTGTTCTTGATAATCTGGCATATTGATCCAATACATGCCGCGGACATATTCGCGCCAGCCGAGAATTTGCCGCACGAAACCTTCGATTTGCGCAATGTCGATGGTGTCGTTTTCTTGATAGGCCGTAATCGCGGCTTTGATGACATGCTTTGGGCTGATCAATTTCGCGTTAAGCGCAAAAGACAAACGTGAATGGTACAAGCTCCAACTATGGGGTGTTTGGTTTGTCATCGCGTCTTGAAAGCGGCCAAAGTTCGGTAGCAAGTGCTTACAGAAAAAATCGAGCAAATTCAATGCGTCTTGGCTGGTCACAGGCCAAAGTAGACGAGAGTCTATTTTTCCAAGAAACGGAATCTCGTGACGCTGAATGCGTTCAAGCAAATGTGCCACATCATGCTGAAAACACAGCGGAGCTGGAATGTCGGCGAGGTCTTTTGTTTTTAGCTTATTGCGATTGGCGTTGTCATAGTTCCATTGGCCGCCTTCTGGTTCTCTATCGCCTGTCATCAATATATTAAAGCGCTGGCGCATCTTACGGTAAAAGTGCTCCATACGAACCGTGTGTTTGGCTTGAAAAAAATCCGGTATCTCATGAAAAGGCAATAAAAAGTGTTCGCTATCGACCATGCTGACAGTCAGTTTAGCTGTGTCCGTGATCAGGGCGTGATATTGCTGCAACACACGATATTCATCGGGGCGCTGCAGCTCTATACGATCAATATTATGTTGTTTAGCGAGGCTTAAAATGACTTCTTCAAGGCTCTGGTTTTGCGTGTCATCCAAAGTGAGATAACACACGTCATGGCCGTTTTCTTTTAAGGCGCTAGCAAAGCGTTCCATGGCGAGGAAAAACGTGCAAAGCTTTTGAATATGATGTGTGACATAGGTAGCTTCTGGATGCAGCTCGGCGATGACATATAACACACCTTGATCTTGTTGTTTGAACCAAGAGTGCGCGGCGTTAAGCTGATCGCCAAGAATGAAACGTAAGGTGTGGTACTGTGTCATGGGGATCCTTTGGTTTTTTTAGACCGTTTAGAGGGTCTAACATGCGTGGCTAAGATGCGTTGCTTTTCCTGTTTCACCTCAAATTGCTGACGATACCCCCACAGTCTGTCTCTCGCCGCTTTTCCGGCCTCTACTAGCGGAACAATAGGGGCTGGGTAATCGACACCAACATGACATTGATATAAGGCTTCTTCCATGGGCGTCATTTCCCAAGGAGCATGAACAAGAGGAGCGGGGACTTCTTTTAATTCTGGCACCCAACGGTGAATAAATTCGCCATCGGGATCTTGGTCTTGGGCTTGTTTAAGTGGGTTGTAGATGCGTATTGTATTGGCGCCCGTCACGCCGGCTTGCATTTGAAATTGCGGGTAATGAATACCAGGCTCAAAGTCTAAAAATAGGCGAGCTAGATGATGCACACCTTGTCGCCAATCAATGTTCATATGATGGCATAAAAACTCACCATCATGGCTCTCATACGAAAATTCATATAGCCCGTTGCGTTGACAGCGCGCATGCACGCATCAATGATTGGATAGCCAGTCTGACCTTGTTGCCAAGCCTGTAAATCGGCATCGACTTGTGCATCTTGGCGATAAGGGAAAGCGTCGTAGGCGCGATTGACGGGTCGAAACTCCATCGCACATTCGCTTTCGAATTTCTGCATAAAATGGCAATGCCAATGTAATCGGGAACTTAAGGCGATGAGTGTTCGACGCCAGCCAGGAGTTTGCCAGCGAGACAGTAGGTCTTGGTAGACCTCTCTTAGGCTGATATTCCCCCACGCCAAATAAGGGGATAATCGAGTACAAGCGGAACGGCTGTTCAGAGGGCTTGAAATAGAGCGATAATAATCCTTACCTCGGCCGTTATAAAAGCTTTCTAGGGTACGCCAAGCCAGCGTTGGGCCGCCAGTCTGCATGCCCTTTTGAGGTGTTTTCCATGACTCCGGTAAGCTGATGTCCACATGCTCTAACGGATACCAAGAAAGATGGTTGAGTTTGATGTCGACAATGGGCGAGCGCATCACTTTTTGCCAAGCATCGTCCCATGACACTCTATTTTTGAGCGCACGAATGACCGCACCCGTTGGCGACTCTTGCCAGTGAATATGGTTGAGTCGACACCAGTGCTTTACTTTTTTATCGCGCTGAAACGTTAGATCTATACCAATTTCTTCACTGCTGAACAGTTGATCGAATTGAGTTTGCTGGTGGAGTTCTATTAGTGCCTCTAAGGCTTCTTTATAGACAATGTACAAACGTCCACCGACCTCAACCAGTTGTTGGTTAATGTCCTCTAAAGATTGCCACACAAAACGCCAATGGCGTACATCGTAATGTGGGTCTGCCACCAAGCTCGGCTCAAAAGCATACAGTACAATGAGCGGCCTATTTTGTTCGATCGCATTGGCAAGTGGCTCATGGTCTGTAAGGCGCAGATCGCGCTTTAACCAAACGACGACTGGGTTAGTAGATAACAACATTATGAATGAGGGTAAATCGGCCAGTCGGCGGCGTCGACCGAGTCCAATTGGGTGTCAAAGACTTGGCCTTGCCATTTATGAATAAAATGTTGGTTTGGGTCGTATTGTTCGGTTTGCTTTTGCAAATTGAAGTGACGGCCGCCTCTTGGATCGGCGCCAACGCCCGCTATGTATTGCCAATTCCCCCAGTTTGAGTCGACATCATAATCGATCAATTGCTGCTCAAAATAAGCCGCACCGTAACGCCAATCGATGCCTAGTTCGTAGATCAAACAACTGGCCACTATTTGACGTCCGCGGTTGCTCATAAAACCCGTCTGATTGAGCTGTTTCATACAGGCGTTCACTAAGGGATAAGGTGTATTGCCTTGACTCCATTTGCGAAAACGCTCCGCGTAATAACTGGCTTGTGTTTGCTTACCCGATAATCCGCCGGGTAAAAAAAGCTGTTTGCCGTAACGGGTGGCGTACCAGTGAAAGTACTCGCGCCAAAGCAACTCAAAGTAAATCCAATAGGTCGATTCACTGGCGCCATGGTCACGCTCGTAAGCGTCCAAACTGGCTTTGATTTGCCGTACCGATACACTGCCTTGTGCCAACCAAGGTGAAAATTTGGTGGAGTTTTCCCAGCCGTCTAATTCGTTGCGAGTTTCTTTATAAAGACTGGGCAAATTTGTCGAAAAGTAGTCACTTAATTGATCCATTGCGGCTTGCTCGCCACCTGTAAAGGCGCCGTTTTCCAAGCTTGAGACATCTTGCCAAGGACGAATTTTTTGGATATTGAAAATGGCCGCAGGCGGCAAGGTTTCCACGGACGGCAATGGAGACGCAGGGTGAATGTTTTCGACAAAGCGGCGAAATTTTGAAAAAGAGCTGGGCAGTTCGGTTATCTCAAAAGGCAGCTGAGAGGGTCTAAACAAACTCAAATCATGTCCTAAATGAACGCGAACGTCGGGGAACTGATGGATGATACGCTTAAGCGCTTGCTGTTCATCCCAGCCACCGTGGTGGTTTCGATAAAGGTGAGAGATAGGTACTTCGTTTAGCAGCAAGTTTAAGCTGGTGGCCGCATCCATAGAACTAATGAATAAGGTTTGCCCTAATGCTTGTAGCTGTTGCGCTAGGTCTTTAAGTCCTTGATTTAAAAAGCGTCTTCGATTCGCAGACATGCCCTGTGTGGCATATCGACTGGGACGATTGTTATGGGGACTCATCGCAATACAGGCAAACCAGATGATCGACCTCCTGTGCTGCTTGCCACAACATATCTTGATCAGCACAACGCAAATCATTTCCAAACCACATGACGCCCACTTTCATTATAAACTTCCTATAACATTGCTCTCTATATAAGCCTAGTACGTATTTAAGAGACAATTAGATTGTTTTAAATCGTTTTTTTGTTTTTTCAGTGAGCAAAATAGAAAAATACACGTTTATTTTACGGGGATGATAAAAACCATATCAAAAATAAGGTTATAATGGGTGAAATTTTCCTGTTAACGTCAAAGGTAGTGATAAACAATGAGTCTTCCTAATTGCCCACAATGTAACTCCTCTTATGTGTACGAAGATCAAGCCATGCTGATTTGCCCTGAGTGCGCGCACGAATGGAATCCAAATGAAGTTGTGGTGGACGAAGATGCGCTTATTATCAAGGACATGGGCGGCAACGTGTTGCAAGAAGGCGACAAGGTGACCTTGGCAAAAGACCTTAAAGTAAAAGGATCGTCTCAAGTGCTAAAAATTGGCACCAAAGCGACGATTAAACGTTTTGTAGATGGCGACCACGATATTGACTGCAAATTGGATGGTGGCGGTGAAATGATGCTGAAATCTCAATTTGTGAAAAAGTCTACAGTCTAAACAACAGACAATACGTTAGACGCCATTCAATAGTATTTGGTTAAAACGAAATGCCTTCTGATTGAGTCAGGAGGCATTTTTTTATCGCTTATGTCTACGTATTAATGTGTCTTTTGGATTGATTTTTTTAGTTTTTTTCGCTTTCTAGGGATTCTTTTTGTCTTCACAATGCATGGCTGGTTTTTATTTGCTTGGGGGCGTAAGCTGCCTTGGTTGGGTTGATATTTAGTCAATCATGATTCTTTATAAGGCGTATAGGTACTATGTTTAGCCAACTTAAAATTTCTCAGCGTTTGGGGTTAGGATTTGCTTTTATCTTTGCGCTATTGTTGCTGATTGCCTTAGTGGGAATGCAGCGCGTTAATGTGATTGATAACACATTAACGAGTGTGCGTGATGGCGCTACGTTGAAGCAACGTTATGCGATTAATTTTCGTGGCAGCGTCCATGACAGAGCTATTGCCGTTCGTGATGTTGTCTTAGCCTCGGATCCTGCGCGTCTGAATCAAGAGCTCACCTTGATTAAAGAGTTAGACTCGTTTTATCAGCAATCGGCGAAATCTATGAGTCAACTCATGTTGGCCGAAGCTTCCTCAGTTGAAAGAGCCTGTTAAAAGCTATTCAAGATATTGAAGTCACGACACAGAAGTCGACGAAAGCCTTGTTGGATTTGGCTCAACAAGGCAATACTACGCTTGCCACTGAACTGTTAATGCAAGACGTATCCCCAGCTTATACGGAATGGCTAAAACGCATAAATGCTTTTATTAATCACCAGGAAGAGGTCATTAATGAAGACATTGGCGTTGTGATGAGGGTTGCCAGTACGTTTGTTAAGTTAATGCTGATCGTTACTCTTATCGCCGCGGTCTTCAGTGTTCTAGTAGCGATTACCTTGATTCGAAGCATACAAGCGCGAATTGGCGGCGAACCTGAAGATGTTGCCGAGCTAGTGCAGCGAATCGCCGATGGGAATCTGAATGTCAAAATAGAAACGAATTATCCCAACAGCATGATTGGGAGTGTTCGCACCATGGTGTCGCGTTTACAACAAATTATCCTAGATGTGCGTAGTGCCGCCGATGAACTCGACATTGCGTCGTCTGAACTGAACACCACGGCAAATGAAAATAACCGTCGTCTTCGTCAGCAGTCTTCCGATACCACACAAATGGCGGCTGCCATCAACGAAATGTCGGCCTCGGTTTCTGAAGTCGCAGGCCACGCAGGCCACGCAGCAGAAGCAACGCAGAAAGTGGATCGCGAAGTAGAAAGTGGTAACACAAAAGTCAATTCAACCGCAGAAGCCATTATGCATCTGTCTGAGACATTAGAGTTGGCCGCAACAACAGTCGAGAAAGTGTCGGTTGATAGCGGCAATATTGAAAAAATCACCGACGTTATCAGCGCCATTGCAGAACAGACGAATTTATTGGCGTTGAACGCCGCCATTGAAGCGGCGCGAGCAGGTGAACATGGCCGAGGCTTTGCGGTTGTGGCCGATGAAGTACGTTCATTGGCGACACGTACACAGCAGTCGACCAGCGAGATTAGTAACATGATCGTTCGTCTACAAGAAGGATCAAGCAAAGCCGCTGAGATCATGAACACCAGTCGAGAGCGGGCGCAAAAAACCGTTGAACAAACTCAAGAAGCCCGTGCCGCTTTGGCGAGTATTCGTACTGAGGTTATGGCGATTAATGACATGAACACGCAAATCGCGCAAACGTCAGCGGAGCAAGAGCGCGTGGCGGAAGACATGAACTTAAATATTACCCGAGTACACGAAGCCACCATGGAAAGTGCTTCTGGCTCTGAGCAAGTGGCTCAATCGAGTGAACGCCTTGCGCAATTATCGAAGAAACTGACCACAAAAGTGAGCTTTTTCAAGGCGTAACCACGCCAGCGAAACACAATAAAAGGGCCTTTGAATGACAAAGGCCCTTTTATTTACTAACGTTATCTATCATGTATTTCTTAAACTTAGTATTTGTTTAAGACCTTCGCTTTAAAGACATAACTACCAAATGGCACTAATGACGCAACAAAACCCATCAAGGCGTGTTTTGATGAAACCCCATAGCGAGACACACTTAACGCCAGAAGAATATTAAACAAGATAAACAAGCCACCATGAATCGGGCCAATGATGCTCACATACTCAGGCATGTCCATCAGGCGCTTCAATGGCACGGCAATGAAGAGCAACAATAGTAGCGATGTGCCTTCTAAAATGGAGATAAAACGTAACATTTTCATACTATGTCTCTTGTGTTGAAGTGTGTTGAAAAACGTACCAAGCACTAATCAGACCCCAGAATAGCATTTTAATTTCATTCCAAGGTTGGTTATTTAAAGAGTGGAATCATGTAAGCAGAGTCATTCAGTGTGAACGCGTTTTTTCTATCCAAGCCTTAGTGCCATTACTGCTTTTCCGACACCGTTGTCATTTATTTTATGTACCACTTCAAAGTCATGCTTTAAATACAAATCAATATTGTGTTGTTCGCATTGCAGATACAGCGACGAAATCCCAACGCTCTTAGCGTGATGAAAAGTGTGAGGCAGGATAATGTTGGAATAACCGTGTCCACGTTTATCTGCTGGAACGAAAACACCACCGAGCCAAGCCTTGTAGTCGGGAAAATCAGGATGTTCATGGAACTTCAGCTCCGCTACAGCCAGCAAGTCGTCATTATCATGCAATACAAAAGAGATCGGCAGTGCCGCTCTACTTTCTGCCATGAGGGTCACTTTTTGGACAATATCCTCTATTGAAGTGTTGGGCGTTAAATGCCGCCATTCATTGAAATACCACTGAGCAATCGTGGGAATGAATTGTTTTTTGTCGGCGAGGAATGAGACTGTCATCATTGTCCTTAACGTTTTCAAATAAGCTCTAATTTTAGTTTTTTACCTAACGCTGTCACTGCATTATCCAAGTTATGAAACATGAAAGAAGTATTACTTGGATCAAGCCGTCTATCCAATTCAGATTTAGGTGTCTTTCGGGGTTTCTTTATAGAGGTATTGCGTAAAATTAGTTCGTTATTGAGGTATTGGAAAGAGAGCGATTTGCTAATTTATGAGTTGTTCCGATCATCATTCCATAACGATATTGAAATAGTGAGGGGTAAGAAAAATAGGTTTGAGCTGTAATTAAATTGGCATTTAATAAAAAAACATGTCATTTTATGTCGCCTTATTTGTTATGAACAAAAAGGAGACGTTTGTTTTATGAAAAAAATCACCACATCGTTACTCGTTGCCTTGCCTTTATTGAACAGTAGTGCTGTGTTTGCAGCGGATCAAGATACTGTCTGTAAGTCAAAAGAGTACAATATGGCGCTGCGTTATCAGCAACAGTCTGCCGAAGTGATGGCACTCCAACTACAGGCTTATCAGTTTGCAACACAGCGTTTTATACAGATTTTAGCGAACCATGATTCCGATAAAAAGCCTGCTGTGGTGTTGGATTTGGATGAAACTGTGATAGATAACACGCCATTATTAGTTCGTGATGTAAATAATTGTCACGATTATACATCTTGGGATACTTGGAGTGATTGGGAGAAAAAAGGCGAACCGACCTTGATTCCAGGCGCAAAAGATTTTATCGATTTTGTTACCCAGCAAGGCGTGAAAATTTACTATATCTCAGATCGTTTTCAAGAGAACAAAGCCGACACGATTAAGACTCTGAAAAAACTGAAGGTTGCTCAAGTAAGCAGTGATAATGTGTTGTTGTATACCGAGTCGAAAGAAGCACGTCGTGATATTGTTCGCAAAGAGCACGATATTCTTATGTTGATTGGCGATAGCTTGCATGATTTTGCTGCCGAGTTTAAAAATAAGGAATCGACAGAGTACCAACGCGGCTTAGTTGCCAAAGAAGCCAAGCATTTTGGTAACGATTGGATCGTTATGCCTAATGCCTCCTATGGCTCTTGGTCGAAGTCAGAGCTAAAAGCATGGGATGAAAAAGCCGCTGAATAGAGCATAAACAGCCAATACGAATTTAGGTTTGTATTGGCTGTTTATCGTGTTCGTCTTTTAGTAATGGTAACGACACTGAACAATGTACAACTGGTTATCATCGACTTTATAGACAAGTCTATGTTCTCGGTCTATACGGCGTGACCAGTAGCCAGACCAATTGTGTTTTAGTGGCTCTGGATCGCCAAGCCCTTCAAAAGGCTGACGTAAGATATCTTTGATAAGTGTATTGATGCGTTTCAGCGTCTTCTTATCTTTTTGTTGCCAGTATAGATGATCATCCCACGCATGATCGGCTTAAGAAAAATCATTCCTCGATTAGATTCCTTTCTACTGTGTTGCCAGCTTCCATTTCGGCAATGGCTTCATTTAATCGCGCTGCATTTTTCGGACTCGCCATTAGATACGCGGTTTCTTCATAGGCTTGGAAATCTTCCAAGCTAATCAGCACAGCTGGTTTCCCGCCCTGACGAGTAATGAGAACAGGCTTATGATCGTCATTCACTTTATCAAACGTGCTAGCAAGATTTGCTTTAAAAGCTGAGTAACTTAACGTATCCATAATATCTTCCTTAAAGTAAGAACTTAAAATTGTACTTGTACTTATTTTTTCTACGCAAGACTAAGGGCGTGTTTCAACACACTTCAAATAAAGTGACTTCTACCAAGTCGGGTTTGCGCACGCCAACGCCGATAAAGACGCGTTCGGTGATCCATTGGAAGCGTTCTGCGCTGGTTTCGAATTTTGGCACACAGCGGAAGTAGACGTCTTTTGGGTCAACCACTTCGCCGTTTTTTATTTTCTGGGTGACGTCCTCCGAGGCGACGCGGATGGCGTCATTGTGGATGTAGATGCGTTCCCCTTGGTCGGTTTCAATTGCGTAGCGGGCATCAAGGTGGGTCATACGTGGGGAAACAATAACTTGATAGTCGGCGCCACCGCCCAGTACCTTGCCTTGCCAACCTTCCCCGGTTACTTTTCCACCCAGAATAGGGATAATACGGCGTTCACCGTGCAGGGTGTGTCCAATCTCTTGGGGGACGGCCACTTCTACTTGCAGTGTGGCAAAGAATTTAAGTTCGGGAGCGTGTTGCATAAATCACCTCTTTGTTTTTGTTGTTGAACGGTATTTAGTTAGTATTATTGTTACTTATAGCTCGTATCGATACACGATCATTCCACAGGGCCTCTTTTTATGAAAACCGATAAAAGCACGTTGTCTCGCTTGCCCTTGCAATCCCTGCGTCACCTTGAAGCTGTCGTTCGGCTGGGTAGCTTTGAAGCGGCGGCTCGTGAACTAAGTGTGACACCGGGGGCGGTGAGTCAGCAAATTCGTCGGCTTGAGGATCGCCTTGAAGTAGCTCTGTTTCAACGCCTTGGCAATCGCTCCAAAGCCAACCACATTGCTGTGGAACTGGCTAAGGCGTTACAAGCAGCGTTCTTAATGATCGAAGAAGCCATTGAGACGAACATCGGTCATAAAGAGCGCAGTTCGGTGCAGATCCACCTTTATCAAACGTGGGCGAATCGCTGGTTGATCCCGCGTATTGAGACCTTTGCACAAAGCCATCCTGATATTTCCGTGGAGTTCGAGACGGGCGTTGTTTTACCGCAAAGCGATTATGACTTGGCGTTAAGTATGTCTTTGGAAATACCGTCCGACACGGAAAAGTCGCCGTTGTTTACTCCTCATTTGTGCCCTGTGTGTACTCCGGCGATGGCGGATCGGATTCAAACAGCCGAAGATATTTTAAGCTTGCCAAGAATCGCCTCCAGCAACCGTTTGGATGACTGGGGAACATGGTTGAAAGCCGCCAATTTGTCTTCCGACGAGCGCAAGCCGATCATGGTTTTTCCTAACTCCACTTTGGTGTATGAAGCTGCTTTATCCGGGGCTGGCGTGGCTATTGCGCAATTGGAGCTGGTCTTGGCAGATTTGGAGTCAGGACGCTTGGTGCGCCCTTCGTCCATTGTGACAAATCACATTCATCCGATTAATCTGGTGCGTCGTACTGGTTTTCGTGTGAGCCCTGCCATTGCACAATTCACCGATTGGCTGACCAAGGAAGCCACTGTTTTACGAGACAGAACAGAAGCGTATTTGCGTCAATCCCACTCTGATTTAAAGTAATAGCTACGCCGTTACTCGCTTAATAAAAGCGATAATTTCATCTGATACAGGAGCGGTCCTAAAGGCTTCTGCACCGTGACCCACACCGGGACAACTTTCACTGTGACTTCGGTGCCAGCGTCAATGAGCAGCTCGGCAAAGTTCGTGGTTTGTCGCCATGGCAAGACAATATCTTCATGGCCATGCATCAATAACATGGGCGGCAAACCTGAACGAACATAGCTTGATGGGCTGATTTTTTTCAGCAAATCTGGGCGTTGTGCTGGTGGCTCGCCAAACATTTTACCAAGTGGTGAATCGATGCTGGTGTGATCAATTTCCATTGCGTCTTGGTCTGCGATCATGTCAGCTAGATTGTAAGCGCCATAAATGCCCACGACACCACGAGGTTTTAATTCTGGCACTGGGTGGAAGTCTGCTTCGCTGGTTGCCAAACACGCCAATGATGCTAAGTGTGCACCCGCCGACGTACCTGTTAATACCATACGGTCCACATCGATTTGGTACTCTTTGGCATGTTCAATAAGGTGGCGGATACCGTCGTTTGCGTCTTGTACCTGTGCTGGGAATTGTGCGTGCTGAGCCAAACGGTAACCGATACTGACGAGCGCAAAGCCTTGTTCTAGTGCAAACATTAAACGCACGGCTTGTTTGTCTCGACGTGACCAAGCGCCAGGGTGAAAGAAGACCACCACAGGCAGTGGGCCTGTTGCTCCTTCGGGAATATACACATCATAAGCTTGGCGCTCATGAGGTCCAAAGCTTACATCGCGAATGACTCGAACCCCCTTTGGTACTTCTGGAAGTGGAATGGGGGTGCCGTTGTGCTGGCGAGGTGCGGAATGTTGTTGATCGGACTGTGTCATGAGAAGCTGCTCCTAGCGTGAAAATGAGTCTCCGTAGCGCTTAGAGCCACGGAGCAGATCTATTAACGAGAAATATTGAAATTAACTTTGTCTTTGAACCATTTCGCTAGCCAGTCATAGGCTTCTTTGTTCAAAGGCTTAACAGAACCCCAAAGTGCACGGGCATCCTCACCCACATAAAGCTCGTAGCCTCCTAAGAATTTCTCTGTTGTATGACGGAAGTCTTTATTTTTCACTACTTTTGCAAAGGCTTTGTCATAGGTAGCCAGCACTTCTGGGCTAACAGAGGAAGGCAATGTAACCACTTTGCCTGTAGTGATGGCGGCCGCCGTTAAGCCATAGTAGGCATCGTAAGCTGGGCCAGTCAGAGGCTTACCGTGTACTTCTTCGTACAGTTCTAAGAAAGTCGGAATGTTGGGGAAATTTGGATCACGAACAATTTTGCCATGAGGATCAATGATGCCAGACGCCATCAATGGAATGGCTTTACCCTGATCGACCAACGGCTGTACTGAGTTGGCATAGGCTGCGGTTGTTTGATGGTCTACAGTGAATTCACCACGTTCAAAGCCAATACGACTGGCACCACGCTCAAGTCCCCAAACAGACTTAATTTTCACACCTAATAGATCAAACATGAGCACGGTGAGAACGTCGGCTGAGTTTTGGCGGCCACCGCCAAAAGTTAACTCATCATCTAAGACTGCCTCGATGTCCCCTGGGCCTTTCGCACCAGTTTCTGGGGAAACGTACAGAATAGGTGCCATAGGCGCAATAAAAACAGGTGTTAGGTCATCTATGTCAAAGCGGATTTGGCGATCTTTCAGCGTGCTGGCGATAAACAGAGAAGACGACATAGATATAATGTCTGTACCATCTGATTTGGCGCTACGTGCAAAACGGTTCGTAGAAGGGATACCGCCACCACCGCTCGTTACGAATCAGAATCGTCGGCTTGCCCGGTAGCGCATCGCTAAGATAAGGCGTAAGCGCACGAATTAGAGTGTCACTCCCACCCCCTTCACTGAACGGCACAGTGGCATTAATACGGTCGAAATGTACATCACTTGCTAGCGCTGGCAGCGAAAAGCCAACGGTCAGTGCAGTTGCCATCACAATTGATTTTACTATCATTTTTATTCTCCAAATCAGAAGTAATCCCAAGGGTTAAGGGAAAGAACCCAACCATCCGGTAGATAAGTGCCAGCTTGGAAAGTGAGGAACAGGTAAATCCCCATAATTCCAACGATACCGAGCGCAATGGCCCAGATTCGCGCTTTGGCTTCTACGTAAAGGAAAGCAGCCATAAATAGGCTAGCGCCAGCAAAGAAGCCGAAGCACACCATTGACACAATGGCCCCAGTTACCCAGCTGGCGGTTCTAACAAAGGAAACCGAATAAGGTTCATCGGTGACCAAACTGTCATCCATGGCCGAAGGTGCACCACGGGCGACTTGTATCAAACACCAAAGCGCTGCCAGCAAGCCAATGCCTGCAACGACTTGGGGAAACATACGGCCTAAAGGCAGCATGTCAGACACCATCCATAAAGCCCCCGAAAAGGTCACGGTAAACAGCGCTGGCAAGACGATTTGAGTAGGACGGGTTCGTTTCAGTTCAGGGTTCACTTTTTGATTGCGTGAGGTGATATAGGCGCTCATAACGGATCTTACGATCACCAAAGCTACAATCAGCGACAACACCAGCACGATAGGACGCGTGAAGAAGTCCCCAATGCTGTAAAGTTGCGTCACCTGATACAAGGTTTTTTCAAGGTTTTCTTGCAGCACAAACCCAATTAGGAATGCAGGGCGAGAGAAACCAAAGCGCTTCATCGCCACACCAAGCATGCCGAACGCCAACACCATGAGAATATCGCGAGGGTCGCGGTTTACTTGTAGCGTGGCAAACGAAATAGCCACAATTAGGAAGGGGGCTAACCAAGAGAAAGGAATCTGAGTTAGTTTGGCAAGATGGCGAGCAAACAAGAAGCACATCCCCGCACCAATAATATTGGCTAGAGCTAATGCCCAGATCATTAGGTAAGTGATGTTGATGTCCGCACCAAGCATGGCTGACCCGGTTGAATGCCGATCATGATCAGTGCTGACAATAGCAAGGCCGTTGTGCCGGAACCGGGCACGCCAAATAGCATAGTCGGCACTAAGGCTCCACCTAGCACGGCGTTGTTGGAGCTTTCTACACCGATGACGCCACGTACATCGCCTTTACCGAATTGGCTTTTGTCTTTTGCTGAACGCACGGTTTGACCATAAACGATCCAGTCAACAACAGCCCCAGCAACCCCTGGCATCGCCCCGATAAGACAACCCACCGCGGCTGAGCGTAAAACAATCCACTTGTTGTTTAAAACGTCCAAAATACCTTGTTTGGTGCCGTGGCCGATGGTTGGACGTTCAGAAATACTGCGGTTGCGCTGAATCAAATCGACAATTTCTGGTACGACGAATATACCGATTACACAGGCAATCAGCGACAAGCCATCACCAAGGTAGAAAATACCGAAATCAAGACGTTGTTCACCCGTTGCAGGGGCGTAGCCAATAGAAGCGACAATCATGCCGAAAGCACAAATAACGACCCCTTTGGTGATGCTCCGACCAGACAAAGCAATGACACTGGCAACCCCGAAAATAATCATCATCAGGATTTCAGGAAGGCCAAAGTAGAGAATAAATTGACGCGCAAATTGCAGCGTAATTGTGAGAACGAGGTACCCCAAATAGACCGCCGAATACGGAGCTTAGAAAGCCTGCGGATAAAGCGCGAGCGGCTTGCCCTTTTTTAGCCATGGGAAAGCCATCTAATACGGTGGCTTGAGAAGAAGCGGAACCCGGCACGCCGAGTAACACAGAAGTGATGGTGTCGCCTGTATTCACCGTGGCCAACATGCCCATAATCATAGCGATTGCGGCATTAGGATCCATTCCGTAAATAAAGGGAATGAGCAGCGACAAACCAGCAGCACCGCCTAGCGCGGGCAGAATCCCTACAAAAAGCCCCAGTAGCGCACCGCCAAACAAATAGACGAGCGTGGACAGGGAAAAAACGTTTAATAGAGCATCATACATTATTTTTATTACTCCAAGTATTGCCTGAACTTAGGATAAAACCATGATAAGTAAAAACTAAGCATTAGTTACAGTCATCTTTTCTAACACAAGCAATAGTTTTTCTATTGCTATAGAAGATGGGGCAAAGTCATTTTGAGCCGTGTTTTAGGTTGAAAAAGCGAAAAGTATGGCGGTTAAGTGAGCCAATTAATGTCCAAAGAGAAGATACAAAAACACCCCACACAGAGGACCTGTGTAGGGCGTTGGCGTGTTGGAACGCGCTTTTTTGCTTAGTTGCGAATCAGGTAGTCGAATGCGCCTAGGGCGGCATTGGCACCAGATCCCATGGAAATGATGATTTGCTTGTACGGTGCGGTTGTTACGTCACCCGCGGCGAACACGCCCTCCATGGAGGTACGACCATGCGCATCGACAACTACCTCACCACGATTGGTTAGCTCTAGCGTATCGCGCAGGAACTCACTGTTTGGTACTAAGCCAATTTGCACGAAGATACCTGCAACATCCACAAGGTGAGATTCATCGGTTAGGCGGTCTGTGTATTTCAAACCGATAACACGTTGTCCATCACCTAATACTTCCGTGGTCATGGCGTTTTTGATGATGGTGACGTTGGGCAAAGATTGCGCTTTTTTCACCAATACATCGTCGGCACGTAAGGTGTCACTAAATTCCAGTACGGTCACGTGTTCAACGATACCAGCCAAGTCGATGGCGGCTTCGATACCAGAGTTACCACCACCGATCACGGCCGTTTTCTTGCCTTTGAATAATGGGCCGTCACAGTGTGGACAGTACGCCACGCCTTTGTTGCGGTATTCTTGCTCGCCCGGTACGTTCATTTCTCTCCAGCGTGCACCTGTTGCCAAGATAACGGATTTACTTTTCAGAATGGCGCCGTTTTCAAGCTCCACTTCAACCAAGTCTTTCTTCTCTAGGCGAACGGCTTTTTGCGTTTTCATCAGATCAACATCGTAATCGAGAACGTGTTGCTCAAGACCTGCGACCAGTTTTGGGCCGTCGGTGGCTTTTACCGAGATAAAGTTTTCAATCGCCATGGTGTCAGACACTTGGCCCCCGAAGCGTTCAGCAACCACACCAGTGCGAATGCCTTTACGCGCTGCGTAAATCGCGGCGGCTGCGCCTGCTGGGCCACCACCAACGACTAATACATCGTATGGGGCTTTTTCAGATAGCTCGGCAGCTTGTTTGTCTGCGGCGCCGGTATCGACTTTGTTTAGAATCTCATCCAATGTCATGCGACCTTGGCCGAAATGCTCACCGTTTAGGAAGACGGCGGGTACGCCCATGATATTGCGCTCGGTGATTTCGTTTTGGAATACGCCACCGTCAATCATGGTTGCCGTGATTTTAGGGTTTAGCACGGACATTAGGTTTACCGCTTGCACAACGTCTGGACAGTTATGACAAGAGAGGGAAATGTACACCTCAAAATTTAATTCGCGGTCCAGTCCTTTGATTTGCTCAAGAACGGTTTGTGCCGCTTTGGATGGGTGACCACCTGCTTGCAATAGCGCCAATACCAAAGAGGTAAATTCGTGGCCCATTGGGATGCCTGCAAAACGAACGCGTGGTGCTTGACCTTGTGGTGCAATGGCCATTTGTGGCGCACGACCTGCTGGGTTTTCGTCTACAGACAAGGAAATTTTATCGCTGCGTAACTCGATAATTTCACGAGCTAGGCTAAGTAATTCTTCAGATTTCGCTGAACCGTTTGTGGACACAGTAATCTCAATCGGATTAACGATGTTTTGTAGGTATGTGCCCAACTGTTGTTTGATGTTTGCGTCTAACATGATGTTTAACCCGTTTGTCGTTAAGTGAACAGTATTACAGTGCCGCTAAATTTCGAGCGTAAGATGTCGGACCATCTTCGTTGTGGCCTGAGGTTCCATAGCTTGAAAAGGTGTTTGGGCTGTGTTTACCTTGCACTGGAAGGCAAAGCCCAGTGTTAGGCGTGGGGCGCCTAACACATTTGAAGGCGTTTAGATTTTGCCAACTAGGTCTAGAGATGGCGCAAGAGTCGCTTCACCTTCTTTCCATTTCGCTGGGCAAACTTCACCTGGGTGAGCCGCTACGTATTGTGCTGCTTTTACTTTGCGCATTAGGTCTTCAGCGTCACGACCGATACCTTCTGCTGTGATTTCCATCGCTTGGATGGTGCCTTCTGGGTCGATCAAGAAAGTCGCACGGTCTGCAAGACCTTGGCCTTCACGCATCACACCGAAGTTGTTGGTGATGTTGCCAGTTTGGTCGCCTACCATGTAGTAGTTGATTTTGCCGATGGTTTCAGAGCTGTCGTGCCATGCTTTGTGAGTGAAGTGTGTGTCTGTAGAAACAGAGAAAACTTCTACGCCGCGAGCTTGAAGATCTGCGTAGTGGTCCGCTAGATCACCTAGTTCAGTTGGGCAAACGAAAGTGAAGTCAGCTGGGTAGAAGAAGAATACAGCCCATTTGCCTAGCACGTCTTTTTCAGAAATTTCTACGAATTCGCCGTTTTTAAAAGCTGTTGCGTTGAATGGTTTGATTTGTGTGTTGATCATTGTGTTTCTCCTAATGTGTTTGAGTGCGTTACCAACAGGACTCATATTAGGGAAAACGAGAATATTAATAAAATTGTTATTATCTAAAGTTTTAATTGCTAAAAACTATCAATCCATTTAGTCAGGGTAGGCGGTACGGATTTTTTCTATTTCAGGCAAAATGTGCGGCAGCAGCTCGATGAGTTTGGGATCAAAGTGCTTCCCAGCATTTTCATTCATGTACTGCATTGTGTCTTTGAGTGACCATGCTTCCTTATAAGGACGTTTTGATAACAAGGCATCCAATACGTCGGCGATAGCGACAATACGTCCTTCTAACGGAATACTGTCTCCTTTGAGACCATATGGATAGCCAGTTCCATCCCATTTTTCGTGATGAGTTAAGGCAATGACTTCAGCCATTTTTAGCATTGGGTCGTCATCACAATCACCTAAAATTTTGGCACCAAAAAGAGTGTGCTGTTTCATGATCTCCCACTCATCTGGATCGAGCTTTCCAGGTTTCAATAGAATGGAATCGGCAATGCCTATTTTACCTACATCGTGCATGGGAGCGGCATTAAAAAGCATTTCCACCCATTCGTTGTTACCGCCATAAACTTCAGCAAGCAGTCGGGAGTAGTGACTCATGCGAATCACATGGGCGCCCGTTTCATTGTCTTTGTATTCTACGGCACGGCCTAGATGGTGAATGATGCGTAAGCGATTACGTTCTAATGACTGCGTGCGTTCTTTGACTTTGTCTTGCAGCTGTCTATTTTGGTTATATAGGGCAATGTGAGTACGAACTCGAGCTTTGACGCGAGGGGGACTAATGGGTTTGGTAATGTAATCAACAGCACCCAATGCAAAACCTTGCTCTTCATCACAGGGGTTGGCCTTAGCGGTCACGAATAAGACGGGAATATCAGACGTAATGGGGTTGGCTTTTAATTGGCGGCAGACTTCGTAACCATCCATTTCTGGCATCATCACGTCCAATAAGATCATTTCTGGCTTGGGAAAGCTTTGGGCGATATGAAGTGCTTTTTTACCATTGGTCGCCACTTTAAGATCATAGTCGTTGCGTAGTGTCGCCGCCAATACATCAATATTATCGGGGGTATCGTCGACAATTAAAATGGTCGGTCTTTGTGGGCTATGTTCAGACATAAGGTCTCTATCAGTCATGAGTTTTGGTCGGCCATCAAGATGTTAAGTTTGTCGATTGCCGTGTCAAAGTCATAACGTGTAATGGCTTGACGGATAGCGTGGATAAGGTGACTTTTGTCTGTTCCTTCCAAGATCGCTTCTAGCTCCACAGCAACAATATCGGCATCCAGTTTATCATTTGATAAAAGCTCGTACAGCTTGGCTGTTAGTGCTTGATAATACTCAGTGGACACGGGTTGTTGTGTTATTTTTGCGAGTGTTAATGTCTCTTTTTGTGTCTCTTTTTGTGCCTTTATCGGTGGCAGGACACGCAATAGCTCAGCTTCTAAGTCGGTAAGTGCATTTGCATAATTGGCCTCAGGGTTCTGGCAGATAGTCTCTAACTCTGCGGCTTTTGTCATTACGTCCAGCATACCGATATTACCCGCATTACCTTTTAGTGTGTGTAGCAAACGAAGGGCATCCTCTCGCGTCTCTGCTCGATGCATCAAGCCTTTAAATTGAGCAATAAAGTCTTGCTGAGTGTCATAAAAACGGAATAGAAGTCGCCATAAAAACGCGACATCGTATTGTGTAACCGCGAGCCCCTGTTTTGATGTCAACGCCAACCAGCATATTTAAATTTTGTTGATCTTCCAAGCTTAATGCTTTTTTGTGCGACGTGGGCGGTAGTTGCACCATAGCTTGTGCC
Organism: Marinomonas rhodophyticola; assembly: GCF_026113935.1. GTDB lineage: Bacteria > Pseudomonadota > Gammaproteobacteria > Pseudomonadales > Marinomonadaceae > Marinomonas > Marinomonas rhodophyticola. The sequence continues at coordinate 578,618 of NZ_JAPEUL010000009.1, forward strand.
AGCTGACTCGGTTTGATCCATTTTTTTAATGTCTCAAACATGTCGTTGACTTGTATAGGCTTAGAAATATGGTCGTTCATGCCACATTCTAAGACTTTTTCTTTATCACCAGATAGGGCGTTGGCGGTCATAGAAATAATCGGTAAGTCACGGTACTTGGGGTCTTTTCGGATAATTCGTGTCGCTGTGTAGCCATCCATGATGGGCATTTGACAATCCATAAGAATGCCGTCGTAGGTATTTTTTTCAAGTTTGTCTAGCGCTTCTTGGCCATTATTCGCGGTGTCGACGACGAGACCGTGATTGATCATCAGCTCTTGGGCCAGCTCTTGGTTAAGGAGGTTGTCTTCTACCAATAAAATGTGCGCTCCAACCAGTGTTCGAGTGTCAATCTGAGAGATCAAAGCATGTTTGATAGGTATGCCATGATCTAAGTGTAAGGCTTGGATCATGGCATCAAATAAGGATGATGGTGTCACTGGTTTGGTTAAGAAGCCAGCAATGTCAACCCCTTGGCTGGCGCGCCTTGCTTCTTCCAAGCTGTAAGCCGTCACCATGAGTACAGTTGGAAAGTCTTCAATCTCTTGGTGTTGTGCGTGTAGGGCGCGACAGGTTTCTATACCATCCATATTGGGCATTTGCCAATCAACTAATACCAAAGAAAATGGGTCGATTGTTTTGTTGATTTCTATGATGCGTAGTGCCTCTTCACCACTGTTAACAGAAGTCGCTCTGAGTCCAAAATTGTCGACGATGTTATGTAATATTTCTCTTGCTGAGTCATTATCATCGATGATGAGAACTCGGTGTTTCAAGGGTAAATCTGGGGTATCTTGAGAGACCGTTTGGCTGCGCTCAAAGGGTAGCGTGAAATGAAATGTACTGCCCTGATTAATGTGACTTTCAACCCAAATATTGCCACCCATTAGGTCGGTAATTTTCTTCGAGATCGCTAGGCCAAGGCCGGTACCGCCAAATTTACGTGTTGTTGATGAATCCGCTTGAGAGAAAGATTGAAAGAGACGCGACTGTTGTTCTTCTGTTATGCCTATGCCCGTATCTTTGACGCAGAAATGTAACACCAGTTGCTCTTGTTTTTGTTTGAGTAGGTGCGCCGAGATGATGATTTCACCTTGATTGGTAAACTTAATGGCGTTATTTCCTAAATTAAGCAAAATTTGCCTTAATCGCATGGGATCGCCAGTTAGATAAGATGGCAAGCTTGGAGAGAGATCAAACAGCAACTCAAGGGATTTCTCTTCGGCTTTCAACGACAGTATATTCGCTACATCAGAGAATACATCATCTATTCTGAAATCGATTTGTTCTATGTTTAGCTTGCCCGCTTCAATTTTGGAAAAGTCGAGAATATCATTGATAATACCGAGCAACGAATTGGCCGAGTGACTGACTTTTTCGATATAGCCCCGTTGTTTATCATTTAGGTCTGTTAATAATGCTAAGTGAGACATTCCTATGATGGCGTTCATCGGTGTTCTGATTTCATGGCTCATGTTGGCAAGAAAATCACTTTTCGCTCGGTTTGCTTGCTCTGCTTCGTCTTTAGCGATTTCTAGCTCATGGGTTCGATTTTTCACCTCTACTTCAAGTTGCTCTTGGTGGGCAATTAAAGCATTTTCAGCCAGCTTACGTTGACGGATGTTGTGCCAAGTGCATAAGGTGGCTGGATGGTTGGAAATGGCGATACTGGCCATGGTGATTTCAGCAATGAGGGGTTGTTGATTCGCATCGGTAAACAGCCATTCGAAACGATGATAGCCTTGTTTTTCAACCTGCTCGATGATGGCTTCTAGCTTGTGAGAAGAGCGATATCCATTGGCTTGGAGCAATGGGCTGAGTTCGTCCATGGTTTTGTTTTTTATGGCTTGTTCATGGTCGAATCCAAGCTGTTCAAATGCGGCTTTATTGCATTCGACAATACGGTGTCCTGATAATATCCACACAGGATCGGGAGACAATTCAAACATTGAGCGGAAACGGTTTTCGCTGTCGACGAGATCAGACAGTTGTTTTTTGACACGTCTAGACACTAACCAAGACAAAATTAACAGCAACATAATGCCAATAAATGCCGTAGTGGTCATTTTTTTAGCAAAATCGTTGAGGCGGTTCTCAACGGCTTTATTCACTTCTTCCGATTGCTTTTGTACCTTCTCACCAATCGAATCCAACATCTTAGGTAAATCTTGAAATGCGCTGTAGAAACGTTGTTCTAAAAGAATACGATCAGACTCGAGTTGTAACTCGTTGATGCGCATTTGGTAGAGACTGAGTCCAGAGGGCACAATAATGCCACGCTGCTGGTTGATATAATAGTCTGCGCCAAACAGGCTGTAAGCCAGTAAATTGGTTAGCTTGGCGATGTCTTTGGCGGTGTCACTGAAGTCTTGGTTTAGTTGTTCTGGAAGGGCGTTAAGGCGTTCTAATAGTGGTTTTATGCCATTGTCTTTAATGTCGATGAGATTATCTTGGTTGGCTTCAGTGAGCATAAAATTAATGAGCACTCTTAAGTCCGAAAGACTTAAGAGAATTTGCTGCATTTGGTGATAAATTCGTTGATTACCCAATTCAATGTATTTTAGTGCCAGCGCGTTTTTGCTGTTTTCTGGACCGTTATTAAAACGGTGCAAAATAACCGCCTCGTCAAGACGCATGCGTCCTTCTATGCTATTGAGGTGCTCTCGAATATTCTCTAGTGCCGTTAAGGTATTTTTTTTATAAGAAACAGAATCGATATAGTTTTGTTTGAACGTATTACGTTGTTGATTCCATATTTGCGTGTCTATGGTTAATTGCAATATTTGGGTGAAGTTTTTGTTGAGCGCCATGGACAAGCTTTTTAGCTCAGAGTCTCTGCTCTCGGATTGGTTGAGTAACATGATGGCATGATCAATACGTTTGACCTGTGTCGCAGGTGGGTAAATGGCTTCTGAGTTTTCTTTTAGTGCTTGTCGCAGGCGATATTGATGGGCGGGTAATAATTCTCGTAACTCCGCTGAGGCAAATAATAGCTCATCTTGAGAGGTACGTGCTTTGTTATAGGTATTTTTTAATTCGGTTAACGCCGTTGATAGCATGATGGTAAATACTATGGTCATCGTCAGAGCAACAAAAGTCAGCAGCCATACTAAGGATCTGATGCTTGTATGTGGCCATGTGATCCATGTCTTCATTGTGCTTTTCCTGTTGCGTCTAGAGGCATTATGTCACTTAAATAAAGTGTGGGTACTTTGGTAAAAGGAATAGGGATTAATTTACCGTCTTTTAATTGCGTTAGCCATATCGAGTGGCTGGCTTGATGCTCTGCTGGTGATAACGTCAGCGGTACACCAAGGCCAATATCAAATTGATTCAGTGATTCAAGCGCGTCGATAATGGTTTCGTGGTTTATGTGTTCAGTATTAAGCAGTGCTGTTGTGAATATTCGGGCAGCAATATAGCCTTCGAGACTTAAAGGGGTTAACGGGTTCTGAGGTGAAAATCGAGTCATATCTTGATGAAAATCGACAATGATGGGTAAGCTTTTTTCTTCAAAATGCGGCACAACCTGCGAAATGATGATTTTGGCAGGCACATCTTGCAGTTCTTCTATGAATAAACGACTACTCATAAACGAAATTCCGATAAACAAAGGGTCCAGGCCATACTGGCGAGTTAAGCGAATGAATTTTGCACTGGGTGCTGCGCTCCCCACAATAAAAATCACTTTGGGTGTTGGGTGGCGTATTAATAAGTCTGCAACCGCATGTTCTACCGCGAGAGTATTGCGAGAATACTCCATTTGAAATAGACCTTCTTGGTGTTGAATACCATACTTCTGCATCAGTTTAGTTAAGTGGTTTTTACTTGTGTTGCCAAACATATCTTTTTGATTGAAAAGAGCAATGTCGCTTTCTTTTAATAAATATTTTTTCATTAAAGCATCGAAAGCGGCGGTTATTTCTTCTTCATAACTGGCACGATAGTTGATGATGTAGCGGTCTGGGGTTTTGGGACGAATGATGGATGATCCTGTGACAGGGGCAAAAAGCAGCGTTTTTGTTTCTGTCGCGATAGGGGCACTGACCGCTACGGTAGGTGTGCCAAGATTTCCAAACAAAGCGGTAACTTTTTCTTCTTTAATAAGACGCCTAGTGTTAGGCGCTGTTTGCCTTGGGTCATAAGCATCATCTAGGGTTGTTAGCTCAATAGTGTGCCCAGTTCTGTTATGAAAGCGTGCGAATCCTGCTTGCGCTCCTGCAAGAAAATCTTCTCCCATTGATGCATTATCCCCTGAAAAGGCGCTGCTCATTCCTAGGGTTATCGTTTGAGCCGAATGACTGTAGATTGAGCCACATAGAGTCATTATGCCAACTAAAAAAGGGACAATGATTTGGTGAAAGCGAATCATAATGTTGCTTTACTCCCTAAAATGGCACTAATTCTCAGAGTGCTTATTATATTTTATCGTTACTGCCTTCAGTGTAGGAGATTTTTCGAAAATAGCATGGTGGGTTGTGTGTTGAAATTGTCTTGATTTGTTATCTCGTAGAGTGCGGAGAGGGGGGATCTTGCGAGTGAAATCTCCTCTTTTGTGATTAAAGAGGAGATTTTTAGATCGTATTATTGAGAGCTTAGCGCCATTGAGCGAGTCGGGCCATTTGTAAATGACGTTCCTGCTCGGCCTGGTCTACGGTAATGGGCGTGAATTGGATAATATCGCCCGGCTTTTGTTGCGCCAAGATACTGCCGCCAACGCGGGTAACACAACCTATTTTCGGATAACCTCCGATGGTTTGTCGGTCTTGCAGCAAGACAATCGGCTGGCCGTCTTTCGGGACTTGAATCGCACCATAAGCAATACCTTCCGAAATGATCCCTGTTAAGTCGCTGTGAATGTCTTGGCCTTCCAAGCGATAGCCCATGCGGTCTGAGTTCGACGATACTTTATAATCGCTCGAGAAAAAGTTTGCCCGTTCTAAAGAGGAAAAAGACCGATATTGATAGCCTAAAATGACCGGTATTTCTTTGTTGCCATAATTTGGGATCGCCAAGCGTGGCACAGAGCGTTGCTCATGTTCATGGCAGACTTGATACCCTAATAAATCGCCTTTTTGCAGCTTGTCGCCTTTGCCTGTGAAGTCCGCCAATTTTTTCACGCATCACCGTTGCGACACTGCCTAGCGTCGGCTCGCAGTGAAAACCGCCTTTTACTGCAAGATAAGCTCGCAAGCCCCAAATTGGCTGGTGGAAGGCTAATACATCGCCTTTTTTAATGGCGTAGGTTTGCCAAGGAGTGATGCTTTTATCGTTCAGCGTCGCCGCAAGATCCGCCCCAGTGATAGCAATACTGGTATCGGCTTGCGCTTCTAACACGAACATGCCAAAGGTGACTTCGATCTGCGCACTATTGCTGTCGTTATCAAGTAGGGCGTTGGCCCAACGAAAGGCGACTTCGTCCATCGGGCCGCCCGTGGTAAGGCCGATAGATTGATGACCATGTCGTCCTAAGTCTTGAATCAGTGCTAATAAGCCGGGTTTGATTACTTTAAAAGCCATCGAGCTGCCCTCCTAACACTAAGAATTCATCTCGAGAAATAGGCTCGAATCGCACCGAATCCCCCATGGCGATAAGAGCAAGGTTTTTGCTGCCCCAGTCGATAAGATTCACGGGCGTGCGGCCAATAATTTGCCAGCCACCGGGCGTCACACTGGGATAAACCGCTGTTTGATTTTCTGCGAGCGCCACACTGCCAACGGGTACTTTTAAGCGTGGCGTGGTTTTTCTTGGCACATGCAACTCATCTGGCGTATTACCCAAGAAGGCGAACCCTGGTGTAAAACCAATGGCGTAGGCTCGATAGGTTGTTTCGTGATGGCGTTTAATTATCTCATCGATACTCAGCTTGCAATGGCTGGCAACGTCTTCGATATCAGGCCCGACTTCCTTACCGTAATACACAGGAATGACCACCTCACGCTGATCTTTGATTGAAAAATTGTTGGGATCGATGGTTTCAATAGTTTTGCGGATGGTTTTAAAAATGGCGAAACGATCAAAATGATCGTCGTCAAACACCACCAACAGTGTGGTGTAAGACGGGACCAAATCGATGACACCAGCAAGGCTTTTTAAACGTTGCGTAACCTGAGCAATGTAGTTAGATGTTGCTTCGCTAATCACCTTACTAAAGGTCAACAAGCAGGCCTGATTACTGACCATTTCTATATTCGGAAAATCGTCACGGCTCATGATTTATTTCACGTTTGCTTTGGTGGGTTGAGAAAGCTTTAAACGATCCACTAAAGAGCGAATGCGCGTAACAGCTTCCAGTGCATGAGCACCATCGCCGTGCACGCAAATGGTATCAGCATGGATTGCAAGCTGTTTGCCAGATGCCGTCGTCAGGGAGCCTGTTTCGCATAATTGTTCGACTTGTTTTTCGATCAAATCGAAACTGGCGTGAACCGCATTTGGCTCTTTGCGTGGCATGAGTCGCCCTTCGTCTGTGTATAAACGATCTGAGAAGGCTTCAAACCAAACTCGAAGGCCATATTTTTTTGCCATCTTCTGTATTTCAGGCGCTTCTGGCACGGCCATCACCATCAGTGGCATGGTAGCGTCTAGTTCGCTTACTGCTTGCATCACTGTGTCTAATACGGTGAAGTCCGCCATCATGGTGTTGTACAAGGCGCCATGGGGTTTGACGTAATCTACTTGAGTATTTTGGCTTTCGCAGAGGCCTTTTAATGCACCAATTTGATACTGAATAATGGCTTTTAGCTCCGCTGGCGCGATGTCCATATTGCGACGACCAAAGCCAACCAAATCTGGGTAAGCGGGATGTGCGCCAATAGTGACATTGTGTTGTTTTGCCAAGGCAACGGTTTTCGCCATGGTTAGCGGATCAGAAGCGTGAAAGCCGCAGGCGATGTTGGCCTGATCAACAAATGGCATGATTTTGTCGTCTAAACCCATTTTCCACGCGCCAAACGCTTCGCCCATATCGCAATTTAGTTTCATAATTGACTCCTTTCTAGTGTCTAGTTTTGAGACATGGTCGTTGGTAAGTAAGTGACTATTTCAGGAAAGATACTGATTAACAGAATAGCCAGACCGATGAGCAAAAAGAAAGGCAGTGCCGCTTTTGCCACATACAAGATGTTTTTCCCAGTCAGTGCCTGAATTACAAAGAGATTAAAGCCCACCGGCGGGGTGATTTGCGACATTTCCACCACTAACACAATGAAAATACCAAACCATAACAGATCAATATTGGCGGCTTGTACCATAGGCAATATCACTGCCACAGTGAGTACCACAACAGAAATACCGTCTAAGAAACAACCTAAAATCACAAACAATACGGTGAGGTATAAGATCAATTCCATTGGCGATAAAGACATGCCAGAAATCCATAATGCCAAGGCTTTAGGTATGCCTAAGAAGCCCATCGCAAGCGTCAAAAAGTGTGCGCCAACTAGGATGAAACCAATCATACAGGAGCTTTTTACTGCACCTAATAGGCTGTCCATAAAACTATGACGGCTAAGGGATCCAGTACAGGCTGCCAGCACCAATGCCCCTGTGACACCAATGGCCGCTGCCTCCGTTGGTGTAGTAATACCACCATAGATAGAACCCAGAACAAAACCGATTAAGCCCACCACTGGCAAAAGTTTACGCAAGCCTTTGATGCGTGCTGACCAGCTGGTTTCATGACCTGTTGTTTTGGGCAATTCATCTTTGTGTAAATAGCCCCAAATCATGGTAAAGCCCATAAATAGAGACACTAATAACAAGCCTGGCAAGGCTCCGGCGATAAACAAACGCGCAATAGACACTTCTGCCGCTACACCATACACAATCAAAATAATCGATGGTGGAATGAGCAGCCCTAGGGTTCCGGAGCCAGCTAGGGTTCCGATGGCCATACGGTCGCTGTAGCCCTGTTTGCGCAGCTCTGGCAAGGTCATGCGACCAATGGTCGCTGCGGTTGCTGCCGAAGACCCAGACACCGCGGCAAAAATGCCACAACTGAGAATATTCACATGCAGTAATTTGCCCGGCACGCCGCCTAGCCAAGGTGATAAACCTTTAAATAAATCCTCAGACAAACGCGTGCGAAATAAGACTTCCCCCATCCAAATGAAGAGTGGCAAAGCGGTCAGTGACCATGCGGTGCTAGCGCCCCAGCTAGAGGTGGCAAAAAGCAAATCCACTTGATAATTTTCAGACAAAATTAAGCCTAACCCCCCAATAGCGATAAGGGTAAACGACACCCAAACACCCAGTGACAGAAGGGCGAGCATAGCGAACGCCAATAAAATAGAGATCCACATCATGTCCATTAGATTTCCTCCAATGACAGAGCGTCTTCTTGTTCGCTGTAAGTGGGCTTTTTACCGCGGATAAGCATGACTAAGGCATCCAAAATGGCCAGTGTTAACGCAATGACGCCAACGGCAACGGGGACTTGAGGAATCCAAAGGGGGATCGGAATATAGCCATAAGAGACTTCATTATAAATATAAGACTCATACACCATGTAACCGCATGCGTAAGACAAATAGCACAGCAGCGCAAAAGATAAGGCTAAAATAATGCCTTCTTGTATCTTGCGAGGTGTGGAAGAAAATCGTTGTATGAGTAAGGTAACACGAATGTGACCACCTTCACGAAAGGTGTAAGCCAAGCCCAAAAATGTGGACGCGGCTAAGGCATAACCAGCAAAGTCTTCCGCAGAGGGCACAATAAAACCGAATAAACGACCGACGATTTGTGCTAATAAAAGTAAGGTAATAATAACGATACACAAACCGGATAACAGGCCAGAGCATTGATAAAGTTTGTCTTTGAATTGGCTCATAGTGTTCACTTTTTTGAGGAGCAATGAGAGAACCTCCACCTAGCCTCCCCCTTAACGGGGAAGGCGTATTTACTATCACTCCCCTTATGTCTTTGAAGGGGGTTAGGGTGGGGTTCGTTATAGAGACTTAGTTTTGGTAACGGGTCAGGATGTCACCAATCTCTTTTGGTGCTTCGGCTTTCCATTCTTCCGTCATCGTTTTACCAATGGCTTTTAATTCTTCAATGAGTTGCGGCGATGGGTCTGACACAGTCATACCATTTTCTACCAAGGTTGCCTTGTCTTTTTCTGCACGCGCAGCCACTTTTGTCCAGCCTGCGGCTTCCGCGTTTTTCGCTGCATCGAGTACTACTTGTTGAGTGGCTTTATCCAAACGGCGGAAAGCACGTTTGTTTACGACTATGATGTTTTTAGGAATCCATGCTTTGATGTCAGTGTAGTTGTTTACATAATCCCATGCTTGACTGTCCACACCAGTTGATGGCGACGTGATCATCGCTTGGATAATCCCCGTACTAAATGCTTGGGGAATGTCAGGCACTTGAATGGTAGTGGGCGTGGTGCCCATTAAGTCTGCAAGACGAGAGGTCGATGGGCTGTAGGCGCGCATTTTTTGGCCTTTCAGATCCGCCAGGCTTGTTACGGGATCTTTGCTGTAAAGGCTTTGTGCGGGCCAAGCAACGGTGTAAAGCAGCATCATGCCGTCTTTATCTAATTGTTGTGTAATAGCTGGTTTTGCCGCTTCCCACAGTTTCTTAGCGTCTTCAAAGGAGGTCGCTAAAAATGGGATATTATCGTGCTTATAGATAGGGTTTTCATTGCCCAAAATACCTAAAAACACCTCTCCCATTTGTACTTGTCCAGATTTTATAGAGCGGGGGATTTCAGTGTGTTTGACCAAAGAGCCACCAGAGTGAACCGTGATCTCCAGCTCACCATTGGTCTTGTCTTTGATTTCTTTGGCAAAGTCGTAGGCGATTTGAGTAGGCAAATTGCCATCACCGTACGGGGTTGGCATGTGCCATTTTTCGGCAAAGCTCGCCGTCGACGTAAGGCCGCTAATCGCGACGCCCCCTATTAATAGTGCATTGCTAAGTTTTGACATGGTTTTGTTCCTCTTCTAAGTATTATGCGTTTTTTATTGTCAATGAAGCCGTGTTATTTGTGCTTATTGCTTTACTCCGTCCAAGGAGAGCTAAAACACTGCGAGATCTGTGTCTAAAATATCCGTTATCAGCATTTTTCCGGGAGCATGAGTAATGCAAATCGGTGGTTTGGCATTACGAATCGCCACTTGAGGAGTTACACCGCATGCCCAAAAGACCGGAACTTCACCGTCTTTTACACTGACGGCATCACCATAATCTGGTTTGCCTAAATCTTTGATGCCAATGTCTTGTGGTGAACCAAAGTGTAGTGGAGAACCATGGGCCTTGGGAAAGCGAGTGGTGATTTGAATGGCACGAATGGCGTCTTTTGGTACATAAGGGCGCATGGTTACCACGGTATTACCAAAAAAACGTCCGGCTGGCACGGTGGCAATATTGGTTTCAAACATGGACACGTTGACGTCTTCTTCAATGTTTCTTGGTGTTAACCCTGCTTGTGATAACGCATGTTCAAAAGAAAAAGAACAACCCAGTACGAAAGCTACCATGTCATCTTGCCATAAATCTTCAATATCAGAGCGGCTTTCGACTTTCACGCCATTGCGGTACACATAGTATTCAGGGATATCATGGCGCATATCAATGTCGTTACCGAGTTCTGGCATGCTAAAATCACCCACTTCAGACACGCCAATCAAAGGGCAAGATACTGGATTTTTTTGACAATAGAGCAAAAAGTCATTCGCCCAATCGGCTGGCAAAATTACCACATTACCTTGCATTGCGCCCTGTGCTAAACCACTGGTAACGCCAGTATGCGCCTTACTACGAATGGCTCGGCGCAATTCAGATGTTTGTTGCAGTAAGGGTGACAGGGCTTGTTTCATTTTCGTTTTCCTTATTTTTGCCACAATGTGTTTTATTAAGAGTAGATCCAGCACCTACGAAAAGTCTAATCGTGTTTTTTTGGGTATTTTGATCAATTTTTTTATCAAGCCTGCGGTGATGATTATTCTCTCTTTGACGGAACGGATCAAGCGAGGTAATTTCCTAGACTAAATCAGGATGTTATTGCATGCGACTATCGGTCAACACACATCCCTAAACGTCTAGTAGCGAGCGAACATATGACGCAACCAACACTACCGAATTTTGCTTGGCAGGATAGAGAGCTTGTTAGCAAGTGGAATAGGGCTTTAGATATTATTGATACAAAAGGCCAAGCGGTTTTTACTGAGCTGTTTGATTATGTTGAGTCTCAGCAAGGCCCATTAAACGGGGCGATTGTCTCGATCAAAGACTTGTTTCAAGTTCGAGGCTATAAGACGCAAGCTGGATCTGTGTTTCTTGATGCCAGCCCTGCTGAGCAAGATGCTGCCGCCGTGGCGTTGCTAAGAAAAGCCGGTGCGAGTTTGTTGGGTCACACCAATATGACAGAGCTGGCGTATTCGGGATTAGGCCTAAACCCTCATTATGGCACGCCGGAAAATCCAATTCATGCGGGTCGTATCACTGGCGGATCCACCAGTGGCGGTGCGGCGTCGGTTGCTCTAGGCATCGCCGATGCAGCACTTGGCACCGATACGGGCGGTTCATTGCGAATACCGGCAGCGTTTTGTGGTTTGACTGGCTTTAAGCCCTCGCAACACACTGTTTCCAGAAAGGGGTGTTTGCCCTTGTCTGATTCACTCGATTCGGTTGGCCCAATAGCGAAAACAGTAGAAGAGTGTGAATTGCTCTGGCAGGTATTGTCTGGCACTGCGCTGTCAGCTGACATAAAGAACAGTATGAACGCGGATGGACTGCGCATTGTCGTGCCAAGCAACTTTGGTATGAATGATCTAGATGCGTTGGTTGAGGAAGGTTTTGCCGATCAATTGGCTCACCTTGAAGCAGCTGGTGTGGTGGTTGAAAGACGGTTTGTTGACGCGCTAGAAACCTACAAAACCTTACCTGTTTGGCAGTTTTCGGCTTTTGAAAGTCAGGCGTTTTATTGTCAGAACTATGATTTGGAAACAGCCGATATTGATCCGCGCGTGGCCTCTCGTATCGCTCGCGCGAAAACCATTCATGCAGAGGATTTTCAGCAGACAAAAGCGGCTAGGCAGGCTTTTATTGAGCGAATGGTCAAAGAGGAGCCACATAGCGTTTTCTTGCTACCGACGGTGGCTGTTGTTGCGCCAAAATTGTCTGATTTAGTCCAAGACTCAGAATACGATCGCTTAAACTTGCTGTGCTTACGCAATACGTCGTTGGCCAATGTGTTAAACGGTTGCAGTATTTCCTTGCCGTTTTGCTTTGAGCAAGAGCCTCATGGGATTGATGTTAACGGCTGGCAACGGTAAGGATCAGGTGCTATTGGATTTAGCGAAACAATTAGCGTCTATTATAAAAGGCTAATCATGGCGCTTGTTTCTTGTTGTACTCTTCGGCGGCGATGACGGCAATGTTGGTGGCCACTTCGGCAATAGGGTTAAAGGGTTCGTCTGAATAAGACGCAGTGAAGGTGAGATCGTTGGGTGTCCAAACCGCCCTGATTTTTCGCAGGCTTCCCGCTTCCAATTCTTTTGCAATCATGATGTTAGGCAATGTGGAAATACCCACCGCGTCAATCGCTAAGCTACGGCAGGCGGCCAATGACGTTGACGCAAAAAAGTGCGCAGGTGGCCCATCGAGTCTCGCGGAATTTTTGACTGATTTCGACATAGGGTTTGGTGGCACGAGCATAAGTAATGATGGGCCATTTGGCTAATTCTTCTAAGTATAAAAGTCGATCAGGTAGGTCTAAATTTGGGACTCGCTACCCAAGACAGGGAAAACGTACAAAGCTCTCGGTTAACGATGTTTGGCTCGGAAATTGGCCCCATTAATAATCCCAAATCCAGTGACCTGTCCTTGATGCCATTGCTTAAATTGGCGGTGATGTCGACCGTCATTTCGACGTCGAGATTGGGCATGTCTTTGTTAAGTCGAGATAGAAAATCGGGTAGCCAAGTATTCACTATGGTTTCTGAAACCCCTAAACGTAATATGCCCGAGTAGGCGGTAGAAAGACCGGCGCGTTTTCGTAATTGCTCGGTTTGGTAAAGAATTTTTTCCACATAAGGCAGTAATTCTTTGCCTTTTGAAGTCAACGTAATTGGGCTGGAGCCGCCCTCTCTGTCGAAAAGTTTAACGCCTAATTCGGTTTCTAATCCAGAAATTCGAGCGGAAATAGCGGGCTGTGTAGTATGTAAGCGTTCAGCCGCTTTGCGAAAATTTCCTAATGAGGCAACCCAAACAAAGGTTTCAAGGCGTTTGTAATTCACGTTGTGGTTACCTCCAGAGTCATGAAAAAATAAAATTGTAAGATGATTTAAAAGGGTATAAGGCTAATCCGATTTCAGCAATCTTTTCCTTAAGTTGTATTAGAGTCATAGGAGTGGCATAAAGCTTGCGGTATGCTATACGCATCTTTATAGGATCATTTTAATCATGAACAAATTGGTTGCATTATTGCTCAAAGGGTTGGTAGCGGTTTTACCGATTGGTTTGACTGTCTATTTGATCTATTGGTTGTTGGCGACGGGCGAGGCCATTGCTCAACCTGTATTGTTGTTGCTGATTCCGGATGCATTGTATTTTCCAGGATTAGGTTTATTGGCCAGTTTAGCGTTGCTGGTTCTCACTGGACTTTTAGTGAATCTATATGGCTTTCGTTATTTGGTGAAGTTAAGCCATAACATTCTTGAACGCATTCCGTTAGTAAAGTCCATTTATGGCGCCATCAAAGACATGATGATGGTGTTCAATCTCGCAGAAAAAAGAAATGAAGAGTGTCGTATCCATCGAATGGAATGGTGCGCAAGTGATTGGTTTTATCACCGGAGAACAAACCGGAAAGCGGCTCTTCAAAGAGCAAGATCTGGTTGGTGTTTACGTACCGTTAAGTTACCAAATTGGCGGTATGACTCTTTATATTTCACGGGATCGTTTGACGGAATTAGACATAGGCGTTGAAGAAGCCATGCGCCTTGCTTTGACCGCTGGAGTGCAATCCTCCAAGGCTAAATAATGCCAGTTTCTTTATAGAGATCATTGGGAATTGGCCTAAAACTCTTTATCATGCGCTTCTTTTTTTAGTAACTCCTTAGAGTGATGTTGGTTAGTATGCAAGATGCGTTGCAAACGCAGAAAACAGTCATTGTTGTTGGCGCTGGTCCTGCGGGCTTGATGTCGGCAGAGGGTATTTGTGCCGCGGGTCATCAGGTGCATGTGTACGATGCAAAACCCAGTGCCTGCCGTAAGTTCTTACTGGCGGGGGTTGGTGGTATGAATATTACGCATTCCGAAGCTTACTCAGAATTTATTCAGCGTTATTACGACAAAGCGGAATGGCTTAGCACACCAATCAGCCAATTTAATGCCGATGCCTTATGTGAATGGATTCATGACTTAGGTATCGAGACGTTTGTTGGCACATCTGGCCGAGTTTTTCCTAAAGATATGAAAGCCGCTCCTTTACTGCGCAATTGGCTCAAGCGCTTGCGTGATTCAGGTGTGCAGTTTCATATGCGTCATAAGATGGTTGGCTTGTCGGCTAATGAAGTGGTGTTTGATCATGCAGGCGACAGTGTTGTTGTTCAGGCCGATGCCATTGTCCTCGCAATGGGGGAGCCAGTTGGCCAAAGTTGAGCTCAGATGGTGCTTGGCTTCCGGTATTGACTGAAAAAGGCGTCACCGTTGCGCCATTACAAAGTGCAAATTGTGGTTTTTATTGTGAGTGGAGTGAGCATTTACAAACGAAATTTGCAGGCAGTCCATTAAAAGATGTGGCGTTTTCTTTTACATTTGAAGACGGACAAGTGGTGACGAAAAAGGGAGAATGCATTGTCACTCAGGATGGTATGGAAGGCAGTCTTATTTATGCATTTTCTAAATATTTGCGTGATGGCATTAACCATTCAGGTCAATCGTCTTTATTGATGGATCTTTTGCCTTTGCAAAGCGAAGAGCAAGTCATCAAGAAATTGCGTCATATCAAACCAAAAGAATCTTTTAGCAAGTACTTAAAACGTACGCTGAACATAACGGGTGTAAAAACGGCGTTGTTACATGAATCTTTTCCTAAAGACGCCTTTCAGACGCCAGAGACGCTCGCGCGATGCTTAAAAGCCATGCCGGTTCACTTTTATAAAACGAAACCCATTGACGAGGTTATTTCCAGTGCCGGTGGGGTGTGTGAAAGCAGTGTGAATGACATGCTCATGTTAAAAGCCATGCCCGGTGTGTTTTGTGCGGGTGAAATGCTGGATTGGGAAGCGCCAACGGGCGGTTATTTGTTAACCGCGTGCTTTGCTACGGGGCATTGGGCCGCTCAGGGTGTGAATAAATTCTTAACGTAGTGTGCGCACATTAGTGTTTTAAGTTTTGTACACATATAAAAATGCCCAATGTTGCCATTGGGCATTTTTTTAATTTGAATCTTCTAGCCTAAGAACATCGACTCATTTTCGATGATGACTGGATTGTTAATCGCCTAAGCCTAATTAGAGGCTTGTTGATTTGGCATACCAAAGTTGTACTGTACACCGACAGAAGTCACGTTATCTAAATGGTTATCTTCGATGTCTTTTACTAGACGGAAATCGGCACGAAGGTCCACATCACTGTTGATCGCATATTTAACACCACCGCCTGCGTTCACCAGTAGATTAGTTGAATCGCCATCGACATCCGTTATACCCACACCAGCTGCAACATAAGGCGTTAGGTTGACCGTGGTGAAGGCTGGTAGGCTGTATAGGCCATCCACTCGGTATTGGTCTAGATCGTTCTCGCGTCCACGTTTGCTGGCATCGGAGTGAAGATACACGGCTTCTAATGCTAGTGCGCTGTTGGTTTGATAGCCAACGCCGATAGAGTAAGACGTATCATTGCCTGCTTGACGATCACTGTCAGCGTTGTAGTAGCCGATGCTTGGTGTGACTGTGATGCCTTGTTCAGGTTGTGCTGCGTATGCCATTGTTGTAAGGGATGAAGCAATCAGAACACCGCTAAAAAGAGTACGTTTTTAAAAGATGTAGACATGTTAATTTCTCCTAATGAACATAACGTTTTGTTGTTCGCTATCCAGATTACGCTGATTTTTTCGATTGAAAACCCCTCGGAAAATGCGTAAAAAATGGGACATGAACCGCTACTGCCCAATCATGACGTAAGCTTTACTAAAGTGTGTGTATTCAAGCAATTAGCTGATCAAAAACTACCCTAAAGGGTGTAGGAAATGCGCCGTTTATTACAGTAAGTTTTCACTTTAAAAATGCACAAAAATTATTGTGATCAAAGTAAGTACGCGGTTTTCACAAAGGCTAACGGTTCAAACTTGCTATTCTACAAGAAAGCTTCAAAGCCAGAGCGACAGGCAAAAAAACGCCCGATATAAAATATCGGGCGTTGCCTTAGTCATAGGCTATTTGGGAGACTGAATCAAACGGTTAGGCTTCGCTGGTTGAAATAATAGCGACAACACGACGGTTGATCTGACGGTTTTCTTCGCTATCGTTCTCTACGAAAGGTCTTTCCTCACCATACCCAACGGAATCCACTCGTGACGCTGAAATCTGAAAGGTTTGTGTGAGCACATCGGCAATCGCTTTGGCGCGTTTTTCTGAGATCATCTGGTTGTAGCTTGCTGTCCCAGTGTCATCAGTGTGGCCTTCTATCATAACGGTGCTGCCTGGATTTTCTTTCAGGAAATCAGCGATTTTTGCGATTTCCGGATAATACTTCTGTTCTACATTCGTTTTGTTAATACCAAATTGAATGTTTATTTTACCTGGTGGTTCAGCCACAACATCGGCCTGTTTAGGTGCTTCTTCTACCACAGGGGCTGCCGCAACAGGTTCCTCTTTAACTTGTTCCACGGGTTCCTGAGCAGCTGTTTGTGTCTCAACAATCGGTTCGGGTTCTACTTGTGTGTAAGTCTGTTCAACAGGAGTGTATCCTTGGTTGTCGGAAGATGAATTGGAGGAAGAGCCACCGAATGTCATTTGCACACCAAGTGAGGTGACATTATCCAAATGATGGTCTTCAACGTCGTTGACTAGACGGAAATCCGCACGCAATGACACTGCGTCATTAATCGCGTATTTCAAACCACCACCGGCGTTGACCTGCGTGTTGTTATCCTCGCCATTGCTGAAATCGGCTGTACCCACACCGGCGGCTAAGTAGGGAGTCAGGTTAAGTGAACTTACATTCGGTAAATGATACAAACCATCTAATCGATATTGGTCTACATCTACGTCACCACCGCCAGATTGTTTAGAGTCTGCATTTAGGTAAACAAACTCGACCGCCCATGGGTTATTAAATTGGTAACCTAGACCTAATGAGTAAGTGGTATCGTCTTCAGTATTACGATCATTATCCATATTGTAATGACCAATGCTTGGTGTAACGGTAAAACCTTCCTGTTGCTGTGCAAGCGCCAATGTTGACAGTGAAGACGCTGCAATAATACTGCTGAGAAGCGTGCGTTTTGCGATGTTAAAAGACATATTTTATCTCCTGATAAAGAATGATTTGTTTCTATGTTGCTTGTTCTTTTAATCAGCATAACGCGTTTGTCTCTCGTTTTTCTACAGCGTGAAAAATGGAGGAAGGCCCATTTATCATGGTTCATTAACAATAATGACGACTTACTTCATATGGTATTGCGCAATCCTGACAGAGTGTTGACTCAGAAGGCATTTTCAGCGCTGTTTAGAGGTTAAGTCACTTCTTAAAAGCGTATAAAAGGAGATATTCATTACACGAGATTTTCACATAAAAATCAAAAATAAGAGGTGTCAGATAGAAATCCATCACCTCAAGCACAGAAAAGTAGCGTTTACTCTCGCATCAATGCTCGGTGAGCACCCACGCCCGCCATGACTCCAGAAGCCGATGCCAATGTGGCATTTTGCATTGGGTTAGACACATCACCGGCGGCAAACACGCCTTCTATCGATGTTTGTTTAAAGGCATCGGTTTTAATAACCAAACCAAGCGGTCCCTCTTCAAATTCACATCCTAATTGCTCGGCAAATGGGCTTGCCATATGCGTCTTGGGTCCAACGAATATTGCTGCTAACCGAATAGTTCGGCCATCAGCAAGATAAACTGAGGAAATTTCCGGCGCTCGCCCTAGTACTTCTAATATGGGGGTGCTTTCAATAGTGACACCGCGTTTTAATAAAAACGCACGTTCCTCATCATTTGGTTCGTATAGGCCCTGAGTAAAGTAAGTGGTGGGTCCCCAATCTGGAATCATACCTGCCTGATGAGCAAACAAAGGACTGGTTGCTAGAACGCCGAGTGCTTGATTACGCACTTCATAACCATGGCAATAAGGGCAGTGAATCACCGTCGCCCCCCAGCGTTCTTTTAAGCCAGGGATATTGGGCAACTCGTCCCTTAAGCCCGTTGCTAATATGAGCTTCTTACAATGAAGTTTAGTGTTGTCTTCAAGCGTGACGTGGAATCCCGGTGCGAGCTTTTCAACAGCAACCGCCTTACCTTTGACAAGGTCTACGGTCGGGTATTTAAGCAGTTGACGGTAGGCTTCTTGTTGAATCGTGAACGGAGATACGCCGTCCAACCCGAAAAAACCATGGGATTCATCTGCGAATCTATTTCTGGGTTCGCCAGCGTCGATTACGGTGACTTTTCTTTGTCCTCTTGCGAGCTGCATGGCGGCAGATAGCCCCGCAAAACTTCCACCAATTACAATAACGTCAAGTTGCATGAGCTGTTCCTTAGTTTAGTTAAACATAATGACATTATGAAACATCATAAGTTACATGAAATACTGAAGTCAACTCACGATACTTTTAATGTTTCATGAAAAACTGAGTTAGAATGCACGCATCGTTATTCGCTATGAGATTACTGATGAGAAAAGACAGCCGTTTATCCCGCATGTTGCACGTACTGATTCACATGGACCAGTTAGATGCACCGGCGACGTCCGAAAAAATTGCCAGCATGCTCAACACCAACCCTGTTGTAGTGCGTCGCACCATGGCGGGTTTGCGAGACAAAGGTTACGTTACCTCGGTCAAAGGCCATGGCGGCGGTTGGTCGTTGGTAGCGCCACTATCAAGCATTACCCTGCTGGATATTCATAACGCGCTTGGTGAAAGTTCCGTGTTTACTATTGGCCTGTCTGATGAACACACGTCGTGTCCAATTGAAATTGCCGTTAATCAAGCTATTAGTGACGTATTAATTGAAGCCGAAGCGTTATTGTTAGAACGCTTTCGAGATGTCACATTAGATGTATTAGCCGTTGGTTTTGCAGATTATTCACTTAATCAACAAGCTTCTAGCGGAGAGTAAAAACGTGGTTCGTTCCCAGCGTTTACTTGCATTAATTGGTTTATTGCGTAGCCATCGATATCCTGTGTCTGGGAAAATATTGGCAGAAAAACTTAATGTGAGCTTACGCACCTTGTATCGAGACATTGCGACACTGCAAGAGCAGGGCGCGAATATTGAAGGCGAAGCGGGTGTGGGGTATGTGCTTAAACCAGGTTTTCTTCTGCCACCATTAATGTTCACCGAGGAAGAAATCGAAGCCTTGGTACTGGGCGCCCGTTGGGTGGCGCAACGTACTGATAGTCAATTAAGCGATGGTGCACAAAACGCCTTGAATAAAATTGCTGCGGTACTACCAGTAGAATTGAAAGACATCCTTGATGATACGACTTTGCTGATTGGCCCGAGCAAAGAGTCGACCACTGATACCGTTGATATGGCCGAAGTTCGCCAAGCTATTCGAGATGAAAAGATTCTTTTTATTGATTATCAAGATTTGCAGGGCAAGCATTCTCAGAGACGCATCTGGCCATTCGCTTTGGGTTATTTTGATGAAGTTCGTGTGTTGGTCGCTTGGTGTGAATTGCGCCAAGATATTCGTAATTTTCGTACTGACCGAATTCTATCGAGTGAGCTAATCAATACTTGCTATGCAACGCCGCGTCATGTATTGCTCAAACGGTGGCGAGCTACCTTACATGCGTCAAAGCCTTCTCAATAAAACCTTCGTTGCTTTCTATCACTGCTGACATGATCTGACACTCGGTTTGTTTATTCTCATTTTATTGGGCCAAAGCCTGATGTGAACGACTAAACTTTTAACGTGAAATATAAACAGCGAATAGGAATGTCAGTATGGAAATTTCAAACTTCACCATCTTATATGTGGATAATGTGCAGCGTAGCGTGGATTTTTATCGTCCTTTATTTGACCGTGAACCTGTGGAATCAACCGCAGACTTTGCTTTGTTTGTCTCGGAAACAGGGGCGAAGTTTGGCTTATGGGCGCGAAAAAGTGTATTGCCAAAAGCCAATGATGTTCCAGCGGGCAGTATGGAGGTGGCATTTACCCTTGATAATCTGATTACTCTGCAAATCCATTACAGCAAATGGCAAGAGTTGGGCATTGACATCATTCAAGAGCCAATTGAATTAGATTTTGGTACGACGTTCACCGCGCTCGATCCTGATGGCCATCGTTTGCGTGTCTATACCTATGAAAAAGACCGGCATGAGAAAGCCTAATGACAAAGAAGATACCTTCATTATTTGATCTATGAAGGTATCTTCTTTAATCGAGAGGAAACTCAAGTGGTATTTTTTCTTGGATTATTAATCAAAATGAAATGATGGGTTAACTGGACGCATATTGATCAAGCAAGGTCACAAGCCTAGACTGCTGATATCAAATAAAGCCAATTCAGCTTTTAGTGAGTTGGCTAATTATTCCAGTTTTAGAGGTGAATGATGATGTTACCCACTTATTTTATTTCCCACGGCGGCGGCCCTTGGCCTTATATGTCAGACATGCGCGCCATGTTTTCGAATCTTGAAGCGTCTTTGGTTAAGATGACGCAAGATTTACCCGAAAGACCCAAAGCGATTTTGATGATTTCTGGTCATTGGGAACGCAAAACCTTTGGTGTTCAGTCTAGCCCAGCTCCAGGAATGGAATACGATTATTACGGCTTTCCCGCTCATACTTATGAGGTGAAATACCAAGCTCCAGGCTCGCCAGACGTCGCCGCTCGTGTGGCTGAACTGATGAAAAGTGCAGGCTTTGCTGTGGATCTGGATGACAAAAAAGGTTTCGACCATGGCGCATTTGCACCCATGGCTGTGATGTATCCTGAAGCGGACATGCCACTGGTTCAGTTGTCACTTAAATCAAATCTAAACCCAGAAGAACACATGGCGTTAGGCCGTGCCTTGGCGCCATTGCGTGAAGAAGGCATATTAATTGTTGGCAGCGGTTTGAGCTTTCATAATCTTGGCTTAAGAGGCCCACAAGCCATCAAGCCTTCGAATGGCTTTGATGCTTGGTTACAAGAAACATTACTGGAATCAGCACCAGCAGAGCGAAGCCGTCGATTGGTCGAGTGGGACAAAGCGCCTTATGCTCGTATTGCTCACCCAAGAGAAGATCATTTGATTCCGCTAATGGTGGCCCTTGGAGCGGCTGAAAATGCCAAGGCAACCTGTGTTTACCACGATGAAGGACTTTTCGGTGGTTGGACCGCGTCTAGCTTTCGGTTTGATTAAGCCTTATTAGGTTTTTTGGTCGTATATTTCTTGGTGGCTCTGGATCGAAAGCCTGATCTAGCGCCAACCTGTTTGATACGACCTTTCATTTCCAACATGGCGATTTTTATCTTTTTGTTCGAAGCCGCCAGCGTCTTTAATTGTTCGATTTCTTTTAGCGCCTCGGCGAACTGCTTTTTGAGCAGCAATATTTCAACCAGCTTCTGCATACTCGTGATGACTTCAGTGGGGTCAGCAGTGACGTCAGAAAGACGCATTTTAAACGCGTTTCTTGCTTCTTCTAACGCCTCATCGGATTGATCAGATTGGGTGGGTTGCGTAAATGTTGCCATGAAAACCTTATAAATAGTGAGTTGAGTCCGCACCGCATTTTACTGGTAAATAATAATGTCTGCATTTTTATTAATGGTATGAATAAAAGGCAAACAGGGTTGTTTTTTTGGTAGGTTATAATTGACGCCTAAAATCGAGTCGCAACACTTGTCGAGGACGGTCTGACACATTGGCTGAAAAAGTGTGGAGGCAGCGTGGATCAAACACAATAATATCGCCAGCGGTGCCAGTCAATGTGACAACCTTTTGTTTGATGCCATACAGCGAATTGTCTTCTTCTATGAATCGTTGAATTCTCTGGTCAGGGGAACCCTCTTCAACCAGCTCTTGGAACCAAGGGTCTTCTTGAATGAGGAGGTCTAAAACCTGATCCATGGGCAATAGGGTGACCTCTTTCGGACTCTCAAACAATCCGCTGTTCACCGATTCAAAGGCGTTTATTAAGGCTTCGTGATTCTGTGTACCGAGTGTTTTGGCAAGACGCTCCGCTCGTCGATGAGAGCCAGATACGACCGTTGTTGGCCCCATATCGACAGTGACATTGTCAAGAAATACAAAAACAAATAGGCTCCACGGCTCGGCATCTCCCACTACAGCAGGTTCATCGCAGTGCCAAGATTTATGAGGCACATTCCAAGCCGACTCTGAGCTTGGAAAACTCAATAAAGAATACCAAAGATCCAACGGGCGCCAAGTGTGAGTGCCGAATACCTGATCAATAGACGATTGTATCGCTCTTTCTATCTCGTCTAATTTCCCCGAGGCTTTGAGTCTCTCGCATTATCGACCCCATGCCGTTTAGCCGTTTTGCACCAGCGTCTCCGACAGGGTTGTGAGCATTGGAAAACCATGTACTAGGTTCGTCGATATTAATGCTAAATTTGTGTTTCACTTCTTGCCAAAGGTAGCTTTGTGCATCAAGAATTTTTTCAATATCGATGACACTGGAAAGCTTAAGGACACCCTTGTTTCGGAAGTCTTCACGGTTAGAAAATGTCATCGAGTTGGTTTCCCGTTCAGCGTTAGAGTCTTAGTGATTTTTTATCTATGGCCAATAATACCATTGGGGCTCTCGAGTAAGAAGGGCTTTCGCTCTTTTATTTGGGACAAACGCCATAGGTCTCTTAGTGGTGGAAAGTTAAACAGATTCACCTGTTTCACCAGCAGCGACGACTTCTGTTTCTGCTATTGAGTCAGCTAACCATGCTTGCATGTCTGGGTGCGCGAGCATGGTTGTGTAGTAGGCACTGGCTGCGTCTGACAGCTGGGTGCCGTAGGTCGAAAAACGAAAGACAACAGGAGCAAAGAAAACGTCAGCCAAACTAAAAGTACCGAATAAGTAGTCGCCATCTTTAGCGTGTTTGGTGCGTAAATTGGACCAGATAGTCTCTAGGGTTGAGACTTCTTGTTTTGCCTTGTCACTGAGTTCTACTCGACGTTTTGCTCGACAATTCATTGGCATTTCGTTACGAATAGCAAACAGTCCAGAGTGCATGTCGGCCACAATAGAACGAGCCACGGCGCGGTTGTTTTTGTCCGCAGGCCAGCCTTTTCCATCCAAATAGTTTTCATTGATGTATTCGCAAATGGCGAGTGAATCCCACACGCTCAAATCGCCATCCACTAAAACGGGCACTTTTCCAACGGGAGAGTATTTGGCAAGTTCAAGATGAAATTCATCACTAAACAGGCTGAGTTTTATTTCTTCAAACGGAATGTTGAAGGCTTTTAACGCCAACCAACCTCGTAAAGACCAAGATGAGTAATTTTTATTGCCAATGATGAGCTGCATTTTATTCCTTTCTTTCCAGTGACTAACGAATGGTGTTTGATATTGCCTGAGTTCATGCCAATTTAAATTTGAATGTTAGTCCATTAGCTTTTGTAAAATAGTATGTCCCTCTGACCAAGAGCCTAAGCCGCTCGCGCTATTGATATGACCTGCTTCACCTATATTCACAATATCGCTACCCCAAATAGACGCACACTCTTCGGAGTATTTTATGTTGCTGTAGGGGTCATTGATGCTAGCAACCACAATGGATTTGAACGGTAGAGGCTTCATTGGTGGCTCTTTAAATCCAATAGCTTGAGATGGGAAAATAGGAGCGTTCGGATCTGGTACTGCGACTAGCATAGCTGCGTTGATCCTTAGGTGCGTTTTTGCGGCCCAATGGGCAACGAGTAACCCCCTAAACTATGCGCCACCAATATGGTATCTGGTCCTGAAGATCGAACGCTTTCTTCTAGTGAAGCGCACCACTCTGAACAGTCTGGATGATCCCAGTTAAGCTGGTTAACTCTAGTGTAATTTTTATTTAGTTTTTCCCAGTGGCTTTGCCAGTGATCTACATCTGAATTTCCAATGCCCGGAAGAATAAGTACTTTCATATTAGTAAACCTCCTTTTCAATGAAAAGTATTGTTACAGCTTGTTTTTGTAACGACTAACGAATAATTTTGATGTTTCCTATTCCAAACTTTGATAGAAGATTTATTTATGGACATTGATGCACTCCGTAGCTTTATCGCTTTTGTTGATACGGGCAGTTTTACCCGTGCAGCAAAGCAGACGTTTCGTACGCAAAGTGCGATCAGTATGCAGATGAAAAAGCTGGAAGAAGAAACGGGGCATGTGTTGTTTGTGAAGGAAGGTCGTAATCTAGGATTGACGGAACAAGGGCAGCAGTTGGTGAGTTATGCCAGAAGACTTGTTTCTTTGCATGATGAAGCGTTAGGGCATTTTTCTACTCATCTTCGACATCCACCTTTGACCATTGGTTGTCCTGACGATTATGCCGAATCGATATTGCCTTCCATCGTAGCATTGGTGCGTGAAACCTTACCTCATCAGAGTATTCGAATCGTTTGTGATTGCAGTACCCAACTGCGCTTGATGCTAGATCAAGGCAAAATAGATGTCGCCATTTTGACCCGTTCGCCTGATGCTGAAGAAGGCTATCTTCTAAAGCACGATTCTGGTGTGTGGGTGAAAGGAGAAAATCTTCAAACGGATGAGCTAATAGAAAAGCAAAATCCCTTGTGTTTGGTGTTGTACGAACCCGACTGTAAGTTTCACAGCACGGCCATTGATGGGCTAGAGAAACAGGGGCGAGAATATCGATTGATGTGCAGTAGTTCCAGTGCAACGGCGATTAAAGGTTTGCTACGCAAAGGTCAAGGTATCAGTGCGATGGCGCGATCCAGTGTTTCCTATGGTCTCAGTATTATTGAAGATTCTACTCTTCCCGCGTTACCCACTGTCGATATCGTGCTCGCTGTTGCGCCTATTCCTCATCCTATGTTTGCTTCTCATTTGGCAGCCGACATTAGTCAGCGCTTCTTCCAGCAAAATCATTAGGTGTTATGTTTAGCTCAGTGCCACATTTTGATAAGTTATTATGCATTGCGATAAAACAAAAAAGCGAAAACTCCATGATAAATGGCATTGGGGCTTTCGCTTTTTTAATAAGACGGTAAGCGAAAATTATAGAATTTCAGCAACGTCATCAAACGCAAGGCGAGGGCCTCGTGGGTGGAAACCTTCTGGCTTGCCGTAACCTAGGTTAATGATGAAGTTGGTTTTGTATTCGCCATCAGCAAAGAATGCTTCATCAACAGCAATTGGATTAAAACCGCTCATTGCACCAACACTTAGACCTAATGCACGAGCTGCCATCATAACGTAAGCGCCTTGCAAGCTGCTGTTACGGAATGCGGTAGCGTCGGTTAAAGCTTGGTTGCTTTCAAACATAGGTTTCGCATCGTACGCTTTGAATTGCGTTGGCAAGTGATTGTAGAACTTAGTGTCAAACGCGACGATCAGAGTTAATGGCGCGTTACGCGTTTTTTCGACGTTACCTGGAGCCAAAGCTGGTAAGAGTTTTTCTTTGCTTGCTGCGCTGCTCAAGAAAACAAAGCGTGCTGGCTGTGTGTTCATTGAAGTTGGAATTCCCATTTGAAGACATCGTACAGTGCTTTAATTGTGTCTTCGCTTACCGGTGTATCTAAGAATTCGTTGTAGCTTCGTGCTTCTAAAAACAATTGATCTAATGCATTTTTGTCCAGTGATGTCATGGTAAAACCTCTGCCGTATGTGATTGATAGCAATGCTTGACGAACTAAGTTACGTCATTATCCTACTTTCATTTAAAGATTATACCGCCGCTAAGATGATTCATTTATAGTCTAATTAGAACATGATTATTTCAATAATCGATCTAATGAAAGCGTTTTGATGATTCGACAAGAATTTAATAAGCAGATGAAAATCAACGTTTTGTGTTCTAGTCCAATAAATACTTCAATTTTTTACATAACTTTTCTCATTTATGACAGAGTAAATGGAAAAAGTTGTCTATGGTTATGTAGTCACCATGCATCTACGGAGAGAACCCGCATGAACAGAAAAGATGACCGCATACAGCATTTGGTTAGTCTGCTTGAAAACTTAGAAAAAGTATCGCTTCAAGATATTGCCCAAATACCACCTTCACAGCAGCATATACTGGTGGAAAAAATCGAAAGCTTGCAGGATGAGCTGAAAGCCTTGATGGCAGATGATCAACCCATGACGCATTGATACCTTGTTTAGCCTACCTTATTGATTATTCTAAATCCTATTAGCTTCTTGTTTTTTTACCAAGCAAAAAAAGACCGGCCTAGGCCGGTCAAAGGTTCAGAGTGCTGTGGACAATAACGAAAAGATCTTATTCCCAAGAACGAAGTAGGTCGTCGTAAGAGACAGTGACGCCTTGTGGTTTTTCGTTAGCCAATTTTGGTTTTGGAGAACCAGGTTGCGCTAACCAGTAAGCTTCGTCACGTGGTTGGTTCATTTTTGGTCCGCATATTGGTTGTACGTTAGCGCGTTCCAAACGTTCCATTACCTTGTCTTGTGCTTCCGCTAGGCCGTTAAGTGCTTCTTGTGGTGTCGCTTCCCCGCTTGCGGCTTGGGAAATGTACTGCCACCAAAGTTGCGCTAGCTTAGGATAATCTGGCACGTTAATCCCAGTTGGTGACCATTGTTTACGGGCTGGTCCTTTGTAGAACTCAACCAAGCCACCCAATTTAGGCGCGGCAGCGGCCATTTCTGGAGAGTTGATATCCGACTCACGAATCGGCGTTAGACCGACCAAGGTTTTCTTCAAAGAAACGGTTTTTGCGGTGGTGAACTGAGCGTACAACCACGCGGCTAGACGACGGTCTTCTGGTGTTGAGTTCATGAAGGTCCAAGCGCCCACATCTTGATAACCTTTCTTCATGCCTTCTTCCCAGTATGGTCCCACTGGAGAAGGAGCCATGCGCCATTTTGGCGTGCCATCTTCATTCACAACAGGAAGGCCTGGCGATGTCATGTCAGCGGTAAACGCGGTATACCAGAAGATTTGCTGAGCGACACCACCTTGCGCTGGCACTGGGCCAGATTCAGAGAAGGTCATACCTTGTGCTTCAGGTGGCGCGTACTTACGTAACCATTCAACGTATTTGGTCGTCGCATATACGGCAGCTGGGCCGTTGGTTGCGCCACCACGAGAAACACTGGATCCAACTGGAGAGCAGGCGTCTTTGATACGAATGCCCCACTCATCTACAGGTAAACCGTTTGGTGTGCCTTTGTCGCCAGCACCTGCCATAGAGAACCAAGCATCGGTAAAGCGCCAGCCTAGAGAAGGATCTTTTTTACCGTAATCCATGTGGCCATAAACACGTGTACCATCGATATTTTGTACTTTATCGGTGAAGAACTCGGCAATATCTTCATAAGCGGACCAGTTAACAGGCACACCTAGCTCATAGCCGTAAATGGATTTGAATTTTTCTTTCAAATCTGGACGCGCAAACCAGTCAGCACGGAACCAATAAAGGTTAGCAAACTGTTGGGTTGGTAATTGGTAAAGCTTGCCATCTGGCCCTGTAGTGAAATCCAAACCGATAAAATCGGCAAGATCTAAGGTGGGTGATGTAAACTCTTTGCCATCGCCGGTCATCATGTCGGAAATAGGCACCACTTTACCGTAGCGGAAGTGTGTACCGATCAGGTCAGAATCGTTCACATAGGCATCGTAAATGTTACGGCCAGACTGCATTTGCGTTTGCAGTTTCTCAACGACGTCACCTTCTTGGATCAAGTCATGGTTGACTTTAATCCCCGTGATTTCTTGGAAGGCTTTGGCTAACACTTGTGACTCGTATTTGTGAGTCGTTAAGGTTTCAGACGCCACGTTGATTTCCATACCACGAAACTTTTTCGCAGCATCGGTAAACCATTGTAATTCGTCTAACTGTTGTTGCTTACTCAGCGTCGAAACTGTGAATTCCGTGTCTACCCATTTCTTGGCAGCGTCAGAATACGCGTCGGCCCATAAGCTAGCCGAGTGCATCATGACAGCAAAGGGTAAGGCGGCGAGTGCAATTTTTTTCTTATTGTAGTGCATAATTTACCTCAACAAAGTTTAGTTTTTCTATGTGGCTTCCATGCCAGATAATCCATCGTTCCTATTGATTAGGGACGCTGACTAGCCCCAGCGCATTAGAATCACCATCCAGAATGCGCACAGGACGGTTGCCACCGCGATGTTCACATCCGTTAGTGCAACGAATGCAAGGTGGATAAAGGCACTGCTTAGCAGGCCAATGAACAAACGGTCACCACGTGTCGTGGCCAGAGGCAAAAAGCCACGGCGTTCTACACAAGGTGAGATAATTTGCCATGTGGTCATGCCGACCAAGATCACAGCAATGCCGATAAAAAACAGGGCGGTCGGTAATGTCCAAGACATCCAAGCCATAATAATTCTCCTTACACTCGACCAAGGGCAAAGCCCTTCGCCACATGGTTACGAACGAAGTAAATGACCAGCATCCCCAGCAGAATAGTCAGTACACCTGCGGCGGCGAGCAACCCCCAATCCATGCCCGACGCCGAGACGGTTCGTGTCATGATGGCCGCGATAGGCTTGGCATCGACCGACGTCAACGTTCGTGCTAGCAGTAGCTCTACCCAAGAGAACATGAAGCAGAAGAAGGCCGTTACACCGATGCCTGAGCGAATCAAAGGAATGAAGATGCGCACGAAAAATTTTGGAAAGGAGTAGCCATCGATGTACGCCGTTTCGTCTATTTCACGAGGCACACCACTCATAAAGCCTTCTAGAATCCATACCGCTAATGGCACGTTGAACAAACAGTGCGCTAAGGCCACAGCAATATGGGTATCGAACAGACCGACTGAGGAATACAGTTGAAAAAAGGGTAATAGGAATACCGCTGGTGGTGCCATTCGGTTGGACAACAACCAGAAGAACATGTGCTTGTCACCAATGAACTTATAGCGACTAAACGCATAAGCGGCAGGTAGAGCCACTAATAAGCTAATCACCATGTTCATGGATACGTAGAATATGGAGTTGACGTAACCCATGTACCATGTTGGATCACCAAAGATCTTGGCGTAGTTATCTAGGGTGAAATTCTCAGGGAAAAAGGACAACCCGCTGAGAATCTCGGTATTGGTTTTGAACGACATGTTTACAAGCCAATAGATTGGCAGTAACAGCAACACAATGTACAGCGCTAGGCCAAAGCGACCACGTAGATTCGCGTTGCGGATTTTGCGTTCCGCGTGGCTATACACGGGGGCTTGTTCTTTGGTGACTTTATAAGCGTGTTCTATGGGTTTTGTTGACGATTGAGTCATGATCCGCTCCTACTTGTCTTTTTGCATGTTCATGATGGTGGTGTAGAACACCCAGCACACGAGCAAGATGATTAAGAAGTACACCAGAGAGAACGCGGCCGCAGGACCAAGGTCAAACTGGCCGATGGCTTGTTGTACTAACGACTGACTCAAGAAAGTCGTGGAGTTGCCCGGGCCGCCCCCTGTAAGCACAAAGGGTTCGGTATAAATCATGAAAGAGTCCATAAAGCGCAACAACACACCAATAATCAGCACGTTAGTGAGTTTAGGTAGTTGGATATAGCGGAATACAGCCCAGCGAGAGGCTTGGTCGATACGTGCCGCTTGGTAATACACCTCAGGAATGGCTCGCAAACCGGAGTAACATAACAGCGCGATCAAGGGAGTCCAGTGCCAGACATCCATTAATACCACGGTTAACCAAGCGTCGGTTGGGTCAGAGGCGTAGTTGTAATCGACACCGATACTACTCATAAATGCCCCAAATAACCCGATGTCGGCACGACCAAATATTTGCCAAATCGTACCGACTACGTTCCATGGAATCAGCAGGGGAATCGCAACCAAGATCAAAGCCAATGACGCACCGCGACCCTTGGTTGGCATCATTAATGCCACGCAAATACCCAACGGCACTTCAATGGCCAAAATGGTGAAAGAGTAAAGGAATTGGCGTAGTAAGGCTTCGTGCAAGCGGCTGTCCAGCATCACTTGTTTGAACCATTCTGTGCCAACAAAGTAACGTGTATAGGGGTCAAAAATATCCTGTACCGAATAATTCACCACTGTCATTAAGGGGATGATGGCCGAGAAGGCAACAATCAGGAAAACGGGCAGAACAAGGAACCATGCCTTGTTGTTTTCGACTTTAATTTGCATGCTGGATCTCCTTTGTCTTGTCGTGATCGACAGCAGAATCGGTTAAGTCAACCAAGTAATCGTCGACATAGACCTTGGTCCACTGTTCAGGAAAACTCACATAAATTTGCCCAGAAGGAACTTTCTGATCTTCACTGAGGCGGGCTTTCATCACTTGCCCATGAAACAAGAAAGACAAAATCTTGTAAGTACCTAGGTCTTCTACGTAGTCCACATCAACATGAAACGCATCGCTGTTTTTACCGTCCCAGACGTGGACAAATTCTGGGCGAATGCCCAAAGTGACTTTATTGGCTCCCATGGCTTTTAAGCGTGTCAGCATGGCATCGCTGACGGAGATTTCATGGTCGCCAAACATGAGTGCTTCTTTCCCGCCTTGATTTTTCAGTTCAGCGTCAAAAAAGTTCATGCCAGGGCTACCAATAAAGTAGCCAACGAAAGTGTGCGCTGGATTTTCGAATAACTCTCTAGGTGTGCCGAACTGGACGATTTGCCCGTTGTACATGACGGCAATTTTGTCGGCGAAGGTCGAGGCTTCTAATTGATCGTGGGTCACATACACCATGGTGATGTTAAATTGCTCATGGATTTGTTTGAGCTTACGACGTAATTTCCATTTCAACTGAGGGTCGATAACGGTGAGGGGTTCATCAAACAAAATCGCCGATACATCGTCACGTACTAAGCCGCGACCCATAGAGACTTTTTGTTTCTGATCCGCCGACAAGCCTTTGGCTTTGCGTTTTAGCTGGTCCGACAGTTCGAGAATTTCAGCCACTTCATAGACTTTTGATTTCACCTTGTATTCCGGCACGCCAATATTCCGCAGCGGAAAAGCTAAGTTATCAAACACCGTCATGGTGTCGTATACCACAGGGAACTGAAACACTTGTGCAATGTTACGTTCTTCCGGTTTTAGCTCATTGACGCGCTTGCCATCGAACAAGACCTCACCATTAGACGGTTTTAGCAGGCCAGAAATAATATTCAGCAGGGTGGATTTTCCGCAACCGGACGGACCCAATAGAGCAAAGGCACCGCCTTGTTCCCAAACGTGAGTCATTTCACGAATCGCGTAGTCTTCTGGTTTGGTTGGATTCTCTGTGTAGGTATGCGCTAAGGCATTTAGGGTAATAGAAGCCATGATTATTGATCCCTCATGCGAGCGGGGGAATGCACCATCTTGCCTTGGGCATCGAAGGCGTAAAGCTTGTGCGTTGGGAAGTAGACTTTAATTTCTTGATCCACTTGGTAGGCATGAACCCCAGATAGATGCAGTACCAAATCAAAATGCGGATTATGGACGTGCAAGAAGGTTTCCGAGCCACTAATTTCTGCCAGATCAACGCGAACGGGCAATTCCAAATCATCGTCTGAATGAGGGACGAGACCAATGTGTGAGGCACGTACACCAAACTGATATTCACCCGGTGTAAGACGACGCAAATCGCTGTTTAAACGGAAATGTACCGTATCGTCGAAGGTGACTTCTTCTTCGCTGACGCGACCAGGAACCACATTGATGGGTGGTTCAGAGAACATTTCTGCGGTAATGATGTCTTTTGGCTGATGATAAACCTCAGCGGTTGGTCCCATTTGCAGCAAACGACCTTCGTTTAAGACGGCGGTGTTGCCACCTAACGCCAATGCTTCATTCGGCTCTGTGGTGGCATATACCGCGATGCAATTACGTGCTTTGAACAAGGCGCGTAATTCTTGACGAAGCTCTTCCCGGAGCTTGTAATCAAGGTTAACTAATGGCTCATCGAAGAGGATAATTTGTGAATCTTTGACTAAGGCTCTCGCCATGGCGGTGCGTTGTTGTTGACCGCCAGAGAGTTGTAATGGAAGGCGATCAAGAAAAGGATCGATGCGCAACATCGCCGCGGTTTCACGTACACGGCGGTCGACTTCTTTTTCATCCATTTTTGCCAAACGCAAAGGTGAAGCGATGTTTTCGTACACGGTGAGGTTGGGGTAGTTGATGAACTGTTGGTACACCATGGAGATGTTACGTTCGCGCACTGGCACACCAGTGACGTCCACCCCATTCATGAGGATTTTCCCTTTGGTTGGACGGTCAAGACCGGCCATAAGGCGCATCAGCGTGGTTTTACCGGACAGCGTGCGTCCAAGTAGAACGTTGAAAGAGCCGGGTTCGAGAGACAGGTTTACCTGATCGATCCACGTCTCACCTTCAACAACGCGCGATACATTCTGCAGCGTCAGAGACATTGTGAGTACCTTTTTGTTGTTATTGTTTTTTTAAGTGCGATCGTCTTGTTGATCATTAAAAGCTCAAAAGCGAACGCACCTTGATGGATAAGTACATTACAAAAGCTGTGCCAAAAATAATTTTCCTGCATTAATTTTGTTTAAATTATTGATAAATATGATTTTTATTATATTTCCGTATTGCTTTTGGTAGTTTTCGCTTTTGAAAAAGGACTGTTCACGAGTGTTCAAAGTGTTTACAGTCTGCTCATTACAATGAACATTTCATGCACAGTTTTGATGTTTACACCGCTGTGTTGGAGTTGGAAATGCAAGATGAAAAAGAACAAAAACAACCACAAACTGCGACCATATCCACAGACATTGCGTTCACTGCGGAGGCGGGGCTGACACAGACTCACAAAGAGAGAATTCAAGCGTCTTGGTATCGTTGTGAACAGTTCGGTTTGGA
The DNA here is from genome assembly GCF_026113935.1 of Marinomonas rhodophyticola. Taxonomy (GTDB): domain Bacteria; phylum Pseudomonadota; class Gammaproteobacteria; order Pseudomonadales; family Marinomonadaceae; genus Marinomonas; species Marinomonas rhodophyticola. The sequence goes on from NZ_JAPEUL010000009.1 coordinate 611,794, forward strand.
TCATGGTAGTCGACCAGATTTTGCGACTCTGCCAAAAGGCACCCTAAGTGACCTAATAGACCAGCATCGTAGTTTGCTAGAAACGACAGAAAACGAAGTGCTGCCGTACTATGAAAATATTCTGAGTAATTCGGCTTGCATGATTGTCTTGGCAGACCGTCAAGGTCATGTGCTGAACACATGGGGGCAGCCGCGTTTTGGTAGTGCTGCGCAACATGGTTTGGTGGGTGGCAATCAATGGAGTGAAATGGGCGCTGGGACCAATGCCATCGGTACTGCCTTGATCACGGGTGAAGCGATTCAAGTGGGTCGTGATGAACACTTTTTGCGTGCCAATCGTTTTATGGTTGGTTCAGCGTCGCCTATTTACAACACCAAAAACGATTTAGTCGGAGTGTTGGATATTTCTTCCGACGCCTATTTACCCCAAGATCATACTTTTGGCATGGTCAAACTCATGTCTTTGAGTGTGGAAAATCGTCTGATATTTTCGGCCTTTCAGCAAGAACATTTTATTCTCAGCTTTAATACCAATGTGGTCAGTTTGGACAGTCATTGGTCCGGTATTTTGGTGCTTGACGAAAACGGCACCATTGTGTCGGCAAATCGTCGCGCGGAGGTGGTGTTGGCACGAGACTTAGCCTTGTTGAACATCAATCAAGTGTTTGATATTGAAATGCGTGAAATCAAACATCATCCCTATAGTTTGCCGATGAAACTGATTGCCATGGGGCGTTATCAGTTTTATGTCAAAGTGATTCCGCCAGTACAGCAAATTATGCGTGTACCAGACTTTCGTCAGCGTGCTGATTACGTTGCCCCGCCTCAATCAGAAGCCATTGTTATGAATAAAGAAAATTCGTCACCGGAGAAGGTGAAGGATACGGAGAAACCGTCATCAATCGCTATCCCAGATAACGTTATTCCAATGGCTGAATTGCAACATGGAGATGAGCGAGTAGAGCGTTTGGTGCGTCAAGCTCATAAAATTATGGAAAAAGACATTCCAATTTTAATCCATGGGGAAACCGGGGCGGGGAAGGAGATATTCGTACGCAGTTTGCATTATCACAGCTCTCGTGCCAAAGAGATGCTGGTGGCGGTAAATTGTGCGGCCATTCCGGCTGAGTTGGTAGAGTCTGAACTTTTTGGTTATGAAAAAGGCGCTTTTACTGGCGCACAAAATCGAGGCTCAATCGGTTTGATTCGTCGTGCACATCGAGGCACGTTATTTTTGGACGAAATCGGTGAAATGCCGATGGCGGTGCAGTCGCGTTTATTGCGTGTTTTACAAGAAAGAGTGGTGACGCCATTAGGCTCAACGGAAGCCTTTCCTGTTGATATTAAACTCATTTCAGCCACTAATCGCACCTTAAAAGATGAAGTAAAAGAAGGCCGTTTCCGCCAAGATTTATACTATCGAATCTCAGGTTTGAATATCGAATTACCGGCATTACGTGAACGTACCGACAAGGCTGAATTGATTCGTTATTTACATGAACGTCTACGCAAAGAAGAGCCGGCCCTGCTTTATCGTCAGATATGCTTGAGTTATTGGTCAGACATCCTTGGCGGGGAACATGCGTCAACTTGCTCATGTACTGAAAGTTGGCATGGCCATGGCGGATGAAGAAATGCTGGAAGAATGGCACTTGCCTGATGATTTCTTTGATGATCTGGATGCTTCCGCATCATTTGATCTAACAGCGCCTGCATCGACAGAACAAGATGAGTCCTTAGAAAGACTGATTCCTCGCCTGTTAAGCGAGTTTAAAGGCAATGTTTCACAAACCGCAAAAACGGCTGGTGTCAGCCGTAATACGGTGTATAAATACGCAAAAGGGAAAGGAAATGATGTATAGACATGCAAGGTAATCCCGATTTTACCCTCTTGGTTAAAATGGGTACTAGTGTTCTATCGAGCCACTTTTGCGACCGCTTCAATTTCAATTAAGGTCTCTGGTGTTGCCAAAGAGGCGACACCAATCCCTGTTAATGCTGGCCGTGATGTGCCTAATGTACTGGCGATAATAGGGACGATGTCTTCCAAATGGTCAGCAACCTCACCGCGAACATAGACACGTAACTGTAAGATATTCTCTACCGAAGAATTTGCCTCTTTTAGTACCGTGATTAAATGTTTTGCCGCATTGGCGGTTTGCGTTTTCATGTCGTGATTATGAGTGTGAAAACCGGTGTCCCAATCGACTTGCCCTGAAATAAAAATCAACCCAGTGTCGGTATCAATTGTTGCTTGTGACATGCCAGTCGCCGTGCCGTCATACAAAGATGATGGGTTAATGCGTTTAATGGACATAATGACCTCTACATAGTGTTTAAAGTGACGATAGAGTAGAGGTGAATGACGTGGTTGACGATAAAGCTAAGCTTGTTACTCATACAAGCTGATGCTTCTTTAATGAGTAAATTTCTTCTGGACGCTATCCAGTAACCAGTTAATTAATAGGTCATGTTTTGCGCTTGGGTGATAGGCCGCAACGACTTGATAACCCGGTGGGTATTTTTCTAGTGGAAGCTCAAATAGTCCGTCGTACGGTAATAGTCTCGAAGGAATAAATCCCACCATGTTTGAATGTTTTAAGGTTTCTTTCGCCATATGAAAGGATGGGGCGGATACGGCAACCTGACGTGGAAATCCTTGTTGTTCAAACCAAGTGTCTGCAGAGCCTATAAAGCTGCCCACACCAGGCGAAGTGATGACAAAATCATGTTTGGTTAATTGTTGTAGTGATAGGTCATGAGTACGTTCAATGGTTTTATTCGCTGTCACGCATAAGTACTTTTCTATAAATAATGGCGTGGAAATCAACCCTTCGGGAACATAGGCACTGGTGGTAAAAACAATGTCTATTGAGCCTTGATGGATTTTTTTGGTTAGGTTCGCGTGTTCGATATTGGTAACGATCACTTTTATTTTAGGGGCGTACTGCCTAAGCTCTTTAATTAGCTCGGTGACGATGACTTCTTGGGTGTAGTCTGTTGCACAGATGACCAGTGTTCTTTCTACTTCCTGTGGTAAAAATGCATTTGCCAGAGGGATGTTATTTATGTGGGTTAATATTTTCTCGATGTGTTGTTCAATGTCTTTGGCGTAGGGTGTTGGAATCATTCCGTGGCCTGTTCTAACAAAGAGTTGATCACCAAGAATGGTTCTTATCTTTTTAAGTTGAAGACTGATTGCCTGTTGAGAAACGCTTAAATGTTCTGCTGCCGCCGAAATGTTGCCGAGCTGATAGAGAGCGCTTAATGTTCTTAGATGATTAATTTCAAGCTTATTTATCATGCTTATCTCGTTGGCTATTAACGACCTAAATAGGTAGAAAGTTAGTATTAATAGTCGTTAATTGGTGGTTTTCAATGTTCTTTCTATTTAAAACACTTTGGAGTGAATGATATGTTGCGTCAATGTTTCTTAGGACTTGTTAGTGTTTTTTTATTGGCTTCGTGCAGCCTTCATTCTATTCAAGATACAAGTTCTCAGCAGGCTACGATCAGTATGCCTTTGTTACACGGTTGGCATGAGGGCAAAGAAGTTCGCTACATTACGACAGATGTATCTGATCAGGCTGTGGCAAAAGCCAAAAATGCCAATTATGTGCCTCGGTTGCGTGATGCTGTGCCGAATTACCCAAAACCACCCCAAGTGAAAACTGTGCTAGAACGTGTGTATGCGTTTCCGAATCAAGAGCAAGCGCGGAGCGTGTTTGCTTCTGTCCCCGAACCATTAGGCTATGAAAGTCAAAATACCCATTACTCGCCGCTGTGGTTGATGTACGTCGTAGCGTGGAAAGACCCAAGCAAGGCAACAGAGCTAAGGTCTGAAGAAGCTATTCTTACGGCTGAAGACCAGGGCTTGGTTACTATAGAACGGACCAATATCGTGCTCAATTGTCCGGTCATTCCATTTTCTCTTGCTGATTCGCGCCCGACAAAATAACGCCCTGTTGAGGGCGTTCTTACTTCTCATTACCCATCCTATTTTTGAGTGAAAATATTCAATCAAGAGTCGTATTTATTCTTAATCATGAGCAAAATTCAATTCTATGAAATTAAATTCATTTTTGTTCATGTTTATAGTTGCGTATAACAGTACTCAAAGAATAGTTAGGCCGATCGCCAACAAGCAAAAAACGGGCAAGTGAGAATAAGGAATGGATCTCCATTTCACTTCAGAAAATAGGATACCAGATCACCATGAACAACGATTTTACCTTTACCATTAAGAGCATTTGCTTCGATGAAAGCTACCGCCCTTCAGACAATACTCGCATCACAACCAACTTTGCGAATCTGGCTAGAGGAGCGAGACGACAACAGAATTTACGTGACGCATTAAGGATGATTAACAATCGTTTTAATGCCTTGGCGCATTGGGATAACGCAAAGGGAGACCGCTATTCTGTTGAGCTTGAAATCATCTCAGTTGATGTCGATATTGAAGGGAAGGGCCAGACCTTTCCAACCATTGAAATGTTAAAGACGAATATTGTTGATCACCACACTGAGCAGCGTATCGATGGAATTGTAGGAAACAATTTCTCTTCTTATGTGCGTGATTATGACTTCAGCGTATTACTACCAAACCATAACAAAAACCAAACGCAATTTAGTATTCCTGACAACTTTGGTGATCTACATGGAAAGCTCTTTAAAAGTTTTGTGAAGTCAGACAGCTTCAAAGAAAACTTTACCAAGCCGCCAGTTATCTGTCTGAGTGTTTCAGACAACAAAACTTATCAGCGAACAGGAAATCAGCATCCTGTATTGGGCGTTGAATATGAGCCAAGTGGCCCCTCTTTGACCGAACATTATTTTCAGAAGATGAGCTTACAGGTTCGCTATTTTATGCCTGCCAACAGTGCAGCGCCGTTGGCGTTTTATTTTGTGGGTGACTTGCTGAACGATTACAGCAATCTTGAGTTGATTGGCACCATCAGTACGATGGAAACCTTCCAGAAAATCTACCGGCCAGAAATCTACAATGCTAACGCGGTCGCTGGAAAGTGCTATCAACCCAACTTAAACAACCTCGATCACTCTCTAACGCAAATTGTTTATGACCGTGAAGAACGTAGTCAATTGGCGAGTGAGCAAGGCAAATTTGCTGAACAGCACTTTATAAAACCTCACCAAAGGCTACTTGAGCAGTGGGCTGCGAATTACGCATAAACGCTAGAATCCATGACGACTTGGTCAATATTACATTTAATAGACGGTATTTTTATTATGACAACAGCGACGAATAACACACTTCTACCAACATCAACGGCAGGTAGCTTGCCTAAACCCACATGGCTTGCAGAGCCAGAAACCCTTTGGTCGCCTTGGAAATTAGAAGGTGACCAATTGCTGGACGGCAAACAGGATGCGTTGCGCATCTCGCTGCAAGAGCAACAGCAGGCGGGTATTGATATTGTCAGTGACGGTGAACAAACGCGCCAACACTTTGTGACCACCTTTATTGAGCACCTCAGCGGTGTGGATTTTGAGAATCGTCAGACGGTGAGAATTCGTGATCGTTATGATGCGAGCGTCCCGACGGTTGTTGGCCCTGTCAGTCGCATCAAGCCAGTGTTTGTTGAAGATGCTAAGTTTCTACGTCAGCAAACCAAGCAACCGATTAAATGGGCGCTGCCAGGGCCGATGACTATGATTGATACGCTTTATGATGATCATTATAAAAGCCGCGAAAAGCTCGCGTGGGAATTTGCCAAGATTCTCAATCAAGAAGCCAAAGAGTTAGAAGCCGCTGGTGTGGATATCATCCAGTTTGATGAAGTCCGCGTTTAATGTGTTTTTTGATGAGGTGAATGATTGGGGCATCGCGTGTTTAGAACGCGCCATCGAAGGCCTTAAATGCGAAACCGCAGTACATATTTGTTATGGCTACGGCATCAAAGCCAATACGGATTGGAAAAAGACGTTGGGGTCTGAATGGCGACAATATGAAGAAGCCTTTCCTAAGCTGCAACAATCTAATATCGATATCATCTCCCTTGAATGTCATAACTCTCACGTGCCAATGGAATTGCTCGAACTGATTCGCGGTAAAAAAGTCATGGTCGGCGCCATCGACGTGGCAAACCATGCCATTGAGACACCAGAAGAAGTCGCCAATACTCTGCGCAAAGCATTACAGTTTGTCGATGCTGACAAGCTTTATCCTTGTACTAACTGTGGCATGGCTCCATTGCCGCGTGAGGTGGCAAGAGGCAAGCTAAATGCCTTAACAGCGGGTGCAGAAATCGTCCGAAAAGAGCTCTCTTTGTAGTATTGATTTGTCTTAATCTATAAAAAAATCCCGCTTCGAGTTCATATATCGAAACGGGACTTTTTTATGTGCTGCTTCAGGTAGTAATAAATAGAATCTGGTGAATCTAAATATTCGACACAACTTTTAGCATATCCAGAAACGCATCCACAGATTCTACTGCCGCTGATTCATGCATAGTGTGATAGCCAATGGTGGGGATCTGAATGGTTGTGCCATCCACCAAACCATTAGATGCGGCGATAATACGCCCAAGTTCCGTACTGCCTAGAGAGCTTGGCGGCAATCCTTGCTCAGCCCGTTTGGCGTTTTCGTTTTCCACGTAACGGTTTTTGTACAAATAACTGATGTTGTTTTTGACACACAGTTCTTCGAGTAATTTGGTGCTGTCTTGGTTAAAGGTCGCGTTGGCGTCTTTTTCCCTCAACACGAGAAGCTGTTCATTGGCGGCTTCTACGTTGGGAAACGGGCTAGTATCTACCACAAATAAACGGTTGGTTGAGCCACCAAAACGGCGGAACCACTCAAGCAAATACCGCCAGCTTTTTCCGGCTTCTTCTTGTGCCGTAAAAAAGGCCGTACCTTTAAAGCCATGATCAAAAAGATGCACCAAAGCCGCGGCTGAAATCACGTTATCGAGCTGACCTTCTAAACGATGATCGACAATATGCAGTTGGTCTTTAAAGGCGATTGGCGTACCGGCAACTACCCCCTCTAAACCCTCAGTTTCAAAAATTAAGTTATTACGAAATTCACAAACATAAGAGCTTTTAATGGTGCCTTTACCACGGTAGACGCCAGACCAAGGTTCGTACGCATAGATTTCTTCGTGGTTGAAGCGCTCTGTGACCTTGGTCATCAACTCTTCAGACACCGAGTTATTCAGCAAATCCGTACGGTTTGCCGACACAAATGCCGCGTATTGGAATTCATTCGGACCCGTACACACCAACCCATGACGATCAATGTGCGCTGAAAACATGGTGCTAAATGGGTCACTGCCTTGGGCGACCAGTAAACCTTCATACCAAGTAACTTTTGCGCCTCGCTCTTCTAGCTCACGTTGTAATACACGAAAAAATGAATGCTCTGCACCCACTACACTGGGGGCGCGAATTAGCAGTTTCAGTACATCAATAAAATCATCACTAGGCATGCAAATAGGTTCCAATAAAAAGGGGGAAATCGGAATCTTGTTTATAAACGTTAATGTGTGATTTACATAACGTTTTTTTATTTATTTTGATGAAGTTATAGACTTTGGTGGGCAGCCGTAAAAACGATTAAAAGCCGCGCTGAAATTGGAGGGGTGTTCGTAACCTACAGCATAGGCTGTTTGAGCTACCTGATGGCCTGATGTGAGCAATTCCCATGCTTTGTGCATTCTGGCTTCTAATAACAATTTATACGGGCTGGTATTATAAATGGCACGAAACCCCAGTTTTAGTTTGCTTTCACTAATCCCAATTTTTTGACAGACAAAAGCAATACTCAAAGGTTGGCTCATGTGATGAATCATGAACAACCGAGCCTGCGCGATTTTATGTTCATCCCCAAGGTTAATGTCTAGATTTTGACGCTCTTTTCCTGTGTTTGTTTGAAGTCGTTCAAGCTGTTCGCTAAGTAAGTTGAGTACCAGAATATTTTTTTCTAAAGGTCGTTCGGTATGCTTGGATAATGCTATTTGCATCAGTCTATTAATATAGTGTTGGGTATTTTTAGACGTTTTTATATGCTGATGTTGGCGAGGCAAAGGGATTTTATCCGCTTGAAATTCGAAAGGGATTTGATAGCGCTTAAAGGCACTGCCGTCCACTAATATTCTTAATTGGCTAGTGGTTTTATGCGCGGCGTACAGACGTTTTCCAGAGCTGTTACCAAAGGTGGTGATGGTGGTGTAATTAGGCTCAAAAATGAAATCTTCTGTATTGTTCTGCTTTGTCTGATAACGAGAATGCCCTTCTAAACCATAAGTAAGGCTAAGCGTTGATGAGTCTTTTTCTATGGTGCTTTCTTCAATTAAATCTTGCGTTGGTGTATAGCGTGAATACGCGATCGATAGTCCAGGCTCTATAACAAATCTGTCTATATAACATTCTCCTAGCTGAGAGGAAATGGCTTGTCTCTGCCAGCCAGATTGAAGGTCAGTGACTTCTGTTAATGCATTTTTATTCACTAGAAAGGCCATGGTGTTTCCCGTTCTTTATGTGATTTGGACGTAATGAATATGAATTTGAACGAAATGAATAAGTAATTAAATGATAATCAATCTCAACTAATATTATCATCTTTCTTTATAGCGTAAAGGATTAATTACGAGAAAGAGAGAGTGAGATGAAACAAAAAAAATTATCCAGTATTGAGTTACTGATAGGGGTTTTGGCAATACTTCCTGTATCTATTCTTGCTCAAGAAGGTACAGAACAAGAACGTATGGTTTTGTTACCTGAGTTGAAGATAACAGCGGATAAGAAGCAGCAAGTTTTATCAAAAACAGCATCGCATGCCACTGTCTACGATACCGAAGTATTGCTGCAAGATGGCATAGATAGTTTAGCTAAATTGGAAGGACGAGTCGCAGGCTTGAGCTTTCAACCCTTTGGGCAGTCTGGTATTAATTCTCCGGTAATTAGGGGCTTGACGGCAAATTTTAATGCGCTATCTAGTTCTACTTTGCTCATGGTTGATGGTGTCCCTACGTTAACCGCTCAGGGGTTCGAAAATAATCTTGTTGATATCAATCGGGTTGAGGTGCTGCGTGGCCCACAATCAACAGCGTATGGTCGCAATGCTGAAGTTGGTGTGATTTCTATCTTTAGTAACGATCTAATCGGTGAAGACAAGACAATATTGGGCGTTGAAGTTGGCAGCCGAGATAAACAAAGGGTGCAGCTTTCAACTAGCCAGACCTTGGTTGAAGATGAGATCTATATCAGCTTGTCAGGGGAGTTTCTTCAACAAGATGGTTTTATTGATAACGTCACGACGGGAAGCAAGGCGGATGATAAAGAACGGCAGAACTTAAACGCAGGGTTACGTTGGTTAATCTCTGACAAAACAGATGTAATTGTTCGTTATCGCCGACAAGCCTATGACGATGGTGCGATGTTATGGGGTTCACCTAGTGGAAAACGGGCCACGGTAGCATCAGCAACGGATAGCTGGAATCATTCTGTGGGTCAAACCTTCTCGATTAATGCCAATCATGAATTGTCATCAGGTATGCGTTTTAATTCGGTTACGGCCTATAACGATTATAGAGATAAAGTACAGCAAGATACGGATTTTCAACCAGCAGAAAACACTTATATTGGTCGAGATCATCATCTTCGGACCTTATCCCAAGAGTTTCGTCTAGAGGGAAACTTAGGCGAGGCAGACTGGTTATTCGGTGCTTATTTAGAACGCCAAGATCATGATTTGCGTACACTTTCCAAAACTTTTTTAGGTTTAAGTGATTTACAAGCCCAGCAAACGGGCAATTCCTATGCGCTTTTTACTAATTGGACAATGCCGATCAGCTCGGATCTTTCTGTCGTCGCGGGTATTCGAGCTGCGCGAGATGAGGTAAAGCTTAATCCTTCTATGGCACAAGAAAAGTCTGAAAGCTGGACAGATCTAACGCCTCAGTTAACCCTAAAGTACAACATAAATACTGATCATATGTTGTACGCCAGCTATGCAGAGGGGATTCGCTCTGGTGGTTTTAATACTGTTTCTCCAGCCGTTAATTATTCATCTTATGATCCAGAAAAAAACCAAAGTTTTGAGGCTCGGGTTAAAGGGCGATCTATCAGATAAACCGCTACGTTACACCCTGTCTGCTTATCATATGGATATAAAAAATATGCAAGTTAGTCAGATGCCAACCGTCGGTTTGATCTATTTGACTAATGCGGCTGATGCCACTTCAGATGGTTTGGAAGCATCACTTGAATATTACTTCAATGAAAACTGGAGTACAGAGATTGGTGTGGCTTGGAATAAAACACGATTCGATCATTTTATTGATGGTAACAATGACTATTCAGGTAATCGAAATCCTTTTGCTCCTGAAATGAATGGCCATTTATCGCTGCGTTATGAGGATGTAGGTGGCTGGTCTGTGGCAGCTAGTTTAGTTGGAAGCAGCGCGGTCTATCTTGATGCAGCGAACAAGTATCAACAAAAGGGGTATGAAGTTGTCAATGTCTCCGCGAGTTATCCACTGACGGATAAGGCGTCTTTATCAGCGTATGTTAATAATCTGCAAGATCGTCAATTTGATGCTGTTGGTTATCAAAATGGCTATGTGACGGTTTACAGCCCGCCAAGAGAATACGGTGTGAAATTTACTTTGGAACTTTAACGGAGATAGGGATATGACTCAATTGGATTATCATGAATTACAAACGTTTTGGGATCTTGCTGGTTCTCAAGTGAAGATGAAAGCGCTTGAAGTGGCATTATCTCGATCTTTGTTTGATGTATTGCTAGAGCCTTGCTCGATAGAAGAAATAGCCCATAAATTGGCGATGCCATCCACTAATATCAAAGGATGGCTAGATCTCTTATGGAGTATGGGCTGTATTGATAAGGTCACAGATAATCAATACGTAGCGAGTGCGTTAGCAAAACGTTATATGACCAGTACATCATCAATGGATTGTTCACAAGCTTTGCAATTTCGCTTTCAAACGTTAAGGCGCTTTACTGAACAATTTGAAGCACTGCTGTATGTGTCAAAGAACAATACCGCTTTATCTTCAGCGATGGCGCCATTGTGGGCAAAAGCGGCTAAGGCACAGATTTTTCAAGAGCAGCGAGCAGTAACTGTGCCAGCACTCGATCGTATCCTTGGTCGTGTGCTAAACGTGACTATTGCTGAAGAAACACCACTGCATTTTTTAGATTTAGGTGGTGGACACGGGTTGGTTGCTCTGTCACTTGCACGACGTTTTCCTAACTCCACAGGCGTGTTATTTGATTTCCCTGAAACGGCGAACATAGCTTATCAAAATGTTATGGCAGAGGGGTTGGAGCACCGTATTGACGTTCAGTCAGGTGATTTGAATACGCAATCACCAACTGGGCGATTTGATTTGATTTGGTGTTCTTCTGTATTGCATTTCATAGAGGATGCTAATGGGGCGATAAAACGCATTTCAGCGTTACTTAAGCCCAATGGCTTTTTACTGATTCTTCATGCCGAGCAAACCGCTGAAAAGAAACAGTGTGAAGGTGTTTTACCCTTTTATTTACCTATGGTTATGAAAGGCAACTATCTACCAAAGCAAGGTGAAATTGCTGCGTTGTTAGATCAAAACGGGTTAGAGGTCATACAAACAGAAGACGTAATAGACTTCCCAATGGCCCCTGTGAGGCTTTACTGCGGGAGAAAAACATTGTGATGACATCCCCTTACTTTTATCTTCATTGGGTCATTGGGTGGTGTAATTTTACTCTGACAATGACATCAATTTATCTCTATCTTGGAGTGCCATTGATGATGAGAGAGTATGGCTGGAGTGGTACAGAAATTGGCTTGTTTCAAATTTCTGGTCTACCGGTTGTTCTGAAATTCTTAATGGCATCGCCGATCGATCTTTTCCGCTTTCGGCAATCTAACTACTTTAAGTGGAGTGTGTTACTTGGTGGGGGCTTTCTATGTTGTTTGATGGTGTTGTCTATTTTAAATATTGAAATAACAACATTTAAGACACTATTTATTGTTGCCGTGTGTACCACCTTGATAACTTCTTGGTTGGATGTCCCCATTAACGCATTTGCTATTCAGCGTTTCCCCGAAGTTGAACGCCCTAAAACGGGCGCTATACGTTCTGCTGTGACGGCATTAGCGTCGGTTGTTGGTGGTGAGACTCATGTTATTGGTGTACGCTCGTTTGGGTTGGGCGTGGCCTTTTTATATCTTTAGCCTCATGGCTTTACTTTGCGGTGTTTTGTTGTATATAGCCCATGTACGTTATCCGATGATAGACAGTGAACGTTTTCATTCAGAAAATGCCTCAATAGTTACATCATTACAGTCGCTTTTTGCCATCTGGAAAGGCTATTTTCAACGATCCGATATGGTGATGTGGAACATTATCCTTGTGCTTTACTTTCCTTTTATTGGTGCTGCTTGGCTGTATCTTAAACCGGTTATGTTAGACCTAGGGCTAAGCATAGATAACATTGCATGGATTGCTAGTTGCAGTGGTGTGTTCGCCGCGCTCTCAGGCTTTTTCTATAGCCTTTGTATTGCTGGTCTATCGCCTTATCGAGCCTTATTTATCTTCTCTGTGGTGAATGTGATTGCATTGTTAGGCATGTGCTTTGCCGTCTCTCTGGAGTGGTCCGATTGGCGTCTTATATGTGCTGTTTTTATTGTGGCAATCGCGCTTGGCCTCTCATCTGGTGTGTTGTTTGGCTTGATTATGATTCACAGCCGTCCACATTTTTCTGCCAGCGATTATGGCTTACAGACCAGCTTGTTTTCTTTATCTCGTATTTTGGTACCTATTTCTGCTGGCATAATTCTCGACCTAGTGGGGTATGTTGGTATGTTTTCCTGGCTTGTTGCTGGGGCATTGGTGGTTTGCGGCTTGTCATTTTATTGGATGTTTAAAAAGGAAAAATCATGATAAACGATAACAATAGTCAATTAGACTCATTGGTGCTTAATGAACCGACAGGGCAAGAGTTAATGAAAGTTGCCCCTAAAAAATGGAAGATGATGTTACTCGTTTGGGTATCTATCTATCCACTATTGAATATTTTTTTCCCGTTATTAACCCCTTATATAAGTGATTTTTCTTTACCTATTAGACTATTGATTATGACGATCATTATAGTACCGATTATGAGTGTTATTTTGGCAAGCTTGCAAAAACGGTTCTTTTTCTGGTTGCGTAGATAGAATAAAGGGGGGAGTTATGTACAAGCTTAATGAAAGTACATAATATTTTTGTACATATAAAGCGATGTTTTCTTTATGCTACAAAAAATTTTATCGCGTTTGGGCAAAGCATCCGCTACTCTTTTTAATAAAGTCGAATTGAGATACTTAAAGGAAGAAGCAAATGCTATTTGGCAACAACAAATTATTGACCAGAATTACTGAGTTAGAAAAAGAGCTTGCCTCTTTTCAAGAAACTCAGGCTGATCTTAGACAAGAAATGTTGTATTTCTCTATGACCCTAGAAGGAAAAATAGTAGATGCAAACTCGCTTTTCATAAAGTCCTGTGGATTTGAGAAAGCAGAATTAAAAGGCAAAAATATTAAAGACTTGATACTTAAAAAGTCTTTAGAAAAAGAGCATTGCCAAAAAATGTTGTCTGCGATTAGCGAGAAAAAGCACTGGCATGGCGCTTTACAGCTAGAGACCAAAAAAGGTCAAGAAGCATGGTATCGTTCGATTATCCAGCCAAGAAAACAAGCAGAAGATGGGCGCGTGATATTAGAAGTCTACTCTGCTGAGCTTACGCGAACGATTTCTCAATCTAAAGAAGTTGAAGACATGTTAGCTGCATTGAACCGCTCGTCTGCAGTGATCGAATTTAGTCTAGATGGCATCATCTTAAATGCTAACGACAACTTCCTTAAAAGTATGGGGTATTCAAAAAGCCAAATTATTGGTAAACATCACAAAATGTTTTGTGATTCGAAAGAAGTTGAGTCTTCAAAATATCAGGATTTTTGGCGTCAACTTAGGTCGGGTAAATTTGTTTCTGAACGTTTCAAACGTTTTGATAGCCATGGAAATGCGGTGTGGTTGGAAGCTTCATATAACCCAATACACGATGAAAGTGGCGAGTTATATAAAGTTGTTAAATTCGCGACGGTTATTACCGAGCAAATGAATCGAGAGTTCGCTATTTCGGAAACCTCTGAGATCGCCTATGACATCTCCAAGAAAAGTGATGCGGACGCTATTACAGGTAAAAAAGTCATCGAGTCGACGATTCAGACCATGGATGAACTTTCAGTGCAAATGAGTAGTGCTAGCAAAGGAATAATCGAGCCTCAATACTCAGTCATTAAAAGTGGCTGCTTTGGTAGAAAGTATCCGCGGTATTGCAGATCAGACCAACTTGCTTGCTCTGAACGCTGCAATAGAAGCGGCGCGAGCAGGCGAGCAAGGCCGAGGCTTCGCTGTGGTGGCTGATGAAGTTAGACAACTTGCTTCTAGAACAAGCTCTGCCACCGAAGAAATTATCAAGGTGGTTGGGGAAAATAAAAACCTCACAGAAAAAGCTGTATCTCTTATTGAAGAAAGCATGGATAAAGCTCATAAGGCATTAGACCTTTCTACCGAAGCGGGTAATGTGATGAATGATATTCAGATCGGTGCAAGACAAGTCGTTGATGCGGTGGGCCAATTTAACAACAAACTATAGTTGTTCTTGAAACAAAGACTCGACATTCAAATTCCCTAAGAGTTTTGCTCTTAGGGAATTTTGCGTTAAGCAGACTGCTTAAGTTACTAAAACAACGCCATCTGATCGCCTTCCTTTGGTGGAACGGCAAAATGGCGGCAATCGAGATAGCTCAGTCTGTTGTCATCCAATCCATATTTGCGTCGCGCTACGTGAAAGCGTTGGTTAATCAAATCTGCAAAGATGCCTTCACCTGTCATGCGCTTGCCAAATTGACTGTTGTAGAGTTTGCCACCACGCATGTCCATAATACGTTGTAAAACGTGTTCGGCTCGATCTGGGTAATGCTGGTGGAGCCAATCCGAAAACAAAGGCGCAACCTCGTGAGGCAAACGCAACATAATGTAATTGATGGATTGTGCGCCGACCTCAGAGCAAGCAGCGACGATTTCTTCTAGCTCGTTATCGTTGATAAAAGGAATCACGGGTGCAACCAAAACCGATACAGGAATCCCAGCATCACGTAAGGTTTTAATGACTTGTAAACGTGTTTTTCCAGACGCTGTTCTGGGTTCCAAAATACGCTTTAAATCGTTATTGAGCGTCGTCACACTGATCGCTACATGAATAAGCTTTTTTGCTGCCATTTGAGTGAGTAAATCTATATCTCTGAGTATCAAGGTGCTTTTGGTTATTAGCGAGATTGGCTGATGATGCGCCAAGGCGATTTCCAATAATTGACGAGTGATCTTGAGCTGTTTTTCAATCGGCTGATAAGCATCGGTATTAATACCTAATGCAATGGGTTCACATCGATAGTTTGGGTGCGCCAGTTCTTCTTCAAACAAAAATGCCGCATTGGTTTTGGCAACCAGCTTGGTCTCAAAATCCAACCCTGGCGACAAATCTAAATACGCATGAGTAGGGCGAGCAAAGCAATATACACAGCCATGCTCGCAGCCTTTATAAGGATTCACCGACAGGCGAAAAGGAATATCAGGAGACGAATTGCGACTAATAATGCTTTTGGCGCGTTCATGACGAACTTCCGTCTTGGGCGATGATGTTTCCAGCAAAGCAATCGCTTCGTCGTTTTCATCTACTTCTACCAGCGTAATAGCAAAGCGCCCCGCCATATTATTGGCTGTGCCGCGCCCCTTGATAGGATGATTGAAAGGAGATTTTTCGCCTTTTTGATCGCTGTTATTGATAAAAGAAGTAGACATAAAAACACCTGAAAATACTGTATGTATAAACAGTATTTTGGTCGTTAGATTTCAATAAAGCAAGCTTGTTATTGTGGAGTGTTAAGTTTGTTCGCGTAGTGTGTTGAGATCTGCTTATTGATAGGTACACTCAATTGAATGATCGATGGGTTTCTAGGAGAACTGCGTGTTGTTTCAAAACAATTATTTACCAAATAGTGTTGTGGCTTACGCACAAGATTATGAACACGGTAAATTTGAGCCTTATCATGCTCATAACTGCGCACAGCTGATTCACACACTAAGTGGTGTGATACGTGTAGAGACTCGTTTGGGTAGTTGGGTGATTCCTCCAAATCGGGGAATGTGGATTCCTGCAGGAATTGAACACAGTCTTTATATGACCGGTTTGGTAAAAGTGAGAACGCTATTTATTGACCCTCTTGCTCGGGCCGATTTGCCCCATGATTGCTCTGTCATTGACGTATCCATGTTGTTAAAGGCACTTATTATTGAAGCGTTAGAGCTTCCTAAAGAAATTGTTTCAGGAGGTCGTGATGAGCGAATTATTGAATTGATTTTGGACGAATTACGTCGATTATCGAGCGTGTCTTTCTATGTGCCATTGCCGAGTCTCTGCTGCTTTGGTTTCTTTGTGTGATCATGTCAGTCAACGCATTGCTCATGATTGGACAAATGCCGATGGTGCTCATATTTTGGGCATAAGCGAGCGTTCTGTCACTCGAAAGTTCCAGCAAGAAATGTCGCTAACATTTGCAGAATGGCTGCGTAGGAAGCGTTTATTATTGGCTCTGGAGTATCTTGCCAGCGGAAAAAGCGTCTTAGATACCGCGATTCTGATTGGTTACGATAGTCCCAGTGCTTTTAGTGCGATGTTTAAAAGTCGAGTCGGCGTTTCACCGACTGACTATTTACTGCAATCTCAATAGACGTAATGAAAGTTACCGTCTCGCTAAGCTTCTTTGTATAAAGGATGGCAAGCGTTGATTAGTGCCTGTAGCGAGGCCTTAGTCAAATCTTCATTAATAGCAACGCCAAAACTTGGTGTAACCTGATCTGACTCAATTTGAACATAGCTCACCGCTTTGCTTTTCGTCTGTTGCCCTAAAGTGTGTTCATGAAAGTCACTGATGTTTATCTGCCAGTTAAAACGCTTTCTTAACGCATCAAGCATGGCGGACAACAATCCTTTGCCTTCGCCAACCAGTTGCCATGTTTTTTCCTGGTAGCGTAAGGTAGCGCGAATTTCCTGTAATCCGTTTGAGCTATGGCTGCGATAAGTCATTAATGTCATTTGGCCTTTGTCATCTGAGTTCAGCCTGTAGGATTCTCTGAATAAACGCCAAACATCGGCTAGAGGCATTTCGTGACCAGTTTGATCCGTATGATTTTTGACTTTTTTGCTAAAGTCTATTTGTAGTTTGCGTGGTAAAAACAGTCCATGATTTTCCTGTAATAACCAAGCAGCACCGCTTTTGCCAGATTGGCTATTTACTCGAATGACTTCTTCATAAGAGCAGCCAATATCTTTCGGGTCTAATGGTAAATAAGGGATTTGCCAAACAGTCGACGAGGTTAATTTTTGTGCGGCAAAGCCTTTTTTGATCGCATCTTGGTGTGAACCTGAAAACGCCGTAAAAGCCAATGAGCCAGCATAAGGATGCCGAGGATGAACGGGAAGTTCATTGCACTCTTCGACCAACTCCACTGTGCGGCGCATGTCTGAAAAATCCAAATTAGGATGAACTCCTTGGCTATAAAGATTCATCGCTAAGGTGACGAGATCCACATTGCCAGTTCGTTCTCCATTACCAAATAAACAGCCTTCAACTCTCTCTGCACCAGCGAGTATCGCCATTTCTGCTGTGGCAACGCCTGTGCCTCTGTCGTTGTGAGGGTGCACGCTGATGGTAATGTGTTCTAGAGAAGAAAAAGACGTCATGAAATATTCAATTTGATCTGCAAACACATTGGGCGTGTTTACTTCTACCGTAGTTGGTAGGTTCAAAATCATCGGGCGTTCTTGGCTTGGCTGCCATGTTTTTTTCACTGCTTCGCACACTTCTAAGGCAAAGTCAGGTTCGGTAAAACAAAAGGTTTCTGGCGAATATTGAAGAGTCCACTGAGTATCTGGATTTTGCTCGCATAATTGGCGAATGTGTTTAACGCCTTGCACGGCTAATTCAAGGGTTGCTGTTTTGTCTTGGCAAAAGACGACTTCTCGGAAGATCGGCGCGGTAGCATTGTAAATATGCACGATGGCTCTTTTAGCTCCCACAAGAGCCTCTATGGTGCGCTCAATCAAATCCATACGAGACTGTGTCATGACTTGAATCGTCACGTTGTCAGGAATGTGATTGCCTTCAATTAATAATCGAACAAAGTCAAAATCCGTTTGCGACGCGGCAGGAAAGGCGACTTCGATTTCTTTAAAACCACATTCAATTAAATGCTTAAAGAAAGCCATTTTCTTCACGTGATCCATCGGATTAGCAAGCGCTTGATTGCCGTCGCGTAAGTCTGTTGAGCACCAACGAGGCGGAGCCTTCAACTGCTTTGAAGGCCAAGTGCGGGCTGGAAAATCGATAATTTGAGCAGGGCGATATTTTATAGAAGGCTGGGTTAGCATGATATTTTCTCTTTAGCATTAGACATTGAATCCTTATGCTAAAGAGAAGTTTTTTGTCTGTCTGAGCTGTAATTGACAACTATCGTCGCAAAATGGACAGAGCCATCTAGAAAATGCAGATTATATCGAGACGTTACGTTTTTGTCGCATCAGGAAGACAAAGGCGATACCGCCAACGAGTCCTGTGATGATGCCTATGGGCATGTCTTCAGGGGGAATAAGAACTCTGGAAGCAATGTCAGCAGTAACTAGAAAAAGAGCGCCTATCAAAGCCGACAAAGGTAAGACTTTGCGGTAATCGCCACCAACCAGTAAACGCACAATGTGCGGCACCATCAGGCCGACAAAGCCGATGACACCAGAAAACGCAACCGCCGCGCCAGTCAGTAGCGCGCAGACAACAATCACAATTAGACGGAATCGCTCGACCGGAACCCCTAATGTGCTGGCGCTTTCATCGCCAAGAGTCATGGCATTAAGATAACGAGCGTTGTAGATCAGATAGCCGGAACCGAGTAAGAGCGTTACTAGCGGAAACCAAAGCTGTCCCCATTGCGCCAGTCCTAAGCCGCCGAGCATCCAGAAAATCACCGTATGAGACGAGCGATGATCGCCCATAAAGATGAATAAATTCCCCAAGGCCGTGAGTACAAAGGCCACGGCCACGCCTGCTAGAATCAATCGACCTGCACTGTGCGCCGACGAAAAGTTCGCTACCGCCAAGACCAGAAACATGGCAAACAAAGCACCCAGAAAAGCAAAGACAGGTACGGTGACAACGCCAAGAATCATGCCTGTATGCAACAGTGCGATAATCGCGCCCAGTGCCGCGCCAGATGACACGCCTAACAAATGCGGATCCGCCAGAGGATTACGAGTGACGGATTGCAACGCGGCTCCGACAATGGCTAAGGCGGAGCTCCACCATGGCGGCTAGCAAGGTGCGCGGTAAACGCACGGCCCAGATAATATTCTCGCGTCCCATCGACCAGTTTGGCGGTGTATTGGTGATCGATAATTTGTGACCAATCACACTCCACACGGTGGACTGGTTAATAGGCACAGACCCAACACCAATCGCCACGCCCATTAATAACAACAGCAAAATGCTCAGCAAAATTAACAGTGCGGGCAGGGGAACGCGCCCCATGATGGTGAGTTGTTTATTGGTAGATTTCATAACGCCGTTCTAAAAGCCTCGGCTAAGCGTTTGATCGCATTTATGTTGCGAGGTACCGGTGTGGCCTCGACGTATTCTAATACCACGAAGTGATTGTTTTTCACTGCTGGAATGTTTTTAAAAGCTGGGTTGCTGCGCAAGAAGTTGATCTTTTGCTCTGCGGTAACGTCGCCATAATTAACGATAATAATAAACTCTGGTGCTCGGTCAATAACGGCTTCCCAGCCAATTTGAGTCCAGCTTTTTTGCACGTCGTCGACGATGTTTTTGCCGCCTGCGGCTTCGATCAAGGCGGTCGGCATACCGAAGCGACCGGAGGTAAAGGGTTGTTCTTCACCGGAATCGTAAACAAAGACTTTCGGTGCTGTTTTTAATGGCGCTAGATCAGCTTGGAAATTCTCAAGGTCTTGTTGATAACCTTTTACCAAGGATTGGGCTTGCTCTTCTTTACCAAAAATACGACCTAGGTTGAGCAAATCTACATAAAGGTCATTCATGGAGACTTTCGGTTTGTCCATGATATGAATGCAGCTTTCAGTCAATTCGTATACCTTGATGCCAAGGGGCGCCAAGGTATCAGGCGTAACGCCACCACCCACTCGCATACCGTAGTTCCAGCCCGCAAAATAAAAGTCCGCATCAGCACCCAAAAGCACTTCTTTACTGGGGTATTTAGGTGACAGTTCAGGTAATTCGCCGATGCCATTACGCAATGTTGGATCTAAGGTTTTCCAGCCAGATACGCCAGTAAAGCCGACCATATGATCTTGCAGGCCAAGGGCCAGCATCATCTCGGTTAAGTTGACGTCGTTTGATACGGCCGCTTTTGGTGCTTGATTAAAGGTAACTTGGCGGTCACAGCTTTGTACGGTGACAGGGTACTCAGAGGCACTCGCTAAGCCTGTGTGTAAAAAACCTAACAATGCGCCACTAACGAGTAATGATGTGTGTTTGATGTTTGTAGTAACACTCGTTGTCATGAATTTGTCCTGTTAATCATTGATATAAAAAGAGAATCTTGGGCGTTGTGTAATGGGATGCTCATCAATGATGGTGTCCACATCAAATACTTGTTTTATGCGTTGCTGGGTAAAAACGTCATTAGCCGGTGCACAGGCCTGCATTTCACCATTTTGCATCACTAGTACTCGATCAGCATAAGCGGAGGCGAGGGCTAAATCGTGTAAAGAAACAATAATGGTACAAGGCAGTTTTGACAGTAAAGTGAGGACATCAAGTTGGTGGCGAATGTCTAGATGATTGGTTGGCTCGTCGAGAACCAATACATCAGGGCGTTGTGCTAGGGCTCTGGCGATCATCACTCGTTGACGCTCGCCGCCGGACAAAGAACCAAAAGAGCGTTCAGCTAAATGCGCGGCATCAACCAAAGTTAGTGCGCTTTCGACGATCTGGAAATCTTGGTCGGAGCGGCCCCACACAAGGGACTTTGGCGTTAGGCCGATTTCCACCATTTCAAAAACGCTTAGGCCAAATTCGCCGCCAGTGTCTTGTAAAACCGTCGCGATACGTTGAGCGCATTGGCGTGGCGACAAAGACCAAATGTCTTTGTCATCGAGTAAAACCGTTCCGCTACTTGGTTTATTAGTGCGGTAAAGACAGCGCAATAGACTGGTTTTTCCTGATCCGTTAGGTCCGACAATGGCCAGAAACTCACCTGCATGAACTTCGATCGTGATGGGTTTTAGCAATGGCTTGTTACGGTAAGGAGACCACGCAACGTCCTTCAGCTGTATGCTGGCAGGCTGGCAGTCGGCAAAAAACGAGTAAGATGAATCGTCTTTATGATCGTGGTTCTTGGCCGTTAAGGCGGTTGGGTTAATCAAGGTGAATCAATGTCCGTCATTGGTTTGTTATAATGTAACATTATATCGCATTTTCATCACTTACTCTTTCTCTGCAATGGCGAAAAAACCACAGAGTAGAATTTTGATGGGATAAAGCACGAACTATACGGAAGCACGTCGAGCGCAACAAGGCTTGTTGACTGGTGAATTTTCATCTTCACATGTGTGAATTGAATACAGTGAAACAAGATTTTTTTCAAATAACTAAGAGGTTATTTGAGCTTTTTGAACAAACCTCTAAATTGATCATAAGTGAGTCCCAATGATTGCGCGGCGAGTCGTTGGTTGTGTTGATTTTCATTAAGAGCTTGCAGAATTAAGTATTGTTGCAGTTGAAAGGTCTGCTCTTTCAAGCCCAAAGAAGAATTAAGGGAAAAGCCAGTCGACTTTGATTCTATGGTTTCTGTCTGTACGGCGTGTTTATTGATGAGGCTGTCGCTTGCTTCTTCATTTGCACGAGTAAAAGGATTGATTACGATTTTATCGACAGGGTCGGCTTGGAAGCCGCAGCGATAAACCGAGCGTTCAATGACGTTTTTTAGTTCTCGGATGTTGCCCGGCCAATCATAATTTTTTAATGACGTTAGGGCTTCAGGACTAAACCCTTGGAAATATTCCCAGCCCAGCTCTGTGCTAAGTTTCATGGCAAAAAAATTGGCTAACTCTTCTATGTCTTCTTTTCTATCCCGTAATGGCGGGACTTGAATGACATCAAAGGTAAGGCGGTCGAGTAGGTCTGCGCGAAATACACCTTGTTCACTCAGATCCTGCAAATCGGCGTTTGTTGCCGCGACAATGCGAACGTCAACTCGTTGAGTTTTTGCACTGCCAAGGCGTTCAAACTCACCATATTCAATTAGCCGTAACAGTTTCTCTTGTACTCGTAATGACATGGTGCCAAGTTCGTCGAGGAATAAGGTGCCGCCGTCTGCACGTTCGAAGCGACCTTGATATCCTTTGGTAGCGCCAGTAAAAGCCCCTGCTTCATGACCAAACAATTCACTTTCCATCAAGCTGTTACTAATAGCGGCGCAGTTGACGCTAATAAAAGGTTGGTCCCAACGCGGTGATAAATAATGTAATCGTTCTGCAATGAGTTCTTTGCCGCTGCCTCGTTCACCACAAATTAAGATAGGTCGATTAATTTCCGCTAGAACTGAGGCATGATCAAGTGCATCAGCCAGTGCTTGAGAGCTACCAATGACTCTTTGGTTATTTTTCATAAGCGTATCGATTGTTCTTAATGTGGTTGGTTTAATTTGCCAAAATTGTGTGGTTTAAAATACCAATAAATAGTTTTTTTCGCCACTAAAGGTTGGGGTGATAGCGCTATAAAATAAATAATATCTTAATAATCATTGGCTTACTGATTTTGGCACGAATGCTGTAGTAGCAAGAGAGGAAAGTCATTAATTGCATAGGAAACAGGAGATAAATTATGGGTATTTTTTCAAGAATGACGGACATTATTAATAGCAACTTAACCTCGTTGTTGGATAAAGCCGAAGACCCCAAAAAAATGATCCGAATGATGATTCAAGAGATGGAAGAAACATTAGTGGAAGTACGTTCTAGTTCTGCTCGTGTGATTGCCGATCGTAAAACCACAGGGCGACGTTTGGAGCGTATGCGCAGCGAAGCCACAGAGTGGGAAAGCAAAGCCATGTTGGCAATCAATAAAGGGCGTGAAGACCTAGCTAGAGCAGCGTTGTCAGAAAAACAACAGATAGAAAAAGATGCGGATGCGATTGAGGAAGAATTGTCTGCTTTGGATGAACACCTTGAGCATTTGAATGAAGAAGTCGGGCAGCTACAAATCAAATTGAATGATGCCAAAGCCAAACAAAAAGCCATGCTGTTACGCCAATCCAGTGTAGAAAGCCGTATACGCGTAAAACGCCAGAATCATAAAGAAGCGCTAGATGATGCTTTTGAGAAATTTGAACGCTTTGAACGTCGTGTTGATAGCTTAGAAGGTCAACTTGAATCTATGGATATCGGCATGCAACCAAAAGCAGATTTGAAGTCACAAATTGACGCTTTGGCAGAAAATGACGATATCAATGATGAGTTGGCTCGTTTGAAAGAGAAAATGATTAAGACCAACTAAGCTGAATTTGTGTCAGTGTGTAAAAAGGAATTGTGCTATGAGTATGGCTGTATTTTTGTTTGTTCCCACCATCATTTTTATGTCGATAGTGGCGCCTATCTGGTTGCTATTGCATTACCGAAGTAAGAACCGTGCTGTAAAAGGGTTGGGTGAAGGTGATAAGCGCGAATTAGAGTCTTTATTAATGCAGGCGGATAAATTGACCGATCGCGTACAAGCATTAGAAAAAATTTTAGATGTGGAAAGTCCTGATTGGCGTAATAGAGATAATGATGAATACCGATGATCTTCGGGTGGTTTGTTCACAAAAGATTAGCTCGGTAAGAGGAATGCAATGATGAAAGATAAAATAAAGGAAAGTATCAGAGCCAAAAAGTCTCATGGTTGGGATTTGAATTTATATCGTAATAAAGAAAAAGGTTATTTTGGGGGCGTGTGTGCCGGCCTAGCAGACCATTTTGATGTGGATACATGGGTCGTTCGCCTTTTTACCTTTGGCGGTTTTATTTCTCGGCAGCTTTGTAGTGATTGCTTATATCGCGCTGTGGTGGTTTTTGGATGTTCGACCAAGTGGCGAGAACGGGTACGAATATGAATACGATGAGCGTCAACAAAGTTACCGACCAAAGAAAATGTTCAAGTACGCTGATAGTGCTAACTTAAGATTGCGTCGTGCTAAAGAAAAATTGGATGATGCAACAAGGCGAGTGTCCGAAATAGAACGACATGTTACATCTAAAAAATTCGATCTAGATCGTGAATTCTCAAAACTTAGGGACTAATCTTTAATTTATGACATAGGGAGGATTTGCCATGCAGATAAACGTTTCTTTTTTTCTCTTGTTGTTGGGAAATGTATGCCTATATTTGGATGCGGTCTTCGCTTTTGTATTGGCTGTGGCGATGGATTGCCTGCTAGTTTTGTTATTGAATATTCCTGTTGCTGTTAGTTTATATAGCCTAGGGCGCTTATTATCAAAGCGGCTTTATATTTGAAACAAAAATTCTTAGGAGATGTGGTGAAGGTTAAATGTGGCTATTTCTCATTCCACGTTGAGCATCTTGCTTTGGGATTGATATTGTTGACTTGTATTTCTTGGAGTCATGCTGGTGAGTACACCGGAGACTGCCTGAATGGATGGTCCCTCCACCAGTACCTGCTGAGAACCCTATGACGGCTGAGAAAGTCACACTCGGCCAGCGTCTCTTTTATGATGCCAATTTGTCTGGGCCGGGCTATATGTCTTGCTCTACTTGTCATATGCCTGAACATTCATTTTCAGAGCAAAGACCTGTTTCTGTTGGTGTTACAGGACAGTTTCATAGCCGGAATGCCATGGCGATTGTGAATGTGGCCTATATGAAAACGCTGACTTGGGCAAACCCTCATGAAGTTCGTTTAGAAGATCAAGCAAAGGTTCCTATCTTTGGTACTCATCCTATTGAAATGGATACCAAGGGCCAAGAAGGTAAAGTAATTTTGTTTTTACAGCGAGATCCTATTTATCCAGATTTATTTCAAAAAGCATTTCCTAATCAAAATCCCCCAATTAGCTTCGATACCATTACTAAAGCGTTAGCTTCCTTTGAACGCACTTTAATAAGCTATCAATCCCCTTACGATGACTACAAGTACAATCACAATGACAGCGCCATGAGTGAGGAGGCGAAACAAGGGGAAGCGTTGTTTATGAGTGACAGAGTTGGGTGTTCTGCTTGTCATTCGGGGGTACATTTTTCCGACGCGACGCAAGCTCCTGTTTTTCATAATACCGGGCTTTATAATCTAGACGGACAAGGTGCGTATCCAGAAGGTAATCAAGGTTTGTATGAACACACAGGAAATGCATTAGATCGAGGACGGTTTAGAACGCCAACCTTGCGCAATATCGCGAAAACCGCCCCTTACATGCATGATGGTTCTATCGCAACATTAGAAGATGTGCTGGATCATTACGCTGCTGGTGGGCGTGCTGCACAGCAAGGTAAAGCGTCTCCTTTGATCTCTGAAAAATTACACCCCTTTGTGTTAACAGAGATTGAAAAACGCCAGTTAATTGCTTTTTTGAATAGCCTGACAGATACGATGTTTATTGAAAATCCGCACTATACGACGCCTTTTAGATAGCGTGAAAAATATAAAGAACCATCGAAATGATGAAGTTGATCGTCATATTTCGATGGTTTTAATATTTCAATTTTCATAAGTATTATACAGTGAAACGCTTTACTTGTCCGGCTAGCTCATTTGAATTGGTTAGGGTCTCATGAACAGAATGGCTGATACGTTTGGATATATTCATTACCTCTTTAGACATTGCAGATAGATTGGATAGGTTTTCATTGATTTCATCCGTCACCTTACTTTGCTCTTCCGTGGCGCTGGCGGTTTGGGCTGTAAAATCATAAATGCGCCCTGCTGATGTTTTTACAATCGCGATAGAATTCATGGTTTTGTGGGATAGCTCCACACTGACTTGTGTCATCTCGACACTTTCTTTAATGGAGGAAACCGCGTTGCGAACCCCAGATTGTAGATCGTTTATCATGAATTGAATGTCTTCGGTTGACGCTTGGGTTTTACTGGCGAGGTTGCGCACCTCATCGGCGACAACAGCAAATCCACGACCCTGTTCGCCCGCTCTTGCGGCTTCTATTGCCGCGTTTAGGGCCAATAAATTGGTTTGTTCCGAAATGCTTAGAATGACATCTAAGACTGAAGCGATACGATCTGAGCGGTCAGATAGTTGATTGATGACTATGGCAGCTTGCTGGATTTGTGTTGAAAGGCGGTCTAACTGTGCAATGCCATTATCCAGTTGCATGACGCCCTTGTCGGCTGAGCGGTTTAATTCTTCCACTTCAGCTACTGTATTAGCGGCATTTTGCGCGACTTCTCGAGTGGCGCCGCCCATTTCCTCAACTGCCGTGACGATGAATTCAAGTGCTTGGTTTTGCCGTTCGCTAAGGTTTGCAGATGATGAAGCCGACTCACCTAAGTGAGACATTTCTTGACGTATGTGCTCACAGCCATAACGTACTTGCCCAATTAAACTACCAAGACGGGCGACAAAACTGTCGAGTCTCGCGGCTTAATTCACCTGTTTCATCTAGTTTGGTGCTGTTAATACGGCGGGTTAAATCGCCGTCGCCAGAGCTTATTTGTCGAACTCCAAAGGTGACTTGTTTAATGGCTCTGGAAATATTGCGTGGCGCAAACCAAGCCAGCGAGATGCTGAGCAGTAGAACGCCTATAGCCAATACACCAACTATGAGCTTGAAGCGATTGGTGTATTCGTTGATTGTCTGTCTTTCAAGGGTGGCATATTTGCCAATAAGACCTTCAGATTCATCATACAAGCTGCGTAAGTTGATGAAAGCGGTTTGGTTCTCATCGATAAACCGCATCATGGCGACATCATTATTTTGGTCCATTATCTCTGTCGTGTTGGAGAACCAATGCTGGTAAGTGGCTTCAAACTTTGCCAATAAGTTGGTGATTTCAGTGATATCCCCTGTGAGCAGTCTAAATTGCTGCATTCGATCAAAGGCTTGCTGTGCATTGAGTAATACGTCCTCTTTTGACTGCGCTTCATGAGCAAAAAGAAACGTCGATAGCGCTAAGCGTGACTGGTACAAATCCCTATCAGCGTTCTGAATTAACGACGCGCCAGAAGCGTACTTGCCCATGCTATTTTGTAAATAATGAACCAATGCCTCGGTTGAGATCACAACCACTAAAAAGATCAGTGCTAAACCGCCAAACGCGAGAGTATAGCGGCCTCGAATGGTACGAAATATCTTCATGAAATAATCCTTGATAAAACAATGTTTGATAATCAAATATTGATAACTTCTTCCGTGCTATACAGCGGTCTTTATATCTAGGAACTACATGGATAAGACAATAGCGTCGTTTATAAAAATGGCACTCAGGGTTGAAATGTGCAAGTAGTTAGGAAAACAATTTGAAGTGTTTTTTTTAAGCAAAATATAATGGGAAAAAACAAGGTTTAACTAGGTGGCATCCACACGTTTAGACGTCATACGTGTTGTGCATAAGCGTATGGATGTAACGTGGCATCAGCTGTGTGTAATCGGAATAAACCAATCCACCGCTTCAATCTGTTTAATCCAGCGTTGAATATTAGGATACTCAGACAATTGATAAGCGCCGCCTTCTTCCGCCACATGGGTGTAAGGAAACAAGCAAATATCCGCTAGCGTGATGGTGTCTCCGACTAAGTACGTTTGCGTGGCTAACGTCTCTTCCATTTGTTTTAACGCCGCGCAACCTTGTTGAATGCGATCTGGCAACATTAGTTGTTTTAGCTCTGTCATAGCGTTGTGAGTTAACCAAAAACGCGGCGAAGCAATGTTAGGTTCATGGCTGTATTGTTCCCAGAATAACCATTTATAGACTTTAGCTCTCAGGATTGGGTCGATCGGTAACAAGGCAGATTTGTGTTGTTCTGCAAGATACAGAAGTACTGCGTTGCTCTCGCTCAAGCATTGTCCATCATCTAATTCCAATACCGGAATTTTACCGTTTGGATTCATCGCCAAGAAGGATTCTGTGTGCGTTTCTCCTTTGGTAATGTCATATTGTTTCAATGTTATTTTCTGGCCTAAACAAGCGCATAACAAACGGATTTTATAGCCGTTTCCAGAGGGTAAAAAATCGTGCAGAATCATAAATCTTTCCTTTTTAGTTGATAGTCTGATATTGCGCCAAGCAAGCAGCAGAAAAAAGCCAATTAAATTGATGGCAGGCATAACGAATTTTGATAAATGGAAGAAGGTTAGAGAAGCCCAGATGGAAGCGGTGATTGGGTGATAATGGCGTATAGTGTGTTTTAATGAGAAAAATTTGCCTATACATTGAGTGTGTCTTTTCAAAGGAGTCTAACGTATGAATGTCGGTATTTATCTTTATGATAAAGCGGAAGTATTGGATTTCTCCGGCCCATTTGAGGTGTTTACAACCGCTTCACGTGTTTGCCAAAACGATACACCGTTTAATGTGTTTCTAATCGGTGAGTCGGGTGACACCATTGTCGCTAGGGCGGGGTATAAAGTGATGCCGGATTATGGTTTTCACAATCATCCTCAGATTGATGTCTTTATCGTCGTGGGTGGTGATCACACTGAAGAAATTCACAAACCTAAGGTGATCAGCTGGATTCATCAACAAGCTCAACAAGCCAGTTTGGTTGCGTCTGTTTGCACGGGGGCATTTTTACTTGCAAAAGCGGAGTTATTTCAAGGGCAACAAGTGACTACCCATTGGGAGGACATTGCGGATTTAAGGGCGCAATTTCCAACGTTGGATGTGGTGGACGGTGTGCGTTGGGTGGATGCTGGTGATGTGGTCATGTCTGCGGGTATTTCGGCAGGCATCGATATGAGTTTGCATCTTGTGAGTCGGCTTCATAGCCTTTCACTCGCTGAAAAAACCGCGCGACAGATGGATTTTGATTGGACAAAAAATGCTGTTTAGGCGCTTGTGTATGGTAAGAAAAATACCGCCTTTGGCTTCATATATGAACATTTTATTCTAAGAGAATAATCATTTTCTTCCCTTATTATCTCCTTGTTTCCTAGAAATTCGTGGGTTTCGAAGCGGATTGTTTTACTGTAATAATATAAATACGCCAGCACAGGTGATCATCCCAGCATCGTGTGCAATACTGGCAAAGCTTGAAATAAATGATGCACTGCAGTTCGTTGTATTCTGCAGTGGTCATGAAGGAGTTATCACAATTTTAAATATGAGGTAATAACATGACCGACATCGATATAGGAATAAGCAAAAGAAATAGAGCGGAGATTTCTGATGGGCTCAAGCGTCTTTTAGCGGATACTTATACTTTGTATCTGCAAACACATAATTTTCATTGGAACATTACGGGTCCTCAATTTCGCGAATTGCATTTAATGTTTGAAGAGCACTATCAAGAGCTAGCGCTTGCTGTTGATGATATTGCAGAACGTATTCGCACTTTGGACGTTGCGGCGCCAGGTACCTACAAAGCCTTTGCTGAATTGAGACTCCATTAAGGAAGTCGATGGGGTGCCAACTTCGGCTGAGATGGTAAAATATTTAACCAAAGGGCATGAGCAAGTTGTCAAAACCGCACGAAAAGTATTGAAAGTAGCGCAAGAGGCTGATGACGAATCTACCGCGTCTTTGGTCTCTGATCGTATGCGAGTGCATGAAAAAACGGCATGGATGCTAAGAGCGACCCAAGCTTAGCATTCATTAAGTGATTAAGCCTTGAGGCTTAAAGCGATAGATTTACAACTCATCTTTAAAACCAGCGTTGTTACTCGGCGCTGGTTTTTTATTGCTCAACGGAATGATCTGTGATGCTATAAAATCGTTCAATATTTTTTGTCACTTCACCCCAATAAGATGCTTTCACTCTGGTTTGATGCCTCTCAAATGCGGCTCTGTCAGTGAATTCTTCATACACCTCAAAGCGCTGTGGATTGCCGCTGTCCTGAGTGACCTTAAACGTCATACAGCCCGCCTCGGCTTGGGTCAGCGCAATGTGGTTTGGCAGTTCTGCTAACACTGAATCGAGATCTTCTGTTGGCACTTCAATATGGCCGCTGAGGGTTACTTTTGACATGATTTTTTCCTATTTTACTTTTTCGCTCTTATGTCGTGAAAAGGCCCAATTAAATTTCACCGCACTCGCTGCCAGTAATATCAGTATGACACCAAGTATTTGCGTTAGGCTAACGTGTGTAGAAAAGGCAAAGTGGTCGACGAACAAAGCCGTGATCGGATAAATAAACGACAGCAAGGCAATCAAGCTGGTGGGTAATTTTTGAAAGCTGTCGTACATAATAATGTACATAAACCCTGTGAGAACGGCACCGAGAATCAAGAGATCGATCCACTGACTGGTTTGCGTCGGTAAATTGTCAAAATCGGCAAAGGGTAGGAGCATAAAAACACCCACGATAACCTGTATCAACGCCACAAAAGTGGAGGGCACTTGGCTGACTTTTTTCGTCACAAGCGTGGTCACGGTATAAAGTAGTGCGGCTCCCAAAGCGAGTAATAAGCCAAATAATGCAGAAGAGCCGTCGCTGCTTGCTTCACCTGAGAAGAGTGCGCTTATCTCGTTCAGATCCAGTTCTACGATTAAAAACAGTCCGATAAACGCCAAGGCGAGCCAAAACAATAAGCTGCCAGACAGCTTCTCTTTGGTGATTAACGCACCTGTTAGTACTAAAAATAACGGCTGCATATGGTAAGCCACAGTGGCGATAGAGAAGGGAATGTAATTGAACGAGGCAAACAGAAATATCCAGTTACCTACTAAAGTAATGCCGCCCAAAATAATCATCAACAAGACGCTAGGCTGGAAGTATTCTCGACGAATGAATCCCGCATAATAAGCATAGCCACCTAGAACAATCGCCCCGATGACGCAGCGGAAAAACACCACATTCCAAAAAGCTTGACCTGAACTGATAACAAAATAGCCGATGGTGCCAGACAGTATCATGGCTAGAATGAGCTTCGATACTGCCGATAGTATTGCTGGAACGATTCATTGCCGACTCCTCGTAGTGTCCTCTGATTTAAAGCGCTCCGGTGAGTACCTTTTAAAGAGGAAGTGTTCTATGGTGGATAGAATAAAGCTGAAAGCCTGACTTTGGCAGATACAAAAAGAGATAAATACAGCAAAGTACTGTATGTATCGGAGGTGAAAATGCGAAATAACCTTAAAAAAGAAGAATGTGTTTTAGATGGCATTGATACAAAGTTAATTGAACTGCTTTACGCGAATGCACGAACACCAGTAAGCGAGTTGGCTCGTACTGTTGGAATGACCGCCCCCAGCGTTAATGAACGACTCAAGCGATTAGAAGAAAGTGGCGTGATTTCTGGCTATCGAGTGGAAGTGAACCCTAAAGTGCTTGGATATAGTTTAATGGCGATTGTGCGTATGCGTCAGCTCCCTGGTAAATTAAAAGCCTTAGAGGCCTTGATTCGCTCGATTCCTGAGTTTGTCGAATGTGACAAAGTCACAGGGGAAGACTGCTACGTGGCACGCTTGTATTTAAAGAATATCAGTGAGCTTGACCCAATTCTAGACCGAGTATCTGAGTTGGCGGACACCAATACCGCGATTGTGAAATCTACGCCAGTGACTCGACGTTTGTTGGTGTGAGGTGTGTTGTTAGTGTACAAAAAAAGGTAGAATTCCGAATTATTATCGCTATAACTGTTCGCGTAACTATCAATGAGAGCTTATGAATTCTGACAATCCCTTATTACTCGATAACCAATTGTGCTTTGCGCTGTACTCCACTTCTTTAGCGATGACTCAGTTCTACAAAGAGCCGTTGTCTGCCATTGGTTTAACCTACCCGCAATACACGGTGATGCTGATTCTGTGGGAACAGGATGGTGTGAGTTTGAAGCACATTAGTGATGCGTTGGGACAAAAGTCTGGCGCATTAACACCAGTGATTAAGCGTATGGAAGCGGATGGTCTGGTTCAGCGATTGCGTGGAGTGGACGATGATCGTAGCTTGAGTATTTGTCTCACAGAGAAGGGCGAGCAGCTACGTGAACAAGGTTTGCAAGTGAACCGTTGTGTGGCAGAAGCCTGCGGAATTGGTATGGATGAAGTAGTGGCTTTACGTGAGCAGCTGGTGGCGCTGCGTAAGAAATTGACAAAATAGGGGTTGCGTAATAATAGTTATTGCAATAACATAAATCCATAGGCTCATTTTACAGAGCCTTTATTTTTAATATTATTGTTATCGCGATAACTATTAAATAAATAATGTTTATCAATGATGTCATTAAGGAGCAATATTATGAAACCTATTTATAGCGCAACAGCAACATCAACTGGTGGCCGTGATGGTCGTTCTATCTCATCTGATAATAAATTGGATCTTGCTCTAAGCACGCCAAAAGAATTGGGTGGTGCGGGCGGTGAAGGTACTAACCCAGAGCAGTTGTTTGCCGCAGGTTACTCTGCTTGCTTTATTGGCGCTTTCAAATTGGTGGCGTCTAAGCAAAAAGTTAAAATTCCAAACGACGTGAGTGTGACAGCGACCATCGGCATTGGTGAAAACACCAAAGGCGAAGGGTTTACCATCAGTGCGGATTTGGAAGTAGACGCACCAGGACTTGAAAAAGACGTGGTTGAACAGTTGATTGAAGCCGCTCACAAAGTATGCCCATACTCCAATGCAACACGTGGCAACATCGATGTGAACTTCACGATCAAGTAAAATACGTCAAAGATAGAGATAGATCAGTATTTGTTAAAATGTACTCAAAATGCCTGTAAAACCTACTATGAAGACTATGTAAAGTAATGTAATCTCCATAAAGGTTAGGCTAAGGAAGCATCTTCAAAACGGACTTTTGAGTACATATTCATGGCTCGTTTTTCTGAGAGTAAATTTCATTCTCTCTGCCCTGATGGCGCGAATTATATTCCTTTTGTGTGTTTCGTTACTCTACCTTAACTCTTTTCTTTTTTATGACGCGTGGCAAATTCACTTTATTGTCACGCTTAATACATAAGATTTGAATGATTGAGTGCCTGTTATTTTCTTACTGTCAGAAAATAATGATGAGTGTCTAAAGACAATTAACATATAAGGATATGGTCTATGAAATTTACCTTAAAAAATAGAATTCTATTTTTTACTTTGTGTCTTATTCTTATCATTTCAGGGATTTTAACTTGGAATGGATACAGCCGGTTCAGTTCATTCAATAGTCAATATGCTCTAGAAAATCAAAAAGTGGAAACCATTCTGGTTGCCGCTGCTTTAGAGCAAAATATCAATTCCTACTTTGGGGCTTTGCAAAGCTTCCATGTCGATTTTAACGACGACTTGACTTTTGCCAATGAAAAACAAGTAACGGAAGCTCTGGCGTTATTAAAAAGCACCAACCCTGCTATTCAGGCCGCTTTTGTGGCGCTAAAAAGTGGCCTGTCTTTTGAAGGTGATCGTTTCTTTCCTGGGTTTAATGCCAAAGAACTAAAAAAAGAATGGTATGTGAGGGCTTTTTCTGGTGAAAAAAACATCATAACGAAAGCGTACTTTGGTGAGGGCGAGCAAGCTGACGTTTTTGCGTTAGCGTCGCCTATCTATCGAGACGGTAATGTTATTGCCGTTGTTTGTGTCACTCTCAAGGTGTCTGAGTTAACCACTTTCATTGAAAATTTGACGGAGAAGAATCAGCTCTTCGTGTTTGATGACAGTGGTTATGTTGTATCTGCTCCTGACAAGGATTTGCTAGGTAAAAATATTTTTCAAATACGTCCTGATTATTCTAAGTTTAATAACAATAACCCTGTACTGCATTACAGCGTCAATGATCGTGATGTGACGGCGTTTGAAGGCCGCTTGCAGAACCGAGATTGGAAAGTGGTTTCCTTTAATTGGGATGACGAGATTTCAGCACCCAGTAAAAGCATGCTGCTTGGCTCTATTTCTATTTTTATTGCCTTGGTGATCGCCTCTCTTTGCATTGTTTACTACGGTGTGGTTAATCTCGTCTACAAACCTATTGGGGGTGAGCCTGAAGAAATATCCGACATTATTTCTCGTATTGCGAAAGGGGATTTGTCGCAAAAATTACAAAATAACGGTCATGAAACCGGTATTTATGCATCGATCATTATTCTGAATCAGAAACTCTCTGAGATCATTCGCGGAAGTTTGTCTATTTCAGACAATGTGGCTTCGGCTTCTGAAGAGTTGACCTTGGTGATGAAGAGCACAGCCGATAATTCTGCAGAAGAATTAAAAGAAGTCGAGTCGATTGCCAATGCGGTAAATGAATTGTCCAATGCTTCTGAAGAAGTCAGTGCGAATGCTGTTCAGGCGGAAGACAAAGCGAATAAGGCGATTGAAAGCGTGACAAAAGGCCATCAGGGTCTGCAAAAATCCATTGATTTAACTCATAACATTAATAAGACCTTTAATGATACGGCCGCTATGATCGCCAAATTAAGGGATGAAACACTGAACATTGGCGAAGTGACGAATGTCATTAGTGCCATTTCTGAACAGACTAATTTGCTGGCTCTTAATGCGGCAATTGAAGCCGCACGAGCCGGAGAGCAGGGGCGAGGCTTTGCGGTTGTGGCAGACGAAGTTCGTAGTCTTGCGGCGAAAACACAAGCGTCTACAGCCACCATTCAGGCAATTATCGCGACCTTGCAAGAGCAATCCAAGAAAGCCAATGACAACATGGTTGAAAACGTTAAGGCAATTCAATCATCGGTTGAGTTATCAGAAAATGTTAAGCGTTCTTTTGATGAGCTTTCTACTTATGTCCGCGCTATTTCAGATATTAATACCCTGGTAGCCGCCGCTTCTCAGGAACAGTTTAATGTCACCGCTGATATCAATAAAAATACCGCAAATACGGTTGGTTTGGTGAATCAGAATGTGTCTGCGATTAATCAAACACAACAGGCCGCCAAGGAGCTTGCTCAGTTGGCCCTGAGTCAAAAAGAGACGCTGTCATTCTTTAAGCATTAAAAAGATGGTCTGACTATATGTCTATTTTTGTGTGATGTCACAATGGATTGAATAGGGAGTTAGGGTGAATGGAAAGTAAAGATGAAACCGTATTTGGGAAAGATGAAACATCTCATTGTCGTCGTGATTTTTTTAAAAAAAGTGCAATGTTGTCAGGCATTGCGTTAAGTGGTTTTTCGAGTAAGTTGTTCGCTGAGCCGCTAAGTCTTCAGTATCCTGATGAGCATGTAGAGATACTCGACGAGAGCTTTTCAAAATACCGCCTTTTTAACGCCAGTGTTGAGCGGTTAGCGACGGGAATGCGTTGGGCGGAAGGCCCAGTTTGGAGTGGTGATGGTCGTTATTTACTGGTCAGCGATATTGCCAATAACTGCATCATGCGTTGGGACGAAATCACCAATCAATTTAATGTTTATCGCCACCAATCCAATTATTCGAATGGCTTGTGTCGAGATCTTGAAGGGCGATTGATTGTTTGTGAGGGGTCCACAACGGAGACTGAAGGCCGTCGTGTGACTCGAACGGAACACAACGGAACGATAAAGGTATTGGCCGATAATTTTCAAGGGAAGCGTTTTAACTCGCCCAACGATGTGGTGGTGAAGCGGGATGCTTCTATTTGGTTTACGGATCCACCATTTCAGGCTGGTAGTATGTATGAAGGTCATATTGTCCAGACGGAGCTCCCCGATGCGGTATACCGTATTGATGGTAAAACGGGAGAGTTAACTCAAGTCATTAATAATTTGGCTGGGCCAAATGGGTTGTGCTTTTCGCCAGATGAATCTGTTTTATACGTGGTTGAATGCTTGTCACAACCTAGAAAAGTATGGGCTTATGATGTGATGCCCGATGGTACATTAGGCCGCCGTAAAGCCATTATTGCGGATATTCCTCATGCTGCGTTTGATGGCATTAAATGTGATCAAGACGGTAATCTGTGGTGTGGTTGGGGGAGTGACGGATCTAAAGGTCAACATCCCGACGAGCCTCAATGGTGTCATGGTCTTTAATAAAGACGGTAAGCCGATTGGTCATATTAAGCTGCCTGAATATTGTGCCAATATTTGCTTTGGAGGCACAAAAGGCAATCGTTTGTTTATGGCATCTTCCCACTCTATTTATGCTTTGTACGTTAATACACGAGGAGCTACCTTCGTTTAATATCAATTTAGCCATCAAGCCGCTACACTGATGTTTCGAATCATACTATTTTTACTTGATATAGAGGTGTAGAAGCATGGCACATCGAAAGCTTGAACCGCATGAGATAGAGCAGGCGCTTAGCCAATTAAATGCAGAAACGTCACAGGACTGGGTGGTAGAAAACGAAAAACTCAGTAAAACCTTCAAATTCAAAGACTTTCAGCATGCTTTTGGTTTTATGACCATGTGTGCGATCTACGCTGAAAAGCAAGATCATCATCCTGAATGGTTTAATGTTTACAATAAAGTCAGTATTCAACTCACGTCCCACGATGTGTCAGGCATTTCCCAAAAAGATTTCGACCTTGCTAAGAAAATGGCAGCCTTTGCATTGTCGGTGTAACCGATAACTCACGACGATACGTAGGCTTGCCGTTATGATTTAATGCGTCAGGATGGCGGCCAATAGCTGGCTTGACGTGGGTACGAGACCAAGCTTGATATCGAAAGGTTTGAACACCTTGTTGATAATCTCTGCAGTGTAATTGCCTTTATCGTTTTCGATCTCAGACAATGTCTTACGAGAAACGCCTGACAGTTTAGTATAGGCGTCTTGTCTCAGTCCCAGCACATCCACTCGTAACTCGCGCAGAGCTTCGCCTTGCGTCATTTCATCTAATAACAAACGTTTGATGATCTGGTTAATGGCGATCAGTTGATCTTCTTTACTCATCGGCTGTAGATTTTTTGACACACGCTGTCTTGTTAATGTGTTTGACGATTTTGCTTCCTCTGTTTTTGTAACAACAGAGTCGATCTTGTACTGTTTTTTCGGCAAATTGGCGGATGATGTTTTTTTAGACGTGTTTTCTTTGTGGTGTTTTTGTTCTTTACTTTCTTTTTTAGTATCCAACTTTGCTTGCTTCTTTTTGTGCTCACTTTTTTTCGTTTTGGTCTTATGCTTTTTTAGGGGTTGAGCACTGTCTAATTGTTCTTTCATCTTCATTTTATTGTCTCCATCTGCCTTAGGTAAGCGAGTTTGAATACCTCGGATAAAATGAGCTTACAGAGTTAATATGACAGATAAGTAACAATAATGCTAAAAACCACTTTGTTTTATAAGAGTGAGTATTTAACAGGTGTTACAACGTCCTCAATCCTGTTCGAGGACGCTTCGTGTATGTCTTTCTTACATAGTGACGTTTTTAACGTGCTCTAAGGAAGACATCATGAAGCGATTAACTATTTTTATTTTATGGGCGGCCTGCGGGACAGCGAACACTTTTGCGTATTCGGTAGGGTTTGATCAGATTCAGTTATACATGGACAGTGATAGGCCGTTAACAGCCAGTGTGTGGTATCCATCACAGACACCACTTCTTTTGGAAAGAATCGCAGAAAACGCAGCATTTTTGGGAACCGACGTGGTTCGAGTGGGAACGCCGCTGGCGGGTCAGTTTCCATTAGTTGTGATTTCTCATGGTTATCGTGGCAACTGGCGTAACCAAAATTGGCTAGCAACGAAATTAGCGCAAGATGGTTATATCGTGGCGTCGCTTGATCATCCTGGGACCACGTCTTTTGATCATTCTGCACAAGCGGCAGCTCAGTGGTGGCTGCGTGCTGGGGATTTGTCGCGTTTGTTGGATTGGTTATTGAACGAGTCTTACCTATTGCCAAATATCGATGCTAACAATGTCACCGCGATTGGCCATTCATTGGGTGGTTGGACTGTCATGTTGTTAGCCGGCGCGCAATTTGATCGTGACCAACTAAAGCACGAATGCGTGCTTAAAAATAATCCTCGAATGTGTGGTTTGATGCCTGAACTGGGCTTGGATCAACCACAAATTGGCGAGCAGACTGGCAGTTTAAAAGATGCGCGAATCAAGCGAGTTATTTCCTTGGATTTGGGCTTGGCGAGAAGCTTTTCCCGTCAGAGTTTACGGGTTCTAACTACACCCACATTGATCCTAGCCGCAGGCGTTGATATTGGCGATTTACCACAAGCGGAAGAGTCTGGTTTTCTCGCACAGTATATCCCTTCGAATAATCGTCAATACATTGTCTATCCAGACGCGGCGCACTTTAGTTTTATGCAACTCTGCAAGCCCGGCGCCATTGAGATGATAGAAGAGGAAGAACCGGGCGATGGTATTGTTTGCCAAGACGGTAATGGACAATCTCGGGATGACCTTCATCAAGTGATGTATCAAGACATCATTCGATTTATCCAAGCATTCTAGCTTTTCATATTTGCGCGCCGAAAGGCGCTCGGCGTCTGTTGTGTCACCCGAGAAAACTCTCGATGAAAGTTAGATTTCGTCTGAAAGCCAGAATCCATATAAATTTGGGTGATGGCTTTGTCGGTCGTCAGTAGCAGTGTTTTGGCCCGTTCAATACGATGTTCGTTCACCACTTGTGAGATATTGCGTCCGTAAACTTGGTTGATGGCAGCAGATATCTGACGGGCTGGAATACAGGCTTTTCTAGCGAGTCTATCGAGGGTTAAATCAGGATCGAGAAACACTTCTTTGGTGCTAAGCAGTACTTCTATTTTGTGTACTATGTCTTTTACTTCATCGTCGGTTAATGGATGCGGATTTTTGTCTTTTGATTCTTCTACGGGCGTTTGTTTTTCATGCTGATCAGACGTTTCGTTAACACTGGGTGCGATACTGAGGCTCATCATAATGACAGCGGTCGCCAGCACTGGCAGCAATACCGCATGACCAATAGAGAGGATGATCAGCGCATGTTCGCCAGCAAAAAAAGAAAAATCGACCGCCAAAGCACCATCAATCATAGCGGACATTAACAACATGATGCCTGCAATCCGCTCGGCTTTTAGAGCATTGTCGATATCCGATAAGCGTACTTGTTCAGGAAGGTTTGACGCTTTGAAAGACGCTCGAATCAGCGCAACGCCATAACCCACATAAAGCAGCGTTAACACTGGGTCCAAAGGCGGCCGCCAAAACGGATAGGTAAAAGACGCCAAGGTGACAAAAACAGGCGGCAATAAATGCCAAACTTTCAGTTTATGGCGTTGGTGGGCATTTGAAAAACAGTACCAAGCCGTAACGGGAATACACGATGCCAAGATGGGTTGAATAAGACGAAAGAGTGAATAATCAAACGTCCAACGTAATCCTACCACGGTCGTTGTAAGCGCACATAAGGCGATAAAAACAAACGCCGATTGCGTCGTTTCTTCTCGGCGAATGAACAACAAAATCGCCAAGATAGACAACAATAGGGCAATCACAAAAGGTAAGGGAATAGCGATCATTTTGGCTCCATTTTTTTACCGCTCAGATCTGTATTATGTCCTAGATCCTTATCAAGAACGTCCTCAAACCTGATTTAGGACGCGAATTTTTTATTCGCAACGTACTTTAAGCCTTCAGTATCACTTTGGGTTAATAAAAGGAGAAAAGTATGAACGGGTATCTGGATGCGTGGAAACGTTATGCACAATTTTCAGGAAGAGCATCACTGGAAGCATTTTGGATGTTCTTTTTGGTGAATGGTGTGATCTCGCTAGTGTTTGTCTTGTTGGAAATCTTTTTTCAAGCCACGTGGCAAATAGAAGCGCTTTATAGCGTGTTAGTTTTTTTACCCATGCTGTCTCTGACTGTACGTAGATTACATGACACTAACCGCTCCGCTTGGTGGTTGCTGGTGGTTTTGATTCCCGCGATAGGCATGCTTGTTTTGCTGGTGTTATTGGCTTTACCAAGTGAGCTAGACAGCGATTTTGGACATTATCGACAAAACAATCTGATGCTATAAACAGGAGCCAAACATGAAAGATGTTAATAACTTACCCCACTTATCCACCATGTTATGCTCAATCTTGCTACTTTTATCGGTTTCTGCCTGCAGCCGTGAAGCAAAAAACGTGGATCAGAGTAATTTGACATTTTCAGATGGCAAAAAAGCCGTGGTTTACATTGAGTCGCCGAAAGTTGGTACATTAATGTCACTTCGAGGTATCGCAGGGAAAGGTGAGCTTATTGTGAAAAGAAATACAGCCCAAACAGATAATTACCGCTGTGTTTCTGCTCCGATTCGATTCGCTGCGGGAGACTTCGGGGGCGACAGTATTGGCATTCAATCTATTGAACCCATTCGACTGTTTATTTACTCAGACAAGGTGGTAGAAAAACTGATTGGCGGCGATGAAGTGGTCAGTGAAGACTATGTCATCACTGATCAAAGCGATGCTAAATTGGGGGACATCAAAATTGAATCCGGCTTAACACTCAATTATGGCTTTGTGCTTAATCCTGGGGAGTGGTCTTGGTCGTCTGTATTTGGGTTGGATCATGAAGATATTGGGTGTGAACGATTGAGTTCACTTTAAAAAAGCCTCTGGAAACATGTTGTTTCCAGAGGCACGTCTTTATTTATCCAGGAATGTTTTCTCAAACAGGTCTGCAGGTAGCGGTTTACTGAATAGGTAACCTTGATAAATATTGCAGTCTAAGCCTTTTAAAATATTGAACTCGATACTGTGTTCAACACCTTCCGCGACCACTTCTAAGTTAAGTTTTTTACAGAGGGAGATAACGCTCTCTACCATGGTGAATAAGCTATCGTCTTTACTCATACTAGAAACAAAGGATTTATCTATTTTGACTTCATCAATGGGGAGCTTCCATAGTGAATTGAGAGAGGAAAACCCTGTACCAAAATCATCAAGAGAAATAGTAATACCATGTTCCCTTAAATTGTTTAAAGCAGTAATAGCTGTTTGATAGTTTTTCATGAAAACAGACTCGGTGATTTCTAAACAAATCATTTCTGCCGGAATATTATGTTTTTCTAGGAGATTCAGTAGGTCTTTTTCAAATTTTGGCTCAATTAATTGAATAGGACTGATATTTAAAGACAGTGTCTTGAAATCAACGGATGGTTTTCTTTTAAACCATTTGGCAAGTTGAAAACAAGCTTTGTCTATTATTTGCAAACCAAGTGGATAAATAAGGTTATTTTTTTCCGCGATTTCAATAAAGACGTCTGGACTGACAAAACCAAATTTTTCATGCTTCCAGCGTGCCAATACTTCTACACCAACGACGTGTTGTTGAGCATTCATTTGCGGTTGAAAATGAATGTCTAAACTGTTCTCGGCAATGCAATCACGTAAGTCCATTGTTAAGATGGTTTTTTTATTGAATAGGTCTTGGTCTTTGTGATCGAAAATATGGAAACGATTCTTGCCTTTGTTTTTTGCGGAGTACATCGCAATATCGGCTTGTTTGAGCGTTTCGTTAAAATCAAGCATTTTGACGTCTTCCGATATGATGCCCATGCTCGGTGTAATCACTAAGGTGTGTGCATTATCCAAAATTGGCTCACCAATACGCTGAATAATTTTATCGGCAATCAGTTCGGCTAAGGTTGGGTCTGGCAGTACTTGATGTGTTAGAACCACTACGAATTCATCGCCACCTAAACGTGCCACTAAATCGTTGGCGGTTGCACATTCGTTTAGTCTTTGCGCGATGGTGATGAGTAGCCTGTCTCCTGTTTCATGGCCCATGAAATCATTAACGTCTTTAAAATTATCCAGATCGATAAAAAGAACAGAAACATGAGTAATGTGTTTTTGTTCCTTCAATCCTTCGATAAAAGACCGTAGATGTTCTCGATTTGCCAATCCCGTTAGGGAGTCAAAATAGACACTTTGCTCGAGTTGGTTGATGCGCATTTGACTGTGTTTGGTACTAAAAAATCCTTCCCTGCGTTAAAAATGATTTCTAATAAGTGTCGGTCTTGTTCTTGCCAAGGGGAGCTTTCACCAGCGATATTTTGGCGCCATAACGCAAATGAACTTCTAGGCTCTAAGTGTCTTTCATTGTTTTCGATCACAATGT
This sequence comes from Marinomonas rhodophyticola, assembly GCF_026113935.1. Lineage (GTDB taxonomy): Bacteria > Pseudomonadota > Gammaproteobacteria > Pseudomonadales > Marinomonadaceae > Marinomonas > Marinomonas rhodophyticola. The sequence continues at coordinate 654,029 of NZ_JAPEUL010000009.1, forward strand.
TGACGGTTTGTGGTGCGCCTCCCCATTGAATGCTCTTAGCGACTTCCTCTTTGCCAATAAAGACATAAAAATCATTGGGCACTTTTGCCCTTATCATGGCAATCCCGACCATGCTATGCAGACCTGGGATTTCGCCTTTTTCTTGATGGAGTTTTTCGGACTGAAAGTAAATGGCATCTTGTGTTGAGAACAGATTTTTTAATGCCTCGATAGTTTGATCGCCAAGACGTAAAAAAGAACTTCCTTCTAGGATATAAGACTGTTCTCTGTAGATAATACCAATAAAATGATAATGAGTGATGGTTTGTATTTTAAGTAAAACAGACTCAAATAGAGCGGCCGAGATATTGGCCATTTTTGCCTGATTGAATGATGCTTCAATATAAGATTGCGCGTTCATTAGGTAGGTCAGGCGTTTGATTTTTTCAGCAGGGATTAGATACGAGGTGATGATTTCACTGAACAATTCCCCTGAAATACGAAGTTGTGACACGACGTCATTGGTTGGCACTTTGGAGCATCATTATGGTGACAAACGACCATGCCCCACAGTGTGTCGCCTTTTTTATCGAAAGCGATAATGAAGCACTTACCTGCATATTTTTGAGATAGTGGCGATGTACCGGTGACATACTTCTCAAAATAGACAAGCTTTGATTGAGAGGTTGCCCATTTGGTAAGAGCGCTGGCTCTAGTGGGCATGGCTTGGCATCTATATCGGCAAAAAGGCGAATAGGGCTGAGTGTATAGAGCCTCCCGTGCTTGTTTGGGTATGTCCTCCGCAGGGAAACGCAGCCCTTTGTATTTTATCTCTTCACGTTCAGAGACCGCTTCGGCGACCACTTCTCCAGACCAATCGGGTAAAAAGCGGTACATCATCACTCGGTCGTATTGTGTATATTTTTGTAATTGACCGACTAATGTTTGGAACAGAGCTGTTTCATCATGGGACGATTTGAGCAAGGCCACCATATTATCAATTTGTGATAATAAGACACGGCTATCGTACTCAGACCCCGTATTGGGTGAAAACTCTAAACTGATCCAACCGTCAGCTCGGTGGGCAAAACAGCCCCAATCGGATGATTTAACAAGGCCTGATTCTTTGATTTCAAGCACCACCGATTTTTTAGACGACAAATGTGCGATAGATTTGATATCGGAGAATTCAACCCATTGAGTAATGTGACTACCGATCAGCTCAGGATAGCGGCTAGCTGACGAAGCCGCTGTTAAAATATCCAAGGTGTTACTGGAATGTTGGACAATCTGTAAAGTGTCCGCATCAAGGACTAACTGAAACCCGTGTGGTTGGATGGAACCTATGATTTGAATCGCTTCCGACGCGCATTGTGCTGCCTCGTCACTCGTAATTTTGCGTGTTTCAATGATCTCTTTTGTCATATTCCATGTCTCGTCCCGTTAAAATGGCCGATGCTAAAAATGATAGCGTATCCTAGTTGAATTAAGAGTGCCGTTACGAAATAAGCACATTTTGACTTGTTTAGACACACTATGACCTTATCTGAAAAGCCTATAAAATTCACTGATAAAATTATGAGAAAGGATTCTGTATTTGTCGTTTCGTGTCAAAATACGAGTCCAGTATGAATAAAAGCAAACGATACTTGTGTCTTTCATCCACTCCAATAAATTTAATTTATACGCTGTCGATTCAAATTAAGATCACTTTTGTGAGCACATCTACAAGGCAGTAAGAGAAAACGCGAAAGATCGACATAAAAGTCTTTTATCCAAATTTCCGAAGTAGGATCTTAGGATATAAAGATTGCTCATTTTAAAGAGCAAATTTAGGATTCGATGGCTGTTATGATTCAATTCCTAGACAGTCTATCTAATGTAAAAAGGAATAACATGTTTTCGCATATTTATTACGGTGTAAGTGATTTCGAACGAGCTTATGGTTTTTACAGTAAGCTAATGGCTTGTTTGGCCATACAAGAGCGTTTTTGTGATCGAGACAAACCTTGGGCTGGTTGGAATAGCGATAGCTCAAACGGTCGACCTTTATTCGTTATCAGCAAACCCTTTAATGGTGAAGCACACGATGCTGGCAATGGACAAATGATTGCCTTCAGTGCGAAAGATAGAGCCACCGTCACGGCAGCCTACGATTTAGCTATTGAAAACGGTGCCACATGTGAAGGCCGTCCCGGACTGCGCAGCGAATACCATGAAAGTTATTTTGGTGCTTATTTTAGAGACTTAGATGGCAATAAGGTTTGTGTTGTTTGTCATGGGGCTGAGTAACAATTTATTTATTCTTGAATCCGATGTTTGAAAAGGAGTTTTATGACAGTGTTAATACGTGACGCCAATCGAGGTGATTCAAGCATCATTCTTAGATTTGTTAAAGAGTTGGCCGCTTATGAAAAAGCGGAACATGAAGTCCTGGCCACCGAGCAGACAATTGCATCTTTTATTTTTCCGAATATTTCACAATAAAAGCCATAATCTGTGAGGAATAAGGGCATCCAATTGGCTTTGCGGTGTATTTTTTCAATTATTCCACATGGATAGGAAAACATGGCCTATATCTTGAAAATTTGTATGTTGCACCGTCGGAGCGAGATAGTGGCGCAGGCAAAGCCTTGCTAAAACATTTGGCAGGAATTGCTATTGTGAATGGCTGCGAAAGGTTTGAATGGAACGTTTTGGATTGCAATAAACCCGCTATCGACTTCTATGAATCACTAGGCGCAAAGCCTAAGAGTGAATGGCTGGGGTATCAGCTAACGGATGAACATCTCACTGTGCTGGCCGCTTTTTAAGCGATAACATATTTATTTTAAAAAGGAATTGATTTGAAAAAGACAATAGCTGTGATGATTTGCCTCCTGCTTTTTGGCTGCTCTCATGTTCCATTAGGAAGCATGCTTAGACTGAGTGCCTTTGATGAAAATAGTTTTTTAAGCTTAAACCCACATGAATTGAGAAGTCGAATTCAGATCGATAAACCGGTTGAAATAGACATATCCAAAACAGCGTTATCATTGAATTTAGAAACATCGACTGGATGGCTAGTTTTTGATTATCCATTGAAGGTTCTCTCTATTAAAAATATTCATAAAGATGACAACAACTGGTTTACATCGGCGACGGAACTTACGGAATATGAGTTTGTTCTATCAGATGAGGCTGTTCATAACTTTCAAGCTTTGCAAGAGAAAATGCAGTTGGAAAAGCCTAAAAGCTACCGTTTGAATATTGATGCCGAACTTGAAAAACTACCTAATGATCAAGACGAGATTACGCTATCTATCTTTGTAAGGCTGTTTGCAGAAAGTGATTATATTACCTTGTTTGATAGAGAATCTTTTGATGTTGACGAGCATAACTAAAGCAAGTGAAAGCCAAGTCATTAATTCTGAGTCAGAGCTGGATACCCTGTTCTCCAAAATTAAAGGACATGCTGCGTAGTTAATAGATTCGTATTAGACATATCAACAGTCACTCAATAGGGTTTGGATCATGCCTGATGGAGGGTATCTAGATGGATATTAGATTTGAGCCTATTGCTATCGATACACACTTTTTTCAATGTGTAGGATGAGATATTTATTAGTTTTAGGTTAAAAAAAGAGAATGCTCATAAAGATATGAATATATTAAAGGAATAGAAGATGGCCGATGCAAGTGTTGCGTTCGATGATGCAATTAAACATATAATGAAAAATTCAGAACAGTATCTTTACCAGTTTAATTTCTCAGCATGCGAGCTTTGGCTATGCAATGAATTATGTAAAATTTTGAATTTCGAAGCTGGCACTGGTGTATTTAGTGAAAAGAATGAGTTTATTTATAACGAAGATAAGAAAAGAGACTTGTCTATTTATCAATGGGATAAGAATGGCACTGAGAAATTGCTTGAGCATATAGAAGTGAAAGTAGTTTATCCTAAATATTTGTTAAGCCATAAAGTAAATTGGCTTGACTTATTAGTGAATAAACTTCATGGATCACAGCTAAATTTCAATGAATATGTTGGTTATCATGGCTGGGTGTTTTTTGTTTGGACATCTGATAGAAAATATTCAAAAAAATACCCCAATCCAACCGATTTTTTTAATAGAGATACTCAAGAGATTAAAACTAAATTGTCTCATTGTTATAATTCAAAAACAGACTTCCAATGTGTTGATATCATTGATGGAAGCTTTTTATGGAGAGGTGTTACTAAACGTATTGTTGTTAAAGGCATGCAATTTACTAAGGCAGCAAAACAGATTTCTGTTTGAATACTAATCTGATCTTCTATTACTAATTTGAACTACCCAAGTGAAAAAGCCAGTTTTTCTCTTACATTAAGAGAAAAAACTGGCTTTTTTGGAATTATGTTAAGAGGTCGAAAACTAAAGCACAGCCCCCATAAACTGTTTCAGTTCGTCGGTCTGTGGGTTGGATAAGACGGTTTTTGGGTCGCCTTGTTCCCAGACTTTGCCTTGGTGCATGAAGACAACTCGGCTGCCGACGTCGCGGGCGAAGTTCATTTCATGAGTAACCAGTACTAAGGTGATGCCTTCTTTTGCTAGTTGCTCGAGTACTTTTAATACTTCACCAACCAATTCAGGATCGAGGGCCGAGGTGATTTCGTCGCACAGCAATACCTTGGGAGACATCGCTAAGGCGCGGGCGATGGCGACACGTTGTTGCTGACCGCCAGAAAGCTTTTCTGGGTAGCTGTCGAATTTCTCTGCCAGTCCTACTTTCTCTAACATGGCGCGAGCGGTGGCTTCGGCTTCGGCTTTGCTTTTCTTCAACACAATCGTCGGTGCAAGCATGACGTTTTCGCCCACCGTCATATGTGGGAATAGGTTGAAGTTTTGGAAAATCATACCCACGCTTAGGGCAAGACGACGCACCTGAATGTCTTCTGTGGTGACTTCTTTGCCATCAACGGTAATACCGCCTTCTTGGTATTGTTCTAAGCCATTAATACAGCGCAATAGAGTGCTTTTGCCAGAGCCACTTTTGCCGATAATAGACACCACTTCGCCAGCTTTGATGACTAGATCGATGCCTTTGAGCACATGGTGATCGCCATAGTATTTATGGACTTGATGTAAGTTAACGAGAGACATTGAATTTTTTCTCCAGATGCTTGCTGTACAAAGACAGTGGATAACAGAGCATGAAATAAATCAGCGCGACCAGTGTGAATATTTTGAATGGCTCAAAAGTTGCGTTGTTTAGCATGGTGCCGACTTTAGTCAGTTCGACAAAACCAATCACCGATGCCAATGCTGTGCCTTTAATGACTTGCACTGAAAAGCCGACCGTTGGTGCTGTCGCCACACGAATCGCTTGTGGCAAGATAATAAAGCGCAAGGTTTGTAAGAAGCTCAAACCCAAACAACGACTGGCTTCCCATTGGCCTTTTGGTAATGTGTCGATACAGCCACGCCAGATTTCCACTAGAAAAGCACTGGTAAAAAACGTCAGCGACAAAATCGCCGCACTCCAAGCGGAAATTTCATAACCCAGCATGGATAAACCAAAGAAGCACAAGAACATCTGCATCAGTAGCGGTGTGCCTTGAAACAGTTCCACATAGATTTTTACAATACGTTGCATAACTGGATTACGCGTCAAACGCATGGCGGTTAATGTCAGTGCGACAGTGGTACCGCCGATAAACGCGGCGAGTGATAATAAAATGGTCCATTGTGTCGCAAAGAGTAGATTGCGCAGAATGTCGTAGTTAGAAAATTCGATCATTGAGTTTCCCTCATTTTACTTATTGAATGCTTGTTAATTTGACGTTCGATAAGCAAATAGGCGTTTTCCTAGTGCGTTGAAAGCAAACCTCAACAGAATAGACAAACCAAGGTACAACAAGGCTGTTACCAAGTAGCTTTCAAATGCGCGGAAGTTACGTGATTGCACCAAGTTGGCAGCGTAGGTTAAGTCTTGCACCGAGATCTGAGAGATCACCGCAGAACCCAGCATAACGATAATGCATTGGCTGGTGAGTGCTGGGTAAATTTTTTCAAATGCCGGAATGAAGATCACTCGAGTCAGGGTTTGGCGAAAGTTCAAACCCAATACCTTTGCGGCTTCCACTTGACCTTTTGAAATGCTGGCAAGGCCTGCGCGGATGATTTCAGTGCTGTACGCGCCAAGGTTAATCGTGAGAGCGATCATGCTGGCTTGCCATGGCGATAACATCATGCCAATGGCGGGAAGGCCGAAAAAGATAAAGAATAATTGCACTATGAACGGCGTGTTACGGATGAGCTCTCACATACACACTGACAACGCGTTGACTGGCTCGGTTGCCGTATTGGCGTACGGTCGCGCAGACCGTACCCAATGCCACTCCCAAGATCGTCGTCAGTACAGTGAGGCTCAACAGTGGTTTTTAAACCACTGAAGAACACGTCGCTGTATTGCAATAGATCAGAGAAATACAACATAACGAAACCCTTATGCGCCGAAGCCTTCAGGTAATGGTGCTTTTAACCATTTCATGGAAATGTTATTAAGTTCACCAGATGCTAACGCCGCTTGAATTAACTCGTTTACTTTGGCCTGTAAAGCCGTTTCACCTTTGGCCATGCCGATGTAGCAAGGCGAGTTTTTCAGCATAAATTTGTTTTCAGGGGCACGTTGTGGCTGACGATTCGCAATCTCAGCTGCCACTAAATTACCCGTAGCGATTAAGTTTACTTGACCAGATAAATAAGCGGTTAGCGTGGTATTGTTGTCTTCAAAGCGACGGATGTTCACCGACTTTGGCGCGTTCTTTTCCAACTCTAAATCTTCCACTGAACCGCGAGTGACGCCCACTGTTTTATCGGCCAGGTCGTCTACTTTGGTGACGGCCACATCTTTAGAACCAAACACGCCTAAAAAGAAAGGCGCATAAGGCGTCGAAAAATCGATGGCTTTTTCGCGCTCTGGGTTTTTACCAAGGCTAGAAATCACCAAATCGACTTTTTGGGTTTGTAGGTAAGGAATACGGTTGGCACTGGTGACGGGAACGATTTCGATTTTTACGCCCATTTCCTTCGCGATGTAATTGGCCATGTCCACATCAATACCTTGCGGTTTTAGGTCTGTACCAATTGAACCAAATGGCGGGAAGTCTTGCGGCACGGCAATACGAATCAAGTTGCGGTCTTTTATATCCTGCAGTACGTCAGCATTGGCACTGAGTGCGCTAAAGCTCGCTGCGATGATTAGGGTTTTGCTGAGTAGTTTGCTCAATCTTTTCATAGAGGGGTTCCTATTTGTGTTTGTGAATGCCTGAAACACAATTTGCAACACCCATGCCAACATGAAACAAAAGTTTCTTAACTATTGATTTATGTAACAAATAACAGCAAATAAGACGGAAAGTGCCTCGTTATCAAGCTCGATTACGACAAGGCTAAGCAATGAAATAGGGCGTTCTGTTTTTATATTGTGCGCCAATATAGGGCGAAGTTGATTTTTTGGTGCAACAATCTCTAAGGCGCCTAAAGTCGATAATCTAAGTTGGCAGAAGAATGATAATCCATTACCGTAGAGCAAAATATTTCCGAATTGAGGTTAATACGTGGCGACAAAGCAGGATGTGCTATCCCTGATCGAGCAGACTTACCCAACACTGTCTCCATCAGCGCGGTCCATAGCAAACTATTTACAACAAAATCCTTTGGCGATTGTGAGTCAAACATCCGCAGAGATTGCGGAAAATACCAATACGTCAAAAGCGACCGTAAGTCGTTTTTTTCGTCAACTGGGTTATGATTCCCAACAAGGTGCGAAGCAGGCGCAATTGGCATTGCGCGAAAGTGGTGTGCCGATTTTTACTCAAGGTTCGTCCTTGGATCAAACGGCGCAAGAGCTTAAAAATTTGTCTTTAACCTTTGAAGGCTTGCGACCAGATACCCTCAATGAGATCAGCGAGCGCTTGGCCAATGCGAAACGCGTCACCTTGATTGGTTTTCGTAATGCGTATCCGTTGGCGTTGCATTTTCGTCAGCAGCTGCAACAAGTGCGTCATTCCGTTCGTTTGCTGCCGCAACCGGGTCAAACATTAGGGGAAGATCTACACGATATTCTCGATGATGAAGTGATTGTCTTATTAGGTTTTAGGCGCCGTACTCGTCAATTCAAAAAAATCGTTGAAGCCTTGCAAGGCCGAACCACGGTGTTGATTACTGATCCAACAGGACAGATTTATAATCAACAAGTCTCTCATGTACTCGTCTGCCATCTTGGTAATGAAAGCCCGTTCGATAGTTATGCCGCGCCAATGAGTCTAATCTCAATGTTGTGCAATCGCGTGTTTGGTTTTCGAGGCGATGCGGCGGGCCGTCAGACGCAGGCGATTTCAGCATTGTATGAAGATTTGGACGAGCTCGAACCTTAATTTCTTAGGGGGAAATCCTCTTCAGCTTACTGCACAAACGTCGCGATGTTTTTTGTAGGGCACCATTCGGAGTGGTTTTGCGACAGGGCGATAGGAAAAATAGATTTATTTTTTTTGTTTCAGTTGACAGATTGGTGAAACGATTGTTTCATATGTATTAATCAAGCGGAGGACATATGAAACATTTCATGGTAGACAATCCTTTTTTGACACTCTCCAACGCCGTCTGGAGTGAGTCTGCGGTCACTGATAATGCTTTATCGTTAAGCGGTTTACGTTTGGCGGTGAAAGACTTGTTTCATATGGCGGGGCTGCCGACTTCTGCGGGAAATCCTACTTGGCTTGCGACTCATCCGATTCCGACAAAAACCGCGTCAAGTGTCACTGCTTTGCTTAATGCTGGGGCCAATTTTTGCGGTAAAACCATGACGGACGAGTTGGCGTACAGCCTCAACGGTCAGAATATTCATTACGGAACACCCTCAAATCCGATGACACCAGATCGTCTCCCAGGTGGCTCGTCATCGGGTTCGGCGGTGGCGGTGGCGTCAGGCCTTGCTGATATTGGTTTAGGAACAGACACCGGTGGTTCGATTCGTGTGCCAGCAAGCTACAACGGATTATTCGGATTGCGTCCGACGCATGGGGTGATTCCATCGGATAACATGGTGGCGCTGGCACCGTCATTTGATACGGTGGGTTGGCTTACCAAGGACTTAACCACGCTGGCCAAAACCGCCAGTATTCTGTTGAAAAGTAAGCCACCAAGAGAATTTACTAACGTCTTGATTGCAAAGAATTTAATGGATCAAGTGGCGCATGTAAAAGAACTAAAAGCTCAGCTGCAAACATGGCGTGAACACGGTTGTTTTCCCAAAGAAGCGTCTATCCTCATTGACACAAAAGCATGGAAAACCAGTGAGACATTCCGCACCTTGCAAGGCGCCGAGATTTGGCACGAACATGGCAAGTGGGTAAATGATGTCTCCGGTTTGGATAAAGATCGCGCGGTTTTTGCCCCTGATATTCAATTACGCTTTGATTGGTGCAAACACCTTTCTGAGGCGGATATTGCGGTAGCGCAACAACAAAGACAGCGTTTCACAGATTGGCTTGAAAGCGAAATAGAAGGGTCGGTGCTTATTATCCCGACCACACCAGGCTTAGCGCCTTTGTTTACAGCCGCTGATGAGGAACTTGCGGCCTATCGTAATCAGTTGATGGACATTACTGCCATTGCTGGGTTAGCGGGTCTTCCACAGTTACATTTACCTGTTTGTACTTTAGATGGTGCGCCCTGTGGCTTGTCTTTAGTGGAGCTCAAAAGGCACAGATTTGGCGCTGATTGAATTCGCAAAAACCTTAATGGAGTAGCGTCATGAAAAAGAACGAGATAGCGTTTACGGCGCCGCACTTTAAAGCTACGGAAGCGGGGCAAAAAATCCTTGAGCAAGGCGGTACCGCGATAGAGGCCATGGTGGCTGCTGCGGCGACGATTGCCGTGGTGTATCCGCATATGAATGGCTTGGGTGGCGACGGTTTTTGGTTGATCAGTGAACCAGGCAAAGCGCCGCTTGGCATAGATGCGTCTGGTAAAGCAGCGGAGTTAGCGACACTGGAATTTTACTGCGGTCACGACAGTATTCCCGCTCGTGGTGGGAAGGCCGCTTTGACTATGGCTGGCGCTGTAGCGGGTTGGCAAGAAGCCTTGGCGGTGAGCCAAGCTTGGCAAGCCGTCTCCAACGCACAAAACATGCCTTTATCGACCTTGCTGGATGATGCCATTCAATTAGCGAAAAACGGCAGTGAGGTGACGAAAACCTACGTTGACGCCAGTAAGAAAACCTTTGCTGATTTGGTCAGTGTGCAGGGTTTTGCTTCGTCGTTTTTGAAAGGCGGCAGCCTTTACCGTGAAGGCGATACATTGACCTTGCCGGTGTTGGCAAACACGCTGGAACAGCTTGCTGAAAAAGGTTTAGACGATTTTTATCATGGCGATATTGCTGCACGTTTGGCAAAAGATTTGGCGACCGCAGGCTCGCCGATTCGTTTGGCGGACTTTCATTCTTATCAGGCAAAACGTGTAGAACCTTTGCAGGTCAAAACCAGCGTTGGCACTCTGTATAACTTGCCTGCACCGACGCAAGGCATCGCGTCGTTATTGATCTTGGCTTTGTATGACAAGCTTTATACACAGGGCAAAACCGCCACAGACATGGCGCATTTGTTGATTGAATGCACCAAGCAAGCCTTTATTGCCCGTAATCAATTTGTCACTGACGAATCGCGTTTAGCAATGGATTTGGCGTCCTTGCTGGATGATGAGCAACTGGAAAAAATGTGTCACGAGATTGCCTTAGAGCGTGCGCAACCTTGGCCGCATCAAGCCAAACAGGGCGACACCATTTGGATGGGCGCCTGTGACAGTGAAGGTCGCATGGTCAGCTACATTCAGAGTTTGTATTGGGAATTCGGCAGTGGCGTGGTGAGTCCTGCCACTGGCATTGTATGGAACAACCGTGGCTCGTCGTTTTCACTGGAAAAAGGCTCATTGCAAGAGCTTGGTCCAAACCTCAAACCTTTTCATACGTTAAATCCGGCGTTTGCCGAGTTAAACGACGGTCGTCGCCTGAGTTACGGCACCATGGGGGGCGAAGGTCAGCCACAGACGCAAGCGGCCCTGTTTAGTCGTTATGTGTATCACAATCTGCCGTTGGATCAAGCCATCAGCGAAGGTCGTTGGTTGCTTGGTCGAACCTGGGGTGATGTCAGTCATAATTTAAAGATCGAACGAGACTTTGCTGATATCGCCGCCGAAGAATTGGTCGCACGTGGACACGATTTGGTGATCGTCGATGCGTGTAATGAATTAATGGGTCACGCCGGTGCGGTTGTGCTGCATCAAGATGGTCATACCGATGCGGCGACAGATCCACGCAGTGATGGTTCTGCCATTAGTGGTGCTTTGCGTTAATAGCACGGTTCGTTAGTCATACTTTTTTACGTAACAATCTCACTTAGGAGCAAACAGAAAGATGTCATTCATAATGGAAAACTATTCCATGATTCTCGCCATGATGGCCACCGGTGTGGTGGGCGGGATTTTAGCCGGTTTGTTAGGCGTTGGCGGTGGTATTGTTATCGTGCCGGTATTGTTTTTCTTGTATCAAGGGTTAGGTGTTAGTGCGGATACGGCTATGTTGGTGGCGACGGCCACGTCATTGGCCACCATAGTTCCCACGTCGATCAGCTCTATTCGTTCGCATAAAGCCAAAGGTAATGTGGATTTCGACTTATTGAAGCGTTGGGGCTTTTTTGTCTTCTTAGGCGTGATGATTGGCAGCTTTGTTGTGACACGCGTTGATGGCGAATGGCTGACGTTACTATTCGGTATTATTGCTACCTTGTCTGCGTTAAATATGCTGTTAGGTAAAAAAGACAGTCTGTTCAAATCCTTACCGGGTAATGCAGGCCAGGGTGTGATGGCCACCTGTGTGGGCTTTTTTAGCTCTATGGTGGGCATTGGTGGTGGTACGTTAACCGTTCCTTTGCTGACTTTCTGTAATTATCCAGCACACCGTGCGGTTGGAACAGCGGCTGCGGTGGGTTTGATCATTTCCTTGCCTGCGGCTTTGACCATGTTGATTTTCGGACAAAGCCCAGAAGATTCTCCTTACGGAACCGTGGGGTTAGTGAATCTTATTGGCGCCGCCTGCATTATTCCGCTGACGGTATTGTTTGCACCAGTTGGCGCGGGATTAGCCCAACGTTTAGACGCCGCTAAATTGAAGAAGGTCTTCGCAGTGGTGTTGATTTTCACTGGCGTAAAAATGCTTTATCAAGTGTTAGGTTAGGAGATTATTCATGCAGCCGCTTTCTTTTCCACCCAGACTATTAATGGGCCAGGCCCGATTAACTGCTATCCACGTGTGTTGTCTGCTATGTCGACTCAGTTGGTAGGGCAATACGATCCCACCATGACCAGTTACATGAATGAAGTCATGGAGTTGTATCGTCGCGTGTTTAATACCAAGAACCAACAAACCTTTTTGATCGATGGTACGTCTCGTGCTGGCATCGAAGCCGCTTTGGTGTCTTGTTTAGAACCGGGCGATAAAGTGTTGATTCCTATTTTTGGTCGCTTTGGTCATTTGTTGGCGGAAATTGCTGAACGCGCCGATGCCGAGGTTCACACCATCGAAGTGCCCTGGGGCGAAGTATTTGATCCGCAGCAAATTGAAGACGCGATCAAAAAAGTACGACCAAAATTGTTGGCGATTGTACAAGGCGATACGTCGACCACCATGTTTCAGCCATTAGAAGAGTTGGGTGATATTTGTCGTGCCCATGACGTGTTGTTTTACACCGATGCCACCGCTTCTATCGGCGGTAATCCATTGGAAGTCGACGCGTGGAAAATCGACGCGGTGACGGTGGGATTGCAAAAATGTCTTGGCGGTCCATCAGGCAGCGCTCCGATTACGCTAAGTGATCGTTTTGTGTCTTGTGTACGCAAACGTGCTCATGTGGAAGCGGGAATTCGTGACGCGCATCACCAAGGTTCGTCTGGTATGCGTATTCGCTCGAACTATTTTGATCTACCCATGATCATGGATTATTGGGGCGAAGAGCGTCTGAACCATCATACTGAAGCTGCGACCATGTTGTTTGGTTCCCGCGAATGTGCCATTCAATTGCTGAGTGAAGGCCAAGACGCGGTCATCCAGCGTCATCGGTTAGCGGGTGAAGCCATGTTAAAAGGCGTGCAGGCGATGGGCTTACAACCATTTGGTAATTTGAAGCATAAAATGAGCAATGTGGTGGGAATTCATATCCCAGCTAATGTTGATGGTGAAAAAATTCGTCATGACTTATTGACCATCTTTAACATCGAAATTGGTACCAGCTTTGGTCCATTAAAAGGCAAGGTTTGGCGTATCGGCACCATGGGCTATAACGCTCGCCAAGATGCGGTATTGCACACCTTGCAGTCGCTTGAAACCGTGCTGCGCCGTGCAGGATTTGCTTTACCAGCAGGTGCTGCTGTGGATGCAGCGATGGCTGTTTACAGTGGAGAAAAAGTGATGAATGGTGGTCTAGGAATTGACAGTCTAAAGATTGATTATAACAATCTCGCTCAGTTGGTCATGGACCGCTGTGACGAACTTGGCAAAATCAGTCAAAGCGATGATTGCCTAGATCGTCGTTATCTCACCAAAGAACACAAACAAGCCAATGGATTGGTAGGCGGCTGGATGCAAGACGCAGGCATGCAAACATGGCAAGACGAAGCGGGGAATCTCTGGGGGCGCTGGCAAGCGGCTAACCTAGACGCGCCGCGTTTTATCATGGGCAGCCATTTGGATACCGTACCAAACGGCGGTCAATATGACGGCATGTTAGGGGTGATTACGCCTGTTACCTTGATTGCAGCGATGAACCAAGCAGGTATTCGTCTGCCTTTTCACCTTGATGTGGTGGGATTTGGTGACGAAGAAGGCACGCGTTTTAGTTCGACCTTGTTAGGCAGTCGTGCGCTGACAGGTCAATGGCCAAGCAGTTGGGCGGATTTAAAAGACAGCGACGGTATTAGTTTAGCACAAGCGCTTAAAGATTTCGGTTCGGACTTTGCGAGCATTCCCAATGCCGCTATTTCAACGGATAACTTGCTTGGATACCTTGAACTGCACATTGAGCAAGGGCCAGTACTAGAAGATTTGGATTTGCCCGTTGGTGTGGTTAGTGCTATCGCAGGGGCAAAACGCTTTGAATTTAATATCACGGGCATGGCAGGCCACGCGGGCACTGTGCCGATGAATCTGCGTCAAGATGCCCTTTGTGCCAGTAGTGAAATGATTCTTGCAGTAGAAAGAGTTGCACAAAATCATGGCATTGTTGCCACTGTGGGACGTATTCAAAATCGACCCAATGGCGTGAATGTGATTTCTGGTAATACTGGATTTTCTCTCGATATTCGTAGTGAATTTGATGACAAACGCGACGTAGCACTAGACGAAATCTTGCTGGAGTTAGACGCTATTGCGGCTCGTCGTAATGTGCGCATTGAGCGTAAAGCGACCCACGCCGCCAACGCCGTGCATTGTGACGCAAAATTGCAAAGCGTGCTACGCAATGCTATCGAAACACAAAATATTCCCGTACATACCTTGTTCTCTGGCGCGGGACATGACGCTATGGCGATGGCCGATATTTGCCCCGTGGCCATGTTGTTTATGCGTTGCGATAAAGGCATTAGTCATCACCCAGCGGAAGCCATTGATACGCCAGATGTGGCGGTAACCTTGGCCGTGTTGAGCCGCACATTACAGAATTTAACCTAAAGGTTTGTTTGTGGCTACTCCGCATAACGCCTCGCTCCCCGAGCAGGCTCGAAGAATCGCTCTGGCGTTATGCTGAATAGCTGGTTGTGTGCGGTGTAACGCCTCGCTCCTGTTGTACTTTACCCAGTATCACGCCTCGCTCCTGTTGTACTTTACCCAGTATCACGCCTCGCTCCCCGAGCAGGCTCGAAGAATCGCTCTGGCGTAATTCTGGGTTAAGTGAGTAGGTTTGCATTCGATGTATACGCGACTAAAAGCTTCCATGCGTTTAATTGGCGTTGACGTGTCGAGGAACGAGACAATACGCAAGCCAATCGAATCGCATGGACGCTTATGATGGCGGTAAACGAGCAGGCTCGTGGCGTTGTCTTCGATAGAAAAAATATGAAAACGCAAGTGAATTAAATTGCGTGGACGCTGATGATTTACGGTAAATAGAGGAATATTCGATGCAATTTACACGCATTTTTAACGACGATCAGGGCAAGAGCCATTTCGGTGATTTGAATGTTGATGTTCGTGATGGTGGCCCAATTGGTTTTTTGTCATCGCGTTTTCCAGTGGGGGAAATGATGTTTCGTGAAACCCCAAGTGACTATGATTTTAAATGGCACCCAGCACCGCAGCGTCAATTATTGTTCATCATCAAAGGTCGTTGTGAATTTACCGTATCGTCTGGTGAAACCCGTCAATTTGGTGCAGGTGACGTTGTCTTGTTGGAGGATACAGAAGGCGAAGGCCATTGCAGTAAAGCTCTGTTTAACGAAGTCAGACACTCGATTTTTGTTACTGTGCCGCAAGATGTGGTGTTTTAAGTGAGGCTCGCTTGTTTACTAGGAATAAAGAGTCAAAGGGCTAAAAGCCCTTTGACTAGAGGTGCGAGAATAGGAATTTTTGAGACTCTTTTAAGCCTTGGTGAATGGCTTTGATGTGTTTGACTACGCAGTTCTCTAATTCGGCTAAGTTATCTATCTTTTCTGTGCTTGTCTGAGTCATCTTTTGGGTGAGTTGATTGATTTGCTCTAACTCGTGACCAATACGAATAAAATCCGGTGTTTTTCTAAAATCGAATTCGTTATCTGTGCCGTTGAAATACCAATCCCCAAAAGCTGTTTCTTTTATGTTGACTGGTTGTGTCTGAATATTGCCTTTTAATGCAGAGATTAGGTAGTTTGACTTCCAACAGTTTAGTTCAAGAAGCGCTGATGATGTGTGTGCAAACGCCATGGATTTATAGCCAACTTCCATTAATGTTTGAGAGCTTTCAGCGGTTTTTTGAAAAGATGTATCTAGGTCGTTACAAGATCGACTGACATCCAATGTAGCGCGGTGTAGTGACTCTATTTGTTGACTGACTTTTAGTGTTCGGTTATCGATACGATGAACAAGGGCAGAAATCTGCTCGCTGGAATCTTTAGCTTTGGTTGCCAAGGTTCTCACTTCGTCTGCGACCACTGCAAAACCACGACCATGCTCACCTGCTCGTGCGGCTTCAATGGCAGCATTTAATGCCAATAGATTAGTTTGTTCAGAGATACTTTGAATCGTATCGGTGAAGCCTTTGATTTCATTGGCTATGTCTTTTAGTCCATTGACATCTTCTAGGCTGAGGTGAGTTTGGGATGCAATCTCAGCGAGTGCTTTGGTTAATTTGTTGATTACTTCTTTGTTTTGCTCAATATCTTGATTGCTGCCTTCTGACGCGCTCATTGGTTCAAACAATAATTCAGATATTTGGTTGAGCGCAGACAAGGCACTTTCAATGATGTCTTGTTGAGGCGCTAAAAATCGCTCATCGATTTTCGTTAGGGGAGTCGATAGCGCTTTTGCCTCGTGTGAGGCAATATCCGTTGTTAATTTGGTGATTTCCTTTTCTAAAACTCGCTTTTCAGCGTGGATTATAGCCAGTTCATTTTCTAGTATTTGAATGCGCTTTTTGCCAAACCACATAGGCACTGTCCTTTATGTGTGAAAACGGTTGGTGTTTGCCAATGGCAGAACATTGTTAAAAAAAGCGCCAGTGTCTTTGTTGGGAGGCGGTGACACTGGCACTTTTAAAGTGGACAAATTAAGCCATGAACAGGAGGACCATTAGAGGTTACTGGTTATCAGGCTCAAACAAGCCTCGTTTCATGAAAAATTTCACCCATATCGCACCGATAATACACAGCACCAGTAATATACCGCCGGTAATGCTGTATACCATCTCGGTCATTTCAGGCGACGGTGAGTTGTTTAAGGCAACATATAACATGGCCGCAATGCCCAATATTTGTGGTAAAGGATAGAAGGGTGTGCGGTATGGGCGAGGGTGATTTGGCATACGTTTACGTAATACGATGACATTGATGTGGGCGACGATGTAAGCCAATAGCCAGCTGGTGGTGGCGGCAATGACTAGGGTGATTAACGAATCAATCCCCAAGGCGAAGTAGGGAATAGTCGTTAAACCTGTGATCATGAGTATGCCAACCCAAGGGGCATCGAAGCGGTTTTTGGCTTTTAACTGGGGGAAAGCTTGGCCCTGTTCGGCCATACCTTGTAGCATTCTTGGCACAGCTGCGAGCACGGTATTCATGGTGCAGCAGGTTGCTGCTAAGCCCATGACCGTCGCAATGATCAGTCCACCTTTGCCAAATACTGCATTGGCGTAATCTAAGAAAGGTAGAGGTGCACCGACGAGTTGATCGACGTTTAAGTAAAGGCTTGCTCCATAGACAAAGACAGTGAAGATGAAGAAAATCATAAATAAAGATAAGTGCATAGCGCGAGGAATACTTTTATGAGGATCTTTGACTTCTTTAATCATAGGGCAAATAAACTCTACCCCGACCATCATCCATAATGCTAAGCCGACCAAGCCGATAAAACTGCCATCCATTACGCCGCCAAATTCCCAGTCTACCGTCGTTCCAGTGAGAACAGGGTGAGGTTCGTTGGAACCCGTTATGGCAACAATGCCAGTAAGAATAAGCGCGCTAACCAAGATAAAAGCGAGGATGTTTTGAATACGTGCAAAAACATCTGTCCCAATTAAGTTAGTCAGGGTGAACACAAATAGGATAACTAAAGGGATTGTATTTTCAGGTAATACGCTTGGTAGAAGCTGACTTAGCATGGCATCGACTAAGAACATTTCTACTGGGATGGCAAGTACAGCCACCACAACATAGCCTGCGAACACAGATACAATAGCGGGAAAGTGGCCTATCGCCTTTTGAGTATAAGTTGCTAAGGTTCCTTCTTGCGGGAACATTAACGAGAGTTCAGAAAAACTCATGGCGTTGAATTGAGCTAGAATGAGCGCTACGACCATCGCGGCAATAAACCCCATACCGCCGATTCCTATGCCTTGTAACGCTGAGATCATTGAACCTTGTACAATGACCAAACCGATACAAATCGCCATCATAGTTGGCAATCTCATTTTTGATTTACTTGGATTTGTCGCTGATAAGTCAGCTGTCATTATCGTTCCTGAACTTGTGATATTGCTCATTTTTTTGTTCCTTTTGTTAATAGGGAACCATCATGTAGACGTTAGAACCGATCAAACCGATAGGGACTTGGGTCAACGATGGGGGGGACATCCGAAACAATATCTGCAGCCAGTTGTCCAGCTGCAGGGCCAGTACCAAAACCATGACCGGAAAAGCCGGTTGCTACCGTCAGCCCAGGCAATGTTTTGATACGGTCAATCATCGGCGTTGAATCCGGTGTAACATCAATTAAGCCTGCCCATGATTCTTCTATTTTTGTATTTTTAAACATGGGCCAAGCACTGATGGTGTTATTCATAGCGTCGTTAAGGAGGCCATGATTAACCTTCGGCTCGCACACGCGAACGTGTTCGAACGGAGTTTTTTGAGATGCGCGCCATGATCTAGGCATGGCTAAATCACGAAAGAAGGTACCGTTAAAGGCAATATTCAGAGAGTCCTTTCCATGCTTGAGTTGGTCTCTGAACTTTACGCCGATTTTTAGATGGTCTAAGGTAATTGGTGCATCCACTTTGCCGCGCTGCATGATGATAAAACCACCATCTTTGTGTTTGCGGAACGAAAAATCTGGACCGCCGACAGCAATCTGCGTAGGACCTTCCATAGGCGTTGTTCTTAATACGGATGCAATGACGGGAAGCGTCGGCAAGGACACACCATGATTACCAAGGAAACGGCGTGACCATGCACCTCCCGCGAGCAAGACTTGTTCACAGCGAATCTCGCCTTTTTCTGTGACCACTCCGCTGATTTTTCCCGCTGTGGTTGATAGCGTTCGCACGGCGCATTGTTGAACGATAATCGCGCCTTTTTTCACGGCAGCTTTGGCCATAGCAGGAACCGCAATAGAGGGTTCCGCACGACCGTCTGACGCTGTGTAGATCCCGCCTTGCCAGTGGCCTTTTCCGCCTGGAACATGCTGGTTAATTTCTCTTAAACTGAGCATTTTCGAGTCCAGCGACAGAGAATCGACGGACTTCAACCATGCTTCATGCATCGCCATTTGATCTTCTGTTTTGGCTAAAAACATAATGCCTGATTGTTTGTAGCCAACGGATTGACCAATACGTTCAGGCATTTCCGCCCACAGTTTATCCGCCGCCAAAGCCAAAGGAACATCTTCAAAATGACGACTGGTTTTACGTATCCAGCCCAAGTTGCGAGATGATTGCTCACCCGCAATGTGGCCTTTTTCGAGCAATACAACGGGAATATTTCGTTCTGCTAGCGTTAATGCGGCCGTCACACCAATAATGCCGCCGCCGATGATTACCACGGTTGTGGACTCGGGTAATTGGTCTGTGGTATGAACTGCATCAAGTGTTTTTGTCATGACTCAAATCCTGAAAATTGGACGCAATATGCTGTTAGGTGGCGGTATTAATGACTTCAACTTCTGCGCTGGCGGCGCCACGGAAAGCCGTTACTTCCAACTCCATTTTGTAGATGGTTGAGCCAAGTGGCGGACAGGTCACTGTGGTCGCGGGATCGACACCGCGGAATTTGTCACCGATTAGCGTCATTACGGCTTGTGTGTCAGCCAGGTTTTGGATAAAAACACGCGACATCACTACGTCCGCAAGGCTGGAACCAACGGCTTTTAGTGCGGCTTCGACATTGCTAAATACCTGGTGTGTTTGTTCTAGTACGTCGTCTGGAATTTCTTTGGTGTCAGGATTTCGACCTGCGGTATTGGACACAAATATCCAATTGTCTACGCACACTAGGCGTGAGTAGCTGCTGAGTTCTTCTAGTTTTGAACCGGTTTTTACTTTTACTATCTTTGTCATGTGAGTCTTCCAAAAAATTAAATAACAGAAATAAAGGACTATGTGGTTATCTCAAAACCGGTGTTTCCCAAAGATTTAATTTCACGCCAATGTTCTGTTTGATGGCGTTGCGATACACCATGGTTGCCCAAGCAACATCTTCTACTGGCATGCCGCCAACGGACATAATGATGATCTCCTCATCGTTATTACGCCCCGGTGCTTCACCCGCGGTAATTTTGCCAATGTCTTCTAGGTCATCTAGGGTGATTTTGCCTTCAGCGATCATGTCCATGAATCGAACGCCTGGCAGCGGGATATGGTTGTGAGCGGGTTTTGGTACTTCTTCGTACCAAGCTTGGTACAAGCCTGTGTTATCAAGTACTTTACGAACGTCGTTTTGTTCCATGCCATCGTCTAGGCTGCAATAGGCTGGCATTACGAGGAAGGCACCTGGTTTTACCCATTCTCGTTTCACGATCGGATACGTTGATGGATCACCAGTCACACCTGAGTTGCAATAGGTGATGATGTCAGAACCGCGTACCACGTCTTCTAAACTATCGACGATGTGAACATGGGTGATTTGCGGGAAGGATTCGTTTACCCATTCGATAAAGACATCGAGACTTTTTTGTCCGCGGCCTTTGATTTTGATGGTATCTATTTCAGGGCATACCGCCATAAAGGCCGCGACTGCTGTTTTGCCCATGACGCCTGGTCCAAGCAAACCAATGACTTTGGAATCTTTACGTGCAAGGTAACGTGCACCGACACCCGGAACAGCGCCTGTGCGGTAAGCAGAAAGTAGGTTGGCTGACATATACGCCATTGGCGCGCCAGTGTCCGTATCGCTTAATGTGAACATCAAGATCGAGCGTGGTAAGCCTTTTTCTCGGTTGGCTATGTTCGACCCATACCATTTTACGCCGGATGTTTGAAAGCTTCCGCCAAGGTAGGCCGGCATCGCCATTAAGCGACGGTCGGCTGTTGGTTTGGGCATGGTTGGAAAGGGCGACTCATCAGGGAAAGTGATCATGGCGCCGTGGGAATCGCTGTTAGGTCCAGCCATTCTGTAGTCGCCTTTGTAGAGCAGGGTAAACATCTCGTCCATAGTGTCTACGCACTGAGGCATATCCATCACACCAGCTTTAATCATGTCTTGTTCTGACAGGTAAATAAAATCGATTTTTGTGTTCTCTGACATAGCGTATTCCTTCATACAGAGGGGAGAAATTATGTGTTTCCGTGTTTAGCTCGTGTCGGTGTTAGTTGCCTAATAGGACGACATTGCTTCTCGATGAAGCGCTTCAGCTCACAGCGGATAATTTCTGATCCTAGACGGTCAGATTTTTTGAGTATTGAACTTTTGCGACATGGCGTAATAGAAATTGATCGCCATAGAGTTGGCATCGGGCTTGCAAAAATGAAAGATCATTTTGGGTATTTTAGTAAGCAGGTGCGAGTCATGTTAAAAGACTCTGTATACGATCGAGTTTCAGGAATTCACTCCAAACAGCCTTGGTTTGTACTGGGTGCGGCTCAGGAGTTTCTACTTTATCATTCTGATATTCCTAGCATTTCTCACTTTTATAGCTTTGAAGCTGACCCTGCCACAGAGCAAGTTTTAGCGATTCCAGATGGTTGTGTGGACATCTTGTTTGATTGTGATGAACAAAGGCCAACGGCAAAAGTATGTGGCACGACGTTAGAAGCGACAAACGCAGAGTTTATTCATAATCATAGATATTTTGGCGTACGGTTTGTTCCTGGTGTTATCCCTGACTTTTTAAAGGCATCCGCGCAAGAATTGATTGAACATCAGCTTAACTTGCTAGATATCATGCCCAATGCGGATCGAGTTTTTGAACAAATTGTCAGTAGCTCAGTGTTTGCGAACCAGGTTGGTTTTTTTGAAAAATTTTATAAAAATCAGCTTTCTAGGAAGCTATCAATATTAACAAAACAGACAATACACGAAGTTTTTATCAAAAAAGGCAATATACAAATACAGGACTTAGAAGCGTCGACGGGCTATTGTACTCGAACGTTACAACGTCAATTTCGTGCCGACATGGGAATGTCCCCGAAGGCGTTTAGCCGCATTATTCGATGTCAGTCTGCCGTTTATGACCTTAATCACAACAAGGGCGTTACTTTCTCTGATTTGGCTTGTGACCTCGGTTTCAGTGATCAATCACACTTTCTCAGGGAATTTAAAAAGCTGGTCAGTGCAACACCTTTGGATTATTTGAACCGAGTTAAACACGAAACCTATGTTGGAAGACTGCGATATTTTTGAGCTAAAACAGCTCGTTTATTAAATCCGTCGCACCAGGTTAGTGCGACGGATTGTGCTTTATGAAGCAAGTATTTCTATTCTTCTCAATCATCTTTTTTTAGAACCCTGACCTTCACTGTTCATTTTTAATTTTCATTGTGAGGTTTTCCCAATACTGTTAATGATTGTGAGGATGATAATTGTTACTATAACGATTTTGGCTGTTCGTATCTTTTAACGCCGTTATTCGTTAGTAAGAACAATAGAAGGAAACACTTCAACATGATGGTAAAGCAAGTAAGAAAACGGGTATTTCTACTGATAGCATTTTTGTTGATGTTAGCGCCTGTTAATCAGGTGATGGCGTCTGACAGTAACACTGTCCATAAAAGCGATGCTTATAAAGAGATTATCCATGCGATGGGCAGTGCTGAGGTTCCTGAAAAAGTCTTACGTGTGGTGACCTTGTTTCAAGGAGCAACCGATTCTGTGGTGGCGCTGGGTGTGACGCCAGTTGGTGTGGTGGATTCGTGGGCGCAGCCGCCAACCTATGAGTATTTGCGAGATGCTTTGAAAGGTGTTGCTCATGTGGGGTTGGAAACTCAACCGAACCTTGAGGCGATTGTGGCGTTAAAGCCAGATTTGATTATTGGCACCAAGTCTCGTCATGAAAAGATCTATGGTCAGCTGTCACAGATCGCGCCCACTGTGATGGCAGAAAATGTCTATGACTTTAAAACCACCTTGGATCTAACCGCTGAAGCATTAGGCAAGCAAGAGGAAGGCCGACAAGTTTGGGGGGCTTTTCAACAACGTATTACCCACTTTCATCATGTTATCAAAAAGCGTGTGCCAAACTGGCCTTTAACGGCGGCAGTATTAAATATTCGTGCCGATCATTTGCGTCTGTACTTGAATCAAAGTTTTTCTGGTGTGGTGTTGAAAGAAATAGGCTTTAAATTTCCATTGCCGAATGAAAATGGTTGGGGCGTTAAACTGAAGACTAAGGAAGCCTTGCCGAGTGTTAACGCGGATGTGTTTTTTATTATTTTGCAGTCTGATGATGCAGCTGTGAAGCAAAATTACGACGCGTGGCGTGCTCATCCGCTATGGAAAATGCTAACGGCGCCTAAAAATCAGCAAGTATTTGAAGTGGATAATGTCGCTTGGTTGTTGTCTGGTGGGATTCTAGGAGCTGAAAAAATCCTCGATCAGTTGTACCAAATCTATCAACTCCCTCAGGCTAATCACTAGAGCATTTATGCACTTATACAGCAGTCGCACTTTTAAATGGAGCCTTCTTGCTCTGTCTATTGTATGCCTGATGCTCTCTTTGTTGGGGAGCATTGCTTATGGGCAATACGTTATTTCAAGCAAATCCGTCTGGACAGCGTTTTGGGCGTTTGATCCCCAGTCTATTGATCACGTTATTATCCGTACCACGCGTTTATCCCGTGCACTTGTTGCTTGTCTAGTTGGTTCGGCGTTGGCGGTTGCTGGTGTTTTGATGCAAGCCTTAACACGGAACCCGCTGGCTTCACCGTCTATCTTTGGTGTTAACGCGGGCGCTCTATTTTCTATCGTTTTATTCTCGACTTTCTTTTCCGTTACTTCCTTGAATACGTTTTTATGGTTGGCTTTTTTGGGCGCGAGCGTCGCTGGTGCGCTGGTTTATGGGCTGGGTAGTTTAGGAAAAGACGGATTGTCTCCAGTACGCATTGTCTTGTCTGGGGCAGCGATTTCGGCGCTATTCATGGCCTTTACTCAAGGCATATTGGTGATTGGTCAAGAAGGCTTAGACAGTGTGTTGTTTTGGGTAGCGGGTTCTGTATCGGGCCGTGATTTGTCTATGGTGATGCCATTAGTGCCCGCTTTTGTTGTTGGCATCGTGTTGGCGATGCTGGCAGCACCACAGATCAATATTTTGTTGTCCGGCGACGACATTGCGAAAGGATTAGGGCAGAACACTGTGCTGATTAAGGTGGTGCTGAGTTTGCTGATTATTGGTTTGGCGGGTGGCTCGGTCGCGCTGGGTGGCAGCATTGGTTTTATCGGTTTGATGGTGCCGCATATGGTGCGTTCCTTGGTGGGTTATGATCATAAGTGGCTAATACCGTTGAGCGCACTGTGGGGGGCAATTTTGTTGTTGTGCGCGGATGTGATCAGTCGTTTTGTGATTATGCCAGAAGAAGTGCCAATTGGTGTGACGACAGCGATTCTAGGGGCGCCTTTCTTTATTTATTTAGCGCGAAAAGGAGGCAAGCGTGAGTAAGTTTTTCAGCGTTCGCCATCGTTTATTTTCTTTTTCGACGCCAGTTCGTTCTTTATGGTCGATGCTCATTCTCTTTGCCTTTTTTCTTTCGATTATTCTATTTTCCCTGTGTTTAGGCGAAGAGTTCATAGCTTTGCCGCAAGTACTTCAGGTGCTGCTTGGCAAAGGGGATCAGGCTTTGCAGTTTGTTGTGGAAACTTTGCGTTTGCCTAGGGTGTTGATGGCGGCCATGGTGGGCGCTGCGTTGGCGTCGTCTGGGTTGGTGTTGCAATCCATGATACGCAATCCGTTAGCGTCTCCGGATATTATTGGCATTACGGGCGGTGCTTCCGCTGCAGCGGTGTGCTTCCTATCATTTTTTGCGACGGCAATGGGAATGATCTGGTTGCCTGTGTTTGCTATTGCAGGCGCTTTGTTAGCGGCTTTGTTGATCTACGCGCTTGCTTGGAACAGTGGCGTGACGCCGATGCGGTTGGTGTTTGTTGGCATTGGTATATCCTCGGCGATGGGCGCGGTGACGACCTTTGTTATTGCAGCGGTTCCACTGTCGACCAGTATTACCGCGTATATCTGGCTAACGGGCAGTGTGTATGGCGCGAGTTGGGTTGAAGTAAAAGCCTTGTTGCCGTGGCTGTTGATTTCTTGGCCCTTGGCGTTTTATTTAGCGCGCCGAGTGAATACCCAAGAATTAGGTGATCAACTGGCAACTGGATTGGGTATATCTGTTCAGCGCTTGCGTTTAGCTCTGTTGTTTTTGAGTGTGATGATGGCAGCCCCCGCGATTGCCTATGCGGGGGCGGTGGGTTTTGTGGGGTTGATCGCGCCCCATATTGCTCGTCGTCTTGTGGTGCGGAGTTTCGCACTTTTATTGCCTACGTCGGCCTTGGTTGGCGCATGTTTAGTGATGTTAGCGGATTTATGCGGTCGTTTGTTATTCCAGCCTTTGGATATTCCGGCTGGTGTTTTTGTATCCGCTATTGGCGCACCATTCTTTATTTATTTACTTTATCGACAGCGTTTCTAAGTCGGTTGGTTATATTGGGATTTTTTAACGATGAGTATGTCCGAACATTCTTTAGCAGACAGTAATATATTCGCTCATAGCCCATTGGAGAGCGTGGCGCTGTCTTTAGGCTACGAGAAAAAGACCATTATCAAATCGTTGGATTTGGCCATTAAACCTAATCAAATTACCGTGCTGGTGGGCGGCAATGGTTGTGGTAAATCTACCTTGTTGAAGTCGTTTGCTCGCTTGTTGAAACCTTCGACTGGTCAGATTCTCCTTAATGGCGCAGATATTCATTCCTTATCTGGTAAAGACGTGGCTCGCAAGTTGGCTATCCTGCCTCAAGGACCTGTTGCACCAGAAGGATTGACGGTTGAGCAGTTGGTTCGCCAAGGTCGTTACCCTCACCAAAATTGGTTACAAAGCTGGACGGAAGACGACGAGCGGTTAGTGCATAAAGCCTTGCAAGACACCAACATGACCGAGTTTGCTAATCGTTCCATTGATGCTTTATCTGGTGGTCAGAGACAGCGAGCTTGGATTGCCATGGCGCTGGCGCAAAATACCAATATTTTGTTATTGGATGAACCGACAACCTATTTGGATTTAACCCATCAAATAGAGATTCTTGATCTGTTGTTCGAGCTCAATGCGACGCAGAAAACGACCATCTTGATGGTGTTGCATGATCTGAATCTTGCCGCCCGTTATGCCCATAACATGATCGCCATTAAAGACGGCTCGGTATTTTGCCAAGGTCCACCAGAAGCGATTTTAGACCATGATATGGTGAAAGCGGTGTTTGATATGGAATGCCATATCAGCGCCGACCCCTTGTTTGGTACGCCAATGTGCATTCCTTATGGAAAAGGTCGTAAGGTCGATTTTCAGGCGGCTAAGCATGTTTGAGCGAGATAACAAGCATGAGCTTCTTGCTGAAGAGTGGGAGGTGTTGGCGGCATTTGGGCTTAAGTCCTATCAACAAGACGAGCCACTTGCTATCGATTCTACCAAACTATTGGATGATGCGTTGTGTTTGGAAACCCTACAAAAAATTCTGCCAGAGACTCGGTGCGCCGAATATTAAAGTGACCGCGTCACTGGTGATAAAACGTGTGGCCTTTCTCACACTTGCCCCTGTTTTATACGCCATGTCGAGTTTTGATAAGGGCCTTGATGGCTCGCTCGAAAATAGCGTCTTTGAATACCCGTTAGATAACAGAATTTGGCAATCCAAGATGCCATTAAAAGACACATCGGTGTCGGTTTGGAATAGTTCGAATAAAGAAAGTCGAGACACTTGGCGAGATGGCATTTTGACGAAGGTGTTTGCTGGGCATCTAACTTTATTGGTCGAACACTTCTATCGTTTAACTAAAGTGTCGCGACGAGTGCTTTGGGAAAATGTGGCTGTAAGAGTATTTAGTATTTACGAACAGCGTATTTTAACGAGTGTTTCAAAAGAAAAGAGAGAAACGGCAGAAGCGGATTACGCATGTTTATTAGATAAAAGTATGTCGAAATTATTCGGTTTAAACGAAAATCCTTTGACGATGTTTTATCGAGACAAGCAGTTAACGGCACTGTCAGAAAATCCTGTTCGGGTTCGACGTACCTGTTGTTTTTACTACCAAGCCACTGAACCGCCAGTGTATTGCGGTTCGTGTCCTTTGCCGTTGAAAAAGAAAACAACCCCCCTTAATCCTCCCCTTGAAGATAAGGGGAGGAGATTGTTCTCGTCGTTTTTGGGGGTTAAAAGTCTAAACCGTAAGCCAATGTCAGAGTACGACCGCGGCCTTTGAAGTAAAAACTGTCATTAGCATAGGCCGCTTGTGAATAGTAAGTGAAATAATCTTCGTTAAATAGGTTGGCCACTGCGACACTCATTTTACCAACTGGCAGCTTATAACCGACAGATGCGTCGACCAGTGTATATCCGTCAAAGTTTAAATCTTCATCATCAAAGCTGCGGCTAAAAGCATGGCTTACTTGCAATAAAGAAGACAGTTTTTCGTCCCAACGAGCATTCCATGATGTTACTAAGCGATTAGGCGGAATATCCGCGCCAGTCAGTTTGGTATCTACTTTACCATCACCATCCGTATCAGACTTGCCTTGGATGTAAGAGTAGCTAGCTTGTAACTTGTGGTCTTTGTTGAGCTGGAACCCTAAAGACGCTTCTGCACCGTGAATTTCTTTCTTTTCACGTTTGACGACGTAAAGTCCATTCTGGTTCTCAATTCGGCTACCTAAATCAGAATTGGATTGGTAGGCACTCAGTTCGAAGTCGAATGCATTGCGATGGATACGAAAGCCCGCCTCATAGTTGTCTGTCAGAATGGGAGACAGATCAATAAGTGTATCAACGTCTTGATCGGCGGTTGATACCCCTCTGAGTATACGCCCGACATCAGGCATACCAAAGCCTTGCGAGTAGTTGGCAAACACACTAATAGAAGGTGTTAGCTTGAACACGGCGCCAGCGTTGTAAACCGTATCGCTAAAGCTTGGTGAGCCTCCATCTACTAAAACCGATGTATTTTTATTCGTTGCGACAGTTCTATAAGTATCTACATCTAATTTAGCGTGTTCATTACGGACTCCTGCTTGCAGAACTAAGCGGTCCGTTGGTTTGTATTCAAATTGAATGAATGGCGCGTAGTTGGTGTATTCCGTCTCAGGAACATAAGTACGATTGGTCAATACTAATGTCTGACTGGTTTTGTCTTGCAGTAAATCTAACCCAGTAGTGATACTTAAATTACTATTTAACAGGTCATCTTTGGTCAGACTGAATTTAGCACCAACTTTCTCAGATTGGTTCTGGCTTTGATCATAGAGCGTACCAACGGGGGCAATACTGACGTCCTGAAAGCTGTTTGAGTTTGACGCGCCATAACGTCCCTCGAAGTCTTGATGGAAAACTTGCGCTTTAAATTCCATACCATCAAGGTCACTGTCGGTATAGAAAAGGCTGGTGGTTTGCACATCGTTGTAAGGTGCTACACCGTTTGGCGGGGTGCCTTTTATGGAGCTGGTTGCGACACCATTTTCTCTGTCACCATCAACGCCAGTAAAATTCATGCGACTTTTTAAGCGGTATTTGTTGGCTTCCAGTTCTAGTCTTTTGTCGTCAGTCAGCCAGTAACCCAGTTTAACAAAGACGTCGTGGCTGTTAGAGTCCATGATGTCACCACGAACCGTTGCTGCGCCAACATAATTGCCGTCAGCATCAAGGTAGATGCCCTGTACTTCGTTGGTTAATCCTACAAGATAATCAAAATCGCCTGCAGAACCCTCTACTTGGTAGCCAATTTTATAGCCTAGAGAATCGCTGCTAATCTCATCTGTTGGTGTTGTGAGTTGCACGTCGACATGTTGCTTCACCTCGTTTGAGCGGTTGGACTTGGTGATGAAGTTTATAATACCACCCGTAGCTCCTAGACCGTGTACGGCGCTGGCGCCATGAATGACTTCGATACGATCAACCATAGCTAGGTCGATTGTATGGGCAGATCGGCTACCCTCTCGAATCGGATTTGATTGCGGTACACCATCCACCATGTACAACACTGAACGGCCACGAAAGGTTTGGCTACTATTATTTAGTTTTTGCGTATTCGGCGAGTAAGCGGGTAAGAGGCTGGCGAGCGCCTGAGAGCTATCGGAGCTGATGGAAAGCTGATCCTCAATTTGCTGTCGAGTGATTACCGTAACGACTTGAGGGCTGTTTTCTTTTTTGGTATTTGATCGACTGGTTTGGATAATCAAGGTATTTAGATTAATCGCTTGATTGTCTGCTGTCAGGTTTTGGGTGCGCTCTGTTAGGCTGTAGGTACCGTCCTGATTAGCGATCACCACCAAATCAGTATTAGAGAGTAATTGCTCAATTAATTCTATCGGACTGCTGTTGCCAGAAATACCCTCACTATTAAGGTGTCGTGTTAATGCTGGGTTAAACGAGAGTGCTATGTTGTGACGAGCGGCAAACTCAGTAAGGACTTTTCCAAGGTTGCCGGCTTCGATGCGCAATGGCTCGCTAATAGTTTGATCCGTGGTATCTTGCGCGACGGTAAATGGGCTAAGACCAGACGCGATGATTAGCCCACTGCACGTTAATGTGGTGCTGATTACCTTCTGAAATTGTGTTTTTAAATGTGTTTTTTTACGGGTAGACACAGCCACCTCCTTCTTTAACATTATGGTACTTATGAGTTGTTTAACTACTAAGCCACCTGAAAAGAAAAAAAGTGTCAGCAGAAATAGGAATTATGTCGTTTTTTTTGATTAAGTGTTTTTACTGTCATTAAACAGCCTCTATCGTGACCCAATAATTCCCTAAATGACTGTTTATTTGGATAGGATAAGTGTGCGACAGCATGCTGAAAATAATGTTGATATCTTTAATAGGAAAAGCCCCCGATATATCAATATTGGCAATCTCAGGGGCAACTCGTAATAAGCCGCTATGATAGCGGGAGACTTCTTGGATAAACTGATTTAATGGCATATTGTGAACGGCAATCATTTTGTCTAGCCAAGACGTCGTGTTGGATTCGAGTGCCTGACGAGATAAAAATGCATGGCTTGATAGCTCGATTTGATAACCGGCTTTAATGATATTGTCTTGTGTATTTTCTGCAAATTTAGGTGACGCTTTCACGCGGCCTTGAATGACTCCTACTCGTGTTAAGTCACTATACTGACGTACGGTGAAGTTCGCCTCCAAGGGCGATAAAATCGCGTCCCGTGTCTTAACGATAAAGGGATTCCGCTTTTGCGAAGGCGTCGATGTAGTATGAACTTGGATTTCTCCCTCTCTCAATGATAATAAGCGCGCCTTGTCATCAAAAGAAATATCAAATGCCGTTGCCGTATTAAGCTTAACCGTGGTTCCGTCTGGTAAAGTGACCTGTTTTTGCTGCCCTTTCGCTGTGCGGTAATCGGCGTTCCATTGTTGATTGTCGACCACTTTGTAGCTTCCCCAGATGAATGGTCCAGAGGCGAGAAGTAATGCTAGTTTGCCAAGATGTAATCGGCGGGTTTCATCATCAGGTCGATTGAGTACAGCATAAGCGATACCTTTTGGCAGCGTGTCGACTTGATTTATAAAATGTTGGGCGCGTTGCCATGCACACTGATTGTCTTTGTTTAACGCTAGCCATTGTTGCAGTTGCTTTTGCTCGTCATCGCTTAGTGGTTGCTCTTGTTGTCTGATCAACCAATCAGCGGCTTCGTGCAGGCTTTTTTTTGATATTTTATTCAAACAAATCGTCTCCCATCAAAATGAAGCACTTTACATAAGCTTGTTTCATGTAGCGCTTCACCGTGGCAAGAGAAAGATGCATTTCATCGGCTATTTGTTGATATTTTTTACCTTCAATTTGCGACAGCAAAAATACCTGTTTTACCTGACTTGGAAGCGCATTCAGCAAAGCATCTATTTCCTCCAAGGTCTGCAAAATAATGAATTCATTTTCAGGTGATATAACGAAGGATTCAGGTTGTTTCGCTAAAAGCTCTAGGTACGCTTGCTCTAAGGATTTCCGTCTATAAAAATGGCACACAAGACCTTTGGCGATGGTTGCTAAATAGGCTTTTGGTTCTTTTATGGTTGTCGCATTTTGCTTTGCGTGAATGCGCAAAAAAGTATCTTGAGTTAAATCAGCGGCATCGTATTGGCTGTCTAAACGTTTACGAATCCATGTGTACAGCCAATTGTGATGATTGACATAGAGCGAGTGCATTACGTCATGTTGCACACTGGGAGTCACATTGTGCGGCATGAAACTGGGCCTTATTTAATATAAATGATAATTACTATCATTAAAAATCTTTATGGTTTCCTTGTCAAGAGAGGGTGCTGGAATGTAGGGGGTTTTTGCTTTGCAAAGACAAAGAAAAGCGCCAGGACAAGACTGACTGGCGCTTCGATTTTTGAGTTAGACCAATGACGTATTATTTTGGCGGATGATTTTCTATCCAATGATCGGCGATGTCCTCGCGGCGGGCAATCCAGACTTGGTCGTGGGATTGTACATAGTCTAGGAATTTCTTTAATGCCATAAAGCGGCTGGGTTTGCCTAGCGTTCGACAATGCATACCGATGGACATCATTTTCGGTGCGGTGGCGCCTTCTTCATACAAACAATCAAAATTGTCTTTCAGGTATTGGAAAAACTCTTCCCCGTGATTAAAGCCGTATGGCGAAGAAAACTTCATGTCGTTGCAGTCAAGCGTGTAAGGCACGATCAGATGCGGTTTGCTGCCACCATCTGGCGTATCGACTTTTACCCAATAGGGTAGGTCGTCGCCGTAGTTGTCTGAGTCGTATTTAAGTTGCGCTTGCTCTGCGACCAAGGCACGAGTGTTTGGTGAGTCGCGTCCGGTGTACCAGCCAACGGGTTTAACCCCAGTGACTTCTTCGATTAGGGCGAGGGCCTGTTGCATGTGCTCGCGCTCTTGCTCAATCGGCATTTCCTGATAATGAATCCATTTTAAACCGTGGCAGACAATCTCGTGTTTGCCTTCCACAAAGGCTTTTGCTACCTCTGGGTTGCGTTGTAATGCGGTGGCAATGGCAAAAACAGTCAGTGGTAAACCGCGTTTTTCGAACTCGTTAAGAATGCGCCAAACACCAGTACGAGAACCGTATTCGTAGAGCGATTCCATGCTCATATGACGATCTTTAAAAGGCTGCGCACCGAATATTTCAGATAGAAAGGTTTCTGCGTGTTCATCGCCATGCAAAACGCAGTTTTCACCGCCTTCTTCGAAGTTCAATACAAACTGTAAGGCGACTCGGGCGTTGTTGGGCCATTTTACGTTTGGCAGCCCTTGGCGGCCATAACCCGCGTAATCTCGTTCTAAATAGTGTTTCATGGTGTGTGTTCCATTCTTTGTTATGCATTGTGGGAACGGTTATAGGCTCCAGTGAGCATAGCGCCCAGTGAAGTTTTTACTAACACGTTGACCGTATTGACCTATTTTGGAAGTCTGTAAGCCAAGTTGATGCAATGATTCTGCCAATTTTACCGCCGCGACGACGCCATCAATGATGGGCACAGGCAGTTCTGCAGACAACTTTTCAACCAAACTCGACATGCCAGCACAGCCCAAGACGATGGCTTCCGCGCCGTCTTGTTCTATGGCAGCAAGGCATTCTTGTTTAAGTAACTGATAGGCCGCAGGATCAATATTTTCCAGAGCCAAAACGGGAATGTCGGTGGCTCTGACGCCGCTGCATTTATGTTGATGACCGTATTTTTGCAGTAAGTGTTCACTCGCTGGTAAGGTTCTAGATAACGTGGTGACGACGCCAAAGCGGTGGGCAATTAAACTGGCCATTTGAAACCCCGCCTCGGCAATGCCAATCACAGGGGCGTCAGCTAATTCACGGGCCGCGTCTAACGCGGGGTCACCAAAACAGGCAATGATGTGGGCGTCGACACCTTGCTGTTTACCTTGTTCGATAAGATCGAGCAGGGCGGCGCTGGCAATGACTTCATCAAAAGCGCATTCGATGCTTTTAGGACCGTGCTCTGGCGTACAGGCGATGATTTGCGTGGTAGAGAGTGCAATAGATTGTGCACTCAGCGCCATGGCATGAGTCATATCGGCGCTGGTGTTTGGGTTAATGAGCTGAATTCGCATGGTGCTCCTAGCGGCCAAAAAGTCGTTGAAAATCGATGTTTTCATCTGCTTTGCTTTCAAGAATAAGTGAAGATTTGATGTGTTTAAGGTGATGAGTCATCCAGTTTTGTGCCTCGTCTGCGTGGCCTTTATCAAACAGCTCAAGCAACTCTGAATGGTCGCCGCATTCGCAACCGACACTGCCGCGTGTGCCGTAGGCAGCGAGAATGAGCGAGGAGCGATAGCAGAGTTGTTGGACAAAACTCGCCAGTACTTTATTGCCTGCCAGCGTGGCCAATTCATAATGGAAACGGGCGGTTAGCTGGATAGAATCGGCTAATTGATTGCTGTCTTCTGCGTGTTTTTCTTCAGTGACCATGATACGAAAACGCTCAGAATGTTCCGCATTCCAATGAGTAAGCAGATCAGGAATGAGTTGCGGCTCAATTAATATACGGCTGTCCAGTACTTCTAATGCTTCCGCTTTGCTTGGATGGTTTACTTGCGCCCCTTTGTTTTTTTCTATCACCACAAAGTGCTCTAGGGCGAGTCGTTGCAAGACTTTGCGTATGCCCGTTCGGCTCACACCAAACGCCTCTGATAAGCGGTCTTCTGGCAGACGCGCTCCGGGCGGTAATTGATGCTCGACAATGGCGTTTAGCATTTGTCGGTAAATGATCTCATCATTCGACATAGGTTGTTCCTAATTATTGTATACGATGTCTTTCTATAATTCGTCAATAAGACAATATAACACGGCCGTTTGTTTCATACATCTTAAACAAAAAAAGTATTTTTTGTGCACAATTTTGGTGAGTTTTTGTATTTATTGAGTAGGTTTGGTGCAGCTTAACCTCATTTTTACGGCTGTTTTTCGGCTTTTACTCTTAAATGTCTAGGGTTGGGTTTCTGGCACATTAATTGTATTAATCATTGTATACAATTAAAAAGGAACGCAATCATGAAACAAGTATTTGAACAAAGCCCTAGGCTGGCAAACAGCGATCTTCTTCCTGAGAAAGATCAAAAATGGGGCTGGTATAGTATTTTCGCGTTTTGGATGTCGGACGTGCACAGTGTGGGTGGCTATGTGTTTGCTGCCAGTTTGTTTGCTCTGGGTCTAAATGGTATTCAGGTCTTTATTAGTCTGTTGTTGGGCATTTCCATTGTGCTAGTTTTTGCCAATTTGATGGGCAAACCAGGACAAAAAGCCGGTGTGCCTTTTCCTGTGGTAGCGCGTATGTCATTTGGTGTATTCGGTGCCAATATCCCGGCTATTATTCGAGGATTGATCGCGGTGGTTTGGTACGGTATTCAAACCTTTCTCGCGTCCAGTTCCTTTATTATTTTGCTGCTGTATTTCTTTCCTGACATGGCGTCTTTGGCGGATAAGTCGTTTATCGGGCTGTCTTACTTAGGTTGGATCGGCTTTACAGCCATGTGGGTGGTACAAGGTGTCGTGTTCATGTTTGGTATGGACATGATTCGCAAAGTCATTGATTGGTCTGGTCCTGCTATCTATGTCGCCATGTTTGCTTTGTGTATCTATATGGTAGATCGTGCTGGCTGGGAAAATATTAGTTTCAGTTTGAGTTCCAACAATCTGACTGGCATGGATGTGTATGTGCAGATGTTCATCGCGATTGCCTTGGTAGCAGGCTATTTTGCTGGACCAACCCTGAACTTTAGTGATTTTTCTCGTTATTGCGGCAGCTATAAAAAACTCAAGCTAGGCAATTTATTGGGCTTACCTGTTAACTTTGTGCTGTTTTCTTTGTTCAGTGTGGTGATTGTATCGGCTTCTATTCCGGTATTTGGTGAGATGATTACCGACCCTGTGGAAACGGTAAAACGTCTGGATTCTGGTTTTATTACCGTGCTTGGCGCTCTGACCTTTATCTTTGCGACCGTAGGCATCAATATTGTGGCGAACTTTGTCGCACCTGCGTTTGATTTCTCTAACGTGTCGCCACAGAAAATCAGCTTTAAGGCAGGTGGTTTTATTGCCGCGTTTGGTTCTGTGTTGCTAACGCCTTGGAATTTATTCAATAACCCAGAAGTGATTCACTACACGGTGGACGTATTGGGGGCGATGATTGGGCCTTTGTATGGCATTCTTATCGTTGATTACTTCTTTATCAAAAAAGGCCACATTGACGTCGCTGCTTTGTATACAGAGTCTCCGAAAGGCGCGTATTGGTATGAGAATGGCGTGAACAAGAAAAGCGTCTATGCTCTTATCATCGCGGGCGTGGTGTCTATTTTGGCGACCTTCGTATTCAATGCCTTGGCAAACTACGCCATCTTTATTGGCGGTATCGTAGCGGCCTTGTCTTATCGTTACATGATGGAGCCAGAGCGTGTGGCGTTGCAAAATATCGTGTTAGCCAAGTCCTAAGAGTGGATCATTAGACACTTAAATAAAGAAGCCCCGCATAGCAATGCGGGGCTTCTTTATTTACTCAGTGAAAAGGCTTGTTAAGCCGTTGCAGCAAGATCGGCTTCCGCTGCCGCCAGCATGTCGAACTCTTCTTCTGGTGTTTTCGCCACAAGGCAGTTTTTGCTATACAAGAAGTAGTAAGCGGCGCCGATGGCGAATAAGACTAGCGTGTAGAAAAACGCACGTGGATCGTAAGCGTAAACGCCAGTCAGCGCTAACAGTGACAAAACAAAGGCGATGGATGAGGTAACGATACCGCCAGGTGTTTTATAAGGACGTTCCATGTTTGGCTGTCTGATGCGAAGCAAAATGTGGCTTAGTGCCATCAAAGCATAAGACACCGTCGCGCCAACCACAGCCATGGCAAGCATAAGATCGCCTTCGCCAGTCAAAGAAGCTAGGAAGCCCAAAATACCCGGTACGATCAAAGCACGTGCAGGGACTTTACGTTTATCGGTAACAGACAAGCTTTGTGGAATGTAACCTGCACGAGACAAGGCAAAGACCAAGCGGCTGTAACCGTAGATGATAGAGAAGAAAGACGCGATCAAACCAGCAAGGCCTAGAACGTTTACTGCCGTTGCTAAAGAGCTGTGTCCTGCAAAGTTTAAGGCATCAACCAAAGGCACCGCGCTCTTACCCATCGCATCTGCACCAGCGGCACCGGCTAATAAAAACACCACCAAAAGTGCCGTGAAAAGTAAAAAGATCATCGCGCCGATAATGCCTTTAGGCACGTCCTTCGCTGGATCTTTGGCTTCTTCTGCTGCCAGAGGTACACCTTCAACCGCCAAGAATAACCACATGCCGAATGGCAACGCTGCCCAAATACCATACCAACCCATTGGCATAAACTCAGACGCGCCAGCCGCATCAGTTACGGCCACATCAAATAAACGGCTACTATCAAAATCGCCAATCAGTGCAACCGCTGTCGCTAGGATCGCAATCACAGCCAAACCACTGATCACCATCATGACTTTGAGCGCTTCGCCCGCACCGGCTAGGTGAATGCCGATAAAGACCAGATAAAACGCGGCGTAGACCCAAGGTCCATTAAAGCCCAACAAGGCTTCTACCGCAGAACCGATAAAAATCACAATGGCGGCAGGCGCCAAAGCGTATTCAATTAACACCGCTAGGCCAGTTAAATAACCGCCCGTTGGTCCCATGGCTTGACGCGCAAAACTATAACCGCCACCCGCCGCAGGGATCGCCGCGGACATTTCTGCCAAGGATAAAACCAAGGTGAAATACATCACCGCCATAAGCGCCGCCGCGATAGCAAAACCGCCCCAGCCCGCTTCGGCAATACCAAAGTTCCAGCCCGCGAAGTCACCGGATATGACATAAGATACGCCCAAGCCCGCGAGTAGAATCCAGCCCGCGGAGCCTCGTTTTAGCTGGCGTTTTGCCAGATATTCTTTGTTAATTTGATCAGACATTTTAGTTTCCTTTTGTTCCAGTTGTGCTCTATAGGTTGAGTTTTTAACCGTCATTTTTTGCCCAGTGGGCTTATAGTTTTCTTGCTTTTCTGTTTGTGCGTCTTCGTGCGTTTTGTTTTTTCACTTATCTTTTTTCACTTATCTTTTTCCTCGTATTAGGAGATGAGGAAGTTTTTTGACTCCTTGGAGGTGTCTACAATTAAATCATCGTCGGATCTGTCTTTGAGTTTGACGCCAGACAGTTTCAGGGTTCGTGCTTCGTTTAATAAATAAAAGGCTTTGCGCGCCGCTTCTTGGTAGACCAAGCCGGCCGGACGCACGTTGGAAATACAGTTGCGATAAGCATCGGTATACCCCACTTTACCGCCCCAAGTCAGATACAAGCCTAAGCTATCGGGGGAGTCTCAACCCGGACGTTCGCCGATTAATACCAAGACGCATTTGGCGTTGAGGCGTTCACACACATCGTCGCCAATGGCAACGCGGCCTTGTTTCACAAAACAGATAGGGGCGAGGTTCCAGCCGTTGATATGGTCAGAAAGCGCTTGTAAAAACGGCAAGGTATTTTGTTCAACTGCCAGCGATGACAAACCATCGACCACCACAATGGCGAGGTCGTAATGTTGTGAAGTGGAATCTCGGTGTTCGTCTAGTTGGTGGGCGGATTCGTCATCCAATCTGCGACCATAATCTGGACGCTGTAAATAGGTTGCGCGGTCCGTCGCGCGACTGTGCAAGAGTAGGGGGCACAGTTTTTTGTCCAATTTTTTGCCCAGTCTTGTTCCATCAGAGCCTTCGACAAAGCATCGGTGTCGAGTTGCGTGTGCACCGCATCAATAGCCTGAGCATGGGCGAGCTGAAATGCGAGTAAATGTTTGGTGGGTACACTGACACCGGCCCGCCCCAAGCCAACGCGCGCGTCCGTAAAGGCATTGAGTTTTCTCCACGCGTTTTCCGTAACGGGTTCTTCCTTTTCCGTTATAAGAGGCGTGTGTGGGTGTGTTGGGAAAGACTTATCAGGTTTAGGTATGTCGGATTTAGGGATGTCTTGGCTCATGAGCGACCTCCAATCATACGATTGAGTGATTTATGGAACGCATCAGGTAGCTTGTGGTTGAGGGTGAATTGCTCGTTATTTTTGAAGATTTCCATCTTCGCAAGCCAAGCATCAAACTCCGGCGCAGGTTTTAACCCTAACACTCTGCGAGCATATAACGCATCGTGAAAAGACGTTGTCTGGTAGTTCAGCATGATGTCGTCGGAACCTGGGATGCCCATCACAAAGGTACAACCCGCGACACCTAACAGTGTCAGTAAATTATCCATGTCGTTCTGGTCTGCTTCGGCGTGATTGGTGTAACAGACGTCGCAGCCCATAGGTAAACCAAGTAGCTTGCCGCAGAAGTGATCTTCCAACCCTGCACGGGTAATTTCTTTGCCATCGTACAAATATTCTGGGCCGATAAAACCGACCACGGTGTTAACCAATAGCGGATTGAATTTACGTGCTACCGCATAAGCGCGTGCCTCGCAGGTTTGCTGGTCTAATCCATGGTTGGCATTCGCCGACAGCGCACTGCCTTGGCCCGTTTCAAAGTACATGACGTTGTTGCCCACTGTGCCACGATTGAGTGACAAAGCGGCCGCTTGGGCTTCGGCCAGTGTGGCGAGGTTAAAACCAAAGCTATCGTTGGTCGCTTGAGTGCCACCAATGGACTGGAACACCAAATCCACGGGTGCGCCTTGTTCAATGCATTCGATGGTGTTGGTCACGTGCGTGAGCACACAAGACTGAGTGGGAATCTCATAATGCTGGATCACTTCGTCCATCATCTTGATCAAGCGTGTGGCTTGCTGCACGTTGTCTGTAGCAGGGTTGATGCCTATAACGGCATCACCGCAAGCGTACAGCAAACCGTCTAATATACTGGCGGCGATACCCGTTAAATCGTCCGTTGGATGATTTGGTTGTAAGCGCGTCGACAAATGCCCCGGCAAGCCAATGGTGTTGCGAAACGCGGTTTTTACATGGCATTTTTTTGCGACCAAGATCAAATCCTGGTTGCGCATAATCTTACTAACCGCCGCCGCCATTTCCGGTGT
The DNA here is from genome assembly GCF_026113935.1 of Marinomonas rhodophyticola. Lineage (GTDB taxonomy): Bacteria > Pseudomonadota > Gammaproteobacteria > Pseudomonadales > Marinomonadaceae > Marinomonas > Marinomonas rhodophyticola. The sequence goes on from NZ_JAPEUL010000009.1 coordinate 693,198, forward strand.
CACACCTGGGCGAATGGTCGTCAGTACCTCGCTGGTGGCTAAATCGCTCAGTAACCAATCACGAAAGCCCCCACGGTCAGGTGTGAAATCAAAGAAAAGGCGTTTTTGTCATGATCGTCTAATATTAGTCGGGTAATTTCGTCTTCTTCGTAGGGAACGAGAGCTTGTTCAAGGAAAACTTTTAGTGGTACATCGGCCAGTGTCATCTGCGCGATGGCGCGTTCTTCAGCGCTTTCAGCGGCAACGCCTGCTAAGCGATCACCGGAACGAGCCAGGGTGGCTTTGGCCATTAAGTCGGCAAGATCGTCAAAGCCAAAGGTGCGCCCGCCAACTGTGTTTGTAAACTGAAAGTGGCGAGATTGAAAAGCGGAATGTGGATTATTCATTATGTTTGCTCACGCTTTTGGTCCGGTATTGGTTAAAAAGACAGAGTCAGGCTAAAAGGCATACATTTTGCAGTCTTTATCTGAGTCTATGTTTCGAGTCCATGGTTTGATAAATCACATGAGTTAACAGTACGGAAATCCATAAACTGACGTTATCGAATAATGGCAAAAATAATAAATTCTATATTTTTCAATGGTTTGTGTTTTATATCTTGCGTATTTTGTGAGAAAAAAGACAACAGTGGGTGTGAATATGTTGAATTTGGCGATGAATGCACCAAAAAAGAGCAATTCTGTCTGTGTGTCAGAAGCTTATGATGCGGATTTGCATGCCAGCAACCTGACAGGCTGGCAACAAGAGTACGATCAAACTAGCCGAGGTGTTTTTTATGGGCGGATCGTCGAATTGCCGTTTGATGGTTTGCAGGTGTTTTGTGAGCACACTAGCCAAGCCTTGCAACAAAAATGCGTAGTGTGGCCGAACTCGGTCTGGCTCGGTATTCCCCTCGCAGGACAAGAAGAGAGTCGCATTAATGGCTTAACCATTAAAGGCAATACCATCATGTGTCGGCCCGGCAGCTGTGATTTTCAACTTTCTACGCCACAGGATTACGATTTATACGGCTTGGTCGTGGATCGTCTGAAGCTGATCAAAATGGCATCGATTCATGGTGTCGACCTAAATTGGAAAGAGTCTCACCGAATATGGTCGCCTTGGTGTACCCGATAAAACCTTGGAGGAAGTGCGCTTTGTGCTCGCGCGTTTGCTCTCTATGAAAAACAAAACAACACCGCCGCGCTTGCAGCAAGACATCGTGATGATGGCACTGCTGGAAGTACTCAAAGAAGAAACGCCGCAGCCTGCCAAAACACAAAGCTATTATCACCGTAAAAAAGTCGTCGACTGTGCTCGTCAGTTTTTAGACCACCACCTTGATGAACCGGTCACCGTGACACAACTGTGTGAAGTGACCAACGTCAGCCGTCGAACCTTACAATACAGCTTTGAAAGCATCCTCGGAATCAGCCCGATTCAATACCTGCGCATCAGTCGATTAAACGGCGTGCGTCGTTCACTAGTTCAAGCCGAAAAAGGGCAATCGGTCAGCGACATCGCCGCCCAATGGGGATTTTGGCACTTAAGCCAGTTTGCTAAAGACTACAAACAATTGTTTGGTGAAACGCCCTCAAAAACACTCACGGGGTTGAGTGGTTGAGAGAAACAATAAATTTAGTTTTTTAAAAGTGGTATAGGGAGGGCATTCGTAGAAAAATGCTTTTTGAGCGAAGGTTGTTTTTATATGATGAGGATGCTCGTGCGCATTATCAAAATGTTCAGCTACATTTATATCACTGCAAATATAAAGGTGGCGAAATGAATACAAAGCAACTAATCGAAGAGGCAGTATCACTGCCGGTAGAAGAGCGTGCCATTGTTTTGGACTCACTGCTTCGCAGTTTAAATCAGCCAGAGTCAGAGATAGACAAACAATAGGCAAATGAGGCGAAACGTCGTCTTTCTGAACTCAGATTGGGCCAAGTTGAAGAAATTCTAGGAAATGATGTGTTTAGCAAGGTGTGGGATAGGTTAACAATTAGGGGAAGATGAAAATTAAACTTTCTTTTCATCTGGCCCTAATACCTTAAAGCTGTGCACCAGACCGCGTTTCGCGTCCACGCTAATATGTGCTTTGATCCCGAAGAATCGTTGATTGCCTTTCTTAGTCTGATGCATTTCAGGGTCTCGTGACTTGGCTTTATTTTTGGTTGAGGCTCGCGGCTTCGATAATCGTCGCATCAACAATGGTGCCTTCCTTAAAGTAAATCCCTGAGTCAGACAGTCATTTGTTCACTTCTTTAAAGAGCTTGCGCCCAAGCTTGTGCTTCTCAAGCAAATGGCGGAAATTCATTATGGTTGTATGGTCTGGGATCGTGCCGTTTAGAGACAGGCCAGAAAACAATTGCATTGAGGTAATCTCGTAGAATGTATCTTCCATCGCTGGATCACTTGTGCTGTACCAGTTCTGCATAAAATGAATGCGTAGCATGGTAGCGAGAGGGTATGGACGCCGACCATTGCCAGTTTTTGGATAGAACAGTTCAATTTGAGCTTCAAGCTACTGCCATGGGATCAGCTCATTCATCCGACCAAGGAAAAGCTCTTTGCGGGCTTTACTACATTTGCTCGTTAATTTGGTATCGGCGAAGGAAAGCTGGCTCATAAAAGAAGCAAAGTTAGCTTGTCGCCCCTGAAAAACTCTCAACCTATTGAATCTAATAGGTTTTTATAAGATAGTTAATGCTTAAACCTTACGATAAATACGCCTTTAGACCTAAAAAGTTGCAGAATGGGTGAGTTTTATGAAGCCTCGTCAGAGAAAGACCATGCCGCAAAAAGATTTGTTCCAACCTCAGCTCGTAGACATCATTAATCCCAATCATCCTTTAGTTCGACTGGCTAAGATCATTGATTGGAACCTGTTGGATAACGAATTGGGGGCACACTTCTCAACGGTTGGTGCAGCCGCGTTGCCAACGCGCCTTATGACGGGGTTACTGTATTTGCAACACTTGCATAACTTGTCTGACGAAATGGTATTAGAGCAATGGCTTGAATCGCCTTATTACCAATATTTTTGTGGCGAAACCTTTTTCCAACACGACTTCCCGTGCCATCCAACGAGTCTTGTTAAATGGCGAAAACGGTTAGGAGAAGAAGGCTGCGAATGGCTGCTTACCCAGACGATACAAGCAGGGCTAAAACTAAAAGTTATCAAACCAGCGAGCTTAAAACGAGTCGTAGTAGACACCACGGTACAAGAAAAAAACATCACCTTCCCAACAGATGCCAAGCTCTACAACAAGGCTCGACAACAGCTCACGCAGGTAGCCAAAGAACAAAATATCACGTTAAGACAAACCTACGACAAAGTCTGCCATGAGTTAATGCCAAAAATTGGACGCTATGGCCACGCCAAACAATATAAGCGGATGAGAAAAGCGATTAAGCAAGTCAAAGGCTTCTTAGGGCGAGTATTGCGTGACATAGATCGGCAAGTAAAGCGACAAGGATTAACGCTCACCCAAAAACAGGAAGATATACTCAACCAAGCTTATCGATTACTAAAACAAACTCGCCAGAGCAAGAATAAACTGTACAGCCTACATGAACCCAATGTGGACTGTATATCTAAAGGCAAAGCGCATAAACGCTACGAATTTGGCGTAAAAGCCAGTGTAGCCGTTACCGCGAAAGAATCCTTCATCGTGGGCGCAAGAAGCTATCCTGGCAATCCGTATGATGGCCATACGTTAAAAGATCAACTGCAACAAGTAGAAACCCTGACAGGCACGAAACCGGACAGCTGTTTTGTTGACAGAGGGTATAAAGGGTCTGGCGTGGAAGACATTAGCGTCTTGATTGCAGGTCAAAAACGCGGAGTCCCCAAGAAAGAGAAGCGCTGGATGGGAAGACGAAACAGCGTAGAACCCATCATAGGGCATCTCAAATCCGATGGAAAACTCAGACTATGCTTCTTAAAAGGTGTGCTAGGCGATGCGATCAACGTGATCTTAAGTGCCTGTGGTCAGAACCTACGTAAGCTACTGAAGTGGCTTTGTTGTGCCCCATATTTTGGAGCATTTTTAAGACGATTATGGCTGAAAATAACTTTTCCACTTGAAAGACCCAAAAATAGAATGGCGCTTCTTGCTTGAAACGCCATTATTCAGGGACGACTAGCTTGAGTCGGTCAGATTGCCTCTTGCCGATAACTTAATCTCATGCACCTTAGCAGAGTGCTTACAACCATTCGATACGAAATGTATGATCGAGCCTTACATCCGTTTTAAAGGCCAAGTCGGTGAACAAGCGACCATGTTCTTGCTCGACCCATGTGGCAACGCATTAGAGTTCAAAGCCTTTTAAGATATGGGCCAACTGTTTGCTAAGTAAGGTTCTGCCATAAAAAAGCGCAATCTTAGACTGCGCTCAATAAGCCACACTGGCTTCCAGTGTGGCTTTGCTGCTCGATAAGTTGCTTATTTGAAACGGCTTAAGATTTGCTCCACATAGTAGGTGGCTAATCCTAAGTAGTTCTCCGGTTTGAGGGCTTCAATCACAGCGGTTTCTGTTAAATGTTGCGTCACTCTTGGGTCATTAGCTAATACTTGCGCTAAGTCTTGTGACCCTTGTTCTGCAATACGACAGGCATCATAGACAACGTCGTGTGCTTCTTGTCGGCCTAAATATGGAGCCAACGTCATCATGGCGGACTCTGCCATGATTAAGCCATTGGTTGAGTAAAGATTGTCCAGCATTCGCTGAGGGTGAACTTCCAAGCCTTCTAATAGGAACGAGGCTTGCGAGAGCGCGCAGTGTGTTAACACAAATACTTGCGGCAAGGCGATCCATTCAGCATGCCAAGGTCCCGTTGCACGTTCCAAATCAGACTCTTGAGCGCCAAGTAACAAGCTCGTATTTCCCACGATAGCTTTATGACAACCTCGGATGACCTCACAGGAAATAGGGTTGCGTTTCTGTGGCATGGTCGAGGAAGCGCCGCGGTCTTTCACGAATGGTTCACTTACTTCTCCTAACTCAGTCATCGACATGATCATGATATCAAAGGCAACTTTAGCCAAAGAGCCAGACAGTATTGCCAATGTCGTTGCGATTTCAGCAAAGTTATCTCGGGTGGCATGCCAAGGTGCCGTTGGACACTGCAAATCAAGTTCTTTTGCTAATTGCTCGGTCACTTTTTCCGCGCCTTTGCCCATGGATGCTAGTGTGCCCGATGCGCCGCCAAGCTGCGCAACCAACACTCTCGCTTTCATTTCCTGTAAACGAGCTTGGCAGCGTATTAAAGAATCAAGCCAAATGGCTGCTTTATAGCCAAAGGTGATCGGCAGCGCATGTTGCATATGGGTTCGTCCAGCCATCACCGTGTTTTTGTAGGTCTCGGCTAGCTTGCTTAAAGCCTTTAGGGTTCGTGTGAGCTCTTGCTCAATCAGTTGAATACCGTTACGGATTTGCAAAACGGAGCCGGTATCCATGATGTCTTGAGTGGTGGCTCCCCAGTGCACAAAACGCCCAGCGTCACCTGCTGCGCCGCTTAATTGTCTTACCAAACCTAAGATGGGGTAGCCGACATTGCCGGTATCAATGGCAAGTTGCACCATATCTAATGATACGGTCTCAGCTGTACGGTTGATGGCATCTGCGGCGGCTTGGGGAATCATCCCCACGGAAGCCTGTGCCCGAGCGAGGGCGGCTTCCACATCAACATAGCTTTGCACACGCGCTTTATCAGAAAACACGGCGTTCATGGCATCAGACAAGAACAGTGGCGCGAACAGTTTTGAGTCAATAATTGAAGAAGACATTTTTATTGTACCTTTGCTTTAAGCTCGTTTTTACGAGACTGATACTTTTGAAAAAAGATGAGTAGGGTGAAAAGGGCAATCCCCGCTAGGTCTGTTTGCCAGCCACCGGCAATACTGAGTAATGCCGCCAGCATGAGTAGTGCTCTAACAGGCAGCCCCACCTTGCTAATAAACCAGCCTTGCACCGCCGCACTGAGTAGATAAATGCCAAACACAGCGGTTACCGTTGCCATGGCAATTTCAAGGACACTGCCTTGCATCAGAAGCGCTGGGTTAAAGCAGAAAATAAACGGCACAATAAAAGCGGAAATACCGATTTTGAAAGATTGCACGCCCGTCTGCATGGAGTTAGAACCTGCGATCGCGGCACCAGCAAACGCGGCCAAGGCAACCGGAGGGGTAATGGCCGACATCACCGCGAAGAAGAACACAAAGAAATGCGCTACTAACGGCTCAAGCCCCAACTGAACAAGTCCAGGTGCGACCACGGCTGCTGCCACGGCATAAGCCGCCGTAGTGGGCATGCCCATGCCGAGTACCACAGAAATCAACATGGCAAAGATCAATGCCAAAATCGTACTGTTATCGGCTACCGCTAACAAAATAGTAGAGAAGCGTAAGCCCACGCCAGTAAGGCTAATAATGCCAACTATGATGCCGGCGGTTGCACACACGGACAAAAGTGGTATCGCCATTTTGCCAGCCAATGCCAATGCATGAAAAATACGTCCAAGGCCCATTTTATTAGTCCCCAGCCAACTCACAACGATGACGGAGATACCTGAGAGGGTTCCGGCACGTATGACTGAGTAACCCAGTACTAAACAGACGATCAAGATGATAATGGGCGAAAATAAGTAAAGTTGGCGCAGCAGTAGCGCTTTATTGGGGAGTTCATCCTTACTTAAGCCCTTCATGCCTAATTTTGAGGCTTCAAAATCGACCATAAAAAAGACCGATAAGAAATATAGAATGCCAGGGATGGTCGCAGCTAGCACAATGTCGGTATAAGGAATCCCTGTCACATCGGCCATGATAAAAGCACCAGCCCCCATAATAGGAGGAAGAATTTGCCCACCAGAAGACGCCGCCGCTTCGATTGCTCCTGCTACTTTGGGTTGGTAGCCCACTTTTTTCATTAGCGGAATAGTAAAGGCGCCAGTCGAGACAACGTTACCCGCTGAGGAGCCATTGATGGTGCCCATTAAACCTGATGCAATCACCGCTACTTTCGCCGGGCCACCTTTCTTATGGCCGGCTACGGCAAAGGCGAGTTTGACAAAGTAGTCACCGGCCCCAGAGGCTTGCAAAAAGGCGGCAAAAACAATGAAAAGAATCAAATAGGTCGCTGACACACCTAAGGTTGGCCCTAGGATACCGTTATCGGTCATCAAGTAGGTGGTAAGGCGAGCCAAGTCGTAACCATCGTGATGCAATATGCCTGGCATCCAAGGTACCCACGAAGGCATACAAGACAAATACCGCTGCAATAATAACCATCGCCAGACCGGTGGTACGGCGCGTCATTTCAAGTAACAGCGCCATAGCACCGATAGAAATGACCGCATCCGACGTAGTTGGAAAGGCACCAGCTCGGAATTGCAACAGATCCAAGAACTCCACTAAGTAGCTTGCGGTGACACCCGCTAAGACGGCGAAGCTAAAGGCATTGGCAAGGTCTGTGTTGGAATGAGTGCTGCGCCAGCCAGACACCAGCGTGCAGATCAGCGCGGCTAAGTAAAACCCAGTAAATAGGTTCAACTCTGATGCATTAAACAGGTTTCGATCTAAAACGAGGTAGCTGGCCAGTGCGCAGCCAGACAGAGCTAGGCTGAGCAGAGCAAGCCATTTACGTAAACGGCTGGCAGGTGCCTGTGTTTCGCTATGAAATAAAAATGCACCGATACCAAGGCCAGCTAACAGGTGCAGTATTCTTTGGATCCAAGCATCCACAGGATAAAAATTGAGTACCAGTAGCTGAATAAATACATAGCCAGCGCAGGCGGCGATCACCCAAATGGGCGCACTAACGCGCTCATCTGAAGTGCTAGCAGAATCCAGGTTGACAGATTCTGCTGCTTGATTTGAAAGTGGTTGAGACATGATGACTTACTCGCTACTCAACTTCACAACATACATCGACGCCGATTTCTCGGTAGTACTTAGCTGCGCCTGGGTGAATTGGCAGCACGCCGTTAAACAGCATATTTTTAGCCAGTGATTCTGCGGCGGCTCTGTGAACCTGCATCATCTCGTCATTACTTTCTAAAATAGTCTTGGTGATGGCATAAGCTAGGTCATTTGACATCTGCTTGTTGGCCACAACAAAGTTCCACATTGAAACCGTTTGGATATCTTGGCCCTGTCCTTTATAAGTACCGGCTTTGATGGTCATGGGTGATAAGGAAGGAAAGGCGTCCGTAAGTGATTTTACTTGTGCGTCGCTAAAACCTAACGGTGTGATGGCATTTTGAGCTTCAACCTGTGTGAAGGCTGTGACAGGAATACCCGCCGCCAGGCCTAACGAATCAATCATGCCATCTTGAAGTTGCCCAGCCTGATCGCCCGCGCCACCAAAGCGTGGTGTGACGTTAATGCCTACCTCTTGCAAAATGGAGGGTAAGTAGGTGGCAGTGGTGCCTGCTTTGGGTCCAACGCCCATGGTTCGGCCGTTTAGCTGTTCTAAAGTTGATATGCCTGAAGAGGTGAGTGATGCCATTTGAAATGCAGACTGATACATCGGGAAAAGCACCCTTAAGTTGGGAAGCTGACTGCCAGGCATTAGTGGGTTTTTACCTTCAACACTCTGTTGTGCAGGCCCTGTACTAGTGAGTCCTAGGTCTATTTGTCCAGCTTCCACTAGTGCTAGGTTTTGAATGGGGCCACCAGAAACTTCTGCACTGGTAGAAATATTCAGCTTCTCTTGAATGAGCTTGGCAACGCCGCTGCCGTAGATGAAATACGTGCCGCCTTGGGAGGCCGTGCCTAATTTCATGCTGGATGGGAAGTCACTTGCTGTGGCAGATGTTGCTAAAAGAATGCTGGTAAGGGATGCGATAATGCCAATTTTCTTAGTCATACGTAAACGGTCTTTCATGGATAGGCTCCAGTTACATTTATTGTTATTGAAAGAGAGCGACAACACCTATTTGTCCGTACAAATTTGTGTTGTATGGACAATATAGAGTGCTTTTATTGGATTGTCCATACAAATTTCTTTTCGGAATGCAGTGGATCCGCTAGCATTGTTTTGAGAACAGTTGCCAAAGGTGATAAATGAGCAAGATTGCAAGGTACGTCGAAGTAGCCAATATTCTCGAGCAGAGGATTCAGATGGGGCTTTATCAAGTAGGGAATTTATTACCTACGGAAGCTGCTTTAGTGTGAAGAATTTAGTATTAGCCGATTTACGGCGAGAAACGCCCTCAAGCAACTTGAGGAAGTGGGTAAGATTGAGCGCCAACAAGGTAAAGGCAGTGTGGTGTTGGCGGACCGACCGGTAAGATTTAACAGTACCTGGTCTACTATCGATGAGCTGATCGAACATGCGAACCAAGTTCGAGTGAGTTTTACTTCTGTAAAAACAGTGTTTGTAGATGCAGAGTTATCAGCAAAAACGGGTTTTAATGTGGGATCCAAATTAAGTGAATTCAAGGGTGTCCGTTTTGGAAAATCAGCCAATGCCGAGATTCCTCTGTGCTCTATCGTTGTTTGGATCGATGCTAAATACGCCTCAAGCTTAGATCAGCTGGATAACTTGGGGAGCACCATCATTTCTTGGTTGAAAACAACCCATCAACTAGAGCCAGTGGAAGTTCGGCAAAAGATCTCTGCACAGATTATCGGTGATGATCTTGCTAAAGTATTAAAAACAGACTCAGGTATAGCTGGTTTGAATATAAAACGTACATATTTAGACAAAAGAGGTGTTACGATCGAGGCAACTACTACGGTATTTCCATCGTACTTGTTTGAATATGAAACGACAATATCGAGCCGTAATTAACAGAGATTACAAGCAATGTAAGCCGATTCGTTACGAGTGGACGTCGTTAATCCTTGCCTTTCCATCATCCAAAAAATTATTTTTCAAAAAAATATCGTTTATCTGAAACCTTTTTTTACAAGATGAGTATCTCTGTATGAGCCGCCCAATTGGGTGACACCTAGTTTACTAATACAACTCATATAGGATGATTATGATGAAAAAGACGATTATTGCTGCCACGACTGCTTTCGCTGTTTCTGCTTGTTCAACTGGCTTTTACGGAACACCGGACCAAGATAGCCATATTGCTGGATACGCGCTTGCTAACAACGGAACGACCTTGATCACAATGGAATCTATCGCGTCTCCCGCTAAAATGGACTCCTTTATGTTAAGCAATAAGCTGGACGCCGTGGCTTATCGCCCCGTCACTGGTGAGCTGTTGGGCTATTCCAACGGCGCGGTTTATGCTGTGGATACTAAGACGGGCAAGCTAACCGATCTTGGTGCGGCCTTCACAAATGGCGCCATGATATCCAAGAATGCGTCAGCCACCGCGATGGACTTTAATAACGCCATTGATGCTGTTCGTATGGTGGGTTCTGACGGTACAAATTTGGTGTATTTCCCAATCGGTTTTGGTAATGAAGATAAGCGTGCTAATTCCGTATTAAAATTTACCTCCACATTCTATGTACAAGGCGACAGCAACGAAGGCATGACGCCTGAAATTTTTGCGAACGCGTACACTAACGCCATTGTCGGTGCAAAAGCGTCGAGCACTTTTCAGTTTGCGTTAGACAGTAAAACAGACTCATTGGTCAGCCTTGCGAATAATACAGGCGAACTAAAAACCGTGGCTAAGATCAACATCAATGGTAAGGCCGTTGACCTCTCATCCATGGGTGGCTTCGATATTGTTTCTGCCGAAGAAGGTTCTGACGCCGCTTATGCCATATTACAGCTTGAAGGGGCATCAAAAGCTGGGCTTTATGCTATAGATCTGACGACAGGCGCGGCAACCTTAATGGCCGACTTACCAATGGGTGGCTTTAGCGGCTTTGCCGTCTCAGGCGGTCAATAATTGCGAAGGGTGTTTTTACACTCACAGTAAGAAAAAACCAAAGGCAGTCTAGCAATAGATTGCCTTTTTCTTGTGAGCTAGTTTACCAAATTATCGAGATATTTGTTTTAGATTGTATTGTTATGTTATAACATATTTTATCTGTTGTAATGAACGCTTTGAAATAGCGTTAGTGTCAGACCAGTCAACGACTCCTCATCATGTAGGGCATTATATGAATGAACAGCTAATGAATAATCCACCGAGCAAAAAGCTTCCCGTCACTGTGTTATCAGGTTTTCTGGGGGCAGGTAAAACCACCTTGTTAAACCATATTTTGAATAATCGCGAAGGTCGACGTGTTGCGGTGATTGTGAATGATATGAGTGAGGTCAATATCGATGCGGCGTTGATCCGAGAGGGCGGGGCAGAGCTTTCTCGTACGGATGAAAAAATGGTCGAAATGAGCAACGGCTGTATTTGCTGCACGTTACGAGAAGACTTGCTGATTGAAGTGGAACGCTTAGCTAAAGAGAGAAAATTTGATCAGCTAGTGATCGAATCGACAGGTATTTCAGAGCCATTGCCTGTTGCGGAAACCTTTACCTTTGAAGGCGAAGATGGCCGCTGCCTTAATGAAGTGGCGCAACTCGATACCATGGTCACTGTGGTCGACGCGTTTAATTTCTTGCGTGATTACAGTTCGCACGACGATTTGCAAACGCGCGGCGAGTCGTTAGGCGAAGAAGACGACCGCACCGTGGTGGATCTATTGATTGAGCAAATTGAGTTTTGCGATGTGATGGTCATTAACAAAGTGGACTTGGTGACGGAAGAAGATCGAGATCGATTGATTGCCATGCTGCGTAGCTTGAATCCAAGGGCGAAAATTGAGATGGCTCAATTTGGTAAGGTGCCATTAGATCGTGTTTTAAATACAGGTTTGTTTGATTTTGAACAAGCGTCTTTAGCGCCCGCTTGGCTGCAAGAAATTCGCGGAACCCATGTGCCAGAAACCGAGGAATATGGCATCAGTAGTTTTGTCTACAGCGCTCGTAGACCCTTTCATCCGAGTCGTTTTTACCAGCTTGTGAATCAGGATTGGCCCGGTGTGGTGCGTTCCAAAGGCTATTTTTGGTTAGCATGTGATCCCACGAAAGCGGGTAATTGGTCGCAAGCAGGCGCGGCGGCAAGGCACGGCCCTGCCGGATATTGGTGGGTGTCTATTCCCAAAGCCCAGTGGCCACAAGATGAAGAGTCGGTCGAGTGGATCCATGAAAAATGGCATGACAAGGTGGGCGATGCGCGCCAAGAGCTGGTTTTAATCGGTATGGACATGGACGAATCCGCCCTGCGAGCCAACCTAGATGCCTGCTTATTAACTGATGACGAAATGGCACTAGGTGCCAGCGTTTGGAAGACTTGGACAAACCCTTTTCCTGAATGGATTTGATCCTGTTACACGCTTTACTGGTTGTAAGGCGTGTTTTTCGAGGGGATTGATGCAGAGTGCAATAACGCCGAATACATCATTTTGATGTATGATCAGTTGAGTGAAACGTCATAATTGGAGCGAACGGTGACTCGATACTGGGTGTTGTTATTGTCTGCTCTGTTCAGTTTTTGCGTTCAAGCCGATGCTGTACAGAACACAATGGATCATGGGGATTTTGGTCCTTTTATGCGTTCGTTAAATAATACGAGCTATGGTTATCAAGTTATTGAGGACGTTACTCGGACTGCCATCATTAACAGTGCACCAACCAAACTAATCGAGAAATTCGAGGTGCATCCAGGAGACTGCTACTGGAATAAAGGCTGGAACGATTGCGAGCAAGATCGCGAACGCAGTGAGTTATCCGAGCAAAAGAAAACAACACCTGCAGGCAGTGACGCTTGGTACGGTTGGTCGATTTACTTTCCAGAAGACTTTCCTAATGTGTATCCCACCAAAACAGCTTTAGGGCAATTTCATCAAGCCAATTCTCATCCTATCTGGATGTTTCAAAATGGCCGTGGCGGTTATCACCTAGACGATCATATTTCTGGAACTAAGAAAAACTACGAGCTGATTAATGAGGCTGACCTTCGAGGTCGGTGGCATAAAATCGAAGTGCATGCTCGTTGGGAAAAAGACGATTCTGGTGTGTTCCAAGTTTGGGTAAACGGCGAGCAAAAAGTCGACTACCAAGGCCCGACGATGGACGCAGACATTGTGTATTTTAAATACGGTGTGTATCGATCTTTTTTATCACGATATAAACAAGCTAGGCAGTTAAACGCTGTACCACCACAAATTGTCTATTACAGCAATGTGAAGCGTGGTAAAAATAGGGCATCGCTTCAGCCTTAGATTATTGCCATTGGGAGATAAAATGAGCGTTCAAATTCGTCCAGCCGTGATTGGCGACTTACCCGCATTAACGGATCTTTATAACCACTACATAGTAAACACGCCAGCAACGTTTGATATAGAGCCTTACACATTAGAAGGTCGAGCGGTTTGGTTCGCACAATTTGCGACCACAGGCCGACATCGTTTATTGGTAGCGGAACAAGACGGCAACATTCTTGGTTACGCTTGTAGTGGACCGTTCAAACCCAAACGCGCTTATGAAACCTCGGTGGAAGTCAGTATTTATCTAAAACCCGAGACAAAAGGCCGAGGCTTGGGAACCGCCTTGTACCTTGAATTGTTTGAGCAACTGGAAACTGAAGACGTGCACCGCGCCTATGCTGGCATCACCTTACCCAATGAGGCCTCCCGTATTATCTACGAAAAGTTCGGCTTTGAATCCGTCGGTGTTTACCTAGAAGTAGGCCGAAAATTTGGACAATACTGGGATGTGGAATGGTTCGAGAAAGAGGTGGGGAGCGATTAGAAAATAACAATGACTTATTAACCTAGGTTAATTCCTTCTCTTCTGCACTCCTGTAAGCTTAACGGTATTCCGTATTGATTGAGCATTAGGGAGCGCAGTATGTCGTTATCATCCAGTCTACAAAATTATCTATCTGACCTAGGTTTGGTCGTACCTGAGCCATTGAATATTGAGTTTGTTCAGACGTTGCAGTCGGCCCATGTGGCGCGTTATAGCTTTAATAGTTTGGCGGTGGTGTTGGGTGAAGAGATTTCGTTGGAGCTTGAAGCGATCAGTCAGAAAATAGTGACTCGTGGTCTCGGAGGCTATTGCTTTGAGCATAACAAGTTAACGTTTGAGCTTTTAAAAGCCTTGGGTTATGACGTGCAGCTTAAGTTGGCAAGAGTACTGAATAATAACTTCGAGCGTGAAGCGGGCCGAACCCATCGAGTGACTTTGTTAACTTTAGAAGGCGTCAGTTATTTAGTCGATACTGGTTTTGGTGGTAATGGACCGATTGCGCCATTGCGGTTAGATAGCAATACGAAGCAAATGGCTGGTTTAGATGGCTATCGTTTGTTGGCAAAAGGCAAGGGTGAATACGATTTGCAGGTTATGAAAGGGGAAGATTATTTTACCCTTTATCGTTTTGATAATGCGGCTTACACGGATGCGGATTGTGCGCTTGGGCATTTTTATTCTCATAAACATCCGCAGGCGGTGTTTTCAAAAATCTTATGGTGACCTTGAAAAAGAAAGATCAGACGGTTGCCTTGGTGAATGCTGAGTTTACTAGGAGAGACCGACAAGGCGAGCATAAGCAGTTGATTGAAAGCCCTGAATTACTCGGAAATATTTTGAACTCTGAATTTGGTATTGCCCTTGAAGCTGCTGTGGTTGAGCATCTCTTTATCCGTTTTGTGGCGCCTATGTTGACAATGGATGAAGTCGGGGCGAGGTCATGAGTTCGTTTTTTACTTTGTTATTATGGGCTTGGTTGATGGCGTCTTCTTTTATCGTCTCGGGTCATATGGTGGCATACGCTAGCCCGATTGCTACGTCGGCGTTTCGTTTCTTATTGGCGATGCTCATTATGTTGCCAGCGCTATTGTTCAGTTGGCAGCGAGCTAAGCTGAATAAAACCGAGCAGTTTAAGGCGTTATTCGCTTCCCGTCGTCGGCTTTGTCATTATGTGGTGATAAGTGGTGCCCTGGTGGGGTTTTTTATCGGATTGTTTGTCGCCTTGCAGTCGACAACGCCGTTGAATACCTCTGTTTTGTACACCTTGGTTCCCTTAATTGGTGTGATGATAACGAGGGTGTGGCTTAAAGAAGTCGCGCCTTTATGGCGAGTGGTTGGCTTTGTTCTTGGCTCTGTCGGGGCGATGACGGTGCTGTTTTCAACACAAGGCTTTTCTACTCAAGGCTTTTCTACACAAGACTTTCCTATTCAGGGCAACGACGGATTTCAGTGGCATTCGGGGGATTATATTTTTCTTGGATCGTGCTTTTTATTGGCCTTGCACGTGGTGTCGGTACAGAAATGGGGGCGTTCGTTAGGTGCCTTGTCTGGGGCTTTTATGATTATGCTGTTTGGAACACTTTGGCTGCTGCCTATCGCGTTGATTTGGGGAGAGCTGGATCAAGTGCAATGGGCGTTGCAAGGTTTTTGGGTGAATATCTTGTATCTGACGGTATTTACCACCTTATTTACCTTTGTATTGCAGCAACGTTTGGTGATGACGGTGGGGGCAAGTCGCTTGCTGGCGATATCTTATACCATACCGGTTTGGGTTGCGTTATTTACCGGGTTAACGCAATCACGGTTGTTAAGCTTGGTCGATTGGCCTTTTGCTTCTGGCATTGTATTGTTAGGCATCGCATTGTTTCTTATTGATGGTAATGTAAGTAAGGTAAAAATCGTCCATGGATCGAACTCAACTGCAAAATAGTTTCGAAGCGTATTTTAACGAATTTGGCTACGATATTGATTGGCAAAGACTGACGGTGCCAATGGATGTGCATGTGATTCGCAAAGGTGATTACCTTTTTAAACAAGGCGATACCGCAAATCGTTTGTACTTTTTGCATTCTGGACTAGTGCGTTATGTGAGTGTTTCCGATGAGGGGAAGGAGTTCACACAAACTTTTGCGAAGAGTCTCGAGGATCATTGGCTCGACCAAGGCGATGGTGACCGAAACACGTGTTTTGTTTGGTATTCAAGCCTTGGAGGATTGCATGATGTCTTCTTATCCTTGGCAGGCTTTTTATGCCCAAATGCGTCATGATATTGGCTTTTTAGAGTGTTACGCTAAGTTTTTAGAGCGTATTTTTATGACGAAAGAAGAGCGCGAGAATGCTTTTGTAAAGCACTCCGCAGAGCGGCGTTATCTAGATTTTTGTACCGCGTATCCTGAGTTAAAGGATTCTATTCCACAGCAACAGATCGCCTCTTACATTGGTATTACACCGGTGGCGTTGAGCCGGATTCGACAAAAACTGAAGTTAGGTCATCGTTGATTGTTGGTGTCTGAAATAATCAATTCTTAGCCATTATCTATTTCGTCATTTCATCATTTGGTAAAGTGAATACATGTGTTTGTGTATGGCTATACTCCTCCTTATATTTTCTAAAACATAAAAATAATCTATAGATCAATGTCTTGAATATACTTTAACTCTTTATTTTAGTGCTTTTTCATTTTGGGCATGCTCCATGCAATTCTCCTTGTTGTGAGAAATAACCTATTTAGCACACTTTACCTATCTGACTAGGCTCCCCTCCTAGTCAAATAGACGTGGTGTCTACTTAGTGACGGCTTACCGTTTCATAAAAAAATAAGGAGAAACACTATGATGTTAGCGAATAAAACGATCGTCATTACCGGCGTATCATCTGGTATCGGTGCAGACGTTGCGCGTCTTGCACGCTTTCATGGAGCTAAGGTTATTGGCATTGATCGCCATGAATCCAGTATGACGCTGGATGGTTTTGTTCAAATTGATCTTGGTAATCCAACGGCGATTGATGCCGCTTTGGTTGCCTTACCTGAAAAAATCGACGCTTTGTGTAACATTGCCGGTGTGCCTGGCACGGCGGATGTTGAACTGGTCGGGCGGGTAAATTATTTAGGATTGCGCCATTTAACCGAAGCACTAATACCGAGATTCAACACGAATGCTAGCATCGTGAATGTGGCTTCTGTGTTGGGCATTGAATGGCCTCAGCGTTTAGAAAAACACAAAGCACTGGCTGACACTTCGTATTTTGAAGAAGGTGTGGCTTGGTTAAAGAAAAATCCCGTCCCTCAAGAAACCTGTTACCAATATTTCAAAGAAGCCTTGATTGTTTGGTCTACTCAGCAAGCTTTTACCTGGTTCCGTGATCATGGTGTGCGTATGAATTGCGTGGCTCCGGGTCCTGTTTTTACGCCCATTTTAGGCGATTTTGTGTCCATGTTGGGTGAGGAAAGAGTTCAAAAAGACGCCGAGCGTATGCTGCGTCCTGCTTATTCCGATGAGGTGGCAGAAGTCATCGCTTTTCTTTGTTCTGATGCTTCCCGTTGGGTGTGCGGTGTCAATATTCCGGTCGATGGTGGTTTGGCGTCTACCTATCTTTAAAAAGTCAGAATATGGTAGATCGACGAAAGCTAATAAGCCTGTGATTATGCTATATCGCAGGCTTATGTGTTTTTTAAATGATCACTTTTCAGTTTTGTTTATTCTTCTTTAGGCGATAAGCCAATTGTGGTCTGCTTAGGCCAACTCGTCTTGCGGCTTCAGATAAGTTTCCTTGCGCATTGTCTACGGCTTCTTTCAAAAGATTATGTTCTAGCATTTCAATATCGATAGAATCCTTGCCGCCTACGAATTGAGAAATGTGTTCTAGCAACGAGCTTGTAGGCTCTGTCTGTGTCTTTGAATGGCTCAAATTTCCTTGGTTATTGACCGAATAAATAATTTCGTCAGGAATGGGCTTCATTTCTAAACAAATGCGGAAGGTCAATGGGACTTCACCTTCTTCTGATGCGATCACGCCGCGTTCCATTAGGTTTTGTAGCTCACGAATGTTACCTGGAAAACCATAATTTAATAGCGCTCGTCGCGCTGTTTGTGTCATGCCAGATGGCGCTTTTTGATGCAATTGGCAAAAGTGATGATAGAAGTGATTAATGAGCAGTGGGATATCGGCTTTTCGCTCTCTTAATGGTGGTAAATGAATAGGGAATACGTTTAAACGGAAAAACAAGTCTTCACGAAATTCGCCCTTTTCAACGGCTTTGCGCAAGTCCACATTGGTTGCAGCGATGACTCGTACATTGACTTTGATAGGAGTGATGCCTCCGACTCGCTCTACTTCTCTTTCTTGCAAAACGCGCAGTAATTTGCTTTGCCCTGCTAAGTTCAGGTTACCAATTTCATCAAGAAAAAGCGTGCCGCCATTGGCTCGTTCAAAACGTCCCGGACGGCTAATAGTGGCTCCAGTGAAGGCGCCTTTTTCGACGCCAAATAACTCGGATTCCATGAGATTTTCAGGAATGGCGGCACAGTTAAATGCGACAAAAGGACCCGATTGGCGACTGAATTTATGCAGCATACTGGCAAAAAGTTCTTTACCCACACCAGACTCTCCTGTGAATAACACGGTGGCGCTGGTTGGTGCGACTTTCTGTAGAGAATGGTTTGCGGCTGTGAAGGCGGCGGAAACACCAATCATTTTTGGTTGGTCGTCTAGCGGTGCTGGCTCCATTTTATCGAGCTGTGGGTCTGGTCTGACGCTGATGTTGGCATCGTTGGTGGTGACATTGAGAAAACGAATGTCGTCTTCAATATTATCCCAAAGCTCTGACGATTTACCGATGACTCGGCAGATTGAATGCCCCATGGACTGGCATTCCACTTCGCGGAAAATAACCAAAGAACCGACTAAACCCGAGACATAGCCGATGGCGTAGCCTAATTCCATCCAGCAAGCGGGTGAACTGCCAATGCCATAAGCGGCAATATGCTCTTCATCTTCACTGCTGTGATGCCAAAGAAATTCACCATCATACAAGCCTTTTTCGGTATCAAATTCAAAGTGAATAGTTTCCACTTTGACGACGCCTTCTAGCCCATGAAGATGCGTACCAGCAGTGAAAATGGACGCAGGGTCAGAATCTGGCCAACGTTTTTGAATCAGTTCAGCATCTCTTAGACCCGATAAATAACCCGTTCGAGTAAGAATATCGCGCGATTTATCGAGGCCAAGTGAATCAATCATTTCTCGACGTAACAATCCAAATGACGAGCTATGGATCAGCAGCATGCGTTGATCGTCTAACCAAATACGGCCATCGCCGGGCGAGAAAAATAGGCACTCGGTGAGTTCTTCTACGGTGGGCGCGTGCTGACCGTCTAGTTCACGGGAGCTGCCTTTAAGGAGGATTTTTTGGTTGCTCTTGGCCATATCTGCCAATGAGATGCGCTGCAAGTTTGTCATTATTATTTTCCTCTTTCACCTAATTGATGAAATGGTGAACTGCTTTTCCTTTAGTTTTGATTGAATTTAACGATATCGTCAAGTCTATTGATTCAGTTGTATCCTTCAACGTCCTGTAATATTTTTGGTTTATTAGAATTAATTGTTTATATATCAATAGTTTGAGGTTTTTTTATTTTGATAAAAAAATAGACACAATATATCGGCATAGGTATTGCTCTGGTTTTGTTATCTACTAAGTCGTTCTCTTGAACAGGTGGGATGAGTGATTGATGTGGAAACCTAATAAAAATAAACAGGAGAATACACATGACGATATCTGTACTTGAATCCAAAAAATGGTCGGGTAAGTTTTTCACGGGCGACTGGGTTGCTGCTTCAAACAAGCAAGACGTTATGGAGCCAGCAACCGGGAAAGTATTGAGCGAAGTGGGGATTGCTACGGCAGACGACGTGCATTTGGCGTGTCAGCAGGCGACGAAGGCGCAAAAAGAGTGGCTCAATGTCCCTCCTAGAGACAAAGCGGCGTTATTCCACAAAGCCGCGGCTTTCATGCAAGACAATTTTGATGAGTTGGCCCTGTATGTGGCGCGAGAAACGGGCGGGATCATCCCCAAAGGTCAGCACGAAATAAAAGAAGCCATTGTCATTTTGCAATTGGCAGCCAATATGACCTTGGAACCAAATGGTTTAACTTTGCCTTCTGTACCAGAAAGAATGTCTTATGCAACACGCAAACCTATCGGCGTCATTGGTGTTATTTCTCCGTTTAACTTTCCATTAATTCTGTCTATTCGTTCCATTGCCCCCGCGTTGGCGACCGGTAATGCGGTGGTCACCAAACCCGATCCACAAACGCCAGTCACTGGTGGTTTTATTCTTGCTCTGGCGTTAGAAGCCGCAGGCTTTCCAAAAGGCTTATATCAGGTTCTACCGGGTACCGTTGAAGCAGGCGAAGCGCTTTGTAATGCGCCAGAAATTGGTATGGTGGCCTTTACTGGCTCGACAGCAGCGGGTCGAAAGGTGGGCGAGGCTTGCGGACGTAACTTGAAAAAAGTCTCTCTTGAATTAGGTGGTAAGAGTTCGCTGATTGTCTTGGAAGACGCCGATTTAGATGTGGCAGCCAGTAATATCGCGTGGGGCGCGTATTTCCACCAAGGTCAAATTTGCATGGCATCAGGCCGTATTCTCGTTCAAGAAAGTATTGCGGAAGCATTGACGGCAAAAATAGTCGAAAAAGCCCTACACCTACCTGTAGGTGATCCAGTCTCTGGGACAGTAGCCTTGGGGCCGTTGATTAATTCTCGTCAACTTGAAAAAGTGCATTCTATCGTTCAAGACTCTGTAGCGGCTGGCGCTAAGTTAGAAGCGGGTGGGACGTATGAAGGTCCTTTCTATGCTCCAACGGTATTGAGTAATGTCAAACCCGGTATGCGTTCTTTTGATGAAGAGATCTTTGGTCCAGTAGTGAATATTGTCACCTTTGAAAGCGATGCCGAAGCCGTTGAAATGGCGAATAACACCCAATATGGCCTAGCGGGCGCAGTGATCTCGAATGATCTTTCTCGCGCACAAGGCATTGGTGCTCAGCTACATGTTGGCTTATTGCACATCAATGATCAGACCGTGAACGACGAATGCATCAACCCATTTGGTGGTTGTGGCGCTTCGGGCAATGGCAGTGCGGTGTGTGGGTCCGCAGATTGGGATCTATACACCCATTGGCAATGGGTGACAGTAAAGCAATCTGCTACGCCTTATCCTTTTTAATCAAACAAATAGTAAAGCCTCACATTCATCATGCGGGGCTATTTTTTTTACTTGTTAGCTTGTTGTTAATAGTCAGTTGTAATTCTTCAATAAACATTTGAATGAGTGTTGATTGGCGTTCTCTGTGTAGTGTGATGCCTAATGTGCATTCTGGGTTGGGTAAGCGAATGGGGATTTGCTTTAAGCGTGGATTGAGTTGCTTGATGTTCCAGTCATCGTAGAAAAGGAGCGCTATGGCATCGCTGTGAATGACGAGCTCTTCTGATGAGGCAAAGGTGAGCATTTCAAGGGCTTGGATCGGTGGTTTGTTATCGATACTGTAAAATAAGCTTTCGAAATAATCCCGAATTGGGGTGCCATGGCGTGCGACAATCCAGCGTTCGTTGGTTAAATCATTGAGGGTTTTGGCGTAGTCATGTACGGGGTGATCAGCCCGTGCGATTAAGGCATATTGAATGTCTAACAAGGGCAGTTCGATTAATTCTGGATGAATCGGGCCTTTTCTCATGAGACCGAGAAAACAGTCTATTTCTCCTTGACGCAGGGCATTTGCCAGCATGTGATAAGGGCCTTGCATGGCTTGTAAACGAATCCCCGAGTGTTTTTTAAAGATAGCAGCAAACGCGATGGGAACGATATCTTGGCAGGAAAAGGACAGCATGCCGACAGACAACCTTCCTGTCAGTTCGTTGGGTAAGGATTGCAATGTTTGCTGAAAGGATTGGGCGATAGGAGAGATTCTTAGCCATAACGAAGCGAGTTGTTTCGCTGCTGTGTTCGGTATCAGCCCATGGCGTGCACGTGAGAAAAGCGGCTGTTGTACCATGTTTTCGATTTCTTTTAGCGTTTTGCTGACCGCTGGTTGTGTCATGCCCAAGGTTTGCGCGGCCAGCGAGGCACTACCGACTCTCACCACGGTTTCAATCGTCACCAGATGACGCCATTCCACGTAGGCTCTTAGTTTGAGCAATGCTGTGGTATTTTCTTGTAAATGGCGCTCTGTATCGGCAATGGCTTGTAAGAGATTGTTGCACGATGAGATCACTACTTCTCCTTTAGCGGTTGGCTCTGCGCCACTCCAACCACGAGTGAATACACTCATTTGTAAGGCTTGTTCTGCTTGAGACAGAGCCTCGAGACACGCTGGACTGGCTCAGGTTAAGCGAAACGCTAGCGTCTTTTTCTGTGCCTTTTTTCATGATCTCAGTGATTACACGGCATTGTTTGAGCGACAGTGGAAAGCTGGCAATAGGGTTGTTCATTTGGGGCCTTTATATAAGCGTTTTGTCCGTCTTATCAAGATAATGTTTTCAAACTCATAACGTAAGATATAACTAAAATTAAAGCTATGTTTTTAATTGTGCATATGATGGTCGGTTTTTTTCTGTGTATCTTTGAATAAAACACAGTCTACGCAGTTCATTTCACACATTCAGTTTAGGCGAGATGAGAATGAATAATAACAATAAACCTTACAGCAATATTCCCGGTACAACCGTATTTGACGGGGATATGGCCAGAGTCGGTTTTCACCTTAATCAATTTTGTATGTCGCTCATGCAAGCCTCCAACCGTGACGCGTTTAAGCAAAATGAGCGTGCCTATTTAGATCAATGGCCAATGACTCAAGCGCAGAAAAACGCCGTGCTCGCGCGGGATTTCACTCAGTTAATCGCTCTTGGTGGCAATATCTATTACCTCGTTAAACTCAGTTCAAGTGACGGGCTTAGTGTCGCTGCCGCCGTTTCCACTATGACCGACTTATCTCCTGAAGATTACATGGAAATGATGCGTAATGGCGGTCGTTCACCAGAAGGCAATCGCTTTACTCATAATAAAGAGTTTGACGAAAAAGAATCTGACAAAAAATCGTCCAAGGAGTAGCAGTAATGGCCAAAATAATTGCAGGATTGGGGACGTCTCACATTCCCTTGCTTGGACACATTATTGATAAAGGTGAGAGCAGCGCTGAAAAATGGGCACCAATATTCGATGGCTTCCAGTTCACCAAACGTTGGATTAAAGAGCAAAAACCGGACGTGGTGATCTTGGTGTACAACGATCATGCAACAGCGTTTGATATGAAAATTATTCCGACCTTTGCCATTGGTTGTGGAGAAGAATATCGCCCTGCGGATGAGGGTTACGGTGCTCGTCCAGTGCCCATCGTGAAAGGTGCTCCTAAATTAGCATGGCACATTACTGAGTCGCTGATTAAGCAAGGGTTTGACATGACCATCGTGAATGAGATGGACGTGGATCATGGCCTTACGGTGCCACTGTCTATGGTGTTTGGTGAGGTAGAGGAATGGCCTTGCCAAGTGATTCCTTTGGCGGTGAATACCGTCGTGTATCCCGCACCAACGGGAGAGCGTTGCCTTGCTTTAGGGAAAGCGATTCGAGCGGCGGTTGAACAATTTCCAGAAGATCTAAATGTTCAAGTCTGGGGAACGGGCGGCATGAGTCACCAGTTATTGGGCGAACGTGCTGGCCTAATCAATCGGGAATGGGATCTGGCGTTTATGGACGACTTACAGAGCCACTATGAGGCGTTAGCTAAGATCTCTCAAGTGGAATATATCCGCGAGTCCGGTACAGAAGGGAGCGAAATGGTAATGTGGTTGATCATGCGCGGTGCCCTAAATCACGATGTGAGAGAAATTCATCGCCACTACCATGTGCCGGTATCCAACACGGCGTTGGGTCATCTGATATACGAAAATGTTAATGAAAAGGGAGAATAAATCACAATGAATGTGCGCGTAACTAGACCCAAACTGGTTTGTTTAGCTGGTTTGCTATGTGATCAACGGATGTGGGCAAGCATTGCTGCTCAATTAGAAAAAGAGGCCGACGTTAAGGTTGTAAGCTTCGCAGGCTTTGATGATTTGACCGCCATGGCGCAGCATGTGTTGGCCAATGTGGAGGGGAATTTCGCCTTGGCTGGCCACTCTATGGGCGGGCGTGTGGCATTAGAAATTCATCGTCTTGCGCCGCAACGTATCACGCACTTAGCCCTATTGAATACGGGGGTGCACCCAAAGTCAGACAAGGAAATTCCAGGGCGCATGCGCTTGCTTGAAGAGGCAAAAAACCAGGGGATGTCAGCCTTGGCTGAGCAATGGTTGGTTCCCATGATGTCACCTAAAGGGCGTTGTAATGCAGAACTGATGACGACGTTAACGCACATGGTGGAATCCTATTCGCTTGAGGATTTCGAAAAGCAGATTCATGCCTTACTTAATCGACCGAATGCGGAAGAACAGCTTGCGCAGATATCTGTGCCTACTTTGCTTTTGTCTGGTACAGAAGACACGTGGAAGCCCTGTTGAGCAGCATCAAAAAATGCAACAAAAGATCCATGGCAGCGAACTGGTGGTGATTGACGGTGCTGGGCACATGGCCCCAGTGGAAGAGCCGGTAGAAGTTGCTAATGCCTTGAAACATTGGCTACAAAAAAACCGCCAAGCCCGAAGCGATCAAACAATAGAAGACATGCTGATTGAGTGGCAATGTCAAAAACGCGTTACGCATTCGATTAACCTGTTGGATCAAGGGCGTTGGCAAGCGTTAGCCAATTGTTATACCGAGGATGGTGTCTTGTTTCGTCCCAGTGCACCGACTGTCAAAATCGAAGGGCGTGAGGCGATTTTAGCGTCTTTTACATCGCGTCCGGCCAAAGAAACCTGCCATGTTTTGGCCAATCAAGAAACTCAAATTATTAATGCAAAACACGCTGTTGTGACATCGAGAGTGGTGTTGTTTGCCGCGAATAAAAAAGTGGATCACATTGAGAGCATGGTGCAAGCCAATGCGGATGTGTTCATTGGTCGTTTTGTCGATGAACTAAAAATGATTGAAGGTGAATGGCTGATTGCCAAAAGACAAGGTTCGATTGAACTACACTACAAAGGCACTGCATGTTGAATAAGGGGGCATTGAAAGGTTAGGTAATGGGCGGAAAGCTCATGCTTGAGAACAGTGGATACAGCATTTTCTATGGAATCAGGGCGCTCCGTTGATTCGGTCTGTCCGTTACAAAAATAACAAAGCCTTCAGAGGCACTAAAGTAGCATTGGGAGAAACGACATGACATTCAATAAATTGGTTATTGCGGCTTCAGCAGCGATCACGCTATCCAGCCAAGTATTTGCAGAGGAGTTGAAATTTGCCAGCTTTACTCCGCCATTTCATACCATTAATGCGTCCGTCATTGAGAAACTAAATACGGATCTTTCTGCGGCCACAAATGGCAATTTAACCGTGCGTGGTTATCATGGCGGGGAACTCGGAGCCGGCCCTGCGGAACAATACGTTCGTGTGTTACAAGGCGCTGCAGATATGTCTTGGGGCTTACCGGGTTATACCTCGTCACAATTTGGTAAAACCATGATCGCTGAGCTGCCTGGGGCAATTCCTGAAGATATGCCCGGATATGAAGCGTTATGGCGTGCCTACGATAAACACCTAAGCCAAGAGTTTCCAGGTACCAAACCATTGGCACTGTGGACTTCTGAACCCAATATTTTCATCATGCGCAACAAGGTAATTCGCACGCCTGCTGATCTTGCTGGGCTTAAAATTCGTGTAGCGGGAACAACCGCTGCTGAGGTGGCAAAGGCATTAGGCGCAACGCCTGTGCAAATGCCAGCAAGCCAAATATATAACGCCATGCAAACTGGTTTGATTGATGGCGTTATCACGGGCGCGTCGACATTGACAGATTTTAAGCTTGATGAGGTGGCGGATGCGCTAACGCTAGGAGCACCATTAGGTCGTTTGGCTTTTTATACGGTATTAAACCGTAGTGTTTATGATGGGTTAACTAAGGAAGAAAAAGCCGCAGTGGATGCTGCCAGTGGAGCCGGATTATCCAAGAGTGCCGAAGACGCTTGGATGAGTACGGCAAACGCTGCGCTTGAAACGGCGAGAGCGGATGGTGCCAACACCATCACAGAACTAACGGATGCCGAAAAAGTGGCGTTTGCGCAGGCGGTTTCTGGTGTTATTCAGTCCTATGTGAAAAGTGTCGGTGGTGCTGCCACGCTTGACGCCATGCAAGGCAAGTAATTTATGCTGAACGCAACACGTAAACTGGCGGACAGGCTCATTGCCCTGTCCGCTGCAGTGGGGGCTTTAGGGCTGATCGTTGAGGTCATCATCTTGCTAGCCGATGTCATTGGTCGTGCCTTTGGCGCGCCAATCTACGGCTCGCAAGACATGATTACTATGACTATGGTGATCGTTGTTTTTGGCGCAATGGCGTTGTGTGATCGCCAAGGGGGGCATATTTCCGTTGATCTTTTTGAACGCAGTTATCCCGCATGGCTTAATCGTATGATTGATATTTTTTCGGCGCTGTTGGGCGCGGTTATTTTTTTCGGTATTGCTTACGCCGTTAATGAAAGCGCTAAAATCTCAATGATGCTGAATTTATCAACTAACCTTTTGCGTCTGCCTAAAGCGTGGTTTCAAAATGGCTTGTCTATCTTGGCCTTATTGACGGCGGCAGGAATGGCACTACGTGCCATTGAGCTGATCCTCTCAGGTCGTGACATTCGTAAAGTAGACACGGATAAAGGAGGCATGGCATGAGCGCGGCAATGATAGGATTTATTGGCATCTTGGTTATGTTTGCTTTGTTGGTGCTGCGGGTGCCGGTGGCGTTTGCCATGTTTTCGGTGGGTTTTGTCGGCATTACTATATTGGACAGTAGTCGATCTGCACTGAGCTTGTTGGCATCGGAAACCTTTACTTTGGCATCTTCGCCTGAGCTGGTGGTTATTCCGCTGTTTATACTGATGGGGAATGTCGCCTCAGAAACGGGCATGAGTCGAAAACTGTACGATGCGGCTTATGCCATTATTGGTCAATTCCGTGGCGGATTGGCATCGGCGACCGTGATTGGTTGTGGTGGTTTTGCCGCGTTGTCTGGCTCATCTGTGGCATCGGCTTTGACCATGGGGAAAGTAGCGCTAGGGCAGATGGACCGCTTTAAATACAACACGCGCTTATCTACTGGCGTGGTGGCGGCAGGCGGTACTTTGGGCATCTTGATTCCGCCCTCAACCGGCTTCGTTATTTATGCGATTCTCACTGAGCAGAGTATCGGACGCTTGTTTTTGGCGGGTGTTTTGCCGGGCATCATGATGTTGCTTCTCTTTATCTTTGTCATCATGGTGATTTGTTGGTTTCGTCCCGAATTTGGTCCAGCAGGGCCTGCCACGAGCTGGCGCAATAAAGGCAAGGCGCTATTAGGGGCGGGGCCAATTATTGCAGTGATACTACTGACCATCGGTGGCATTTACAGTGGGGCTCTTTTCGCCCGTTGAAGCGTCCGCTGTCGGTGCTGGCGTGGTAATACTGGTGGGCTTATTCACACGCGTTTTATCTCTACAGGCACTGTGGCGGGCCGCTCGCGATGCGGTAGTGACAACAGCGACAGTCATGTTGATCTTGATTGCCGCGCATTTGATCAACCCATTTATGGCGCTCAGTCATATTCCTACTGCGGTCGGAGAGGTATTGTCTGGGTTAGGATTGGGTGTCACGGGAACACTGATTCTGATTCTGGCGATTTATCTAATTTTAGGCTGTTTTTTGGAAGGCTTTGCCATGTTGGTACTGACCTTGCCAATCTTCTTTCCCATTATTATGGCCCTTGGCATTGATCCAATTTGGTTTGGTGTACTGACGGTTCTGACGCTCGAAATGGGGCTAATTTCACCGCCTGTGGGCATCAATGTGTTTATTGTTAAATCGGTCGCACCGAATGTGGAATTAGGTGATATTTTCCGTGGTGTGCTGCCTTTTTGGTTAATGATGATACTGGCGGTTGCCTTGTTGATTCTTTTTCCACAGATTGTACTCTTCCTTCCAAATACCATGTTTGGCTGAGTATTGTGCATAAAAAATGCCCATGTTATGACAACATGGGCATTTTTATTTGAACTGAAACAACCAATGCTAAGCTGGTGCTTGCTCTGTTTTTAGTTTCTCTAGAACTTCTTCAATCGCGCTTTTAAAGACTTCTGCAGGTTGTCCACCTGAAATCGCGTAGGCATTGTTGATGATGACGGTTGGTACCGATGTGATGCCGTTTTGTTGCCAGATCTTTTCTTGTTGGCGCACGTCATCAGCAAAGTGGTTGTTCTCTAAAATGCCTTTTGCCGCAGCAGGGTCTAGGTTCACACTGGCCGCTAAGTTGGCGAGAATGGTGTGATCACTGATGTCTTGATTGTGGGTAAAGTGCGCTTTGAATAACGCGCTTTTGAGTTCCGCCTGCTTGCCTTCTAACTGTGCCCAATGCAACAAACGATGCGCGTCAAATGAATTGCGCATGCGGCTTTCCGTTGTAAAGTTAAAATCAAAGTCGATCTCTTTGCCGCGCGCTTGAATCATGGCGCGGTTTTGTTCAGATTGAGCTTTGTTGATGCCATATTTTTCGGTGATATGTTCGTCTAAATTTTGACCTTCAAGAGGCATCTTGGGGTTCAGTTCAAACGGCTGAAAAGTTACGGTCGCATCGACTGTGTCATTCAGCTGCTCAAGTGCTTTATTGAGATTGCCTAGACCAACCACGCACCAAGGGCACATGACGTCAGAGACAAATTGAATATCCAATGGTTCTTTCATGGCTATGTCCTCGATGTTTAATAATGACTATTCTTATGGGCAGAGTCGGAAATTAAAAGCGTTTGACGAGAGAAAACAAGGCAGATGCTTTTTGTTTACAGAATCTAAGCGATTTATAAGGTATCTAGACAGGGTGTCAAACAATACAAAAGAAAAGCGGCTCATAATGATTTACGTGCCGCTGCTTTGGGGATCGGGAGAATCACCTGTTTGCTAGACAATCCCAGCATCAACGATAAAGTTTTGTCCCGCACAAGCACGGCTGTCCTGAGAAGCAAGGAATAACGCCATGGCGACAATATCGTCCGGTTGAATGCGGAATTTAAGCGACTGCACATCGATAAACTCCTGATCCAATTCAGGGGTTAACCAAAGTGCTTTTTGACGTTCTGTCACCACCGCTCCTGGGACAATCGAATTAACACGAATACCGCGTGGGCCAAGCTCTCGTGCCATGGTTCGCGTCATGGTGTGAATCGCCCCTTTTGATGTGGTGTAACCCACCATACCAGCACGGCCACGCATCCAACTGATCGATCCCATATTGATAATACTGGCGCCTTCTTTCATCCATTTAGCGGCCGCTTGCATGCCAAAGAAATGCGGGCGCATGTTGATGTTTAGGCAGTTATCCCAGTATTCCGGTGTGACGTCTTCGATTTTATGACGGTCGTCTTTGCCCGCGTTATTGATTAAGACATCTAAGCGGCCCAGTTCTTGAGCAGCGTCGTCTATTGCAGATTGTAAGGAGGCAATGTCACGGACGTCGACTTGTCTAAACCAAGGGGTAACGTTGAATTCGTCGCTGAGTTTCTGATTTAAGGCAGCGGAGCTGGCCTCATCGATATCGATGTAAGCAACTCGTGCGCCTTGCTTTATAAAGTGATGAACAAGGTATTCGCCAATCCCTGAGCCACCGCCAGTGATAAACACGACTTTGTCTTTTAAGGAAGGGTATTGGTTGGTTAATGTCGGCATGTATTATTCTCCGATCGACAAACAATGGGTGTGCTCATATCTAAATGAACACACCCTACAAGTTTTGATTTATCCGTTATTTATCTGCTATTTATCTAAACCGGCAACACAAACGTATTTGGTGTTGATGTAGTCTTCAATGCCATATTTAGAACCTTCACGACCCAGACCTGATTCTTTGTAGCCACCAAATGGCGCGACTTCTGTGGCGATGATACCTGCGTTAACACCAACCAAACCTGTTTCTAACGCTTCCGCTACACGGAAAATACGACCGATATCACGGGAGTAAAAGTAAGACGCTAAGCCGTACTCTGTGTCGTTCGCCATCGCGATCACATCGTCCTCTGTTTCGAATTTGAAGATAGGTGCTAAAGGACCAAAGGTTTCTTCTTTGGCAAACAGCATGTCTTGTGTAGCGTTAGCGATAACGGTTGGATGATAGAAGTTGTCGCCCAGTTCATGGCGTTTGCCACCAGTGACGACTTTACCGCCTTTTTTGATGGCGTCTTGTACGTGTTCGTCCACTTTGTCGACGGCGGCGCGGTTAATCAGCGGGCCTTGTTCGACACCGCTTTCAGTACCGTGACCGATTTTCATGGCGGCAACTTGCTCCGCGAATTTTTCAACAAAGGTATCGTATACGCCAGCTTGAACATAGATGCGGTTGGCACAAACACAAGTTTGTCCGGCATTGCGGTATTTTGACATCATGGCACCTTTAACGGCTTCATCGATGTCGGCATCATCAAACACAACAAAAGGCGCGTTGCCACCCAGTTCAAGAGAGACCTTTTTTATGGTGTCGGCACAGTCTTTCATCAGCAATTTGCCAATAGGCGTAGAGCCTGTGAACGTGAGCTTACGAACAACGGAAGAGTCCGTGAGAGTTTTGGCGATTTGGCTCGCTTTACCCACAACAATATTAATCACGCCTGCTGGGATGCCGGCTTCAATGGCAAGAACCCCCATGGCTAAGGCGCTTAATGGTGTTTCGGAAGCAGGCTTGATGATCATGGTACAGCCCGCAGCAAGGGCTGGACCGGCTTTACGAGTGATCATGGCCGCAGGGAAGTTCCACGGCGTAATCGCCGCACACACGCCAACCGGTTCTTTCATCACAAGAATACGACGATCTGGTGCGTAAGTTGGAATCATGTCGCCATAAATGCGTTTGCCTTCCTCGGCGAACCATTCAATAAAAGAGGCGGCATAGCCAATCTCGCCGCGAGATTCTGCTAAGGGTTTGCCTTGTTCAGCGGTCATCAATGTCGCAAGATCTTCTTGGTTGGCCATTAATAGGTCATGCCAGCGACGCAATAATGTCGCGCGCTCTTTGGCGGTTTTCTTTTTCCAAGTTTTTTGCGCGACTTCAGCAGCAGCAATCGCTTGTTGTGTTTCAGCAGGACCAACACTGGCAATGGTTGCGACTAATTCACCCGTTGCTGGGTTGAACACATCCAATGTGTTGCCTTCAGAAGACTCAACCCACTCTCCATTGATTAAACATTTTGTTTGCAGGAGTGATTTGTTCTTTAGTTCAAGCATTGCGGTACCTCTCGTTATTGAATACGTCTTATTTTTAGGTTGTTACGATTTTGTCTGTTTCAAGTGATTATTTTTTTGTCGCTGTTTTTGCTCACTATGTTTCATGGGTAAGGGGATAGTTCTTGACTTTTTTTATGTCCTATATATTCTCTTATGTCTTATATAAGAGTTATATCACAAGTTTTAAGAAGCCGTAAACAAGCTGCAATCGTTAATACGGCAAATGATAAAAATAAACAGAGAAAAGAACAGGACTACATCATGGCAAAACGTATCGAAGACCTGCGCAGTCAGCGTTGGTTTGCGCCTGACAATATGCGCGCGTTTGCGCACAGACAGCGAACCCAGCAAACGGGTTATAAGCGCAGCGATTTCATGAATCGCCCCGTTATTGGCATTATTAATACTTGGAGCGATATCAGTACGTGTCATACCCATCTTAGAGAACGAGTCCCAGTTTGTCAAAGAAGGCATCATTCGCGCTGGCGGTTATCCATTGGAAATGCCAGCTATGTCACTTGGCGAAGTGATGGTGAAGCCAACCACCATGATGTACCGAAATTTCCTTGCGATGGAAACCGAAGAACTGCTTCGTAGTCATCCTATTGACGGTGCGATTTTAATGGGCGGTTGTGACAAAACCACACCGGGCCTATTAATGGGCGCCATCAGTATGAATATTCCTGCTATTTATATTCCAGCAGGTGCGAGCCTAAACGGTAATTTCAAAGGCGAAAAAATTGGTACGGGCACTCATACCCGAAAATATTGGGATGAAAAACGCGCGGGTAATTTGAGTGATGAAGATTGGCTTGAATTGGAAGCCAAAATGACGCGCTCGGTGGGAACGTGCAACACCATGGGCACCGCGTCTTCGTTAACTTCTATGGCGGAAGTCTTGGGCTTTTGTTTACCCGGCTCTGCGACCATTCCGGCGGCCGATTCGGCTCACCAACGTCTTTGCTCTCTTGCGGGCGAACGCATTACCAAAATGGTGTTTGAAGACCTGACACCTAAAACCCTCGCCACCAAAGAAGCTTTTGAAAACGCCATTGTCACTTATGTTGCGCTGGGTGGTTCCACCAACGGCATTATTCATTTGATCGCCATGGCGGGGCGTGCGGGCATTGATTTGCCTATGTCCTTGTTTGATGAATGGGCGCGTAAAGTGCCTGTTATTGCTAATTTAATGCCTGCTGGCGAATACCTAATGGAAGACCTGTTTTACGCGGGTGGATTGCCGGCGTTATTAACGCGTTTAAAAGATTTTCTGCACCTGGATCAAGGCAATGTGAATGGTCGTACCTTGGGTGAGAACTTGGAAGGCGTGGAAATTTACAACGAAGACGTGATTCGTTCTCTAGATAACCCGGTTAATGACCGCGGCACGATTGGCGTGATCACTGGAAACCTCTGTCCAGATGGCGCGGTGTGTAAACCGTCTGCGGCGTCTCCGCATTTATTGAATCATCGTGGCAAAGCTTTGGTGTTTGAAAACCACGCGCAAATGAACGCACAGATCGACGATCCGGATCTGGATGTGGATGAAAACACCGTTTTAGTGCTGAAAAATGCGGGGCCAATTGGTGGTCCGGGCATGCCTGAGTGGGGCGGTTTACCGATTCCGAAAAAGCTTTTGCAAAAAGGTGTGCGTGACATGGTGCGCATTTCGGATGCCCGCATGAGCGGCACCCACTATGGCACCTGTATTTTACACGTCGCGCCTGAATCTTATGTTGGCGGGCCGTTGGCCTTTGTTCAAACCGGCGATTGGATCGTGTTGGATGTAGAAAAACGCACGCTGAATTTAGAGATTAGTGATGAAGAAATGGCCGCAAGAAAAGCGGCTTGGGCACCGCCACCGCCAAAGTTTGCCCGTGGTTATGGCGCTATGTTTTCAACTCATGTCACCCAAGCCAATGAAGGGTGCGATTTTGACTTTTTACAAGGTGACGCTGTCATCGATGAACCGGAGATATTCTAAATGAGCAAGACGATTAACCCATTTAAACAGCGTTTACTGGACGGTCAGAAGTTGATTGGTGGTTGGACGCTGTCTGGTAGTCCGACGGTGGCAGAAGCGATGGCGTTTTTGAATTATGACTACTTGGTGGTGGATTTAGAACACAGCCCAGCCAGTGTACATGACACGACGCCCATTTTACGTGCGATTGAGCAAACACCAACAGCCGCCGTGGTTCGTATGCCCAGCCATGATCCGATTGCCATTAAACAGGTATTAGATCAAGGCGGTATGACCTTGTATTTCCCATTTGTGGAATCGGTGGAAGAGGCGAAGGCCATTGTTCAGGCCAGCATGTATCCGCCATTGGGCAAACGTGGCTTTGCCAAAATGCATCGTGCGGCGCGTTATACCACTCGTGAAGATTACCCTGCGGCAGCCAATGAGCAAGTGTGTTTGATTCCCCAATTGGAAACTGTTGAAGCGTTAGCGTTGGCGGTCGAGATAGGTCAGCTTGATGGCGTCAGTGCGGTATTTATTGGCCCAGGAGATTTGTCGATGACCATGGGGTTGCCAGGACAAGTTAATCATCCTGATGTGCGTGCCAAAATCGTGGCCTGTGTGACCGCCTGTAACCAAGCTGGAATTCCCGTAGGAACCGTGATGCCAACCCCTGACGATGCAAAGTGGGCGTTAGAAATTGGCTTTAGTTTTGTGTCGATTGCCAATGATCTCGCCAATATGTTGGGACAGTGTAAGGCGCATTTAGCGCAAATGAAAAACTCATAAAGGTGTCTCTATGCTTTTATTAATAAGAATAATAACGCTATTAGGGCGGCTGAATTCGGCCTTGATATTTGTATTTAAGTATTTGGCGATCGGTGCCGTGGCCATTATGACAACGACCATTTTAGTACAGGTTTTT
The DNA here is from genome assembly GCF_026113935.1 of Marinomonas rhodophyticola. Classification (GTDB taxonomy): domain Bacteria; phylum Pseudomonadota; class Gammaproteobacteria; order Pseudomonadales; family Marinomonadaceae; genus Marinomonas; species Marinomonas rhodophyticola. The sequence goes on from NZ_JAPEUL010000009.1 coordinate 727,182, forward strand.
TGTCGTTATGTGCTGAATGATTCTTTGCCTTGGTCGGAAGAGCTTGCCCGCTATTTGATGGTGTGGATGACGTTTCTGATGTTGCCTGTGGTGTCCCGTACGAAACAACATGCGGCCCTCGATATTATTTTGGGGTCTTTGCCCAAACGATTGAGCTTGTTACTTGAGCTGGTGTTGTATGTGTTGGTCGGAATCGTTTTGTATTACGCCTTTAATAAAAGCTTAGATTTCGCCCTAAAGGGAACGCGTATGTTAGCCACGGCGCTGCCGATTACCAAAGCTTGGTCTTATATGGCGATGCCGGTTGGTTTTGGCGTCATGATGTTGGTGTATACCGAGCTTTTCTTGATTGGTATTACGCGTCTTTTTAATGAATCTAATGGCGACAAGTTTGTGTTGTCTGATAGCGAAAGCGAGGCATAACCCATGGGCATTTCATTTTTCTGGATTTTGCTTTCTGTCATGTTTTTGGGCATGCCTGTCGCGTTTGCCTTATTGTTTGCGCCGGGTCTGAGTCTATTTCTGGAAGGCAAAGAGATGTTCTATCTCTTGCTCACGCAGCGTTTATATAACGGTATCGATAGCTTTCCTCTAATGGCAATTCCGTTTTTCATGTTGGCGGGTGAGGTGATGAACCGCAGTGGTATTACTTTGTCGCTGGTACAGGTAAGCCAAGCCTTTATCGGTCATTTGCGCGGTGGTCTGGCGCAAATCAATATTTTGTCTTCCATGTTGTTTGCAGGTCTTAGTGGTTCAGCCGTGGCGGATTGTTCGGCTTTAGGGAAAATGCTAATCCCTGCAATGGAAAAAAACGGTTATTCGCGACGTTTTGCGGCGGCCGTAACGGCGGCCTCTTCGGTGATTGGTCCGATTATTCCACCCAGCGGCATCATGATTTTGTACGCCTTTGTGATGAACGTATCGGTGGGTGGTTTGTTTGCGGCAGGCATTATTCCAGGTATTTTGGTTGGCGTAAGCTTAATGATCATGACCTGGTTTTTGGCTCGTCGCCGCGGATACAAAGTGGCCTCTGAAAAAGCCACATGGAAAGAGCGTGGTACGGCGGTTAAGCAGGCTTTTTGGCCTCTGCTGACACCTGTTATCTTGCTCGGTGGGATTTTGTCTGGGGTGTTTACACCAACCGAAGCCGCTGCAGTTGCGGCGGCGTATGCTTTGTTAGTCAGCCTTTTGTCACGAACCATGACAATGAGCAGTTTGCCGAGTTTATTCTATGCAACAGCGAAATCGTCTGCGGTGATCTTGTTCCTAGTCGGCAGTGCTGTGGCATTTTCGGCGGTAATTAGTTTGTCCGGTGCGCCACAGAAAATAGCCAGTATCATGGTGACATTAACGGAAAATCCGTTGTTGCTTCTATTGATTATTAACATTTTGTTGTTATTTGTTGGCATGTTTTTAGATGCAGGCCCAGCGATTCTTATATTGGGGCCGATTCTTGGTCCTATCGTGACACAATTTGGTATTGATCCATTGCACTTTGCCATCGTGATGTGTGTGAACTTAACCATAGGTTTGACGACGCCACCAATGGGCTTGGTGCTGTTTGTCGCGTCCAGTGTGAGTGGTGAGCGAGTTGAGACGATCAGCCGTGAAATGCTGCCGTATTTGGCCGTGCATATTCTGGTTATTCTGCTGATTACGTATATCCCAGCATTGACCATGACCTTGCCTCGTTTGCTTGGCTTTGCCTCCTAATGGGACGTAAGCAATTAGTTCTCGGAGTATTTAAGAAGGTAACAAATGAGGGAGGCTTTTATGCTTATGGATAGTTCGAGCCTGCTTCTATTACTGTTTTTTGCGCTCGGCAGTTACATTCAAGCGACGACTGGTTTTGCCTTTGGGCTGATTGTTGTTAGTAGTGTGTCTGCCTTGGGTTTAGCACCCATTGAAGTGACGGCGTTTGCAGTGAGTGTGTTAAGCCTTATTAATGCTGGCATTGGGCTTTATGGCGGGGGGTGGAAAAAGATAAATCGCCGTGCTTTTTGGGGTTTTATTTTGCCTTGTCTGCCAGCTATTTTTCTTGGCGTATGGTTGCTTGACTATCTTGGTGAAAATGCACTGGGATGGCTGAAATTTAGCTTAGGTTTGTGCATTGTCGTTAGCAGTTTGGTGATGATGCTTCAAGCTCATAAAGTGAGAAAAGCGTCTTCTGCAGGGGCTTTTGCTGTCAGTGGCGTGATAGGTGGTGTGATGGGCGGCATGTTTGCGACTTTTGGCCCGCCAATTACCTTTATGATGTATCGCCAGCCAGACGATCAGGCCAGAATACGTGCGACCTTGTTAGGGATCTTTTGTTGTACGGCGGCATTACGTGTGGGGTCTGTCAGCATGACACAAGGCGTTGATACCGAGACTTGGTTGTTGTGCGCGCTTGGCTTTCCTGTGGTCGTTATAGCGACGTTGGTCGCTAGGACGTTTCCATTACCTATTTCCGGTCGAGCGATGCGTTTTGTGGCGTTTAGCTTGTTGCTGCTGTCTGGTGTTAGCTTGATGTGGCAAGGACTTTAGTAAGCTTAAAAAAGAGCGCTGGCTTTCGGCTCAGCGCGCTCTTTATAGTGTTTTCAGAAGCTGTGTATTAATTCAGTTCAACAAGATAATGCAGATCTTGGCTATTGGCTCGGCTGATTCGGTATTCGACAGTACGTCCGTCTAATGCACGAGCCGTTCGTGTCACTTCTAACAAGGGGCTTCTCCTGCAGCCACGTTTAGGATGCTTTGGTCTTGCTCATCGGCCAACACCGCTTTAAGTCTGTCTGTGGCTTTGTGGACAGTAATATTAAAGTGCTGTTGATAGTAGTGATACAGGGAATGCGGCAGTTTTTCTTCTTTGTCTAAATCCATAAAGTAACGATGTGGCAGATAGATCAGTTCACGAATGGAGGCCGTATTTTTAATGGATCGAACACGATGAATTTCGATGACTTTTTCGTCTGCTGCGATATTAAAAACGCTTCGTAGACTGTCGTCCGGTGTGATCAAGCGTGTTTCGAGCAACTGTGCGTACGGTAATTCGGGAATATCGCCACTATCACTTTTAAAATGAAAAAAGTGGAACATCATTTTTTGTAAGGTGTGTTCCGACACAAAGGTACCAACGCCTTGGCGACGAAATAATACGTTGTCTTCGGTGAGTGCATTGAGTGCCTTTCGAACCGTTCCTTGACTGACACCCAGTAGGTCCGCCAGTTGAAACTCACTGGGTAAAATTTCACCAGGTTTCCAAACGCCTTCAATAATCCTCTCTGTGATCAGCTCTTGGACTTGTTTGTACAGAGGTTTGAAGATAGGTGATGGCTGCGGTGCTTTGTCTGTCATGTTTGGTCCTGCCGTATTTCGAATCAATTTAGAATACCAGACGAGGTAAAAAAACGGTTATTTTCTTGTAATTCATGTCTTATATAAGATATAAAACAAGTTATAACAAGATAAGCGTTCATTTACTATCAATAATCGTATGACAATTCGTTAATAAATGTTCTGTTGGCTTGTTTACCACTTACGTGACTTAAGAATAAAAATACGTGATCCAAGAATAAAAAATACGGAGCCTTCGAAATGAAAAACACCGATTTACTCAAAAAGACCACAGCTGCTTTTGTTCCAACGCTTATGGCGGCGAGTTTGTCTCTTGCTGCTATACCTGCGCTTGCGGCGGATTATGAATTCAATATTGTGCACCTTTCAAATACCAGTGATGAAGATTATGACGGTGCGGTGGTATTGAAAGATTACGTTGAGGCGCAATCTAACGGTCGTATTCAGGTGAATATCTATTCTGGCGGTCAGTTATGTGGTAACCCAACAGAATGTATTGAAGCGCTACAAGCGAACTTAATCCAAGTATTTAATACCACGACTGGTGGTTTGTCTAATGTCTTTCCAGAGATTCAAGCGCTTGATATTCCTTACATATTCCCAACAGATCGTGTTGCGGAATGTGCCTTAAACAATGAAATGCTAGTTGGGCCAATTCGTAAAGAACTATTGGATCGCACTGGTACCATGCGTTTAATGACGATTGGTAATACGGGCGGTTGGCGTAACTTTGCGACAACCAATAAACAGATTAAAACACCAGCTGACGTGAAAGGTTTGAAGATCCGTACGATCAACTCACCAATCCAAATGCAGCTTGTGAAAGCAATGGGTGGCAGCCCAACGGCTGTGCCTTGGCCAGAAGTGTATACCTCATTGGCAACTGGCTTGGTGGAAGGTACGAAAAACGGCATTACCGACATCATGGGCATGAAATTTAACGAACATATTAAATACATGACGCTAGATGGCCATGGTTATATGGCGTCTATGTGGTGGATGAATAATGATTCTTTGAAAGATATGCCTGAAGATCTTCAGCACATCATGATGGACGGCTTTGATGCTTTGCGTGAAGTGACAACCGTCATGCCAAAACGTCGTCAAATAGAAGCGTATAACGAGTTTAAAGCGTCTGGCGGTACCGTTTATGCGCCAACGGCTGAAGAAAAAGCTCAGTTCCAAGAAGCAGCGAAACCAGTTCGTGCTTGGTTCGTTAACGAATATGGCGCTAAGTGGGTAGAAACCACAGAGAATGCGGTTAAATCATGTGAAGCATCTATTGATGAAGCTTACATGGCGCAGAACTAATCTTAATAAATCTTTCTGAACGGTGATTTTCCGTTGGGCCAGTGCTTGCACTGGCTTTTTTTTGTCTTTTTTTGCGTGGATTTGGGTCTGAGTGTTTTTTTTCAGAAATGTGTTGGGCTAGATTAGCTCGGCACTTGCGCTTGAAGATGAGTGATTAATCTTTCCATCAAGGGCGTTAGGCTGTTTTTACGCCATACAAAGTGGATATCGAGTTCTGGTAAAACGCCATCAATCGGGCGGTAGGTTAAGCCTTCTCGTTGATCGAATTGGGTGGATTCAGGCACAAGTGCCACACCGACACCAGCGGCGACTAGCGTACGAGTGGTTTGGGTCAGTCGAGCAATTTGTACAATGTTGGGTTCTACTCCGGCTGCATGAAGAGAGTGCATAATTTGATCGTATAACGATGGGTGAGCTTGTCGAACAAAGGAGATAAACGGCAACTGGTGTAAGTCACTCAGTGGCACACTGTCTTTTTGCGCGAGAGGGTGGTTATCAGGCAAAGCGAGAAGGTGTTTTTGTGTTTCATAGTCTTGGTGTTCTAGGTCGGTGATGTCCATCAAGGGGTTGAGGAAGATCATCGCCAAATCGATTTTTTCTGTTCTTAGCGCATCCAAGGCATGGGTCGTGGTCATTTCTTCTAGATTCAAAGTGACGCCATGATTGTCTTGTTTGAACTGAGCAATGCCTTTGGAAAAATGCGGTGTGCCAGCCGCCCAAACAAACCCAAGCGATAGGTTACCAGCTGTGCCGTTGGCAACACTGCGAACTTGTTCTTGTATCTTTTCCCAGTTCTGCAACAGTGCTCTTGCTTGAGGTAGCAAAGCTTCTCCTGCAGGCGTCAGAGAGACTTTTTGGCTGCTGCGCTCAAACAGTACGGCGCCGAGTTCATCTTCAATGGCTTTGATTTGTTGCGACAGCGGTGGCTGGGCAATATGCAATCGAGCCGCAGCGCGTCCAAAATGCAGCTCTTCCGCCACGGTAATAAAATAATTCAGTTTTCTAAAGCGCATGATATCTTTTTCATATTAAGCATGTGATTAACATATATTAGACATAATGATGTGCTTTTCCTATCTTAGCCTTACAAAATAATTCTAAGTTAGGTGAGACCCCATGAGCAGAGAAAAAATCGACGGACAGCTATTCAGTTACACTGGCCCAGCTTTTCATTACATCAACGAAGAAGAACGTCACTTCTTCGCCAAAGAGCCAGCGCAGTTTCGTGTGAACCTGATTGGTTGCGGCATGATTGGTATGGAACACATGCGTGTGGCGACTCGCGTTGGTCGTTCTGCTATTCATGGTGTGTTCGATCTAAACGAGCGCAGCGTCAAAGTAGCCAAAGAAGAGTTCGCTAAAATCACTGATGAAGATTTCAAAGTCTACGACAGCCTAGAAGCAGCCTGTAATGACCCAGAAGTTGACGGTATTTTAATTTGTACGCCTAATTTTACTCACCTTGATGTTCTAAAAGTAGCGATCAAATCGGGCAAACACATCTTCATGGAAAAGCCGATGGCGACCAAGTTAGAAGATGCCTACGAAATCACCAAAATGGCGAAAGAATACGGCGCTGTTTTGCAGATCGGTTTGCAGTACCGTTATAAATCTATCTATTCCGAAGCCATTCACGAAGTACTAGAGCGCAAAGCTGTGGGTGAAGTGAAGATGATCAACATCATGGAACACCGTATTCCCTTCCTTGATAAAGTAAACCAGTGGAACAAGTTCTCTAAATTCTCTGGTGGTACGCTGGTGGAAAAATGCTGCCACTACTTTGATTTAATGAATTTGTTCGCACAGTCTCGTCCTGTTCGTGTTTATGCCAATGGTTCCCAGTCTACCAACTTCCGTGACTTTGAATTCAAAGGCGAAAAATCCGACATTCTTGATAGCGCGTTTGTTACCGTAGAATATGAAAATGGCGTTCGCGCAGGTTTCAACCTTTGCATGTTTGCCCCTATGTTCCATGAAGAGCTATTGGTGTGCGGTGATGAAGGTCGTGTGAAAGCGGCTGAGATCGAAGACTTCAGTGAAAACGCACGTTTGCGTACCGAAATGGAAGTTTTCTGTGGTCAGAATCGTCCGTCTAAAACATCACAGCCAAGCTACCCTAAATTGATCGAAGCGTCTGGTCATAACGGTGCGACGTGGTTTGAACACATTGCTTTTGCTGATCAAATGGCTGGCAAAAAAACCAACAGCGCGACAGTCGAAGAAGGCTTCTGGTCTGTTGTAGTTGGGTGTGCCGCGGAGGAATCGGTAAAAACAGGCAAGATTATCGATGTGGCTGAACTGCTTAAATCAAAAGGGATTGAGCTGTAATAAATGACATAAGGCCAAAACTAGAGCCTCAAGTTTGTTTAGCAAACTTGAGCTTTTTTTTGCTTTGTGCCAAATGAAACTAAATACTGGATGTTTACAGGAGGACAAAAAAAATCCAATTCTGAGTTGAAATGTTAGTTGTATGATGTATGATGTTTTTTAGCTCCTTTATGGGGTCATAAAAATACGTCCTAACTACAAAAACAACGATAGGAATACGGTTATGAAAAAATTGTTTCAGAGCCTCTAGCCTTGTATTGATGGCAGCTTGTGCCTTAGCTCCTGCAGTAACCTATGCTGCTGAGAACCCAATTCGAGGCAATATTCGTGTGGTGATTGGCTCTACATCCACGGGTGGTGATACTTATCAGGCAGCGGCTATTATTACTGAAGCGTTAGCCAAGAAAATCGATACAAACATTAAGGTCGATGCGGTTGGTTTTTCAGCTGGTTATCAGGCGCTTGAGCGAGTGCCAAGCGGCAATACCTTGATGATTTTTCATGACCAAGCCTATCTTGGTTATTTATATGGACAAAAAGGTTACGAAGATCCGTTTGAAAAGTGGAATATTGGACCGTCTTTTGCCATCAATCCAGGCAACGGTTATTTAGTGTCAAAAAACTCACCCTACAAAAATATGGATGAGATCTTAAACGCAGCGGGCAATGGCAAAACAGTTCGTGTTGCTATTCAGCCTGGTGGTGTGTCCGAAATTGGTTATACCGCGATGAAAAATGCTGTTCGTTTGGCATACCCAGGTCAAGAAGACAATCTAGTGGCATTGAATACGGACTCTCAGTCAGACAAAAACCAAGCGTTGTTTGATGGTTTGGCTGATGTTATCAATGGTAGTGTACAAGCTAACGAGCAATATACACGCTTGCCAGCGGATGATCAGAAGGCAATGAACTTTGTCTGGTTAACGGCAAAAGCGTCGACGATTGGTCAAGCCAATCCTAATGGCATGGGGGAAACTTCTCGTGATCAGTTAATGCAATATGCGTCAGGTCTTGGGGTGAATATTCCCATGGATGCCGATAATGACTTTACTTTCGATAAGGAGTTTTTCTTCTTATATAACAAACGTATGTCGCCTGAAGCTATCAAGTTTTTAGATAATGCCTTGGCTGAAGTGTTTGCCGATGGTGAAGTGCAAGAAACCCTCAAAAAGTCTTTTTTCATCCCAAACTTCCGAACTTCTGCTGAAGCTCAGCAGCACTTAAAAGCGAAAAGTGACAGCTACGCGAAGATTATTAATAGTTTGCACAAATAATCTTCTTAGATTGGCGTCGTAGGTATTGCGTGCCTGCGACGCCATGGTATCTCGCGTGTGAGGGTCAATATGTTTGATTGGTTTATATCGTTGAATTCGGTGACGATCGATTTTGATACGTCTCATCAGTTCTTTCCTCGAATTATCATTACGCTGTTGCTGGTGTTAGGGAGCTTGATTCTTCTTGCTAACATTCGTCCTGTCTGGCGAGCAATGCGTTCTGGCCGTTATCAGTTTTTTGTGCGTAACGCGGATTTCTTCCGCTTGTTGGTAACCCTAGTGCTGATTCCTGTGTATTTCTGGTCGATGGATGCGATAGGTGAAGTGCTGCCCAATATGGGATTGGGCTTTTTGCTGGCGTCGATTCCTTTTGTGTTTCTGATGTCGATGCTTTATTGCCATGAAAGAACTCGCCGGAATGTCACCATCATTACTGCCAATGCTGTGATTGCGCCTACTGTCGTATGGGGCGTGCTTTACCATCTTTTCCTTGTGTCTATGCCTTAGCTATCAGGAGTAAATGTTATGGAGTTTTTAGAATTACTCTCGCCGGCTTTTTTCTTGCTAGCCGCCGCTGGGGCAATTATTGGTATTGTTTTTGGGGCTATCCCTGGAATGACTGCAACAATGGCGGTCGCAGTTTGTTTACCGCTGACCTATACATTGGGTTTGCAAGAAGGCTTAGCTTTATTATTGGGTCTATATGTGGGGGGGATTTCAGGTGGTTTGGTGCCTGCCATATTGCTCAATATCCCAGGAACCCCTTCGTCTATCACGACGACCTTTGATGGCTACCCAATGGCGCAGCGAGGAGAAGCTGAACGCGCCTTAAAAATATGCATTGTGGCGTCTTTGGTTGGCGGTGTTTTTAGTGCCTTGGTGTTGTTTTTCTTTGCGCCAGTGTTGGCGGATTTTGCCATTAAGTTTTCTTATGTTGAAAAATTCTTAATGATTTTCTTTGCTCTGACGGTGATTGCTTCTTTATCGAAGAATATTGTCATGGGGGTGTTTAGTGGTTTATTGGGGGTCTTGCTCAGTTTAATTGGCTCCTACGATGTGTCAGATGGTGGTAATGGTGAGTATCGATTGATGCTGCCGTTTATGGAGCCTTACCTTGCCTTCGGATTTTCCTTGTTGCCTGTCCTGATCGGCTTGTTTGGAATATCGACCATCATAGAAGAAGCAGAAAAGGGGGCAAAAGAGTCGTCCCAGGAAGATAAAGTGAACTTAACAAAAGGTAAGCCATTTCGCTTCTCTGTTTTCAAAGGGCAAGTGGGTAATTTATTGCGCTCCTCTTCGATTGGTACCTTTATTGGGATGTTGCCGGGAATAGGGGGCAGTGCGGCATCGATTTTGGCCTATACCCAACAAAAAACCTTTCCAAACAGCCTCACAAAATGGGCACCGGTGAGCCTGAAGGGTTGGTGGCGTCTGAGTCTGCCAATAACGGTTTGACAGGTGGCGCTTTAATACCGCTATTGTCTCTAGGGATTCCGGGAGACAGTACCACGGCTGTATTGATCGGTGCGTTTACTTTGCAAGGTTTGCAAGTCGGTCCATTGTTTATCGGGGAAAACATCGAGACATGGTATTCCATGATAACGGCCTTGATGTTTGCCAATGTGGTGATGTTTGTGGTGATGTTTTATGCCATTCGCTACATCGCTAAGGTGGTGTTGATCCCTAAGTTTATCCTTTATCCCATTATAGTCATGATGTGTACCGTCGGAGCGTATGCCATTAATTACGGCATTATGTTCGATGTCTGGACCTTGTTTATTTTTGGTGTGGCGGGTTGGATTTTTACCAAGATTGGCATTGAAGTGGCACCGTTGGTGATTGGTTTTATTTTGGGTGGCAGTGCGGAAGTGTACTTTGTGAAGAGTTTAGAGTCCTACGGAGAATACACCGTGTTGTTTACTAAAAGCCCGATTGCCATGGTGCTTTGGGGATTGATTGTCTTGTCTATTGTTGTCTCATTCATGATACATAAAAAAAGCAAGCAGCATTCAGGGGAGAGTAAATGAGTTCATCCTATGTGTTAATCAAAATTCATGATAATGACAATGTTGCGATCATCTTGAATCACGGCGGCGCGCCAGCGGATGCTAAGCTAGATAATGGTTTGGTGCTAAAAGAGGCGGTACCACAAGGTCATAAAGTGTCTTTGCAGCCAATAAAAGCAGGTGAGAAGATCATTCGTTATAACGAAGTGATTGGTTATGCGGATAAAGATCTGGATGCTGGATGTTGGGTCTCTGAGCAAGTGGTGCGGATGCCGACGCCGCCAAATCTTGACGAGTTACCACTGGCGACCCGAGAAAAACCTAAATTTGAACCATTAGAGGGTTATACCTTTGAAGGTTATAAAAATGCTGATGGTTCTGCTGGTACAAAAAACCTTTTGGGTATCAGTACCAGTGTGCAGTGTGTTGCCGGTATCACAGACTATGTAGTTAAGCTGATCAAGCAGACTTTGTTGCCAAAATACCCGAACGTGGATGGTGTGGTGGCACTGAATCATTCCTATGGTTGTGGTGTGGCGATTAACGCACCGAGCGCGATCGTGCCAATACGAACTTTGCAAAATATGGCGAAGAACCCCAATTTTGGTGGTGAAATCATGGTGATTGGTTTGGGTTGTGAAAAACTACAACCTCATCGATTGTTAGAGATCGATGATTCGCAAGCGGTCAATATTTTGCCTAATTCGGCAACGGCGAAACGACTTGAAGACAGCGTGGTGAGTTTGCAAGACGAATCACATCACGGCTTTCAAGATATGGTTGACCATATTATGGTGATGGCCGAAGAACATCTTAAACGCTTAAATTTACGCCGTCGTGAGCCTTGTCCTATTTCTGAACTGGTTGTTGGTATGCAATGTGGTGGCAGTGATGCGTTTTCTGGCATTACTGCAAACCCTGCTGTGGGTTATGCCTCGGATCTGATTGTGCGTGCAGGTGGATCGGTGATGTTTTCAGAAGTCACTGAAGTGCGCGATGCGATTCATTTGTTAACACCAAGAGCTGAAACCGTCGAAGTAGGCAAAGCCTTGCTGCGCGAAATGCAGTGGTACGACGATTATTTAAATCAGGGGCAAGCGGACCGTAGTGCGAACACGACCCCAGGCAATAAAAAAGGCGGGTTGAATAACATTGTAGAGAAGTCATTGGGGTCGATCACCAAGTCTGGTAATAGCCCAATCGTGGATGTGTTAAGTCCAGGGGAGCGCATTCGCAAGCGCGGTTTGAACTTCGCCGCGACCCCTGCCAGTGACTTTATATGCGGTACGCTTCAGTTTGCCTCTGGTATGAATGTGCAAGTTTTTACTACAGGGCGAGGTACGCCTTACGGTTTAGAAGTGGCACCTGTGATTAAAGTGTCGACCAATAGTTCATTAGGAAACCGCTGGCATGATTTAATCGACATGGATGCTGGACGTATGGCAACCAAGGAAATCACGTTAGAAGAAGCGGGTTGGGAGTTGTTCCATCTGATATTAGATGTGGCAAGCGGACGCAAACAGGTGGCAGCAGATCGACTGGGGCTACATAACGACCTAGTGTTGTTTAACCCAGCCCCAGTGACCTGAGTCCAGAGAATGATAAACGTAAATTGGGCTTGTTATTCGTCTGTTTAGTTGTATGATGTATTACATGTTGTGTAGAAAATCTTCCGAACAAGGAAGGTGTTATTAATATAATAAAGAGGAAAAAAAGCATGGCTTTTTCGGTTGAGCAAATGAGATCGGCATTGAGTGATGGACTGTTGTCCTTTCCTGTAACGGATTTTGATGCAAATGGTAAATTTAATGCAGAGACATTCCGTCAGCGTCTTGAGTCTTTTATTGAACATGGTGTTTCTTCTATTTTTGTTGCTGGTGGAACGGGTGAATTTTTCTCCTTAGACGAAGATGATTATCGTCAGATCGTCGAATTATCGGTTGCGACCGTAAAAGGCCGTGTTCCGGTTATTGCCTCGGCGGGTCGCAGTGTTTCTGATGCGAAGAAATTTGTGGCGATTGCCGATGAAGCTGGCTGTGACGGCATTCTTTTGATGCCTCCTTTCCTAACAGAATGTCCTGAAGACGGTATTGTTGAATACGCTAGCCAAATCATGGCCTCTAGTAAGACACATTTTATTTATTACAACCGTGGAAATGGCATTTTGACTGCTGAAAATGTAAAAGCGTTGGCGGTTGCAAATCCAAACATGGTGGCGTTAAAAGACGGCGTTGGTAATATTGCAGCATTGAACGACACAATTAAAACTGTCGGCGATCGTTTGGTGTACATTGGTGGCGTGCCAACGGCGGAAATTTTCGCTGAAGCCTATTTGTCGATAGGCGTGAATACCTACTCTTCTGCTGTATTTAACTTTATGCCGGAAATGGCTAACAAGTTCTACAAAGCATTACGTGCCGGCGATCAAGCGGTTGTCACGGCGATTATCAAAGATTTCTTTATTCCATTCTGTCGTTTGCGCGATCGTAAAAAAGGCTACGCAGTGAGCTTAATTAAAGCTGGCGCTACCTTGATGGGGCACAGTGCTGGTGATGTTCGTGCTCCACTAACGATGCCAACGCCAAGTGAAGTGGCTGAGTTAGACGCTATTATCAAGAAAAATTCTTAATATCGTAGAGAAGGCTGGGCTGGACTGTCCAACCTTCTTGTTCTTTTTACAACGCTGAGATTCGCATTATGTTTACAACAATAAAAAAGATGCAGGTGATACCTGTGGCTGGATACGATAGTTTTTTATTAAATTTAAGCGGTGGACATGCGCCTTGGTTTATTCGCACCGTTGTCGTATTGGAAGATAATGACGGCAATATCGGCTTAGGTGAAGTGCCGGCGACGGATAAAATTATTTCTACACTTGAAGAGTGCCGCGTGCTGGTTGAAGGCAAAAACGTTGGAAAATGGAAAAGTATTGTCAGTGATGTGCGGCAAGCTACATCTGGCAAATCGGATGATGTGCGTGGTAATCAAACATTTGATCTAAGAACAGCGGTTCATGTTATTACCGCGATTGAATCTGCATTATTAGATTTAGCCGGTCAGAATATGGGCTTGCCTGTGGTTGATTTGCTTGGTCAATATGGAAAACAGCGGGATGAAGTCGAAGCATTAGGTTATTTGTTCTTTCTTGGGGACCGCACCAAAACAAATTTGCCTTACCCAACCTATGATAACCCAGTAGATGAGTGGGATCGGGTTCGCGGTCTGGAAGCCGTCACTCCTGAATCCATTGCGACATTAGCGAAAGCGGCTTATGCCCGTTACGGCTTCAAAGATTTCAAATTAAAAGGTGGCGTGTTGGATGGTCATCAAGAGGCGGAGTGTATTGCTGCTTTATACGAGGCTTTTCCTGATGCGCGTTTAACGCTGGATCCAAATGGCGCGTGGACGCTGGATCAAGCGGTTGAATACCTTACGCCAGTGAAGCACATGCTGAGTTACGCAGAAGATCCTTGCGGCCAAGAAGGAGCGTGGTCTGGCCGTGAAACCATGTCCGAATTCAAACGCAGAACCGGCCTAAAAACCGCGACAAATATGATTGCGACGGATTGGAAACAGCTGAAAAACGCCGTGCGTCTTGATTCGGTTGATATTCCGCTCGCCGACTGTCATTTCTGGACCATGCAAGGCGCGGTTGCTGTGGGCGAGCTTTGCAATGAGTGGGGAATGACATGGGACTCTCACAGCAATAACCATTTTGATATTTCGTTAGCGATGATGACGCATGTTGCCGCCGCGTGTCCAGGAGAGGTTACAGCGATAGATACTCATTGGATATGGCAAGATGGGCAACGAGTAACCAAAGCACCCTTAAAAATTCGTGGCGGTAAAATTACAGTGCCAACGAAACCGGGTTTAGGTATTGAACTGGATCGTGAAAAACTAATGGAAGCCCATGCACTGTATAAAACGCTCACCTTAGGTCAGCGTGATGACAGTTTGGCAATGCAGTTTCTTATTCCCGGTTGGACGTTTGATCCTAAGAAACCAGCGCTTGTTAGATAAGTAGCGCTGGGGTAATGTTCAGGGTTTTAGAATATACGGCGCAATCAGATATGGATAGGGTGAAAACAGTGGCAAAATCACTACAAATAGAACGAGTAGGCAAAGGCGATAGCTTGGCAAGCAATGTTGCAAAACAGCTTGAAAAGCAGATTTCGGCTGGGCACATTTCTGTGGGAGATAAATTGCCGACAGAAAATGCGTTATGCGATCTATTTGGCGTGAGTCGAACTGTTATTCGAGAAGCCATCACCCAGTTGAAATCGTTAGGCTTGGTGGAGACAAAACGTGGCGTGGGGACGAGTGTTATTCGTGCTCAATCAAGCGAAACCTTGTTTGCTTATCGAATCGATCCTACGGCGATTGCCGATATTCTACATATCTTAGAAATGCGCTTGAGTGTGGAAACAACGGCTTGTGAATTGGCGGCATTGCGTCGTTCAGACGAAGACGTTGCCATACTTGAGAAGCACTTCAATGAGTTTGACGAGGCATTAAGCCAGGGCGAATTGGCGAGAAAAGAAGATTATGCTTTCCATTTAGCGATTTGCACTGCTACTCGTAACCCTTTCCTTAAACAGTTTTATGAGCAGTTTAATAAGAACGTTATCCCCAGAGCAAAATTAATAAACACAAACTTGAAGCAGGTCGCTACAGACGAATATTTGCGCCGCATTCGATCAGAGCATCTTGAAATACTCAATTGTATCAAAAACCAAGATGCAGAAGGCGCAAAACAGGCCATGCATAATCACTTATATCGTGCCTACCATCTGTATGAACGCTACCAGAGCGATAATAAGTTTGATCTAGAATAACGTAATAAAAGTGAGTTTGGCTCACTTTTATTTTTCGATAAAACTGAGGGGGGAAACATGGATACGAAAGGGCTTCTTAAAGGCACTTTATTGGTAGCCGGTAACGATATTACTGGGACTCAACAAGCTATTCACGCAATCAATCCTGCCACCAACGAAATGCTAGAACCCGCTTATCATGGCGGTACAAAAGCCGATGTCGATCAAGCGGCTAGCGCTGCTTGGCAAGCTTTTGATATGTATCGAGCCATCAGTACAGAAAAACGTGCAGCTTTTCTTGAATGTATTGCCGATGAGATTTTAGCGCTCGGTGATGTGCTATTAGAGCGTGCTATGGCGGAGTCTGGTTTGCCCAAAGCGCGTATAGAAGGTGAACGTGGTCGTACTATGGGGCAGTTACGTTTGTTCGCAGGCGTGGTTCGTTTGGGCAAAGCAACCGATGCGCGTATTGATCCTGCTATGCCAGATCGCGCGCCATTGCCTCGTGCAGACTTACGTTTTCAAAAAGTCGCCCTTGGCCCAGTAGCGGTGTTTGGCGCGAGTAACTTTCCATTAGCCTTCTCTGTTGCGGGTGGGGATACAGCGTCGGCCTTAGCGGCAGGTTGCCCTGTTGTTGTAAAAGCACATTCTGCTCATCCTGGTACGTCTGAGCTGGTGGGGCGTGCGATTACTGCTGCGGTGAAAAAATGCGCTCTTCCTGCTGGCGTATTTTCTCTCTTGTATGGCTCTGGTCGTGAAATCGGTAGTGCTCTGGTGGCACATCCTTCGATTAAAGCCGTTGGTTTTACAGGATCTCGTAGTGGTGGCGTAGCGCTGATGAACATCGCCGCAAATCGTCCTGGTTCCCATTCCTGTTTATGCCGAAATGAGCAGTATTAACCCTGTCTTTATCATGCCGAATAAATTGGCGAATGATGCTCCAACGGTCGCAAAAGGTTTTGTTGGTTCTCTTACCATGGGCGCAGGTCAATTCTGTACAAACCCAGGCATGGTTGTGCTGTTGAAAGGTGAAGCGGCGGATCGCTTTAAAGCGACGGTTGCTAGCGAAGTACAAGCATTGGGTACGCAAACCATGCTAACACCAGGTATTTACCAAGCGTATTGTGAAGGTATTGAGAAGTTGAGCAACAACTCAGCCGCGGCACTTTTGGCGAAAGGCAATGACAGTGATCAACCAAACCAGTGTTGCCCACATGTGTTTGCTACTAGTGCACAAGCGTTCTTAGCGGATGCCTCAATGGAAGATGAAGTGTTTGGTTCAATGTCTTTGATCATCGAATGCGATACCTTGGATGAATACAAAGTAGTCGCTGAGCATTTAGAAGGTCAATTGACCGCGACGGTACAAATGTCTGATGCAGATGTGGACGCTGTTCGAGTCTTGCTACCAACCCTAGAACGTAAAGTCGGTCGCATTCTATGCAACGGCTATCCAACTGGCGTAGAAGTGTGCCATTCCATGGTACATGGCGGTCCTTTCCCTGCGACATCCGATAGTCGCTCAACGTCTGTTGGTAGCGCTGCTATTGATCGCTTCTTGCGACCAGTGTGTTATCAAGATTTTCCTAGCTCATTGATTCCAGACGCCATTCAAGATCAAAATCCCCTAAACATTCCTCAATTGGTGAATGGGAAATTGGTATAAATAAGTCTTTTCAATTGATAAAAAACACTCTATTGGCCAAACTGGCTTGTAGAGTGTTTGTTTTAGGGAGTTCAATTTGCTAGAAACACAAAGCGTGATTTTGGATGTGGCTGCGCCAGTTCTATTAATGATTGCGATGGGCGCTTTGCTGCGACGAATTCAGCTGATCAATGATGGTTTTATTTTGGTGAGTTCGCGTTTCGTTTTTCAAGTCTCGATGCCCGCTTTGTTCTTCTTCGGCATGATGGGTAATAATTTAAGTGGCTTGATAAGTCTTAATTTGGCGGCCTATTTTTTGGCTGCGATAGGACTTACTTTTTTACTGTCTTGGTGGTTAGCGGTCAAGCTTAATGTACCAGAACGGCAGCGTGGAGTGTTTGTTCAGATTGCTTTTCGAGGCAATTGTGGGATTTTCAGTGTTGCGCTAGTGGTCAATATGTTTGGTCAGGAAGGCGTGGCGCTGGGTGGCGTGATGTCTGGCTTGAGTGTGTTGCTGTTTAATATTTTGGCCGAAGTGATATTAACACGTTATAGCCACGGTCAATTGCGTTTGGTTCCAGTGCTGAAAAGCCTTCTGAAGAACCCGCTTATTGTCAGCATAGTGCTTGGTGTCGGGGCCAATATGATAGGACTGACGTTGCCTGCTTTTGTGATGAAAACCGGCTCTTTAATTGGTGGTTTGTCTTTGCCCTTGGCATTGGTTTGTATTGGGGGATCATTAGCGACCAGTGGATTTACCTTGCCAAAACACTTTTCCATGGCGATGTTATGTAAAGTCCTATTGAGTCCTCTTGTGTTTACGGCGATTGGGTATGGATTGGGCTTTAGTCAAAAAGAATTGTTGTTTTTGTTTATCTTTTTAGCGGCTCCTACGGCGGCCTCCGCCTATGTAACGGCGGTGGCGAAAGGCGATGATGGTAAATCAACGGCAAACGCGATTGCCAGTACGACGTTGGTGTCCTCTGTGGTGATTGTGGTGGGTATTCCTTTGATTATTTGGGTAACGGGCAGCTAGCTAAATGTCACAATAAAAAAACGCGCTACACATGGAGACAGTGAAGCGCGTTTTTATGTAGGGCGTTTTCTTAGGCACGGTTATGACCGTGTTTTTTCTACTAGGCTGGCAATACGCCTAGCTCAACAAGGCGTTCATGCAAATAACTTTTTGCCGTGTGGCGTTCTGACAACACCACTTCCGGTTTAGGGTGAAGGAACAGCGGTAGAGAGATGCGCGACTTAGTTTTGTCTGCGCCTTCTGGGTTGATTACACGGTGGGAAGTGGATGGAAAATAACCACCGGATGCTTCTTGTAGCATGTCGCCAATATTGATGATAAGCGTGCCAAAATCACAAGGTACGTCCATCCAGGTGCCGTCTTTGGCTTTAACCTGTAAACCAGGCTCATTGGCGGAAGGCAGGATAGTGAGCAAATTGATGTCTTCATGGGCACCTGCGCGGATCGCCCCTAGCTCTTCATCGCCCTTGAGTGGTGGGTAGTGTAAGACGCGCAGCAAGGTTTGTTGGCTACCATCTACCATGCTGGAGAGCGATTGTGAATAATGTTTTGCTACGTCTGCTGGAGAGTGCTTTTCTACCCAAGCGAGCAACTCTTTTGCCAAAGCAGAGGCTTCGCCATAGTATTGTTCTAACAAGGGCTTTTGTTTTTCAGGGCACTGACCCCAAGGGTAGTAATGAAAGTACTCTTTAATGTCACGTTTGGTATGACCTTTGGCGGTTTCCGCTACCTTAGGTGAAAAATAACCATCTTGTGGACCGACGTTATAGCGGTAGTCGTATTTACTGTCATCCGCGAAGAATTCCTGCCAATCTTGGTAGATAGCGCTAACCAATTCTTTTTTGATGGGATGATTTTTTAGTACACCAAATCCTGTTTCGCGTAGGGACTTAACGAAATCTTCTTGTGCAGTGCTGCTGGTGTAATCAATGGCTTGTAGTTGCATGTTTTTTCCTGTTGCCAGTTATTGGCAGTCTTGTCTTCATCGAATAGTGCAAAAAAATTTTCATATGTTTTCAATCAGTCTCATGGGGCCGGATTCTGAAAACAATGGATTCTTTAGAGCAAGATACGTAAGACTAAGAGGACCAACCGCTGTGGAAAAAATAGCGTAAGTCGACGGTTTCTGCTTGATAATGTTCTAGCCATTGCGCCAGGCTCATCGTGCGAACGCAATCAAATGACTTGGTCTGAACCGAGCTTTGATGAGCGTTGTATGATGAAGTCATGGACATGTTAGCTATCTCAAATGTGAAAACATCGTTAGTTTACTGCTTGAAATGTGTGTTTTGAAGGGATTTAGTAATAATTTGTGTATTAGGGGTGGGTTAATTTTCATCTTCCTCTATACTGCATAAGTCGGTTGTGTAAATTTACCGTCTTCTTTTTGATCTTCTTTACAGCTCTACCGTCTATATCAGCCTTTTGGCATGTTGTTTTTTTAGCTCCAAGTACTTCTTAAGTGTAAATAATCAACGCGCTTACTGCGTTGTCATCAATTAAAGAGGCTTCATGACTATGAATGCATATTTCGATTCGTTTAAAAATCACTTTTTGATTTCTATGCCACATCTAGACGATCCCCACCTTGAACACACGGTTATTTATCTTTGTGAGCACACACCAGAAGGGGCCATGGGGATTGTAATTAATCGTCCCTCTAATATTTATTTCACCGAGTTAGCCGATCACCTCGGCATCCAAATTCACGGTTCGCGTTTAGCGGCTGCCCCTATTTATACTGGTGGGCCGGTGGAGGCAGAACGAGGTTTTATTTTACATACCACGGACAAATCCTGGGATAGAACCTTGCATGTCACTGAGGAAGTGTCGTTATCGGCTTCCCTAGAAGCACTTGAAGACATTGCTCAAGGTAATGGACCACACGCTTTCCGAATTACTCTGGGATGCGCTGGTTGGGATGCGGGGCAGCTTGAAACCGAGATTGCGAATAACGATTGGCTGGTATGTGAAGCGGATTTAGACGTATTATTTCATACACCAAGTGACATGCAGTTCACGGCCGCGACACGAGTGCTGGGAATTGATATGACAAGACTATCACCGGATATAGGACATGGTTAATGACGGCAACATCGTCTTTGAATGCTAACCAAAAACCCAATGCTGCCTGCGCAGTATTGGGTTTTGATTTTGGTACGACACGTATTGGCGTGGCTATTGGGCAAAGTATTACGGGGACGGCGCAGCCGCTCGATCCTCTTAAAGCAAAAGAAGGCATCCCGAATTGGGATGAAATCACGCGTATTGTGGAAGAATGGAAACCGGACGCTTTTGTGGTCGGTTTGCCACTGGATATGGATGGTTCAGAAAATGAGATGTGTCAACGGGCGCGTAAGTTTGCCAAACGACTGCATGGACGTTTCAACCTTCCTTACCATATGATGGACGAGCGACTGTCCTCTTATGAGGCAAAAGGGCAGGTTATTGCACGTGGTGGTAACCGTAACTTTAAAGAGAATTCTGTGGATGGTTTGGCGGCCCAAATGATTGTAGAAACTTGGTTTGCAGAATCTTTCTAGGGACTTTATCGCTAATAGAAGACAGAGATTACGTCCTGTTTTATGATGAATTTAACAACAAGGTATGAGGAAATAATGAAGTTAGATTTAGAGCGCTCGCTGGCGTCTATGAGGGAACAATTAGCGTCTTACTGCGAAAAGAAAAAGATTGAAGATGCCATTGTTGTAGGAATTCATACCGGTGGTGTTTGGGTGGCGGAGCATTTGATGTCTGCTGTGCCAACAAACGAGCCACTCGCCACCTTAGATATTACCTTTTACCGTGATGACTTTACCAAAGCGGGTTTAAACCCTAAGGTAAACCAAACCCTGTTACCAGCGATTGAAGATCGGCACGTTATTTTGGTTGATGATGTATTAATGTCTGGTCGAACGATCCGAGCCGCCATGAACGAAATATTTGATTTTGGCCGACCTGCCAGTATCACCTTAGCGATTCTTTATGATCTTGGGCAACATGAGTTACCGATTGCGGCGGACATTGTTGGTGAGCGGTTGACGCTTAATCCTGACCAAAGAGTTAAGCTGACTGGACCACAACCGCTTGGTTTTTCGGTGATTAATACCGATTAATTATACACAACAAGACTTTATTTTTTCGCGTACACATACGACAATTAACGCATGGATAAAATTGACTCTACAGTGGTGATAAGAACGATATCTTACCGAGGGAATGAGGTGAGACAGCTGTTTACTGTCATGAATGCCCGGTTGCAGTACGCCTGCACCGGGCATTTTCCTATCTAGACGTTTTATTTTTTAAGCAAAAAGAGAAAGACGATACCGTCTTTGCAGTTTGAGGAAAGCAAACCATGATGCGATCCGAACCTCGGGCATTACAGTTAAACGAACACGGGCAGCTTAAACATTTCTTAACGTTGGATGGCTTGGATAAAACCATTTTGACTGAGATTCTTGATCGGGCGGAATCTTTTCTTTCGATGGGAGAGCAATCGGTTAAAAAAGTCCCTTTGCTACGCGGCAAAACCGTGGTGAATTTATTCTTCGAAAATTCCACACGAACTCGCACAACTTTTGAATTGGCTGCGAAGCGTTTATCGGCTGACGTCATCAACCTTAATATCGAAACGTCCGCCACATCCAAAGGTGAATCCTTGCTGGATACCTTAAAAAATTTAGAAGCTATGCAAAGCGATATGTTTATTGTGCGCCATTCAGACAGTGGTGCGGCACATTTTATTGCCGAGCATTGTACGCCTAACGTGGCCATTATTAATGCAGGGGATGGACGTCACGCCCATCCAACGCAAGCCATGCTAGACATGTTGACTATTCGACGTCACAAGGGGGGCTTTGAAGGCTTAAAAATCGCCATTGTGGGCGATATTTTGCACTCTCGTGTGGCGCGTTCGCAATTGCAGGCTCTGACGACATTGGGTGTCAGTGATGTACGTTTGGTCGGACCAAAGACTCTTGTGCCCAGTTTCTTTGCGGAAATGGGCGCTACGATTTGCCATGATTTAGAAGCGGGTCTAAAAGACGTAGATGTCGTGGTGATGTTGCGTCTGCAGAAAGAGCGCATGAAGGGTGGATTGTTGCCCAGTGAAAGTGAATTTTATCGTTTGTACGGCTTAACGGAAGAAACGCTCTCTTGGGCCAAGCCGGATGCTATCGTGATGCACCCAGGCCCAATTAACCGAGGCGTGGAAATTTCCTCTGAAGTTGCTGATGGCAAACATTCGGTTATTTTGAACCAAGTAACTAACGGCATTGCGGTGCGTATGGCGGTGATGTCTATGGCGATGAGTGGGCAGTTGCAAAGTGCCGAATCGTCAGCAGCGGGGGATGATAAATAGCATGAAATTACGTATTCAAAATGGTCGTGTGATCGATCCTAGTCAAGGTCTCGATGCCGTCACAGAATTGTTTATTGATAATCAAAAAATTGTCGCGATTGGCGAGGCGCCTGAAGAGTTTGATGATGCCGAAGTCGTAGATGCATCGGGCCATTGGATATTGCCTGGTTTAGTGGATCTGGCAGTGTCTCTACGTGAGCCTGGATTGACTCAAAAAGGTAACATTGCCACGGAAGGTCGTGCGGCGGTTGCCGGTGGTGTGACTACCTTAGTATGTGCACCAGATACTCGCCCTATTGTGGATACACCGGCGGTAGCGGCTTTGATCCAAGACAAGGCTGACGATGCAGGAATGGCAAACGTATTTCCTCTTGGCGCGTTAACACAGGGGTTAGAAGGTGCTCAACTTAGTAATATGGTGGCGCTGACTGATGCAGGTTGCGTGGCGCTATCGAACCATCGCCATCCTATGGCGAATACTAAGGTATTGGTTCGTGCGCTTGAGTATGCGGCAACGCATGATTTGTTGGTGGTATTTCATCCTGACGAGACCAGTCTTTCGGAAGGGGGTGTGCCCATGAAGGTTTAATGTCGACCATGCATGGCTTGCCAGGTATTCCAGAAGAAGCAGAAACCATTGCATTGATGCGCGACTTATTGCTAGTGCAAAAAACAGGGGTTCGTGCACACTTTGCTCGTTTGTCTTGTGCAAAATCGGTTGAAATGATTGCCGATGCTAAAGCATCAGGTTTGGATGTTACCGCAGACGTGGCAGTACACAATTTGTTGCTTACTGATCAGGTGTTGAATCGTTTTGACGGTCATTATCATGTATTGCCACCACTGCGTAGTGATGAAGATCGATTGACCTTGATCGAGGGTATCAAAGCGGGGGTTATTTCCGCCATTTGTTCTGATCATCAGCCACATGAAAAAATGGCCAAGATCGCACCATTTGCTGCAACTGAACCAGGTATGGCGAACGTAGAAATCTTGTTGCCTTTGGCGATGCAATTGATCGATGAAGGCGACTTAGACTTCTTGACGCTGTTAACTTGCCTAACTTCAGGGCCTGCAGCCTGTTTTGGTCTCGAGGCGGGTTCCTTATCCGTGGGCAGTTTCGCAGATTTTATTTTGTTTGATAGTACGGCGCGTTGGACATGGTCTTCTGAGAACCGCAAGACAAAAGGCCACAATTCTCCTTACCTCGGTGAGGAATTTGTCGGTCGGGTTATGGCGACTTATATCTCAGGCCAGCGTGTTTATCAGGTCGTTTGAGTCAATAAGTAAGGCTAAGTAGGGTTTTTCGCTTACTTGGCCTTACTATTCCTTTACTTTTAATATTAGGCCGTTAATCTAGTTTGTATTACGGATTATTTTGGCTTTAGTATTTTATGTCTATCGATTCTTCAAACTCATTATTCAAGGAACAACAGGCATTACTGTCGCGTGTGGTCTTTCTTGAAAAAGAGCGAGATTTTGTTAAAAAGCTATACGGTGACATGCCTCAGATGTTGCAGCTACTTGCAAAAGGAGCGCTTTTAAGTACTTTACTGAATTGTTCTAAACAGAAGTTGCAATCTCTATTGCCCAATGCATATTGCCTTTTTATTGTTTGTGACAAGGAGTGTTTGCAGTGGCGTATACAGTTCACAGACTCGATCAATGAAGGTCTGCCCAATCGTAATGGCCAGTTGATCAGCGTTCCTCAAGCCTTGGTGACTTTTGCCGCGAGTACCTTCGTGTCCTAAGCGCCATGATGTTGATATTCAAACCATGTCCAGCTGGAAACATTGGCAACCTTTTTTGCATGATCACGAATTTACCCATGTATCCATGGTCAGTGTGTCGGACGACCAAGGTTCTATATATCTCATGTTGGCGTTTCAGCGAGAAAGAAATCGCTTAGAAAATGAGCTGATGATGCTTGCACTCAATGCGTATGAAGCTTGGCTATGTGCTATTTTTGAACGTGAAAAAGCCGATCAATTGTTGCTAGAAGACAGTCATCGAGATCCTTCCACTGGATTATTACGTCGTTACAGTTTTGAAAACAGTTTTGGTATTGTACTAAAAGACTCTCGTCGCCACTTTCAGCGAGCGGCTTTGCTTTCAATTTTGTTGCACTCTAGTTCAAAAGTGAATGATGCTGATCTAAAAGTACTGGCCGACGTCATGAGAGATACTGTTCGGGATAATGATCTTATTGCCCATTACGATGAGCATGAGCTGGTGATGGGAATACGTATTCAACATTTAGAGGATGCAGAAGTGGTAGCGGCAAAATTATTAAAATCGCTCAGTGCTCCCGCATTTTCAAAAAATCGATTAATACGAAGTGGCTTGTCTATCGGTATTGCTTTCTACCCAGAGCATTCATCCTTGGAGTCGCTTTATCAGGCGGCTTCGTTTGCCGCGCACTCGCTGAAAAATGTCACCGGATATCGCCTCGAATTTCATGGAGAATGCTATGAGTCAAGTGCCGGTTTTTATACCTTGTAAAGCTCAATAAGTCGTCACGTCACTTTTATTTGTCCCTTAAAATAATGATATCATGCCTCCTATAAAGGGCTTTTAAGCTTGTTTAGTATATTTGGGCTGATAAATGCAGACAAAAAATGAGCCTATGGTGGGTGAATATAAGGAGCATAATGCGATATGTCGATGAAAATCGAAAGCCTTGAAGTGGCCGATATCAAAGCCAATTTAGCCCAGGTTACAGGGCAGATTGACCAGCTCGTTCAACAATGTCATAGAGCCGCAGGCTGCGTACGTTTATTGGCGGTCAGTAAGACTAAGCCCGTGTCAGCGTTGTGTGCGGCCTATGAAGCAGGGCAAAGAGCGTTCGGTGAAAACTATGTGCAGGAAGCGGTCGATAAATACCACGCTTTAGCGCATTTAACCGACATAGAGTGGCACTTTATTGGCCCTATTCAGTCTAACAAGTCACGCCTGATTGCGGAAACAATGCACTGGGTACATTCGCTTGATCGAGAGAAAATTGCGCGTCGTTTGAGTGAGCAGCGTTTAGAAGGATTACCGCCATTAAATGTCTGTATTCAAGTGAACATTAGTGGTGAAGAGAGCAAAGCGGGTATCGCCTTGTCGGAGTTGGGTTATATGGTGGCTTTGATAAAATCGTTGCCGAATTTACAACTTAGAGGCCTGATGGCTATCCCTGCACCACAGGAAAGCCATGCTGCGCAATGCACCGTTTACGCGCCACTGGTGAAGGCTTTTGTTGATTTATCGACATCCGATAGCATGATAGACACGCTGTCGATTGGCATGTCTGGCGACTTAGCAGCAGCGATTGAATCCGGCAGCACCATGGTGCGAGTCGGAACCGCTATTTTTGGCGAGCGTGATTACTCTGCGAAAGCGTGAGAGAGGCTCAGCGAAAGCGTGAGAGATAACGACAGCGTATTTTAAATAGGTAGACGAATGTCTGCTTAAATAACGAACAGAATAGGGTATAACATGACACCAAATATCGCCTTTATTGGCGTGGGTAATATGGCAAGATCGATTTTTAGTGGCATGCTTGCGAGTGGCTATCCAGCTAAAAACATTATCGGTACTTCTAGAACACCTGAAAAACGTGATTATTATCAGCAGCAGTACGGAATTACCATGCTGGCCGATAATGACTCAGCAGTGAGTCAAGCCGATGTGGTAGTGCTGTGCGTTAAACCGGCACAAATGCAAGACGTAATTGAAGCCTTCTCGGCCTCTGTACGAGAAGATCAGCTGTTCATTTCAGTTGCCGCGGGTGTTGAGCTTGACGCGATGGCCCATTGGTTAGGTAAGCCTGTTGCTTTGGTTCGCAGTATGCCAAACACACCCTCGCAGCTAGGCGTGGGGATGACAGGATTAATTGCTAATCAGTATACCAATGATGAGCAAAAAACATGGGTCAGTGAACTATTCTCTAGTATTGGCCATTCTGTTTGGGTAGACAATGAAGAGTATATGCACACAGTGACTAGCTTGTCTGGCAGTGCGCCAGCGTATTTTTTTCGTTTCCTTGAAGCCATGATTAAACATGCACAGCAACAAGGCATGGATGAAACTACCAGCCGTGAATTGGCCAGTCGAACTATGTTAGGCGCAGCCCGTATGGTAATCGAGCTGGATGAGCCTATTGCCCAATTGCGTAAGAACATCACCTCACCTAAGGGGACAACGGAACAGGCGTTGTTATCTTTGGAGGCATCCGATATTGATAAAATGGTAGCCGATGCAATGACGGCTTGTATCAACCGATCTAAAGAAATGGCGCAAAGCTTTTCTGTGAAAAAACCTTAATTAAGGACTATTGAACATGTACTCGGATCCATTTGTCATGCTAGTAAAGGTTGTTTGTAACCTTTATCTATTTATTGTGTTGTTACGTTTGGTGCTTCAACTGACTCGTGCGGATTTTTACAATCCGATTAGCCAAGGCATCGTTAAAGCAACGAAGCCCGATTGTCTTGCCTTTGCGCAAGGTGATTCCAGCGATTGGTCGTTTGGATACCGCATCCCTAGTGCTAGCATTAGGTGTGCAGTTACTGACGGTCTTCTTGGTGGTATTGATTAATGGCGTGGGGATTTCTCCGGTCAGTTATGCTATTTTTACCGTGGCAGGCACGTTATACCATTTGTTGGATTTGTATTTTTGGGCCATGCTTATTTCGGTCATTCTGAGCTGGGTCGCTCCTACGGCGAGTCACCCAGGTGCCTTGCTAGTAGGGCAAATTACGGCACCTCTATATCGTGCTTGTCAGCGAGTAATTCCGACCTTGGGCGGATTGGACTTATCCCCCATTTTTATCTTTTTGGCGATTTCGTTTTTGAAGCAAGTGTTAGCACCGTATAGTATTTAGTGCAGTTATCTGCATTGTGCATAAGGCAATAAAAATACTGGATATTATTCGGTGAATTGAGAACAGGGGCGTATTCCTATATGATGCGACCCCTAAACGGGAATTTGAGCGGACAAAAAAACGTCAGCTGCCCGCTTCCTTCTCCCTTATTAATTTTTTGGATGAAAGCTATGAGTACGATTGCGGTTTATCCGGGGACATTTGACCCTATTACAAACGGCCATACGGATTTGGTTGAACGCGCATCAAAGCTATTTAACAAGGTTATCGTAGCGGTGGCTGCGAGTACCTAAAAGCGCCCAGCACTGTCCCATGAAATGCGTATTTCATTGGCGAAAAAAGTATTGGGTCATTTGCCTAATGTGGAAGTGGTCGGTTTTGATAACCTATTGACCGAGTTTACTCGTTCCGTCAATGGCAAGGTCGTGATCCGTGGTTTGCGTGCTGTGTCAGATTTTGAATACGAGTTTCAATTAGCCAATATGAATCGTGCGATTGCTCCGGATGTTGAAAGCATATTTTTGACGCCTTCTGAAAAACATTCTTATATTTCGTCGACCTTAGTGCGAGAAATTGCGTCTCTAAACGGCGATTTTGGTCAGTTTGTAAATCCAGAAGTAAAACGTGTTCTACAAGAACACTACCAAACGATTTAATGTCTGTTTTATTTAGTTCTGCTGCTTAGCGCCTGTGCCAATATCGCAGCGGTCTTAGGAGAGAAAAATGTCTCTTATCATTACCGATGAATGCATCAACTGTGATGTATGTGAACCTGAGTGCCCGAACGAAGCGATTTCTCAGGGAGATGAGATTTATGTGATCGACCCATCCAAATGTACAGAGTGCGTAGGTCATTTTGATGAGCCTCAATGCCAGCAAGTGTGTCCTGTTGACTGTATTCCTTTGGATCCGAATCACAAAGAAACGGAAGAGCAGCTAATGGAAAAATACTTAGTGCTCACAGGTCAGCTATAACCAATAGGGTGTTGCCGCTATCGACACAAATAGTTTTATATTTTTAGCCGGAATATTGTTGTTAGTCAGTATTCTGGCTAGCTCTTTTACGGTACGTGTTGGCTTACCTTTGTTACTTGTTTTCCTCGGAATGGGGATGTTGGCAGGTGAAGAGGGAATTGGCCAACTGGATTTTGACAACCCAAGCCTCGCCTTTTTTGTCGGTAACCTCGCTCTCGCCGTTATCCTTCTGGATGGCGGTATGCAAACCAAAACTAGTACTTTCCGTGTGGCTTTATGGCCATCTTTGTCTTTGGCTACGTTGGGTGTGGTTTTTACTACCGGGGCCGTCGGCATGTTTGCGGCTTGGTTGCTCGATGTACAGTTGATCTATGGCTTGCTACTGGGGGCGACGGTCGGTTCAACCGATGCTGCAGCCGTCTTTAGTTTGTTGCGTAACAGTGGCGTAAAGCTTAATGAGCGTGTTGGCGGCACATTGGAAATAGAGTCCGGTGCCAACGATCCTATGGCAATTTTGCTGGTGGCCATGTTAACGGGCTTGCTGCAAAGTGCGGATCATTTGAGTATTTTGTCTTTCTTAGGGCAAATGCTGCAGCAATTTGCTGTGGGCGGTGTGCTTGGTTTGCTAGGTGGTAAACTGCTATTAATGATCCTGCGTCGTGTGCCTTTGATTGAAGGTTTATACGCACTTCTCATTATTTCTTTTGGTCTGGCTATTTTTTCTGGTGTCAATATGATTGGCGGCAGTGGTTTTCTGGCCGTCTACTTAGTGGGTTTGACCGTTGGGAATGGGCGCATTAAACAGCTTGATGCTATCTCCCAGGTGATGGACGGTTTGGCCTGGTTGGCACAAGCTGGCATGTTCTTGTTGCTTGGTCTATTGGTTACGCCATCCAGTTTGTTAACCCATGGTTGGCAGGCGATTGCGATTGCCGCATTTTTGATTTTTGTTGCACGTCCTTTGGCGGTAATGGTCTGTTTGCTGCCATTTGATTTCCGTTGGCCCGAACGCTTTTACATTAGCTGGGTTGGCTTGCGAGGTGCGGTTCCCATTGTATTGGCGCTCTATCCGATTATTGCTGGCCTGTCTAATTCGGAATTATTGTTTGAAATTACCTTTACCGTGGTGCTGATTTCTTTGTTGCTACAAGGGTCGACAGTGCCAGTTGTCGCGCGCTGGTTGAAAGTGGTGGTGCCGCCTGCGCCTGCGCCAACGACGCGCTTTTCTTTGATTGATGATGCCGATTCGCACCACTCATTAGAATTGTATGAGTTTCTTGTACAGACTGAAAAAGTGCGTATTCCCGCTTCGATTGTGCAAAATGTACCCAGTGCAACCGTGTCTACACCGCAGTTGGTATCGCTTGTTCGTGATCAAAAACCCATCGTAGTGAACGCGGATACTGTATTGCAGCTAGGGGATAGAATTTGGATGCTGTTGCACCCGGAGGATGTCAATGATGTCGCGCAGATTTTTTCTCAGCAAGCGTCTGGCTCTTTCCTATTGCAGAATTTCTTTGGTGAATTTGCTATTCGTGGTGATGCGCCTTTGATTGATCTAGCGAAAGTATATGGTGTGCCGCTAGAGGGCATCGCGCCTGAAGACACGGCCGCTGAGCTGCTACAGCGTCAGCTTGGTAAGCACTTGGTGGTAGGGGATCGAGTGCGCTTTGGTAACATTCGCCTAACCATTCGCCAAATGGACGGTAACCAAATTGAGATCATTGGGCTTAAGCTTCAAGACAAACAAGCGTAAGCCCAACCTTTACCTTAAGACGTAAAATACTGGCCTATTTCTTCTAGTGAAGGGATCACCTGATCGTCGTTTATCAGAATGATCAACCCTTCGGCTTCTATGGAAGAGAAGGTTTGTGGGTGGGTGACAATCTCACCATTTTTACGCACATAACCCAACGCGGTGCCAATGTCCTTTTGAATTAGGGTGGTGACCACCTCAGCCCAAGTCACTCCCGTTAAACGCACATTCAAACGAATTGTGTGGTCTCCTTGGTGTCGGAATAAATCTTCTAACACTTGCTCTGTTCCTGGAGCGATTAACGAGCGTACAAGCATTTCTGGATAGGCACGAACGGGTCTGATAATAGCGTTTGCCCCGGCGGCTTTAAATCTCGGGCGATTCGTGTCGTTAATCGCTTCCGCTATAATAAATGCTGGCGATTGTAGTGCGTGAATGCGATGCAGAATATCAAAGGTCAAACTGTCTGAGTGGCTATCTTGTAAGTCTTGGCAAAGCACAATAATGTATTTAGCCTTGTGTGCACCTGCGGATTCGAGCATGCCATCTTCTAAGGCGTCGCCTGTGTGATGTACCACACCATGTGATCTTAAATCCAGAGGTAAACCCTCAGGAAAGGCCGTGGTTAAGATCTGGACCGGGATATCGGTCAACTCTGGTGTGACACTAATTTGATTGATCAGTAAGCGTAAGTAGCGTTCTGCATCGTATTTGGGGGTATTAACAATAAGTATGTGATCTTGCATATCGTCCCACTTCATTCGGCCTTTAATACGCATCTCTTTGCGTATTAGCCTGATTTCGACATAGTCACTGGCGATTTGGGCGAGCAGAGTGATCCCCATTCCATAAATTAACAGAATGGTTGAAAATTGTCCCCAAAAAGTGATGGCTGAGATATCTCCATAACCCGTTGTACTGGCCGATGTCATGGTCAGCCAGAAGGCTTGCCACCAATCCAAATCTTCGAAAAAAACCATCGCCAAGCTGTGCAAGGCGATGACACAAGCAATCAATACGAGGCGCTTTTTTAAATCACTCGTCTCATGCAGGTGAACTTTTTTGCGGAATTGATGACGATTTTTATTTCGCCTTAGCATCATTGCGAGAGAGTTCATTGGACCTCTGTGTTACTCATTATCGATTGGCATGGCGTAATTTAATTGACGCCAAGACTCATATACCATCACCGCGACAGTATTCGATAGATTTAAGCTGCGAGAATTGGCTTGCATGGGCAAACGCAGTCTTTGGGCTGGTGGCAGCGCCTCAATAAACTCAGCAGGCAGGCCGCGTGTCTCAGGGCCAAAAACCAGCACATCGTTTTCAACAAAGCGCGCTTCGCTGTGCGTACGACTGCCTTTAGTGGTTAGAGCGTAAATCGTGGCGATCTCGTTCTGATCAACAAAGGATTGAAAGTCTGGATAGCGTTTTAAACGAGTGAACTCATGATAATCTAAACCTGCCCGACGTAGCTTTTTGTCGTCTAGATCAAAGCCGAGAGGCTCAATCAGATGCAAATGAAAGCCAGTATTGGCGCATAAACGAATAACATTGCCCGTATTGGGTGGAATCTCAGGTTGGTAAAGCACAACATGCAGCATAGGTTTATCTCCTTGATATAGGAAGATAATACCAGAGGAACAGAAGAAACTAAGTTTTTAATTTTTTTCAAAAAAACTGTTGACCAGAAAAAAGGTTTCTCTATAATACGCCCCACTTGCCCAGATAGCTCAGTCGGTAGAGCAGAGGATTGAAAATCCTCGTGTCGGCGGTTCGATTCCGTCTCTGGGCACCATGATTAAGAGAAAGCCTGCTATTTTTAGCAGGCTTTTTTTGGTTAAATCGGTTTTTTATTCAAAATGACCGGTCATGTCTTATTTGCCCAGATAGCTCAGTCGGTAGAGCAGAGGATTGAAAATCCTCGTGTCGGCGGTTCGATTCCGTCTCTGGGCACCATATATTCCTCATCTTTCTCTATAATAAACTCTCCATAAAATAGCTTTTTATTACATAACGTAACCAATATTAAATCTTAAACACTCGTTGTTTTAGTTATGCTTTAACTATCTTTGATGGAGCAAGTGATTATGATGAGAGTGATGACGATAGTCGCCTTAACTGCGTTGGGGTATTTTATCCTTGGCGTTGTGGGGTTGGCTGTTGCGATTTCACCGGGCTATTCGACGATTATTTGGCCAGCTTCTGGTTTGGCGGTGGCGGCGTCTATCTTTTTTCCTAAGCAAGCGCCGTTCGGTATTTTCCTAGGGTCTATGTTGCTAAACATGGGTGCGACTTGGGTTAATCATCATGTTTTTGCTTGGTCTCTTCCTGTTCTTATTGCCCTTGGTTCAACGTTACAATCTTTTGTTGGTGGCTATTTAGTTCGCCGTTTTGTAGGTGTGCCTTTTCAATTTCATCGTACTGGTTTAGTGGTTAGGTTTGTCTTTTTAGCCGGTGTCTTGTCCACCTTGATTAGTGCCAGTGTTGGTTCAACGTCGTTACTTTCTTTTGGAATCATTAATAAGGCGGAGTTTCTAACCAATTGGCTGGTTTGGTGGGGCGGTGACATGATCGGGGTGTTGGTCATGGTGCCTTGGTTGGCAGTGTGTTTCCCTCAGTACTTTGGTAATAAATTCGAACATCCGCTGCGTTTAGTGGGTGGTTTTATATTTGTCTTGGTGCTTACGATTGTTTTGTCTTGGGGAAGCAGTTATTCGGAATGGAATAAACAATCGAAAGAGTTTCGTTCCAACGCCGAATTGCTAGAAGTGCTGCTTAATAATCGTATTAAAAACAGCGTGGATATGTTGCACAGCTTTGTCGGCTTGATAAACGGCAGTGAGCAAATTGAAGCGAATGAGTTTGAGCTTTTTGCAGATAGTGTGATGCGTCGAGATGATTCTATTTTGGGGGTGTCATTAAACTTTGTCGTGGCTGGAAAAGATATTGCTAGCTTTGAACAGATGATTCAAAAAAATTACCCAGACGATATTTTTCGTGTGAAGGAAAGGGACAGCGAGGGCAAACTTAAGACCGTTACGCCAAGAGATAGGCACATTGTGGTGACTTTTATTAGCCCCTTACAGAGCAATAAAGCGGCATTAGGTTACGACGTTTATTCGCAAGCCGATCGACGTTTTGCCTTAGATCAGGCTATTTCGTCACGTCAAGTTTACCCCACGGCTCCACTCAAGCTAGTTCAAAATTCGAATGCTGTATTATTGTTTTTGCCATTTTTTGATCGAGACACCGATGTTTTTTTAGGTGTTGCGACAGCGGTCATCGAGATTGATACGTTAACCGATACCATTGTTAAGCAAGGGCTTCTCCCCAATACTGAGGCTCTACTTGGTCGATACTGATAACGCGACATCCAAGCCGATTATCGTGACAAAAAATACGGCAGCTCATTTGTCTGCAGAAGACTTGGTTACTCGTTACCTGGCCGGTGAATTTCATCATGCGGTTAATTTCGTTATTAATGTGGGTGGCAAAAACTGGCAGTTGTATCAAGTTAGTGACAACTACTTTTTCAAACAGCCTTGGATCGTGAAGTTTGTTCTAGCTTGTGGTTTTTTATTCACTGGTTTATTTGGTTGGTTTTTATTGATTGTGAGTAGCCATACGGCGGAAGTTGAAAATCGAGTGAGATTAAGGACGCGAGATTTGCAGTTGGCAAACGAGCATTTAAAAGCGTCTGAACTGGAACAAAGCAAAGCCAAAGAAGAGGCGCAAGAAGCCAACCGCGCTAAAAGTGAATTCTTGGCAAATATGAGTCACGAAATTCGTACGCCATTAAATGGCGTTATTGGTTGTTTGTCTTTGTTGATGAATACGAAATTGCAGCCTGAACAGTCGAATTTAGCAAAAATGTCTCAGCAGAGTGCGGAATCCTTGTTGGATATTATTAATGATATTTTAGATTTGTCTAAGATTGAGATGGGAACCTTAGCGTTATACAAGCAAGACTTTGAGTTACGGGCGTTAATTGAAGAAGTAACCAATATCTTTGTTTTAAAATCCGAAGAGAAGGGCATCGTACTGAATTCACCAACCACTCCAGTTCCTAATATATTACTCTTTGGCGACAGATTGCGCCTCAAACAAGTGTTGGTTAATTTGATGGGGAATGCGGTTAAATTTACCCAAGAAGGTGAAGTGGCGTTGCGATTTACGCTTGAGCCGCTAGCGGATGACAGTGTTGTTTTGAGTGTTGGTATTAAAGACTCAGGAATTGGTGTGTCTGAAACTAATCAACGGCATTTGTTCCAGCGTTTTAAACAAGCGGATGGGTCGACAACACGCAAATTTGGTGGCACAGGATTGGGTTTGGCAATCAGTAAGGAAATTATCCAAGCCATGGATGGAGAGATCGGTTTAAACTCAGTGGAAGGTCAGGGGTCTGATTTTTGGTTTCGTATACCACTCACTGTGGTTTCAACTGCAGAGCATATCCCCGTGGTGACTGATGGCACAGAACAAGCTATTAGAGTGACGTTAATTTATGCGAATAAAATTGGTCGTGAGTATGTTAGCGCATTGCTGGATTCGTTAGGGGTCATTTGCAATGCTTACGATAGTATTGCCAGCGCGCTTGCTGACAGTGAATGGATCGGAAATTGTATACTACTGGACTCTGATGTCGTTTCGGCTACTTCTGATGTGACTGAGTTGGATTCATTTTGCCGGAAGAATGCGGTTAAGCGAATATTGCTACAAGGACGTTCAAGTATGGATTTTGATAAAGAAGTGTATGTTGCTTCTTTAACGAAACCTGTTTTTCATCAACCATTGGTGGACGTGCTTGAAAATCTAAAACCATTAGTGGGAGGAGAGCCAGTGATGGCGGCGAGCGAAGTAGAGAAAGCCTCTGAGGGTCGGCCAATATTTAAGGCCAAAGTATTGCTAGCAGAAGACAATTTAACCAACCAGATTGTTGCTCGTGGTCTGTTGAATTTATATGGCGTAGAGGTTGTGGTAGCGGAGAACGGTCAAAAAGCGGTCGAGCAAGCCCAATCCACTCAATTCGATCTGATCTTCATGGATTGCCAGATGCCAATCATGGATGGTTATGAAGCGACGCGAACGATTCGTCAGTTTACCGATGGACAAACGCCTTCTGATTTAGTGATTGTTGCACTTAGTGCCAATGCCATGAAAGGTGATGAAGATGAATGTTTTGCGGCAGGGATGAATGACCATATCGCTAAACCAATTTCACAAGATAAATTAGTAGTGATACTCACAAAATGGCTTTCTTAGTGGATAAGATTGAAATGGAGATTCTTTGTCATGCTTGAGCCTAAGGTATTTGATAATACAGCTCTACGAGAGTCTCGTCTGACCTATAACCATGAACTAATGACTTTGGTTGCCAGTGAGTCTATTAAAGAAGCTACTGTCTTTCTAGACATGCTACAAGCTCACATGATGGATGAGGGCTGGGAAAATTTTGCTTTGGTCGCACACCGTTTAAAAGGCGCTGCTTTGGAAGTGTCTGGTTATCGTTTTTGTCAACTAATCACTGAAATGGAACGTGTAGCGATACAAGGTAAGGGCGATCAATTACCTATTCGTTATACTGCTTTGAGATAGGCCTTTGAGGCTTTGAGGCTTGTTTTCAAACAAGAAATTTTGCGTTAAATCTTCTCTAAGAGATCTTTATTTCCTTTCATATCTTGCCCTTTCGACGCAAGGAAGGTTTCATTTGAATTGCAATTGTATTTCAAATGAAACCTAACTATCATCAAAGTGAAACATTTTCTTTCTATAGTGGTTCTTTCTTTTCAAATAAAAACTCATTGTGAGGAACACGGAAATGCATAATTTGAAGTTAGCGTCGGTGGTTGTTGGGTTGGCTATGGCAAGTTCGGGCTTTGCGGCAACACAAATAGAGTGGTGGCACGCTATGGGTGGTGCCAATGGTGAGAAGGTTGATGAAATGGCGAAGGCCTTCAATGATTCTCAGAGTGATTACGAAGTTAAGCCCGTTTATAAAGGCAACTATACGGAAACCATGACGTCGGCGATTGCGGCGTTCCGCGCTAAGCAACAACCAGCTATCGTACAAGTATTTGAAGTGGGTACAGCCAGTATGATGGCGGCCAAAGGCGCGATCTATCCTGTGTATCAGTTGATGAAAGACTCAGGTCAGCCGTTCGATGAAAGTGCGTATTTAAGCGCTGTTACCGGTTATTACTCTAACAGCGAAGGGCATATGCTCTCCATGCCTTTCAATAGTTCAACACCCGTTTTGTATTACAACAAAGATTTGTTCAAAAAAGCGGGCATTGATCAAGCGCCTAAAACCTGGCAAGAAGTCGAAAGTGTGTCTAAAAAGCTGCTAGCGTCTGGCGTGAGCTGTGGCTTTACGACTGCTTGGCAGTCTTGGGTTCAGTTAGAAAACTTAAGTGCTCGCCATAATGTGCCGTTTGCGACGTTGGAAAACGGTTTTGCGGGTGTGAAAACCGAGCTTACATTCAATGGCCCATTGCAAGTGGCTCACATTGAGAAAATGGGCGAATGGCAAAAGAACGGTATTTTTAGTTATTCTGGTCGTACCAACGATGGTGCGGCGAAGTTCTACAGCCAAGAGTGTGCCATGTTTACCGAATCGTCAGCAGGTTACGCTGGTATCAAGCGTAATGCGACTTTTGATTTCGGTGTGTCCGAGTTGCCTTATTGGGAAGGTAAGGTGCAGCAGCCTTCTAACACCATTATCGGTGGTGCGTCTTTGTGGGTATTGCAAGGCCATTCCAAAGAAGAATACAAAGGTGTGGCGTCTTTCTTGAGCTACTTGTCTAAAGCGTCTGTACAAGCGGATTGGCACCAGTTTTCAGGCTACTTGCCAATTACTAAGGCGGCGTATGATTTGACCAAAGAACAAGGTTTCTACGCAGCAAATCCAGGTACAGAAACGGGTGTCATGCAAATGACAACGGGCACGCCTACGGCAAACACTAAGGGGTTGCGTTTGGGTAACTTTGTGCAGATTCGCGGCATCATTGATGAAGCATTAGAGTCTGTATGGAGCGGAGATGTGGATGCTCAAACGGCTCTTAATACGGCGGTTGAGCGTGGTAATGCGCAACTTCGCCGTTTTGAAAAAGCGAATGATTAAATAAAAGCAGTGCCCTCATGTGTCATGCGTGAGGGCACTTTTTATTGCTGCGATGGTGTGTTTTTTTATTTGTCTTTTTCTTTTGTTTGGATTGTCCGATGACAGTTACCTTTCCCCAAAAGGGCTTACCTTGGTTATTGCTTTTGCCCCAGTTGCTGATAACCGCCATTTTCTTTCTTTGGCCTGCTGAGCAAGCCTTAGAGCAAGCGTTTTATCAAGAAGACGCGTTTGGTCTGAGTCGTGAATTTATTGGTTTGGAAAACTTTGCTGATTTATTTTCAAACCCCTTATATTACCAATCTATTTTAACCACCTTGGTGTTTAGTTTTTCTGTGGCCATTGTGGGCATGTCGGTGGCCTTGTTGTTGGCGGTGATGGCGGATCGGGTGATTCGCGGCAAGTTGGCGTATCAAACCTTATTGATTTGGCCGTACGCGGTGGCACCGGCATTAGCGGGTGTGTTGTGGTGGATTTTATTTGATCCGAGCATGGGGCCGATTGCCTTGTGGTTGAAGTCTGCGGGTGTCGATTGGAACCATTATCTTGATGGTAGCCAAGCGATGATATTGGTGGTGATAGCCTCCACTTGGAAGCAAATCAGTTACAACTTCTTATTTTTCCTAGCGGGTTTGCAAGCCGTGCCGCGTTCGCTGATTGAAGCGGCAGCGATTGACGGTGCCAGTCCGTTTAAACGCTTTTGGACCATTGTCTTTCCGTTGTTGTCTCCGACGACGTTTTTCTTGTTGGTTGTTAACCTTGTGTACGCTTTCTTCGAAACCTTCGGGGTGATTGATGCGACCACCAAAGGTGGCCCGGGGCAAAGTACGACGACCTTAGTTTATAAGGTATTTGATGACGGTTTTGTTGGCTTGGATCTTGGTGGATCGGCGGCGCAGTCTGTGGTGTTGATGGGCATTGTTGGCCTGATGACGGTCATTCAGTTTCGCTTTATTGAGCGTAAGGTGCAGTACTCATGATCGAGAATCGACCTTGGTTAACCTTTGTAAGCCACGCGACGTTATTGACGGGGATTGCTTTGGTGGCATTGCCTGTGTGGATGGCCTTGGTGGCCTCGACTCATCCTGCGTCGGCGTTTGGCGTTGGGCATATTCCTCTGTGGTTTGGCAATGCTGGTGCAGAAACATGGGGCGCTGTGCTATTCGACAAAGCCGGTAACGGTGTCGACGTGCCAGTGTGGTTTATGATGCTGAACTCCCTGATTATGGCGTTGGGCATTACCTTTGGCAAAATTGCTATTTCGTTGTTGTCGGCGTACGCCATTGTGTTCTTCCGCTTTCCGTTTCGTAACTTGTGCTTTTGGATCATTTTCATGACCTTGATGTTGCCTGTTGAAGTACGGATTGTGCCCACTTACGAGGTGGTGGCGAATCTGGATCTGCTTAACAGTTACACTGGATTAACCTTGCCTTTAATTGCCAGTGCGACGGCGACTTTCTTGTTTCGTCAGTGTTTCTTGAGTATTCCAGGAGAGTTAGTCGAAGCGGCTCGGATGGATGGCGCCGGGCCATGGCGGTTCTTTTTTGACATATTGTTGCCTTTGTCTCGAACCAATATCGCCGCGTTGTTTGTTATTTTGTTTATTTACGGTTGGAATCAATACCTCTGGCCTTTGTTGATCACCACAGACGATGCCTATTACACCTTGGTAATGAGTATTAAGCGCATGTTGTCAGTAACAGACGGTGATATTGCGTGGAACCAAATTATGGCCACCACCTTATTAGCGATGTTGCCACCGGTTGCAGTAGTGATTGGTATGCAGAAGCTGTTTGTAAAAGGCTTAGTGGATTCGGAGAAGTAGTCATGACGGACGTTATTTTAGAAAAAGTGGGCAAGACCTACCCTAATGGTTATCACGCGATTCCAAGCGTCGATTTATCGATTGAAGAAGGTGAGTTTATTGTGTTGGTTGGCCCTTCTGGCTGTGGTAAATCTACTCTGCTGCGTATGGTGGCGGGTTGGAAAGTATTTCCACAGGCGAGCTGCGCATTCGTGGCGAGCGTATGAATGAAAAAGAGCCTGCGGACCGTGACATTGCGATGGTGTTTCAGAACTATGCCTTATACCCACACATGACGGTCTATGACAACATGGCTTATGGTTTGAAAAATCGAGGCATGGCAAAAGACCTGATTGCGGAAAAAGTCAGTGATGTGGCGGCTATGTTGGGGTTAACGGAGTTGCTGCAGCGTAAACCACGTCAGTTATCCGGCGGTCAACGTCAGCGTGTTGCCATGGGACGTGCCATGGTTCGAGATCCGAAAGTGTTCTTGTTTGATGAGCCTTTGTCTAATCTAGATGCAAAGTTGCGTGTGCAGATGCGTGTTGAGATTCGTCAATTGCAGCGTAAATTAGGCACCACGACCTTGTACGTGACCCACGATCAGGTAGAAGCCATGACCTTGGCGGATCGCTTGGTGGTGTTGAATAAAGGCAAAGCTGAACAGATCGGTACACCAATGGATTTGTACAATAAACCGGCTACGCCATTTGTGGCGGCGTTTATTGGTTCGCCTTCGATGAATTTGCTTGATGCTCATTTGACTGAGCAAGGCATCACGGTATCCGATGAATTAACCTTACCATTGTCTCATCCGCATCGAGGGGCGATTGTCTGGGGGATTCGTCCTGAACATTTAGACGTCAGTGACGAGCATAATGCCGATTTCGCTTTGCGTATTCAGGCAGTAGAATCGTTAGGAGCCGAGACGTTAATTCACGGTAAGGTGGAAACGCCGTCTGGTCAAGGCGATGCTATGGTGGTACGTCTTTCTGGGCCGCATTTACCGGATATTAATAGCCTTATGTGGCTCAAGGCGCCAGCTCAATACTGGCATTTATTCGACGCAGTAACTCAACAGAGATTGTGAGATTGGTATGCAAAATGACACGCTTGTGAAGCAGGATATTTTGAAGACAAAAGTAATGGGTCATCGAGGGGCGGCATTATTGGCGCCAGAAAACACCTTGGCGTCGATTCGTGCCGCGGCCGATGTGGGTGCGACGTGGGTGGAAATTGATGTGTATTTGATCGCCGAAGGTGGGTTAATCATTTTCCACGATGACAGCCTTGATCGTTGCACGAATGGATCGGGTGTGACACGTGAAGCACGTCCAACCGAGGTGGCGGAATTGGATGCAGGATCTTGGTTCTCTGATGCGTTTGCGGGCGAGAAAGTGCCAACCTTGTTGGAAGCATTGGAATGCATTCAGTCGTTGAATCTGGGTTTGAATCTTGAGATTAAACACGACAGCGCCGATGTGGAAAATATCGTACCGGCGGTGATGGCGATGTTGCGTGATCACTGGGAAGACAACAACAAGTTGATGATTTCCAGTTTTAATCTGGCGGCGTTAGAGCTGTGTTACGAGATTGATCCTCAGCGTTATCTTGCGCCCTTGTATGAAGAGATTCCAGACGACTGGCAAGAGCAGCTTGCAGGTATTGAAGCATACAGTCTGAATTGTGATTACTCCCGTTTGACCGAAGCGCAAGCGCGTGCGGTTAAAGCCGCGGGGTATAAATTGCTGTGTTATACCGCTAATGATCCCCAAAAAGTGGAAGCACATTGGGAGTGGGGCATGGATGCCGTTATTACCGACGATCCGACGAAATTCGCGTTCTTGTCGGAATAACCATGCTTTG
Source organism: Marinomonas rhodophyticola (assembly GCF_026113935.1). Taxonomy (GTDB): domain Bacteria; phylum Pseudomonadota; class Gammaproteobacteria; order Pseudomonadales; family Marinomonadaceae; genus Marinomonas; species Marinomonas rhodophyticola. Next base: position 767,684 of record NZ_JAPEUL010000009.1, read on the forward strand.
TGGCATTAAGGTTGTTTTGTGAGTTTAAACGAGCGACAAAATCAGATTTTAAACTGGGTACAGCAGGAAGACGCTTTGCTAGTGGAGGAGATGGTGGCACGTTTCAATGTGTCATCACAAACCATTCGTAAAGACATAAATCAGCTGGCTGAGCGTCATCTAGTTCGTCGTACCCATGGCGGTATTGCCCGGTTTCTAGTACCGAAAATCTGCCGTTTGATCATCGCCAGTTTTTGAACAGTGATGCGAAACAGGCCATTGCGGCGAAAGTAGCGCAGATGATTCCGAGTGGTGCGTCGGTTTTTTTGGGCATTGGTACAACGGTGGAGTACGTGGCAAAAGCCTTGGTTTCTCACCATGATTTGCAGGTGTTCACGAATAATCTGACGGTCGCGAGTATTTTGGGGAATTATCCGCATATTCGTGTGCGGGTATTAGCCGGTAAATTGCGTCATCAACACCATGATTTGGTCGGCGAAGAGACCTTGTATGGGTTGCGTCAATATTATTTTGATTATGGCGTATTGGGCTGTGGTGGCATGGATGAAGAGCAAGGGATATTAGATTTTGACCCAGAAGAGGCGGCGGTAAGTCGCGTTCTGGTGGAGCAAAGTCGCTATAGCTTGTTGGTGGCGGATCAACACAAGTGGGGGCGTAAAGCAATGGCGCGAGTGCAGCCCTTTTCATCGATTGATTGGTTTTTTAGTGATGCACTCACCGAGTCGCAAACCCAATTACTCACCTCTCATGGTGTTCATATTAAACTTTGCTCGTAGGACGAATATGTCGATATCCGCTTTTTCTGCGCAGCCTTTGTCTGCTTTAGAGGACAACGCCTGTCAAAACTTACGATTTATTTTAACGGACTTTGATGACACGCTGACCTGGGAAGGTCAATTGCCTGTCGATACTTTGCAGGCTTTGGCACGGTTACAGGCCAATGGCATTAAGGTGATTCCCGTCACCGGTGGCTGTGCTGGTTGGTCAGACATGATTGCTAGGGCCTTGCCTGTGGATGGCGTGATTACTGAAGGTGGTGCCTGCTTTATTGGTAGAACGGCAGACCGTCACTTGACCTATTCTTTCTGGCGAGAAGAGTCAGCGATGCGAGCGGAACAGGCGCTTTTACTGGCTCAGGTGAATCAGGTGTTAAGGCAGTTTCCGCGTTTGCGTTTGGCGCGAGATCAGGCCTATCGTCTTACCGATGTGGCGATCGATTATGCGCAAGATGTGAAGCCAGCTGCGATAGCAGACAAAGACGCGTGTTTGGCGGCGCTCATTGCTCTGGGTTTAAATGCGAAGGCAAGTTCGATCCATATTAACGTGTGCTCTCAAGGTTACGATAAATTTTCTATGGCGCAGCGTGTGTTAGTCGATGTGTATGGATTAAGTGACGCGCAGCAGCAAGAGCAAGTGCTTTACGTTGGTGATGCACCTAACGATGAAAGCATGTTTGCGCGTTTTCCGCTGAGTGTCGGGGTGGCGAATATTGCCGAGCACTTGTCGATTATGCGTCACCATCCTCGTTATCAGACGACGCAACCCGGCGGCTTGGGTTTTGCCGAACTCGCCGAGTTTATTTTGTCTGCACGACAAGCCTAAGTGTTCTTAGGCTTTCTTTTTATTGAAAAGAGACGCAATAGCAACAGCAACACCACCCAGAATTAAGCCAACTGAGAAGCTAATGCCTGTGTTTATTAAGCTTGTAACAAGTGGAATTTGGGCAATTTCACCAGACACGGCCATATCAGCAAGGTGATGCAAGGTGGGTAAGCCGTGAACAAAAATACCGCCGCCCACTAAAAACATGGCAATGGTACCGACAATGGACAGCAGTCGGATCAACGTGGGAGCGCCTTTTAATATGACTAAACCAAGTTGTTTGATGCATGAGTTTTTTGATTGATGTAGGTGTAAGCCAATATCGTCAAGACGCACGATTAAGCCAACCAATAAATACACACCAACCGTGACAATAAAGGCTATCAGGCTAACGACAATGGCTTGGGTTAATAAGCTTTGTCCCGCTACGGTGCCAAGGGAAATAACGATAATCTCGGCTGACAACACAAAGTCGGTACGAATCGCGCCTTTCACTTTGCTTTTTTCCAATGCAACTATCTCTGCAGCTGAGTTCGCCTGTTTGACGTTTTTTCTTAGGTTTTCTTTTTCTTCATGGTTGTCTTTAAATGTGTGAAGGACTTTTTCCACCCCCTCAAAACACAGATACAGACCACCAGCCATTAATAAGGGCTGGATTAGCCAAGGGATAAAGGCGCTGATGGCTAATGCCAGCGGCACGAGAATCAATTTGTTTAAAAAAGAACCTTTAGCGACGGCCCAGACCACGGGCAATTCACGGTCTGCTTTTACACCAGATACCTGTTCTGCGTTTAACGCAAGGTCGTCTCCCAAGACGCCAGCGGTTTTTTTCGCCGCGACTTTAGAAAAAACCGCTACATCGTCCAGCAGTGTGGTGATGTCATCAAGTAGTGCTAATAGACCGGTGGCCATGGTTTTCTCTCTTGCAATGATAGGTTAATCACACGCCCCAAGGCGTTTTGATATGGTATTGGCAGCGTCTTTTACTTGGATTTTCATGTCCTCATAGACATCATCGCTAGTTCGGAAAGCCGGAGCGGTAACACTGATGGCTGCCACGGCTTCATGGCGTGAGTTGAAAATGGGTGCCGCTGCGCACTTTATGCCCATCTCGTGCTCTTCTAAATCGAGGGAGATTCCCTTTTCTCTAATTTGTGCCAAGTTGGCTTTTAGGGCTTCTGGCGTGGTTAGAGTATGTTCTGTGTGGCGGAAAAAGGCTTGATGATCGATGATGTCTTTTTGTTTATCATCGGGTAAAAACGCCAACATGGCTTTACCAACGCCGGTGCAATAGACAGGGCCTTTTTTTCCCACTGCTGAATAAAGCCGTAAGCTTTTAGGGCTTTCCAGTTTGTCGATATAAATCACGTCTGCGCCATCTAAGACCGCGAGGTGGATGGTTTCTTGTGTGCTTGACCATAACTCTCGCATCGGGGCGGCTGCCACGTCACGAATGTCCAAATTAGCCCAGGTACGGTGAGCGAGAGCCAGTAACCCATAACCCGGATAATAGGCTTGCTTGTGCTCATCAAAGCGTACTAGGCCATGCTCAAGTAATGTGTTTAATTGACGATGAGCGGTGGCTTTGGGCAACTCGGAAAGCTCGACCAGTTCCGCAAACCTTAGTGGTACGGGGGAAGTGCAAACGTGGTTCAGCATATTGAGTGCTTTGCTAAGAGATGACCCAGAATTTTTGGTTTCCATGGCGCTTCCTGAAAGTAATACGTGCTATTGTTTTAATGATTTTTTGCATGGCGAGCATTTTAGCATTGTGTATCATGGGAAGGTAATATTAAGCCAATTTTACGTGTTTCCTAACGCTTCTGGTGGCGATTTTTTTATTTGTATGAGGTTTTTATGACAAGCTCTTTGCGTGTTTGGCGTCGTATGGTCATGCCAGATCCTGTTCGCGTTCATCGTTACCAGAGCTTACCTGAACAAGGGCCAAAAGTGCTGTTTTTTAGCGGTGGTTCGGCGTTAAATAAAGTCAGTCGAGTGTTTAAAGAATACACCCATCACTCTATTCATCTGGTGACACCGTTTGATTCTGGTGGTAGCTCCGCACGGTTACGGGCCGAGTTTGATATTCCGGCCGTGGGCGATTTACGTAGCCGCTTGATGGCGTTGGCGGATGAAACAGTTATGGGGCAGCCGGAGGTGTATAATCTTTTTACTCATCGCCTTCCACAGCAAGCAGAGTTGTCAGTGTTAAGGGCGCAGTTACAACAATTAGTTGCGGGAGAGCATCCACTTATTGCGTGTATTCCTAATCCTATGAAAGCATTAATTCAAATGCATTTGGCCGTGACTCAAGCACGCATTCATGACAATTTTGATTTGCGTGGTGCCAGTATTGGCAATCTGATTATGGCCGGTGGGTATTTGAATAATCAACAACAGTTAGACCCGATTGTTTTTTTATTTTCCCGTTTAGTAAAAGCGTTAGGAGAGGTAAAAACCACACTGGATGCCAGTTTGCATTTGGGGGTTGAACTTGAGAACGGAGAGACTGTCTTAGGACAGCACAACATTACCGGTAAAGAAACTCAGGTGTTGCCGAGTCCGATAAAGCGAATTTGGTTAAATAAGGGCTTGCGTCATATTGTGCCGACGAATTGTTATATTGCCGACGACCGCAAAGATGCCATTGAAGGCGCTGATTTGATTTGCTATCCGCCTGGTAGTTTTTACAGCAGCTTGCTTGCGAATCTTTTGCCAGGGGGTTGGCCGTTCCATTCGTCAGAATGCTAATCCAAAAGTATATTTACCCAATTTGGGGGAGGATCCAGAGCAGCAAGGCTTGTCTTTAATGGAAAGGGTTAAGCGCTTAATAGAGACAGTATGTGCTGATGATAAATCCGTTGAATGTTTCTCTGCTTTGGATTATTTATTGCTTGATGATAAATATGATTATGGTGATATTGATGTTTCTGCGTTGACGGCGCTTAAGGTGACCGTGATTAAAACCCCGTTAATAACCGACAAACAGCACAAGTATGATGAACGTTTAGTGGCTAAAGCATTGTTATCGTTCGTTTAGTTTACGACATTATTTAATACAAAGGCTTGAAGACGAGTAACGCAAGGGGGGTATCTGTATTTATGTTGATTTAGTTACGTGAAATAACATTTTTTTGGTTTTAGAAACGCTGCCTTAAGTGTCATAGTATACACCTGTGGCACTTATCAAAAAGAGAAGGGTAATGAGTACACGAGTACTGATTTGTGATGATTCAAAAATTGCACGTAAGCAATTAACACGAGTGTTACCGGCGGATTGGGATATTGATGTTGAATACGCCGAGCATGGAGAGGAAGCACTAGAGAAATTATCGGCTTCTGCTTTTGATATTTTATTTCTAGATCTCAATATGCCAGTTAAAGACGGCTATGAGACACTTGAAGCGCTTCAATCTTTTGATTTATCTCCGGCTGTTATTGTCGTTTCTGGCGATGTTCAGCCTAAGGCGATACAACGCGTAAAAGAAATGGGTGCCGTGGCTTTCCATAAAAAGCCAGCCTCTGCGGAAGAGTTAAGAAGGTTATTGATATCCTTAGGGCTTTTCTCTGTTCAGGGCACCGAAGATCAGCAGCCTTTTATTATTGAACAAACAACAGCGGCTGAGCAATTTACTCTCAATGAGTGTTTGCAAGAAATTTCTAATATTGCCATGGGGCGTGCTGCTAGCGTTTTAGCGGATATGCTCAATGTGTTTATAAAATTGCCTGTTCCTCGAGTCAATATTTTGGAAGTCAGTGAGCTACAAATGGCGCTTGATTACAGTGTCAAGGATGACAGCTGTTCTGCTGTCTCGCAGGGCTTTGTTGGCTCCGGGATTGCATTTGAGACCTTGCTTATTTTTAGTGATTCGAGCTTTCCGGATATGGCAAAACTGCTCGGTATGACAGAAACTATTGATTCTGTCGTTGAAGTTGAGCTGTTGATGGATGTGTCATCTGTATTGGTTGGTCCATTTATTGATGCGTTTGGTAAGCAATTGAATATCGATTTTAGCCATAGCCACCCTGCATTATTTGCACAACACGCTAAGGTGGCGGACTTAGTAAATATCAAAAAAGCGAAGTGGAAACGTACACTGGTGGTTGAGATTGTTTATGAAGTAGAAAATTATCAAATTAGCTGTGACTTGATGATGCTGTTCACTGAGGATTCTGTATCGGAGCTAGAAAATTTACTGTCCTATTTGGTTGAGGAAGATTAAATAAATGAGCAGCAACCCAGAAGATATCATGGAACTGCATTGGCTATTCGATATGCTTCAGCATATTGATGTAGGTTTAGTGGTTTTAAATGATAAATATGAAGTCAAGCTCTGGAATAGTTTCATAGAAAATCACAGTGGCGTGAGACTCGTCTATTGCTAAAGGGCAGTCTTTATTTAACATTTTCCCGACGATTAATAGTAATTGGCTACAGCAAAAATTAGATAATGTTATTGCATTAAGAACGCCCATTTTTATTTCCTGGGAACAACGCCCACATTTATTTCCTTTTAAAAGCTATCGCCCTATAACGGGGATGGCTGAAAAGATGTACCAGAATGTTGCTTTACGACCCATTACTAATGCTGATGGAACGGTTAAGTATGTTTGTATGGTGGTTTACGATGTGACTGATGTCGCTACCAATAAAGAATCATTGTCTAATGCAAATCGTAAATTGGATTATTTAAGTAAAACTGACCCTCTAACCTCTCTGCATAATCGAGGCAGTTTGGATAAGGTGTTAAATAATGCTTTCGAGGTGTTTAAACAGAGTAATGCTTCGTATTCTTTGGTGATGGCTGACATTGATCACTTTAAACAAGTGAACGATCGATATGGTCATCCTGTAGGTGATCAGGTATTGCAAGCGGTCGCTAAAGTGTTGTCTTCTGGTGCCAGAAAAACGGATTTTGTGGGGCGTTATGGTGGCGAAGAGTTCGTTATTGTTTTGCCCAATACAGACTCGGCTGGTGCGTTTTTTCTGTGAAACAGTACGTAAGAAAATCGCAGAGATCAAAATAAAAGCTGCTGACACTGTCGTTTCCGTGACGATAAGTTTTGGTGTATCAGAAGCCTGTAGTTCAGATGAAGATGTACATGATTGGTTAAGTCGCTCTGATGAGGCTCTATATAAGGCAAAAGAGGGCGGTCGAAATCGATCCGTAGTTGTGAGCGGTGTCTGATTGCTTCAATAAATTAAAAGAGAATACATAATGCGTCAAATTCGTTCCCTATGTTTTGCCATGCTAATGTTGTCCGGTTCTCTGCAGGCACAATCGATACAAGAGATAGCACCTGATGCTGAACTACCAGAAAATATGCTGGCTCTGTTGTCTAATAATCGATTGATCAAATTTAACGTGGCGCATCCAGATTCGATCATCAGTCGCGTAACGTTACAGGGGGTTAAGCAACAAGATGAGCGCATTGTCGGCATTGACTATCGCGTCGCATACGGTGTCTTGTATGCCGTTTCCAATACAGGACAGGTGTACACTGTTAATACAGACTCAGGTCAGATGACTCCGATTGGTGAGCCAACACAGCAAGTTGTCTTAGAGGGCGCTCTTTATGGGGTAGACTTTAATCCAGCTGCCGATCGTATTCGTGTCGTAACTGATGCGGGTGTAAACAGTCGAATGCACCCTGAAATGGGTCTTTATGTGGATAATAACTCAGATTTGGCGGGTGTGCAGCTTGATGGTTCATTGCAGTACAACCTTGATGATGTGTCCCATGGTTTAGCGCCGCACTTGGTCGCTGCCGCTTATACTTATAACGCAAAAAACAGCAAATTGACGACCAATTTTGCCATTGATGCAGTGCAAGGGGCTTTGGTTACTCAAGGGACACGTGAAACAGATAAGGAGCAAGTGTCACCTAATACTGGTCGGCTTTATACGGTTGGTAAATTGGCAACTGGGCCAGTAGCTGATGCGCATTTTGATATTGCTGATGTGACCAATGCGGCTTATGTGGCGCTCAGTGCAGAAAAGAATCAGTCTTATATTCTGTATAAGATCAGCTTGGAAGACGCGCAGCTGATAAAAATTGGTGAGATCGCTTCAGGCCAGCCTATTGTGGGGATTGCAATTGAGCCTTAAGCGTGTTTTTTTATGTTTCTGGGTGACTCTTGGTGGATCGTGGTTGCCCTATGCTGGCGCGCATACGGTATCGGTCACGCTAACATCGCCAGATGGAACGCCGCTGGATTATAGCGCTGTTTTTTTTGAGCCGCTTTCATTTAAGCCAAAAGCGGTGAGCAAAGATTTGCCTGCTGTAGTGATCTCTCAAAAAAAACAAATGTTTTTACCGGCTATTACCATGTTGCAAACCGGGACGCGTGTTGAATTCCCTAATCTTGATACGGTTCGTCATCATGTCTATTCGTTTTCAGAAGCAAAGACATTCGATATCAAGTTGTATCTTGGACGAGGCTTCCTTCCAGTGAATTGTTTGATCAATCTGGTGTGGTGGCACTAGGGTGTAACATTCATGACACTATGATCGCTTGGGTTGTGGTGGTTGATACCCCTTATTTTGCTTTAACCGACAAATTAGGGAATGCCACGGTTGATCTTCCTGCTGGAGACTACCAGCTCAAGGTATGGGATAGAAGGCAAATAGATATTCCTAATGATGGGCAACGCATCGCTGTGACACAAAATCAGTCATTTACTGTGTCCACAGACGTGCTGGATTTTGATCCATATACTGACGTTACAGGTGAGTCTGTCGATCATATACAAACCCCGTAGTGATCGCACTTAGATTCGCCGATGCTCTGCCAAAAAGACATCGGCCTTTCAATGACTCTGAGGTATTAGGGAGCCATTTAATCTCTACCTATCATGATGCTTTTGTTGTGCTATAGAGCGATTGCAACGAGCTTTTTGTTTTATCTCCTAATAAGCACATTTTCTCTGGATCAATTAAGATTCGACCGTTCATTGCTTCTCGTCCCAACAGCATTCTGTAACCCATGCTGTCACGATTGGTTAGTGTAACTTCTGCTTCCCATGTGGTACCGCCAAGAGAAAGAGGGACGCGGATAACAGGGCGTTTTTCCTTATCACCGCTCGAGCTTTTGATGACTCGCTGGTCAATAAGGGGCGCCTCACAATGCACTGTCACCTTACGATTTTTTTGTAATGGATGTACGTCAAATTTCACCCAATGCTCATCATCACGAGTGAAGCGAACAATATTGATTGCGTGCATAGAAGAGGTTTTCGCACCGGAGTCTACTCGTGCTTTGATGGCTGGAATGTCAAGGGAGGGAAATGCGCACCACTCGTCACAACCAATGATCATTTTTGGTTCGTTTTGTTGATTCATAAAGAAGAGAGTACCTTTTAAAATGAAAACAGAAGTCGGTTAACAAAGTGTTCGTTATTGCTGTGTTTTATAACGTAAAACCAAGGTCAGGTTAAGTGTTTATTCGGTTATCTGCTTTGTTGAATTGTCGATATAAACTCAAGCTATTGTAATCATGCTATCTGTAGCTAATATGGGGGGACGAAATTACTTTGACGGAGTTGTAGATGAATGGCCGATTGATGAGAGAGCTTGAAGAGTTGGGGGGAGAAATCCGTCCCGCGAGCTTAAAAAAATGTGATGAAATTATCATTGATCAACCAGGCTTTAGTGCGACGATTGCATTATGGGGTGGGCATTTAGAAAGTTTTGTTCCAGTGGGTCAAGAAGATCTATTGTTTCAGTCTAGCAACCCTGGTGGGGAAGGGCGTTTTGGTCGCCGACATTTTGGCGTGCCGGTATGTTGGCCTTGGTTTGGTGCTCACGAGACGCAAAATGATTATCCTGCTCATGGCTTAGCGCGCTATTTTCGCTGGGAGTTCATTGAGGCGGGTCGTTTCAAAAATGGCGATGTAAAAATTGTGATTCGTTTGGCTTCAGAGGACCACCCTTTAATTGAAGAGATGTGGCCTTTGGCTTTTGAGTTACGTCAGGTCTTTCGTTTTTCGAGTAAAGGCTTTCGGATAAATTTTTCGGCGGCGAATCTATCGGATAAACCCATGCCAGTGAGTGAGGCACTTCATACTTATTTCAATGTATCGGACAACCAAACTGCCGCTGTACAGGGTTTGGACCAGATTAGTTATGTTGATAAGTTTGATAATGGCAGCCGTCAATTACAACAAGGTATAGTATCCCCCTGCGATCATATGGATCGAGTCTATTTATCGGCACCAGATACCTGCGAAATACTAGATGCGGGTTTACGAAGAAAGCTGATTATTCATACCGAAGGCAGTAATAGTACTGTGCTCTGGAACCCAGGTGCTGACATTGCCAAGCAGCGAACAGATATGGAAGATGAGGATTACCGTCGTTTTGTTTGTGTGGAAGCGGCTAATGCGCTCAGTGATGCGTACGAGATTCCACCTGGTGGCATTCATCAATTGAAGCTAAAAGTGAAGCATAAGCCTCTAGTGAACGCATAAGCGTATCCGTTGAGTTGATAGACGTAAATAGTAAAAAGGCCCGCCAGTGATAAAACGAGCGGGCCTTTTAGGTAATGACTTTATGAGAGTCTGGATAACGCTTAGTCGATATTGTATTCCATGATCAAAGGTGCGTGATCAGAGAAGCGCTGTCCTTTATAAATAGTGCCACCTTGGATCAGGTTTTTAATACCAGGTGTGGTAATTTGGTAATCCAAACGACCACCTTCGTCTAATTTCCAAGCGCGCTCATAGTCAGGCCACCAAGTATATTGCTTGTCTTGTTTGTTTACCTGACGGAATGCATCAACGTATTCCATTTCATTGAAAATTTCGTTTATCCATTTGCGCTCTTCTGGCAAAAAGCCAGAGTTGCGTTGATTTACAAACCAGCTGCTCACATCAATAGGAGAGCGTGCCACATTTGCTGTGCCGCAAAAAATAAATTCACGACGCTTACGGCGGGTTTTTATCAAATGGTTTTTAAAGCCTTCCATAAAGCGATATTTGTGCTCTTGTAGTGACTCTTCGTGATTTGAGCCATGAGGTGTTAAAAAAGCACCAATACTGACTTTATCGAAGTCAGCTTGGATGAAGCGTCCTTCGAAGTCACATTCAGGGAACCCCATACCTGTCATAATCGCTTTAGGCATGGTTTTACAATAGATAGCTACGCCTGCTTGTTCAGGATTTTCCATCGAGTCAAAGAAATACGTATTGAACTCTGGAGGAAAAAAAACACTGTCATTTAGACTGCGCTCATCTGCCTGTATATCTTGCAGACATACAACATCTGGGTTCTGACGAACCATCCATTCAAAAAAGCCGCGATCCGCTGCTTGTCTTATACCGTTTACATTAAGGCTGATGACCTTCATTTCTGGTCCCTACAATTCCTAGCCGTGTGTTATATTAGCGCCTATCCAATGTTGGCATGGCTTCGCTCGTTCTTGGCGGCGCTTTGTTGTGTACTATTTTATCTTTCTGGAGTTGGCATGAAACCTTACCAAAGAGACTTTATTGAATTCGCTATTGAACAAAACGTGTTGCGCTTTGGCGAATTTACGCTTAAATCAGGCCGTGTGGCTCCATACTTTTTTAATGCCGGCTTGTTTAGTTCAGGCCAAGCATTAGCGAAGTTAGGGCGCTTTTACGCAACCTCATTAATGGAAGCAAATGTTCCATTTGATGTTCTGTTCGGCCCTGCCTATAAAGGCATTCCATTGGCAACCACTACCGCCGTTGCCCTTTATGATCATCATAATGTAGACACACCATACGTTTTCAACCGTAAAGAAGCAAAAACTCACGGTGAGGGCGGCTCTCTTGTTGGTGCTCCTTTAGCGGGTAACGTCATGATCATTGACGACGTTATTACTGCGGGAACAGCCATTCGAGAGGTGATGGCTATTATTCAGCAAGCCAATGCCCTTCCTGCTGGTGTTCTGATTGCCTTGGATCGTCAGGAACGGGGACAAGGCGCATTATCGGCTATCCAAGAAGTCGAACGTGACTTTGGTATGCCCGTCATAAGTATCGTATCGTTAAATGACATCATGACGTATTTGGCAGAACAGGATTCTCCTGAATTTGCAAAACATCTTGATGCGGTTAAAGCGTATCGTCTTCAGTATGGTATTTAACTCAGTGTTAAAAAAGCTAAGGTTTGAGGGTTAGTCTCAAGCCTTAGCGATTTAACATCAAGTTTTGTGCCAAGATAGTCCATTGTTCTTGCCAAATGTCGATTGGCTTCACTTTAAATTCACTGCGCACATAATGGCGTATTTTGCCTTCGATCACAGCGATCAGGAAATTTGCACAAGGTGCAACGCCCATTGCTGGTCTTAATCCTTGTTTCAAATCGGCTTCACGCATTACTTGTTTCAGTTGGGTTTCAATACGATCAAATACCTGCGCAATACGGACGCGCAATCGTTCGGTCTCACCAGCCAGAGCATCTGCCGTTAATAAACGACACATACCTGGATTTTGCTCGGCAAACCCCAAAACCAATGTCATGATCATTTCGATCCGAGTCACTACATTGCTTTCGTCTTGTACAATACGGTTGATACGTGTGAAAAGCGTTTCTTCTATAAACTCAATCAAGCCTTCGAACATCTTCGCTTTACTGGGAAAATGGCGGTACAAAGCCGCTTCCGATACACCGACTTGCTTCGCTAGAGCGGAAGTTGTGATGCGCGCTCCAGGGCTACTTTCTAGCATTTGAGCCAGTGCCTGCAATATTTCTGTGCGACGGTCGTGTTTCTTGTTGCTCATTTGTCGTACCCAGTTACTAACCAGTATTGTTAATTGCCAGTATCGTTAAGTGATAATATCAATAACAGCGCAGTGTTTATTCGCCCACTTTCGTGTTGGATATGAGTGTGCCTACACCCGTATCGGTAAAGATTTCTAATAAAGTCGCATGCGGTACACGGCCATCGATAATATGCGCGCTTGTTACGCCAGCATTAACGGCAGACAGAGCGCAGCTAATCTTAGGCAACATACCGCCATAAATAGTACCGTCCGCAATTAAGGCATCGACTTGGGCCGTGCTCAATCCAGTTAACACATTGCCTTGCTTATCTTGTACGCCAGAAATATTGGTCAGCAGCATCAATTTTTCTGCGCCAACCGCTTCTGCCACTTTGCCTGCCACAAGGTCGGCATTGATGTTGTAGGAGTTGCCTTCATCGTCTACACCAATTGGTGCAATAACAGGAATCAGATCACTGTTTTCAAAGAACTTTAGGAAGCCGGTGTCGACGCTGGCGACTTCGCCAACGTGGCCAATATCCACTTGTTCTGGTGCTGTCATGCCTTCCGCTTGGTGTTTTACAAATAGCTTCTTCGCTTTAATAAAACGGCTATCCTTGCCTGTGATGCCGATGGCTTTGCCGCCCGCTTCACAAATTAAATTAACGATTTCTTTGTTTACTTGGCCACCGAGTACCATCTCAACCACATCCATGGTTGCAGTGTCAGTGACACGCATACCATTGATGAATTTTGATTCAATGTTCAGTTTAGCTAGCATTTCACCAATTTGTGGGCCACCACCGTGAACAACAATTGGGTTAATACCAATGGCTTTCATTAAAACGATGTCTCTTGCAAAACCCGCTTGTAGAGTTTCATCTGTCATGGCATTGCCGCCGTATTTAATAACCAGCGTTTTACCAGCAAAGCGTTGAATGTAAGGAAGCGATTCGCTTAAAACCTTAGCAACATCTAAAGCAGACTCACGAGAAAAAGCCACGTTTTACGTACTCCTGTAAACAAAAATGGGTCGCATAAAAAAACAGACTGTATAAATAGAAAACACTTCTATTCTTTACTAGATTATCTGGTTGCTGTGGCAAAACGATGACAGTCAAGGCTAACAACGAGTGTAAGCAACCACTTATGGTTAAAATAATAACGTGATCTTTGCGGATTAACTATAGAAATTTGTATGAAAATTACGAAGTTTGTACTTATGAAAGTAAATTTCTGTTTCACGGGAAAAGATGGGTGAGTGAATGTGGTAACGAAGGCTAAAAAGATGAAATATTCTCACCTTTTTAGCCGATTTTCTGCTTATTTGGTGCCTGTATGACCAAAGCCGCCTTCGCCGCGTTCGGTGTTGTTAGAAAACGAATCTACATAATCCAAATCAACTTTTACAATTGGCTGAAACAGTAATTGTGCGATTCTGTCTCCCGGATTTACGGTGAAAGGTTCTTGCCCATCATTGTGTATAAGAATGCCAAGTTCTCCATGATAATCTGAGTCAATGACTCCTGGATGCGCTCTTACGCCATGCTTTAGTGCTAACCCTGATCGAGAGGCGATGATTGCCACAATGTTAGGGTCTTTCATATTAAACGCTAAGCCAGAGGGAAAAAGATGACGTCCACCGCTTGGAATTGTCACTGAATCAGTAATACACGCTCTTAAGTCTAGAGCTGCTGACCCCGATGTTGCGTATTTTGGAAGTTCAATTGAGCTACCTAGTAGCGGATTAACAATTTTGGTTTCGATCTGTCTATGCATTAAAATAGCCTCACTAGCGGTTGTAGCATATCAACGCTTGTAATATATCATGTTTGAACTTAATGGCGCCAAGTCTGTTGTGAGTACCTGACATGAAAGAAGGCCCTACTTTTCATTTGCTTTGAAGGGATTTTTATTTTAAGGAGTGATGTTTTGATTTTGAATAGTAATTTAGGGGCTAGTAAAGTCCGTATAACCCCCCTAGTTGAACAAGGTAAAGAAAAGGTGTCTGTTGACCTTTCTGTTGGTTCTTTATACCGAAGAAGTGAAGACACAGACTGGCTTACAATAAATGGCTCTATTGTTCTGCAGCCGAATAGCTGTGTGATTATCCAGACTAAAGAAACCATTAATATGCCAAATGATGTATTTGGTTTTCTTTCAACTAAAGGCAGTATTGGAGCTAAAGGCATCATTACCGCTAATACTAAGTTAGATCCTCTATTTAACGGAGAACTAAATATCCCTGTCTTCAATGTGAGTGGTCGAAAAGTTGAGTTAAAAAAAGGTCAAGCATTTTGCTCTATGTCATTTTGGCGTACTGAGGCGCCGATTGTTGGTGAGGCTCGGCATGCTATTAACATACAGCCTGTAACAGAGGGGCGAGCCAGTAGCTTTTGGAATAGGTATTCTGTTCAAATAGTAGCTTCTGTCTTGACCTTTGTTGTGTCTGTAGCAGCATCGTTAACTACCTTTTTCATTTTGGGGGAATAATGCTTTTAACAAAAAATGCGTTGCAGACTTTGGTGACAGCGGGTTTAGTCGTTAATAAAAATAATGCTGTGCAAGTTGACGTGTCTTCTATTTGTCTGCGGTTAGACAATCAATTTACCGTGTATGATCCTTACGAAGGAGAACCTTTTACCCCTCCAAAGGCAATGCCCAGCACAATGAAAACCATTGCTCAAAATGATTTTTTTGTCTTACCTCCGGGGGCAGTGTGCTGGCTTGTACTGAGGAGTACATAACGATGCCAAATAATAAGTTTGGTTTAGTTCAAACGAAAGGTTCTATTGCTAGAGGGTTTATCTCGGTCCATATGAGTGATGGGCAAGTGGATCCCGGTTACAAAGGAAAAGTAACGTTAGAAGCTCGTAAACATGAGTTCGTTTTATTACAAACTTGTACCGGGAATGCCAATTGCGTCTTTATTTATCATTAATACTGACGAAAGTGTAGAGCCTTATGATGGTCGTTATCAGTCTTCCAGTGGCCCTACTGCTATGAAATAGAAGTTTGTAGGGCATACTCGTTGATAAATTCAACGAGTTGTCCTGCAAGCGCATTTTTTGTGGTTTTGTCAGGTGACCACGTCTTGTCTTTGGTGATCACGGTGACTTGGTTGTCGTCTTGGTTAAAACCAATATCCGCGCGTGACACGTCGTTCGCGATGATGATGTCCAAGCCTTTTCGTTCAAGTTTGCTTTTTGCGTATTCGATCACGTTTTGCGTTTCTGCCGCAAAGCCAACCAGGGTTTTGGCGCGTTTTTGTTGGGCCAGGGTGGCGATGATATCTGGGTTTTTAACGAGGGTCAGGGTGATCTCATCGGTGTCGGATTGCTTTTTCATTTTTTGATCACAGGCGGCCTTCATTTTGAAGTCGGCCACGGCAGCAGCGCCAATGAATACATCCGCTTGTGTGATCATGCTCTGTTGGCAGGCTGCTAGCATTTCATCAGCGCTTTTTACGGCAATGATTTTCGCGCCAGCCGGTGCGGTGATTTGCACCGGGCCACTAATTAAAGTGACTGTCGCACCACGGGCTATGGCTGCGGTAGCGAGAGCGTAACCCATTTTTCCAGAGCTGTGATTGCTAATAAAACGAACAGGGTCGATGGCTTCCATGGTTGGACCGGCGGTGATGACCCAATGTTGGCCAGTCAAATCTTGTGTAACCTGAGCCTTATCGAAGTGCGTCATTATGGTGTTGAAAATGTCGCTCGGTTCGCTCATGCGCCCAGGACCAATGTCGCCACAGGCCTGAGCGCCATCGGCTGGGCCAATGTTGAGTACACCACGTTCGGTGAGTAGCTTGGCATTGGCTTGTGTAGCGGGGTGTTTCCACATGGCTTGGTTCATTGCAGGAGCAAGTAAAACCTGTGGACTCTGTAGCCAAACACAAGGTGCTTAATAAGTCGTTTGCCATGCCTTGAGCATAACGTGCCATGAAATCCGCTGAGGCGGGCGCGATGACAATCAAATCTGCCCATTTCGCTAATTCTATGTGTCCCATTCCTGCTTCGGCATTCGGGTCTAATAAGGTGCTGCGAACTGGGTGACCAGAAATCGCTTGTAGGGTCATCTCAGTGACAAAGGCTTTTGCACCCTCGGTTAACACGACCTGAACGTCAGCGCCCGCCTTGGTTAACAAACGAATCAGCTCGATGCTTTTATAAGCAGCAATGCCACCAGTAATGCCTAATAGAATGCGTTTTTGAGCGAGATTTGACATAAAAACTTCTCAATTCGTGCTGTGGTCGATAAAGTGAGCAATAGGCAGGACGCCCTTCTCATTGAAATTGAATGCAAGATTAACATGGATCAAGGAGTAGATCATGAGTATTAAACATTGGCCAGAGCAAGAAAGACCTCGAGAAAAACTCATTCATCAGGGGGCGAGTGCACTGAGTGACTCGGAATTATTGGCGATTTTTCTTCGTACTGGTACACAAGGTATCAGTGCCGTTGAGCTGGCTCGACAGGTATTGTCCCAATTCGGCGGTTTGCGTGCGTTAATGTCAGCCAGCCGCGAGGAGTTTTGTCAAGGCTTTGGTCTTGGTGATGCAAAATACACGCAATTACAAGCCGTGTTAGAAATGTCCAAACGACATTTACAAGAACAACTGATGCGCGAAACCGTGTTTACCAGCGCAGAACACGTCCGAACTTACCTTTCTTCCCAATTGCGTCATTCCCAACGAGAAATATTCGCAGTGCTTTTCTTAGACACCCAGCACAGATTAATCCGCTATCAAGAACTTTTTATGGGCACCATCGATGCCGCAGCTGTGTATCCACGTGAAGTCGTTAAAGCGGCCTTGCATTATAATGCCGCCGCGGTGATTCTCGCCCACAACCATCCAAGCGGCGTGGCGGAGCCTAGTCAGGCCGATATCAGCATTACCGAAAGAATTAAGCGGATCTCTGATCTCGTCGATGTGCGATTGCTTGATCACTTTGTGGTCGGCGATGGTTCGCCTGTTTCCTTGGCGGAGAGAGGCTTGGTATAAATACAAATTTTAGATGGATTGTTTATGATTGAAACCATTGCCATTGAAAACTACCGTTCTATTTTGAAGTTGATCATTCCACTTGATCGGCTCAATGTCGTTACTGGTCCCAATGGCAGCGGTAAATCTAATTTATATAAAGCACTGAGTTTGTTGGCAAGAGCTGGGCGAGGGAGTGTTGTAGAGTCCTTGGCTATAGATGGCGGTTTGGATTCGGCGTTTTGGGCGGGACAATCTAAGCCAAATGATAAAATGCCTATTGTCGGTGAACAGAAACCGTCTAATAATCAGCTAAGACTAGGTTTTTCCTCGGACTCTTATAGTTATTCAGTGGCATTTGGGCGGCCAGAATACGAACCCCGCTCTACTTCCATGTTCCTTTTGGATCCAGGTATTGTTAGAGAATCTATTTGGCCAGCAGGCAGCTACCGTCCTCAAAATGCCTTAGTTGAACGTAAAAATAATGTGATTACTCTTCGAGAGGGCAGACATTGGAAAGTTATTTCGAATCATATATCTACATTCGACTCTTTGTTTGAGCAAGTGTCTAATATTGAGTCCGTTCCAGAAATATATTTAATGAAAGAGCGTATGCGCCAGTGGCGGTTTTATGATCATTTCCGTACTGATAGAAATGCACCCGCAAGACAGTCACAGCTAGGTTCTCGTAGCCCTGTACTTTATCATGATGGTCGAAACCTCGCGGCCGCCATTCAAACCATTCTCGAAACAGGTGATCCTGATGCATTAGTTCAAGCGATTGATCATGCTTTCCCTGGCGCTTATCTTACTATTCGGCGTTCGGATGAGGGGATATTCTCGTTAGAGTTCCATCAGAAAGGATTATTAAGGCCCTTATCTGTCGCTGAATTATCGGATGGTACCTTGCGCTATATTCTTTGGGTCGCTGCATTACTTACACCGCGCCCGCCAGAACTGATGGTTTTAAACGAGCCTGAAACTAGCTTGCATCCAGATCTTATACCTTCATTAGCTAGGTTAATTCTGTATGCTGCAGAGCGTAGCCAAGTGTGGGTTGTTTCCCACTCTGATATATTAACCCAATGGCTAGAAGATCATGGGCAATGCAATTCAATTCGTTTGGAAAAGTACCTAGGCCAGACTCAGATACCTTCGTTAGAGCGCTTCGATATTCCTGTGTGGCATTGGCCAAGTTAACGATGTTGTATTGACTATTATGATCGGCTGAATGGCTGCTATTCATCTCTAGTGGCAGTTAGTTGGTCATTTTTTTAACAAAAGAATTGCTCAATGGGTTAGCTTATGGGAAAATGCGCGCCGCTATATCCTCGGTATGGGATTTTTTTGATTCATAAGGAATCATGCTCCGCCTGAGGAAGTGAAACACTTCCAATAATCTTTCTGGATAGCAAAAGGTATTTAATTATGTCTCGCGTATGTCAAGTTACTGGGAAGCGCCCTGTTACAGGTAACAACGTTTCTCACTCAAAACGCCGTACTAAGCGTCGTTTTCTTCCTAACCTTCACTGGCACCGTTTTTGGGTCGAAGGTGAAAACCGCTACATCCGTTTACGTGTGTCTTCTAAAGGTATGCGTATTATCGATAAAAAAGGTATTGAATCAGTTCTTGCTGAAATTCGTGCCAACGGCGAAAAAGTATAAGGATCTGAATCATGGCTTCTAAAGGCGCTCGCGATCTAATTCGCATGGTATCTTCTGCTGGTACTGGTCACTTTTACACAACTGACAAGAACAAGCGAAATACTCCTGACAAACTTGAAATGAAAAAGTTTGATCCAGTTGTACGTAAGCACGTTATGTACAAAGAAGCGAAAATTAAATAATTTTCGATCTTTGTCAAAAGGAACCGACTCATTGAGTCGGTTTTTTTATATCTAGTAAAAGATAGTAATAGAAACATTTTGTTCGTTTGGTCAATATGACTTGTGTGTTTACATGATACAGAACCCCATGAAATGGTGAGGTGATCTTTTTTTTGAGGTTTGCTGGAGAGTATTTATGCCTGAACTACCAGAAGTTGAAACCACGTTGCGTGGTATAGAGCTCCAAGTTAATAGGGCGCACGCTTGCAAAAGTCGATATTCGTCAGCCGAAACTACGCTGGTTGATCACATCTGAACTAAGCTCTGAGATGGTAGGAGAAGAAATCACTCATCTTTCTCGACGTGGTAAATACATTGGTATTCATACCTCAAAAGGTACTTTGATCGTTCATCTTGGTATGTCTGGTAGTTTGTATTTTGTGCCAGCTGAAACGCCGCCATTATTTCACGATCATGTGGACTTTCAGTTTGCTGATGGGGGGCTGTGGCTACGATACACGGATCCGCGTCGATTTGGGGCGATCTTGTGGACAACAGAAGACTGGCAACAACACGAACTAATCAAACATTTAGGTCCAGAGCCGCTATCAGACGCGTTTAATGTTGATATGTTATTTGCTCGGGCAAAGGGCCGAAAGGTGCCGATTAAAACCTTTATTATGGACAGCAAGGTCGTGGTAGGGGTAGGTAATATTTATGCCAATGAGGCGCTTTTTAAAGCGGGTATTCGCCCTGATCGTCTGGCGGGTGGTATCAGTAAAGCACGTTTAGCGCGTTTGGTTGAATGCATCAAAGTGGTGCTGGCGGCTGCCATTAAACAGGGCGGTACCACGTTAAAAGACTTTGTTGGTGGTGATGGCAAACCTGGCTATTTTAAGCAGGAATTGGCCGTTTATGGCCGAGCAGAAAAGCCTTGTTTAGTTTGTGGTATGGCTTTGAAAGAAATTCGCCAAGCGCAACGCAGTACGGTATTTTGTACCAATTGCCAATCTTGACCATTTGTTTATAGTAGCGGCACGAGAATTGCTACAGGCTAGTGTTAAATATATGCCTTTCAAAAACTGACATGATGATGGGCTATATACGTAAAAATGTTGCTTAAATTGTGCAGATTACATTGCGGTATTCTGTTAATCGGTTTATTTTTGACCAGTTAGGCAAGGTTTATATTATCTAGGGTAAATTGCACCTAGGTTAAATTGTGCCTAGATTAAATTACATACATAAGAGGAATTGGAATGAAAGCTGTCTTTCTTGCATCAGTGACGGCGCTAGCCATCTCATCAAGCATGGCTCATGCGGCAACAGAACCTGCGGTGGTTTATGATCAAGCAGGTAAATACGATAAATCTTTTAACGAAGGCGTTTATAACGGCGTTAAAAAATATACAGCCGATACCGGTATTCAAGTGCGAGAATTTGAACCGAAAAACGAAGCTCAAGTAGAGCAAGGTTTGCGTCGTCTTGCCAAGCGTGGTTACTCTCCAATCGTAACGGTTGGTTTTAACATGACGTCTGCGGTTGAGAAAGTAGCGAAAGATTTCCCTGAAATTAATTTTACGATTATCGATGGTGTGATTGATCTGCCAAACGTTCAGTCTGTTGTTTTTAAAGAGCATGAAGGGTCGTTCTTGGTAGGAGCGCTTGCTTCTATGGCGTCTAAAACCAATACGGTAGGCTTTGTTGGTGGTATGGACATTCCTCTAATTCGTAAATTTGGTTGTGGTTATGAGCAAGGTGTTAAGTATGCCTCTCCTAGCGCAACGGTTTTACAGAATATGACAGGCTCAACTGGCGCCGCGTTCAATGACCCAACGAAAGGTTCTGAACTTGCTAAGAGCCAGTTCTCTCAAGGCGCTGATGTTGTGTTTGCAGCAGCTGGTGGTACTGGTATCGGTGTTTACCAAGCCGCGAAAGACGAGGGCAAGTTAGCGATTGGTGTTGACTCAAACCAAAACCACATACAACCTGGTACCATGTTGACTTCCATGGTAAAACGCGTAGATGAAGCCGCGTACAAGACTTATCAAGACGCGGCCGCAGGTACTTGGAAGCCAGGTATGGTGGTATTAGGCTTGGCTGACGGCGGTGTTGACTGGGACTTCAAGATGAAAATAATGCCAGCTTGATCACTGCTGACATGAAAACCAAGATGAATGATATTCGCGCTAAGATTATCAGCGGTGACATTAAGGTTCACGATTACATGTCTGATAATACTTGTAACTACTAAGTTGCATGAAAAAACAGTTGCCTGCTTTGAGTGGGCAACTGTTTTTTTTACCTTAGCATTTTTACTCATAAGCAGATGAATTCCTTTTAGATATGACGAATAAAACCATGCCATACGCAATTGAATTGCGAGACATTAGTAAACGTTTTGGCGCCGTTCAGGCCAATAAAGACATTTGCTTACAAGTTCCAGCAGGCACGATTCACGGCATTATTGGTGAAAACGGTGCTGGTAAATCCACTTTGATGAGTATCATTTATGGCTTTTATGAAGCTGATACGGGTCATATTGAAGTAGATGGCAAGCGTGTTGATATTCGCAGTTCTCAAGATGCCATCAATGCTGGCATAGGTATGGTGCATCAACATTTTATGTTGGTAGAGAACTTTAGTGTTCTTGAGAATGTGATGTTAGGAGCCGAAGGTGGTGCGCTATTAAAAGGCGGCGTAGCGGCAGCAAGAGTCGAGTTGCAACGGCTAGCAAAAGAATACAGTTTGGACATTGATGTTGATGCCATTGTTGAAGAACTGCCTGTTGGTCTTCAGCAGCGAGTTGAAATTTTAAAGGCTCTTTATCGTGGTGCGCGCATTCTTATTTTAGATGAACTCCACAGGGGTGTTAACGCCTCAAGAAGCGGACCATTTGTTCCGTATTCTAAAAGCCCTAAAAGATCAGGGCGTTACCGTATTGTTAATCACCCACAAATTACGTGAAATAATGGCTTCCACCGACAATGTGTCGGTGATGCGCCAAGGTGAAATGGTGGCTCACCGTGAAACGCTTCATACTAGCAAGGAAGAGCTTGCTGAGCTTATGGTCGGTAAAAAAGTACGTTTAACGGTTAATAAAGACGAAGCAAACCCCAGTGATGTTTTGTTGTCCGCTCACCATTTGTCTCAGTTGGACAGTCAGGGCGTGAAGCGTTTAAAAAATGTCAGTTTAGAGCTGCGTGCCGGTGAGATTCTCGGAATTGCTGGTGTGTCGGGAAATGGACAGAGTGAATTGTTAAATGTCCTTTCTGGTATTACGCCTATGGACGAAGGGGAAATTCATTTCGCCGGTCAGGTTATCAGTGCAAAAGCACCTAAAAATGCAGCACAGATGCGTGATTTGAAAATGGCTCATGTTCCTGAAGATCGCCATAAAATGGGCTTGGTGACGGGTTTTGAAGCGTATGAAGCGGCTGTTTTAGGATACCACAATTCGCCTGTGTATAACGGCAAGGTATTGATGAATCGCAAAGCCATGTTAGATGAATGCAATGAGCGCATGGCCGCTTGGGACGTGCGTCCGCCTAACCCGCATTTGAAAACGGCGAATTTTTCGGGGGGGAATCAGCAAAAAATTGTTATCGCTCGAGAAGTTGAGCAAAACCCTGATGTGTTGTTGATTGGTCAGCCGACACGTGGTGTTGACATCGGGGCGATAGAAAATATTCACGAACAAATTGTTAAACTACGTGATGCTGGCAAAGCCATTTTGCTGGTATCTGTTGAATTGGATGAAATTATGGCACTAAGTGATCGCATCATTGTGATGTTTGATGGTGCGGTTGTTGGCGAGCTTGATGCAAAAGACGCCGATGAGCGAACCCTCGGCTTAATGATGGCCAATGCCCACTACAAAGAACAAGACGGTGAAGCGCAAGAAGGGGTGTCCGCATGAGTCAGGCAAAAGTTCCGGCTTGGGTAAATATAGCCCTTATTCCTATCTTAAATATTTTGTTGGCGTTTCTGGTTTCAGGTTTGGTGATTCTCGCCATTGGTGAGAACCCTATCGAAGCCGCAGGCTACCTCATTTATGGTGCGTTGGGTTATAACGAAGGGATTGGCTATACCTTGTACTACGCAACGAATCTTATCTTTACCGGCTTGGCTGTATCGGTGGCTTTTAAAGGTGGATTGTTCAATATCGGTGGGGAAGGTCAAGCTTATATTGGTGGTTTGGGTGTTGGCTTAATTTGTTTGTCGCTGGATCACACCATGCCCTTTTATGTGATTGCCCCTTTGGCTGTTATTGGTGCAGCCGCGTTTGGCGCTGCGTGGGGTTATATTCCAGCTTACTTACAAGCACGTCGCGGTAGTCATATTGTCATCACGACCATTATGTTTAACTTTATTGCGTCTTCTTTGATGGTTTACTTGATTGTCAATTGGCTGAAAGAAGATGGTCGTATGGCTCCCAATAGTAGAACGTTTGAAGAAAGTGCTTGGTTGCCTTACTTGCATGAGGTTTTTTCGCCGTTAGGTATTGATATTGGTGACTCGCCATTGAACCTTGCTTTCATTTGGGCGCTTTTGTGCTGTGTGTTTGTATGGGGATTGATTTGGCATACGCGTTGGGGTTATCAACTGCGTACACTAGGAACGAATCCAACCGCAGCTCGTTATGCGGGTATTGATACGGCAAAAGTCACCATTTGGGCGATGTTGATTTCGGGCGGTTTGGCTGGTTTCGTGGGTCTCAACGAAATTATGGGGGTCAACCATAACCTATTGCTTAATTTTACGGCAGGTTATGGTTTTGCTGGTATCGCAGTGGCCTTGATGGGGCGAAATCATCCAATTGGTATTATCTTGGCAGCGATTCTATTTGGTGCCTTGTATCAAGGTGGTGCTGAGCTTGCTTTTGAAATCCCAACGATCACACCTGAAATCGTTGTGGTGATTCAAGGTTTGGTGATTTTGTTCTCTGGTGCGCTTGAACATATGTTTAAAGATCGTATTGAAGGCTTTTTTATTCGCAGAGCGGTCGCGTAGGGGAAGATTATGTTTGAAACATTGATACTCATGTTAGACGCGACGATGCGTGTCTCTACACCGCTGATTTTGGCAGCGTTAGCGGGATTGTATTCAGAGCGTGCGGGCATTGTAGACATTGGCTTGGAAGGTAAAATTCTTGGCAGTGCGTTTGCTGCCGCTGCAGGCGCTGCGGTGTTTGGCTCTGCATGGATTGGTTTGTGCTTTGGTATATTGGCATCGGTTTCCTTGGCAATGATTCATGGCTTTGCTTGTATTACACATCGTGGTGATCACATTGTGTCGGGTGTGGCAATTAATACCATTGTGGCAGGTCTAACGGTGACCTTGTCTATGTATTGGTTTGGTATGGGGGGCAAACTCCCGCCTTGGCTGGGGATGCGCGTTTCTTGGATATTACTTTCCCATTCGCCGAGGTTTTGCAAGATGTGCCTGTGATTGGGGCGATTTATTCGAATCTGCTCAGTGGTCATAACATCTTAGTTTACTTGGCCTTTGTTATGGTGCCTGTGACTTATTGGGTGATTTATAAGACCCGTTTCGGTTTGAGATTGCGAGCCGTGGGAGAAAACCCACATGCGGTGGATACAGCGGGCATTTCCGTGGCCTTCATTCGCTATCGTGCGTTGATTGTATGCGGCATTTTATGTGGCCTTGCTGGGGCTTATTTGTCGACGGCCCATAACGCAGGTTTCTTGAAAGACATGAGTGCGGGTAAAGGTTATATGGCCTTAGCTGCGCTGATTTTCGGTAAATGGCGTCCCGTCCCAGTATTGCTTGCGTGTTTATTGTTTGGTTTCTTAGACGCGGTTGCTGTGCGTATGCAAGGTGTTGAGATTCCAGGTATTGGTCAAGTGCCAGTCCAAGCCATTGAAGTCTTGCCTTATGTGTTAACTGTCTTGTTGCTTGCTGGTTTCATTGGCAAAGCCATAGAGTCTCAAGGCAATTGGTCGACCTTATGTGAAAGAGCGGGCTTGATATGTCGACTGTAAAATACAACGAAACCTTGTTGGAGTTGGCGAAAAATGCCATGAGTAAGGCGTATGTGCCTTATTCATGCTTTCCAGTTGGTGCGGCGATTTTAACCAAGACAGGTAAGTTTTATTCTGGTTGTAATGTTGAGAATGCGGCTTACCCAGAAGGCACTTGCGCAGAAGCGGGCGCGATTGCGGCCATGGTGCTTGATGGCGAAACACACATTCAAGATATTTACGTCATTGGCAAAGGCGATGGTTTGGTGACTCCCTGTGGTGGCTGTCGCCAAAAGATTCGTGAGTTCTCTTCTGTGGATACTAAAATCCATATTTGTGGTGCAGAAGGCGTGAGGAAATCACTCACTATGAATGAATTATTGCCTTTTTCATTTGGCCCAGAAAATCTGGAACAGGCCAGTTAGTGTTCAATCGTTATTTTAAAAACCACCTGCGGGTGGTTTTTTCGTTTTAGGCGGTTTTATGGCTTGAAAGCCAGCGGGCGAGCATAGGACCAGCAATGAGTACCAATAAAAAACGCGCTACTTGCATGGCCATAACAGAAGAAACATCCGCATTGGTGGAGGCGGCAATAATGGCAACAGAGTCGGCCCCGCACTGGACTGGTGGCTAAAAACGCGGTGAGAGGATCGATATCTGCAAAAGTAATCAACAGCATGGCCAAGCAAGCATTGATCGCAATGAGCGCAATGATGGCGCCTAATACATGTGGAAACACATGCCATGCGTGTTGCAAGGCTTGTCGAGTAAAGCGAAAGCCGATTGACCAGCCTAACACCGCAAAACTGATGGCCAAGCACCAATTAGGCAACACAATGGGCATAATGCCAGTAAACTTAATGACTAAGCCAACCGTTAACGCAATCAACATGGGACCACTGGGTAAGCGTAATATCACACCAGCCATGCAGGCTGCTAGAATAATAGCTAAGGTGGTGCCAAAGGCCGGCCATGATGACACGCCTAGCCAATCTACGGGTTCGATAGCCAAATTATCCACATGAAACACGCTGGCGACGACCGTGGCAGCAATGGCGCAACAGGCCACGCGCAAATACTGCATAAAGGCGACCAGTCGCATATCTGCGCCATAGGATTCCGACATGATGGTCATTGCCGATGCGGCACCAGGAGACGAGCACCCAAATGGCTGTGGTACCAGGCAACAAACCAGTTCTACTCAACAGCCAGCCTAAAAAGCTAGACGCGACAATCGTCGAAACCGTACCGATGAGAAACAGTGGCCATTCTTGAGCAATTTTTGCGAAGACAGTTAATGGTAAACTGTTTGCAATCATCATCCCTAAAACGCCTTGCGCCATTAAAAACATGGGTTTCGGTAGTTTC
Organism: Marinomonas rhodophyticola; assembly: GCF_026113935.1. Classification (GTDB taxonomy): domain Bacteria; phylum Pseudomonadota; class Gammaproteobacteria; order Pseudomonadales; family Marinomonadaceae; genus Marinomonas; species Marinomonas rhodophyticola. The sequence goes on from NZ_JAPEUL010000009.1 coordinate 794,185, forward strand.
ATCCCTGCACCGCTGGTGGCTAAAATAATGGCGGTAATCATGGGGCCAAGCAGTAATGCAGCCGGTAGCCGAAAGAGTTCGAATATCACCACCAACACAAACGAGGCAACGAGCAATACCGTGAGTCGCCACGGTGTCGTCCAGCGAGAAGGGGTGGTGATAAGTGATAAAAAAGATGAAGCCATGTGTATAAATCAAAAAAATCGTGGTTTTTAATGGCGCAAAGCATACCTTAAATATGCTGGCATTATTGGTATCTCTGGTGATGTTAACCATACTCTGAATTTATGTTGGTGCATCAAAAGGATGAAAAGAAACATAGCGCAAAAATCTGACAAGACGCTGACCAAGGTTTTATCCAGTTTGAGTTTGTTGGGGAGAGCTATCTGTTATCATGGTGTGTAAACATCAAAGTGGCTTAAAGGAAACGATAAAACGATGCGAATAATCAGTACCTTGTGTTGGGTAATCTTGTCTCTTGTGTTGACCGCGTGTGCAAGTGGCCCAATCAGTCGTTCCGATTCAGTAGGATTCGAAGAAAGCGGTAAAGCCAGTTATTACGCTATGAAGTACCAAGGGCGTAAAACCGCAAGCGGAGAGCCATTTGATCAAAAAGCCATGACGGCCGCCCATAAGCGTTTGCCGTTTGGTTCTAAAGTCAAAGTGACGAATGTTGATAATGGTAAAAGTGTTGTGGTGCGAGTCAATGACCGTGGGCCCTTTGTCCGTGGCCGGATTATTGATCTGAGCAAATCGGCTTTTCAGCGTATTGCTAATACGAACCTAGGTGTGATTGAGGTGGAGATTGAAGTATTACCTTAAGACGACGCCTGACATTTTTCTAGTAGGGCGGGCGTCAGTTTAATGCTGGCAATGATTTGACCGAAATCGTCTGGGTCGCGTTGGATTGTAAAGCCTAAGTGCTTGCAAAAGTCGATCATGCGTTTGTTTTCGGCAAGGACGATGCCCTTCATCACTCGAATCCCCTTATCCGCGGCGACTTGCATGAGTCGTCGCATGAGATACGACGCCAAGCCTAAGCCTTGGAATGCGTCCCCTAATACCACTGCAAACTCGCAACTTTGATCATCAAAGTTATCTATATATCGTGCTGTGCCAATGAGTAAATCTTGTCCGTCCCGTTGAATCACTGCGAGCAAAGCCATTTCTCGGTCATAGTCGATGTGGGAAAGGCTGGCGAGCATGCGAGGAGTCAATTCCTCGATGTTGGAGATAAAACGAAAATAGCGTGTTTCATGGGACATGCTGCGGACAAAATCGGCCAAGATACCAGAATCTCTGGGTAAAACTGGCCTAACAGTAGCGATCTCATCGTTTTTCAATACTCGCTCCGATACCCATTGTCTTGGGTAAGGGTGAATCGCAAGATGTTCATATCGACGCCAATTTTTACAAAGACGAAGGTTGGCCGTCACGTCAGCGTAAACACTGCCACTGTCGTGAAGTCGCACATCGGCGAGCCTCTAAGCTTTCGATTTCGGGCAATTCACACACCATGGTGGATAAGTTGCGCAGTAGGCTTTCTAGCTCAAAGGATTCTTCGCCAGGAAAGGCGCGCTGTATTAAGTCTTTTGCCAAAATGGTATTAAGCGGCGGCAAGGCGACAGCTTCGGCTTGTTTGTGTTGTTGGGCGCCTTCTAACGACAAACCAATGGCGGGGCCAAATACGTTATCTTGAAAAACGCGTAAATGAATAGGGGCAGACAACTGATTCGACGCTTGACGACGAGTAATTAGGCGAATATGAAACAGTTCAAAAATGTCTCGTAATGCGTCCGCATGAGGTGTTTTTTCCCCTTTTTTAAACAAGTGGTTGAGAGTTTTTGTTGCCTCGGAGACGTCGATTTTAAAGCGAAACGCATGGCTATCGGGGGACTGTTTTGCGAGCAATTGGTTGCGCTGGAACTGTACTAAGAACTGAAAGCCTTCAATGGCGGTTTCGGGGGTTCTAAACGTTGGAATGCCTGCTTCATTAATGCGTGTGCGCATGTTGGTCATCCCGCCACCGCCAAGCAAACAGACCATGACGAGTTTTTTCTGTGTTCGATGCAATTTAATGATGAGGTCGTAGAGGGAATCAATGTCGATCAGTGCGGTTGGGCTGAGTGTCAGTAATACCGCACCACACTCATCACTTTGTAAGGCATTCGCAGCAAGATCGATAAACAGATCCGTTGCACAACTTGCCCAAACCGTAGTCACCAGGGCCAATGCCACCACGACCCGCCATAGTGGCTTCTAATGTGTCGTGTAGTTCGTCTGCTGGCGTCAGTAGATCAATGCCCAATTCCATTGCTCGTTGGGCGGCAAGTTCACCCGGTCCTGCGCCGTTACCGATAATTAATAGCGAACCTTCTTTGATTCGGCGGGCATTGGTCATCACCGACGCGGCGGCGATTAAATCATTCAAACGTCGACCCCGTACTGCCCCTGTCCGACTGAGCGCGGCGTCGAGTACTCGCTCATCGGCACCGACGGAATGTTCAGTGACAACGGCAACGGGTTTGCTTCGCCCAGTGGCGTGTAAACTACTGAGAAAGCGTGTTGGGCGACCAATTTTTTGCAGATACATCAAGATTGCCTGACTGTCGAAATCGTTGGATAAATAATCCAACACTTGTGATGGCATCACATCAACTGGGGTACCCATGGACACCACTTGGGAAAAGCCAATACCTTGCCACGTGGCCCAATCCACTAAGGCACTGGCAACCGTACCTGATTGTGACATCAGTGCTAACTTGCCGGTGAGGGGTTGTGTTAAGCCAAGCCAAGCGAACACGCCTTGTTTGGGGCGACAAATGCCAAAGCTATTCGGGCCAAGCAAGCGTACATTGTGTTGACGCAACGCGGGTATCAGCTTGTCTGCATTTTCTTCTGTCCAAGACAGCATTAAGAGTGAGTGAATGCCTGCTGCACCGCAATCCGCAATGATATTTTCCATCGCTGTGTTCGGATAAGTGCCTGCTAATACGGCGAGATCTGGACAGGTATTTAATGCGCTAAGCGCCGTAAAATGATCAAAGCTGAATGGGAAGTCTGGCTTGACACCGACTAGGCTAACAGGACAAGTTTTGTGTGTGTTCTCAAGAGATTGTAATAGCGCCAGCATGAGCGGATCGTGTCCATTCTCGCCCGTGAGCACGACCATGGATCTTGGGGCGAGTAGGGATTGCAAAGCATGTTGGCTCACTTGGTCTTCTCCAGAAACTCAATAAACGTATTATGACAGTAGCACAGTCTTCATCTGTATGAATGGTAGACCATGGTAGGATAGACTGTTTTGATGTTTTTGTGGCTTGATATAAGGCACAGTGAGAGCAAATAATCGCAAAAAATAATAATCCAGAGACTTCCAATGACAACGGCTTACATCACACACACTTATTGCGATCGGCACGATATGGGAGAAGATCACCCAGAGTCGCCTCTGCGGCTTGGTGCGATTCAAAATCGCTTGATCATGGGGCAGTTGATGGACTTTATCCGTCGTATAGAAGCGGATCCGGCGACCCGCGATCAACTGATTGCCACGCATGATACTGCGTACGTGGATTCTATTTTTGCGCGCGCGCCAGCAGAAGGCCATGTCGAATTAGAGCCTGAAACCATCATGATGCCTCATACTTTGGATGCGGCCCTGTTTGCGGCAGGGTCTGTTGTGAAAGCGGTTGATTTGGTCATGACTGGAGAAATGGACAATGCGTTTTGTGCCATTCGTCCACCAGGGCACCACGCAGAATACGATAAAGCCATGGGTTTTTGTTTGTTTAACAATATTGCTGTTGGTGCTCGCCATGCCATTAATCGCTATGGTTTGGCGCGTGTGGCGATTATTGATTTTGATGTACATCACGGCAATGGTACAGAGGATATTTTTAAAGCCGATCCGACAGTACTTTATGCGTCCAGCTATCAACACCCGTTTTATCCCTACAGCGATCCGGGGGCTTCTTACGATAATATTCTCCATATGCCTTTGGCGGCTGGGTCTGGTAGTGAGGCTTTTCAAACCATCATTAGTGAGCAATTACTGCCCGCACTTGAAGCATTTAAACCTCAGCTCATTATGATTTCAGCGGGGTTTGACGCTCATAAAGAAGACCCGATGGGACAACTAAGATTAAGCGAGTCAGACTTTACTTGGATTACCGATCGTTTGATGGAAGTAGCAGATCGTCACTGTGGTGGGAAAGTGGTGTCGGTATTAGAAGGCGGTTACAACATAGACGCCCTAGGCCGCGCTGCGTTTTGTCATATAAAAAGCTTAATGAGGCTTTAGGGCTGACTCAAAAGCGCATTGCCTATGTGATGATTGAACTCGGATAAGCTTCTGAGTTTGTGCGGTGCGAGATCAAACTTGTCATGATCAAATTCGTTTGCATGCGGTACGGCAATGGCTTTAATACCAGCGGCCAAGGCGGCTTTTATACCGCCAAGTGAATCCTCAAACGCAATGCACTGATGAGCTTCAGTGCCAAGCTTTTTCAGTGTTAGTTGGTAAACATCAGGAGCAGGTTTGCCTCGATTTACTTTGTCAGCTGAGCTGTAAGCCATAAAATAGTCAGCAATATTAAGACGGTGTAATACGCTAGGAATGATGTCTTTTGGAGAATTGGTGGCAAGGCCAATTTTTACCTTGGCTTGTTGTAGTGAGTTGAGTACATCATGAACGCCCTGCATAGCTTTCCCTTGCGTTTCGATCAAGTATTTGACTCGCTCGACGACACGATTTTCGACGTCCTCAAGAGACGCACCAAGCCAAGGCTGTTTCGCGTACCAAAATTCGGTTACTTCCCTCGTTGTCATGGCCGCTGTCACCTTGGTCAAATCCGTCGTCACTTCAACCCCAACCGACGAAAATACATCGTATTCCGCTTGCTTCCAAAAAGGCTCGGAATCAATCAGTAATCCATCCATGTCAAAAATCACGGCTTGTATCATCGTCTGCTGCTCTTGTGGTTACGGCGAATTAAGCTTTGCTTGCTTCCCAATTCAATAGCACTGGTTGTTGCGCGTCATGGGCGAAAAAGTAAGCGGCTTTTGGGGAGACGTATAAGGTTTGGCCTTTTTCGAAGCAGTTTTTGTCAAACGCTTTGTGAGGTAGGTCGATTTCCCAAACGTCGTTGCTTTGCCAATCAATCGGAGTGAGTTCGAGGCGAACTTCGGCACCAATTGGGTTGATGGCAATCAAGCGTAATGGCAAGTTGGCTTGCGCTGTGGGTTCTTTTGAGACAAAGAACTCATGGGAGCGAATATACAGTTGACCGTCTTTCTGTTCTGCGCTTTCTTGTTCAATAACAGAGTGTGGCAAGACAATACTGGCTTGTTGGTTATGCCATTTGCCGTTTGCGACTTTGCCTTCAAAGACATTGGCGTTACCAAGGAAGTCGAAGACGAATCGGCTGTTTGGTGAGGCGTAGAGGGCGCCCGGTTGGTCGATTTGTTCAATGTGTCCGTTGCTCATCACCACAACGCGGTCTGATAATTCTAACGCTTCCTCTTGGTCATGGGTCACAAATACGCTGGTGAATCCAAGCTCATCATGTAAGCCGCGCAACCAACGACGCAGTTCTTTGCGTACTTTGGCATCTAAGGCACCAAAAGGTTCGTCTAGCAGCAAGACTTCTGGTTGCGTCGCTAAAGCACGTGCCAAGGCAATACGTTGTTTTTGACCACCAGAAAGCTGTGACGGAAAACGGCTTGCAAGGTGCTCAAGCTGAACCATTTCCAACAAATGTTGGACGCGTTTTTGGATTTCAGTTGCACTTGGTCGCTCTTTACGGGGTAAGACTTCTAAGCCAAATGCTACGTTGTCAGCCACTGTCATGTGGCGGAACAAGGCGTAGTTTTGAAACACAAATCCCACACGGCGGTCACGCACGTGCAAGTCGGTCACATCTCGATCACCAAATTGAATGCGACCCGTGTCGGCACCTTCGAGTCCAGCGATAATGCGTAAAAGCGTGGTTTTTCCAGAACCAGATGGCCCTAGCAAACCGATCATTTCACCTTCGTTGATATCCAATGACAAAGGGGACAAGGCTTGAAAGTGGCCAAATTTTTTGGAGATGTTTTCAATAAGGATGCTCATGCTGTTGTCTTTTTCTCTTTATCGGATTCAAGTTTCATACTGCGTTCCAGACGCCATTCGATGAAGGCTTTAAGCAGCAAGGTGAGTAAAGCAAGTAAGGCCAGTAGGGACGCGCTGGCAAAGGCCGCGGCGGCTTGATAGTCCTCGTACTGTGCTTGCACTAATAAAGGTAAGGTATTGGTTTCGCCACGAATATTACCTGATACGACGGATACCGCGCCAAATTCACCCACGGCACGAGCATTGGTCAGGATAACGCCATAAATCAGCGCCCATTTAATATTCGGTAACGTGACGCGGCGGAATAACTGCCAGCCAGAAGCGCCCAGAATCACTGCCGCTTCTTCGTCTTCTCGACCTTGTTGTTGCATTAAAGGGATCAATTCGCGGGCCACAAAAGGACAGGTGACAAAAATAGTCACCATAACAATACCTGGCCACGCAAACATCAGCTGAATATCATGGTCGTAAAGCCAAGAACCAATCCAGCCGTTGTTGCCATACAACAAAAGATAAAGCAGACCCGCGACCACAGGGGACACCGCAAAGGGAATATCCATCAAGGTCATGAGCAGTTTACGACCAGGGAATTCAAAACGGGTCACAGCCCATGCCAGCATGACACCAAAGACTAAGTTAATGGGAACCGTAAGAGCGGCAACCAGTAGTGTTAAACCGATGGCGTGTAAGGTATCGGCTTCAAGCAAGCTGCTAAAATAATGCGCAGCACCTTCCATAAAGGCTTGTTGAAAAATACTGATTAACGGCACCACCAATAATATGGCGGTTAGCAACAGCGTTAAACCAATCAACAACCATTTTACCCAAGGATTATCGCCGACTCTCAGTTGGCTAGAGGTGTTTTTTGTAGATGACATAATTTTTTCCTAACTGCGTCCATGAAGGCGACGTAAATAACGCGCCTGCCAGATATTAATGGCGAACAAGAGAATCAACGACGCCATCAGTACAACAGATGCAATGGCGCTGGCTGCTGGGAAGTCGAACTCTTGTAAACTGACGAAAATCATTAAAGACGTAATTTCACTGACATACGGCATGTTACCAGCAATAAAAATGACCGCACCGAATTCGCCTAAGCTGCGCGTAAAAGACAGGGCGATCCCCGTCATTAAAGCCGGCCATAAAGCAGGGAAAATCACACGACGAAACACCGACCAATCGGACGCGCCTAACGTCATTCCTGCTTCTTCCTCTTCTGGGGATAATTCTTCTAGAACTGGCTGAACGGTTCGAACCACAAAAGGAATACTGGTAAAGGCCATGGCAAGCACAATACCCCAAGGTGTGTAGGCGATCTTGATGCCGATACCTTCAAGTATGTCGCCGTACCAGCCATTTTGAGAGTACAAGGTGGCTAATGTGATACCCGCCACCGCGGTTGGTAACGCAAAAGGTAGGTCAACTAGAGCATCCAAAATACGGCGTCCTGGGAAGTCATAACGGACTAACACCCAAGCGAGTAAGAGGCCAAAAAAACCATTAAAAATAGACGCTAAGGCGGCGGCCCACAGGGTCACTTTATAACTGGCTACCACGCGTTCGTCAGTGATGACTTGCCAATATCGATCCCAGCCCATATCGACAGACTGCATTACAAGCCCTGCCATTGGCAAGAGAAGAATCAAACTAATGAACAGCAGAGAAGTGCCTAAACTTAAACTCAGTCCGGGTAAGACGCGTTTGTGACGAGGTCGCGTGTCGGCCGCGCTTAAATGTGTTGCCATGTCTTATGGTCTCATTAACAATGTGGTAATGAAGGCGCTAGTAGATCCAGAGACAGAAAAGCCGGACACGCGAGCGTATCCGGCTAGTTTGTTATCTCTTCTGATATTAGCGACGCTGAAGTTGGTCTAGTTTACCACCATTTGCAAAGATGTCTTTAGTTGCTTTAGGCCAGCCACCGGCAATATTTTCGACGGTTAGCAAATCCACTTCAGGAAAGGTGTCGGCGAACTCTTTTTTCACGACATCATTGTGTACACGGTAGTTAAAACCCGCTAACAAACGCTGAGATGCTTCGCTGTATAAGTAGCTTAGGTACTCACGAGAAACCTCTTCAGTACCATTCTTTTTCACGTTTTTCTCAACGACCGCTACTGGGAATTCCGCCAAGATAGACGTTTTTGGTACAACCACTTCGTAGTTGTCTGCGCCGTACTGGTTGCGAATATTGTTTACTTCAGATTCGAATGTAATCAACACATCACCAATGCCTCGCTCAACGAAAGTGGTGGTTGCGCCGCGGCCGCCAGTGTCAAACACGGAGACGTTTTTCAGGAAAGTGCTGAGGAAATCGTCTATTTTCGCTTCGTTTTCTTTGCCGAAGGTTTTTTGAGCATAACCCTGAGCCGCTAGAAAGGTATAACGACCATTGCCAGAAGTTTTAGGGTTTGGGAACACTAACGCCACATCTTTTGCCGCTAAATCCCCCCAGTTTTGAATGTTTTTAGGGTTACCTTTGCGCACAAGAAAAGCAATCGTTGAGTAGTAAGGCGAACTTGCGTTAGGGAATTGCTCTTTCCAATCTGCAGGAATCAAGTTTCCTTTGTCATGTAAAATTTGTACATCAGTGACTTGGTTAAAAGTCGCCACATCGGCAGACAAACCGTTCATGATGGCGTTGGCTTGTTTTGAAGAGCCTGCATGAGACTGTTTTATCTCAATCGTTTTACCGGTTTTCTCTAACCAATGTTGCTCAAAGGTTGGGTTGTAAGCAGCGAACAATTCACGAGCGATGTCGTAAGACGTGTTCAGAATGGTCTGATCTGCCGCTGACGCTTGTACGGCGCCACTCAGCAATAATGTACCAATGATAGATTTTAAAAAGCGTGGCTTAGATTTCATAGTGACCTCATCTGGGAAGCTTAATATTTCATTAAGAGTGAGGTTACTTAAAAGATTTAGTTATTACAATGTCTTTAAATAAACTTTTTTGGAATATAGATAAAGCGTTTTTCATTACACACTGCCTTCTTTCTCAATCACCAATATGCGCGCCTCACTAATAGGATGCGCAACGTGTTCTGTGCCAATGGCCGCGTAGAAAATATCACCTACCGTCATCAACTGAATATGTTCTTTGCCATCGACTCGATAATGCATATGCACCTCGCCATCTAATACCACAAACACTTCTTCACCATCATTGATGTGCCATTTATAAGGCTTATCCGTCCAATGCAAACGCGTTGTGACCCCGTTCATATTGGCAATGTCCAACGCGCCCCAAGCACGATCGGCAGTGAAGTCTTTGGCTCTGATGAATGTCATTGTTTTATTCCTGAATGAGAGATACAACACGACGTTAGAATGTCATGGCAATGAAGGCAAGATAGTATTTTCGCTTAGGTTAAAACGGCGGCGATAAAAGTCAAAATGCAGGCTGGATACGGCAAAGTGTTGATTGGAGCACGTTTTAAAACGATCTACTTGCTATTTTTTTGATGCGGAATACTTTTCTAAGATTTCTTATTTCTTTGCTTTTCTTTCTTTGCTTTTCTTTCTGATGCACTGAAAGACAGTAAGGACTTATCGACTGAACAACCCTCTAAACGCATGCTTTCGACAAAGTTATCGCCTTTTTTGCTTGTTTAAGCTTGCTGTTTAGAAGTCAATGATAGCGTTGGTTTGTGTCTCATGTTGATTCTCTTAGCCAGTATGCAGATCCCAAATAACCTAGTTTATTAGAGGCTTCTATTATTAATCTTGGTTAAAAAGGGCGCACATTTTTTGTCATGTTTAGAAGCCTAAACTGCGGAAAAATAATACCGTGAGACCTTTTTAGATCTCATAATGATGCACAGAATATTGCTTGGCGTAATGTTCCATGCAATCTGGGATAAATGCTTTATGCCAGCCTTCTCCTAAGAACTCGATCAGCTTGCCTTTACTCTGCCACACTGGAAATCATTGAGCACTCATTGGGATTTGACTCAACAGGAAAACCAATTTCGATAGACTCACAACCTTCTTGAGTCTCAAGGGCACCGACAGATAAGCTGCGGAATTTAGCTTCAGATTCTTCTCGATATTCAGGATAAATTTCAACGCGGAAAAATTTTGTGATCATTTTAATGAACCGATAGCTCTTTATAAAAATTTGGATTGTCTTGAATGGTTGCTAGCACTTTAGTCACCAAACCTGTTGGGTTACGGCGTCTGCTTTCCCAGCTTTTTATTGTATCCACGCTGGTGCCAAGGGCTTTGGCAAATTCAGCCTGAGATACTTGCAGACTATCACGAATAGACTTTACATCAGCGATCTCAAAGCGAGTAATACGAGAGGCTGCTTTACGGCCTTGGTGGATTTCTACCGCTTCTTCTAGAGAAGATTTGAATTCTTTGAAAAGGGTCATAACCACTATGCAGTAATGATTTTTACTTAGATGTATCGGTTGGTATTATTGTTACATCGAACATTTGTTCTATCACCATTTTGGGTGATGTTGATAAAGACCATACCGCAAAGTAAAGAACTCCCGTTAGCATCACAAACAATAGTGATCCAGAAGCCCCAATTAAAATATCAAGATACCACTTTCTAGGCTGAACGTTTGCAAGTTCAGTATGAACTTTTGCCGAAAAAAGGGCTTCACGCTCCTCAAGGTCTGCTATTAAGACATTCTCAAGAAAGTTTTGTGTTAGGACTGTCGCTTCACTACGATAAAATTCTAGCTGAGCAGTGGAAGTAGATATATTGTTAAATGGTCTGAGATCTTCTTCAGTTGGATCATTGTTGTTATGAGAGCTTTTAAAGTCCCTAATAAACTGAATTTTCTGTCGTTTGTATACCGAATATGCAATTATTCCATGTATATCATCTTCAGTTTCTACAAGCTGGTCGTAAATATAGTTGTAAGCCAAATCCCTATGCCTTTATGTCTCTTGTGCTTGATGATGCAGATTTCCATGCTTCTTTGAGGCTCTGCGCCTGTTTTGTTTAATGCGTGGTTACTAAGCCCATAAAACGAAATAGCTCGGTTGTATGTGCCTCTCTTACTGCTAGTAATCTCTCCTGAGGCTGCCCTCTTTACTGCGAGAGTTGTTATGCTTGAAAAGCGTTTACTCATAAGAATCCCCCAATGACGCTATCTGTCTAACTAAAGAATATACAATTATTTGATGAAAATCGCATGTTTATTTTCTTGCTTCTCTTCTTTGAAATCTATATCGTACTAGTACATGAATACAAACCTTCTTATGAGAGTTGAATCCTATGAAGGACTTAATCCAGTTTTTAACCGAAGTAGACGATGAATTGGTGTTGGAGAAGCGTTTAAAAGTGCTGCTGACACCGAATGAAATCAGTGAAATGGTCAGTCGTTTGAAAATCATTGCCTTGTTAGACGAAGGCGTGCCGCAGCGAGACATTGCGAAACAATTAGGTGTGGGTATTGCCACTGTGACCCGTGGTTCCCGAGCATTGAAGGAATTAAAAGAGATATGAGTTCATACAATAAAAAACCGCAGCGCATCACGCTGCCGCGTAAGCCTAAGTACGTCACTATCAGTTCCGATTGCGATTTTTTTGACTTGTTTAAAAAGGTCGAGAAGCGTTTCGATCACTGTTTTATGTTGGAATCCCTTGGTGAAGAGAGCTTTATTTCCCGCCATTCGATCATTGGTTTTGACCCCGAAAAATTGATCTGGGCCGAAGGCAAGCAGTTGTTTATCCAAGAGCGTGACGGCAGCACTGAGTCTTATGAATCCGACAATCCGTATTATTTGCTGCGTGACATCGTGCCGCAGAATATTTTGTCGCGTGGTTTTGCGGGTGGTTTAACGGGTTATATCGGTTACGACAGCATGAACTATTTTGAGCCAACCTTGGATTTGCAATCGAGCGAGATGTTCGATGCCTTCCGTTTTGGTTTGTACAAAGACGGTCTGATTCTGGACAAGATGACAGGTGAAGTTTTCTACTTCTACTACGACGACAATCGCGTTGATCTGGTACAAGAAATGATGTCTGCGCCAACGCCAGAAAACGGCCCATTTGTGGTCACGCCGACAGGTGAGTCTATGAGCAAGGCGGATCACGCGAATGCCGTGGCTAAGGTGAAGCAAGATATCATTGAAGGTAAGATCTTCCAGTGCGAAGTGGGCTTTAAAAAATGGTTCGATATGGAAGGTGACACCATTAATTTGTATGAGCAGTTGCGTGAAGTGAACCCATCGCCGCAAATGTATTACATCAAGTTTGGTGAGCAAAAGGTGATCGGCGCGAAGCCTCAGAATTGTTGTTCCGAGTGCGCCAAGGGGAAATGGAAACCTTCCCATTAGCAGGGACGGCGAAGCGTGGTAAAGACGCGGTGGAAGACACGGCACTGGCCCGTGCTTTGTTGAACGATCCGAAAGAAATTGCTGAGCACAATATGATTGTCGATCTGCATCGTAACGATATTGGCCGTGTGGCGCGCTTCGGTACAGTAAAAGTACGTAGCTTGATGGACATTAAGCGTTTTAGTCATGTTCAGCACATTTCTAGCGAAATCGTCGGCATTATGGCGGAAGATCACGACATGTTTTCGGCATTGGCGAGTAACTTTCCAGCGGGAACCTTGACTGGCGCACCGAAGATCGAAGCGATGAAGATCATCGATGATTTGGAAAACGATGGCCGTGGCCCTTACGGTGGCGCGGTGGGTCAGTTCTCTTTTAATGGCGATTGTATGTTTGCGATTCCGATTCGTACTGTGTTTGCCAAGGGCAACAAAGCCTATGTGCAAACCTGTGGCGGTAACGTATATGACTCAAACGCCGAAGACGAATACGAAGAGATCCAACGTAAATTTGCTGGCACCAAGCGGGTGTTAGACAGTTTTGCGCCAGCCAACACACAAGACAAAGCGTAAGGGAAGCCGACATGAAAGTGTATATTATCGACAACTACGATTCCTTCACGTACAACCTGTATCAGTTTATTGGTGAAGTATTAGAAACCGAAAAAAGCCGTGGCGAAATCGACGCGTTTGAAGTGATCGTAAAACGTAACGATGAAGTGACATTAGATGACATTCGTGCCGCCGCACCGGATCGCATTATTATCTCCCCAGGGCCAGGTTCCCCAGACGACAAGGCGTACTTTGGCGTGTGTGCAGACGTAATCTTGGAATTTGGCAAAACCATTCCATTGTTGGGTGTTTGCTTGGGAATGCAGGGTATTTGTCACGTATTTGGTGGTAGAGTGGTTAAAGCACCCTTGCCAATGCATGGTAAAACCAGCCCGATCACTCACAATAGCGAAGGTATTTTTCATGACATTCCTGACCAGCTGGAAGTGATGCGCTATCACTCGCTTATTGCCGAAGCAGAAAGCTTCCCTGATGTGCTAGAGGTCACCGCGTCCGTTGGTGAGTTAAAACAAGCTGACTTCAAGGACCTCGCGACGATCCACAAAGGCGGCAAGTTTGAGCTGATGGGCGTGCGTCACAAAGAATACCCGATCCAAGGCATTCAATTTCACCCAGAATCCTTCGCAACAGAAGGCGGAAAAGACCTGATCAAAAACTTCTTATTTCAGGTTTGATGAGTTCGAAAAGACTCGACTCTTGAAGTAATCGAAAAGCAGTGCTCATTGATGGGTGCTGTTTTTTTGAATTGAAAATACAGCTTTAAGGCTATATAGTTTATAAGCTATTATTTTGTATGAAAGGGAATTTATGTGGAGTATAGAAACAACGGATGTGTTTGATGAATGGTTTGAAGCCTTAGATGATATTGATAAAGAAAACGTGTTAGCAACACTACTTTTGCTACAGCAAAAAGGGCCGCAATTATCTAGGCCTTATGCTGATGCCGTGCATGGCTCGAAGTTCAGTAATATGAAAGAGCTAAGAACGCAAAGTAAGGGGAATCCTATTCGCTCGTTCTATGCCTTCAATCCAAGCAGAACGGGTATTTTATTGTGTGCTGGTGAGAAAACAGGGAAAGATAAGCGATTTTATGAGCAGATGATTCCAGTTGCAGATAAAGAATTTGAAAAACATCTACTAGACCTAAAAAGTCGAGGTGAGTAATGGCTAGAACACTTGATAAATTAATTTCAGATCAGAAGCCTGAAATAGTAAAAAATGCCCGTAAAAAAGCAGAGGATATGGTACTTGGCATTCATCTGTCCCAGTTACGTGAACGCATGCAAATCACTCAAGAAGATATGGCAAAAACGCTGGGCGTGAAGCAACCGACGATTGCGGGAATGGAACGCAAAGGCCGAGATGTAAAGCTATCTACTTTAAAGCGTTATGTAGAAGGCGCTGGTGGCAAACTAACCGTGGATGTCGAATTGCCAGATGGCAGCCATTATGGGTTTAATTTATAAGGCAGTGTAACTATAAGTTCTTATTCCTAGCACGAACTTTTGCCTTAAAATCTTCCATCTGAGCATTGGCTTCTTCGTTCGACACAAATACAGCAAGGCCGTTTTCCATACGATCGAAAGCGGTGTTAACTTGTTGTGTTAACCAAGTATCGTGAGATATTGGGTCATCTATTTTATCCGCTTCAAATGTCACTTTAGATGTCATTGCTTACTCCTTAATCCATTGCCAGCCACGTCCAAGCCATTCGTAAAAGGCGCGTTGGCTTTTGTAGGCGGCATTGGCGTCGATTTGCCAGTCACTTTTTTCTGAGCCTAAGTACAGGGCGGGCGCAGGAATGATGTTGATGCCGGCTTTTTCGAAGAAGATAGACGCACGTTTCAGGTGTGACGCTTCGGTAACCAGCGCGGCTTGTTTTCCATCTAGATAGGGTTTCATGCTCTTGGCTTCCTCTTCGGTGTCTTTGGCGAGAGGGAAGGCTTTAATTCGGTTGGGTTGTACGCCTAATTCTATGGCTGCTCGGCGCATGATTTCTGCGTGAGGTTCGGTCATTTCTCCGGAGTAACCAGACACGAATAATTGCGCGTTGGGGTTGGCTTTTAAAATGCGCAGACCTTCTTCGAGGCGAAATAGGGCGCTGTTGCCTAGCTGCATAATTTCAGGCGTGTTGCTGAGGTCTTTATGGCCGCTGCCTAGGACGATAACAACATCCACGGGTTGTTGAATATCAAACACAGGGAAGTCATGTTCTACCGTAGCGATGAGTTTATCCGCCACCGGGCCCAGCTGGTCAAGCCTAATAAAAGTATGGCGCAGAATAGAAGTAGCTTGGCGAACTTCGGGCATTTCTTCATCAAGAAAAACGCTAGTAACATCGCCAGTAAAGTGAGGGGAATAGGCATCAGCATCATGCCGATGATTTTCTTGAGGTAAAAAAGTGCCATGCCCACGGTTTGATATCCCTTAAATCAGGTCATTTTAGCATGCAGGGATCATAAAGGAGTATGCTGCTCGCTTAAAGGATTGTATTAAGCTTTGTTTTCTATTGTGTTTTGTCGGTATTATTTTGCCTATCCAGTTTCAACGTAAGGACACAAGATGTTTACCATTCGCCCTGCCGATTTTCCACAAGACAATGACAATGTATTGGCTATCTTTCGTGAGTATATTACGTCGGCGCCAGTTAGCTTGGACTATCAGCAAAATGAACAAGAGTTTGCTGTTTTAGATGAAAAATACTCACATCCTAAGGGGATGGTTTTACTGATCTGGAAAGATAATGAGGTCGTCGGCTGCGGGGCTTTTCGTCGAGTAGACGAGAAGGTATGTGAAATGAAACGTGTTTATGTTCGTCCTAGCGAGCGCGGCCATCAATTAGGTGAGAGGCTGGTGACTAGGTTAATGGAATGCGCCAAGCAACATGGTTATCAGCGTATGTGTCTTGATGTTTTGGCGGATTTTGACACTGCACGACGTTTGTATGTCCGCTTGGGTTTTGAACCTTGTGATCCGGTGAGTTACAACCCCATTCCAGGAACGCATTTTTTAGGGTGTGATTTGTGATGAAAGCAGCAAAGCAATTACCGACGGAGCCTTTATCTATCAAGGCCATGCCACAAGAAACCCTTTGGTGGTTACCTCGCCATGAGGAAAAGCTCGCAGAAAAAGATGCCATGGAGCGAGTGGATTTAGTGTTCCTTGGGGATTCCATCACGCAAGCTTGGGAGAAAGAAGGGGCGGATGCGTGGGATGTCTATTATCGCCCAAGGAATGCGCTAAATCTGGGTTTTAACGGGGATAAAACAGAGAATGTATTATGGCGACTTGCCCATGGGGAGCTTGATAATATTGCGCCTAAGCTGTTGGTATTGTTGATCGGTACAAACAACTCTGGTCATCGCATGGACAAGGCCGAAGACACGGCGTTAGGTATTAAGCAGATCCTGTCTGTATTGGCAGAAAAGCTACCACAGACTAAAGTATTGCTTTTGGGCATTTTCCCTCGTAGCGCGAAACCAACGCAAAAGCTTCGTAAGTTGAATGACGAAGTGAATCAGATTATTTGCACTTATGCGGATGATAAAAGAGTGTTTTTTCGTGATATAAATTCTGTTTTTTTAGATGAAGACGGTCATCTAATCAGTGATGTAATGAATGACTTTTTGCATCCCAACTCGAGTCAATATCAGGTTTTTGCAGAGGCGATAGAACCTTATGTTGCTCAATTGATGACGTCAGATTTGTCGAATGCTTTAAACCATCTAAGTAGTAATACGGAGTCTTCTACGTAGTTTCCGCTTTCTTATTCGGTATTCTTACGAATTGTTTACACTTTTCATTCGCGTGATTATTTGTCCTGCTCGATCTTAAAAAAAACAATAAGACCACAGGACGATAAAACTGATGAAATCTTTAAAACTCACCACGCTGGTTGCGGCGACGGCCGTAACACTTAGTGCTTTTTCTTTGCCTGCATTGGCAGCGGAAAAAGTATACAAACTGACCATGGCTGAAACTTGGGCCTCTAATTTCCCTATCTTTGGTGATGCACCAAGAAACATGGCGCGTATTGCGGATGAAATGTCTGGCGGCCGTTTAAAAATCACCATTGATTCTGCCAACAAACACAAAGCTCCTTTGGGTGTGTTTGACATGGTGCGTTCTGGTCAGTACGACATGGGCCATTCTGCGTCTTACTATTGGAAAGGCAAGGTGCCAAATACCCTGTATTTTACTACCATGCCATTTGGCATGATCACGCCTGAGCAGTACGGTTGGTTCTATTATGGCGGCGGTATGGATCTGATGCAGAAGGTGTATCAACCGTTTGGCTTGCTGTCTTTCCCTGGTGGTAATACAGGCAACCAAATGGGCGGCTGGTTCCAAAAAGAGATCAACAGCGTTGACGACCTTAAAGGTTTAAAAATGCGTATCCCAGGCTTCGCGGGTGAAGTCATGGCGAAGTTGGGTGCTAGTCCGACCAATATTGCGGTTGGAGAGCTTTATACCGCTTTGGAGCGTCGCACCATCGATGCCCTAGAGTGGGTAGGACCGTCATTGGACATGGATCTTGGCTTCCATAAAATCGCGCCTTATTACTACACTGGTTGGCATGAGCCAGCAACAGAACTGCAATTTTTGGTTAACGAACGTTCTTGGAAAAAATTACCCGACGATCTTCGTGAAATCTTGCGTACTTCTATGAAGCTCGCGTCTTACGACATGTACATTCAGTCTTATCATGAAAGTGCTGAGAACTGGTCTAAGATGTCAACAGAATACCCAGATGTGCAAATCAAAACTTTTCCAAAAGAAGTATTACAGGCAATGAAAAATGCCAACCAAGAGTTGCTTGAAGAAGCGGCAGCTAAAGACCCGTTGGCTAAGGAAATTTTGGATTCTCAAGCGGCTTATCTTAAAAAGGTTCGCGTTTGGACCAATATCTCTGACCGTGCCTACCTAGACAGTATTGACAGTTTAGCGGACTAAAACCTCCCAGCATGGCGAATAAGAACCCTTCGCCATGCTTTTTTCTAGAAGCAACTTTTGCAACATGCCACAAGCATACACATTCTGCAGAACTTGCTAGGAGTTTGTTATGTTTTTGATCGGTCTAGAACGAGGCATTACTCGTTTCTCTAACTTCCTTGGCGTGCTATCAACCCTGTTGTTTATCGCCTTACTTTTTAATGTTTTTTATGACGTTTTGATGCGCTATGCCTTCAATAATGTATCGATCGGGATGCAAGAGTTGGAGTGGCATTTGTATGCAGCGATTTTTTTGTTGGGTATTCCCTATGGAATTCAGCATGGCGGCCATGTTCGTGTGGATTTGATTTATGAAAACTTGTCAATCCGTGGCAAAGCATGGATTGATTTATTTGGTTGTGTGTTTTTTCTTATCCCTTTTGCGTTGCTGGTTGGTTATTACGGCGTAGGCTTTGCTCATGAAGCTTATGCGCTTGGTGAAACCAGTGGTGATCCGGTGGGTTACCTTATCGCTGGATTATTAAAGCGGTGATTCCGTTTGCCTTTTTTTCTATGGCGATCAGTGGTTTGGGGATGATTATTCGCTGCATTAATGTGCTGCGTGGCGTCAGTGAAGAAGGCTTTTCACATCCGCCGATTCAACATTGATTCTTGTCACCATTTTAAGCTTGTAGGTTATTTATGATTGGAATAATCATGTTTTTTGTTGCCCTAGTCATGCTGTTACTAGGCTTTCCTGTCGCCTTTACCTTTGGTGGTATCGCTTTAATCTTCGGTGTTTTTGCGGAAGGTTTTGATATGTTTGCCTTTATGCCGTTTCGCATTCAGAGCTACATGGAAAATACCGTAATGATGGCGGTGCCTTTGTTTGTTTTCATGGGCATCGTGCTGCAAAAAACCAAATTGGCAGAACAGCTGCTAGAAGCCATGGGCAAACTGTTTGGTGGCGTTCGTGGTGGTTTGGCGATATCTACCGTGTTAGTGGGGGCTTTGTTAGCGGCGTCTACCGGTGTGGTGGGGGCCAGTGTGGTGGCCATGGGATTGATCTCTCTACCTGTGATGCTGAAGTATAACTACAGTAAATCTTTAGCATGTGGGACGATTTGCGCATCAGGGACGCTGGGGCAAATTATTCCTCCTTCGATTATTTTGATCATCCTAGGCGATGTTATTCGTATTCCAGTAGGGGATTTGTTTCAAGCGGCGTTGCTGCCAGGTATGGTGCTGATCGGCTGCTATATTGTGTACATTTTGATTTTGACTTTTTTGAAGCCTGAATTAGCGCCTGCTATGCCACAAGAGCTAGATGGTGAGACTCGCGCCCAACAAATTCGCAGTGCTTTAAAAGCGATTATTCCGCCATTGGCTTTGGTATTAATCGTTTTGGGATCTATTTTTACGGGTATTGCGACGCCAACAGAGTCATCTGCGTTGGGGGGAGTGGGTGCTATTATTTTGGCGCTTTTTTACCGTCAATTTAGCTGGAAAATGCTTTATGACAGTGGTTTAGAAACGGTCAAAGTAACGGCCATGGTGTTCGCTATCCTGATGGGGGCAACGGCCTTCTCGATGGCCTTCAGTTATACCGGTGGTGATGCAATAGTTGAAGAAGTGTTGCTTAATCTACCCGGCGAAAAATGGGGCTTTATTATCTTAGCGATGGTTGCCATTTTAGTGTTGGGTTTTTTTATCGACTTTGTTGAGATTGCCTTCATTATTGTGCCAATCTTGGTGCCTGTGGCGGAAGCATTAGGGATTAACATGGTGTGGTTCGCGATCTTGATTGCGATGAATTTGCAGACCTCTTTTTTAACGCCTCCTTTCGGGTTCAGCTTATTTTATTTAAAAGGCGTCGCTCCTAAGTCGGTGCGTACAATGCATATTTATAAAGGCGTAACGCCGTTTATTTTGATCCAGATCTTAGTTTTAGTCAGTATTATGATCTTTCCTGAATGGTATGGGATGCACTAATTCTGTTTTTATTATGTAATAGAGAAAAGCGGACAAGAGTCCGCTTTTCTCGTATGCGCCGTTTTATTCGGTGACCTTATAATAATAAAAAAGGTCTTTCTCCATGAGATTAAAAAGTAAGATTATCTTGCTTGCTGTCGCGCCATTAATTGTCGCCACGACAATTATTACCTATTTGGGCTTTCAGTCCGCCCGTGATTTGGCTGAGCAAGAGCTGGCTATTTACGAGTTCAATTTAGTCGATGCTAAAAAACAAGCCTTAAAAAATCATGTCAATATTGCTATGTCGGCCATTCGTCCCATCTTAGAAGACGATCAATTAGAGGATGCGGAAGCGCAATATCAGGTAAAAAAAATTCTGGCCGGATTAAGTTATGAGGACGATGGTTATTTTTTTGCTTATGAAATGTCCGGCGTGAATCTAGTCCACCCAACACAGCCAGATTTTGTGGGCAAAAACCTATGGAACTTTCAGGATCGCACCGAGAATTATTTGATTCAGGGCTTAATTCGTGCGGCTCAAGCGGGTGGTGGATATCACCGATATATCTGGGAGAAGCCGCCACTAATGAAACAAGAAGACAAATTAGGTTATGTGGTCGCCATTGATCGTTGGGATTGGATGATGGGCACAGGCTTGTATTTAGATGATATTTACGCCGAGCTTGCTAAAACAAAAAGCATTATGAATGACAATATTCAGCGCAGCTTTTTTGCCGTGATTGAAGTGGTTGTTGTTACGGTTGTGCTGGTCATATTGCTGGGTCTTGCGATTAATCTTCATGAACATAAATTAGCCGATTCTAGATTAAAAGAGTTAGCGCAGCGCTTTATGCGTTTGCAAGTCAATGAAAGGCGAGGTTTTTCTCGAGAGTTGCATGACGGTATTAATCAGCTATTGGTAAGTTGTAAGTTTCGTATTGAATTAGCAGAAAATAAATTAAAACGTGATCATGAAAAAGAAGTGATTCATCAGGAACTGGCCAAAGCGGGGGATTTGATTAATCAAACCATCAGCGAAGTGCGTCAAATTTCGCATAATTTACGACCGACTCTATTAGATGATCTAGGCTTAGATACAGCCCTGAGAACCCTAGTTGATCAATTTATGGAGCGTACCAGAATAAAAGTAGCTTATCGTTTTGAGGTGGTATCAAACATACCGGATGAAATTGAAATTACTATCTATCGTTTGACCCAAGAAGCGTTAACTAATATTGAAAAACATGCCCAAGCCAAAAATATTACCTTACATGTCTGGCAGTCTTATCGACACATTGGGTTCGAGTGCTTGGATGATGGCTGCGGTTTTTCTCAGAAGAGTGTGTTGTCTTCCGGTATTGGCTTGATCAATATGCGAGAACGGCTCGAACTAATTGGCGGCGATTTTACATTAGAGTCCCAGCGTGGCAAAGGCACAAAGGTGCAGGCATTATTACCCTTGGAGCAAGGATTTTAACCGCCTAGAGAAGAGTGATAATAATGATAAAAAAGATTCGAGTGCTGTTGGTAGATGATCATATGTTGGTGTTGGATGGTCTTCAAGCGCGTTTGGAGTTAGAAGGCAATATTGACATCATTGCGACGGCGTCAAATGGTTTGGAAGCGCTTGAAAAAGCCAAAGACACAGAGCCAGATTTGGTTTTAATGGATGTTTCTATGCCTGTTTTAAATGGTTTAGAGGCCACTAAGCGTTTTAAAGCAGAACAACCCCATGTCAAAATACTGATGCTCAGTATGCACAATGATAAAGAATATATTTTGTCTTTAATTCAGTCTGGTGCGAATGGGTATGTGTTAAAAGATGTGTCTTCGGAAGAGCTAGTACAAGCGATTAATACTGTGTATCAGGGAGGAACGTATTTTAGTTCTGGTGCGTCTGATTCTCTTTTTTCTCAGGTAGTTCCTAACTTATCTTGTGAAGAATTGAGTAAACGGGAAATGGCAGTTTTAAAAGCACTTGCGATGGGTTTGTCTAATAAAGAAATTGCCTTATCGTTAAACATCAGTGTGAGGACCGTTGAAACCCATCGGCAAAATCTTAAAAACAAACTGAATATTCACACGTCCGCTGGTTTGGTGAAATATGCACTCGCTCACCAGTTAATTGATTAACGGTGCTTGCCTTGTAAGCAAGAGCAAATGGAATGTTTTCTTAGATTGTAAGCCTTTCTTTGCATAACAAGGTAGAGTAGGACTACGGCAACCGTGTCGTGGGCTTTTTAGTAAGCTTTTTCTGACAAATGGAGTCCACTATGCGTGTTTTACTTTTTCCATTCATTGTAATGTGTTTGCTTTTTTCGTCTTTTTTTCGACTGTGTACGCCGCTGATGATTGGTATCGTCCGCCTGTTGGTGTAACTTGGCAATGGCAATTAGATGGTGTCGTTAATGAAGATTACGATGTGGATTTATATGACATCGATTTATTTGATTCGTCTGTTGAACTGATTCAACGTCTACAAGCATCCGGTAAAAAAGTCATTTGTTATTTTTCCGCGGACTCATACGAAGATTGGCGACCGGATGCCGCAGATTTTTCCGCGCAAGACTTAGGCAAAACTTTGAAAGGTTGGGACGATGAGCGCTGGTTAGATATTCGCTCCAGTCAAGTGCGTGATGTGATGGTTCGCCGGCTTCGTTTGGCTACTGAAAAAGGGTGTGATGGTGTGGTGCCCGACAACGTGGACAGTTACCGCACTAATACAGGTTTTTCTTTTCGAGCTAATGATCAGCTGGATTATAATCGATTTTTGGCGACGCAAGCCCATCAATTAGGCTTAGGGATTGGTTTGAAGAACAATCCAGACCAGGCCCGAACCTTGAGTAGTGACTTTGATTTTGCCGTGACAGAGCAATGTTTTGAATATTCTGAGTGTCGTTCTTACTTGGGCTTTATTCAAGCTGGGAAGCCAGTTTTAAACGCTGAATATCGTAGAATTTATGTGGACGATGAGTCAGAGCGTAACAGTATGTGTCAGCAATCTCAGCGCTTAGCGTTCAGCACTTTGGTTTTGCCCAAAATGTTAGATGATCAATTTCGCCTAAGCTGTGTGCCGTAATTTTATATTGATAGGATGACGAAATGACGCCTTCTACACATCCGCTTTTCTGGCGAGATCCAGCTTTGCCTTTTGTGGAGCTTCGCCAAGTATTAGATGGCCGAAAAGTGAGCTACGCACCGCATTCCCACCAAGAATGGTCTATTGGTGCTATTCTGAAAGGTCAAAGTGAATTTCTGTGTGCAGATCGATTGTACAGCGTTGAGCGTGGTGCTTTGGTGATGATGAATCCAGATGTGGTGCATGCGTGTAATCCTCGCCAAGATTCCCCTTGGGCCTATTACATGATGCATCTTGATAAAAACTGGTTGGCTTCTTTGTTATTTTTTCATGGTATCAGGAAAACGCAATGTTGGCAGAATAGCGTCGCCGATACCTTGTTATCCGCTCAGATATATCAAAGTTTTGTGGCAGTGTGTGAATGTTTAATGGCAACGGATCTTGCCTCTGCTGAAAAGAGGCAAAGGTTGGAAGCCGTGCTGGTGGATGTATTTACTCAGTTAGCATCTGACAATAGCGAATCGGCTACCACTTTGCCGGCCAATAACTTGTATCAAGTCGCACATTATTTGCATCAACACTGTCTACAAGATACCTCTATTGAGCAGATAAGTGCCGAATTTGGTTTCAGCACTGGCTACTTGGTGCGTGCATTTAAGCGTCATTTTAATATGACGCCTCATGCTTATCGTTTGAATCGTCGTATTCAACTTGGTCAGCAAGCGTTGAAGCAAGGGCAAGCCATCGCAGACGTGGCTCAGGCTATTGGCTTTAGCGATCAAGCCCATTTTCAGCGTGTGTTTAAACAGCGAGTAGCCGCTACCCCTGATCAATATCGTCGTTCGCTTTCTTCTTAGAGCTATTACCTCTTAGATCAGTATTAGCGCACAACTTCCTGCCAGTAATATTGCTAAGGTTTTATTTAGCAAGCGCATCTTGGCTGGGCTTTGGAAATACTGCCCGAGTATTTTTCCTACCCACACCCAAACGCCTAAAGACAGCCAACAGATAGGTAGATATAAGCTCGCAAAAATCATCACTTGCGTTGTTTCGGCGTTGGGAATATACGCGGCAATGCCAGACAGTGATGCCAGCCAAGCTTTTGGATTGAGCCATTGCATAATGGCACCTGTCATAAAGTTGGGGATTTTGTTGTGTTTGTCTGAATTGAGTTCACCGTGATCGGTGAAGAGTTGAAAACTGAGATACACCAGAAAGGCAATACCTAGCCATTGCAGTACTTTGGTAATCCAACTTAATTGGTCAATTAGATAATGCAGACCAAAGCCAATCAGCAAAAACAGCACAATAAAACCGAGTGTCGCCCCTGTGACAAAAACAAGCCCAGTTTTGATGCCGTAACGAGCACTGCTGCTCAGTGAAAGCAGGTTAACCGGTCCAGGTGATAAAGACGCTGCTAAAGCAAATAAAGACATGGAAGCAAGAAGTGAAAGAGTCATTAGGTGTTCCTAAAAAGATAATAAACAGGTGTTTACTATCGTTTTTTTAGAAGTCTTGCGTATTGAACAAAATTGACCTTTTAAGGATTGTTTCGCATATGGCATATTTTTAGCGACAAAGGCGGAGTATGATTTTGCGAAATCATCTTATTTCATCAGGAGTTCTCATGATTCGTCATGTACTGTTTATAAAGTTCAAGGCAGATGCGACCGCAGAAGCCATCTCAAGGTGTTTCAATCATTTTGATTCGATTAAAAGCAAGATTGCCGGTATTGAAGCGGTTGAATGGGGCGTAAACATGAGTAAAGAGGGGCTTAATAAAGACTACTCCCACTGCGTATTTATGACCTTTGTTGATGATGCGGCTCTGGATCATTATATCCCGCATCCAGATCACGACGCTTTAAAAGCACAGCTTGTGCCGATTTTAGAAGACATTATCGTCTTCGATTACGCCTTATAAGAATAAAGCCCGCCTTAAGTTTCCTTGAGGCGGGCTTTTTATCGCTTATCTTAATTGACTAAGGAGGTTTATTTAGCCAGTTGAGCCAATAGTTTCTCAGCGACTAGTTCAGAACTTGCAGGATTTTGACCTGTGATCATCAAGCCATCTTGGACCGCGAAAGGTGTCCAATCTGCTGTGTTTTTGTAATCCGCGCCACGTTTCTTCATTTCATCTTCTAACAAGAAAGGCACAACCTCTGTTAATTGCACAGCCGCTTCTTCGCTGTTAGTAAAACCTGTCACGGTTTTACCCTTGATGAAGTACTCGCCGTCAGCGTCTTTGATGTTTAAGAAAGCGCTTGGTGCGTGACACACAGAAGAGATTGGCTTGTTCGCTGCGATGAAGCTTTCGATCAAGGCAATGGATTCTTCGTTTTCAGTCAAATCCCAAAGTGGGCCATGGCCGCCTGGATAGAAGATGGCATCGAAGTCTTCTTGTTTCATATCGCTAAGTTTTACCGTGTTAGCGATCACGTCTTGCGCGGCCTGGTCTTTGTAAAAGCGTTCCGTTGCTTTGGTTTGCGCATCTGGCGCTGTGCTGTTTGGGTCAATAGGTGCTTGGCCGCCTTTTGGCGTAGCAACCGTGACTTCTGCGCCAGCATCAAGAAACGCATAATAAGGAGCGGCAAACTCTTCTACCCAAAAGCCTGTCTTGTGACCTGTATCACCCAAATCTGAATGTGATGTTAGAACGACTAGAATTTTCTTCGTACTCATATTTACCTCCTGAATGCGTCAGTGGTTGATTAATTAACTTGCGATTAGTCTATCTAATTTATCTAATGGATATAATGGGAGGATTTTTGACTTAATTGGTTTAATAATTGATACAATTAAACGTATTCCTTAGTGACAAATAAGAGGCATTACTATGGATGTGTCCTTTGAACAGTTAAAAAGCATGGTGGTGTTTGCCCAAGTGGTGGAGCAAGGCAGTTTAACCGCGGCGGCCAAGTTTATGGGGATTTCCCGAGGTGTGGTGAGCTATCACCTGAAAAAATTAGAAGAACAACTGGGTGTCAAACTGCTGAATCGTACCACTCGCTCTTTATCATTGACTGAAACGGGCGAGGCTTATTATCAGCGTTGCCGTGCGATTGCGTTTCAGGCCCATGAAGCGAATTTACAGATAGAGAAAGCCAAACAAGAGGTCCGAAGGCAAATTGAAAATTACTTGTCCGGTTAATTTAGGATTGCAGGTGATTGTGCCAGCGCTGAATAAATTTCGAAGGCTTTACCCTTTAATCGAATTGAATGTTTCCTTAAGTGATGAAGTGGTCAATATCATTAAAGATGGTGTCGATCTGGCAATTCGCGGTGCACCGTTACTAGACTCGGGGCTGCAAGCCAGCAAATTAAAAACTTTTGAAACTTGTCTGTGTGGTTCGCCAGAGTATTTTCGACGTCGTGGTCGTCCAATACAGCCTGAAGAGCTTTATGACCATGATTGGGTGGTTTATACACCAGCGGCGAATACAGTACACCTTAGCCAAGGGAATAAATCGTTCAGCTTGTCTGTCCATGGTGCCGTCAGCACGAACAATGCGGCAGCGAGAACCATCTTTTTGGAAGGCGGTAATGGCATAGGGCGCATTCCCATGTACGACGCGCTACCGCGTATCGCTAATGGCAGTTTAGAGCGAATTTTGCCCGATTATAAATGTACGGGAATTGATGTCTATGCGGTTTTTCCACCAGGAACCGCAGAGTCTAAAAAACTTCGCTTGCTGTTAGATTTTATGAAAACGTCGTTTGCTCGGTTTTGATCGAAGAATGTGTTTTGTAATAAGTTTCGCAAAGCATTGTTACAAGCTGTGATGTTTTTTAGGGAATTGTGTGTGAACAGGATCTTCTGTTTTATTTTGATTATCATGGTACGACTACGGATGAAATTTTATATGAGAAGGAATGATTATTTAAATGATAGGAACCTCTTGTGCTGATTAAACACAAATTAATTTTGAATACGGCCTTGCTGATTGTTGCACTGGTTGCCATGTTAGGACTTTTTTACAACACCCAGAGCAATCTTGAAAAACTAACATATGCCAAGAGCTTAGTCTTGCAGCAGAAAGTGGATATGTTGACGTTGCGTCGTAATGAAAAAGATTTCCTTGCCCGTCTTGATCTTTCCTACGAGACAAAATTCAACGAGACTATGACGTCTCTTCTTGAAGATCAGTCCTTACTTGAAAGTATGATGAATGAGTTTTCCATCGAGACAAATAGTTTAAAGGAACTCATGGTGTATTTTAAAGAATATCAAACGAGTTTTACGTCGGTCGTGACGGCTTCTGAAACGCTAGGCTTAACACCAGAGACAGGCTTGCAAGGACAATTACGCAGAGCGGTACACAATATAGAAAGTGAATTGTCTGCGCTAAACCAGGATGCGTTATTAGTAACCATGTTACAGCTGCGTCGCCATGAAAAGGATTTTATGTTGCGCCAAGATCCTAAGTACATAGCTTCTTTTAATCAAACCTTAGACCGATTAGAAAGTAACGTGCAAACAGCTTCATTGCCTGAGGACAAAGTGTCGTTACTGGTTTCCCTTGCTGAACAATATAGTCAGAGTTTTAATCAATACGCAGATGGGAAAAAAGCATTAGGTTTGAATAGCCAAGAAGGTAAGCTATTAGCGATGCGCGAGTCTATTCATAGAACGGAGACTGCGCTCGATAGTTTAGAGTCACAATTAAACGCAGTTATTCAGGCAAAAGCCTCTTTTGCTATGATGATCACGACCATTCTGTGCGGTGTTATTATTGTGCTTGGGGTGTTTGTGGCTTGGATAATAAATCGTACGATCAGTTCAGCCTTGAATACAATTCAAACGACGATGCGAGACATTCAAACTACGCATAATCTGCGTCTGCGTGTTGATCTGCCTGCAAAAGATGAGATTGGTTTTGTTGCGGCTAGTATTAATGAAATGCTGGTGGACTTTAGTCGTGTTATAGCAAACGCCGATCAAACGGTTAAAAATATGAATACGACTACTATTGAGTTGTCAAAAAATGCCGCGCGTACGTCGGACGATGCCCAGAAACAAAGAGCGGAAACTGATATGGTTGCTGTGTCGGTCACGGAAATGGTCGGCACTGTGGAGGATATATCTCGAAATATGGAAATGGCCGCGTCGAAAGCCTTATCCACTCAAGAAAACGCTCGTGAAGGTCAGTTGAAAGTGAGGCTCAGCCATTGGTCGTATACGCCAGCTTTCGGAACGATTAGAAGGTTCTGTTGAAACGGTCAGCGAATTAGCTAAAGAAAGTGAGAGCATTGGCACGGTATTAAATGTGATTCAGGGCATTGCTGAGCAGACTAATTTGTTGGCATTAAATGCGGCAATCGAAGCGGCGAGAGCCGGTGAACAGGGGCGTGGCTTTGCGGTGGTCGCTGATGAGGTACGTGCGTTAGCCAGCCGCACACATTCTGCAACAGAAGAAATTTCTGATATCATTCTTACTTTGCAAGAGCGCACAAAAAGCATTGTCGTGTTAATGGAAGATTGCCGCCAAGATGGTGTCTTAAGCCGTGATGAAGCCGCCATTACAGGCGTGGTGCTTGATCAGATCGTGTTGGATGTAGAGGAAATCTCGACCATGGCAGGGGCGGTATCAACAGCCATTGAACAGCAGACCATTGCCGCCAACGAAATTAGTAAAAACGTCGATACTATTCGTGAAATTACGGAAGATACCACTGAGTCTGTGGCCCTAAATTCGAAAGCAAGCCAAGCGATTGCCGCTCAGGCGGACTCTTTGAATCGCAGTATTTCAATTTTTAAAGTGTGAAAACTTCCAGTGTATTAGTGTACGAGCCTCTAGTGTAAAACTTGGAGCTTCTGGAGTCAGCTAGCCTACGGATGATAGATGACTCGCTGTCTGATAAGCTGTGAATTAAATCGAAAACCGTTGCACGCTTATTATTAAGCTTTGAGCGATGTCTTTGAGATGATGGGCGGCGTTAGACACTTCATGAACGGCCTCGCTGTTCGACCTGTTGAGTTGAGCGCTCTCTTCGACGCTTTGTGCGACATCATTACTCGCCTTACTTTGCTCGGCTAGAATCAGTGTAATCTGATCCAGTGAGGTTAGGACTTGTCTGGTGCTGTCTTCTATTTCACGCATAGCAACGCCTGTTGCGTCAACACCGTCTATAACGGGCTGCATTTGACTGGCACTGCTTTCCATTACGGCTATCGCTAGCTTAGTGTCTCTTTGAATCGTGTTGATGGTATTGGATATTTCTGCGGTTGATTGGCCTGTTTTTTCAGCAAGAGTGCGAACTTCATCGGCCACCACAGCGAACCCTCTTCCAGTCTCTCCCGCTCTGGCGGCTTCTATTGCGGCATTGAGTGCCAATAAATTGGTTTGGTCTGCAATTTCTTGGATGACGCCAATCACGCTGTATATTTTTTCAGATTGAGACCCTAATTTATGAATAGATTGAGTTGCTTCTTGAATTGATTTGGCAATTTTTTTGATATCGATAATGTTTTGTTGCAGCTGTTTTGCGCCATTAGAGGAGGCATCACGAGCATTACTGGAGAGCTGATGAGCCTCATCTGCACTACCTGATACTTGGCTAATGCCATAGGTTAGTTCTTCTACAGAGGCTGAAATAGTGGTTGAGGTATCGCTTTGTTGAGTACTACTGACTGCGACTTGATGCGATGAGGCAGCCAATTGTTGAGAAGACGTCACTAGGGAGTGGCTGGCATCGCGAATTTGCTCTATGACTTGTCGAAGTGCGACCTGCATTTTATACATCTGGGCGAGCAAGCTGGTCTGATCGTCGGATTTTAGCTGTATAGCTGTGGTTAAGTTTCCCTCTGAAATACTTTTGACAATGTTTGCCGCATAGGCAGGATCGCCGCCAAGCTGGCTCATGACATGACGATTGATCCAAAGTGCTAAAATAACAATCAGCAATACAATGACAGAGCAGATGAGGATAGATCGGTTTAAAGCCGTATGGCTGGTCTCATCCAGAAAGCTTAATTGTTCTGTAATCAAGGTGCTGTATTGTTTTTCTGAGGTTTCGACGAGCGTATCCATGGCGGCTAAGGCTGGACGATCTATGCCTTTAACCATTTTATCTATTTTTTGTCCTGCGGCACTGTCTTTGGGATCAAAGGTGTCTAATGCTATTTGATACTGGTCACTGAGTTGTGTGTGCAATACCGCTAATTCATCTAGATTTCTGGTATTGACATTTAGTGTTTGCATAAGCGTTTTGGCGACGACAAAGTCATGAATAACGTCAGCTCGATGCTGTTTGAATTCCGCTTTGTATTTTTCATAGCTTTGAGGGTCATTGCCTCGGATTAAAGTGTCCTTAAAGGCTTTTACTTGCAGGAGTAAATTCATTTTTGCGTTTTCAATGGCGAGAAGGGTGTTGCTTTGTCGTTGGATGGTTTCGAGATTATTGTGAGTCGTTTGACCGCTGGAAGAAATAGTGAATACACCGCTTATTCCAATTAAGGCTGAACCTAGGATAGCGATAACGGCAAATAACCAAAGTCTGGTCGCAGTTGTAAAGTTTACTATCATGACAAACATCCTTATATCTCGTGGGTGGGATTTTTTATTTAGATAAGGTAAAAGTGTAGTTCAAGGATTTATTTTGTTTTGTCATTTGCTTGGTTGGAAATAGATATTTTATTTATGACAGTGGGCAGCATTAGACTAAAAAAGCAGATAAAGTGCGTATATCAAATGGTTTGTTGATGATTGAAATTTGTATGGGTGATACTGAGGAGGTGTTATGTTGTATCGATTAGTGCTGTGTGTGTTTCTTAGCTTTTTGGCCTCGTTTTCGATGGCTGAGCAAATGTCAGCAGAGGATGAGAAAAAACTCGCAAAAACCGTTGTTGAATTAGAGCGCAGCGTGGCCGTTTTGCAGTTATCCACTGCCTCTTTGGGAGATTACCAGTCTCTTGCTACTAAGATTGCTCACGTTAACGCATTGGAATACCGAGTGAATTTTCTTGGTAACCTGACGTTCTTATTGTTCATGAGTTTAGTGGTTTTCTTTTTTAAATTGCGTCATCAGCAAAAACGACTATTAGCACTTGAACAACGAGAGATTGAAAAGAGCAACCAACAAGAAAGCAAAGACGTGAAATAAGCGTGTTTTTACAAGGATTGAACCATGTCTAACCCCATTGTGTTGATTATTATAGATATGCAGCAAGGCATGTCTTGGCCACAAGCGGGTGAGCGAAATAACCCTGATGCTGAGCATCAAATAGCGGAACTGCTTGCTCACTGGCGCGCCAGTCATGCACCGATTGTCCATGTTCGACATTTATCTACAGAACCTGAGTCGTTGTTTTGGCCTGAGCAAGAAGGAGTCTTGTTTCAGGATGCTTTTCAGCCGTTAGCCTATGAAAAAGTCATTGATAAATCGGTCCCCGATGCTTTTACCTATTCTGATTTGAATATGTGGCTACGCGAGCAAGAAGCGCAAGCTTTGGTGGTAGTCGGTGTTAGTACGAATAATTCAGTGGAATCGACCGTGCGAAGTGCTGGCAATTTAGGTTTTAAGACGTATGTGGTTGGTAGTGCCTGTTTTGCTTTTGAAAAAGATGACTTTTTTGGTCAATTCCGTAGTGCCGATGAGGTTCATGCTATGTCATTGGCAAATTTGCATGGCGAATACGCTACCGTCATTGGCCAAGATGAAGCCTTTGCATTACTGCATTAAATAGCGGCCCAAAGAATCGACATCGCTTGTCAATTAGGCTGGTGAATTACTCCACGACACACATAGGCGTTTTGGCAATTGGGTCTTGATGGATTTGGGCATTCAATGAAAAAACGTCTTTCAGCAGTGTTTGTGTGAGAACCGATTCAGGTGAGCCTTGGGTGATGATGCTGCCTTGTTTCATCACGATGAGGTGGTCACAGTATCGAGCGGCTTGGTTAATATCATGCAGTACAGTAATGATGGTTTTGCCCTGCCTATTGAGCTTACGCAATAAGTGCATCAATTCGACTTGATGACTTAAATCCATGTATGTGGTGGGCTCATCGAGCAGTAAGTAGGGCGTATCCTGAGCCAACGTCATCGCTAACCAAACGCGTTGGCGCTGACCACCAGAGAGTTCGCTGACCAATTGATCTGCAAGCTCGGTAATGCCTGTTTCATGCATGACGCTATCTATTATTAGCTGATCTTGCTTGTTAAGTCGTCCCCAAAAACCGGTATATGGACTACGCCCATAGGCGACCAAATCTTTTACTTTTATCCCTTCCGGAATAGGTTGAGTTTGCGGCAATAATGCCAATTGCTGAGCCAATTTTTTGGACGCTATGCTATGAAGATTTTTCCCCTGCCACTGAACGTACCCTTCCATCGGGGAAAGAATGCGCGCCATGGCTTTTAGCAAGGTGGATTTCCCGCAGCCATTTGGACCAAGCAGAGCGATGATTTTCCCTTCAGGAATACTCAAATTAACCTGCTTTACGATGGCTTTATCATGGTAGCCAATGGATAAATTGTGAGTGCTAATAGACATCAATTATTTTGTCCTAAAGAGTAACCAAAGAAAATACGGTGCGCCGATAATGGCGGTCATAATACCAGCGGGTAATTCAATCGGTGGATCAATGGTACGAGCCGCGAGATCGGCCAGCAGCAGCAAAATGGCGCCAACCAACATGGTGGAAGGTAAGAGCAATTGATGGCGTCCACCAACCAGTTTACGAGTTAAATGAGGGGCTACTAAGCCTAGGAAGCCGATTGGACCACAAATCGCGACACATGAGGCAGTGAGTCCAACGGCAATAGCTAGCGAGACTAAGCGCAACGTGCTTGCTTTAACGCCAAGACTAATAGCGCTGTCGTCGCCAAGATGAATAAGATTGAGTGGCTTAGCGAGCCAAAGCGCACAAGGAATAAGCAGTAGCCAAGGCAATAACATAGCAAGTTGATTCCAACCGCGTCCCCATAAACTCCCAGTCAGCCATAATAATGCGTTGTTTATTTCTAAGGGTTTAACCAGCATCAAAAAATCGACACAGCTGGCGTAGAGCGCGGCTAATGCGACACCGGTGATGGCCAGTTTAATCGTGCTACTGTGTCGACCGCATAGCCACCAGAGCATCAGCGCGGCAATCAAGCTGCCGATTAACGCGACAGCAGGCAACCAACCGATATCTGCACTGGGAAAAAACGTCATATAAAAGACAGCGGCTAGCCCCGCCCCATGACTGACACCAAGCACATCCGGTGATGCCAAGGGATTACGAATCACCCCTTGAACCAAGGCGCCAGCAAGGGCCATCATGGCGCCCACTAACATAGCCAAAATAGTACGAGGAAAACGGTATTCATGAACGGTAAAGTAGTTCGCGTTACCGACTTGAAATCCTTCTATAATATGTTTAAAGGGAAGTGATACCGCACCAAACATTAGGTTTGCGAGCAGCAAGCCTAACAAGATAAGCAACAATAGTGGCAGTGAGCGCGAGCCTATCATAAGGTCCTCTTGCGGACGAGATAGATGAAAAACGGTGCGCCGATGAGCGCCAAAATTGCCCCAGCGGGCGTTTCTGCGGGATAAATAATGGCACGACTGACGGTATCCGATAAAACCACTAGGCAAGCACCGAGTATCATGGCAATGGGCAAAAATTTGCGATGGTCTTGCCCCGCCAGCATTCTAGCCATATGAGGAATAAGTAGCCCAACAAAGCCAATGGCGCCTACGCTGCTGATGGCGCTGCCCACTAGCAGCAAGACCAGAAAGCTACTGCCCAATTTCACCCACATAAGCGATACGCCAAGGTTGCGAGCATTATCGTCGCCAAGCTGTAATAGATTGAGCGAGGGGCAATAAAAAGAGCGCCTAATAATCCGATAATACAGACAGGCCATAAGGCGTCAAAGGTGTGCCATCGGGCATCGGTCAAGCTACCTGCAAGCCAAGTCAGCACCCCAGCGGCTTGGTCCTCTGCGATAATTATCACCGCTTTGGTTAAAGCCGCACACAATGCGGAGATAGCGACACCTGCTAGCACCAATCGGCCATGTTCATTGCCACCACGCCACGCGCTACCCAGTAGCATAACAAAAGCCCATGCAATACCTCCGCCAATGATGGCAGCGGCTGACGTGCCGAGTAAACCAAACCAAGGAGCAATGGTAGAAACCGTTGCCATGCCCAGTGCTGCGCCAGCATTGATGCCCAAAACAGAAGGAGAGGCGAGAGGGTTTTGTGTTAAACCTTGCATAATCACGCCCGCTGCTGCGAGATTGGCTCCCACCATAATACCGATAAGGACTCTGGGCAGTCTTAAATCGTGGACGATATGCTGAGCGATGCTTTCTGCGTTCATATCGTATAAAGCGTGCAGAGCATCCATCGGCGTAATAGTTATTACCGACCAGCTAAATAAGCTGATCCATGAACAAATTAATAAAAGCAGCAACAATGCTAGGCATTGGCCGACAAAAGGCAGGCGTATTGAGATCATTTATTCGTGTTAAAGACCTTAATAAGATCTTGCCCCATGGTTTCGGCTGAAATAATGCCGCGACAACGAGACCAAGTATTAGGGTTAACAGAATAAATATGCTTGTTTTTGGTCGCTTTTAACACAGACCACAGTGGTTCATTTTTCCATTTATCGATGATGCTTGGAGTGACATAATTGCCGACGATAAAGTAGTCAGGATTTACTGCAAGGAATTGCTCTAGGCTGGTTTGGCGATAAGCGTCGTCGCTTCTGCCTGTGTTGGCATTTTTTAAGCCTAAGGCTCGAATCACACCGCCAGCGTAAGAATCGGCGGTATGCAAAAACAGTGCGTCATCACGCGCTACTCCAAATTGCACTTCTTTTCCTTCTGGTAATTGTTTTGCAAAATCGGCCATTCTTTGAGCATGCAGCTTTAAGCGCGCTTGCATTTCGTTGTCTTTGCCAATGGCTTTGCCGATGATAGCGGTGGCGTGAAGGTTCTCTTCATAGTTAGCTCGACGTGACGGCAAAATTAAGGTCGGTGCTATTTTCTGCAGATCCGCATACACCCCTTCATGGCGAGAAATGTCTGCAATGATGAGGTCCGGTTTAAGCGATGCGATGGTTTCAAGGCTGGGCTGAGAGCGTGTACCGACGGATGTCCAATCGCCAATTACATCACGAATTTCTTTTAAAATACGCTCAGGATCTTTGTCGTCGGCAATGCCCACAGGACTGACACCAACAGCCGCCAATGCGTCTACAAAGGAAAGCTCTAATACGACAATGCGTTTTGGAATGTAATCTAGGCTAAATGTGCCCTTACTGTCTTCTACACTATTGTGAATACCGTTTTGTGTAGAAGCAAAGGCGGGGACAGAGAAAGAGAGACACAGTATAAGGGTAGAGAGGGTAATAGCGAAAAAACGCTTCATGAGATAGCCTTTGAGTATGAAGAAAAAACACAATAATGATAACACTTATCAATTATATTTGAAGTGTTTTTCGCGCCAGTCTGGGAGGCTCGTTTTCACTGTTAGATCTGTGTTTAAACATATGCTGTAGCCTAGCAATGAACATGGCATCATATGCTCTCGCCGGCTTCTATTTGGAAGGGCAAATCAATAATGCGTTGTGAAACGGGGTTTCCTTGTAAGCGCGACAGTAAGTGCTCGGCGGCAAGGCGTCCCATTTCTTCGCGGGGTGTGATAACGGTCGCGAGTAAAGGTACCATAGCACGGGAAATATCATGACCATGAAAGCCTGCGATGCCAATGTCTTGTGGCACGTTAATTCCCGCTTTTTGACAAGCATAGAGTGCGCCGATAGCCAAATCGTCATTGGTACAAAAAATACCATCAGTATCAGGTTGTTGCTGTAGGGCATCTTTTAAAAACTTCGCCCCTAATGTGAAGGAGGAAGCGCTGTTGGTTTTTAAGCACAAAGGCACTAAGCCGTTGTCGTGCATGGCGGTTTCATAGCCTTTAATTTTAAATAAGGTGCGTTGGTCCATGCGGGCCGCAAAATAAACAATTTTTTGTCGTCCTTTTTGAATCATGAACTCCGTCATAGCGTAAGCGGCGGCTTGATTATCTATGCCGATGGCTTGTTCTATAGGAGGGGAAACCGAATCCATGATTTCAATCACTGGAATACCAGCGACAGAAAGCATTTTTCTAACACGTTCAGTATGGTAACTTTCAGAAATAATCAGGCCATCGACACCATAGGAGAGCAGGGTAGCGATACGGGATTCCTCTGCTTCTTTGCTATAACCATAGTGAGCCAACATCGTCTGATAGCCAGCAGGTTCAAGTATCGATTCAATTCCACGGATAACTTCAGCGAAAACCTGGTTTGTCAAAGAGGGCAGTAACACACCAATCGCGTGACTTTTTGATTTGGATAAAATATCAGGAGCCTCGGTTTGGTATGTAGCCTAAGTCTTCTAATGCTTCCGCTATTTTGGTTTGTAATGGTACAGAGACTTGCTCTGGGTTTCTAAGAAAACGACTCACGGTCATCTTAGTGACACCAACCAAATCAGCCACGTCTTGTAAAGTAGGGCGCTTATTTTTTGTATTTGAGATTTTCATACCAGTGACGTATCCATGTTTTGTTACACGTAACATTATCATAAGCCATTCATGGCTAGAAACAAAAAATAGCCGTTATTGAGTTGTTTTTTTAATAAAAATAAGATTCATATCGAGAGTAAGTGTTTACTTATTTTATGAAAAGAAGCACAACATATGATTGTGCCTCTTGTTTTAAGGGATCTCTTATTTTTTCGCCAAAAGTGTTAGCGCTTCATTTAACACCACGTCTGCTTCTTGAGAAATGTCGATTACGAAGGCTTCGTCTTCAGTTGGCTCGATCAGGGTGGCGAACTGGCTTTCAAGCATGTTGCGGCCATTAAAATAGTGACCATCACGTTTTTGATGGCGTTGCCAAATGGTATCTATATCACCTTTTAGGTAGATCATGGTGACGTCGTCTAAGCCATTTCGCAGCATGGCGCGATATTCTGGTTTTAATCCAGAGCAGGCGATTACCGCTGTAGGGTTGTCGATCAAGATGGTGTTGAGTGTTGCCAACCAATCCTTGCGATCTTCATCAGTGAGCGGCGTGCCTTGGCGCATTTTGTCTACATTGGCTTGGCTGTGAAAGTCGTCGCCATCAAAAAATGGATAGCCAAGTTTGTCAGCGATGCTTTTGCCTATCAAAGATTTTCCTGAGCCTGATACGCCTAGCACTACAATTCTTTTTGTCATTTTCTGGTTTCCTCATCACCTTGCTGTTACCAGCAAGGTTGTGTCGTTCAAAAAGCCGTATTGAACGGCATGGTCGCAATGGGTTATTTCCACCAAAGGGCCAGCTCAGGGAAGAATATGACCAAGGCGAGTACAAAAACTTGCAGGCCAATAAACGGCAGCAGGGAGCTGAAAATTTCGCCAAGACTAATATCTTTTGGTGCCACAGACTTAAGATAAAACGCTGCAGGACCAAAAGGTGGTGATAGGAAAGATACCTGCATGTTCAAACAGAACACCACACCAAACCAAATAGGGTCTAAGCCAAGTCCGGTGATGATTGGGACAAAGATCGGCATGGTTAATAGTGCAACACCGACCCAATCTAGGAACATACCTAGAACAAACAAGATCAGCATCATGATCATGACAGTGCCCATGACGCTGCCACCACTTAATGACAGGATGATTTCTTCAACGAAATCGATACCGCCCATGAGGTTATAAACACCAACCAGCGCCGTGGCACCAATACCGATCCAGATGATCATGCCGCAAGTACTCATGGTCGCTTTGGCGCTGTCTTTTAGCATGGCAAAATTCAATTCGCCGCGAATCGCCGCGCTAATGAGGATACCAACAACGCCCAGGGCAGAGGCTTCAGTGACCG
Source organism: Marinomonas rhodophyticola (assembly GCF_026113935.1). Lineage (GTDB taxonomy): Bacteria > Pseudomonadota > Gammaproteobacteria > Pseudomonadales > Marinomonadaceae > Marinomonas > Marinomonas rhodophyticola. Next base: position 832,024 of record NZ_JAPEUL010000009.1, read on the forward strand.
ATGCGATACCTGTATAAATACTGCCCAATACCATCATCACGGTAAGCAATGGAAACAGTAGCGCTTTGAAATAATTAATATCTTCGTCTGCTGCGAGTTCTTCTGCACTAGGAAGTGGTGCGTATTCTGGATGAATACGACACAAGATCAGTACATAAGCCATGTAGGCAAATGCTAGAATAAAAGCAGGCAAAAAGGCGGCTTTAAACAAATCGCCAATGGAAACGCTGGCTGTCAAACCGTAAATAATCAAAACGATACTAGGCGGTAACATGGTGCCCAGTGCGCCACCGGCGCAGGTCGTACCAATTGCCAATTTACGGTTATAACCAAGGCGTAGCATCTGCGGTAACGCCAAAATACCTAGCAGGACGGTTTCACCACCAATCACGCCAGACATTGACGCCAAAACAACGGCAACCAATAAAGTTTGTATTGCTACGCCACCGCGGAGTTTACGACCAAACACTTTCATGGCGTCGAATAAGTCGCGAGCAATGCCTGATCGGTCTAATAACGCGGCCATTAATACAAACATGGGCACGGCAAGGAAAACATAGTCACCAACAAAACTGTATAGACGGCTGGTGATCAAAGGTAAGGCGCCAACACCAAACCAACCAATCGCAAAAATAAGGGCAACCAAAGCGGTAACAAAGGCCAATTGCATGCCAGTTAGCAACAATAAAATCATCGAACCAAGCATGAGTAGGCTGCCGTAGCCTATTCCAATCGCGGACAAATCAAACATCTTTACGTTTCCTTAAGCCATTTAATTCTTGTATTAAGTGCAAGGAAAACTGCACAAACATGATGCACAAAGTGGCAAACACCATACCTTTTACCAAGGCAGGGAACATCGGATCCCAAGCTGACCCAGACGTTTCTAAACGCAAATCTCCTAATGGTGTAAACCAAGAGTCTTGTACCATTTGATAGGCCGCCCAACTAAGCAGACCAGAAAATAATAGCCCCATAATGTGATGAAAAACATTCAGCCAACGGCGTGTTGTATCAGAAACGAGGTCGTATATGAGTACGACGCGAACATGTTTATTAATAGATAGGGCGTAAATACCGCCATAAATAAATAACATACCGCCAAGAAAAGAAGCTGTTTCATGTACCCACATGGTGGGAGCATTAAACACATAGCGCATCAATACTTCATAAAAAGAAATGGCTACGGTAAAAAGAAACAATAGACTGATGGTGTTGCCAAAAGTATAAATCACCTTATCTAACGCATTTCTAGGGCGCTCTGAACTATCAGGCGTCTCTGGATGAATTTCGTTTTTCATGATCATAATCCAATGAAAATCAGGCGCCGATGCAATGTGTCATTGCAGGACGCCTGTTTGCAGGTTTAAAAGGTTTGTCTCAGATTAGAGGAGATCGTTTTCTTCTAGGTATTTGGTAATTGAGTCATACACTTTTTGTGCGTTAGCCGAACCTTTGGCGAATTCAGCCCATTGAGTGCGAGCAATTTCACGGAACTTCTTACGTTCTTCAGCAGACCAATCATGGATAGTGATGTTTGGGTCCGCTTTGGCTGCTTTTACCGCGGCTTGGTCAGCAATACGTAATTGCGTTGTCATGTCTTCGGAGAAGTCACGTACTGAAACCGTTAAGATTGCTTGAATATCGGCTGGTAATGCGTCCCACTTTTTCTTATTCATTGATATATCGATCAATGGTAAAGAGTGGAAACCAGGCTGAACAGGGTGTGTTGCAATGTCGTTCATGCCCGCTTTTTGATTGGTTGAGAAAACCGTGTAGTCAGCGGCGTCGATAACGCCTTTGCTTAGGCCTGTGAATACTTCAGAACCTGGCAGGTTTACTGGAGCGGCACCCGCAGCAGCGAATACACGTTGAACAAGTCCTTCAGGCGCACGCAGTTTTAGGCCTTTTAAGTCCGCGACACTGTCTAGCGGAACACGAGACACTAAAGATTCAACTCCAGTTGTAGAGCCACCGATGAATTTCACACCATAAGGCGCATAAAGTTCATTCATTAGCTCGTAACCACCACCGTAGTTAACGTACTGAAGTAGTTGCTGGGTGTTTGACCATGCGCCCACTGTGTTACCAATTAGGCCAAAGGCTGGATCTTTACCAGAGAAGAATTCAGTAGCCGTAATATGGCCATCTAAAATGCCCATTTTAATACCGTCTAAGGTTTCTGTGTGCTTAAAAATACTGCCTACTGGAAGTAAATCAATTTGTACACGTCCCCCTGTCATCTCCTCGACACGTTGTGTCCATTCTTTTTGAACTTGGAAATTTTTATCACCCGCTGGGTCAGAGGACTGAAATTTAAACTTGTAATCCGCTGCAATCGCTGAGGTAGAAAGGATGCCAGCCATAGTCGCTGTTAGTAAGGTGGTGCTGAATTTATTCATGGTGTTGCTTCCTATTGTTTTTTTTCTATGAACCGTTTGTAGGAAAGTGCCTGATTTTGCGGTATATGTTACCGGTAACTAAGATACGATGTTACCGATAACATTTCTATGTCGTCAAGTGTTTGTGCAGGTAATTTTGTTCTTAATTTTTAGATTATTGATTTTGAAAGATATTTTTCATCATGTTGAAAGTGATGAATAGAGCATGTGTTTTGAATGCACGATAAAACCTAGTGTCGATTTACAAAATATTACGCCTTTTTTGTCGAGATCAGGTTAATGTTGGGAGTATTTTTATTTAGTAAATGAAGGATGTTTTGGAATGGCCCGTTGGGGATTGCGTGGTAAGTCGTTGTTTGCTTTGGCGAGTACGTGTCTTTTTGCATTATTAATAATTACGGTTATTGGTTGGTCTTTTGTGCAAAAAGGGCAAGAGTTGTCGGCAGCAAATTATGCCAACAGTTTTACGCAATTAAACTACCAGCGAATATTGACGCCTGTATCAAGAGAAGTGGCATTAGCAGAACGCTTTGCCAATTCAATGGTGGTAAAGGCGTGGTTGAAGCGCCCTGATGATCCAGTATTGGCAAATGCTTGGTTGGAAGAGACTCAAGGCTATCTAGATGCGTTTCAAAATCATGCCATGTTTATCGTGAATGATGCGACAGAGCAATACTACTTTGCCGATCAAGATAACCGCTTATCTCTTACGCCAACGTATAGACTAAATGCTCAAAAGACGGCAGACACTTGGTATTTTTCTGCGCGCCAAGCCAAGGCACCTTTTGATATTAATGTGAACTACGATGAAGTATTAAAGGTTATGAAAGTGTGGATCAACGTTCCTGTTCGTGAGCAAGAGCAATTTATTGGCTTGGCAGGAACAGGATTCTCACTGGACCTTTTTGTCGCACAATTTTTGGAAAACCAAGCACAAGGTGTAACGCCTTTTATCATCAACGCTAATGGTGATATCGAAATTCATCCTAATGAAAAGCTCACTTCTTATAACGTGCGCAGAGATCGATCTATGGAAGGCTCTGTTTATGGCCTGTTAGATGATGTGCCATCCCAACATAGGGTGAAAGCGGCCTTAGCAAGCGCACGTAATATCGATGGCAATGTGGTGACAGTGAGAGTGCAGCAAGATGGGCATAAGCAACTCATGTCTTTTGTGTATTTTCCATTACTGGATTGGTTTGTGGTAACCAATGTGGATTTGGAGAATGTGAGCATTTTTGATTCCAGTCTCGTGTTACCTGCGGTGAGCGTGTTTGTATTGCTGTTAATCTTGTTGTTGATCGTGTTTGGTTTTGCGGTAGAGCGTTTGTTAATTATGCCTATTCGTCAATTACAACAATCAGCAAAAACCATTGCTAATGGCTCTTATGACGTGTCTTTTCATGTGGGTGGTAATGATGAAATAGGTGATTTGAGTCAAACCTTTAATAAAATGGCTCAACAAGTTAGAAATCACACAAAGGAATTAGAAGAACGCGTCCAAGAAAGAACCGCTAAGCTAGAAGAAAGCCACGAAAAAATACTGGAAGCCCAGCGTAAAATCGGTGCATCGATTGACTATGCAAGCTTGATTCAGAAATCCATTTTGCCAGACCGTCAGATGCGTCATTTCTTAGGGGATGATCACAGTGTTATTTGGCGGCCTAGAGATGTAGTAGGCGGTGATTTTTATGTTTTTCACTCTACCGATGATGGGTTTTTATTAGGCATAGTGGACTGTGCGGGTCATGGTGTCCCTGGCGCTTTGATGACCATGTTAGTCAGAGCCGCGATAGATTACTCTATTGTCCGAATAGGAATTTCAGACCCCGCCGCTTTACTGAAGCTTATTGATGAAACCTTGCGCTCCATGTTGAATGAAGAGGTCAGTGCCAACAAAGTGGCGACTAATGCCGATGTTGGTTTGGTCTTTGTTCCTAAAAGCGGTAACCTAATGCGTTTTTCAGGCGCTAAAATTGCTTTGTATGGCAGTAACGGTGAGGACTTTGTGAAGTATCATGCTGGCCGCCGTGCTCTTGGAGATCGTCGTCTAGGTGAATACGATAACACTGATTTGCCAATGTCTGGTTGGACTTACTATATGGCAACAGATGGTTTTTTGGATCAATCAGGCGGAGAGAAAAATTTTGGTTTTGGTAATCAACGCTTTGAAACCTTGATTAAAGATAATGCGGCTTTGTCGTTAAAAGAACAAGCTGAGTCTTTTGAGTCTGCTCTAGACCAATACATGGGAGGGCAGCCACAACGAGACGATATCACGTTGTTGTTATTTCGATTTGACGTTAACAATACGCACTTATAAGGGGAGGTGAAATGAGTTCGCCGGATTTATACGGGTTAAGAGAGCGTTTCGAAAAAGACAATATTTTATTGTGTTTCAATGGACCCATTTCTCGAAGTTTGATAGAAGAAATAGGCAATGCGCTAAAGAATTACTTGAAGTCTGAGCAATTGTCGCCAGCGTCTGCATTAGATGTGTTTGCAGCGTATATCGAGCTGACGCAGAATATTCGTCATTATGCAGTGTCATCGCAATTACCTGGCGCGGATACCGCGACGGTGATTGTCAGTCATTATGAGGGATGTTACCGAGTTGCTGCTGGAAACATTGTTCGTGCACAGGATGGTTACGCATTAGTGGAACGAATTGAATCTCTTGCTAAAATGGATAAGTCAGAGTTGAAAGCGGCTTATAAGACCCAGCTTCGTCAGCCTCGCGATGAAGCGGCTGTGACTGGCGCTGGATTGGGGTTGATTGATATGGCGCGAAAATCATCAAAGCCTATGGAAGCATCACTGAAAAATATAGACGATGAAACAGCGTATTTTAGTCTAAGTATACAAATTTGAGACAATCACAATGAATGATTTAGTTATAGAAGGAACCGTGTCTTCTCCAAGCATAAAAGGCGATTGGCAAAACGGCATACTTTACATGGAAGGAGACTCTTACCCAGAGAATTCTTATGAGCTATACAGCTCTATGATGGCTTGGGTGATGAGCTATTTAAAAGAAACCTCTGCACCGTTGACTCTAGAGTTGACCTTACTCTATCTCAACACAAGCAGTATTAAAGTGATGATGGATATATTTGATGAAATGGAAGAGGCCTTTCAGGAAGGTCGTCAAGTGGCGGTTAATTGGTATTTTGATGCAGAAAACGAACGTGTTGCTGAGTTGGCTGAAGAGTTCAAAGAAGACTGTACTTTTCCTTTTAATATCATAGGCAAATAAATGAAAACCGATTTCACTGAGCTTGAAAAAACCATTCATGGCATCTTATCTGTGCCTGAATATCAGGATCACCCTGCTAGTAAAGCGTTAAAACAGTTATGGGAAATCAATCAAGACCAATGGGATCGTATGGAGCGTTTAACTCGGTTGTCTGATTCGTATCAAGATATGATGATTCAACGGGAAAGAAGTCTCAGTGAGCGTTTTGATAAACACTTACGTCAATTGGAAAAAATGACCCGAATATCGGATCGTTATCAACGCAGTTTAAGACAGCTTAATATTGAATTAGAAAAAACCTCACTGATTGACCCGCTAACTGAATTGCCGAATCGACGAATGATGATGAAGCGTTTATCTCAAGCCTTTGATGACCAGCTGGAAGACGAATCGCAACAAGGTGTGTGCATTGAGAATCTGACGGTGGCGATGATTGATATTGATTATTTTAAAAAGGTTAACGACGAATTTGGCCATCAAGTAGGGGATGATGTGCTGATCGCTCTAGGTAAGCTAATGGAAAAATCGGTGGATGGTCATGGTATTATTGGGCGTTGGGGAGGCGAAGAATTTTTAGTGATTTTACCCTGCCATAACATCAAGGACGCCTCTATTCTAATGGAGTCTCTGCGTGCCAAAGTGAATGCCTATTCTTTTAAGGCGGACGATAAAACTGTCTTAACCAGTGTCAGTATTGGCATCGCGAGTTATCAAGACAAAGACACCATGGATGCATTATTATCGAGAGCAGACAACGCGTTATATTTGGCCAAATCACATGGCCGCAACAGTGTGATACTTGGTTAGCTCATAATCGTCCACCTTCATTCATTGCTTGCCTAGGGCAAGTTCTTATTCGTCTTTCTAGACATTGGTCTAAGAAGGGTTTTGTTGTCTATGATAAAAGCGCACACTCTTTTATATGTCGATAAAACGAGAATAATAAAATGGCTGCTATAGACATCCCTGAAGTACATAAATTTATCGAATCCATACCACCTTTCTCAAGTCTAACCTTGCTCGAACGTAAGCACTTACTGACGGGGGTGACAATGTTATATGTGCGTCAGGGGCAGACGCTTACCTTAAAAGGTGATGCGGCAACCGTGCATTTGATTCGTCGTGGCGCGTGTGAAATCCGTACCCCAAAAGGCGGGTTGGTGGATCAAATAGCCGATGGTGAATGCTTTGGTGTGTCCAGTGTGATGGCACAAAACCCTGATGGTTTACAAGTGGTCGCCATGGAAGATAGCCTCGTTTATCGTTTCGACAAAGCGCACTTTATGGAGACGCTGGAGAAGAGTGACGCCTTTGGGCTTTTTTTGAGCACACGCGGCATAACCGGCTACGCAAACTTTCCCGCAGTCAACGTAACGAACTGGCGTCGCCCGCATTACAGTTATCTACCCCAGTTACCCACATTATGACCCGCCAGCTGATTTTAGCTACGCCAGAAGAGACGGTGCAAACCATTGCCATGCGTATGACCGACGCTCGGGTTAGTTCGATTTTAGTGGTTGAAGAGGAACGCTTGCTGGGCATAGTGACAGATCGAGATTTGCGTTCACGTATTTTGGCATTAGGCGGCTCTTCAGATACCTTGGTCAGAGATATTATGACCCTAAATCCCGTTAGTTTGACGCCAGATGCTTTAGTGATGCAGGCGCAGACTCTGATGAGTGAGAGTAATATACATCACCTGCCCATTGTCGATGAACAACAAAGAGCGGTGGGAATGCTCACCGCGGCAGACTTACTGCGGCATCAAGAGGCTCAGTCCATTGCTATTGATTAACCAAATTCATCGTCAACATGCTTTAGACAGCCTTGCCAATGTTTGCAAACAATGGCCGACCTTGATCATTAACCTGATTGTGACCGATATGAAACCGGCCGACGTAGGGAAGGTCATAGCGACGGTCAGTGATAACTTGACGCGTCGAGTGATTGAACTGGCGCTGGAAAAATTTGGTCCGGCGCCCATGGCGTTCCAGTTTTTAGTCTTTGGTTCACAAGCACGCCGTGACCAGTCATTGGGGAGCGATCAAGATAATGGCTTAATGTTAGAGCGTGAACCAACGGCAGCAGAAAGTCAGTACTTTGCTGATTTAGCGGAGTTTATCTGCCAAGGGCTTGCCTTGTGTGGCATTCGCTTGTGTCCGGCAATATCATGGCCAGTAACCCTGAGTGGCGCAAGACAGAAGCTGGTTGGCGGCAGGTGTTTTCGGCTTGGATTAAAAGTGGTGCCCCAAGTGCTTTGCTTCATGCCAGCATCTTTTTTGATATTCGTTGTGTCTATGGAAGTGAAGCGCCTGTTGACGCGCTTATCGCATCGATGCAACGGGACATTCAGAAAAATAGTGTTTTCCTGGCGACCCTAACACGCACCGCGTTGGCGACTAAGCCTCCATTAGGTTTTTTCCGACATTTTTTGCTGGAATCGTCTGGTGAACACAAGCATCAATTGGATCTGAAACACCAAGGTTTAGCACTGATTAATGATTTAGCTCGTTTGTATGGTTTATCTTGTCAAACATACCGAGCGGCGACATTAGATCGTATCGAACAGGCGATTCGAGAAAAATTGATCAGCACCGATACGGCCCGTAATTTGATCGACGCGTGGGATAAACTAAACGGTTTGCGCTTGGAGGTACAAAGCCAACACTGGCAATCGACCGGTAAAGCCAGCGCTTATTTGGATCCGAAAAATCTCAGCTCCTTGGAGCGTAAGCACCTGAAAACCACATTCGGTATCATCAGTGATGTGCAAGATGTGGCTCAACAACGCTTTCTAAGAGGCTACAGTTAGATGCTATTACGCTGCCTACAAAAAGTAAAAGCGTGGCACATATCGCGTCAAGCGATGCAGCGTGCTTGGACTGAGTGGAATTATTTAGTGTTGGATATTGAAACCTCTGGCTTGGATCCAAAAAACGATCATATTGTTAGCTTTGGCTGGGTGTGCATCTATAAGGGGGTAATCGAATTAGATACGGCGCGACATATTGTGTTGGATAGCGCGCCAATTGGTGACAGCGTTGGCATTCATATGATCACCGATTCGGACGTGCAGCAACAGGGGAAACGCCAAGAAAGTGTGCTGCGTTATCTAAGGCATCTACTGCGCGAGCGCGTTTTGGTTATGCACCACGCCCCTATGGAACTGGGCTTTTTAAAGCACGCATGGCAAACCGAAGCCTTACCAGCATTTTCAGTGAGCTGGCTAGACACTTTAGCCATAGAAAGGGCAAAGGCACACAGATCCCAGCAACCGATACAAGATGGTGGCTTTCGCCTCGGCGCCTGCCGTGAACGTTACGGCTTGCCTGAATATCAAGGTCATGATGCGCTTACCGATGCCTTAGCCACCGCTGAATTACTACTCGCACAAATCGCCTACCAAGGCAAAGACTGTCGATTGCACGACCTAAACCAAATGGGCGGCGGGCGTGTGAAGTTTACGACGCGTTAGTTGTTTGCAGAATAAAAGTGACTGATATTTTCGATGTCCTGCGTCACTAACTCCGAGTAGGCATTGGCGACAATCCCCAATTCTCTTCTTTGGGTTCCGTGGCTAAGATTTTTGGGTTTTCTGACCAGTGTATTAGGCTCATTTCCCCTGCGGCAGATTCTGTTAGCGCTGTGCAATGTTCGACCCAGTCTCCATCGTTGCAATAAAGAATGTCGTCTTTGATACGAAAGGAAGCAAAGTGAATATGACCACATATGTAGCCGTCGACTTTGTGGTTCTTGGCCGATTTTAACGCGGCGGTTTCAAAGCGTTCGATAAACTCTTTTGCTTTGCTAATGTGGCTTTTTACATAGCCAGCCAAAGACCAATAAGGCAGGCCAAGGAAGCGTCTGACGCCGTTTATCCATTGATTTAGTGACAACATTAGTCCGTGGGCTTTGTCGCCAATGGCGAGCATCAGTGGGCTAATTTTAACCATTTGATCGAATTCGTCACCATGACTGACATAAAAGGTGCGGCCATTGACAGTTTTGTGGCGAGCGTTGAGTTTTATCTCAACTCCAGAAAGCGTCTGACCGGCAAATTGACGAAAAAACGCATCATGATTACCTGGAATATAAATGACCTTGGTGCCTGATTTTGCCATAGCAAGAATACGTTCGACTACTTGATGATGTGTGTCGATAAAGTAGGCTTTATGACGCATTTCCTGTAGATCGATAATGTCACCGACCAAATACAAGGTGTCAGTCTTGATGCTTTGCAAAAAATCCAATAAATGTGCGGCTTGGCAGGCTTTGGTACCTAAATGCACATCAGAAATAAACACGGATCGAAATGTGGTCTGCATAAACGCCTCCTCTATGGTCTACCCCAAGACTAAAGTGCTTTTGTGACAGAGTTATGAGGTCTTTGTGACAGTTAGGTCACATTATCCTGTTGCGGTTATTTGTGTGAGATAAGGCTGTAGGTAAATGTGATTGCCACCTTGTTGTTTGGCCGATTTTTTGGCTTGTGCTGCCAGTTCTGCTACCTGATGATGGTTACTGCATTGTTGTGGGTCTGGGTGCACAACGCCTATGGCTAAGCTTAAAATAGGGTGGAAAAGCACTTCGCCATGACGGTTTTTTGTCCAAACTCCCCCTTCTTGGAGCGTATCAGCAGAATAAAATTCACGTACTTTTTGATCAAAAGCAAGGAGAATCGCTTCACACTGAGGGCGCCAATCGTGATCACCAAAAATCACCACAAAATCGTCACCACCAATATGGCCGATAAAATTGTTGTCTGGGGTAACCCACTCTTTAATCAACGAACCGACCAATTGGATGACCGCGTCGCCTTTTGAGTAACCAAAGAAGTCATTAAAAGGTTTGAAATCGTTCAGGTCAAAATACGCCACATAAAAGTTTTCATTCGCAGCCAAGCGTCGACTCACTTCTCTGTGTATGGGAACGTTGCCAGGTAATAACGTGAGCGGATTCGAGTACGTGGCGTTTTGGATTTTTAATTCGGTAATGCGTTTAAGCAAGTCTCTCAGGTGTCCTGTGCCAATAAACTTACCTTCTTTAACGACGATGATCTCGTTGTTGAGTCGGTCGGCTTCTTGGTCCGTTATTAAGGCTGACACACTCGACAAACTGACGTTGCTTTCTACGATAAGCGCATCGTTACTGAGTAAATTGGTGACGGATTTATGTTCATATAGAGCGCGTCCGTAGGGCGTGGAAAACAGTTCATGCAATTGATTGCGGTGTACGACACCAAGCGGTTCTTGTTTATCGTTTAAAATAGGGATAGCTACAAGATCTGGTTGTTTTTTAAAGCATTGTGACGCGTCATCTAAGAGGCAATCTTCGTGCAAGGTTGGTGTTGGTCGACATAAGGTTTGTACCGTCTCAGTATGATCAATGTGGAATTGAGAGCGTCTTTGGGCTTGTTTCACTAAATACGGATGTGTTGAAAAAGCGGGGTTTTCTGTAGGTCGGCCGAGAAAATAGCCTTGTCCTAGTGTGACGCCAATTTCAATCAGTTGATCGAGTTCCTGTTGGTTTTCTATGCCTTCAGCGATGAGGATACAGTTTAGTCGTTGAGCGATCGTCAGTATGGACCGCACAAATTCGCGTTTGATCTCGTCTTTGTCGATGCCTTTAATAAAATGTTTATCGACTTTGACGATATCTGGTTGCAATTCAGACCAAAGTTGTAGACCTGAATAGCCAACGCCTAGGTCATCAATTGCAACTTGGAAGCCCATTTCACGATAATGGTCAACGCTGCTGCGTGGTAACCCATTATGATCGTATGGGTGTTGTTCGGATAACTCAATAACGATGTCTTTTTGATCCAAACCTAAGTCTTTTAAAATGGCTAAGGTCATGCCTGACTGATGATTAGGTGAAGCCAGTAGGGAGGCGCTGACATTCAAAAACAGACGTCCTTTTAGGGCTAATTTCGCGAATTTTGAGAGCGCTTTTTCACGACAAAGTAACTCTAATTTATGCAGTTTTCCTTGCTGCTGAGCCAAGGTAAATAAGGGGTCTGGGGAGAACAGTGTAGAATTCATTGGCCCACGAGAAAGGGCTTCATGACCATATATCTCACCATTTGTTAAATCGTAAATAGGCTGGAAGTATGGCGTGATTAATCCATTTGAAAGGATTTTCTCAAGTAGAGCATGGTCGTCAATTTGGCTCATTTCGTCTCAAAACTATCTTAGTGAAAGAAGTATCTAGAAAAGAATTTTATGTCATATTTATGACGTTTTGATGACTGAAAAAATAGGCTCTGGAGGGACTTTAAGGAAAAGGTTGTAAAGTGAGAGCCCTGTTACCGGATCGATTTTTTATTCTTGCCGTTCGATCATCGGAAACATGGGGTACTGTCTGTCACTCGGCTATTTGTTTCGGCAGCGGCTGTTGACTGTTTATTTTAGTGCAATTAACAACGGCGATGAAAAAGCAAATAACGTTGACGTAGCGAGTTAGTGCTGTGGTTGTGCGGAGGTTTTTACTGAGCGATTTGCCGTCATTTTAACAAACAATGCTTTGATACTAGCGCTGGCTTTTTTGATGGCTGCTGCATAGTAAGCACGACGTAATTCATAGGCTTTTTCTACATAGTAATCTGTATCAAGGTTGCCGAATGTGTCGAATTTCATATCGTTTTTCATGGTCATTCTCCTAAAAAAATGCAGTTATATTTGACACTTGTTATTTTAGGTTTTGACCAATCATTCAGCAAACGATCAATTTTCAGCTAATAGGTTAGAAAAATTCATCATATCGATGGTTGGTTACTTAATGTTCTGAATTTCCCAGGGGGAAGGCCGGTCGAGCGTTTAAAAAAACGTGAAAAGTAGCCTGGGTCTTTAAAACCCAAGTCGTAGCTTATTTCTTCCACCGAACGTACGGTATAAATCAGACTGCGCTTGGCCTCTACCAGAATGCGGTCATGAATCAGGTCTAGAACACTTTGATTAAAAGTAGTTTTGCAGAGTCTATTTAAACGGCTGGTGGAGGTGCCTAAAGCTTGGGCATATTGATCACTGGTCCAGTGTTCGCGATAGTGTTTTTCGATTAATTCTTTTAACCATTGTGCATGACTACTTTCGGTTTTATTTGCACTTCCAACCTTGCCGTTGGCATGTTGACGATAGAGTAACAGTAAGATGGCTTTAATGAGGTATTCGCTCATCAAACCTCTCCCTTCGCGAATGAGCGCTGATTCATTTTCGAGTTGCTGAATCAGTGGCCAAAGCTCAGAAAAGACATTGCGATGATCATTAAAGTCAATGTAACACGCTTGGCTGAGCAGCGGTTGGATAAATTTGGCCGCTTTCTCTTTGTAAGCGTCTTCAAGTAAAGGTTCCGCGATGCTAATTACCCGTCCATCGGTGTCGGGGGCGAAACGAAAACCGTGCACTACCCCAGCAGGTACAATAATAGCCCATGCTCCTTGTAGTTTGTATTGCTGCTCGTCTAGCTGAACTTTGGCTTCACCGGATTTCAAAATAAGAATCTGGAAAAGCTGTGCGTGTCGATGTGGATTTATTTTCCAGCCAAGGTGACTACTGCGCGACTCTATGTCCTCAATGTGAAAAAACTCCGGATCATTAATCCAGCTGGATTCACCATAAAGTCCAAAGTGTGGGATGTTGGAGGCGCGTGACATGATGGAATAATCTCTTTCTAATGGTGTAAAAAAACACAAAATAATTGGATATATAGCGACTTTTATAAGCCAAAATCATGATGAAGTCATTTTTTATTGAAACATAAGTGCTGCGTTTAAAAATGAAAAATGATCAAAAAGTACAATTTTTTGATCATAAATCACCTAACGAAATCGCGCTGAATCTTTCATGATGGATAGCACTAGATAAGGACTAATCCCTTGTCGAAAAATAACAATAAATTGGAGAGCATGATGAAAACACAAGTGGCGATTATTGGCGCAGGTCCATCGGGGTTGTTGCTAGGTCAATTGTTAGCAAAACAAGGCATTGATAACGTTATTATTGAGCGCGTTTCCGGAGAGTACATTTTGGGACGAATCCGTGCTGGTGTGCTTGAGCAGGGTATGACGGACTTACTTCGTGAAGCTGGTGTCGGTGAGCGAATGGATCGGGAAGGTCAAATTCATACTGGTGTTGAGTTAGCGTTTAATAATAAACGCGTACAGATTGAGTTAGAAAAACTCACCGGCGGCAGTACTGTCATGGTTTATGGTCAAACGGAAGTGACTCGTGATTTGATGGATGCGCGTCAGAAAGCTGGCCTCACGACCTACTATGAATCCAGCAATGTGGTGTTACACGATGTAAAAACCGATACTCCTTATGTGACGTTTGAGCAAAATGGTGAACAACATAGACTCGACTGTGACTATATAGCGGGTTGTGATGGCTTCCATGGTGTCTCACGTCAAACCATCCCTGAGTCGTCTCGTAAAGAGTTTGAGCGTGTTTATCCATTTGGTTGGCTGGGCGTACTTTCCGATACGCCTCCTGTTAATCATGAATTGATTTACTGTAAAACAGACCGTGGTTTTGCCATGACCAGCATGCGTTCGGCAACGCGCTCGCGTTATTACCTTCAAGTCCCTCTTACAGACAAAGTGGAAGATTGGAGCGATGATGATTTCTGGACAGAGCTAAAACGTCGTCTTCCTGATGACGTGGCCGCGAAGCTAGTAACGAGTCCAAGTATCGAGAAAAGTATTGCCCCATTGCGTTCTTTTGTTTGCGAACCAATGCAATACGGAAATTTGTTTTTGGTCGGTGACGCGGCCCACATCGTGCCACCAACCGGCGCTAAAGGGCTGAACTTAGCGGCATCCGACGTAGCGACATTGAATAAAGTGATGAAGCGAGTGTACAAAGACGGTGACAAAGATTGTATCTCTCAATACTCAGACATATGTTTGCGTCGTGTTTGGCACGGAGAACGTTTCTCTTGGTGGATGACGAGCATGTTGCATGATTTTGGTCAGGGTGATGTGCATGACACGGATGCGGCTACCTATGAGAAGTTTATGAGTTCTGAGTTGAACTTTTACACGGACACAGAAGCGGGCCGCCGTATTATTGCGATGCAATATGTTGGTTTGCCTTATGAAGACTTGTCCTGAGCGTTAATATTGACAGATAGCTAAAATTTAGCGGCCCTATAATAGCTATAGCGGTCGCTAATTTTTATAAGAAAATTGTTTCGTGTGTTTAACCACAGCATTTTTTGTATTTTTTGCTACTCCCACATGGGCATGGGTCGTTGCGCTGAGGCGTTTTCTCAACAATTTGAGGGGCGGGTTTGTTAAGCGCTACATCTAAAGCTGTAATGTCCTCTGCGGCTTCACTGTCGATGCGAATCTCTGCAAATAAATGGTTAGCGATCAGTATGGCGCTTATTTCTTGTTCACGCTCGGCGCTTTGCACTTGTAAAACCAGCGGATTTTCTTCGCTACCATATTTTACTTTCGGCTTAGGTTGATAATTGCCTAAATTATGTTTTCCCATAATATCGGGTTTGCCGCGATAAAAGAATTTTGACACTGGTGTTCCTAATGATGTGTAAAGCCACTCACAGTGAGCAACTAAAGGCCACGCAGTTTAACAGAGTTTAGAGTGCTTAGCGCGTATTCGATGTGGCTTTGCATAAAGGAGACTCGGCTGTTATCCACTAGGGCAGAAATGTCTAGCATGCCGATGATCAACAACATACAAGATAGTAGGTATTGTGCTGGGCTGTTCTGTTTAAATCAGTCAATTAATTCAAGCGTGTCAACCAAGTAAACATGGCTTCTATGGCTTGATTTGACCAAGCTATGGTGGCTTGCTCTTGAGCTTTGTCTAGATTCTTAGCAATGCCTCTTGCACTTACTGTCCAAGATGCTAGTCGTGTGCCAGCAGGATCTATTAGCTCCAATGTGCCATCTTCAAACACATAAAAACGTCCATCTTGTTCTTCGTGATGCTGCGCTGTTCGACTATTAAGTTGGAACAAAGAGCCGCTTTTTGGCGTTAGTCCAAATTTGGAAAGTGCACTGGCAAGATGATCGGCTTGTTTTGTGGTGGATACATCAAAACCATAATGGGTCAGTGCTTGGTTGAGTCGTTGTTCTATGTCTTGTATCTCTGTATCGGCTTTGCCAGATGGAAGCCGCTCGGTTGAATACAGACTGAGTTCATCTTTATAGAATTTGCGCTGGGCAAAGTAGGGAATGAGCTGCATAAAGGTTTGCCAGTCCTGCGGTGCAGGATATTGGTCTTCTGTTTGCGTCAATGACGTCGCCAGTTTGCGAATCATGTCGTCTGTGTCGTTAATGGCGATTTTTAGCTTGGCAACAATACGGCTACGATCAATCGATTGTAGTGCGTATACATAGTTCTTATCAGCAAAACGTTGCTCATTAACCGTTTGCTCTAGCTCTATGGGGGAAGTGGTGATTTGCGTGTAGGCCGTTTGAGTTTTTGAAACCTGCTCAACACCTTGTCCGGATCTAACTTGGGTATCTTGTGTATTTACTTGGCTGACTTGAGTACGAAGTTGCTGTGCAATCTGTAAGTTACCATTTTGCTCGGCTTGAGTGAAAGCCAAGGCTATATTCTCAATGCGCGTTGCGCTGCCGACGCCATACAAATGTGTGCTGTTTTGAGGAGGAGACATGACCCAGCTGGGTAGACTATCCTCATTTTGAGCCGATTGTGTATTGAAGCTCGAACAGCCTGTTAAGCAGAGCACTAGCCCTGCTAATAACAGGCAGTATCGTTGAGTAGGAAGCGCAACGCGTTGCATAATTAGAAAAAGCCTTTATCTGCCAATTTTTTGATCTTTTTCTGACCGTTCCAGACTTCACGGTTGGTGGTCATATCAATCAATTTCAAATCGACTTGATAGAAACTAACACGCTGATCGCCATTGGAATCAACAATTGAGTTGATGGTGCCGGATAATGCGAACCCTGCGCCTTGCTCAAGGCCAAACTTCGCGACAGTATCCGGTGCGGCATTAAGTTCTTGCTCTTCACGTTCCGCGCGAATGTCATCTCGCTCTGCGCCAGACACAACAAAGTCGACTTTGCCGGCACGCAATAAACTGCGTTTGATGTCGTTAATAAAGGTCTCGACAGGAATATGCTCAGAGGTTTTATTACGAATGCTTTGTACTATGACTGTTGGATTCCCTTTATTACTAAAATTGTAATCACGGAACCATGGGAAAGTGAGCATGTCGCCCATCATTTCTTCTGCTACAAGACGGGAATCTGTGTCATTCCAGCGATCCGATAGCATAACGTCTTCGTTCGTATCCAGACGTTTAACACTACCAGAGCAGGCGGTTAACAACATTGCCATAAAGAGAGTAAATAGACCCTTGAATGACAGGACTGTCCATTTGGAATGTCTGTGTGTCGCGATGAACATGAGTATTTTCCTTACGTGCGTTTTGGCTTGTGGTTATGAGTGTAACCAATAACCTCTGAGTTTAACGAATTTAGTTAGGGTTGCGTAGATTCCACACTTTAATTTTGTTTGCTTCTAGTTGTACCTTACCAAGAGAAAAGGTCTTCTGATTTACCTGATAATCTGGGGTGTATTCACCGGAGGTAATGGTGCTCTTGTTAATCTAACTTGCGCGGGTAACGTCAACCAATTTCTAGTGTCCGCAGCGGAAGACGCAAAGACAGCGACTTGTCCAATCAGATTTAAAATCAACGCTGCATTTTGATCCTGCACATTGGATGATACCTGATACGCTAACCAGCTGCGCAATAGTTCTCTCACTAAGCCCTCATAAATGTCTCGTTGTGCTTGTGCCAACTGCTCTTGAAAGGCGATGTCCGCAAGAGAGGTCATGCGGATACTGTTTTTAAAGGGGGCGACCGTTTCTGTGCTCACTTGCAATGTGGGTTGGTGTTGATCCAATGTGAAACGACCATAATAAGGCACAGTAACACGTATGGTTTGTTCGGTAAGTAGTTTATCGACATGGGTGGCGCTGAGTTGCTGCCAAACAGGTTGACCAAGAATCACACGCTTAGTAAAGATACCTGAAAAGGTTCCCCAAGCGCCACCAGCTTTGTAATTCGCAATGAGATTAAGCGGGTTTATGTCTGCATAGACCATGGTAAACCAACGGAACGAATCATTCGCTTGAGTGCTTCCACCGCCATGTAGCGGTTCTAAAACCAAAGAGTAAGCGCGAGGATCGGCATACAATAATAAGGTCATTTCGCTTTTGTCTGGGACAAATCCCTGATGTTCTAAAATCACCAGCTCAGACGCTCCATCATGGTACTGTTTGAGTGTTTCCTGCATGGCTGGAGAGAGCTTACTGTTAATTTGCTGTTGGATCTCATCTTGGCTGTAACCGCCTTTCTGCATCATACGAATCGTATCCAGCCAAGCGCGTTCCGCTGTTATAACGGGTAAATCGTATTGTTTTGCGTAGCCATCTTGGTAGAGGTTGGCGGCTTTTTGATAGCTAATTCGAGCGTCGTCGTATTCACCGCTTATTTCATACTGTAAACCTTCCATGTAGCGCGCCCAAGCATCATCACGATAGATAAATTTATCCGTATCGCGTCCGCCGGTGTAAAAGTTGCCTAACCAGCTAAGTGCTTTCATATAAAAGGCTTGGTTTTCTTTCGCGTTAAGATCTTGGTAGCTTGGATTTTGTGCGCGAATTTCATTCAGTTTGATGTCGATGCGACGTACTTCAACCAAAGCCGCATCCTGCAGCTGACGTTTCTGACGTGTGTCTGTTTCTTGTTCCGCTAGCGCAAGGTAATTGAGGGATTTAAGGTAGCTAATGTAAACACCTTCTATGCCACTGCCACGATAATCACTTTGTCTAGGGTTGGTTAATAGAATCCCAAGAGCGGTTGGAAAAATTTTCTGGGAAAAACGTGTCACTTAATTTTTCAGCCTGTTCTAACAAGGTATTACTACGCTCAAAATCGCCTTGGTTTTGGGCAAGAGCGCCAGCTTCCATATAGTACAGCAGTTTATCTTGTGGGTTATTTAATACGCCTTCAAGTTTATTCTCTGCGGCTTTCCATTCGCCTTCTTTGGCTAAGCTTAGACCCGCATCGATATCTTGTTTGTAGGTGGCGCAGCCAGCTAAAAAGCAAACGCTTGCCCAAAGGAATAGCCACTTCACGTCACATTCCTTTTTCTAAGAATTGATTGGCAAAAAGAAGGGTAAGCAAGGCAAAACACCCCAAATAGAGTATAAGCCAGCGGAGTCTTAGACAATTCGGACAAGGTTTTTTTCTTTTTCATCACAGCTTCCGTTGTGTTGGATGATCTCAAGATACTTATTATGCAACAAAAAAAAGAGGCTGTAGCCTCTTTTTCTTAACGTCTATTTGCTTTCGCCATTCAATTGTATTATTGCTTGGTTTCCGCTTGTTGCTTTTGTAGGCTTTCGATATAGAGCGCATCAAAATTGATAGGCGCAAGCATAATCGCAGGGAAACTGCCTTTTACCACAACAGCATCAATGTTTTCACGCGCATAAGGGAACAGTGTCGCAGGGCAGAATGCCCCCAAAGCGTGATGTAATTGTTGGTCGTTAAGTCCAGAAATAACGAACAGACCGCCTTGTTGAACTTGTACCAAATAACCTGTATTGCCATTATTTTTTACAGTGACGGTAATTTCTAGAACGATTTCGTAGACGCTTTCACCTACTTGACGGCTTTTTGTGTTCAACTCTAAGCCGACTTCTGGTTTCCATTCTTCTTGGAAAATCATGGGTGAACGAGGAGATTCAAAAGAAATGTCTTTTAAAAACACGCGCTGCATGGAAAGTTGTGGCGTTTGCGCTTCTTGTGCTTCTGGTGTTTCAGCTGTATCGGACATCTTAGTTCCTTTTTGTTAATGGTTTCGTTTTATTATTGGGTGAATGAAGTCATATTTTCAGGCATTACTGTGCTAGTAAAGCGTCGAGTTTTTGCTCACGCTCAAGGGCATAAAGATCATCACAGCCGCCGACATGTCGTTCACCGATCCAAATTTGTGGAACAGTATGGCGACCGCTTTTTTCCATCATTTCTTGTCGTAATTCACGTTCTCCGTCTACACGGATTTCATTAAAGGCAACATTTTTGGCCGTTAATAATTGCTTAGCTCTGACGCAAAACGGACAGTAATCGCTCGAATAGATAGTGACAGTGGCCATAATATTCTCTCTTATCCTTTCACTAGTGGTAGGTTAGATGATTGCCATTCTACAATACCACCTTGAAGTTTGTATATTTTGCTAAAGCCCGCTTTTTTGAGGTCTTTTGCGCTGGCGCCAGACGTGATGCCCGACTTACAAACGATAATGATTGGAGTGTCTTTGTGTTTTTCAAGACGCTTTAAGTTGTCCTGCATTTTAGTGGCAGGAATATTCAGCGCACCCGTAATGTGACCGGTGTTGAACTCTTTTTCTGGACGAATATCAACAACAACGGCGTCTTCATTATTCATCAGATTGGTTGCTGCCGAAGGGGTTAGTCCCTGCGCACCGCCTTTGCTCTCAACAAACAGTAATGTAGCAAGGATCGCTAAAAAGACAGCGACCATTTCCCAGTGGTTGATAGAAAATTCAATAAGTTGGTTCATCATAATCGTAAGGCCCATATTTAAACTGCGAGCATTATACACGGACAGCCGAATCGGTACAGACTCTCAGGCGACTACTTTTTCACGTCGCATCACAAAGCATTTTTATCGCAGGAAGGTGACAAAGATAGGATGGGACTAGGCTGAAAAGCAAAAACGAGCCACTTGGAACCGTTTAAATTCCAATTTTCTGACTTGTTATTTAGTGCTGGTTGAATCAAAAATTTTATCGGCGTTGCCTTCGATGAAGCTGTCGAACAGTTTGCCATTAGGCATAACATGACGACGGGCAAATTCATAAAAACAGCTTGGAATGGTTTTTTGTTTGCCATCGGCAAAAGTGAAATCGATTTTGTCAGCCATGGTGGACGACTGCTCAAGAAAGAGTTCAGGCGACCCTTTTACCAAACCGCCGACTTGGTTGAGTGCGTAGCCTTCGCTTTGAACGAGTGTATTCACATCCTCAATGGTTGGGAATGTCTTCAAATGGTTAATGCTGACGGTGAAATGGTTGGCTTGCAATCCCATTGTAGACAACCAAGCGGCGTATTCACTGTGCTCGGCAAGTGTTAGGTATTCGGCCTCTGTGGGTGTTTGCCACAATTTACCCGCCCAAAAAATAGCCGGTGTCTGTACGGCATCGGCCGGGATTTGTGCGATGAACTGACCAATAATCTCTTGGCAGTTCGCTGGCAGCTCTTCTACTAAGAAGCTCAGACAAAAAAATCTTGGGTGAATCCACATCCGTTTGGTGTTGGTAACAACGGGCTTTCAGGTGTTTGTTTTCGAAACGAAACGCCCCATAAGCTTTATAACCAATGGCTTCTAGCTGAGGTTCTAATTTTTCTAACGAGATCGGTGAGTTATTAAACGTCCGAAAGGCCACGTGATCGTTTAGTACGTTTTCACCATGGCTTTTGAATAATGCTTGGATGCGTTGAGCCTGTGGGGTAACAGCTGTGTAATGATCCCACAAGGATGCGAAAAAATCGGTTGGAGTCATAAGGTTTCCTGCCATAAATGTTAAATCGATTCAGCTACTTTAGTGTAATGGTCAGGGGTAATGCAAAAGGTAAAAACGCACCTTGTGATGCGTAAAAGTTATGCGAGCCGAATATCAGTCGGATTTTTATTGATTAATAATTGCTGCTTGGCGGTCAAAATCGTGTTGATTAGGTGTGCCGGAAAGCTGCGTTCTTTTTTGTGCGCTAGGCCCACCACACGCTTTAATTTCACATCGTTCAGCGGTCGTAAGCACAGGTCGTTGCGGCCTCGTGAGGAGTGTTCTGGGATTAACGATATACCCAGTCCCGCCGCGACCAAATCTAGCGCGTATTCTTCTGTTTTTACTTGAGCACGAACATCTGTAGTGAGTTCTTGTTTTTGCATCAAGTAGTTCCATGATTCCAAAATATCGCACGGTGTGCGTGAAATAAAAGGCTGTTTATCGATTTGTTTAATGGATAGCGAAGGGAAGTCTGCTAGCCAATGATCCAGCGGCATGGCGATAACATAGTCGTCTTCCCATAACGGATAAAACACGTCTTCTTCGCTGGTATAGCGTTGGCAGGTAAAACGCAAGTCGGCACTTTCCGATTCATCGACAAGCTTTAAGGTCAGCCCATGGACTTCATCCAGCATGGTTTTGATGACTTGGCTGATCAGCACACCCGATAAAAAGGGCGTTAATGAAATAGACAGAGCCAACGGTGTGGGTGTTTCGATAAATAGGCTGCGCATGGCGCTAAGGTCACTGACCATCTTGCAAGCATGGGGATAAAGTTGTGAACCGCTGTCAGTGGGCGATACGCCTTTGGAATGGCGAACAAAAAGCTTGGTGCCTAGATCATCTTCTAATTGGGCCACCGTGGTGGAAATCGACGGTTGCGCAACGAAGCAACGTTTGGCGGCGGCGCTTAAACTGCGCTCTTCGTAAACAGCAATAAAGTAACGTAATGATCGAATGTCCATTTGTGTACTCTTTATGAAGGTGGTTCTTGCAAAAATAGCGTTCTAGACCTTTCTAATATACCTATAGGGAAATTGTCTGGCTATAGGTAAAAACTAGACCACTAGCAGGAAAACGGTATTTCTCATTCTGCTCTAGGCTGGTTAAGGTGGAGGAAGTTGAGTTCTTTTTATACATAAATCTTAGAGGTTCCTATGTCACTTACTTGCTTAGAAACGTTGGGCGTCAATAGCCTGAAACAAGGCGATACTTTTTACAGTGTATTAACGGGTAATTCGGTTGCTTTGGGTGAAGGCAGCACTTTTTCCGCTCACAGTCCAATCGATGGTAAAGTATTGTCTACCTTTAACAACGCGACACCGGCACAACTAGACAAGGTAAATGCTGAACTAAAAGACGCCTTTAAAGCACTACGTGTGATTCCAGCGCCACGTCGAGGCGAATTAGTCCGCCGTATTGGCGAAGAAGCGCGTAAGTACAAAACCGAATTGGCGCAAGTCATCTCCTTAGAAGCGGGCAAAATTGCTCCTGAAGCCTTGGGTGAAGTACAAGAGTGGATCGACGTGTGTGACTTTGCTGTTGGTCAATCTCGGATGTTGCATGGTTTGTCTATCGTATCTGAACGTCCAGGCCATCGTATGATGGAGCAATGGCATCCACTGGGTCCTGTTGCGGTGATCACAGCGTTTAACTTCCCAATGGCGGTCTGGGCTTGGAATGCGATGTTGGGTCTTGTCTGTGGTGATCCAATCTTGCTAAAACCTTCTGAAAAAGCCCCCTTGTGTGCTTTGGCGATGTACCAAATCGCGCAGAATGTCATTGCTGATATGCCTGATATTCCAAAAGCGGCGGTGTCTGTGATGATTGGTGGTCGTGATTTGGGTGAAGCGATTGCGGCAAGCGAGATCTTCCCTCTTGTTTCCGCGACAGGTTCGACGGCAATGGGCCGTGCGGTGGCAAAAACCGTTGCAGGTCGCTTAGGTCGTTCTTTGTTAGAGCTTGGTGGTAACAACGCGATGATTGTGTCTGATACCGCGGATTTGGATCTTGCGCTGCGTGCGATTGTTTTCTCGGCGGCTGGTACGGCTGGTCAGCGTTGCACAACATTGCGTCGTCTGATCACCCATGAATCTATTGTGGATGGTTTGGTTGAGCGTTTGGTGAAATCTTATGGTTCGCTTCGTGTTGGTAGCCCAATCGTTGAAGGCAATTTGGTTGGGCCACTAATTGACGAAGGCAGCTTTAATCGTATGCAAGCGGCCCTAGAAACTGCGAAACAACAAGGCGGCGACATTGTCTGCGGTGGCGAACGTGTTACTGAAGGCGTTCCGGCTGGTGGTTTCTACGTGCGTCCAGCGATTGTTCGTATTGCTCATGATGCGCCAATTGTTCACGAAGAAACTTTTGCGCCTATTCTGTATGTATTGACGTATAACACCTTTGAAGAGGCCATCGAGATTCAAAACGAAGTACCACAAGGTTTATCGTCTGCTGTCTTCACTGAAAGCATGCGTGAAGCCGAAATGTTCATGTCTCCAGCAGGGTCTGACTGTGGTATTGCCAACGTTAACATTGGTACGTCTGGTGCCGAGATTGGCGGTGCGTTTGGTGGCGAAAAAGAAACCGGTGGTGGTCGTGAATCGGGTTCTGATGCGTGGAGAAACTACATGCGTCGTACCACGAATACCGTCAACTACGGTGGTGATTTGCCGTTAGCTCAGGGAATCATTTTTGAGTAATACACAGTATTAGGTAACTCAATAGGCGAGATGTTTCTCGCCTATTTACGTTCTGGCCAATGTCCTGATGAGGTCATTTTATGTCTGATAAAATCTGCAATTCTTTGTGGCGCGCTAGTTCTCCAGCGGCGCCTGTGTTGGCGCCTCTTGAAGGGCGTGTTGAGGTCGAAGTAGTGATCGTCGGCGCGGGTTTTACGGGGCTGTCAGCTGCTTTACATCTAGCTAAATTTGGTGTCTCTGTTGCGGTTGTAGAAGCGCAAGAAGTGGGTTTTGGTGGTTCTGGACGCAATGTTGGTTTGGCGAATGCAGGTGTTTGGCTAGAACCCGACCAGTTAGATAAAGCCATTGGTGCTGAAGCGGGCAGTGTCATGTACAAGGCTTTGGCGGCAGCGCCTGATTTTGTTTATAGTTTAATTAAAGAATACGACATTCAGTGCGAGCCAGTGCGTAATGGCACCTTGCATGCTGGGGTTGGCAAAACAGGCTTAGCGCAATTGCTGCGCCGTTATGAGCAAATGAAAAAACGCGGTGCACCTGTTCAATTACTAGATGCTGCAGAAGCGCAAGCGCGTATTGGCTCTAATAAGTTCAACTCTGCCTTGTTTGATCCAAGAGCGGGTACTATTCAGCCTTTGGCTTATGCTCGTGGATTGGCTCACGCAGCGCTAAAAGAAGGTGCTAAACTTTTTGATCAGTCACCAGTGAGTAAAATAGAGCCAGCCGATAACGGTTGGGTTTTATACACCGAAAAGGGGCAGGTGCACGCTGAAAAAGTGATTCTTGCGACCAATGCCTACAGTGGATTTGGGCTAAAAGAGCAGGCGCGTAAGTTTGTACCAATTTTTTATTCTCAATTGGCGACCAAACCGTTAAGCGATGTGCAGCTTGCCAGCGTTTTGCCAAACAAAGAAGGCGTTTGGGATACTTGTACCGTGATGAGTTCTTTTCGCTTGGATCAACAAGGTCGCTTAGTCTTTGGCGGCATGGGCGGCGAGGGCAGTGTGTTATCAAATTGGGCAACTCAGCGCGTCACCGAATTGTTTCCGATCCTAAGTAAAGTAGAGTGGGATTATTGCTGGACTGGCAAAATTGCCTACAGTGAGGATCATTTGCCCCATTGCCAGCAGCTAGAAAAAGGTCTATTCAGTGTCGCCGGCTACAGCGGTCGCGGTATTGGACCAGGAACTGTGGTTGGTGCCGAGTTGGCGCAATGGTTATCAGGTCAAAGAGAAAGCTTATCCATACCGACCACGATACTCAGAGATATTTCGTTTCGAGAGTTAAAGCGTTTGTTTTATGAAGTAGGGGCGCATACTTACCATTTGGGACAGCAGGCGCACGCTTTGGATTAGAATAATTACAGAGCCTCGCCAATACTCTGTTAAAAACAGATTCGTCTTGGTTTCGCTCGCTTCATCATGCAAAGTGTCGATTAGTTTGACCATCACATAAGCTTACAGCGAATAATGCTGACAATAAAACGCATCTTTATGGTGCGTTTTTTTATTTTGCTGGTTGGGAATAAATCTGATATAGGGTAGAGTTATTGTCTTCTTGTGTTTACTTTCGTTTTTGTCTTTTTATTTATGTCTTTTTATTTATGTGAATGAGTAACGCCTACATGCGCCGTTATATCCCATCGTCAACTGCACTAAAATGTTTTGAAGCGTCTGTACGACATTTAAGTTTTACTAAAGCCGCGGAAGAGTTACATCTCACTCAAAGTGCCGTCAGCCGTCAAATTCGTAACCTTGAAGAATTCTTGTCACGAGATTTGTTTATTCGTCTTAATAAACGCTTGGTGTTAACTGGAACGGGAGCGGCTTATTACAAAGAAGTGGTGCCTTTATTAGATGGGATGGAAAATGCGTGTTTGCGGATGTTACACCGCGAAGATGAAAAAACTACCTTGACGATATCTGCATTACCTACCTTGGCATCGTATTGGTTGATGCCTTTGTTGGCTGAGTTCCAACTAGACCATCCGCAGTTTCAAATCAAAGTGCGTTCGTTAGACGATGCAGCCAAGATAGACCCAGAAAGCATCGATATTATTTTGCATTATGGTGGAGATCATTGGCCTCGCGCGATTTCTCATCAATTGATGAAAGAAAAAGTGGTCGCGGTGGTAGCACCTGAATTATTGAAACGGGTTGCCGATAAATTAGCCACTGAGTGGCGAGCCGAAGACGTTACTTTATTTCCTTTCCTGCATTTATCATCACGTATTAATGCGTGGCCCGATTGGATGGTTGCACAAGGGCTAGAGAGTGGCTCTTTTGCAGGGGCGTCTTTCGCGCATTTTCATATGTTGCTAGAAGCCGCTAAAAACAGTATGGGAATTGCCATTATGCCGACCATACTAGCCGAACGGAGTCTGCATAATGGTGAGTTGGTGGCGCCTTTTGGTAAAGCGGTGTCGACACCACATGAGTACCTTTTGTCTTATCCGGCCGATAAAGCCGATCTTGAGCAAGTGGTGATTTTTCGAGACTGGCTATTGTCAAAGCGAAATGAGTCATAGCCTGTTATTAGTGAAATTAATAGTCCGAATAGGCACGCTAGTCTGTAACTAAATTACAGGCCTGTGATAGTATCAAGCCATACTCATGATCAATTTACGGGATAGATTAACATGAACAAAAAAACCACAGCTCTCTTCATCCTTGATGGATGGGGGTACAGTGAAACCTCTACTTCTAATGCCATTGCCGCCGCAAATACGCCGAACTGGGACGCGTTGTGGAATGGTCATCCGCATACACTCATCAAAACGTCTGGCTTAGCGGTCGGTTTACCAGAAGGCCAAATGGGTAATTCCGAAGTGGGGCACATGAACTTAGGTGCGGGTCGAGTGGTTTATCAAAACTTTACTCGCATTGGCAAAGCCATTGAAGACGGTTCGTTCTTTGAAAACGAAGCCCTTGTTAATGCGGTTGATAAAGCCGTCGGCGCTAACAAAGCGGTGCATATTTTGGGATTGTTGTCTGATGGTGGTGTTCATAGTCATCATGAGCAAATTATGGCAATGTGCGAATTAGCAGCAAAGCGTGGTGCCAAAGCTGTGTATGTGCATGGTTTCACTGATGGTCGTGATACGCCACCTCGCTCTGCTAAAACGCCTGTGGCTGAATTAGAGTCCAAACTTGCGGAACTCGGTGTAGGCAAAATCGCTACTCTGACTGGTCGTTATTATGCAATGGACCGTGATAATCGTTGGGATCGTGTTCAAACTGCTTACGATGCGATTGTGTTAGGTAAAGGTGAGTTCCAAGCGGATACCGCTGAAGGTGCAATTCAAGCGGCTTATGATCGTGACGAAAATGATGAATTTGTTAAAGCCACTATCGTTGGTGAATCGGCACCTGTTCAAGATGGTGATGCGATTATTTTTGCTAACTTCCGTCCGGATCGTGCGCGTCAATTAACGCGTGCTTTTACCGATGCCGACTTTGATGGCTTCACTCGTGCCGTTTATCCAAAACTGGCAGCGTTTGTGACTTTTACTGAGTTTTCATCTGATATTCAAGTGGATGTGGCGTTTCCTCCAGTGGCGTTAACCAATACCTTGGGTGAAGTGCTAGCCAAGCATGGCAAAAAACAATTACGTATTGCCGAAACCGAAAAATACGCTCATGTGACGTTCTTTTTTAATGGTGGTGAAGAGGCCCTGTTTGATGGTGAAGAACGTGAGTTGATCCCCTCACCTAATGTGGCGACTTACGACCTGAAGCCTGAAATGAGTGCACCAGAAGTGACAGACAAACTGGTTGAAGTCATCAAAGCGGGCAAATATGACACTATTATTTGTAACTTTGCTAACGGTGACATGGTTGGACACAGTGGTATTTTTGAAGCCGCCGTTAAAGCCGTAGAAGCGGTAGATGCTTGCTTGGGTCGGATCATTGAGGCGTTGAAAGTGAATGGTGGTCAATGTTTGATTACTGCCGATCACGGTAACGTAGAGCAAATGTTAAGTGATGATGGTTCTCAGCCGTTGACGTCTCATACGATTGGTCCTGTGCCTCTTGTTCTGTTTTCTCCTACACAAGGTTTGGGTATAAAAGAAGGCGCATTGTGTGACCTTGCTCCGACGTTACTCGATATGATGGGAATGGACAAGCCAGCAGAAATGACAGGTGTGAGCTTGCTCACACGGGCATGAGGCGGTAATGGTCTTACTATTTCGTAGTTTGCTTTTGTGTTTGTGCTTGCTGCCTAGTTTAGGTTGGACAGCAGGTGAACCGCAAACGCCTGAAGAAGCTAAGCAACAAATTCAAGCATTGCAAAAGGATTTGCAAAAGCTTAATAGTTGGTTAAAGGACTTGAAGTCTGAGCGATCGGATGTAGAGAAGCAACTTGAAGGCAAAGAAAAAGACATTCAGGCATTGCTTAAGAAGATCCAAGAAATTCAGGAAAGCTTAAAAAAAGGTGACGAGCAGCTGGGCGAATTGAGAGTTCAGCAGCGTTCTCTTCAGCTTAGTATCCAACAGCAAAATGAACAAATAGCCGCCCAATTAAGGGCGGTTTATCGTTCCGGTAATGAAGAAAGCATTAAGTTATTGTTAAATGGTAATACCTCAGAAGAAGCGCAGCGTTTAGTGCAATATAATCGCTACTTTTCTACGGCAAGGCAGTCCTTGATCAACGGTTTTGTGAATGAAGTGAATGATCTGAGTTTGGTTGAAAACAGCATTCGCAGTCATCGAGTCTCAACAAGCCAAAGAAGAAATTCAGCTTAAAGAAGAACGCAGTCGTCTGTTAAGTCAACAAGCTGAACGTCGTAATTTATTGGTAAAACTTGATCAGGATCTAGCACAAGGTGATAAACGTTCTAAGCAATTATTGCAGGATCAACAAAATTTACAGGATATGTTGCAACGCCTAGAAGAAGCCTTGGCTGATGTGAAAATCCCAGATCAAGATGTCCCTTTTTCATCCCAACGAGGCAAGTTAGTGAGGCCGTTAAAGACATTGGCGACGCTGCCTGCAACGGGCAGTATAAATTTGGGTGGGGTGACGCTTAGAGCCAAAGAAGGCGAGTCCGTTCACGCTATATTTTCAGGGCGTGTCGTATTTTCTGACTGGATGCGTGGTTTCGGCTTTTTACTTATCTTAGATCATGGTGACGGCTACATGTCACTGTATGGGTATAACCAAAGTTTATTGAAAGAAGTGGGAGAATGGGTGAGGGCCAATGATACTGTCGCAATGGCTGGTAGTACTGGTGGTCGTCCTGATGCTGCTTTATTTTTTGCAATTCGCCATAATGGTACGCCATTAAAACCACTTTCTTGGATAGATGCTGGGTAACGTTCATGACAGTCCCAGTACCGCTGCTAGTAAAAAAGTCATAGGAAGAAATATGATCAATATTTTGCGTCAACGAATCCCCGTTTTGTTTATGGTGCTATTGGTTCAGCCGGCTTTTTCTGCGGATACTAAACAAGCATCTAAATTGCCTACTGCCGAGATTCAATCGTTTGTTGAAACCTTCGAAACTATTCGTGAGGGTTACGTTGAAACACTGTCTGATGAAGACATTCTTCATAAAGCACTAAAAGGTATGGTTTCTGGACTCGATCCGCATTCTGAGTATTTTACGAAAACAGAATTAGCTGATTTTAATGAGCTGACCTCTGGTAATTATGCGGGCATTGGTGTTGAAGTCGAGATGAAAGACAAGCGATTGACCATAGTCACGCCTGTGGATGGCTCCGCTGCTGCCGAGGCAGGGATTTTGCCTGGTGATGTTATTATCAAAATTGATAATACGTTAATTACTGACTTGGGTATGCAAGATATTGTGACGCTCATGCGTGGTGAAGTGGGTTCTACCGTCTCGCTGGATATCGAGCGAGACGGTGAAATTAAACATTACGAGTTAACACGTCGATTGGTTGAAGACGCCAGTGTTACCGCGAAATGGCTGGATACAGGAATCGCTTATTTTCGCATCAGTCAATTTCAAGGTGATAGCGACATAGAGTTTTATGAAGCCATCGATAAACTCGCTGCACAAAGTAAAATTCAAGGGGTTGTCTTAGATTTGCGTAATAATCCCGGTGGTGTTTTGCAAAGTGCTGTTGGGGTGGTAGACGCTTTTATTGATAAAGGTATGATCGTTTATACCAGTGGGCGTCATGAGATGTCGAAAAGTCAGTTTAAGGCCACTGCGAAAAATACAAAATTTAAGCAAATTCCTGTTGTTGTTATGGTAAACGATGGCTCTGCGTCGGCGTCAGAAATTGTTGCTGGCGCGTTACAGGATCATCAGCGTGCGGTGGTGTTAGGCACGGAAACGTTTGGTAAAGGCTCTGTTCAAACAGTGGTTCCCTTATCCAATGGTGATGCGGTAAAATTAACCACCGCCTTATATTACACGCCAAATGGTCGTTCTATCCAAGCTCAGGGTATTACGCCCGATCTGATTGTGCCACAAGCGACATTAACCTTTGATAAAGACCCGTTTTTGGTTAAAGAGTCTGAACTAAAAGGGCATTTAGGAAATGGTACGGGCGGTAAAGAACGAACCAGTGCGGATGTTTTGTCCGATATTGGTGAATTGGCAAAAACAGATTTTCAATTGTTTCAAGCGGTTACGATTCTGAAAACCTTGCCTAAATTAGTGCAGAAATAGCGATCTGTTTTTCACAAATGTATTGTTGGGGTAACTGCTCCTTTGTTTTATTTTAAGAAAGTGTGTTTGCTTGTAGGGTTTTTGCTCGCTTTGCCAGGGGGGAACGCATCGGATGCAGGTTCTGAATATTTGGATGACTCTTTGGCGGGCGAGTTGGTTGTCGAGCAACATGCTATGGCATCGTCGGATGACGTGAGTGCGTCAGAAGAGGGCATGATGGCGTCACAGGAAGGTGTCATGGTGGCGTCAGACAAGACGCCTTCCGAGAAAGAGCCGATCATTTTGCCAGAGCATTTGGGGCCGGTGTTGTTAGAACCAGAAAACACAACTGAGACTCGTCTGCCATCTGATTCTTACCCTTCCATTTTACAAGATCCGCAAGAGGCGCCATGGAAACCTTCTATTGCGCCTTTGTTAGATGTCCCCGTTCTGCTGGATGTCGTGCCTAATGAGAGCCTGCTTTCAGTCCCTAAGCCTGCTTCCACTGATTCTCCGAAAAAAATAGTCACGCCGGCAAAAATATTAGCGGTTGACGTGCACCCAAAAATGCCACAAATAGCGATTTTGATTGATGATCTTGGTTACAGTCGAGATGGCATGGAATCGTCTTTATTGCTGCCTACGGAGGTGGCATTGGCGATTTTGCCAAGTACGCCTTTTGCTTTGCAAACCGCTCTAACCTCCCAAAAGCAGAGTCGTATTACGCTTTTGCATGCGCCTATGGAAAATCAGCGAGAGCTAAAACTTGGTCCTGGTGGTTTGTATGCGAGCATGACGGAACAGGAATTAAAAAGCACGTTAAGCAAGGATTTGGATAGTTTGCCTGGTATTCAAGGGGTAAATAATCATATGGGCAGTTTGTTAACCACTAAGGTTCATTCGATGGAATGGGTCATGGAAACGTTAAAAGACCGATCCTTGTTTTTTATTGATAGTTTAACCAGTGCTCAAAGTGTGGCCAAAAAAACCGCACAAGAATATGGTTTAAAAACGGTAGGAAGAGACGTGTTTTTAGACAATATCCGCACGGAAGAGGCGATAGACAAGCAATTTTCTCGTTTAGTAAAACTAGCTAAACGTCATGGAAGTGCTTTGGCCATAGGACATCCTTATCCAGAAACCACGGCATATCTTAAAAAGCGTTTGAAGAATTTAGAGCAAGATGGTGTTCGTTTAGTGAGGATCTCTGAATTGCTGATCGCTTCTCCTCCTTCTAAACCGACCATGTCTGAAACAAAATAGACGTAAAACTCCGGTATTTAATTAAATCGGAGTTTTTTGATAAAAAAACCGAGCTTTTATCAATTTCTTATTGGTTTTTTATACTAAATTATAAGAAGTACGGTTTTTTTCAGAATCGCACTAGTGATACCTCTATATGCCCCTTTATTTTTGCCAGCCCTTATTTCGCTCTTGTTTAGTGCACATCCTTTCGTCTGTAAGTTGAAAAAACCATAAACTCAAATAATTCTAGTGATTTATTTTGTGTTTTTTTTGTATCACAGGATTTCTCTTAGGTTATTTGCAATATTTATCTGCACTACTATTGACCAAACTTTAGACTGATATTAATGTGTAGCTTCATTCCAGTGCACATTTTTTGGATAGTTGCTGTGAAAGTTCCATTTTTTATGCTTTTTCTTTGGGCTTAAACTATTGGAACGCTTCTTGCTTTTGAATAATAACGATAAAACACAAAACGAATAGAGGCTTTTCTTATGTCAAATGCGGTTGTTAGAAAAACATTAATTTCTCTTGCTGTTGCTGGTGCGGCGACACTGGCTCAAGCAGACGTCGTGATCGGTGTGGCAGGTCCTCATACTGGTGCTTATGCGGCTTTTGGTGAGCAGTTATGGAAAGGGGCTGAAAAAGCCGCTCAAGATATCAATGCCGCAGGTGGCATCAATGGTGAAATGATAACATTGGTGAAAGCGGACGATGCCTGTGAGCCAAAACAAGCGGTGTCTGTGGCTAACCGTCTGGTTGACTCTGACGGTGCTTTAGCTGTAGTGGGGCATTTCTGTTCCTCTTCTTCTATTCCAGCGTCTAAAATTTATGAAGAAGCAGGCGTTATCATGGTAACACCTGCGTCAACGAACCCAACATTAACAGACCAAGGTTTACCAAACGTTTTCCGTGTGTGTGGTCGTGATGATCAGCAAGGGGATGTGGCTGCTAGCTATATCGTCGATAAGCTAGGCGCTAAACGCGTGGCTGTCATCCATGATAAAGATACTTACGGTAAAGGCTTGGCGGATGCCATGAAGTCCACTCTGAATGCTTATGGCGTAAACGAAGTCATGTACGAAGGTTTGACTCGTGGTGAAAAAGACTTTAACGCCTTGATTACTAAGATTCGTTCAGTTGATGCAGATGTTGTGTATTTTGGTGGGCTTCACTCTGAAGCTGGCCCATTGGTTCGTCAGTTACGTGAGCAAGGCTCTAAAGCCATTTTCATTTCAGGTGATGGTATCGTATCCGATGAG
This sequence comes from Marinomonas rhodophyticola, assembly GCF_026113935.1. Lineage (GTDB taxonomy): Bacteria > Pseudomonadota > Gammaproteobacteria > Pseudomonadales > Marinomonadaceae > Marinomonas > Marinomonas rhodophyticola. Next base: position 865,104 of record NZ_JAPEUL010000009.1, read on the forward strand.
TTTGTATCTGTTGCCGGTTCTCCTGAATATGTCGATGGTGTATTAATGACATTTGGTGCGCCACCAACGTCTTACCCTTCTGGTGCTAAAGTAATCAAAGAGTTTCGCGATGCGGGTTATGAGCCAGAGGGTTACACTCTTTACTCTTACACCGCTATGCAAGTCGCTGTTGCCGCATTGGCCAATAATAATCTAGATCCTATTAAAGGTGCTGAGTGGTTGAAATCTCACTCTGTGGATACCGTAATGGGTAAAAAAGACTTTGATGAAAAAGGCGATTTGACCGTTTCCGACTACGTTATGTACGAGTGGGATGCTCAAGGTAAATATAGCGTAGTAGATTGATTTTTACGTTAGTTGTTATTTTTTAGGCATAACTAATACATGTTTACTGACACAAGGATTGTGTTGGTAAACATGTTCTTCCTGTTCAAAAATCCCCACGAGGTCTTACGATGGATATCGTTCTCCAGCAGTTGGTAAACGGTCTTACCCTTGGCTCTGTTTATGGACTCATTGCGATCGGTTACACCATGGTGTATGGCATTATCGGCATGATTAACTTCGCCCATGGCGATGTCTACATGGTGTCTTCTTATATTACTGCGATCGCTATTGCACTGATTAGTGCCTTGTTAACCTTTTTAGGTTTTGAATCTTTTCTTATTGTCATAATCGGCACGCTCTTTCTAACGATTGTGGTAACGGGTGCTTATGGATGGGTGATTGAACGAGTGGCTTATCGTCCATTGCGTAATTCCAGTCGTCTAGCAGTATTAATTTCGGCGATCGGTATGTCGCTGATTTTGCAAAACTATGTACAGCTAAGCCAAGGTGCAAATCAACAGGGTGTCCCAACCATGTTGACTGGCGCATTGCGTTTTCACGTCGGTGACGGCTTTGTACAAATTACCTACATGAAAGTCTTTATTCTTATTGCCGCTTTTGCTGGCATGGGGATTTTGACTTACGTTATTCAAAAAACAAAATTAGGTCGCATGTGTCGTGCGACTCAACAAGATCGAAAAATGGCGTCTATCTTAGGTATAGACACCGATAAAATTATTTCAACTGTGTTCGTTATTGGCGCGACAATGGCGGCGTTAGCGGGTGTTTTGATTACGTTAGATTATGGCGCGTTCGATTTTTATATTGGTTTCATTATCGGCATTAAGGCCTTTACCGCGGCGGTTTTGGGTGGCATAGGTTCTTTGCCTGGCGCCATGTTAGGCGGTCTGATTTTAGGTCTATCTGAAGCCTTGTTTGCTGGATTAATTAGTTCTGATTACAAAGATGTTTTCTCGTTTTCTTTGTTAGTTCTCATTTTGATTATTCGCCCAAGTGGCCTTCTCGGCAAACCTGAAGTGGAGAAAGTATAAATGAGCCAATCTGTCGGAATTAATTTTAAAAAAAGCAGTATCGATGCCTTAATCGCTGGTTTTATGGCCTTGATTTTATTCGGTCCGATTGTCGGTGTGGTGTTGGATGGCTATAGCTTCAATGCTGAGTTCGGCAAAGTAGCTTGGATGGTGTTGGTTGTTATTATTGGGCGCTTTGCCATGTCTAGCTTTTTTCAAACAGAAAAAGGCATCGCCATGGCTTTTCGTTATGCCAATAGCAATGATGGCGCGACTGTGTTGCCACCAGGGCATAAATCCAAAATGGTGTGGATTATTCCTTTGGTGATAGCGATTGGTTTGCTTGTGCCATTCATCGCTTCAAAATATGTTTTAACGGTCGTTATTCTAGGTTTGATTTATGTTTTGCTTGGCTTGGGTCTAAACATAGTCGTTGGGCTTGCTGGCTTATTGGACCTAGGTTTTGTGGGCTTTTATGCTATCGGCGCTTATGGTCTGGCATTGGGCTATGAAAATCTAGGGCTGGGTTTTTGGTCTATGTTGCCAATAGCCGCCCTGATGGCGGCAGTTGCAGGCGCGATATTGGGTTTCCCTGTGTTGCGTATGCACGGCGATTATTTGGCGATTGTGACTTTGGGTTTTGGTGAAATTATTCGCTTGGTGTTAACAAACTGGGCTTCATTTACCCACGGTCCAAATGGTGTATCTGCACCGATGCCAACTTTTTTTGGGCTAGAGTTTACGCGCCGATCACGAGATGGCAGTACGTTTCATGAGTTCTTTAATATCCCCTATGATTCTGCGTATCGATATATGTTTATTTATATCGTCTTGTTTGCCGTCGTATGGGCTGTGCTCTTCATCAAACACCGCCTGGTGAAAATGCCAATAGGCCGTGCGTGGGAAGCGCTTCGCGAAGACGAAATAGCATGTCGTTCACTAGGGTTGAACCATGTATTAGTGAAACTTTCTGCTTTTATGCTAGGCGCTTCCACAGGTGGCTTAGCGGGTGTGTTCTTTGCAACTTATCAAGGTTTCGTTAACCCTTCTTCTTTTACTTTTTTCGAATCGGCACTTATTTTGGCGATTGTCGTGTTAGGGGGAATGGGACCGACATTGGGTGTGGTCATTGCCGCCTTTTGTTTGACTGTATTGCCTGAGATGTTGAGGGAATTCGCAGAATACCGTGTCTTAATGTTTGGTATTTTGATGGTAGTCATGATGATTTGGAAACCTCGAGGTATTGTTCGTGTCACGCGAACTGGTTTTGCAGCGAGAAAAGGGGTAGTGAAATGAGCCAAGAAAATATTTTAGCCGTTGAAAACTTGGTGATGCATTTTGGTGGTATTAAGGCGCTGAATGATGTGACTTTTGACATTAAGCGTGGATCGGTTTCAGCTCTTATTGGTCCGAATGGTGCAGGCAAAACTACTGTGTTTAACTGTCTGACCGGCTTCTACAAAGCAACGGGTGGCAAGATCATTTTGTCTGCGGGTGGTAAAGAGACCAGTATTATTAAAGTGCTGGGCGAGCCTTTCCAACTGACAGATTTTTTTCTCCGGTTGCCTTTTTTTCTCGTCTTAAATACAAGATGTTTGGCGGCTCGCATTTGGTAAACCGTGCTGGACTGTCGCGGACTTTTCAAAACATTCGTTTGTTTAAAGAAATGTCGGTGGTTGAGAACTTGCTGGTTGCTCAGCATATGCGCGTCAATCGAAGCTTGATTGCGGGTATTCTGAATACGAAAGGCTACCGGAAATCTGAAGAAGAAGCGCTTGAGCGTGCTTTTTATTGGCTGGGTGTGGTTGATTTAGTGGGGGCTGCTAATCGTTTGGCGGGAGAGCTTTCCTATGGTCAACAGCGTCGTTTAGAGATTGCCCGTGCTATGTGTACGAACCCCGAGATTGTTTGTTTAGATGAACCCGCAGCAGGTCTGAACCCGTCTGAAACCGAAGCTTTGACAAAAATGATTCGTGTATTACGTGATCAACACAACACGACGGTACTGCTTATAGAGCATGATATGGGCATGGTAATGGATATTTCTGATTATATTGTTGTATTGGATCATGGTGAAGTGATTGCCAAAGGGGGTCCTGACGATATCAAAAATAACCCGAAAGTGATTGCGGCGTATCTTGGTGCAGAAGAAGGTGAAGAGGTGACACTATGACTACTTTAATGCAGTTTAAAGATGTCGATGTGCATTATGGTCCAATTCAAGCACTAAAGAAGGTGTCTTTGACGATCGATGAAGGTGAAATAGTCACCTTGATTGGGGCAAACGGTGCTGGTAAATCGACACTTTTGATGTCTATTTTTGGGCAACCGCGTATTTCTTCTGGTGAAATTATTTATCGTGGTGAGGATATTTCGCAAAAATCGGCTCACTATGTTGCGTCCAATGGTTTGGCTCAGTCTCCTGAAGGACGTCGTATTTTTCCTAGTATGTCGGTAGAAGAAAACTTGTTGATGGGAACCATACCGATAGGTATGGAGCATGCGGAAAAAGACATGCAGCGTATGTTTGAGATGTTTCCACGTTTGTTGGAGCGTCGTAATCAGAGAGCCTCGACCATGTCGGGTGGCGAGCAGCAAATGCTGGCAATCGCTCGTGCATTAATGAGCCGACCTAAATTACTGCTATTGGATGAGCCTAGTTTAGGACTCGCACCGATTATCGTGAAGCAGATTTTTCAGATTCTGAAAGACGTGGCCAGTACTGGTATGACGATCTTTTTGGTTGAACAAAATGCGAACCATGCCCTAAAACTGGCCAATCGTGGTTACGTTATGGTGAATGGTGAAATTAAGCTAACAGGCACAGGGGCCGAGCTTTTGGTGAACCCTGAAGTGCGAGAAGCGTATCTGGGTGGTCACTAGACTATCATGAAAGCCTAGGAGCTTAGTTTGAGTAAATGCAAAGCCACACAACATTTCATAAAAAATGTTGTGTGGCTTTTTTGTTGGTTGATATGAGTTGTGGATAAAAAGACGCTTTTACACAGAAACTGTCATTATACGTCACCGCAAGTGGGCTTTTTAAATGGCTAAACGCGAAACAGTTTGTCTGTTAGAATATCTCTCACTTGAGAGGGCTTTGATGCGCCGCCTAAAGGGGCATGATAAATGGCGTCTATTTTGTCCCCAAAATAGGCGTGTACTTCTTCCGCGCTAAGAGCTGGTTCTAGCCCGGCAGGGTTCGCTGAAGTCGACACTATTACCCCTTGAAAAGCCTGACAAAGACGCTGCACTGGTAGGTGTTGAGAAAGACGAATAGCAACGCTCTGATGCTCTCCTCTTACCCAGCTGGGTGTGATATGTGTATCAGGCACAACCCAAGATGTTGGCGTGTCGTTCACACTGATAAGGCGCTGTGCGGCATGAGTGTCTAGGGTCTCGAGCCAAGGTCTTAAATCTTCCTGTGCACCAGCAATCAAGATTAGCCCTTTTTCTTCAGGGCGCGATTTTAACGTGAGAATACGTCTTACCGCTGCTTCGTTAAAAGGATCGCAACCCAATCCCCAGACAGCTTCTGTTGGGTAAGCAATGACACCGCCATTGCGGATGATGTCAGCAAGCTCAGTGGTAGAGGTAACAAGATGCATAAATTCAGACTCAAATAACTTATATAAGGGATTTTTAGGGGGACTAAAATACGCGAAATATCACACAATGATCTTTTGCAGAACGTAGGATTGTAGCGGGATTTTTATTGTCAAGTTAGCAAGCACTTTTCTCTTAACGCTGGATTGAGTAAGTAATCCAGCGTTAAGAGAAAGTGCTTGCCGCAGACGTTAGCAGGACATTATTCCATAGCTTGTATTTTTGTCTTTATTTCTTCTATCTTGCTGTTCACCACTTTTTCTAAATGTTCCAATTCTTTGATCAAATCTTCTTTAGTGGCTTTGCTTTCATGTTGTTTGCCAACAATTTTTTCTAGCTCTTCCATCGCACGTAAAACAATGAGCGACGGTTCTTGTACTTGTCGATAAGTTTGTTGACCGCCATCTGCTAGAACGGTTTTGGTTGAGCGACCAAATTTAAACTTTTTGCTCTTAGGTAATAGAGATCCTTTTTCACGACGGTAATAAATTTTCAGTACGTCGTGCCCGCCTTCGTAACGCAAAGTAAATTTTTCAATGTCCTGTATGCTGGTGATACCCATGGACTGAAGTGTTGGATACATAACCATTTTCCCGTTTATTAGTGATCATTTAATAGTCTTTAATTAGTAGGGGATTGTGTCAGTAAAAGCAAGTCCAAAATAGTGGAAAACTGAGATAATGCAGGCAATTTATGAATAGATTGACCTGCATTACTTTTTTCACAGCGATGTTTTAATCTTCGTCGTGTTCAGCGTGATCAATGTTTAGCTCCTTAATTTTTCGAGTCAAGGTGTTGCGTCCCCAACCCAATAAAAGCGAGGCGTCTCGTCTACGTCCACCAGTATGGGCAAGAGCGGTTTCGATCATAATTCGTTCAAACTTAGGTACAGCTTGATCTAGAATGCCTTTTTGTCCTGTGGCTAGGGTGTTGTCTACCCAGTTTTTAAGCGCTTCTTCCCATGAAGCAAAAGGTTGTTCATGAGGAACGGCGGCAAGTAGTTCAGGGGGTAAATCTTCTACCAAAACTTCACGGCCAGACGCCATAACGATTAACCAGCGGCAGGTGTTTTCTAATTGACGAACGTTACCAGGCCAATCAAGTTGGGTCAGATAGTTTTCTGTTTCTTTGGTCAGTTGCTTTGGTTCAACGGCTAACTCTTCTGCGGCTCGACTTAAAAAATGACGGGCTAATTTGGGAATATCCTCGCGTCTTTCTGCGAGTTTAGGCAAATGAATACGAATAACATTCAAGCGGTGAAACAAATCTTCACGGAACGATCCTTTTTGTACTAGATTCTCTAGGTTTTGATGCGTGGCGGCGATAATCCGAACGTCTACTTTAACGGGAGTGTGACCACCTACTCGATAAAATTCACCGTCAGCGAGAACACGTAATAGGCGTGTTTGTGTCTCTGCTGGCATGTCACCAATTTCATCCAAAAAGAGAGTGCCACCGTTGGCTTGTTCGAAACGACCGCGTCGTTGTGTATTGGCCTAGTAAAGGCGCCCTTTTCATGGCCAAACAATTCCGATTCAATTAAGTCGTGCGGAATGGCCGCCATATTAAGGGCGATAAAAGGGTTGGCAGAGCGAGGACTGTGAGTATGCAAAGCCTGTGCGACGAGCTCTTACCTGTTCCTGATTCACCGTTAATTAATACGGTAATATTCGATTTTGCGAGTCGGCCGATAGCTCGAAACACTTCCTGCATAGCGGGAGCTTCACCGATAATTTCTTTGTCTACCTGCGGCTCAGCTTCGATTTCCATATTGTCCGTGCTAGGTCTGGCATTACGGTGGTGCAGCATGGCGCGTTTCACCAAACTGACCGCTTCCTCAACATCAAAAGGCTTTGGCAAGTATTCAAATGCGCCACCTTGATAGGAGGCGACAGCACTTTCGAGGTCAGAGTGTGCTGTCATGATAATAACCGGCAAGTAGGGATGATCTTTTTGCAGTTTTTCTAATAGTTTTAAACCATCCATGCCCGGCATACGGATGTCACTAATAATGGCGCTTGGCTGTTCCTTATCAATCATATTGACAAGATTCTCAGCTGAATCAAACAGGCGACATTGAATCCCTTCTTGTTCTAACGTTTTCTCTAGTACCCAGCGAATAGAGCGATCGTCGTCAACAATCCATACGGTTTCTTCTGGTGTCATGAGTGTTTCTCCTGGTCTTGGACTGTCATCTCAATGGGAATTAATATATTAAATTCGGTTTTTTCGGGTAACTGTTGCATTCAATAATGCCATGGTGCTGATGAATAACGGATTGCGCGATAGACAGCCCTAAGCCTGTTCCATCGGCTCGTCCGCTGACCATGGGATAAAAGAGGGTTTTGAGAATGGCTTCAGGAATACCTGGGCCATTATCAATAATGCTGATTTTGCATACCAAACGATGACGTTTAGAGCCGATGGTGAATTGGCGTAATGCACGTGTCACCATATGAATGGTTTTATGGCGATTATCAGCATCATCCATTAGTGCCTGCATGGCGTTTCTGGTGATGTTGAGCAAAGCTTGTATAAGTTGAGACTCATCACCAATTAAGTCTGGAATACTAGGGTCATAATCTCGAATCAATTCAACCTGGTTGTCGGTTTCAACTGAAATGAGTTGTCTTACGCGTTCAATAACTTTGTGAATATTGAGAGGTTTGTTTTTTGGCAGTTGTCTCGGCCCCAGGAGTCGGTCAACAAGGTCACGTAAACGATCTGATTCTTCAATGATGACCTGTGTGTAATCGTTCAATGCTTCGTCAGTGAAAGCACGGCTGATTAACTGTGCCGCCCCGCGGATGCCGCCAAGTGGGTTTTTGATCTCATGAGCGAGTCCACGGACCAGTTCTTTACTGGTTTCATGGTTGGCAATGATTTCGTCTTCCTGCGAAATACGTTTCATCCTGTCCCTCGGATACAGTTCTATGATGATACTTTCTGTATCGTTAGAGGTCCCCATAATCGGTGTGACGGTGTAGTCACAAAAAAGCTTTTTATTGTTATTACACTCTATTTCCGCTTCACGTTTTGTGAATGGATGACCTGACTTGATGGCAGCATACAGTGCTTGAATACTGTCCTCGTCTTCCCGAAAAGCGGCACCCAGATCATGGCCATAAATTCGACGTCGACTGACGGCGAGCAACATTTCGGCAGCAGGGTTTAAATACTCGATCTCTAGTTTGTCACTCAGCTGAATAACGGCGGTAGATAAATGGTCGATTAATAAGCTATACACAGTATGTGCCTCATCTGTTGACTCCTGCATTTTTGTTGCTATTTAAAGTCTGCTCTTCTCTATATGCTAGATTAATTGCAAAAAACGAACCAACATTGGGCATGGTGAAGTGGCTTGTTTAGTAAGGTTTTTGTGTAAAGAAAAAAATCTATTGCACTATTATAGTGCGAATGAGCGACTGTGTTTATTTTGGGGCAAAAAAAGCTGAGATGTGCTCAAAAAAAGCCTCGAACAAGGTCGAGGCTTTTTGGTATTTAGTTGCTTTTGAGCTTATGCGCTGTAGTACAGTTCAAACTCAAGTGGGTGAGTTGTCATAGACACACGGCGAGCTTCTGCTGATTTCATAGCAATGTAAGCATCAATCATGTCATCAGAGAATACACCACCTTGTGTTAGGAATGCGCGGTCTTCATCTAGACATTTTAGCGCTTCTTCCAAGCTGCTAGCCACAGTAGGGATAGCCAATGCTTCTTCTGCTGGTAGGTCATACAAGTCTTTGTCTGCTGCATCGCCAGGGTGAATCTTGTTTTTGATACCATCAATACCCGCCATCAACATAGCAGAGAATGCTAGGTATGGGTTAGCGGTTGGATCAGGGAAACGCGCTTCGATACGTTTGCCTTTAGGGCTTGAAACGTATGGGATACGAATAGACGCTGAACGGTTACGAGCTGAATAAGCTAGCATAACAGGTGCTTCGAAGTGAGGCACAAGACGCTTGTAAGAGTTCGTTGAAGCGTTAGTGAACGCGTTCAATGCTTTAGCGTGCTTGATGATACCGCCGATGTAATAAAGCGCCATTTCAGATAGACCAGCGTATTGATCGCCAGCAAATTGGTTTTGGCCATCTTTCCAGAAAGATTGGTGAACGTGCATACCAGAACCGTTGTCGCCAACGATTGGTTTTGGCATGAAAGTCGCTGTTTTGCCGTACGCATGAGCAACGTTGTGCACACAGTACTTAAGAATTTGAACTTCATCTGCTTTCTTAACGAGAGTGTTAAATTTAACACCGATTTCGTTCTGGCCAGCTGTTGCTACTTCGTGGTGGTGAACTTCAATAACTAAGCCCATGGTTTCCATAGCGCCACACATAGCGCCACGAAGGTCGTGGTGAGAGTCAACTGGTGGCACTGGGAAATAGCCGCCTTTTACGAAAGGACGGTGACCCATGTTGCCGCCTTCAAACTTCTTGTTAGAAGACCAAGCTGCTTCTTCAGAGTTGATCTCTACAGAACAACCTGACATGTCAGTTTTCCACTTAACATCATCAAAAATAAAGAATTCTGGTTCTGGACCAAAGAATGCTGTATCGCCAAGACCAGTTGATTTAAGGAATTCTTCGGCACGTAGCGCAACAGAGCGTGGGTCGCGGTCATAGCCTTGCATTGTAGAAGGCTCAATGACGTTACAACGAACAATTACTGTAGACTCTTCGGTGAAAGGATCGATAATCGCAGTATCATCCTGTGGCATCATGATCATGTCGGATTCGTTAATGCCTTTCCAGCCAGTAATGGAAGAACCATCAAACATCTGACCGTTTTCAAAAAACTCTTCATCTACCGTAATAGCTGGAATAGTTACGTGTTGTTCTTTACCTTTAAAATCGGTAAAGCGAAGGTCAACCCACTTCGCGTCATGCTCAGCAATCAAGGCAAGGGTCTTGTTTGACATAGTTGTTCTCCAGTCGTAGTGAAAGCGAAATTACTTTTCGTTTATAGAGTGCTTCAATATAAAGCGCCATTTGTCGAATATAAAGCATAACTTGTGCCAGAATTTTGTGCGGTCTAATAAAGTCTTATATTACAATAAGATAGAATTTTTTAATTTTACAGTGCACTTATTGGTTGCCAAAAAAGGTCTATAAAAAAGTCTTAATGATTCATTTTGGTGCGCAATGTTGTGCTTTTGTTCTTTTTTGGTGCAGTTTTGGTGTTTTCGTATTGAGACGCTTTTCTTTATAATATTTGTCTTCTTTTTAATCTCCGGAATGAATCGCATCTCCTATGAAGTTTATTGTTAAGTTCTTTGCAGAAATCACTATTAAAAGTCGTCCAGTACGAAAAGCGTTTATTAAGCAGCTTAAGCACAACATTAAGTTGGTGCTTAAAAAATATGACTCTGATGTGATTGTTTCGGGTAATTGGGATTTCATTGAGGTGTTTTCAGATAGGGATGAGCGACGAGAGGATTTCATACAGGCTCTTTCCAATATAGCTGGCATCGCGCATTTTCAGTATGTTCGCGAATTCCCGCTGACAGGCTTGGATGATATTGTCGAGCAAGCGGCAGCTTCTTATGGGGATGTCATTAAAGGGGCTGTGTTTGCGGTTCGAGTAAAGCGTGTTGGTCAACATGATTTTACTTCCATTGATGCAGAACGATACATTGGCGGCTGTTTAAGAGCCCCGTTGTGGTGCTTTGGCTGTACGCTTGAAAGACCCCGAAGTGTTAGTGCCTATTGATATTCGAGACAATCGAGTTTGGATGATTGAGCAACGAGTTAAAGGTCTCGGAGGATACCCACTTGGGTCCCAAGACCCTGTGTTGTCATTGATGTCAGGTGGTTATGACTCAACCGTTAGTTCTTATTTGACCATGAGCCGTGGTTTGAAGACGCATTTTTGTTTTTTTAATCTCGGTGGTGATGCTCATGAAATAGGTGTTAAGCAAGTATCCAACTTTATTTGGGAAAAATACGGTTCGGCATTAAATGTGAAATTCATTACCGTGCCTTTTGAAGCGGTTGTTGGTGAAATTTTAACCAAAGTCGACAATTCCGAAATGGGCGTTATTTTAAAACGCATGATGTTGCGTGCTGCTTCTCAGCTAATGAAAGAGGTGGGTGCGAAAGCCCTAGTCACGGGGGAAAGTGTGGCTCAGGTATCTAGCCAAACGTTAATGAACTTAAAAGTGATTGATCAAGTGACGGAAGAACTGGTGTTACGTCCTTTGATTACCACGAATAAGCAGGAAATAATTGATAAAGCGATTGAGATTGGTACGGCCCCTTTTGCGGCCAGTATGCCTGAATTTTGTGGTGTTATTTCTGTGAAACCAACAACACGAGCAAAAATGCATCGTGTTGAAAAGCAAGAAGCCAATTTTAACTTTGAGGTTTTGGAACAGGCCATAGCGAATGCAAGCATTGTATCCATCCAGAATGTAATGGACGATGTGGCAAAACAATATCAAGGTGATGTGCCTGTGGTCCGCATGCCGGTTGGTGACGAAGTTATTATTGATATTCGCCACCCAGACGAAGTAAGTAATCGTCCACTAAAAGTCAGTGGTCGGCCTGTTAAAGCCATCCCCTTCTTTGCTTTAGAGTCCAGCTGGAGCGATTTAGAGCGAGAGGTGACGCATTTATTGTATTGTGGCAAAGGTGTTATGAGTCGAATGCAAGCGTCTTATTTATTAGGCAAAGGGCACGAAAATGTAGGAGTCTATTTGCCCTAAAAACACACAACATATTAAATTGTCATTCTAATTTCTTGGCTGCATTTTAATGTACTTTTAAACACTTACATTAGGTAACAGTCGTTATTTTTTGGTTTACAAACTATTACTTAATACAGAAAGGCTCTTGATTCATATCAAGAGCCTTTTTTTTATGCTGCCTATGCTTGTTGCCCTTTAAGTCTATTGGTTTTTGTTCATTTTAAAGAGGGCGAGGAATGCCACATACAGCGATTAGAAAAGAGCGTGTTGTGAATCTTGATGCGAATATTTTGTCGATCACCGATCTCAATAGTGCCATAAAGTACGTGAATCCTGAGTTTGAAAAGGTGAGTGGTTATCAGTCAGATGAGTTAATTGGGCAGCCTCATAATATTATACGTCACTCAGATATGCCCGCATTAGCCTTTAAAGATCTTTGGGGGCATTTACAGTGTGGACAATCTTGGATGGGGATTGTAAAAAATCAGTGTAAAAATGGCGATTATTATTGGGTTGACGCCTATGTTAGCCCCATTTGCTGTAATGGGGTGATTACAGAATATCAATCTGTTCGACGCAGCCCTGAAAAAAATGTTCGCGACAGAGCGGAACAGCTCTACCAGAACAGCTTATTAGATGAAAAAAAGGCTTTTAGAAAATTACGAAGGCCGAAGTTGTCATTGTTCCAGAAATTGCCACTAATTATTTCGTTGTGTTTTGGCTTGTCTTTTGTTGGTGCTGCTTTTCAATTAATTTGGTTAAAAAGTGTATTTGAATGGGGGGCTTTGTTTGCCTGTTTAATCAGTGTAGAGAGAGTGTTAAGACCACTTAAAAGCGTTCTTGAAGAAGCAAAAATCATCTCAGATTCATCGTTGGCTATGTATCTTTACACTGGCCGGACGGATGAAGTAGGTCAGCTGCGCCTTGCCATGATCCGGTTACGTGGTGAGACCGCAGCGATTATGGGGCGCATAAGTGATTTTGCTAAAAATGTGAGGGCAAGGCAGTCAACAATATGTGCCAGTATTGATAGTAAGCAGAGAGCTTTTAATACTTTATCGGATGATTTTTGCCTAATTGAGCAGTCGTCACAAAATATGGTCTTGGTAACGGAAGCGGCGTCTTTGTCCGTTCAGAAAAGTGAGGCTAATGCTAACATGGCAAAAAGTTACATGGCGGAAGGACGAGAGGGAATGCAGTCCTCTCGATCGGCAATGAATCGTGTCTGTCAGCAGGTTGAAGAAGCACGTGACGGGTTATTGAATTTAAACGCCGATAGTAACGCAATTTCTTCTGTTGTGGCTGTTATTCGAGAGGTTGCTGAGCAAACAAACTTATTGGCGCTTAATGCCGCAATTGAAGCCGCAAGAGCGGGTGATCAAGGACGAGGTTTTGCCGTTGTGGCCGATGAGGTCAGAGGGCTGGCAAATCGTACATATCATTCAACCGAAGATATTGTTGCTGTTATGGAGCGTCTGCAAAAAGGGTCTATGTTAGCATTATCTAAAATGGAGCAAGCCTATCTTGTTGCTCAAGAAAGCCAAGTGAGAGTGAATGCAGCAGAACTTAAATTGATTGAAGCTCAGGCAGAAATCGAATCGGTGCATCAACAAATGCAAGAAACGGCGAATGCGATGCTAAAACAAAATGTCTGCGCAGGTGACATCAGTAATCGAATGGTTAATGCGGTAAAAGTAGTCAATGGATTGGTTTTACACGGTGAGCAAGACGCAAAAGAGTGTGATAAGGTAAATGTGCAGGTTCAACAGATGGAAGAGCTTGCCGCGCAATTTTGGTCACAAACACTAGACCAGCCTGTTCGTGAAAAAGGCATCAAAAAATGAATATTTGAATATTTTATTGACTTTTTTAGCCACTTTAATGGGATATTCACAAATATCAGGGTACAATTGCGCGAATTTTACCCCGCACCAAGATTCGAGACGCTTGAAGAGCATACTTGTTCGTATCAAGCGGCGTTACATCTTTTTGCTCACGCTAAACGCAGAGAACTATAAATGTCTAATGATATCAATAAGTTACGTAACGTAGCTATTATTGCCCACGTTGACCACGGTAAAACAACCTTGGTTGATCAGCTATTAAGCCAATCTGGCACATTGGATCGTAAAGATCAAGGTTCTGAACGAATCATGGATTCTAACGACCAAGAAAAAGAACGTGGCATCACGATTTTGGCGAAAAACACGTCAATCATGTGGAACGACTACCGTATTAATATCGTGGATACACCTGGACACGCCGATTTTGGTGGTGAGGTTGAGCGTGTATTGTCTATGGTTGATTCTGTACTTTTGTTGGTTGACGCTGTGGATGGTCCAATGCCGCAAACGCGTTTTGTAACCTCAAAAGCATTTGAGCGTGGCCTACGTCCTATCGTTGTTATCAACAAAATTGACCGTCCAGGTGCTCGTCCTGATTGGGTTATGGATCAAGTGTTTGATTTGTTCGACAGTCTTGGTGCAACAGAAGAGCAGTTAGATTTCCCTGTTATTTACGCGTCTGCTATCAACGGTATTTCTGGTAATGATCCAGAGAACATGGCGGAAGACATGACGCCGCTGTACCAAATGATTGTAGACAGTGTGCCAGTGCCAGATGTTGACCCAGATGGCATGTTCCAAATGCAGATTTCTGCATTGGATTATGATGCTTATGTCGGTGTTATCGGTATCGGCCGTATCACACGCGGTAGTTTGTCTCCAAACCAGCAGGTTGTTGTTAAGTCTGCTGATGGCAAAGAGCGTAAAGGTAAAGTGTTAAACGTGAAGGGCTATCATGGTCTGGCGCGTGTTGATACCGATAAAGCCGGTGCTGGTGATATCGTGTGCATTACGGGTATTGATGGCTTGAGTATCTCTGATACCTTATGTAATCCTGATTGTGTTGAAGCATTGCCAGCATTGTCAGTGGATGAGCCGACGGTAAGTATGACCTTTATGGTCAACGATTCTCCTTTTGCCGGTAAAGAAGGTAAATTTATTACCACTCGTAATATTTCAGACCGTCTTGATCGAGAGCTTATCCATAACGTGGCATTGCGTGTTCGCCAAGGTGAAACACCGGATAAATTTATTGTATCTGGCCGTGGTGAGCTACATCTTTCTGTATTGATTGAAAACATGCGCCGCGAAGGCTTTGAGATGGGGGTTTCCCGTCCTGAAGTGGTCCAAAAAGAAGTCGATGGCAAAATCCACGAACCTTTTGAGCGTGTCGTTATCGACGTTGAAGAGCAACATCAAGGTTCTATCATGGAAGAGCTTGGTTTGCGTAAAGCGGAATTGACCAACATGGAACCCGATGGAAAAGGTCGTGTGCGTCTTGAATTCATGGCGCCTTCTCGTGGTCTAATCGGTTTCCGTGGTTTGTTCCTAACGCTCACTTCTGGCTCTGGTATTATGACCAGCGTATTTGATCATTACGGTCCTGTAAAAGACGGTGATGTAGGTGGTCGTCAGAACGGTGTGTTGGTCAGCATGGTGACAGGTAAAACAGCGGCGTTTGCTTTGTTTAACCTACAAAGCCGTGGTCGTTTGTTCTTGGGTCACGCGGTTGAAGTATATGAAGGTCAGGTCATCGGTCTTCATTCACGCGATAATGACTTAACGGTTAACCCAGTTAAAGGTAAGCAGTTAACGAACATGCGAGCCTCTGGTACGGATGAAGCTTTGACCTTGACGCCACCGATTCGTCACACGCTTGAACAAGCACTTGAGTTTATCGAAGACGACGAGTTGGTAGAAGTGACGCCAGTCAGTATTCGTATTCGTAAAAAACTATTGACTGAAAACGAGCGTAAACGCGCTGGTCGTAAGTAATAGCGATTTTTGAAAAGGTATGAAAGTACCCTTTACAAAGAGCAGCAGCAAATGAATTCATGCAAATGAATTCGTGAGCGACAGAAGCGCCTTCGGGCGCTTTTGTTTTTTCTAAACTTTGTTAAAGTCAGGTGTTTTATTTAGCTGAGTGAGTATTGGTAAGTAAAAGGAGATAGGGATGAAAGTCTTGGTGCAGCGAGCGTTAAATGCGAGCGTTGTTGTTGATGGTGACATCATCGGCGCAATTGATCATGGTCAGCTAGTATTGGTCGGTATTGAGAAAGGTGATACCGAGACGGACACTCAAAGGCTGGCTGATAAATTGTTGAAGTACCGTATGTTTAGTGATGAAGAGGGCAAAATGAACTTAAATGTTCAGCAGGTTTCTGGTGGTGTCTTATTGGTGTCGCAATTTACCTTGGCTGCTGAAACTAAGAAAGGTTTGCGTCCTGGCTTTTCTACAGCCGCAATTCCAGAAGAGGGAGAGCGTCTGTTTAATGACTTTGTGAATAAAGTGCGTGCTCAATACAGTAAGGTTGAAACAGGGCGTTTTGGAGCCGACATGAAAGTCTCTTTTACCAATGATGGCCCTGTTACCTTTATGCTTGATTAAGTCTTATATTTGGTTGATTTACGGACGGTTCAGCAATTGGTAAACATGATAGGCACTGGCTACATCGGCAAGAGCAGTGCCAACCGATTTAAATAAAGTGGTTTGGCTGTTGTTGAGTCGACCTTTTATTGTCCCATTACACAGCTGCGCAAGTTCACCTTGTAGGTGATCCTCCTTGATGCAGGCCTCCTCCAGTGGGATTAAAATATCGCCCGCTTCGTTTAATACATTCAAGAGGCTATCGACAATGACATGCGACATTTTAACGGTAGCGGAGTCGCATTCTCGACAGTGTCTGTGGTGATTACCCACCAGATCTATATGAGTGCCAGCAGCAAGAGAGGCGCTTTTAAATAAGGGGGTTGGGCTGCCAGTGGCGCAACTGATGATATCGACGCCAGTAATCACTTCTTCATAATGTGCACATACCTCTACGTTAAGGTCGGGGCGAATATGTTTGATTTTTTGTTGTACCTTGCGCATTTTTTCTTCTGAGCGACCATGAACATAAATGGTATGAAGTGGTCTAACGCTGGCGTGGGCGAGTGCCATATAAGGCGCTAATTCCCCTGTGCCAAACAAGAGAAGTGTGCAGGCATCTTCCTTTGCCATATAGTTAGCAGCCAGAGCTGATACAGCTGCGGTTCGCCAATACGTTAGACTGGTGCCATCGACCAGAGCGAGCGGCGCGCCAGTTGGTCGAGAAAAAAGTAACACTTGGGCGGCGACAGTGAGGCGTCCTTTTTCTGGGTTTTCCGGATAATGAGTGAAGGATTTCACGCCTAATACTTCTTCTGTCCATGCGGGAAGAACCGCAAACGTATCATGCTTATCCAACGAGCCGCTGGGTAAAGGGTATATTTGTCTTTGTGGCATTCCAAAACTCTGTTGGAACGTTTTCTCAATCGCTGGAATCAGTGTTTCAAAGCTCAATACTTGGTTGACAGCATTCGCATTTATTATCTGCATAGCGGGAAAGCCTCTCAATATACGTTAGGTTGTTCAGCACAATAGCACTCTGGCATAAATCGATGAAGAGTCGTTTTGTTGAGAGAGGGCGGTGATATAAAAAAAAAAGCACTTGAATTAGGTTCAAGTGCTCTAAAAAATGATGGTTAAGTTTGAGGTTTTACTGAGCCGACTGAGTGCTTTCACTCCGCTCTTCGCTACCATCGACAACCACTTTAACAGTGCGTCCCGCCAAAAGGCCCAATTCAAACAGCAACCACATAGGTATGGCTAGCAAAGTTTGCGAGAAAATATCAGGCGGTGTGATCAACATGCCAACGACAAAGCAACCTAGAAAAATATAAGGGCGCTTTTTTGCTAAAGCCGCAACGGTTGTCACACCGGCTTTGATCAGCAAGTAGGTAGCGACAGGAATTTCAAAGGTGACGCCAAACGCAAAGAAGAGTTTGAGTACAAAGTTTAAATAATTATTAATATCAGTCATGACCGTGACTTCGCCAGGTCCTACTGTCGTGAAAAAGCCAAAAATCAATGGCAGAACAATGTAATAGGCAAACAAGATGCCAGCATAAAAAAGGAAAATACTGGACACCAATAAGGGTATCGCAATTTGTTTTTCATTTTTGTACAAGGCTGGGGCAATGAAGGACCATGCTTGATACAGGGTATAAGGAACAGAGATTAAAACAGAAACAAAAAATGTCAGCTTTAGGGGGGCTAAAAAAGGCGAAGCGACTTCTGTTGCTATTAATGAGCTGCCAGGAGGTAGCAAAAGTCGTAATGGTTCAGACACAATAAGGTATAAGTCGTTGGCAAACGCATATAGGCCAACAAATAAAATCAGTATCGCTAAAACCGACTTTAGTAAACGATTTCTAAGCTCGAGAAGATGAGCAACCAATGGTGCTTGATTTGAAGAATCTGTACTCATAATGCGTCACATGTCCGCGTATAGTTTGTCAAAGTTCGTTCCGTTAAGGACGAGATGTGGCTTCAGGCGTTTTCTCTGTATGGTTTGCCGGTTGGTCGATCTCTATCGCTGTGTCTGCTTTTAGTTTATCGGATAACGGTGCTTGTTCTGCTTCAATGTTCGCTTGAGCGTCTTTATGCTCAGCAACTGGTTCTTGAGTTGCCACGGGTAAAATCGTGTTTTGAATAGCACGTTCCTCTTTTAAAAGGCGTTGATTCGTTTCACTGATTTTTTGCTGAAGTTCCTCTTGATCAAGCTGAGCATTAATTTCTCTTTGTACGGAATTAATACTGCGTTTTATTTTACGCACCCACAACCCAGCCATTTTAGCAGCATGAGGCAAACGTTCAGGGCCGAGCACTAACAGGCCAACAACGAAAACAACAAGCAGTTCAGAAAAGCCAATATCGAACACAGCTTAGGCGCTCTTATCGTCTTTTTTGACATCAGCATCAATCACTTTGTGCTGGGCGACTTTGTCATCTTCTGCTTTGTCGTCTTTATCAACGGCTTCTTTAAAGCCTTTTACGGCTCCGCCTAGGTCCGACCCGAGATTTTTAAGTTTTTTGGTGCCAAAGATAAGAATTAGGATGGCTAATACGATCAAAAGTTGCCAAATACTGATTCCACCGAACATATTTTTCTCCCATTTTTATTTGTTACGATTGGCTTTTTCGTCTAAGCCAGACAAGTTGAATCGACGTGCTAATTCATCCAATATCGCCTCTGGGCCAATATCTAAATGAGATAACATGACAAGTGTGTGAAACCAGAGATCTGCTGTTTCATAAATCAAATCAGACTTATCGCCAGAGATGACAGCATCTTTCGCAGCAATGATGGTTTCAATGCTTTCTTCGCCTACTTTCTCTAGGATCTTATTTAATCCCTTTGCGTGTAGACTAGCAACATAAGAAGAATCAGCGGCGGCGGTTTTACGTTGTTCTAGAGTGGCTGCTAACTCAGCCAATACATCGGATCTCATTATAATCTCTCGAATGTTACGGTTTTAAGACAAGTAGGTAAAGGCCCACAAGAAATAAGCCTAGGCTAGCTATATCAGCGGTTTGTAAGTGTTCTAGTGACTCAGGGTCTGTCACCATCCAAGCGCTTGCCAAACTCAATATGCCCAACAAACGAAAGGGGGTGTTTTTACGTCCTTTTTGTAATTCCTTACTAAGTTGCTCAATGGCTTGGGTTTGTGCTTGCATACGTTCTTCTTGATGGGACATTTGAGACAATGCCGTATAAATCAAGTTAGGAATTTGTGGTAATTGGCCAGCCCACTGTGGTGCTTGTTTGCGCACTTCTTCCATGACACGTTTTGGTCCCATTTGTTCACTCATCCATTTTTCTAAGAAGGGCTTTGCCGTTACCCATAGATCCAAATCTGGATACAGTTGACGTCCTAACCCCTCAATGTTCAATAATGTTTTTTCCAATAAAACCAACTGGGGTTGTACTTCCATGTTAAAGCGACGTGCCGTTTGGAATAATCCAATGAGTACTTGACCAAAAGAAATGTCTTTCAGTGGTTTTGCAAACATGGGTTCGCAGACACTGCGGATAGCCGATTCAAAAGCGTGTACAGGAGTGCCTTTTGGTACCCAGCCACTTTCCACATGCAGTTCGGCGACTAAACGGTAATCGCGTTGAAAAAATGCCAGAAGATTTCGAGCTAAGTAGCTCTTATCAGCATCGTCTAAGCTGCCCATGATCGCGCAATCAATGGCAATATATTTAGGTTTTTTGGGGTTACTTACATCAACAAAAATGTTGCCTGGGTGCATATCCGCATGGAAGAAACTATGTGAGAAAACTTGAGTGAAGAAAATTTCAACACCACGTTCTGCCAAGCATTTCATGTCCACGTTAGCTTTGTTCAGGGCTGCAATATCGGCAACAGGAATACCTGAAATACGTTCCATCACCATGACATTGCGATGACTGAAATCCCAGTACACTTGCGGTACATAAAGCAGATCAGAGTGAGTAAAGTTGCGCTGCAATAAACCGGTATTGCCAGCTTCTTTGGCAAGGTCTAGTTCATCTAAAATAGTGTATTCGTAGTCGGTTACTACCTCTACTGGTCTTAAACGACGACCATCGGCGCTCATATTCGCAACAAGATGGGCCAAGGTGTAAAGCAAGCTGATGTCTTTGCTGATGGTTTTTTCTATATGAGGGCGGATCACTTTCACTACTACTTCTTCGCCAGAGTGCAGTGTTGCAGTGTGAACTTGGGCAATGGAGGCGGAAGCTAATGGAGTAGCTGAAAATTTAGCAAAGAGCCTCGGAAACTGGGGCTTTTAAATCTCTTTCAATAATAGCTTGAGCGACATGGCCTGGAAATGCCGGCACCTTGTCCTGAAGCTTTGCTAGCTCATCAGCAATGTCATCATCCAGTAAATCGCGCCTCGTGGATAATATTTGTCCAAATTTAACAAAAATAGAGTTCCAAAGACTCTAGTGCTAGCCTCAGTCGCTCGCCTCTATTTTGTTGTGCACGTTTACGCCCAATAGCGCACACAGCGCCAAGCGTATAACGAATGTACCAAGGCAGTAGACCAAAAGGAATAAAGACATCAAGGCGAAATCGAACGACGGTAAATACAATACGCAATAAGCGAAAAACACTGGTTAGCATAACTAGAATTTAAACCCTTTATGAAGCGCAACAATGCCGCCGGTTAAGTTTTGGTAACTGGTACGCTCAAATCCAACATCATCCATCATGCTTTTTAGTGTTTCTTGGTCTGGATGCATGCGAATGGACTCAGCAAGATAGCGGTAACTGTCGGCGTCATTAGCGATCAACTTGCCCATGGCTGGTAGTAAACGGAAAGAATATTGATCGTAGACTTGTGATAAGAGTTCGGACTCAGGCTTAGAAAATTCAAGCACCAATAAACGTCCACCTGGTTTTAATACACGGTACATAGAGGCGAGTGCTTTGGATTTATCCGTCACATTGCGCAAACCAAAAGCAATGGTAATGCAGTCAAACGTATCGTCGGGAAATGGCAGTGCTTCTGCATTGGCTTGGACAAATTTAACATTACCGACCACACCTTGGTTAGCAAGCTTATCACGACCGACTTTTAGCATAGAATCGTTAATGTCAGCGAGAATAACCTGACCTTGTGTACCTACAAGACGAGAAAATTTAAGGGTTAAATCTCCTGTGCCACCAGCGATATCAAGAACGCAATGCCCAGCGCGGACACCAGATTGACTAATAGTATGACGTTTCCAAAGGCGATGGATACCACCGGACATCAGGTCATTCATGATGTCGTATTTTGCGGCTACGGAGTGAAAAACTTGTGCGACCGCTTTTACTTTTTCGTCGGTTGGGATTTCTTTAAAGCCAAAGTCAGTGGTTTTTTTCTGATCGTCTTGCATAAACTACTTCATCCTACTGGCGGTATCATGCGCCATATTCTTTATTTAAGCGGTTATTGTAACCGTGTCGGCAAGGCACGGGTACTGCTTTATCAGTACTATTTGTGTGCCATGACCTTATTTCGTCCTGCTTCTTTCGCTAAATAGAGCTGCTTGTCGGCGCGAGAGAACAAGGATTCCGGTTCTTCTTGAGTATGCAATTCCGCGACTCCCATTGAGACGGAGATAGAAACGGGTTCGCCTTGCATATTAAAAGGGGTTTTGATAACAGCAAGGCGAATGGCCTCTGCACGTTCTATGGCCTGAGCGAGCGTGGTGTTGGGGAAAATAATGACGAACTCTTCACCGCCATATCGGAAAATCAGATCCGTTTTATCCAGAACACTACGAATTTGTTTTGGCACCAGTCTAAGGACCTTATCGCCAGCCAGATGCCCCCATGTGTCATTAACTTTTTTAAAATGGTCTATGTCGCAAACGGCTAAGCAAAGTGATTTTTGGTTTTTCTGTGTGACTTTACACAAGGGCAAAATGGTGTCTTGATAGGCTGTACGGTTAGGCAAATCTGTTAGCGTATCTGTCATTGCTTGGGCAAGTTTCTCTTGTAATAACGAGCGCAAGGATACCGTATCTTTTTCCATTCGAGTGACCTTGTTTTTTAGCAAGGTAATGGACTGTGTAGCATGCTTTTCTTGTTCGACCATTTTGGTCTTGTATTCTGTCATGGTAGTGGAAATAGTCGACAACCTATCGTTGATAATGGCTTTAAGGCTGTCTAGGTCATCGGCGCTGTTAACGGCTTTTGAGGTATCACTCACTTGTTTTTGTAGTTTTGTATTAAATCCTTCGCGGCTTTCAGATAAAGATTTTTGTGAAAAGTAGCTGCTGGAAATAGATTCGTTGATGCTGGCCAGTTGCTTATTTAGTTGATTGAGATAATTGGTCAGGCTTTCTTGATTTTTGCCGATCGCAATCATAATCAAGCTGATAACTTCATCCAGCAAACTGGGCAGTTGCTGTAAATTATTATTGCCGAGTAGTGCTTTCTTTAAGTCAACAACGTCTTCGTCGTAATGACTAGGCAAGGACAAATTATTCATGAGGCCTGCCAGAGTATGGCTAATTTGCATCATGATGTCTTGATCATTTCTTTGTGAATCGCTTGTGCTACGGTTTCGATTGAATAAGCGTTTAAAAAACGAACTGCGTGCGGGATCGACTTCTGCTTGGCTGAGAGTGTTTTCTGCCAGCGTTAGAAAGCCTTTTAACAGTTGAGGCCATTGTGAGGCAGACTGCCAGTGTAAGCGTATTTGTGCTTCAAGTTGTTTCTTTTCGTTTTGAGGGACACGTTTACTTTCTTGCTTTTCAAGAAGGTTGATAAGCTCTTCTAAAACGCTTCGAACTTGCCTAGCTCGGCTTGCTTGTGCCTCGTCGCTTTGAATTAATAGAGGTTCCGCATTGTTAAGAACCTCTTGTATTTCTTCAGCATTGGCACCTTTGGTAATGGCTTGCCGTATTTGGCGTACGACGGAATCAAGTTTTGGGTCGTTTCCTTCAGCCAGCATGCTGGTTCTAGAAACCGCTTTACGTAACACTTCAATCAGTTTGTCACTGGATGATTCCGTCATATTTCACTAAGTCCTACTATTTTTGACGTTCTTTCTCGATTAAGAAGTCAACCACTTTAAAAATGTTTTCATTGCCATTGGCGCTTTCCGCACTGACTAAATACTTACCATTGACAATAATGCCAGGAACGCCACGTGCACCGTAGGCACGTATTTTTGCATCGGCTTGGCTTAGGCGACTGTTGACGGCAAAAGAATCATACTGTTTACGGAAGTCATCTTCGTTAACACCGTAGTCGGCAAAAAAGCGTGCCAACGCATCTTCTGAGTTTAGATTACGGCGCTCAACATGGATAGCATTAAACAGATCAGCACGAATTTTATCTTCCATACCAAGGAGATCAGCGACATAAAAGGCTTTTGCATGCGCTAACCAGCCACGTCCAAATACAGCTGGCAAGAATTTGAAGTCAACATCACTCGGCAAGTCTTTTTCCATGCTTGGACAAGAGGTTCTAGGCTGTAGCAATGTGGGCAACCATACCAAAAGATTTCGGTGACTTCGATTTTATTTGGATCACTGGTTCTCACAGGGGTTTTGATTGTCGTATAACCATTACCATCACTGTATTCCGCGGCAACCGCAGAGAGAGGAATCAGTAAAGAAAAGATCAGTGCTGACAAAAACTTTATCATGGAGTGCTCCTAGTTATATCTGTTTATAAGGTATTCATACATGATGCACAGAATTTCAGTAGAATACGATTCTATCAGAGCTCTAGCGCGCTGATTTTCCAGTAAGTTTACATGAAATTTACACGCATCTCCTTTTGCTGTGAACAACATGGCATATCATCGAGTTTGCTGGCATTATATACAGCAAATGAAATAAACCTAAATGCCAATTCGAATCTACTGATGAATACCAACTTATGACCCCTTTTGACTCTACTTTCCAATCTGCACATTTTATCAAAAGTGCCGAAAAACTTTCTCAATGTCCTTTAGACCAAGGTGTCGAAGTGGCATTCGCAGGACGCTCGAATGCGGGTAAGTCTACCGCCTTAAATACCTTGACGAATCAACGTAAGTTGGCACGTACGTCTAAGACACCAGGTCGAACACAGTTGATTAACTGTTTTGGGACTCAATGTCGATGATCGTCGTCTTATTGACCTTCCTGGTTATGGTTTTGCGAAAGTGCCGATCGCCATGAAAAAAGTGTGGCAAGCGCACATGCAAGACTACTTGATGAATCGCCGTTCATTAGCGGGCGTGGTTCTCGTGATGGATATTCGTCATCCATTGAAAGAGTTTGATGAAATGATGCTCGACTGGGCGAAATCTAACCGCATGAAAGTGCATGTGTTATTAACTAAGTCTGATAAGTTAAAACGTGGGCCAGCTAAATCGACCATGTTGGCTGTACAGCGTGTGATTAAAACATTGGGTGTTGATGGTTCAGTACAGACTTTTTCTTCTTTAAGTGGTGATGGTGTCGATGAGTTGCGCACGAAACTGGCAGAATGGTTAGTGCTTGATAATCTTGAAGATATTCCAGTATCACCAAACGCTTAATCATTTTGTAGGTCGTGTCTTTATCCTTAAAAAGGGATGTCGACAAAAATGTCGGACTAAAGCCACGACCTACAATACATTCATTGTGGTGTTAAATATGCCGCTAGGAAAGTATCAAAGTCCACTTCATCAGCGGCTTCAATGGCTGCTTGGTCTTGTAAAGAGCGTTCTGCTTTGTCCATAAACTCACGAGTCAGTTCCTGAGTTAATGGGCAAGCCATCCATTGAGCTTGTTGTTCTTTTGACAACGCTAACATGGCACTTTGATAGCCTTGTTGTGCTTTGCAACGCGCTAACAACTGTGCAGAAGGCAGCAGAGTTTCGTCAGCCAGTTTCTCTTTTTGGATTGCTACTGCTTGCTGATAGGCTGCATTCCCTGTTTTTTGCGACAAAAAATTAGCAACTTGGGTTAACTCATCAAGCATCTGCTCGGCTTTGTGGCGCAATTTAATTGGGCCTTTGCCAAAATCAAAGTCCATCTCCAAGTCACGACCATGGGAAGCAATTTCTTGCTGCATTTTACGCAGTTGTTTGCATTCTTCACTGCCAAGATGCTCGTCGCCACGCAACATGCAGTAAAGCAAAAACACATCAATAAAATACAAGGTAGACGATTGCATACCGATAGAAGAACTTGGATCTAAGTCCATAATGCGTACTTCAATGTATTCAACCCCTCTCGCATGCAAGGCAGCGCTTGGGTGTTCGCCTGGCTGCGTGACACGTTTTGGACGAATATCACTGTAATATTCGTTTTCAATCTGCAACAGATTGCTATTAAGCTGACGATATTGCCCGTCCACTTTTACGCCGATGTCTTGGTAACGTTGATAGGGTGTGCGTAATGCATTTTTGATGGTGCTGATATAAGTATCGACTTCGTTATAACAGACGTACAGATCGGCTTGGGCTTTATTTTGATAGCCAAGATCGCTCATACGAAGTGACGTTGCTTTCGGGCCGAACCAAGTATGCTTTTCAAGTGTTGTTAAGCTGTCTGGCTTTTTGGGTAAAAAACTGTCGTCGATGGCTGGAGAAGCCCCAAACAGTAATGAAAGCATCCAAGAGCTGCGGCGAAAGTTGCGAATCAAAGCGAAATAACTATCAGACTGGAAGGTTTGTTTTTCGCTGGCAGATAACGCCGTTTTGCCTTTGTATTGCTCCAAAAATGTCCAGAAGTCTTTATCAAAGGAAAAGTTATAGTGCATACCTGCAATACATTGCATGATGCGACCATAACGATTGGACAAACCTTCACGGTAAACGCGTTTTAGTTTGCCAGTATTGGATTCGCCATAATAGGCAATCGGTACATCATCATTACCAGCAAGGTAACAAGGCATACTCGCGGGCCACAAACATTCGTCTTGATTAAATAGCTCATGGTTAACCAAGTTATGAATGTCTTCTAGCTCCTTGATTACCCCTTCCACGCTTGGATGAACACCCGTGATAAATTCCATGAGAGATTCAGAATAATCCGTGGTAATAGAACTATGAGTCAGTGCTGAGCCTAATGTTTTTGGGTGGGGCTTATGGGAAATGCGGCCCTCAGTGCGATCAACTCGTAACGCTTCACGTTCCACACCGCGGTGGAATGTGAGTGCTGATGTTGTCGCGGCTTGTTGGCAGTGGGCTGCCAACGCTTGCAAAGCATCGGATAAGGTGGTCAAGAAGTCT
Source organism: Marinomonas rhodophyticola (assembly GCF_026113935.1). GTDB lineage: Bacteria > Pseudomonadota > Gammaproteobacteria > Pseudomonadales > Marinomonadaceae > Marinomonas > Marinomonas rhodophyticola. The sequence goes on from NZ_JAPEUL010000009.1 coordinate 891,381, forward strand.
TCCTTCTATTGAATAAGGCCAAATTTAATTTGCAAGGATTGTACTCGGCAGAGCTTATTCGCAGCAAGCAAGAGATACTCTGTGCGCATTAATTACAGAATTCATGGCCTGTGTTTCTCTTAAGCCTGTTCTAGATCCATTTAACGAAGAATAAATTAGGTCTGAAATTCATAAACGTTACCTAAATTCAATATTTTGGTGAGTTCATCCAACGCAGTACGGCTTTCTATTAGCAGTTGAGGGTCCGCCAAATCTTGTTCGTGTAGCTCGTCTCGATAGTGTTTATCTATCCAGACATTTAAACGTTCAAACAAAGTATTATTCATTATAGTGGATGGATTAATCGCCGCTTGTTCAGCTTGCGTTAAAGCAACGCGAAGTCTTAGACAAGCTGGACCACCGCCGTTGCTCATGCTTTGTTTGAGGTCGAAGACTTTGATCTCATTGATTGGTGATTGACCAGCCACTAGGCTATTTAAATATGCCCAAACCGCTGGATTATTTTCACATTCTCCCGGTACAACCAGCACCATGTCATCGTCACCACGGCTTAATAATTGGCTGTTAAACAGGTAAGACTGAATACAATCTTGCACCGATACAGCGTTGCTTGGTACTTCAATCAGGTGAAACTGAGATGCTCTGTCGCCCCAAGCTGTGAGCAAGTCTTGCTTCATTTTAGCCGTGTCCAAGAAGGCTTCTTGGTGATAGAAGTGCGCATTGCGATTACCCACGGCGATGACATCATTGTGGAAGACACCAGCGTCGATGACGTCTGGATTTTGCTGAGCATAAACCACTTGATTGGCTGATAATCCATGACGACGAGCCACCGCTTGAGAGGCTTCTAAGGTATGGCGAGCCGGGAATTTAGCCGGTTTAGGGGCGTTGCTGTTGAAGGCTTCCATGCCGTAGACAAAGAATTCGATGCCTTGTTCGCCATAGCTATGGCAAAAACGTGTATGGTTCGCTGCACCTTCGTCACCAAAGTGGTCGACGCTGGGCAAAGCGGGATGATGGGCGAAGTGTTTTTCGTCGTTGAAGGTGGCTTGCAAAATTGCGCCAGTGGTTTCGTGCTCTATGGAGCGGTGGAATTTATTCACTAAGTTGGCTGGCGTGAAATGCACGCGTTTGTCATGGGTGTCGCCACTTGGCGAGACGGTTGCGGCATTGGCGGTCCACATACAGGACGCGGAACTAACCGCAGCAAGCAGCTTGGGGGCTTGTCTGGCAGCTTGTTCCAATATGCTGGCGTCTGTTCCTGAAAAGCCTAAACGACGCAGTGTTGGGATATGTGGTCGTTCGTGTGGGGCAAGTACGCCTTGTACAAACCCCATATCTGCTAAGGCTTTCATTTTGACCAAGCCTTGTTTGGCTGCCGCTTTTGGATTAGATGGACGTGCGGAGTTATTTAATGAAGCGACGTTACCAAAAGATAGGCCGCTGTAGTTGTGGGTTAGGTACCACTAAGCCGTCAAAATTGGCTTCTGTCGCTGTATTCATCATTACCTCTAAATATCGTTAGTTTGGTTTTGTATTGAGGCTGCTATAGCGTCAAACCATGTGCAAGCTTTTCGGGCATGGTTAGGCTATCAGCTTCAATACTGGCAACGGGGTACGCGCAATAATCTGCAGCATAGTAAGCACTGGCTCTGTGGTTGCCGCTGGCGCCCGTACCGCCAAATGGTGCATTACTTGATGCGCCAGTAGTTTGGCGGTTCCAGTTGATGATGCCTGCTCGGCTGTGTTGTAGGAACCATTCGTACTCTGCAGCGTCGTCGGACAAAATACCGGCCGATAAGCCAAATCTTGTGTTATTAGCGATGCTCATGGCTTGATCCAAGGAATCATAGCGAATCACGGTAAGCAGTGGGCCGAAGTATTCTTGGTCTGGCAGTTCGTCTAGCATGTCGGTGGCATCGATAATGCCCGGTGTCACGAAACCTGTTTGGCTATCGCCGCGGGTCATTTCTAAGATAGGAGATGCCCCTAGCTTAATCAGTTTTTGGTAGGCTTGCAGTAAACCGTCAGCCGCTTGCGCTGATACAACAGGCCCCATAAAAGGCTGTTCGTCAGCGTCAAAGCGATCAATCTTGAGCGCTTTGGTTGCCGTTACTAAAGCGTGCAAAATGGCATCGCCTAGCTTGCCTTTGGGCAATAATAGACGACGGGCGCAAGTACAACGTTGCCCCGCAGAAATAAACGCCGACTGAATAATTTCATGTACCGCCGCACGTTGATCCGCGATTTTTTCAGATACCAATAATGGGTTATTGCCACCCATTTCTAGCGCTAAAATTTTGCCCGGATGGCCAGCAAAGTCTTTATGTAAAATGTGACCAACTTGAGGGCTGCCGGTGAAGAATAATCCGTCGATTTCTTGATGATTTGCTAGGGCGACGCCTGTCTCACGCTCCCCTTGAATCAAGTTAAGTACGCCAGCTGGCAAGCCTGCTTTTTCCCATAATTGAACGATTAGGTCAGAGGTCGCGGGTGCTTGTTCGCTTGGTTTAAAAACGACGGTGTTGCCAGCAATCAGCGCTGGCACTATGTGCCCGTTAGGTAAATGCCCCGGGAAGTTATAGGGACCAAATACGGCAACGACACCATGTGGACGATGACGCAGACGCGCAGTGGCTCCAGGCATTGGCGTGGTTTTTTCCCCGTTCGTTCGTGGTAAGCCTGTATAGATATGGCTACTTTTCCGACCATGGCGGCGGCTTCGGTGCGCGTTTCCCAGATTGGCTTACCTGTTTCACGGCTGATAACGGTCGCTATGTCTTCGCTGTGTTCTTTAACTAGAGCTGCGAAGGCTTCAATAACACTTAAACGCTCTTCTAAAGGACGGTTTGCCCAACTAGGAAAGGCAGTACGAGCGGCTTTGATAGCAGCGTCGACTTGTTCAGCTGTGGCGGTATGAGCTTGCCATACTAAACTGGCGTCCGCTGGGTCGATAGAGCGTAGTAACTGGCCTTCGCCTGCTAACCATTGGCCATTAATATAATGTGCTTGTTTCATGATAGCTCCTGTTAATTCGTGCGCATTTATCTTGAATAGGGGGATAATTCCACGATTCGAACGGGTTCTTTATTTGTTATGCAAAGGCTGTCTGCTTCTTCTTGAGTGAGAGTCATCGCACTTCCCGGAGGTATGGATCGCTGAATTAAAATGCAGCGGAAATCAGCTACTTTGGCATTCGACACAAGGTAGAAACAGCCTTCATTTGGCGAATTGCACAACCCTTTGGGTTGGCCGATGTTAGCCAGACAAAGACGACTATCACGAACGGCACGGATATCTTGAACTCTGGCTTCTAAACTTGGACCACCATCAAAAATATCCACATAGTTTTCGTAGCGAAAGCCTTCTTGCTCTAATAAGCGACGAGCTGGTACGGTATTTTGATGAACCTGTCCAAGTACGTCTCGAGCCGCCTGCGGTAGTAGGTTCACATAAACAGGATTATTGGGCATAAGCTCAGCGATAAATTGTTTATTACCTTGGGCGGTTAATTCATCCGCTTCCTTGAAATCGATGGAAAAAAAGTGACGACCAAGGCTTTCCCAAAAGGGCGATACACCGTTTTCATCACTGACACCACGCATTTCCGCGAAGACTTTTTCCGTAAAACGTTCAGGAAATTGCGCCATGAACATAAAGCGCGCTTTTGACAGTAACTGGCCGTTTTTAGAATGGCGGTAGTTTTCTTCTAAAAATAAGGTGCAAATTTCGCTGCAGCCGGTGAAATCGTTGTTGAGTATCAGCGTCGGGATAGCATTATGAACGCCTAATTCTCTTGAGGCATGGGTGATGGTGCCGAGATGATAGCTGTAAAAGGGTTCGTCTAAACCAACCGTGGCCAATATGCCACAGGTGCCGACAATATCTCCGGTGGTGCTGTCTTCGAGCACCATAAGATAGTCTTCGTTGTTTGGTGATACGACATTTTCTTTGGCAAAAGAGCGTATGGCTCCGTCAATTTTTTTTGCAGTACCGCTTCGTCGGTTACCAAGGAGGTAAAGCCAATGCCAGTCTTTTCTGCAAGTCGATAAAGTGACTTTAGGTCATTTTGACAGATAGGGCGTATGACCATCATGATGAGTATCCTTTTTTATAATTAAGCGCTGTGAGCGGCGCAAAAATTTTTTATATATGATTATTAATATTATAGAGCGACCCATTGGATTCGGCTTCCAGAGGAGATGCCCAATTTGTCTTGAGTGGCTTTTTCGAGTGCTAATCCCGCGACTTGTGGCTCAGCGGAAGCGGCTGTGACTCGAAAGGTTTCCAGATGTCCTGCTGAAATAAGATGCATCGGTACCTTACTGCTTTCGGTCAGTGTTAACGCTTTGCCCATTTTTTGCTCAGCAATAGTGTGAAGGCTTTCTGTACGTGCCTCTATGGTGGGTCCAGCATCAAAAATATCCACGTAACCGCGGAACTCGAAGCCTTCGTTTAGAAGAATGTCAGCACTTTGACTGGACTCTTCATGGACGACACCTATGACGTCTTGTGCGGCCTCAGGCAAGGTTGGGACATAAATCGGATAGCGCGGCATTAATTCGGCGATAAAGTGTTTGTTACTGACCCCTGAAAGATAGTCTGCTTTTTTAAAGTCCATGGTAAAAAAATGTTTGCCAAGCGCATCCCAAAATGCAGATTGACCCTGTTGGTCATTTTCACCACGTAATTCGGCAAATAAACGTTTGGTAAAGCGCTCTGGATAGCGAGCAATGAACAGCAATCGTGCTTTGGACAACAGTGACATGGCGGTCGGATTCTGGTGAGCTTTATCGACCACCAGTGCGATGAGCCTGCTTGTTCCGCTATAGTCATGGCATAAAAAAAGGGCAGGAATGCGATTATGAATTTGCAGCTGTGGTGAGGCATGTACGACTTCGTCTATGCGATAGCTGTAAAACGGGGTATCAACGCCCACCATGGCATCAATGCCACAACAACCGACGATTTCACTGTTATTGGTATTCACTAGCACAAACAAGTAGGATTCGTTTCCTGGCTGTATCACGTCGGTTTGCAAAGAGCGGCGTGAAGAGGCAATTTTGTCGTTCAAGCGTTCTCTATTAGCAGGGAAGTTGGTAATACCAATGCCAGCTTGTTGAGCAAGACGCTCCAAAGCAGGTAAATCGGCAAAGTCTGCTGGACGTACAAGGTACATAGGGTCATCCTATTATTCATTGTGGACACTGAATGAGAGTTCTTTAGTGTCTTCTTCTAGATGCTGAGTATTATTGCTGAGTTCGAGATGAGCTGTAAGATGGAGACTTGTGTATTTGCGACAGGTTTTTCTGCTTATTGGCTTGAATTGGTCGATTTTTTTAAAGTATGGCGGTTTTGATTATGAGACAAGGTGTTTATCAACATTATAAAGGGGCTCTATATTGGGTAGAGCGTGTGGTTAAACACAGCGAAACGGAAGAAGAATTAGTAGTCTATCAAGCTATGTATGGTGAGTTTGGCTGGTGGGCAAGACCACTGAGCATGTTTCAAGAAACAGTATGCATTAATGGCGAAAATATCCCGCGTTTTGATTTTCTTCGTTCGCAGCGCGACGCGGGATAATGGCTATTTTGATCTGAGTCGTTTATTTAGATTGGCGGATGCATCCAAGGGGATTCACGCATAAAGTAAATAATCTGCTCTCTCAACCAGCGATGCGCAAGATCATTGTTAAAGCGTTCATGCCAAAAAATATGAATAGGATGACGCCCATCGTATTCGTCTAGATCTAATACTTCTTTTGGGATAGGCAACAACTTGACTGGATAAAAATGGGCTTTTTCACACATCACTTGCAGGAACAAATCACCGATAGAGCGTGAGGTGACCAAAGCCATACCGCGCTTTACCGCTTGCATGGCGACCATTAAGCTATCTGTCTCTAAGCTGGGCAGTATAACGTGGCCTTGTTGCTTAAGTTTTTGTTCGGTTTTTGAGAAAGAGCTATGACGGTGGCTGCGTAAATGGTGGGTGACGACCTTATGACGCAGCAATTCCTCTAATGTCACCTCGTCTTTGTGAAAGAGTGGGTGAGCTTCACTGAGCACGATACAGGCTTCCATGTAGCCGATTAGCTTGCTGCGAACATTTCCGGTGTATCACTGACGCGCATAATCCCCAGATCGACATTGCCTGAAACCAGCTCATCCAGCTGTGAGTCTCCCCAAGAGCTGATGGATAAGCGTAAATTAGGTGCCTGATATTGCAAAGATGCCAGCAGAGGATCAATAAAGTTTTCCAAATCGCCTTCGTCAGCACGCAATTTGAAGCGTCTATCTAGGGTTTTTAAATCCAGAGAGTTAGGGTTCATGAGTTCTGACAAAGAACTTAAAATGGGCTGAATCAAATCTTGCAGCTCGGATGCTCTTGCCGTGGGCGTTAATCCATAAGCCTGACGCGTGAAGAGTGAGTCTTTAAAGAGACTCACGAAGTCTTTGTAGGCTCTTACTGAGAGCAGGCTGAGTCACATTCAGTCTTTCTGCTGCCCGTGACACACTGCCTTCTTCCATGATGGTTACGAAAGCAACGAGTAGTTTTATGTCCAGCTTTAAAATGTCGTCTAGGTGCATAATCTTCTCGATAAGATAGCGTAGTTGTAAATCAAGAGCCTTAATGCCTAGGGACACTAAGGCTCTACCAAAGTAGCTAGCGATTAGTCGAATTCGCTATGGTGACGATATTTGACACGGAATAGTAAGGTGTAAAACACGGGTACCGCGATAAGCGTCAAAATGGTCGCAAAGCCTAGGCCAAACGAAATAACCACTGCCATGCCTTCAAAGAAACCATCAAATAGCAATGGAATCATCCCCAGAATCGTCGTGACGGCTGCCATGCAGACAGGTCGAACACGGCTTACTGCCGAGTTGAAGATGGCTTCGTATTTTTCGGTGCCTTGATCAAGTTCATAATTGATTTGATCAGCAAGTACGATACCGTTCTTCACCGTCATGCCCGATAAACTCAAGAATCCGAGTAGCGCCATAAAGCTGAAAGCGGAGTTCATCACCAATAAGCCAGTAGAAACACCGATCAAGGCTAAAGGTACACAGAACCAAATCGTCAGCGGTACACGAATTGAGTTAAACAACAATATCGTGATAATAAACATGAACAAGTAACCCAATGGTAAAGCCTTAAATATGTTGGCTTGGGCGTCAGTACTGCTCTCGTATTCGCCCCCCATTCGAGTGTATAACCCGGTGGCAACTTGATCGCTTCAATCGCCCCACGAGTGCGAGTGAAGATCGACATGGCCGTTTCATCGCCTAAGATTTTAGGGTCAGCCATGACAGTGATTGTTCGTTTACGATCTCGACGTTCGATAATTGGATCTTCCCAGACCGTTTCAAAACCGGACACTAGAGTCGACAATGTCACATAGGAGCCAGATGCCGGACTGTAAATTTGCAAGTCACGGATTTGGTCAATGGACACACGCTCATTGGCTGGCGCTTTGCGAACGATGGGGAGAAGATCGGTGCCTTCACGATATAAGCCAATTTGAGAACCGGTAAAGTTCGTTAACAGTACATCGTCTAGCTCGGTTTTACTGATGCCTAAACGTCGTGCTTGAGCATCATTAAAAATAGGGCGAAGTACTTTAACAGGCTGGCGCCAATCGTCTTTAATATTTTCTAGTCCGCCATCTGCGCGATAAATCTCCTGAACCTGTGCGCTTAGTTGACGCAGAACTTTCGGATCTGGTCCGCTAATACGGGTTTCAAGCTTGGCACCAGTAGAGGGGCCTAACTGTAAGCGCTGCAATTTGACTTCCAGTTCAGGATACTCTTCTTGCATTTTGTAATGAAGGTCTTTAAACAAGTTTGGTATCGATTCTTCCGTTTTGGTTCGAACAATAAATTGCGCATAGCTGGCGTTTTCTTGCTTGGCATCATAGGTCAGCATGAAGCGTAACGCGCCTTGTCCTGTTGTAGAAGTGACGTTCTCAATACGCTCATCTTTCAACAAGTCTTGTTCAATATCTTGTACTTTTTTATAGGTGTCTTCTATGTGGGTGCCTTCAGGCATTTGAATGTCCATATAGAACATCGGCGTGGTTGAAGGTGGAAAGAACGCTTGTTTAACAAACTGGAATGCCCATCCCGATGCCACCAAACAACCAACCAAGAGAATGACCGTCATCCAACGGTAGTGCATGGCTTTGTCTAACAACCATTTATAACCGGTAAATATAAAACCTTGGTATGGGTCTACTTTTGTATCTTCTCCTGTTGCGTCACTATTTCTGTTTGCGATGCTTTCTTTAAAGAATAAATCACAGAAAAACGGCGTCAGTGTGATGGCGGTAATCCAGCTTAAAAACAGGGAAATTAATAATACATAGAACAACGAACCAACAAACTCGCCCACGGCATCAGGAGACAAGCCAATTGGTGCAAAGGCGGTGATGGCGATCACAGTGGCACCAAGCAATGGCCATTTAGTTTGCTTAACAACAGCGCTGGCGGCTTGCAGCTTGGTCATGCCTCTTTGTAGACCAATCAGTACTCCTTCGGTGACCACGATGGCGTTATCGACCAGCATCCCCAAGGCGATAATAAGTCCACCTAAGGAGATTCGTTGTAGGTTGATTTTGAAATAGTCCATGACAATAAAAGTGCCAAGGATGGTCAATAAAAGAATAATACCGATCAAGATGCCTGAGCGAATGCCCATGAAAACCAATAGTACCAGAATAACGATACCAACGGCTTCGACTAGGTTAAGTAAAAAGTTAGAGACAGAGCGATCTACTTCTTTAGATTGGAAGTAAATAGGGTCCATGCTGAGTCCAATCGGCTGCTGGTATTTTAACTCAGCAATTCGTTCTTCTAAGGCTTTACCGACCTCTACCACGTTCACATTGGCAGAAAAAGACACGCCTAACAGCAAAGATTTTGCGCCATCAAAATTGACTATGTGTGTTTTGGGATCGGCGTATTCGCGCTTAATGGTCGCGATATCACTCAAGCGTATAAGGTTGCCGTCAATGGGGGTGCCAACAATAAGATTTTCTAATTCGGAAATATCTTGAAATTCCCCAGTAGGGCTAATACGAATGTATTCGCTGCCGACTCTCACTTTGCCAGCGTTGGACACATTATTTTGATTTTTCAGCAGATCTTCTAATTGGCTGGGTGAAATCCCCATGTTAGCCAGTTTGGAGCGTGAAATTTCAATGGTAACCTGTTCGTCCTGCTCGCCTGCTACGGTGACTTTGGCAACGCCATCAACAAGAACCAATTCTCGTTTGACGTAATCTACGTAGTTTTCTAAATCCTTGTAGGGATAGCCTTCTCCATGAACAGCCAGCATGACACCATATACATCGCCAAAATCATCGACAACAATAGGTGTGCCAACGCCTGTCGGGAAGTTACCAGATATATCACGAATCTTTTTACGCACTTCGTCCCAAATTTGTTTTAGTTCTTGGGCGCGATAAGTGTCTTTAATCGTCAACTGAACTTTAGAATAACCTGCTTTTGACGTAGACGTGATTTTATCCACATAGGGCAAGTTTTGTAATTCACGCTCAATTGGATAAGTGACTTCTTCTTCGACCTGTTCTGGAGACGCGCCAGGATAATACGTGATGACCAATGAGTCCTTAATGGTAAACTCTGGGTCTTCAAGCTGTCCTAAGTTGGTAAACGCAATGATACCGCCGACTAGCAGAATCAGCGTAACCATCCAACTGGTGACTTTACGATTTATAAAATAGGCTGCAATATCCATTATAGGCCTCGCTCACGTGTCCAAGGACGAACTTGCATGGTCTCTGTTAAGCTGTAAACACCCGCCGCAACGATTTGTTCGCCAGCGTTTAATCCAGAGATAATTTCCACATGGTTACCTTGTAAAGAACCGAGCGTGACCGTTCTAGCTTCCAACGTATTATTATCACTATTGAATACCCAAACCGTGCTACTGGATTGCCCCGTACTCGTGTCTTCATGGCGCAGTACTGCTTCGACCGGTACTGTAATGTGTTTCTTTGTTCCTAGAATAGTGCTGAGGTCAAGATCGACGTTCGCTGTCATACCTGGTAGTAGAGTGTTTGTTGCCTTGCTTTGTCTGATTAGGCTTAAGGTAACGTCATAAGCCATTGTGGTATCATCGGGTGTGGTATTGTGTTCTTTATAAGCACCGTAAAGCTCTTCTTCTGGTGCCACATCAACCACTACTTTTGCCTTGTAATTTGAATGAGTGCTTTTAATGCTCACCACTAGGCTTTCAGGTACTTGGAACTCAACATCAAGGTTGTCGATGTTTTGAATGTGCATTAAGGTCTGCGTGGCACTCACGTATTGGAAATTTTCGGTGCTAACAGAAGAGATAACCCCATCAAATGGTGCAAAGACTTGTGTGTACTGCATTTGATTTTTTGCCGATTGTAAGGCGTTATTGGCTTGGTCCAATGAGGCTTTAGCCGAATCGTATTCTGATCTTGTGGTGGCATTTTGCTTGAAAATAGTTTGAATGCGTTTGAACTGTGCGTCAGCTAAATACTGATTCGCTTGAGCAAGCTCAACCTCTAGCCTGAAATCAGTGGGATCAAGAGAAGCCAATAGCTCGCCTTTTTTCACTCTTTGACCTGATACAACGTTCAGCTGCATCAATTGGCCACCAACACGAAACGCCAGATCGGCTTCTTCGCTTGCCTTTAGTTCAGCGGGAAAGCGTCGAATGTTAATCGCGTCGGTTGACTCAATGGTGATCAGTTTAACAGGGCGGACAATGTCTTTTTCGACAACCACGTCATCGTTTTGATCGGATGAGCAGGCCGATAAAAATAGTGAGGCCGCAAAGGTGATCCCCATTATTAAATTGCTTCGCTTTACGCACTTCATGCATGACTCCATATATTAGAAGATCTGGATACGATAATGAATCCATTTTATATCTCTTGTATAAGGATATGAATTTTTAAATATATATTAAAGATATGCTATAAATGAATATCTGGTTATGTTTTTTCTAACTCTTTTAAAAAGGTTTCCAATATCAGATTAGCACGTGCGCCTTTTCGTGTAATCGCGGAGAATTGTGTAATGTAATGACATTGTTCTGGCAAAATGGCTCGCATTCTTCCATCGCGTATCCAGCGCTCAGCGACATGATCAGGTAAAAAACCGATATAACGGCCAGTTAAAATAAGGAAAGCAATGCCTTCTCTGTCCGTGGCCGTCGCGCTTGCCGTAAGCGGCTGGTGTTGGGCTTTTATTTCTGGGGTTTGAGCATAGGCGGGCAATACGGCGTCAAACTCCTTGAGTTTGGCTTTTGAAAAGGTTTGATCCGCCATAGTGAATAACGGATGAGTATCGCTACAATAAAGCTTAGAGGTTTCTTCATAAAGTGGGTGGTAATCCAAACCACTGAGGATTTTTAAATCTGGTACGATACCAACATGCAAACGACCATCTAATACGCCACGCTCTATGTCTGTGGGTGGGATCATGCGAATATTGATTGTAACGTGCGGTCCCTTATCTTTTAGACTGGCCAGAGTACGGGTAATTCGAGTATGAGGAAGCGTCACAAGATTGTCTGTGATGCCAATATTGAGCCTCGCCTTTTAAGTGTTGGTGGAGAGCATTGATGTTGGTTCTGAAGTCTTCTATCGAAGATAACAGCTGTAAAGTGTAGTCGTATACCTGACTGCCTTCGTTTGTCAAAGAGAAACCGGATCGTCCACGTTGGCAAAGGCGAAAGCCTAAGCGAGTTTCCAAATCGGATATGGCAATACTGATTGCGGCACGACTGATGTTTAGCTCAACCTCCGCAGCGGAAAAACCGCCGCATTCGACCACAGTACGGAATATACGCAATATGCGCAGGTCCGCGTCGCTTATTTGGCTATGAAATTGGTTCACCTTCTTCCCCATTGTGCCCACTGCTAATGCGGCATCATTGATTCGTTTTATAGTTAAGTAATTCATTAACTAAGCGTTAATAAATTCAACTTTTTATAATCTATTACCATAGGCATAGTAGTGTCAACAGACAGTGTTTTTCTCTTTATCGTGTGGAGTTAAACCATGAAAACGAATTTTTTAGAGTAGGGAGTAACCATGGAAATCATTGGGCATTTGATAAACGGTAAGTACTCAGAACAAGCTGAACGTACTCAAGATGTATTTAACCCAGCTACTGGAGCGGTGGCGAAAAAAGTGGCCATTGCTTCCCGAGAAACCGTTGAAGAGGCGATTACAGCGGCTCAAGCCGCTTACCCAGAATGGCGCAATACTCCGCCCTTAAAACGTGCTCGTATCATGTTTAACTACAAAGCGTTATTAGAAAAACATGCGGATAAAATTTGTCAACTGATTGGCGCTGAGCATGGCAAAATTTGTCATGACGCCGCGGGTGAGTTGCAACGCGGTATTGAAAATGTCGAATACGCCTGCGGTGCGCCAGAATTATTGAAAGGTGAGTACAGCAAAAATGTCGGCCCAAACATCGATTCTTGGAGCGAATTCCAGCCATTAGGTGTGGTCGCGGGCATTACGCCTTTTAATTTCCCTGCTATGGTACCTTTATGGATGTTTCCAATGGCCATTGTGTGCGGTAATACCTTTGTTTTGAAACCCTCGGAGCGCGATCCAAGCACGGCGTTATTTATTGCTGAGTTACTACACGAAGCTGGCTTACCAGCTGGTGTCTTTAACGTGGTCAATGGCGATAAAGTGGCGGTTGATACCTTATTGGAAGACAAGCGAGTAAAAGCTGTGAGCTTTGTCGGTTCGACACCGATTGCCGAATACATTTACAGCAAAGCCAGCGCCAATGGCAAACGCTGCCAAGCATTGGGCGGAGCGAAAAACCACGCCATTGTGATGCCAGATGCCGACATGGATAACGTCGTTAGTCAGCTCCTTGGTGCGGCGTTTGGTTCATCTGGTGAGCGCTGTATGGCCTTGTCTGTCGCCGTCGCGGTGGGTAAAGCGGCAGGCGATGCCTTGGTGAGTAAAATGGCCGCCGCCATGAAACCGCTCAAAGTCGGCGAATGTTCAGACAAAACCAATGACTTTGGTCCTGTTATTACCAAAGAACACAAAGATAAGGTGGTGGGGTTTATTGACAGCGCGGAATTGCAAGGTGCCACCGTGGTAGTAGACGGACGTCATCCTCAGGTTGCAGGTTACGAAAAAGGCTTTTTTGTGGGGGCGACATTGATTGACGGCGTGACCAAAGATATGGACAGCTATCAGCAAGAGATCTTTGGCCCCGTATTACAAGTGGTTCGAGTGGATACCATGGAAGAGGCCATGACATTAATTAATGACCATGAATATGGTAATGGTACTTGTATCTTTACCCGTGATGGAGAGGCCGCGCGTTATTTCTCTGACCATATTGAAGTGGGCATGGTCGGTATTAACGTACCGTTACCAGTGCCTGTGGCATACCATAGTTTCGGGGGTTGGAAACGCTCTTTGTTTGGGGATCTTCATGCTTATGGTCCTGATGCCGTGCGTTTTTATACTAAGCGCAAAACCATTACTCAGCGTTGGCCATCTGCTGGCGTTCGTGAAGGCAAGAGCTTTTCTTTTCCTTCTTAAATAAATGGCTTATCTCAGGCATTTTTTATGAGAAATGCTTTTTAATAGCTGCCCTTTTTATAAGGGGTGGCTATTTTTTTGGGGCTTTACATTTGTTCTATCCATTAATGTTTGATATCGGTATGAATAGAGGGTTTTTATGGTCTACTATTGTGTAGAAACCTTTAAATCACAGGATGGTGTATGACAAATAAGGCTTTTTTAATAAATCGAATAGCATCATGGTTACCGCTGCTGGCCGTGGTGATATTGGTGGGTTGTGCGGCACCAGTCGAGAAGCGTTTAGAGCCACAAGTTGGCAATGTACTAAGTATCGAAGTGGAAGGTAATTCAGCTTATCTATCGGGTGTTTTGGGCCATGATTTGGTGCAACAGTTGAGTGCTCTGGTGCGTGAAAACCCGAATGTGACGGATATCGTATTAGTGGATGTGTCAGGCTCGGTTGATCAGCAAGCGACAATGCAAGGTGCGCGCTTGATTCGGCATCTCGGTTTAAACACCCATATTGCACCAACTGGGTATGTTCTTTCCGGTGGCGTGGATTTATTTTTAGGCGGTGTGGAGAGAAGTATCGGTGCGGGAGCGGGTGTTGGGGTACATGCTTGGTCTGATGGCACAAAAATCGCCGCGACGACACTCAATGTAACGGATCCTATACATGCTACCTATGTGAATTTTTATTTAGAAATGGGCGTACCAGAGCGATTTTATTGGTTTTCATTAGATGCCGCCCCTGCTGACAGAGTGTATTTTTTGTCACCAGAAGAGGTGTATGATTTCCAGCTAGTAACAAAATAGCGTTTGAAGCGAGAGGGTTATGGAGCAAATAGAGTTATTTACCATAGAAAGCCCTTGTCGTGGAGTGTGTGAAAACAGTAAAACGGGCTTTTGTAAAGGTTGTTTGCGCAGCCGAGAAGAGCGCTTTCACTGGTTTTCGTTGACCAATGAAGCACGCCATCATGTACTTGATCTATGCAAACAACGTCGAGCACGTTTAATCAAAGCCCGCCAAGATAGATTGGAAGCTGACACTGCTAAGGCATTACCTTATGGCATGGAAGACGACCCCATCGTCGATCTTTTTGACTCTTAAATGGGGTGCTTCAAGGATTAATTCTCGAAAATCGCATCAAGCGCTTCCGATAAGCGTTCTACGCCAATGACTTTCATGCCTTCAATGGGCTTTTTCGGGCAGTTGGCTTTGGGAACGATGGCTCGTGTGAAACCGTGTTTGGCTGCTTCACTAATACGTTCTTGTCCTGAGGGAACAGGGCGAATCTCCCCCGATAAACCGACTTCCCCAAGTACCACTAAGTCATGGGGTAATACTCTGTCACGGAAGCTAGAGACCACAGCAGCAATAGCCGCGAGATCCGCGCTGGTCTCCAAAACTTTAACACCACCCACTACGTTCAAATACACATCCTGATCGGATGTTAGTAGGCCGCCATGCTTGTGCAATACCGCTAGCAGCATAGCAAGACGATTGTGATCGAATCCCACGGTAACGCGTCTTGGGTTGCCTAGAGCTGAATCATCGACCAGGGCTTGCAGTTCCACCAAAAGAGGCCGAGTGCCTTCCCAAACCACCATCACTAGGCTGCCGGCAGCGGGATGTTTACTGCGGTTCAAGAAAATAGAACTTGGGTTTTTGACTTCTTTTAAGCCATTTTCGAGCATGGCAAACACGCCTAATTCATTCACTGCACCAAAGCGGTTTTTCATACCACGAAGGGTTCGAAAGCGTGAATCTTCTGAGCCTTCTAGCAATACAGAACAATCTACCATGTGTTCAAGAACTTTTGGCCCAGCCAAAGAGCCGTCTTTCGTAACATGACCCACCAGTAATACCGCTGTCTGGGTTTGCTTGGCAAAGCGTGTTAATACCGCCGCGCTTTCACGTACTTGAGAGACACTCCCCGGAGCGGATTCCACGCCATCCAAATGCATGACCTGAATCGAGTCGATTACCATGACTTTGGGTTTGACTTGTTGAGCGATGTTTAAAATCGCTTCAACATTGGTTTCCGACAGCATTTTTAGGTTTTGTGTTGGTAAACCAAGGCGTTGCGCCCGCATGGCGACTTGCTGAAGGGATTCTTCTCCCGTTACATAAAGCGCACTTTGCTGTTGTGCTAGCCAACACATAGTTTGCAGTAATAAGGTACTTTTGCCGGCACCCGGATGTCCCCCAATCAGTACCACACCACCAGGAACCAAGCCACCACCCAATACGCGATCAAACTCATTGGCGCCTGAACTAAAGCGTGGCACATCGCCTAAATCCACGTCAGATAAATTCTGAATACCTGTCACCGCACCAGCGTAACCCTGATAACGTGGATCTTGACTGGCGGAGACGCGGGCAGAGGTCTTACCTGATGTTAAACGGATTTCAGATAGGGAATTCCACGCGCCGCAGGCTTGGCATTGCCCTTGCCATTTTGCGTAGTCGGCGCCGCATTCATTACATACAAAGGCAGTTTTTGCTTTGGCCATGAGAGTCTCTAATACAGTGGAGTGTAGTGATAACGTCCATATTATCACAGGCAAACACGACTTTTATGATTTCGACTGATTCCATATAACCGAATAAAGATCGGTACGACGGTCTTTTAGGTTGTTCACCGAGCCTTCACTGCGTGTCAGTTTCAGTTTGTCCAAATCTAAATCAGAAAACATGATCATTTCGGTATTTGGCGTGGTTTCCGCCATCACCGCATCGTGTGGATAAGAAAAGTCAGACGGTGAGAAAACCGAGCTTTGGGCGTACTGAATATCCAGGTTTTCGACCTGTGGGAGGTTGCCACAGCTACCGCAAATGACCACATAACACTCGTTTTCAATGGCGCGAGCCTGAGCACAACGACGCACACGCAAGTAACCGTTTTTAGTATCGGTCCAGAAGGGAACAAATAAAATGTCCATGTCTTGTGCAGCGAGTAAGCGGCCAAGTTCAGGAAATTCCACATCGTAGCAAATCAAAATACCGACGCGGCCCGCATCAGTGTTGAAAACGCGTAAATCGTTACCGCCTTCGATGACCCAATCACGACGTTCATGGGGGGTAATGTGGATTTTTTTCTGCTCTTCCACGGTACCATCACGACGGCATAGGTAGCTGACGTTATAGACGATTTCGTCTTCGATGACAGGCATAGAACCCGTAATAACGTTGATGTTATAGCTGACCGCAAATTGTGACATTTCATTGATAAAGCGTTCAGTGAAACTGGCTAAAAAGCGAATCGCTTCGGTTTGGTTACCTTGGTCTGGACTCAATCCAATTAAGGGCGCATTGAAAAACTCAGGGAATAAAACAAAGTCACTTTTGTAATCCGATACCGCATCGATAAAGTATTCGACTTGCTTCAATAGCTCATCAACGCTTTCCACTTCACGCATTTGCCATTGAATCGCGCCGATACGAACTTGGGTTTTACGTGAGCGAATGACGTTGGTATCTGGCTCGAAGAAGATGTTTTTCCATTCCAATAAGGTGGCGTAGCCTTGAGACTTTTCATCTTCTGGCATGTAGCGCTTCAATAAACGTGTGACTTGGAAGTCGTTAGACAATTGGAAGGTTAAAATAGGATCGTAAATTTTACGCTCACGAACCGCTTCTAGGTATTCCGCAGCACTCATCTCGTGGGCGTGTTCGTGATAATTGGGAATACGACCGCCCGCTAAGATAGCGCGCAAATTATGCTGACGACACAGTTCTTTTCTGGCTTCGTACAAACGACGGCCAAGACGGTAGCCTCGGTACTCTGGTGCGATTAGGGCGTCTAAGCCATACATGGCATCGCCCATAGGGTCATTTAAAATATTTTCTTTTTGATCAACCAGATCGTCATAGGTATGAGGGTTGCTGAATCGTTGGTAACTAACCTGAACGGACAAAGCAAGACCGACAATTTTGCCATGATCTTCTAAACAAATTTGTCCTTCCGGAAAAACACTGATGAGTTGGTGGATAGTGTGTTTAGGCCAAGCACCGCCAATGTCATGATAGACCTTATCCATCAGTACTTTAATTTCGTCGTAATCATCATTAGTCAGGTTACGAATGGTTAAATGTAAATCGTCGTGCATTGTCGTTCCTTTGGATTTTCATTAACTGTATGACGCTATGATAACGCGTATCGGCGTGAGTAAGTAGTTTTGTAGTCTGTATGAGAAGGGGAAACGTGATTCTAGTTGGCAATAAAAGAGAAAACCCCCGCCAAGGCGAGGGTTTTAATAATACGATTACAGGGGTAGAGAAGAGATTATTTCTTGCTGAATTCAGGGTACGCTTCCATACCACATTCAGAAAGGTCAACACCTTCGTACTCTTCTTCTTCAGTAACGCGAACACCCATGATGGCTTTGATGACCAACCAAACCACTAAGCTTGTTACGAATACCCATACAAAGATGGTTAGTGCACCAGCGATTTGTCCGCCGAATGTGGTTCCATCGTTAGTGAGTGGTACCGCTAGTAAGCCCCAAAGACCCACCACACCGTGAACAGAGATCGCGCCCACTGGATCATCAATTTTAAGCTTGTCTAGGGTCAGGATAGACACAACCACAATCAAGCCACCCACAAGACCGATTAGCGTCGCACCCAATGCAGATGGAGTATCTGGACCTGCAGTGATAGCAACCAAACCTGCCAACGCGCCGTTTAGAAGCATGGTTAGATCGGCTTTACCAAACAGAATACGAGCGAGAATAAGCGCGCCAATTGCACCACCTGCCGCTGCTGCGTTTGTGTTCAAGAACACCATAGCAACCGCGTTTGCGTTAGCGATGTCACCAAGTTTCAGAACAGAACCACCGTTGAAACCGAACCAACCCATCCAAAGGATGAACGTACCTAGCGTTGCTAGTGGTAGGTTAGCACCAGGAATGGCACGAACTTCACCGTTAGGACCATATTTGCCTTTACGAGCACCCAGCACCAATACACCAGCGAGAGCCGCAGAGGCACCAGCCATGTGAACGATACCAGAACCTGCAAAGTCAGTGAAACCTAGGTCGCCAAGGCTGAACATACCGAATACAGAACCGCCGCCCCATGTCCAGTTACCTTCCATTGGGTAGATGAAACCTGTCATCACAACCGCAAAAACTAGGAAGGCCCAAAGCTTCATACGTTCAGCAACGGCACCTGATACGATAGACATGGCTGTTGCAACGAACACCACTTGGAAGAAGAAGTCAGAAGCGCCAGAGTAAATGGAGCCACCTTCAAATCCACCTTCACGGCCTGCGAAGTCTGTTAGCGTTGAAGCAACATCAACGTCTTGAATACCTGTTAGGAACCAGTTGCCACCGTACATGATGGAGTAGCCGCACACTAGGTACATGATGCAAGAAATGGCAAACAGGGCCACGTTCTTAGTAAGAATTTCCGTGGTGTTTTTAGCGCGTACTAAACCCGCTTCCAACATGGCAAATCCGGCTGCCATCCACATAACCAGCGCGCCACACACCAAGAAATAGAAGGTATCCATGGCATATTGTAAGTGAAAAATTTGGTCTTGCATGTTTCGCCCCCCTAAAGGCTTGTATAATTCGAGCAGTCTTAAACTGCTTCTACACCAGTCTCGCCGGTACGAATACGAACCGCTTGTTCAAGGTTAACGATAAAGATCTTACCGTCGCCGATTTTGCCTGTGTTGGCCGCGCCAGTAATGGCTTCAACCACTTGGTCTGTCATTTCGTCTGCAATGGCCAATTCGATTTTTACTTTCGGTAAAAAATCGACGACATATTCAGCGCCGCGGTATAGTTCTGTGTGGCCTTTTTGACGTCCGAAACCTTTCACTTCTGTCACGGTGATACCTTGAACACCGATTTCAGAAAGCGCTTCTCGAACATCATCGAGTTTAAATGGCTTGATGATGGCAGTTATAAGCTTCATACCCACTGTCTCCTTAAAAAGTCAGTTTTATTGTCGTATCGCAGGTATTTAGCTTTATTCAATATGCGTGCCATATATAGACATTCCCATGTAATAAGGGCTTTGTAAGGATTTTGTCGATTTTTTGAAATTAAAAAGAGCACAGTATGACTTGAAATTGTGCGGCATAATGGGGTGTGTTCATCAAATACTGCATTTTATTGGTGCAAATTTTGTCTGATAGCAAGGGGGATTTCATAAGTGACTCTCTATCTTGTTGCTTCTGTTAAAGAAAGAATATTTTGAAAGAGTCCCAATTTTGTGCCTTATTTAGAGGATTCTTGCTCATGGTAAGGCGGTATTTTTTGATTTTATGCACAAAAAAGAGGCAATTAATGGGGGGAGTAAACTGACTCAGTCGATTTAAGGAGAAGCCTTGGTAGATAACTTGTTTGCACCTTACTTTGGCTTCTATACTATTGAGCATTATGAAGATGAAAAATGAGAATGACATGATTGATCAATTTATAAAGCAGCTTGGTACCGGTCTGGGGCAAGCCGCTGAGACGTTAGGCAAACTGCCAAAAGAAGAGATTCAAGCACAGTTGCATGAAGTGGCTCGCAATACGTTAAGCAAAATGGACCTTGTTACCCGAGAAGAATTTGAAGTACAGGCTGCGATGCTTGCAAAATACCGTGAGAAACTGGCGGTGCTTGAAGCGCGTTTAAATGAGTTGGAACAGTCGAGTAAAAAATAAAAAAAGGCGCTCATAAGGGTGAGCGCCTTTGTTAAAGCTGAAAGCGAGTAGCTGATCACTTCCAGCCTTGTTGCCAATGGTCCGCTGACGTTAGGTCACGCCAAGGGTGAACGTACTGTTGTTTGTTTATCACCGCCTCAAGCACGCATTCTGTCACAGTCTCTTCGTCGTCTCTTATTAATTGAGTGACGATGAAATGCTTTTCTTTCTGCTGTGGCGACGTGGAGGTCCACTTGGACAAAAGCAGCTTGTTGGGGTTTATTGGGTTTTTTGCCATTAGATCCACTCATTAACCATGTAAAACTTTATACGACATTTGTGATGCGCTGGATTGCTTTTCACAAAAAAAATAATGATATCAAGGAGAGATTATGAGTTTAGCCACTATCTACAGCCGTGCCCGTGTGGGCGTGTCTTCCCCTTTGGTCACCGTGGAAACGCATATTTCCAACGGTCTTCCTGCACTGAATATTGTCGGTTTACCTGAAGCGGCGGTGCGAGAAGCAAAAGACCGTGTGCGCAGCGCCATTATCAATAGCCATTTTGAATGGCCGACGCGCCGCGTCACGATAAACTTAGCGCCCGCGGATTTGCCCAAAGAAGGTGGTCGTTATGATTTGGCCATTGCTATTAGTGTATTGGCCGCATCGGGTCAGCTGGGTGACATAAGCTTACGAGATACTGAGTTTATTGGTGAGTTAGCCCTATCAGGAGAGATTCGCGGGGTCTCTGGTCTCTTGCCATCCGCTATCGCCTGTCACCATGCCAATCGACAATTGATCCTGCCTGACGATAATCAGCAAGAAGCGGCGTTGGTGGAAGGGAATGCTGTGTTTGCTAAACACCTTACTCAAGTAACAGCGCATCTATTAAAACAAACTCAGTTGCCAATTTGCGTATCGAAACCCGCTGAGCCTTTGCCTTTAGATCATAAAGATATGCGTGATGTAAAAGGCCAATACCAAGCAAGACGAGTACCTAGAAGTGGCCGCTGCGGGCGGTCATAACCTATTATTTATTGAGTTCGCAGGCACTGGCAAAACCATGTTAGCGTCACGCTTGCCCAGTATTATGCCAGCCATGACAGAAGCTGAGGCACTTGCTGTGGCGTCTGTCCAGTCGGTAGCGGGACGAAAAATGGGGCTGGATTGGCACTGGTCTGAACGGCCATTCCGCTCGCCGCACCATTCTTGTTCGGCCGCCGCCTTGGTGGGTGGCGGCTCGATTCCTAAGCCGGGTGAAGCCTCCCTAGCCCATTGTGGCGTACTCTTTCTTGATGAGCTGCCCGAATTTGACCGCAAAGTATTGGAAGTGTTGCGAGAGCCATTAGAAAACGGCGAGGTGCATATCTCCCGTGCGCGTGGGCAGATGTCTTTTCCTGCGCGCTTTCAACTGGTGGCCGCAATGAACGCCAGTAACGAAGCTTATAATGGTGGGCAGGACTATTACCAATCCAGCGCCAGCCAAAAATACCTCAAAAAGCTCTCTGCACCGTTTTTGGATCGTATCGACTTACATGTGGAAGTGCCACCTTTACCGTCTGATGTCTTGGTCAATGCCCAAGAAGAAGGCGAGTCTAGTGCCAGTGTACGTGAACGAGTGGAAAGAGCGGTGGCTAGGCAAAGAGTTCGACAAGGCGTACAAAATGCTTTACTGAGTGGGCGTCAACTCGAAGCCATTTGTGCATTAAGCGATGACGATAAGCAATTTATGCAGCACGCCCTAGAAAAACTCAAACTGTCTGCACGGGCCTATCATCGTGTATTAAAAGTGGCTTTGACCTTGGCTGACTTAAATGACTCGCCCGTGACCAGAGCGCATTTAATGGAGTCGTTGAGTTACCGCAAAATGGAAAAAACCTTATCCATGGTTATCTCTTCTTAAATCTTATGACTATTTGAACAGGCAGGACATGACGTTATGCCTTAATTCAGCATGCTGCTGACGGGTTTAGATTCTTTTAGGTGGGCGATAAAAGCTGTTTTAACCTAGGTCATTTGGTTACAATCCTCCTCCCGTTTTGGGACGCATAATAATTAAATAGTGGTTGCGTATTCGTGTTTGCTGAGTTCTTGGCGGCAAGGGCGAATGGCATACGTGGAGTTTTGTATTATGGTAATTCAGCTTTTCCCCCTTTGGGCGTTGTTGCTTTCCGGCGTCGCCTTTTTACAGCCAAGTTTGTTTACTGGCTTGAGTTCTCAGATTGTTCCTTTGTTAACCATCATTATGTTGGCAATGGGTTTGACCTTAAGCCCTGCGGATTTCAAACAAGTATTGAAAAACGGTAAAGCCGTCGGTGTAGGTGTGTTATTGCAATTCTTGGTGATGCCCATTGCGGCGTTTTGTGTAGCCTTTGCTTTTGGCTTTGATACCGAATTGACCGTGGGCATGTTGCTGGTTGGTAGCGTGGCGGGTGGTACGTCATCGAACGTTATGTGTTATCTGGCAAAAGGCGATACCGCCTTGTCGATTTCTATGACGGCGATTTCGACGCTGCTTGGCGTGGTGTTAACGCCATTCCTAGTCTCGCTGATGATAGGGCAAAGTGTCGACGTGCCGGTTGCGTCAATGCTAATGAGCTTGTTCAAAATCGTACTCTTGCCCGTTGCTGGTGGCGTACTGATTAATACCTTCTTCTCGAAGTTTGTCCGCAAAGCCGAACCGATTTTTCCTTATATCTCCATGTTTGCCATCGTGTTGATTATTGCCATTGTCGTGGCTTTGAGTGCTTCGAAGATCGTTCAAGTCGGTATGATCGTCGCCGCTGCGGTGATTTTACATAATGCCATTGGTTTGATCTTAGGCTATTGGGTGACATACTTGCTGGGATTTGATGCGCGTATTTGTCGAACCATCGCTTTCGAAGTAGGCTTGCAAAACTCTGGTTTAGCGGCAGCGCTTGCCGTGAAATTTTTCACACCAATGGCGGCTTTACCTGGCACCATTTTCAGCGTTTGGCACAATATTTCAGGGTCTTTGTTGGCGAGCTATTGGAGCCGTCGACCTGTTGTGGACAATCACCACACAGAGACGTCTAAATAAAATACCTAATTGGTGTTAATGAAAGGGATGCCACTTGAGCGTCCCTTTTTTCACCCGTTGGTTTTTTTCTCTCAGTGCGAGACGGGCGATTGTCGGGTACACTTACGGCTGATTTTTAATAGCCAGAGCCTGAGTTTTCCATGAGCGAACCATTACTCTCCATAGCCCAACGTCTGCGTAATCTCAACGAACGTCAATTGGATGCCGTCAAACAAATTGATGGCCCTTTGCTGGTATTGGCAGGCGCTGGCTCCGGAAAAACCAGTGTAATTACGACGAAAATCGCCTATTTGATCCAAACTTGTGGCTTTAAAGCCAATAGCATCATTGCGGTAACCTTTACCAACAAAGCCGCACGTGAAATGAAAGAGCGTGTGGTTGGCATGTTATCAAAGCAAGAAAGCCGAGGTTTGAGTATTTCGACTTTCCATAATTTAGGGTTACGGATTCTTCGCAAAGAATATCGTCGTGCTGGCCTAAAAGAAGGGTTTACCCTATTTGACTCCCAAGACTCGCTCAGTTTGGTCAAAGAGATTCTGGATAAAGAATTCAATGGTCAAATGGACGCAGCGGCGTATTGTCAGAACACCATTTCCAATTGGAAAAACGATTTAACAACACCGCAAGAAGCCATCACCAATGCGGACACAGAAGAGTTTTTGCTTGCCGCACAAGTGTATGTGCAATACCAACGTTATTTACGTGCTTACAATGCGGTGGACTTTGACGATTTAATCTTGTTGCCTGTCAGTCTGTTAATGGCTGACGAGGAGTTGCGAGAGCGTTGGCAGAAAAAGGTACGCTACCTGCTGGTGGATGAGTGCCAAGACACCAACGCCAGTCAGTATGAATTGATTCGCTTATTAGCGGGTTTTCGTCGCTGCTTTACCCTAGTGGGAGATGACGATCAATCCATTTACGCCTGGCGCGGGGCACGCCCAGAAAACTTGGAACGTTTGTCGGTGGATTATCCCAATTTAAAATTGGTCAAACTGGAGCAAAACTATCGTTCCACCAAACGTATCCTCAAAGCCGCCAATACCTTGATTGCCAACAATCCACACATTTACGACAAAGCCTTGTGGAGTGATCACGAAGAGGGCGACCCGATCCGTATCATGGTAACGCGTAACGAAGACGCTGAGTCCGAACGTGTCGCGGCTGAAATACAATCTCGGCACCTACGTCATGATATTCCCTATCGAGATTTTGCCATCCTATACCGTGGTAACCACCAAGCTCGACTATTGGAAATCAAACTGCAAGCTTATCGCATCCCTTATAAGATGAACGGCGGCACGTCTTTTTTCTCCCGCGCCGAAATCAAAGACTTAATGGGCTATTTACGTCTTTTGGTCAACCCATTAGACGACAACGCATTTTTACGCATTGTTAATTTACCGCGTCGAGAAATTGGCCCAGCCACGTTAGAAAAAGTCGGCAACCTTGCCACCGAGCGCGGTATCAGCCTGTTCGAAGCGTCGGGCTATAAAGAGCTAGAAGACAGCATTACTGGGCGCTCATTAAAAAGCTTACAAGATTTTGAACGTTGGCTCTCTACATTGCGTAAGCGTTTAGAAGGCGGTGCGTCGCCTGTGCCTGTGATCGAGCAAATGATCCATGATATGGATTACTACAGTTGGATTCAGGAACAAACCTCATCGACAAAAGCGGCGGAACGCCGTATTGAAAACGTGCGTTTCCTGCTGGACTCTATCCAGCGCATGATGGAATCCGCATGGGAAGAGGACGAAAGCGCAGGCTTGGATCAAGCCATCAGTAAACTGTTATTAATCGACATGTTAGAACGCCAAGAAGAAGAGGAAGACGAAGACAAGGTTCAGCTGTTAACACTGCATGCTTCTAAAGGTCTTGAGTACCCTCACGTTTTCTTAATTGGCTGCGAAGAAGAACTGTTACCGCACAGAAACAGCATTGAAAACGACGACATTGAAGAAGAGCGCCGTTTGGCTTACGTCGGGATCACTCGAGCGAAGAAAACCTTATGCATTACCTTAGCCGCCAAACGCCGTCAATATGGCGAAGAAATCGACTGCATGCCGAGCCGATTCTTAGACGAACTGCCAGAAGAAGATCTTGTTTGGGAAGGGCGCGGTGACGAAGGCGAAAGCGCGAAAAAAGAACGAGGCCTCGCGTCTTTATCGGCCTTAAAAGCCATGCTAAATAGCTAATTGCTTGGGCTATTGTCGATCATGTATTGAATCGCACCACGCAGCTCATCTTCACTGCAATCAAAGCACAAACCTTTTGGTGGCATGGCTTTAAAGCCATTGGTCGCATTTTTTAGTAAAGTATCTATACCTTTTTCAATGCGTGGTTGCCACTCTTCGGCATGACCTATACGTGGCGCCCCTGCAACGCCATTGACATGGCAAGCAATACAATAAGTGTTATAAATCTGCGTCACTGGACGACCAGAATAGGGTTGTGCTGTGGTGTTTGTTTCCTCAGAAGCTTGACCATGTGCGGGCAAGAGCGCGAGTAAACAAACGCCAAACGACAGAGCAAGAGGCCGATAAGAACGCAACAGACGGATAAAAAACACGGTACTTCCTTCTTTCGATTAAGGACTTAACAGTCAAATCATTATACGATAAAACCGTACTGACAGATGACTATTCGGTCATGGTTAGGCAATGACAATACACACGTTGTAAAACAGTCAGGTACTGTAATGGAGAATGACAATGGAAAATGTGCTCACTTTAGTGGCCACCATCACTGCGAAAACAGGTAAAGCGGAGTCCCTTAAAAAGTGCTTTATTAAACTTGGTCGCGCCAACTCGAGCTGAAGCCGGGTGTTTGCAATACGATCTACATCAAGATAACCAAGATCCAAATGTCTTTGTGTTTTTAGAGCGTTGGACAGGTTACGACGTCTGGCATGACCACATGGAAAGTGCGCACATCAAAGCCTACATTGCCCTAGCGGATGACTTAGTAAACGAATTTGTCGTCAAAGAAATGCACGCCATTGGCTAATCATGACGAAAACACCATCGGGCAGCGACCACAGACCCGTTCGTCGTCCGAAATCTTAGTGCAAAAGCAGAATATCAACACTTTGGGCTAACATTATTGTATTAAGCACTGGAATCCTGAGGGATTTCCTTTAGAATACGCACTCAAATTTGTTCTGGCCTACTTTGCTCCATGCAAAGATATCCCCGTCAGACAACCCTAATGCGCCCGTAGCTCAGCTGGATAGAGCGTCGCCCTCCGGAGGCGAAGGTCGGAGGTTCAAATCCTCTCGGGCGTACCATTTTTGACCAGTCCTGTGACATTCATTGCTATCTTTTGTCGCTCTTTTCATGTCTAAACTGCTATAAAGACACATCCAAAGGAAGAGGGCAAACAAGTGCTTAAGCAACTCGGTAAAATAAACGGTTATTACCTTGCCATTGTGTTGGCGATTGTTTTTTCGTGGTGGGGCTTGCTTGACAGTAAAGCATCTGACTATGTCTCTTCTTCCTTAGTGCAGGCGTTAAGTGCGTTTGGTTTGGCTAAGTTGTTTAACGCGACGGTATCGGTGTTACAAAGCATCCAAATCAGTGTGTTTGTCAGCTCTGTAACCATTGGTGAGTTATTAGACCCATTTAACGACATGATCGAAGATTTTTCCGGTGTCATGAAGGTCGCAGTGTCGTCGCTTATCTTTCAAAGTATTTTGCTTAAAATCATCTCCACCGTGTATTTTAAAGTCTTTGTGACGTTTTCTGGTTTGCTGTTTGGCTACTTATATTGGTGCAAAAGTCGTTTTGCTGAAGTGGCGTATAAAGTCTTTGTTACTGCCGTGGGGGCGAAGTTTTTATTGGTACTGGTGGTGTTACTGTCAGCGCTGGTTGATGCATCGTTTTTAAGTGATGAAAAGACGCAAACCATGGATAAAATTCAAGTGTATTCGGCTGATATGAATGATGTCACGACGGGGCTAGGGGTTGCATTCGATCTAAAACAATCTTTGGAGAAAGACAAACAAAGTGTGCAAACCAAGCTCAACGAGCAAGAAAAAATGCTGTCCGAGCACAATGGACGATTAGCGGATTTAACGGCCCAAAATGCGTCTCTGAATCGTCAGATATCGGCTCGCAAAGAGACCTTATCTACGTTAGACATT
Organism: Marinomonas rhodophyticola; assembly: GCF_026113935.1. Classification (GTDB taxonomy): domain Bacteria; phylum Pseudomonadota; class Gammaproteobacteria; order Pseudomonadales; family Marinomonadaceae; genus Marinomonas; species Marinomonas rhodophyticola. The sequence goes on from NZ_JAPEUL010000009.1 coordinate 918,801, forward strand.
GTCTTTAATAACGACAAAATATTAGCGGATTTACGAGCAGAGCAGAGTCTTTTAGCGAATGAGCGCCATAGCCTTCAGCAGACGATACAAGCCAGCCAAATTAAGATTAGTATGCTACAAGCGTCCATTGATGATTTAGAGAATCTGGATTCAGAAGAGCAAAGTTTTTTGCTTCTATGAAGCAAAGTGCTTTTGGCCTGAATCATTTTAAAGACAAGGTCAGTGAGTACGTGGGCACGCTCAATGGTCTCGTCAACGATTTCCTTACCTTATTGGCACTGTTTGCGTTTAATACGGTCTTGATTCCTATTTTGTTCCTGTATTTGGGGGCAAAAGGCTTCAAGCTGGTTTGGCAAATGAAACCGTCTGACCTAGTAGAACGAACTAAAAAAGCGTAAAAGATAGCCTATAAAGTGCGGCTATCTTTGCGTTGTTACTTATGTTTTAACCAGCCTTTTGCCGCGTCTGTGATGGCAACCAGCGCTGGGTTGGAAAGGCGTTGTTCGGTGGCAATGGCGAAGAACTGCTCGCGTATTTCTTCGGTGCTGCCGATGGCTTCCACATGAAACTGCTTAGCCACTTCGTTCGCAATAGCCGATGGCACGATAAACACCCCCGCACCTGCCTGACCAAAGGTTTTCATCAGGACTCGGTCATCAAATTCCCCCATGATTTTCGGATGAATATGGTGTTTTTCCAGCCATTGTAAGAGTTGAATTTGTATTAACGATTGATCACTGGGAATCAAAAAAGGCGCACCTATTAGGTTCTTTGGAAAATCCGCTTTATCTTGTTCTATTAGGTTTGGTGCCGCCATAAAAGACGTACCACATTCGCCCAAAAAGTGGTTATAGCCACGCACGCCCAAGTGGGGTGGAATGGGACCATCGGCAATAATCAGATCCAGCTTATGCAACGCCAATTCCCCTAATAAACTTTCGAGACTGTTTTCCTTGCAGATAAAGCGTATTGGATCTTCGAGTGCCATAGCGGGTGCCAACAAACGATAAGCGATGGATTTAGGAATAGAATCAGCGATCCCGACCCTGAGTAATTGCGTTCTATCGGTGGATGCGATGCGTACTGATTGCTCCAGCTCACTGCCTAAGGAAAATATCTCATCCGCATAGCTCATCACCATATGACCCGTATCGGTCAACGCGAGGTTGCGGCCTACCTTGCTAAACAGTTCTTTACCCAGTTGCTCTTCTAGTAAGCCGATCTGTCCACTGATGGTTTGCGGGGTAATGTGCAAATGCTCGCTGGCTTTTGTAATGCTGCCTTGTTTTGCCACCATCCAGAAATAGTGCAAATGTTTGAAATTGATCATGTTTCACCAATACTTCGAGAAAAGCTGATTGTTTACATAAATAATTCGATTATATCTTATGAGTTTTTGTGAGTAACGTGAAACTTCCAACATAACTTACTCATTCATGAGTGAAGGAGAACAAGATGAGAATCAAAGTCCAAGCACGTCGTCTAGCGCTGACCAAAAGTTTAAAAGCGTATGTGAAACGTCGTCTTAATTTTGCCTTGAATTCCCGTTATGACAATATTCAACGAGTGACCGTGACGCTTACCGATGTCAACGGTCCGAAAGGTGGTGAAGACAAGCACTGCCAAGTTCTGGTCAAACTCAATGGCCAAAAAGAAGTGGTAATAAGCGAGCAACAAGCCGATTTGTATTCGGCCATAGACAGCGCTGCTAGCCGTACAAGCCGAACGGTGACACGACGCATTGAACGACTACAACACAAAGCCACGCGATTAAAAGCCGCTTTTCATAAGATGAGACCGCAGAAGAAAATGCCGCGAGACATTTATGAAGAATACGAAAATGAATACGGTTACTACCAACATGCTTGAGTAACAATCTCGATTCCCTGAACTGATAAGTAACAACCGCTTTAGGCGAACCAATTAATCGGTTCGCCTTTTTTTATTCTCCAGAGCAGGGCATTCCATTAGGCTCACAGCATGACTAAGGAGACATACCGACAAAAAACGCTGTTTTTAACGAAAGTCCAATGAGCTTTTGTCCTTATGTGGCAAAATAACAGGTAGTTGATAAGAATGTATTCCCTACCAATCGCATGACCGGAGGCCTCTAATGTGGGTATTTAACTGTACGAAAGCCGCGATGGAGTGTTTTACTACCACGGTAAAAGGCGAAAAGCGCACCTGTGTCGCAACGCCACCGCACAAGACCATTGCTGAATCCATCGAACAGGCCAGAGATGGTGTGGTGTTTCCTGATCGGTTAGGGCTAACCAAGGCATACGACACAGAGTGGCATTGGTTAGTACACTGTATATCGGTGAAACGGCAAAAATACTTGCTGGTGATGGACTACAACACACGTTATTGCATGACTATGTTAGCGCCCAAAAAGGGGACGTAGCCAGTTTTTTAAACGATTTTGAAGGGCATTTGTACCTGAATATTATGGGCATTACCGCCCCCCATAATATGAACGTAGAAGAGATTGCTGAATCCTTAGAAGCGTGCCATCAAAGAGGTAACAATGCGCTATTTTATCAACGCAACGATCGCAGCGCGCAAGCTCATATGAATGATGTGTCCTGGTATTTGCAGCGTCATTGTTACGAAGACTTCATGCTCGAAGAGGAAGAGGACTTACTTGACTTCAACCTTTATACCGGTGAAATACCCCGTCATGCGAAAGGCCAAAAAGGTCACTTCTATCCTGTTCAAGCTTTTTTACTGCAATGGCTCAATGCCTATTCTTCTGATCCAGAAAAAACCATCACACCGAACTTGTTGGAAGTGAAAAATTACGTTCAACACTTCTCATTAGGCAATATGGTAGAAGACTTGGATGACAACGCCGCCGACGCCGCCCTTGCTGAATTACTCAAGTCCTTGCCAGTTGGTGTTGCTCATCTGGGGGAAGGCGAACGGAATCAAAAGAATGCCAAGCCTACAAACACCAACTCTAAAAACGCCAAATCCAGCTCTGAGAAGATCAAAGACGTTAAACACAAAGACAATGTCATCGACTTCTCTGTGTATCAGAAGAAGCATTAAATCGGCTAATGTGTTTGTTATATAGCAACTTTTTATATGTCAGTAGCGGTTTTGGATGGCAGAATGGCCGATCGAGAAGAAATCGGCGAGAAAATTTGTGCCGCACGCAAAGCGATGAAGAAAACGCAAAAGCAGATCGCAGGGCAGGCAGGTATTCATAAATCGACCTTGTCATTGATCGAAAATGGCCACTTCACCAGGTCGTTAGATATTCAGTAACGTTACCCAGATGCGGTCGGTTTAACTCTAGGTTTAACACTATATGTGGCGCCTAAAAACATCGATTACCCCAATGGGATGAGATAGAAACCCTATTTGCGGAGGATGATTGATGTCTGCTGAAACGTCTTTTTATTCTGCTTTTTATGTTGTTAGCTTCGAACCACAAGAGTCTCTCACAATCAACTGAGATTCAATTCTATGATGCTTTGCCGATGTGCTACCGTTTAACTGCTCTATCAACATGGCCACCGATTTCTGACCATGTTCTTCTGGGAAGGTTTTTATGGTGGTGAGAGCAACCGGGGCGAAGTTGGCCAATGGAATGTCATCATAGCCAACAATGGCGATGTCTTCTGGGACTCTTAAGCCATTATCGAATAAAGCCTTCATGACACCAAATGCAACGGTGTCATTACCAACAAAAATCGCGCTGAAGGGGATGTTTTTTTGCAGTAAACGCAAGCAGGCTTGGTATCCACTGTCGGCACTTAAGTTGGCAAATTCTTTGACAGCGTATTGTTCCAGACCGGCTTCTTCTAGAGCACTTAACCAACCTCTTTCTCGAGAATGCACACTGGCAAAAGCAGAGGATGCGAAGCCAATATGAGCAATTTTTTTATGACCGAGTTGGATAAGATGGTTAACGGCTAGTTTTGCATTGACAAAGTTATTACTGCCGGTTGTACTGAATTCGTATCCCGTTGCAATGCTACGTGATGGGCTGCCAAAGGCAACAAGAGGCATGAATAAACGATTGATCTCAGAGAGCTCTCTATAATCGCCTTCTCTAGGGTTCACGACAATCAAGCCATCCACTCGACCACTTTTTGCCAATCTTCGATAGTTTTGTGACGCTTCGCCATCGGTAGATTCGATTAATAATTTCATGTTTTGCGCGCGAGATTCTTCCGCTACAGAAGCGACAACACGAGCCAAGAAGGCATCCACATAAAGATGTTGAATATCGGGTAGCACGAGTCCTATGGTGGCTGACGAGCCAGAAGCAAGAGATTGGGCTGCCGCATTAGGTTCATAACCCAGTTCTGCTGCCGCATTGAGTACTTTGGTGCGAGTTGCTTCGCTGATGCCAGACTTTTTAACATTGTTCAATACAAAGGATACGGTGGTTCGAGAGACGCCGGCAAGTCTAGCCACCTCGATACTGGTTGGTTTCATATCGGTATCCTAAATAAGCGCCACTCGATGCTTATTATTTTTGAGTAAAGAGTAGCGCAAAAGTTACAGTTAGGTTAATGGTAAAAGTAGTCGGGTAGGTAGTCCCGATGTGCTTCCATTAATTCATCCACCATAGCACGTATTTGTTTTATATCGAGCACGGAACTGGTGTGAGGATCTAACATGGCAGCATGATAAATATGATCTCTATTCTGCTCTAAAACGGCGTTTACCACCATTTCTTGTACACCCACATTGGTTCGCATTAGGGCGGCAAGTTGAACAGGTAAATGGCCAACACGCGTTGGAGTCACGCCATTATGATCGACTAAGCAAGCGAGTTCAACGGCACAACCCTCAGGTAGGTTCTCAATGAGTTTATCATTGATAACGTTGCCGTAAATTACGCTTGGCTCTCCCGTCACCATGGAATTGATAATGGTACTACCGTATTCAACGGAGCGTTTGATTTCTGATAGGCCAGAAAGCATGTGCGCTGCATTATCAATTTCTCGTGACATCACCTTGATATTTTTTGCTTTCAGCTGATCTTTCAGCATCGCTGTGGATTGTGATCCTGGGTGACGTAATTCTTCTTCGATAAAAGGCCACGCTACCTCATAGACTTGGCATCGGCCTGGGTATTCGTCGAGTGGAATATGGAAGTCAGTAAGCAAATCTTCACGTCCAGGTTTAATAAACCATGGCACATATTCGGCAAAGTGTTCACTGGATTCTGTGGGGAAATAGCCGAATTGTTGCATTACCTCATAGCGAACACGGTTCCAATCTGGCATTGTATTTTGCTTGGCCAGCTCTTTTAATTTGGGGTATAGATCTTCACCCTTGTGCTCTAATTTTGTATAGAACGCCATATGGTTAATGCCAGCACACTGAAACGCTATGTCATTCACTGGAATGCCAAGATCTTGAGACAGTTCATATGCTGTGTGCTGTACGCTGTGACATAAGCCAACGGTTTTGACTTTGTCGCTTGCTTTGTTTAAAGCCCAAGTAATCATTGCCATTGGGTTTACATAGTTGAGATGGATGACCTTATCACTACTGACTTCTTCCATATCTTTTATCATCTCTAACATGACTGGGATCGTGCGCAGTCCTCGCATGATGCCTCCGATGCCTAGTGTATCGCCAATCGTCTGTTCAAGACCGTATTTTTTGGGGATATCAAAGTCGCGCACTGTCGCTGGTTTGTAGCCACCCACTTGAATGGTGCTAAGGACAAAATCGGCGTCTTTTAAGGCAATGCGACGATTTTTTTCGGTACTAACGTCGGGTTTAATATCAAGCATATCAGCCAATCTATGTGCTACGGCTAAAGAGAGATCCAAGCGATGCTCGTCAATGTCATGCAACACAATTTTGGCATGTTTAAGGGCTGGCAAAGACCAGATGTCGCCCAATAGGTTTCGAGTAAAAACGGTACTACCCGCTCCAATAAGTACAATTTTAGGAGAAAGCATTATGTCTATCCTTTAGTCAGTGGCCATTCACGTAAAAAGAGTCTGGCCAGATTAATTGTTGTTATTTGCTGTAACGGAGAACTTTTTTGTTGGCATCTGAAAGGGCTTTTTGTGCACTTTCTTTGCCGAGTAAAATTGATTGAATGGCGCTTTCCATCGTGCTATCGATACGTGCACCATTTTTCGCAATCGGAGGAAGATAGGTTTCAGATTGCGACATGGTCAGAAAGGCAGACGAGTCGATATTGCGTTGCATTTGGGCACCAACAGCTTTTTCCGCCATGCCTTTAATGGCAGGGAAGACCACACCTTTTGACGCAACGACGCTTTGGCATTCAGCGGATCCCAAATATTTCACCCATTGCCATGCTTCTTCTTTGTGCTGAGAGCCGCTCCAAATAGAATCGGCAAGGCCGTTAAACATGGTGGCGCGTTTACCTGATGGGCCTTTAGGCAGAGGAACCCAGTGATACTTACTTTTCACATTGTTATCGAAGTAAGTAATCATCCATGAACCTTGAGGAATAATGGCGGCTTTGCCTGCGACAAACATAGAGTCTGAACCAAGAGACTGAGTGTTTTTAAAATCGGCAGAAAGGCCTTTTTTAGACAGTCCAGCAAGATAATCCAAGGTGTCAACAAGGGATTTGTCATCGTAATAAAATTGGCTTCCCCAAGGTTTGTCTTGGAATTTAAAGCCATTTGAAACAGCAAAATAACTCCATTCTGTTTGTCCTAACATGCCGCCAGCACCAGGGTTTTGGTAGCCATAAACCGCCACATTATTGGGGTCAAATTTATCTGAGGTTGCATTGTTGCCATTTTTATCCAGTGTCAGTTTGCGAACAATTTGTTCGAAACTGCCACCGTCTTGCGGGTTCCATGTCATCAAATTTAGCTCATCTAAGGTCACCCCCGCTTTTTCGGCCATGTCCATATTGACGATCATGGCAATGGTGTCCCAGTCTTTGGGTAAGCCAAATTGTTTGCCGTCTTTGCCCCACACCTCGTAAAGGCCGTCTGTGTAGATACTGGGGTCCAGTTTGTCACGCTCGATATAGCTAGATAGGTCCACAAGTTGGTTGTTTTTCACAAACTCAGGGTACTTTGCCAAATGATCTGTGAACACATCGGGCGCAGTACCAGAAACAAAGCCAGTAGAGAGTGCCGTCCAATAATCATCCCAACCCGATTGGGTGATTTTGACACTGATGTTCGGATGCTTCGCGCTAAAATCCGTAGCGCACTGTTGGTAAGCTGGGAGCTGGTTAGAATCCCAAAGTACATATTTTATTTCCACCGCTTGGGCAGCACTTGCACTGACCGCTATGGCAAGAGAAGTGAATGCAAGACGTTGTATTTTCATGGTATATCTCCTTTGTTATTTTTATTTACCGCCAGTAAACTGGACAGATTCGACGATACGACGACCAAAAAAGAACAACATGATGATGGTCGGAATAGTGGCAATGACGGTGGCTGCCATTAAACCGCCCCAATCAGGTTGACCTTGAGGGGTTTGGGATTTGAATGACTGCAGGGCAACGGGTAAGGTCTTCATGCTGTCATCGGTCGCAATGAGAAAAGGCCAGAGAAACTCATTCCACATATTAATGGTGGTTAAAGTGGCCACCGTCATTAATGAAATTCCAACTGAGTGGCAGGGCAATTTTGAAAAAAATCATGAACGAGTTTGCGCCATCAAGTTGCGCGGCTTCTTCGATATCTTTGGGTAAAGAAATAAAGAACTGTCGTAAAAAGAATACGGCGAAACCGTGCATTAAGAAGAAGGGTGCCACCATACCAAGCATGGAATTCAGTAACCCTAAATCTCTCATTAAGACGAAATTTGGGATCAAGGTAACCACACTGGGGATCATCATAGAGGCAACAAAAGCACCAAAGAGTAGCCTGCTGCCATAAAAGGGAATTCGGGCAAAAGCGTAAGCGGCCAACGCGCAATTAAAGGTTTGCACAATGACAATAATACCCGTAAAAATGACCGAGTTAATCATTGACGTTGTGATGTTTATATTCGCACCAGAACCGCCAGCGGCGATGGATTCCTCAGTACTCAATAGGCCAAAAATCTTTTTATAATTAGACGTCGTTGGATTGTCAGGCAAGAGCTGTGTCGATGTTGTATACAGCTCTTCCGCTGGCACAAAGGATGTCTTTGCCACAAACAGTAATGGAAAGATGGTCACCACCAACATGGTGATTAAGATCAACCAAGCGACGCAACGTGCAGGGGTAATTTTTTTAATTAAGATCACTTTCGGAAGCCCTCATAATGTGCATTTGAAGAAGAGTGTAAGCCAGCATAATCATGCATAAGGTGACTGACATCGCAGAGGCATAGCCCATTTTGTAAAAGCTAAAAGCGTTTTGAACTATGTAGTAGACAATGACTCTGGTTGAGTCGAGAGGGCCTCCTGCCGTGGTAACCGCAATGGTATCGAAGATCTGGAATGATCCTGTGACACTGGTGACTAAGACAAATACCATCACAGGCCTTAACAGCGGCAAGGTGATTTTGCGGAACATTTGAAATTCCGTGACCCCTTCCAAAGATGCCGATTCATAGAGGTATTTCGGAATCGTCTGTAGGCCAGCTAAAAAGAGCATGGCGCACAATCCCATATGACGCCAAATGTTAATGGCGGCGACCGATATAAGAGCTTGATCTGGATCACCAAGATAGGCTTGAGGTGCTAAACCAAAGAAAGAAATTAGACTGTTCACAATCCCTAGAATCGGATCTAACATCCACAGCCAGACTAATGCCACTAAAACATTGGAGAGTAAATACGGCAGTAAGATAGCGGCTTTGACAAAAAGAGATTTGGTCAAACGATCCATGGCGACCGCTAAAAACAATCCCAGCATAATTTGCAAAGGAATATTGAGCAGCACGTAGTAAGCGGAGAGTTTTAAACCATTCCAAAACTGATCGTCCTCGAGCATGTCGACATAGTTGTCGGTTCCAACATAATATGGCTCACTCAGTAAATTCCAGTCGGTTAGACTTATGCCTACAGCCCGACCAGCAGGCCATGCATAAAAAAGCAAAAAGCCAATCAAAGCAGGAAAAATAAACAGGTACCCAAAAAGCGAATTTTTCATTTTGCGCGACATAAATGGCATGGTGATTCCTTCTTATTTTTATTGAACTAACGCGCGTTAGTTTTTTTGGTTAAAAAAATTTCGACCCATTAATTCTCTAATAAATACTAAACTAACGCGCGTTAGTAAAGGGTTATTTTTTATACAGCTATCGATTTGGTAGAACGCGTTCAATCAATGCTTTGCCTGCATGGTCGAATAAGTAGCAGTCGCTCTGTTTGATTCCAACATTTAATACTTCACCGGATATGATTAGATTTTCACCAGACACTTCAACTATTACATGGTGGTTTTCAAAGTGACTATAAAGGTAACTGATGCCACCTAGATGTTCTGCTACGTCAACACTGATATCAAAATGAAAGCCGCTTTCTTGCAGCTCTAGATTTATATGTTCTGGACGAAATCCCAGTGTCACTTTGTCTCCTACAGCGAGTTGATCCGATTGGGATTTAAAGGGTATTTTTTGCCCATTAAAATCAATCACAACTTGGTTATCCGCTTCAATATTACTAATAACTGCGGGTAAAAAGTTCATTTTGGGAGAGCCGATAAAGCCTGCAACGAATGTATTGTTGGGATTGTGATATAGCGCCATAGGGGAACCGATTTGTTCAATGTAGCCAGCTCGTAGGACAACGATTTTATCCGCCAAAGTCATGGCTTCCACCTGATCGTGAGTGACATAAATCATAGTAGATTTGAGTTTTTTATGGAGTTGGGCTATCTGTATGCGCATGTCAACACGTAGCTCAGCGTCTAAGTTGGAAAGCGGCTCATCGAATAAAAAGACATCAGGTTCACGTACAATAGCTCGACCAATTGCCACACGCTGTCGTTGACCACCAGAGAGTTGTCTTGGTTTGCGATCAAGCAGCTCATCAAGTTGCAGAATGTGACTGGCTTTGGTGATTCGTGTGTGAATGTTTTCTTTTGATTCGCCTCGCATTTCCATGCCAAAACTCATATTCTCTCTGACGCTCATATGTGGATAGAGGGCATAAGATTGAAAAACCATGGCGACGCCTCGATTAGCTGGCGCGATGTTATTCATGTTTTTATCGCCGATTTCAATAACGCCTTCTGTTATCTCCTCAAGGCCAGCAATTAAGCGTAGTAAGGTAGATTTACCGCAGCCAGAAGGGCCGACAAAAACCACAAACTCTCCGTCACACAGTTCAAGATTGACACTGTGTATCGTCTCTAGCTTATCAAAACGCTTGGTCACGTTTTTTAGGGTTATATTTGCCATATTTTGCTATTTCCTATCTTGTTTTTATAATGGAACATGGTTCCATTATTTTATCCAATTGTGAGTAAGTCAAGTATGGTTTTGTATTCCGTCGACTATTAATATTGAATAGATAGGTTAAATATGGCTTTATTCGCGAAGAAGTCATTGATCTCAATAAGATAAATAAATAACACAGCACTAAGGCAAAATAGGCTTAGCTGCTCTGCTATGTTTGGGCAATCCTAATGAAATGAGCGCCGTTAGGCCGATAAATCCTGTGGAAAACCAAAGACAGGTTGCCAGTCCGTAGTCTTGGTAAAGCCATCCTGAGAGCACGGTGCCAATGAGTCGGCCCATGGCGTTTGCCATGTAGTAGAAACCCACGTCGAGAGAAACGCCATCTTCCCCTGCATAACTGACAATCAAATAGCTATGCAAAGATGAGTTCACCGCAAAGATGGCACCAAAGGCGAGCAATCCGGCAATAACCGCGAATTCCACCTGCCAGTTATAATCCAAAGCAAGCGCGATAAAAATGGGCGTTATCCCCAGTGCCAGTGCCCAGCCAAAGGCGTGTCGTCCATCGGGTGTTTTGCCGTCTGCTTTGCCGGTGAGTCTTGGTGCAAGACTTTGCACAATGCCGTAAGCAATGACCCACAGGGCTAGAAATCCCCCTACATACCAATGATCCCAACCAAAGGTACTGGCCAGAAACACCGGCAGCGCTACCACAAACCACACATCTCGCGCACCAAACAAAAACAGCCGCGCAGCGGATAAATAGTTAACCGCTTTGCTTTTCGAGAAAATGTCAGTGAATTTAGGTTTGTTTTTCGCCTTGCCAAGGTCTTTTTTTAGGCTAATCAAACTGGCGATCCACACCAACGTCAGCATAGCTGCCATGAGCAAAATAGCGCCTTGGAATCCTAATAGACTAAGCAGTGCGCCACCCAAAAAGAAGCCAACGCCTTTTAAGGCATTTTTAGACCCAGTGAGAATGGCGACCCATTTGTACAGCTGTCCCTGAGCGTCATTGGGCACCAGCAATTTGATCGAGCTTTTGGCGCTCATTTTATTCAAATCTTTTGCAATGCCCGATAACGCTTGTGCCCCCATAACCCAAGGCACGGTGAGTAAACTGGACGGAACCAGCAACATGGCGAGGGCGATGATTTGCATAAACAGCCCCACATTCATGGTGCGATTTAAGCCAAGCCGGGCGCCAAGCCAACCTCCGACAAGATTGGTAACAACCCCAAAGATTTCATAAAAGACAAACAACATAGCAATGTCAAATGGGCTGTAACCTAGCCCATAGAAATACAACACCACCAACATGCGCAAGGCGCCATCGGTTAGGGTAAAAGCCCAGTAATTACCTGTAACGACCAGGTATTGACGAATGTCTGGAGAAAGCTGCGCAAGGCTTAACATGTTGGATTATTCCTGATCAGCAAGGCCAACCATACGCATCAATTCCGCGGTGCGATTGGCGTAGCCCCATTCATTGTCGTACCAAGCATACAGCTTTACCTGAGTGCCATTGATTACCATGGTGGACAAGGCATCGATAATGCTGGAGCGGGGGTCGGTTTTATAATCCACGGACACCAGCGGACGTTCTTCGTACCCCAAAATGTCTTTTAACTCGGTTTCCGATGCGGTTTTTAACAGCTGATTGACTTCTTCTACCGTGGTCTCACGTTCCACTTCAAACACACAGTCGGTTAACGACGCATTGGCCAAAGGAATGCGCACTGCATGACCGTTTAATTTGCCTGTTAGCTCAGGGAAAATATGTGTAATAGCCGTTGCAGAGCCGTCGTGGTTGGAATCAAACTCATGCCACAGGCTCTGGCACGGCGCAAATCTTTATGGGGCGCATCAAGAATGGTTTGCGTATTGGTAATATCGTGGATGGTGGTCATGGAGCCATGTTTGATGCCCAATTTTTCATGAATCACTTTCACCACAGGCGCCAAACAGTTTGTGGTGCAAGACGCCGCCGTCACAATGGTATGTTGAGCTTTATCGTACAAATGCTGGTTAACCCCCATGACCACATTCAGCACACCGTCTTCTTTTACTGGTGCGGTCACCACAACACGTTTCACACCTTGGTCAAGGTAAGCTTGCAGTAGGGCTTTGCTTTTCATTTTGCCACTGGCTTCGATCACCACATCACAGCCAGACCAGTCGGTTTCTGCGATGGTTTTGTTTTGTGTGCAGACGAGGCGTTGGCCATTCACTATCATCACATTGTCTTGCGCTTGAGCCTGATGATGCCAGCGCCCATGAACTGAGTCGAAAGTGATCAGATGCGCCAATGTGGCGGCATCGCCAGCGGGATCATTGATTTGTACAAACTCCACGTCATCCCAATCGAATGCCGCTCTAAAAGACAAACGCCCCATCCGACCAAAACCGTTAATACCGACCTTAATTGTCATACTTACCTCAAATAGAATACAGTAACCAATGAAAAGAGTGAGCCATCAAACATGACAGGCACTCCCATTTACACGCCCACTTTTAACTTCCTTATGTTGTTTAAATACTATGCGCAGCAAGCGACGGCACGTTCTGGTCTATCCCCCATGCATTGCAATTGTTGTTGATTGATAACAAGAAAATCTTCGTTCTGAGTGGCGGTTTCGGATAGAACAGACAAGGCCCACTCAGGCAATGTTTTATTGATACTATAAAACACCCATTGACCCTGACGACGGTCTGTTAATAAACCACACTGGCGTAATTGAGCCAGATGACGAGAAATTTTAGGCTGACTTTCGTCAAGGGCCTGCATCAACTCACAGACGCATAATTCCTTTTCTAAATGAATAAGTAACATGCAGCGTAAGCGCGTTTCGTCAGCGAGACACTTATAAAATTGTATAGGGTTCAAAGGATGCTCCTGATGCTACTGAGCCATAAGTCGGCCTAAGCCTTATGGTATTGGCAATGTTAATATATGTGTTTTTTAAAATATATGAAAATTAATATATATGGAAAAAAATATAATATCTGTTTTATGTCATCTTTCTGTCATGTACATCTTTCATTATGGGTTTATTCAATTTTAAACAATCCATTTGAGAGGGTACTACTATGAACAAAAGCAAACTTCTTATTGCCATCTTGCTAGGCGCTTCTTTGACCGCTTGTGCCACTACGGCGACAGAGTCGTCTATGGCTTCAAAATACGATATTGATGGCTTCAAAACAGAAGTTGAAGACGGCCGTCTTTGGGTATTTAAAGCAGGCTCTGAAGATCTAGCATTCTTTAAAGAGCATGGCGAGCCAGCAAAACAATTTACCAGCATTGGTTCAGGCCCAAACGGCATGACAGTGAAAGCCGCTAGCCAAGAAACGTTAGATAAATACCTATCTAGCTACAAAAAATAGGCAAATATCGGCCGTTTGTGAAAAGCCTATAGCCGCTATTGAATACAAACGCCTCAGCAGAACAAGGGAGTTCTGCTGAGGCGTTTTTTGTTTCTGAATGTCTCGCCGTTGACGATGGTTTTTGTAAAGGCGCGTCAAGGGTTTATGTAGATACTCTGTTTAAGCGCAAGCTTTTTATGCTCATCACTGAATAATTTTGAGGAGTCATAGGGTGTGTTTAATTTTAAACACGCCCATATCCCTGTTAACATTTTACGCATAACTGCGCACATGGCTTGTATCTTTTTCTTACCTCGTGCGACTAATGCCTCGTAAAACGCTTTTACATTTGGGTCATGACGTACAGCCGACATGGCAGGCATAAAGAGCGCGCTACGCAAATAAGCATTTCCAGCCTTACTGAGTCTACCTGGACGGTTGAGACTGCTACCAGATTGGTTAAGTCGGACATCCAAACCTGCATAGCGACTAACCTGATTGGCCTTAAGTGTTTCAGGTAAAATAATCAGCTCTCCTAGCATCGCAATAGCAGAGACTTCTCCAATGCCCTTAGCCGCTAGAATATTATTAAATTGCTGTGCTATTTCAGTATCGCTTTTAATCATTTCTAGGGCTGCCATTCGCAAGCGTTGAATACGACTTTCTAGGTACGCAATGCCATCTTGCTCATCATGGATGACTAGATCAGAGGTGTCTTCATAAGATTTCATAGCATGTAAGCGGTTCTTCGCTTTGGTGCAATCATCTGTTAAACGATTGATCTGCCTTGATATATCTCGTATTTTTAATTTATTTTTCTGGGGAGGCGTTCACTTTTCAGGTGCCATTCGTTGTGCATATTCAGCCAGTAAGCCAGCATCAATATTATCAGTTTTGCTGTGTTCTAGTTTTATTTGAGCGAAGTGGTTAAAGCTTTTAGGGTTAATCACACTGATAGGTATGTCGGCATCATGAAGCGCGACAGCTAAATCCAAATAATAGATTCCAGTGGCTTCCATAACGACAGATTGCGGCGCATGTTGTTGCAGGAGAGTAAGTATTTCTGTTCGCCCATTTGGCGTCTGCTCAAAGGTTTTTACTAGACTATTTTTATTGTCATGGCGTATGACAAGGTCAACGGTTTTTGCTGCGATATCAATACCTACAAATGTGCTCATAATTTGCGTACTCGCTAATTTGGTTGGATAATAATTATCGGTTCCCGACCTCGCACTTTTTTACCGCTCAACCTTGTAACGCGAAGTCACTTAAGTGTGCTTCTTGATACTCTTCGAGATGAGTAAATGAGGCGGGAGCCACTCTACACGCGAGGTCAGTACACTGCCTCAAGGTCGCCGCGGCCTCCCGATAATGGTTAAATAATACACCTCAATAACCATTAAATTCATCATACAAGGTCGTGCTTTAGCGCGACAAGGGCCTTTGTAATTTTTGACGGCCTAAAGGCGCGACTAACAAGGTCGATAGACACCATGGAGTGGCAATCTTAATAGGCCTGAGTTTATGTTGTTTTTGGTTAATTTTTTCATGACAATCTTTGTTTTAAATGCCTCTGAAATACCAATAAATCATCGACTTACCGTGTTTGGTGAAAAAATGTCATTTTTTTGTGACAATTTGGGTTGTGACGTTTTTTGCAACAGGGTCTAATAGCGTCCATAGATAATTTATTCATTATTTCAAGACGCCAATACAAGGACGCTTCATGACTCAGGACATCGTAATTCTGGCTGCCGGAAAGGGCAGCCGAATGAAATCCACTTTTTCTAAGGTACTGCATAAAGTTGGCGGTATCGCCATGGTAAGACGGGTGTTAATGACCGCCAGCACCCTGCCAGAAGCCAAATTGCATCTTGTTGTCGGCCATCAAGGTGAGCAGGTCGAAGCCAATTGTCAGGATTTTTCGGCCAATATTGTTTGGCAGCATGATCCACAAGGTACGGGCGATGCTTTGCGCCGTGTTGCTCCTTTTTTACAAGCCGACGGTGCCACATTAACCTTATACGGTGATGTTCCTCTGATTCGAGCTTCAACATTGGAAAAAATGACGGCTTTATCAACACCAAATACCTTGGTTTTACTGACTATATCTCTCGATAATCCAACAGGTTACGGCCGTATCGTACGGGATGCTCAGGGTAAAGTGACTGCCATTGTTGAGCAAAAAGACGCCTCACCAAGTCAGCTTGCTATCACAGAAGTGAACACGGGGATTTTATTGGCGCCCAATAACCATCTGCAGACTTGGCTTGCGGCGCTAACCAATAACAACGCCCAAGGTGAGTATTACCTGACCGATGTGATTGCCATGGCCGCTCGTGATGGTGTGGATATCGTCACAGTGAATCCTGAAAACGCAGCGGAAGTGGCGGGCGTCAACGACCGAGTACAATTAGCCGCATTAGAAAGAGAGCTGCAACATCAGCAGGCCATCCATCTGATGCAAAACGGTGCCACCTTATTGGACCCATCTCGCATTGATGTGCGCGGTGAATTGACCACAGGCCATGACGTTGTGATAGACGTAAACTGTGTGTTCGAAGGCAAAGTGGTATTGGGCAATGGCGTTGAAATTGGCCCTAACTGCCACCTAAAAGACTGCATCATTGGCGATAACACCGTCATTAAAAGCCATACTTTAATAGACGATAGCCAAGTGGGTGAGTCTTGTGACATTGGGCCTTTTGCGCGTTTGCGTCCTGGCACACAGTTATCGAACAATGCCAAAATCGGCAATTTTGTTGAAACCAAAAAAGCGCGAATTGGCGAAGGCAGTAAGGTCAATCATTTGAGTTACATTGGCGATACCGACATGGGTGCCAATGTAAACGTAGGTGCCGGAACGATTACGTGCAATTACGACGGCGTGAATAAACATCTCACACAGGTCGCCGATAACGTATTTATTGGCTCTAATACTTCGCTTGTTGCTCCGGTACAAATTGCCGAAGGGGCGACGATCGCAGCGGGTTCGACCATCACTAAACAAGTCGGTGAGAAGCAACTTGCGTTTGCCAGAGCGAGGCAAACTAACAAAGACAATTGGCCTAGACCTGTTAAAAAGTAACGGCTCTCTAAGTGAAAAGGGGCAGGTCCCCTAAACGAAACGATTTCTCGAACTAAATGACACTGTATTTTTAAGGGATCTGATCCTTTAGCAGACTTAAAAAAGGACTCTCACATGTGCGGAATAGTTGGCGCCATTGCACGCCGTAATGTATCAAAAATTCTTATCGAAGGGCTTAGCCGCTTAGAATACCGTGGTTATGATTCTTCTGGTGTGGCAATTAACAACGAAGAAGGTGTGTATTCACACCGTGCCGTAGGCAAAGTGCAAGCACTGAAAGACAAGTTTGAAGCGCAACCCCTCGATGGCAAAATGGGCATCGCGCATACTCGTTGGGCCACCCATGGCAAACCGACAGAAGCTAATGCTCACCCGCATTTTTCCGGTGATGATCTTGCTTTGGTGCACAACGGTATTATTGAAAATCACGAACCCTTGCGCCGCGAATTGAAAGAAAAAGGCTATGAATTCAGATCCGAGACCGATACCGAAGTTATTGTTCACCTCATTCACGATGCGATGAAAACGCAGCCGGATTTATTAAAAGCCGTGCAAACCACATTAACCAAATTACACGGCGCCTTTGCGATTGGCGTGGTACAAAAAGACGACAATGAACGTTTCATTGCGGCTCGTAAAGGCAGTCCGTTGGTGGTTGGTGTGGGGATAGAAGAAAACTTCGTCGCTTCCGATCAATTGGCCTTATTGCACGTGACTGACCAGTTTATCTTCCTAGAAGAAGGTGATGTGGTTGAAGTCAGCCGCGATAGTGTGTCTATTTATGACTCAAACGGTGACTTGCAAAAACGTCCAATCAGTGTGTTTAACCACAACATTGATGCCACGGACAAAGGCGAATTTCGCCACTACATGATAAAAGAAATCTACGAACAGCCGAAAGTCATTAGCGCTTGTTTGGAAGGCCGCATCAGTGAAAGCAAAGTGCTAACGAGCTGTTTTGGCGCCGACTCTGCTTTCTTAAAAGAAGTCGAAAATGTTCACATCGTTGCATGTGGTACCAGTTATCACGCTGGTATGGTGGCAAAATATTGGATCGAAGACCTCGCGGGCATACCGTGCAGTGTCGAAGTCGCCAGTGAATACCGTTATCGCAAAGTGGCCGTGCCAAAGAACACCTTATTTTTGACCCTGTCACAATCTGGCGAGACCGCCGATACTTTAGCGGCGTTGCGCATGGCAAAAGAACTGGGCTATTTAACGACATTGGCGATCTGTAACGTGCCATCCAGTACCTTGGTGCGCGAATCTGCCTTGACTCTTCTTACCAATGCTGGCCCAGAAATCGGGGTGGCATCTACCAAAGCCTTTACCACTCAACTAACAGCGTTGTTGATCACCAGCGTTGCCATTGCCGTGGAAAATGGGTTGTCTGCTGAAAAAGAGAAAGAGCTAGTGCAAGCCTTACGCTCATTGCCAGCTCACGTGAACGCAGCACTATTACAAGATGCCCATATTAAGGAAGTGGCTGATCGTTTTGCTAACAAGCACAATGCTTTGTTCTTAGGTCGCGGCACCATGTACCCTATCGCGTTGGAAGGCTCATTGAAACTCAAAGAGATTTCCTACATTCACGCTGAAGCTTACCCAGCGGGTGAACTCAAGCACGGCCCATTGGCTTTAGTTGATGAAGACATGCCAATTATTGCCCTCGTTCCTCACAACGACATGCTGGACAAACTCAAGTCTAACTTGCAAGAAGTAGCAGCCCGCGGTGGTGAATTGTATGTCTTTGCAGACAAGGACACAGACCTACATAACGAAGACAACATCATCTTCACTGAAGTGCCAAAAGTAGACAGTATTTTAGAACCGATTGTTCACACCATTCCATTACAGCTATTGTCCTACCATGTCGCTGTGGTCAAAGGTACAGACGTAGACCAACCACGTAACCTAGCGAAATCCGTTACGGTGGAATAAGGCGTTAAATCAAGGATGTAATAGAGTAGAAACGTAAGTTAAAGACGGTCGTGAGTTGGTGCTATAACAACATTTATCGCTAAAATTTTATAAAACAGAAGACACCATAACGGATTACTGACCATTATGGTGTCTTTTTTTGGTGATTATTTAGAAAAAAGTAGACGAAAAGGTATCCATTCTTATTTATTTTATCTGATAGGTAACAGCATGTAAGACACCATAGTTTTATTGCAATGCTTCCTCTATACTCCGCGAATCTCCCATCCTCATAATAGGAATGGCTTCAAATGCAACACTCAACAAGTACCGAAAATGAAGTCACACGACTCAGAGCCTTACAAGAATTGGGACTTCTTGATTTACCTGATGATGATCGTTTTGACCGTATCACCCGCCTTGCCAAAACCCTATTTGATACACCTATTGTATTTATCAGTTTTGTGGGGAAGGAACAGCAGTTTTTGAAATCCAGTATTGGCACAGACATTACCTGTATACCTAAAAACCTTTCTTTCTGTCGCTATGCTATTGAACAAAATCGGTTAATGATTGTAGAAGACGCCTTATTAGATGAGCGCTTTAAAACCAATCCATTGGTCACAGGTGAACCTTACATTCGTTTTTATGCTGGTGCCGTGCTTAGGTCCTATGATCAATACGCAATCGGTACTCTGTGCATTGTTGACACTAAGCCACGTGTGTTAACCGAGCACGAGCAGACCTTGTTGTTAGACTTGGCACAAGGTGCTCAAAATGAACTTCATCTCCATTACATGAACGCCTTGCAGCAAGAAAATAAGCGTTTATCTTGGATCAGTGGACAAATATCCAATGGTGTCTTGTACACAGACGTCAATAAAAGAGTGGTGTGGTGTAACGAAGGATTCAGTCGTTTATCTGGCTACCATATTGATGAGCTAAGAGGCAAAAAACCGAGCGAAGTACTTCAGGGACCTGAAACCTCCAATAAGACCATTCAAAAATTAAGACGACAGATAGACAAAGGTTGGCCTTTCGAAGCCGACATTCTTAATTACAACAAAAGTGGTAAAGCCTATTGGGTACATTTATATGGTGTACCACTACGAGGAGATAATGGAGAAATTTTTGGCTATATCGCTATACAGCATGATGTGACTGCAAAAATGAATCGCTACCTTGAGTTAAAAAAATTGGCTTATATCGACGAATTAACCGGCTTAGCGAATCGAAGATACTTAGACGAGCGTCTAGATCAACTCATAACGCCCGTTTCGCTTAATAACCAGCTAGCGCTTTTTATAATTGATCTCAATGGTTTTAAACGCATCAACGACACGTTTGGTCACCCAGCGGGAGACGAAGTCTTGGCAGAGGTTGCGTCTCGGTTAATCAACGTGACCAAGCAAGAAGATATTACGGCAAGATTGGGAGGTGACGAATTTGCCATAGTGATCAGTGATATCACTCAATACCAAGTGACACAACTTTGTGAACGCTTGCTCAAATTATGTTTAGAGCCTGTGTTATTAGAAACAGGCGATGAAGTGTCGTTTGGTATGAGCATTGGAGTCGCACGTTATCCTGAGGATGCCACCACGGCAAAAGCCTTGTTTCATCTAGCCGACCAAGCCATGTTTCAAGCGAAAAAGAATGAAACTGGAGCGTCTATTCATACGGAGCTGAATGAATAGAGTAAGTCGGATCAATCAGTATGTCTTACGGATATTCTTCGAAGAATACTTTTTTGATGGTGATTCATATTAATTTGCTGTTCTTTTGTATGGTTTTTTTAAAGGCAGATGTGATTTTAATTTCTAAGATATATCGATAAAATATATAACTATGGTGTAAAACACTAAATCCTTGTTGAGGTTTGTTTTTAATGACAGGTATTTAATTTAAAAGATATTGCGTATTTATTTCGTCTTCTTAAAAGGGTCTATTAAGAAGACGAAATGAGATTGCTTAATGATAAGTCGTTCTTAGGTGAGCTAGAAAAATAATACTAACGACTAAATGAGTACAGGTGAATTATGATTAGAAATATGAGAATAGGGGTACGCTCAGCACTCGCCTTTGGAGTGTTAGGTGTGATTACTTTTTTACTAGGTATGTTTTCTATTGTGCAGCTAGCAAAAATAAATGACATAACTGATGTGCTTAGTTTGCATCGAATACCCGCATTATCGACTGCGACGGAATTAAGACGCGACATATTGCGCAGTCAAATACTCATTACCGAATTATCCGATGCACAAAATCAGCAAGAACGTGATGATGTAAAAAGACAGATGGCTGCGATAACCACAGAGTATGATGAATCAGAAAAAGTCATGTACTCGTTGGCTCGTAGCACAGAAGCAAAAGAGATTGTTAGTAGCGTTGCCAGTTTGCATGACGCATTTGCGGCAACACTACCTCAGTTATACAAGCTGTCAGATGAGCAAAATATCGCTGAGGCATTAGCTTATCGACGTAACATCGTCATGCCTGCCGCTGAATTGTTATCGGCAGAAGTGGATAAATTGGGTGAATTTCAGCTACTACGTGCAAATCAAATTAATGATCAAGCAACATTGACTTATACCAATTCCAGAAGTGCAGTTATTTCTGGCATTGTTGTTACCCTAATCGTGCTGAGTGCCCTTGCGTTTTTCTATAGTCGCAGTGTAACGCAGCCTTTGAGTTATGCCGTGGCGGTTGCTAAACGCGTCGCTAATGGAGATCTTACAGAGGATATCTCGGATCATCATAATGATGAAGCTGCGGATATGTTAAGAGCATTGGCCGCAATGCAGGGTCAATTAAGACAAACCCTGACATTGATTAGCGACTCCTCTCAGCAGCTAGCGGCGACGTCCGAAGAATTAAGTGTGGTGACCAATCAGTCTTCACAAACTATGTCTCAACAGAGTAATCAGTTAGAACAAGCCGCTGCTGCGGTGAATCAATTGACCGCGGCGATCGAAGAAGTGGCGCGCAGTGCCAGCTCGACCAGTGATAATGCCGAAGTGGCTGATGAAAAAGCACAATTAGGCCAAGCGAAAATTAATGAAACTATAAAAATCATTGAACAGCTCACGACTGACATACAACATTCGGCAAATGGTGTGACCACCTTGGCCGGTAATGTGAAAAACATCGGCTCGGTATTGGATGTGATTCGTGCTATCGCAGATCAAACGAACTTATTAGCGCTCAACGCGGCCATTGAGGCTGCTCGTGCAGGTGAAAGTGGTAGGGGCTTTGCAGTTGTTGCAGATGAAGTGAGAGCGCTGGCGCATCGAACACAAGAGTCTACGAAAGAAATAGAAAAAATGATCCAGCTCGTGCAGTCTGAAACCGATCGAGCGGTTACTAATATGAACAACAGTAACCAGCGTGCTGAATCTACTTTACTAATGGCGAATGATGCAGGACAAGCATTCAATGAAATCACCCGTTTGATTGGTCAAATTAGCGACCAAAACGTCACTGTCGCCAGTGCGGCAGAAGAACAAACCAGCGTAGCAAGAGAAGTGGATAAAAACTTGACGTATATTCTTGATCTATCGGCTCAAACAGCAGAAGGCGCCAATCAAACCAGCGCTTCCAGCTTAGATCTTTCTCGACTTGCAGAACAGCTCAATAACTTAGTGTTGAAATTTAAAATTTAATACTTTAACTAAAAAACGAAAGCAACGGCACGAATAAACTGGGTGTTATGCGTGCCGTTTTTATTGTTATTGTCGGTTTATTCGTGTTACCCGAATGTTAATGATTTTCTACTTCATGCTGTTTAAACTTGATTAGCAACTCTTCAAAATTAATGGGTTTCGATAGAAGATATCCCTGTACTGATTCACATTTCATTGCTCTAAGAATATTGAGGGTGTATTGATCTTCTACCCCTTCAGCAATCGTAGTTAGTCCTAATGTTTTGGCTAGCACGATAACGCCTTTCACCAAGCTATAGTTTTTTAAACTGTAGTTGTCTGATGACTCATTTAATTGTCGGACAAAAGACTGGTCAATTTTTAGCGTAGCTGCTTTAAATCGACTCAGATAATGCAAATTAGAGTAACCGGTACCAAAATCATCAATAGCAAAGCTAATGCCCTTATCATTGATCCTAGATATTTGTGAATCAATGCCTTGTTGATCTTGCATTAATAATGACTCGGTAATCTCGAGTTCTAAATAATGAGGAGCCAGTCCCGAATCTGCCAAAATACTAAACACATGTTCTGGCAACATACCACTGCTCAATTGTGCCGCTGACAAGTTAACGGATACCGGAATATCGTAGCCCAGTTCCAACCATTTTTTGCAGTCATGGCAGGCTTGTCTTAAAACAAACAAACCAATGTTGTCAATTAACCCAGTTTCTTCCGCTAGAGGGATAAAAACCGCTGGGCTGACAAAGCCAAACTCTTTTGATTGCCAACGAGCGAGCGCTTCTACCCCATTGATGGTCAAGGATGCCAGATCATATTTGGGTTGATACACCAAAAAAATTTCATTGTGAGCAATCGCGAGACGTAAGGCTTGAATCATTTCTAGTTTCTTACGATGTTCATCTTGCCATTCAGGTTGATAAAGCAGTGCCGCGTTTCTGCCGGAGAGTTTAGAGCGATACATCGCTTGGTCAGCAAGCCGACATAGTTCATTAAAGTTTGTGCCATGCTCAGGAAAATGAGCGACACCAATTGAAGCGGAAATTCGAAAATCACGAAGTTCAACTTCCATATCCTCGGCGATTGTCTCTAACAAGGCTTGATAGCGTAATGTAGAGTGGTGAGCATTGGCGTATTTGAATACCAAGACAAATTCGTCACCGCCAAATCGACAAATGATCTCACCAGGTTCTAGGCACTTACGCAATCGTTCCGCCAGAATCTTTAGCGCAATATCACCATAGTGATGACCATAGGCATCATTGATCGGCTTGAAGTTGTCCAGATCAATAAACACCACAGATAACTTCTCTTCGACCAACGTGAGTTTACTAAAAGCTTGTTCCGCACTGACTCTATTGGAAAGGCCCGTCAACGGATCGAGGGTCGCGATACGACGGATTTCTTTTTGGGACTTTCTTGAGGCTTGGTTTTCGCTCCATAAATCATAAAGCAATGAACGAAAGTCTTTGGCAATAAGCCACGCGCTAAAACTGGCAATAAGGAGGAACAAATTCGTGGCGACAATGGACGCTTTGTTAACCTTTGGAGAGGGAGGAGACCAGTGTCCCAAGAGAATAAAAAGCAATAGCAACGAGCAGTACAGAATAATAAATATGGCCAAACTTAGGAAAGTAGACGTTGAACAAAAAAGCGCGGCATACACTAAAACAATCGCATAACACATGACAACAGGGCTGTACACGGCATTATTATTCATTATTAGAGCGCTTATTTGCAGCGTGATTAACCACAGAAAGCCAGCCACAGCGATCTTGTTGTTAGGACGCACAATCATAAGCCAATAAATAGCGCACATCCCAACCGCTGAGCAAAGTAGGATGGTTTGTGCTACGGGGCCAGCAAAAGTCGATCCAATAATAGAAGCGACGAAAAACACCGAGATCACTTTTAGAAAGTGTTGCCGTTGTCTTTGAGCAAGTTCTGCTGGTTTATAAAGCATGGTTACTCCTGTGCAAATGGTTTTTTTTATTAAACAACTGAGTACGAAGTATTGTAAGTAACCAGAACACCAGTGCCAATAGACAATAACTTGCAGGAGCTTCTGAACGTAATAGAATATCGCTTAGCCATCATACAGGTGACCACTACAGTGATACGACCTTTTACCTGTAGATGAGGGCGATAGCAAGGGGATGGAGCTAAGTAGTGAGACTTAGCTCCATTAAATCGACACAGAGGTCATATCGTTATGTTGATAAAAGTCACGCGCTAACCATTTAATGGTCGATTACGGTCGCGCCTACCTTGATCCGGCATGTGGCGCGATCATAGAAAACAATGGTCAAGCAATAGTCCCGCTTTTATAGGCTCGCCAAATAAACAGCCGGTGTGCCGTTAACGTCTGAGCTGTATAGCACCGACTTATTATCTGGTGTAAAAGAAGGATGAGGATGGTTGATCTGACGATCACCATTTAATACGGTCCAGCTGGTGTTGTGTTCGGCAATGGCTCGAATACTGCCTTTATTTAGATCAAGCAGATACAGGTTGGGATCGTTTTTTATCTTGTGCCCATCATGATCAGAGACATCAACGGGGGTGCCTGAGCCGTCTCCCACAACCAAACTACCATCATTATTACTCATCAAATGACTGCAGGCGGGCATCTCCGCCTCGACTTTAAAGGCAAGCGTTTGTGCATCGACAGAGCAAAGTTGGCGTTTATCCGTATGTGGTCGATAAGACACAAACATCATTTTAGAGCCATCTGGCACGAAAAACTCATGGGTACAGGATTCGTCTTCATCTTGCTCATGGACTTTACGCATGTTGTCGCCATTTTCATCAATCATCCACATGCGTGTTGCCACCAAATCGTGGGGACCCTCATGGCAGAACGCAATGGTGTTATCGTCATTTGGACGATAAAGCGGATGCCCAAGCCAAATATTGTCCTCGAAAACCGTCGTGCGCTGACCGGTTTTAAGGTCAATTGAAATTAAACGACAGCGTGGTTTCTGATGATAAAACTGGGCGAATTTTTCCCAACTGTTTAGGCTCATATAATCAGTATCTTTGATTTCAATACCCACCACTTTCGTACACTCTGAATTGGGTACCCAAGTGCCATAACCTACCCAGCCTTTTGCTACTTCATACAACACGCTGTGCTTTTGAGTTTTTATATCCACATGAATCAGTTGTTGATTATTTTTAACAAAGATCAGTGCGTCATCGTGTGTGGTTAGAAAGCCACCAAACACGTTATCGCCTTTGCCTTGCGTTAACTGTATAGCGGTTTCGTTTTCTAGATCCAGTAAATGGTAATTACGATGAGTGTCAAAATTGGCCGAAATAAGCAGCTGATTGCCCGCATTGTTGAAGCACTTTTGGTAAAAATAGTTGCGGTGGCAGATGCTACCGTTAGGGGTTAATTGAGTAATACTGGTGCCTGTGATGGCATCGACAGTGCGCTGAAATGTTAAAGATGTTATCTGTCCAAGTGACATAGTTTCCTCTCTTATTTTTGTTCGTACGGTATGGTCTATGAATGGCCTGTGAGTGTTGTCATCCTTTCTGTGTTGCTTCACGCCTGTCACATCATCGGTATCGACAAGATTAGCATCAAAAAAACTACTCATCAATAAAAGTGAAAAGATGTTTCATAAAAATAAATTAATCGTTGTTATTTTTTTATTGTTCTTCTAGTATGTTTTTACAACGTCAAATAAAAACAACATTCAGAGTTGAACGCTATGTATGAAAATCACCGCTTAGGGTTGCTGTACATCAGTCCCTACATTATAGGGTTACTTATATTTACTGCTTTTCCCTTTTTGTCATCCTTGATCATTAGTTTTACCGACTATGATCTGATTAATCCGCCGGAATACATTGGTTTAGATAATTATCGTTATATGCTGGACGACGATACTTTTTATCAGTCTATGGGCGTGACCTTTGCCTACGTATTTCTGACCATTCCGCTGAAACTTGCCTTCGCACTCTTTATTGCTTTCGTACTGAACTTTAAGTTGCGTGGTATTAAGTTCTTCCGTACTGCTTATTACATTCCTTCTATTTTGGGCAGCAGCGTGGCCATTGCTGTGTTATGGCGAGCGATATTCTCTCTTGATGGTCTACTGAATAGCTTTTTAGGCCTCTTTGGAGTCGAGGCGATTTCTTGGTTGGGGGAACCGGTGTTTGCCATGTTTTCCGTAACCCTATTGCGGGTATGGCAATTTGGTTCAGCCATGGTGATATTTTTGGCGGCGCTACAGAGCGTGCCACAATCTCAATATGAAGCCGCGATGATTGACGGTGCGTCTAAATGGCAAATGTTCACCAAGATTACTGTACCACTGATTACTCCGGTTATTTTCTTTAACTTCATCATGCAAACCACCCAAGCATTTCAAGAGTTTACCGCGCCTTACGTTATTACCGGTGGTGGCCCTGCAAAATCGACCTACTTGTTCTCGCTTTATATCTACGAAACGGCTTTTAAATACTTTGATCTTGGCTATGGCAGTGCCTTGGCTTGGGTGTTGTTTCTGGCTGTGGCGATCTTTACCGCCATCTCATTTAAATCATCGAAGTACTGGGTGTTTTACTCAGGTGATAAGGGGGTAAATAACAATGAATAAAGCATTCCCTAATAGGGCCGTGTTGTCCGCAGACCTAAAAAATAATCCAATGCTAAGGGCTGAGATTCGTAAGCAACGAGTAGGCGCGTCTATTCGCTACATTATCTTGTTGTTCTTCGGATTGGTGATGCTGTATCCGCTGCTTTGGATGTTCTCGGCCGCTTT
The DNA here is from genome assembly GCF_026113935.1 of Marinomonas rhodophyticola. Classification (GTDB taxonomy): domain Bacteria; phylum Pseudomonadota; class Gammaproteobacteria; order Pseudomonadales; family Marinomonadaceae; genus Marinomonas; species Marinomonas rhodophyticola. The sequence goes on from NZ_JAPEUL010000009.1 coordinate 945,923, forward strand.
TAAACCAAACCATGAAATCTTTAGTTCATTGAGCCTTTGGCCTGAGCATTTTTCATTAGATGGTTTTATTAATGGTTGGAATACTGGTACGGAATACACCTTTGGCCGATTCTTTTTAAATACTCTGTATTACGTAGTGCCAAAAGTAATTTTAACGGTGATCTCATCGGTGATTGTTGCCTATGGTTTTGCTCGCTTTGAGATTCCCTTTAAGAAATTTTGGTTTGTCACCTTGGTAGCGACCATTTTACTACCAACCTCTGTGCTGTTGATTCCGCAATACTTGATGTTCCGCGAAATGGGGATGTTGGACAGCTACTTGCCTTTGTATTTGCCGATGGCCTTTGCCACACAAGGCTTCTTTGTCTTTATGTTGATTCAGTTCCTACGTGGTTTGCCAACGGACATGGAGGAAGCAGCACAAATCGATGGTTGCAACTCTTATCAGCTGCTTTGGTACATCGTAGTGCCTATGTTGAAGCCTGCGATTATCTCGGTCGCGCTGTTTCAGTTTATGTGGTCAGTAAACGATTTCTTGGGGCCACTTATTTATATTTCCAGCGTGGAAAAATACCCCATCGCTTTGGCACTCAAATTATCCATTGATGTCACCGAAGGCACTCAATGGAATGAAATCTTAGCTATGGCATCCATTGCCATTGTTCCGTCCATTGTTGTTTTCCTAATCGCACAGAATTACTTCGTAGAAGGCATTTCGTCTGGTGGCGTGAAAGGATAGGTGAATAGTATGTCTAAAGTTGTGTTTGAAAATCTGACCAAGGTGTATTCGAACGGCTTCAAAGCGGTTCATGGTATTAACCTAGAAATTGAAGACGGCGAGTTCTTAGTAGTGATCGGGCCTTCTGGCTGTGCGAAATCCACTACCTTACGTATGTTGGCCGGTTTAGAGTCCATTACCGGTGGCTCGATCAGTATTGGCGGAAAGGTAGTAAATGGTTTGCCGCCCAAAGATCGTGGCATCGCCATGGTATTTCAAAACTACGCACTTTATCCCCATATGAGCGTACGTGAAAATCTAGGCTTTGGTTTAAAACTAGCAAAAGTCAGCAAAGAAGACATCGAAAAACAAGTCAACGAAGCCGCCGAACTGTTGGAGTTAACCGACCTACTAGATCGCTTGCCGCGTCAGCTCTCAGGTGGTCAGGCGCAACGGGTTGCCGTTGGTCGAGCGATTGTGAAACGCCCTCAGGTATTCTTGTTTGATGAGCCTTTATCTAACTTGGATGCCAAGTTACGTGCGTCTATGCGGGTGCGCATTTCGGATTTGCATAAAACCTTAAAGAAAACCAACCGCTCGGCCACCAGTGTATATGTAACGCACGATCAGACTGAAGCCATGACCATGGGGGACCGTATTTGTGTGATGAAAGACGGTCACATCATGCAGGTGGATACTCCCGCCAACCTTTATAAATACCCGAAAAACTTGTTCGTAGCAGGATTTATCGGTGCGCCAGAAATGAACATGGTGGAAACACGTTTAGATCGCACGGGGGAGGGGAAGTGTCATTTAGCCTTGTCGTCTCAAATGTTGGGTTTGCCAGATGAAAAGCTACAAAAAGTCTTAACCAATTTTACCGAAGACGTGGTGTTTGGCATCCGCCCAGAATTCATCAAATTAGCCGATGACAATTCACCACGGGATGAACTTATCAAAGGAACCATAGTACGAATGGAAAACATGGGCGCAGAGTTTTACGTCCACTTTACGGTAGAAGATAGAGAACTTTGTACTCGCGTTCCTTCTGATGTGGTGGAAGCTAAATTATCGGATTCAATCGGAAAACAACAGTGGTTCCATTTTGAAATGAGCAATGCGCATATTTTTGATAAAAAAACTGAGATGAACATCTCTTTATAAGCCCTTTGCACTACAGCTAAGCCACATAAGGCAAAGGTGAGGGTTGTGCAAAAATTGAATAATTACTAACGAGGAAAAGCACATGAAAATAAAAACAATAGCTCTGTTAGTCGGATTAGCATCTGCTGGTTCTATGGTGAGTATGAATGCAAGTGCAGAAGATTTGCGTATGTCATGGTGGGGAGGGAACTCTCGACACGCCGCCACGATTGAGGCTTTAAAAGAATTTGAAAAAACGCACCCAGGGATATCCGTAAAATCAGAATACACAGGTTGGGGTGGTCACCTAGAGCGTCTCACTACACAAATTGCTGGTAATACCGAACCGGATATCATGCAAACCAACTGGAATTGGATGCCGATTTTCTCCGCGCGAGGGGATGGTTTTAAGGACTTGCGTGAATACAGCGATGTGTTGGACTTATCGCAATTTGATCAATCTGCTCTTGATGCGGGTACCAATAATGGCAAGTTAAACGGCATTCCTGTTTCCATGGCAGCACGCGTTTTTTATTACAACAAAGACACCTGGGCGAAAGCAGGCTTGGCCTATCCTGTTACTTGGGATGACTTCATGAAAGCGGGCCTGTTTTCAAAGAAAAGCTGGGCGACGAATATTTTCCACTGATATTAGAAGGCCGTGACATCATCGCCATGAACCGCTCCTTTATGGTGCAAAAATACGGTATCCCCATGATCGATGAGGCAAATAAAAAATTTGCTTATAGCGACGCACAAATGCTTGAGTTTTTCAAAATGTACGAAGACATGGTGAATAATCATGTCACACCAAGCAGCAAATATGTGGCGGGTTTTGGCAAAGCGAATTTTTATGAGCACAAACCATGGATTAATGGTGAATGGGCCGGTGTTTACATGTGGAACTCTGCCATTAACAAATACAACGACAACTTAAGACCGCCTCAATCAATGGAATTGGGCTTTTATCCAATGATCAAAGGCGCGGATGACGCGGGTCTATTCTACAAACCCGCATTGATGCTCTCTATCGGCAAAAACAGCCAACACCCAGAAGATGCCGCGAAGTTAATTAATTTTCTATTAAACGAGCCGGCAGGCTACAACGCAATGGGCTTGGCTCGTGGTGTGCCATTGAGTCTGGCTGCCCGTCGTGCCTTATCTCTGGATGGCACCATCAAAGACGATGACCTATCGGTCGCTGGTTTGGCACAAATCGATGATTTGCCGAAGAAACTCCTAACATCGCCGCATTTTGAGAATCCGAAATTACTGGGGTTGTTTGAAGAAATGATCGAGAAAATGGACCAAGGCACCATGACAGTTGAGCAAGCCGCAAAAGAGTTCATGTCTCAAGGGAATCGCATTTTGCGTAGAGCGGTTAAATAAGCATAGCGCTGTAAACCCTAAAAAAGAGGCGTGACACACAATTGACTTTTGTAGGTCTCGGCTTTAGCCCGACAAGACGTAATTTGTCGTAGTGAGTTTTTTGTCGGCCTAAAGGCACGACCTACATTGTCCAAAATTTAATAAAGATGAGGAAACACTATGTTCGACCTGACAGGAAAAGTAGCCATCGTTACAGGATGCAGCACTGGCCTTGGGCAAGGAATGGCATTAGCATTGGCCAACGCAGGGGCTGATGTGGTGGGCGTTAACCGGGATGATCCAGCTGAAACAATCGCCTTGATGAAAAAAACAGGCCGTCAATTTCACAGCGTCATTGCCGATATGAGCAAAATAGCCAGCGTGAGTTATGTCATCAAAGAAGCCGTATCTGCATTTGGACACGTTGACATTCTCGTTAACAACGCTGGCATCATTCGTCGCAATGACGCATTAGATTTCACCGAAAAGGATTGGGATGACGTCATGGATTTGAACATCAAAGCCGTGTTTTTTATGTCTCAAAGCTTTGCTAAACAAGTCATTGCACAGGGAACCGCAGGTAATATCATCAACATTGCTTCTATGTTGTCTTACCAAGGTGGCATTCGTGTACCCTCTTATACCGCATCAAAAAGTGGCGTGATGGGCGTCACTCGGCTACTTGCCAATGAATGGGCCAAGCACGGCATCAATGTCAATGCCATTGCGCCTGGTTACATGGCCACTGATAATACCGCTGCCTTGCGAGCAGATGAAGATCGCTCTAGTGAAATTTTAAGTCGTATTCCAGCAGGCCGCTGGGGGACACCAAGTGACATGGCAGGACCGATTGTCTTCTTAGCGTCTGACGCATCGCGTTACGTAAATGGCTATACTGTCGCGGTAGATGGCGGTTGGCTAGCGCGATAACCTACTTATTTTCGAAGCATGTAGGCAGTTTGCGGACAATAGATTCGCCTGTAATCGATGTCCGCGCTCGTCATGTTGGACGATTTATTGGGAGGGGTTAGGGTGACTATTTCAGTTTCATTTTGTAATCTTGGCTGTCAAGAATGAAAAATTGCATTACAATTGCAAAATCCTATTTCAAAAAAAATGAAACCAATATGACAAACGAAGAGAACAACCAGCAAATCGAACCCGTATCCTCGGTCATGAAAGTATTTGCGATATTAAACGCAATGGCAGAACACAAATCTGTTGGCGTAACAGAGTTATCGCAAACCGTCATGACGTCAAAAAGTACTGTCTATCGCTTTTTACAAACCATGAAAATGCTCGGTTTCGTCTCTCAAGAAGGCGACGATGACCGTTATTCTCTGACATTAAAACTGTTTGAAGTTAGCTCAAAAGCACTTGAACACGTGGATCTTGTGTCGCTCACCGAGCCTTACATGGCGAGCATAGCAGAGCAAACCAAAGAAGCATTGCACCTTGGTATTCGTGACGGTGATGGCATTATCTATATCTACAAAGTAGATGCACAATACAATCTGCGCATGCAGTCTCGTATTGGTGGACGTAACCCACTTTACTCCACTGCGATTGGTAAAGTATTACTAGCTGAACGTCCAGAAAGTTACATCCGTGACGTCTTTAAAGACACGCAGTTTGTACCTTCTACCGCAAAAACACATCGCACCATAGACGCCTTGTTAGAAGAGCTTAAGCAAGTCAAGGCGCAAGGTTATGGCGTCGATAATGAAGAACAAGAAGAAGGCCTACGCTGTATAGGTAGCCCTATTTATGATCGTTTAGGCAATGTTATTGCTGGGTTAAGTCTGTCTTTCCCCACCCTACGTTACACGCCAGAGAAGTTTGAAAAGTACGTAAGCCTATTGCAAGAAGCGACGGCCAAAATATCGGAAAAACTCGGTTATACTAAATAAACTTATCCGTCCCTCTTCAAAAGCTGGCCTTGTCATAACGCCAGCTTTTTTATTGCCTTTAACTTGGCTGTTTATCGCAGGCAGATGATTTTTCAAATAATCATATTTTTTATAAAATAAATGAAACGGCTTTTCATAAAATATTGAATAATGTTTTATCGCTGCTATAGTAGAGGTGTCTAAAACAAGAATACAAAGAGTTGTCCTATGTTTGTTTACAATAACGAAGTCCCTCTGGAAGATCTTGGTGCGGGTGTATCGCGCAAAATCATGGCCTATTCAGATAACATCATGACAGTGGAAGTGCATTTTGAAAAAGGCGCTATTGGTCCACTGCACAACCATCCTCATGAACAATTGACCTATGTATTGTCTGGTAAATTTGAGTTCACCATCGGCGACGAAACCAAAATCGTTGGGCCAGGCGACGCTCTGTATAAAAAACCAAATGTCATGCATGGTTGCCGCTGCTTAGAGCCAGGTGTACTGCTAGACAACTTCACCCCAGTCCGAAAAGACTTCTTATAAACAAACGTCTTATCAAACGACACAACAGAATCACTCAGGAGAAAATAATGAAAATTGCACTGATGATGGAAAATAGCCAAGCAGGTAAGAACGCCACTATTCTAGAACAACTTAATGCCGTGGCAGGCCCATTGAAACATGATGTATTCAACGTGGGCATGTGCGATGAAAACGATCACCACCTAACCTACATTCACCTAGGCATCATGGCGAGTCTTTTATTGAACTCAAAAGCCGTTGATTTCGTTGTCTCTGGCTGTGGCACAGGGCAGGGCGCCATGATGTCGTTAAACGCTCACCCAGGCGTGATATGCGGCTATTGCTTAGAACCCTCAGACGCTTTCCTGTTTAACCAAATCAACAACGGCAACGCCATCGCCATGGCCTTTGCCAAAGGCTTCGGCTGGGCCGCCGAACTCAACGCACGTTACATCTTCGAAAAAGCCTTCACAGGCCCCCGTGGCGAAGGTTACCCAGTTGAGCGTCGAGAACCACAAGTTAAAAACGCTGGTATCTTGAACCTAGTGAAAGCGGCAACCATGAAAGACAACTACTTGGATGGTTTAAAAGCCATGGACCAAGCACTGGTGAAAACCGCGGTATCTGGTGAACGCTTCCAGCAATGCTTCTTTGATAATTGCCAGAACCCTGAGATCGAAGCGTACGTGCGTTCGTTATTGTAAAAACCTCGACACACAAACACGACCTACAGAAAACCAACCACCTGTAGGTTGGCCTTCAGGCTTAAGGATCCCCACAAATATAGAGTGATGCCCACTTGTTGGTTAAACTATTTTCGCCAAAAAATAAGCCAGACAAGGGGCATCACATTGTTATTATCGAGTTTACTTCCTGACAATTCAATCTCCATTGATAAGCGAACCTATACAGCTTTATCAGATGCAGTATCCTCCGTTAAAGAAGGCGCCAGATTAAGCCTAACGGCAATTGGTAGAAAACTAGGAGAAGACGCTAACGTCATTGAAAAATATTGCATTAAACGAGTTGATCGACTGTTAGGAAACATCCAATTACACCAATGCCGAAATCAATTTTATAAGACCCTTGCCTCTCACTTTTCTTCACAAGAGTTCTTGCCCATCATTGTTGATTGGTCAAGTGTTTATGATTTTAGCTTTGTTTTACTGCGCGCCTCAGTGGCCTTTCAGGGAAGAGCTTTCACCTTATATGAAGAAGTACACCCTGAAGGAGCTATGAATAATCATAAAAGACATGTCGACTTCTTAAATAATTTAAAGCAAATACTTCCCTCTGACTGTACCCCTATTATCTGCACGGACGCAGGATTTAAGGTTCCGTGGTTCAAAGCAATAGAGCAATTAGATTGGTATTGGCTTGCACGTACACGTGGAACGGTAAAATGCCAAACGGATAAACGACCACAATGGACTCTCGTTGACGGTTATCATCATCAAGCCACCACAAAACCAATGGAGTTGTCCGGCTTGCGTCTATCAAAACAACAACAATGGCCTTGTCGTGGTGTTTTGTATAAAAGTCCACGCCCTACAAAGAAAAAAAGCAAACCCGTTAAAAGACCAAACTGTAACAATTATAAGAAGTGCTCTAAAGCAAACAGAGAGCCTTGGTTTCTAGTCAGTAACTTGCCAAAAGGCGAGTTTCCTCCTCTTGCTCTAGTCAATATTTATAAGCGCAGAATGACCATCGAAGAAGCATTCCGAGACACGAAGAACGAATATTATGGGCTAGGACTAAAACGTAGCCGAAGCCAATCTATTGAGCGATTACAAACCCTTCTGTTAATTGCCTTACTTGCTCAATGGTGCCTTTACGTCATTGGGAAAGCGGCAGAGATGCAAGGTTATCATCGTCATTTCCAATCAAATACGATAACAACGAGGCGAGTATTGTCTTATTGCTATTTAGCCAAAAGGATCCTGAAAACCTCCCGTTATGAAATAACAGAAAAAATGTTATTTGAGGCGTTAGACCTCCTTCTATTGGAAACCAAGTGCTAAAAATAAATGTGGGGATCCTTAAGCCTTCAGGCCGACAAAAAGCCGATCGAATCAAACCAGCCTCTTGTCGCGCTAAAGCACGACCTTGTATCTCTTCTTGATGAGTGTTTAGCTAGCACTTATCGCATCGGGAAATCGGTGAGCTCGTGCGCGACCTGAGCACAAAGATGCTGTTTTGTAGATTGAGGCTCTGATTTCCTAACCTCCATTAAACTGAATGGTATCCTAGCACCCCAAGTAAGGGTGATGCTGCATGTACAAGGGGAGTAAATAGAGATGAAGGCTTTTATTGGCATTGATGTTGGTAAAGAAAAGTTAGATGTTAGTTGGTTACGCGACGTGGTCAAAAATAAGCAGAAAACCAAGGTCTTAAAGAACACAAAACAAGGCTATCAAGAATTAGTTGATTGGGTACTAAAGAATACAGGGTTAGAAGCTCAGAATATTGTTATTACGACAGAGCCTACTGGTATTTATAGCGAACCGTTGATGTATTTTTTATATGCCCAAGGATTTACTCTTTTACATGTAAACCCTGGAAAAGCAAAACAATATGCAAAATCATTAGGGCTAGTTCATAAGACTGATAAATCAGACGCCACAATGCTAGCTCGCTATGGTCATGACCAACAACATTCACTTTCAAGCTGGCAGCCAGAGCCGGTAGAAGCAAGAGAACTAAAGGCAATGATGCGTAGACTTGAAGCGCTAGAGCAAGATTTACAGCGTGAAGAAAACCGTTATGAAGCGGTAGGATTTTCAGGCGCATCCGCTCGGGTCGCTCAATCTCTCAAAGATATGATAGCAGTGTTAAAGGCTGAAATTGATAAACTCAAAAATGAAATCGATGAGCATATTGACAGGCATCCTCAATTGAAGAAGAACCGCCAATTACTTGAAAGCATAAATGGTGTTGGTGAAGTAACATCCCGAATAATGGTTTGTTTGCTGGCGTGTAAGCGGTTTAAGAGCGCAAAACAGCTGGCTTCTTATTTAGGCTTGATCCCCAAGCACAACGAATCTGGTAAACGGGCAGGAAAAACAACCTTGAGTAAGGAAGGGCCAGGCTATATCAGAGCGAAATTGTATATGGCCGCAATCGTAGCTGGTCAACACAATACCGATATAAAAGCGCAGAAGACGAGACTACTAAAGCAAGGCAAAACAAAAATGCAGGCGCTAGGTGCAGCGATGAGAAAGCTGTCACAAATATGTTTTGGCGTTGTTAAGAATCAAACAGAATATCAGCCTCAAGTTAGTTAAATAAAAACTTGAGGCTGGTCAGGAGAGATGGTATCTACAAAGAGATTGCCGCGCCTTCAGGCCGACAAAAAGTTGATCGCATCAAATCAAATATTTTTAAAGGAAAGCTATAAATACATTGAATTCCAAAAAGGGTAGTCTTTCACACTTTTAACTAATCCTTTTCGCAATGGGTTTGCGACAATGTATCTGGCAATATTTAGACGGTTTTCGTCGGCTCGTAATGCGCGGTCATAAAAGGAAGATTGCCATAAGTTGCCACTTTTCTGTCGATGTTTATTGATTTTAAACGCGCTGCTGCCTTTTAAGTTACCAACGATGGTTGATAATGTGGAGCTGTGATCATCAAGTTTTACTAAACCGTGGAAGTGATCTGGCATTAGAACCCATGTTAACCATGTGCATTTATGATGTTGTTGATTTGTATCTATCTGCTGGCAAAACAACTGAGCAAGAAAGAAGTCATCAAAGTACGGAACTCTATTAAGTGTATTAAAAGTAATGAAATATTCGCGGTTGGATTCTGAGAGCCTTCCTTTCCTTAGGTCATTCCATGACATAACGTCTCCTTTTAAACGTAATTTCTTGTCGCGCTAAAGCACGACCTACAAAGAGATTGTCGCGCTAAAGCACGACCTGCCTTAGTTTTGCGCAGGTCGTTGATACCAAGGGGATACCATGTCGGTTATGACAAATAAGCTATTGCGTTTGCTTAGCATTTGGCCGCCGTCGCGGGTAATAGGCTGCCAGTTTAGGCTGCCTCGGCTGTTGGTGGGTTTAAGTGAGACGGTGTCGAATGGTATAGACAAATAAAACCCTTTGGTAAAGCTACCTTCGCCGAAGTCTTCTGCGGACATGTTGGTTCGGCTGGCGTAGGCTCCGATAATCATGCCGCTGTCAAATTGCTTAGAAAAGTCAAAACGGGCGCCAACATCTGCGGCTAAGAATTTGCCCACATCCAAACGAAATAGGGTGTCTTCTAAGAATGACCATTCGGGTTGATAATACAAAGACAAATGCCCTGTGGTGCCTCTGGCAAGTACCTTGGTATTGTTACCGTAGGCGTTTTCATCAGAGAAAATACCAAAAACCGAGCTAGGGTCACGCTGAGAGACCGCGTTGATGTCCGCACCAATGGCCCAATTTGAGTTAGGCTGACGATACAATACTTCCGTGCCAACCCCAGCAAACATGGTTTCTAAATAACCAGCGTAGACTTGCTGATACCAATTGCTTGCGTAGCGATCAAACCAGGTTAGTTGCAGGTTATTTAAACTGACGTCGTTATCACTTACATAGGCCCGCACTAGAGTACGAACACGGTAATTAGATGTACCATCATCAGGGGTAGCGAAATTAAGCTTATCGTAGTTATCTAATAGATTAATAGACACAGAGCTTGATAGTTCCAAATGTCGGTTAAGCCAGTAAGATGCACCACCTTTCATGGTGAGGCTGTATATATAAAAGCTTTCTGGGCCGCCGAAGGATTGGCTTAAGTGCGGAGCAAAACCGTAACTGAAGCGTTCAACATTTTCGTACAAAGGATCATCATCAATGTCTTCTGGTGGCAGTTCAATAATGGCGTCTTTAATGGTTGGATTAATATAATCTACCGCCGCGATTTTACGATAAGCACGCGCTGATACCTTAGTCGACTTCACGGGAATATTGTTTGACTCTTCAATGATCTTGTAAGCGCTCACGTTGGTTGGCAAGTGGTTTGCCATGACGGCCGCGGCTCTTTCGGTGGCGACATCACGATCACGGTATTTTGTTTGTTGCGTGACAAAGGTTACCGCGTCGTTTTGTTGATACACTCTGCTGGTTTTATAGCCAGCCACGTCTTCTAATTCATGATCCAGAGCAGGCCAATCCACGTCATTCAGTGTGGCGGGTTGATCAGTGCCCATAGCGGGTAGCTCGTTGTCTATCCATGTGCCTTTCATGGAATTAAAGTTGGTGGACAGCGTAAAACCAAGCGCCACAGTGGTGCCGCGTTCATAACTTAAACGCAGATCAAAGCCATCGCTTACCTCATAAACCGCACCAAAGTTCCAAGGTGTTTTCGGGGTCATGTCTACACCGCCACGAGTAACCGGAACGTCTTGGCTGTAGTCGTTGCCGTCGTATTCTAATTTTAAGCGCAAGGGTACTGTAGGGCGTTTGATATTCGATACCGCCAAACAAAGAGGCACTGCCAGTAAACCAGCGTTGGTAGTCAATGGAACCACCATTATCTTGAGTATCTGAAATACGATCACAGAAGCGGTCGGCTGCATTACACAGTGGGTTACTAATATTGCCCTGGGTACCAAAATATCCCCAGCCTAGTCCTAGAGTAACGTCGAATTCGCCATAATGATCGGTTGAAAAGCGTTTGGTGGCAGCGAGAAATTCGCCATCAAACAACCCTGTACCACCAAGGTCGCGCAAACCAACGGATACTTCCGGTCGCCATTGGCTTTCTTTAAACAGCCTCAATTTAGCATCAATGCCTTTATCCGCGTACTTGGTGTCACCACTGAAGCTTTCACTGTCGCTGTACAGCAGATCTTCCACTTGAGTGTAACGAATGGTGGTTTCTAACCAAGGCATCAGCTGCAAAGATAAGGTATAAAACTTGTATTCACTGTTATCGTTGTAACCAAAACTGAACGCACCTTCGTCGGCCATGCGGCCAGACGGCATTTGGATTAAACCGACGCCGCCTAGATCCATTTGTGACGGTGTCAGTTGTGGTCCTTGAAACGGCAAAGCAAAATAGGCATCGTCCTCCGCCTGACTTTCAGCATACAGAGCGCCACTCAACAAAAAACCATAGCAGGCAAGAAAGGGTGTCACAGGGAAACGTTTAAATGACATTATAGCTCCAAGCGAAAAGCAAACAGTTGGGCGACATTGGCATTCAAATCGCGGTAGTCATCAGGCAAGTTTGCTAGCCCAATAAACACCATAGCGCCAGGGCTGAGAAAATATAAGGTGTTTTTCCATTGCAGGTCTTTAACTTGGTAAATGCTCCGGTCGGCCTGAATAACCCAAACCGAATCATAGGGCTGTTGAGATTTGCTAACGCCAGCGAATTGTGCCAAGTAGTCGTGAAGCTCACCATTTTTATTTAAGGGAATAGTCTTAATCTGGTTTTGTCTCGCGTCAAACACAGTAATGTGGGTTGGGCGCTTTGGCAGTGACAGTGAGTACTCACCTTTTATCGTGGGGTTAAGCTTGGGATTCATGCGAACCTTGGTAAGGTCGAAGACCATATCCTCGTGGTAAACCAAATTTAACCGATTGAGATGGTTTATGATGTGTTTTGCAGCAGGTGTGTTTATGGCAGCCAGTTGACGCAAAACAGTACTTTTTTGGTTGGTAACTATGGATTGTTTATTTGGATTGATCAATGCACTACCAAGTGGGTATATCAGGTAGTTGGTATGAGAATAAGCATCCTGCAAAAGTTGTGAAAAACGCACTTCTTGCGGATAAGACAGGGTGATTTGATTGTGTTGAAGCGTAATGATAGCGTTATCTGCTTTGGCATTCTGTGACAAAGTCACGAGACACAGCAAACCAGTCAGTAATAGCCCACGTAATCGAGGTGTCGTGCAAAGTAGCATCATGACGGTGAATCCTCATTGTCGGTTTGGGGTGTTATTACTGTGGTATTGTTAAGTGGCTCAATAAAGGGTTTCACCATGAGCATTTCGACTTTGTCCATGTTGGGTCCTAAATATTGGATACTTTTAACCACAAAGGGTCGAACGGTCGGCGCGTCGGGCGTAAGCCAAAAAAGATTGGTAAAGTGTGCATCTAGGTCGTTAAAGGTGACGGTTTCAGCGATCTGTTCAGCGTTTTGTTGCCACCGCTCGGTTATTACCGTGTCCATACCAAGAGAACGGGATGTGACTTGAGCGGTGAAGCCATATCGGTAACCGGGACCAATCGTACCTAGCGATCCATTGTGCTGTGCTACCTGGCTTAGGAATCATGCTGCCAAAATGATCTGTCACCATGCTATTGATATCAAAGCTTTCATTGTCAAAATGACTTGCCATGTTATTAGCAATGGGGGCGCTAGTAGATGCTAGCGTCTCTAAATTATCGCTGGTAAAGCCTACAGTGTGAATAATACGACCGTTTTCCGTGACAATGCTGCCAGAATCTTGACTGACCCAAGTAAGCCTATAAGCCTGAGTGGTCGTGTTGTAATCTACCGCGGCTAAAATCAAAAGCAAAGGTCGATAACTATTGATCGTGACGAGAGTGCTGGCATAAGGCAGGGAAGCAATGTACTCAGGAGTGATCGCGTTGTTTAAGCCAATTACTGCTTTTGCCGAGTCCAAGCTGCTTTTGAAGTTGGTTGAACAACCTGCCAAAGCCAATACTAGAATAAAAAAAGGAAGGTAAAGGTTATAAAAAAAAGAGCGCATGTCATGACCAATGAAAATGTAAAAAAACCACCCAATGAAAGCATTAGGTGGTTTAGAGGGGATTAGTTGGTATTAGTAGTCGTATTATTCCCCGTAGTACTTTGCGGCGAACTGGTTGTCGTTGACGCAACTGCTGCACTCACTGCCACTGCTGCCGCTGCCGCCGCTGCCGCTGCCAAACCACCTACTGCTGCTGCCGTCGCTGCACCAACACCGGCGGCTGCTACGCCAGCACCCGCTGCTGCTGCACCCGCACCCGCTGCGCCTGCAGCACCAGCTGCACCCGCACCCGCTGCGCTCGCACCAGCACCTGCGCCTGCTGCACCAGCACTAGCTCCTGCACCACCAGCTCCTGCACCACCAGCTGAAAAACTACCAGCACCAGTAGCCGCTTCACCATAAGCTTGGCTAGCTAGGCCAAGTGCTACAATTGTAGCTATTGTTACAAGTTTCATAATATTTCCTTATCATTTAAACATCGATGTTTGAAGATTAGACTTCCAGACCGATTTTAGATCATGTATTGTGACAATGTAAGTTATAGGAGTGATGTTTGTTAATTTTTTAATCACTTTTTCGGCATTTTTTAGCCTCTAGGGAGGGTGGTAATACAAAAACACGCCTTATTTAATAATTCATCCATATTTGGCATGAAAAACCAATCGTAAAAAAGTGTGCATAAAATGCCTTGCTTTGTGAAAGCATTGCGTAAGCCGCCTTTATTTTTGCCACGAATTACGACATTATAGGCGGCATCTTAATAATAGTCTGATACGAAGCATGCTCATGAAAGCGTTAACTCGATCAATACAAGGAAATGTGAGCTATTAATGTCCTCGCTTAACGTCAACAATATTCTGTCCCTGAGCACCACCAAATCGTACGTTTTAAAACATGGTTATGTTCGTCGTTGTCACGTTAATGACGCGGTTAGCAAGATATTACTGGTCCCTTTGGCAATGAGTGTGTCTGTGGCTAGCATGGCATCGCCATGGTTGGAAGCCAACGACCCGTTTTTGCGCTCTTCTTTAGTACTGTTGTCTGACGCCGGTCAGATGTCGTCGCCAGTCAACCATTATCCCATGCGTTGGTCCTTGTTTGGCGATGATCTAACCTATTTAAACCATGGTAGTGATGTTGTCGTCGTCGCCAATCAACAGCTACTTTATACGCTAAACACCGCCAAATTGAATCGTGGTAATCGCTTATTCAAAGTCGTCAATGGATCTAACTCCTCGTTACCATTGGGCTTTGGTCAGTTTAATGAAGACGAAAAAGGCGTATATACCAGTGTGGAAAGCCTAGGGAACGTGTTTTCTTATCGCCTAACGGCGGGTTACAGTGAGTATCAAGACGACACAAGCTTAAACCTAGACGACAGCTACTTTGCCTACAGCACGGGGGCTTGGCTCTGGTCTATTGGCAATGTGGATCGTTGGTGGGGACAAGGCTGGCAGCATAATCTTATTCTCGCTTCATACGCGAAAGCGGCTCCCGACGTTAGCGTCAGCTACATAGGCAAAAATTCTGTGTTGGGGGTGTGGAGTATCGAAAGCGTAGTGGCACAACCAGCCCACTCTGACTACGACTATCACAGTGCAACCCGTTTGGTATCAAAGCCGCTTTCGCGGTTTGAATACGGTATCACGTATCAAACTTGGTTTTTCAGGTATCAACTCTATTCAAGATGAAAAGCAGCTCGCAGTTGATGCGAAGCTGACCTTACCTAGCATTGCCAGTTTTTATCACAGTGTCTACGCCGAAGCGGCTTCAACATCCAATGAGTCTGAGCTGGGGGCTTGGTTATTTGGTTGGACAGGCAGCTTCCCACTTGGGGAAAATGTCGCTCGTATTGTGTTAGAATCTCAACAGACTAGCGATGCCCATGATACCACCCCGTGGTTGTCAGGCAGCTACCCATCAGTCACTGACAAGGTTGCCAACACAACCTATGAGCTAGACGACAGTGTCTCAGTTGCCCTGTATTTACAGCTTAAAAACGATCATCAAATAGGCATGAGTTACCAGAACGCCACCCTAGATAATGAAAGCATAAGAAGCACACAGTTTACCTATAATTTGCCTGCACTCGCCGGAATGGTGCGAATGGGAACGAGCTATCAACAGAGAAAAAACAACACAAATCAGAGCGATACGGATCAGCGTAACTTATGGGTTGGCTATGAATTTCGTTTTTAAATACATTGTTCCTAAACAAAAAGCATAAAAAAACAAAAAGCATAAAAAACAAATTCACACGAGCTAAGATCACACTTTAATTGAACCTAAATAGACCAGATAGCATGCGACTTAAAAAACGACTTTTACCGATACTAATGATGACGCTAGCGGGAAATCTGCTTGCTTTCACACCGACCGCAGAGCAGATTAGCCAGTTTCAGAGTTTGCCTCAAGCGCAACAAGAGGCGCTAGCCCGTCAATATGGTGTGGATCTTGGTTCTTTGACCGGAGGCGCGACCAATATAGGGTCAGCACCCGTGCAGCAAGCGCCAGTACTGGAGCCTGTCGTTAGCGAGGCGACATCGGCGCCTGTTGCTCAAGCGGCCGCAGATGACAGTGATGGTGTGCCGCTGTTTGGCTATGATGTGCTTGGTAACAATAGCTTAGGCCTAACCGTGGTAGACAACCTGCCTGTACCGTTAGATTATCAAATGGTACTCGGTGATGTGATCAGTGTACAGATTTTTGGTAAAAGTAATCAGAATCTATCTTTAGCGATAGACAGAGATGGCTCGATTAATCTCCCGGATATTGGCCCCGTGGCTGTAGCGGGTCAAACATTCGCGCAGTTACGTCAACAGCTCAATGATGTGATTAAAAACAAAACCATCGGGGTGGATGTGTCCGTCACCATGGGCGCGATGCGTACGATGCAAGTTTATATAGTCGGTGAAGCGATACAGCCTGGTGCTTACAATGTAAACGGTTTAACCACCATCACCCAAGCTTTGATCGCCAGCGGCGGCGTGAAAAAATCTGGCAGCTTGCGTCATATTAAATTAATGCGTAAAGGCCAAGTGATATCAGACTTTGATCTGTATGACCTATTGCTCAAAGGTGATACGTCAAAAGATTTGCGTTTATCATCGGGTGACACACTGTTTATTCCACTGCGTGACAACAGCATCACGATAGAGGGTCAAGTGGCTCGTCCTGCCGTGTATGAAACCAAGGGGGATACCACACTGGGACAATTATTGTCGTTAGCTGGTGGAGCAAAGCCCCAGGCGTATTTATCGCGAGTCAGTGTACGCCGAGCCAGTTCAAATGGGCTGCAGTTATTTACCTTAGACCTTGCTACTACAGCAGGCCAGAGATTTAAGCTAAAAAATGGCGATGACGTGAACTTGTCCGCAGCGGCCTCGTCGCTACGAAATGCCGTTGCTGTTCGTGGTGAAGTTGTTCGACAAGGTGCACTCAATTTTACGCCAGGTATGAAAGTCAGTGACGCCATAGGCTCTATGGATGATGGTCTAAAGCAAACCGCCGATCTTAACTACGCTTTATTGGTGCGAGAAGTGAATGCCAATCAAGCCATTGAAATCTACCAATTCAGCTTATTAGATGCCTTGACCAAACCGAACTCTGAGGCCAACTTATTACTGCAAGAAAAAGATCAAATTTTTGTATTTGATAACGGTTTGGAGCAAGACTATTGGTTTGGTTCCTATGCAAACAGCAAAGCAAAGCCTTCTGGGATAGATAAAGCGCGTGAAACCGTGGACGCAGAAACCGGTGCGGTCGTTGAGCAAAATGAAAGTTCGACACTGAACATTGCCGGGACGGAAGTAGCGTCCAACGCCGCAGAGCTGCGTAAAGCCAGTCGAGAAGCCTTGCTTAGACCCATTATGGATCGATTAAAAGAGCAAGCCAGTTACGGTAATCCAGCAAAACTGATCGAAGTGTCCGGGGCGGTCAAATTTCCGGGATTGTATCCTTTGGCTAAAAACGCCAATGTGGCGTCTTTACTTGCAGCGGCAGGCGGCTTGACACAAGAGGCCTACTTGGCGTCAGCTGAGCTAACACGTCGTAAAACCGAAGGCGATAGATCGGCGATAGATCGCATTAACTTTTCGTTAAAAGACGCCATTAGTGGTAAATACCCAATCGCCTTGAACGCACAGGATCATTTAATCATCAAATCTCAGCCAGGCTGGCAAGAAGGCATGGTGGTTGAGTTACAAGGGGAATTTGTTTTCCCTGGTACCTACACCTTTAGACGCGGTGAAACCCTAAAAGACGTAGTAGAGCGGGCCGGTGGTTTTACCGAGTTTGCGTATCCTTCTGGGGCGGTATTTAGTCGTGACAGCTTGAAGCGTCAAGAAGCAGAAAGACTGAAATTTATAAACGCGCAACTCAAACAAGAAATCAGCGCCATGTCTTTGCGTCGCCAAGGATCAACGTCGGTAGCTGACCCAGCGCAGGCCATCGCGGTGGTCGATCAGTTGGATAATGTGGTGCCAGTAGGGCGTTTGGTTATAGACCTAAACAAAGCGATGAAAGGTAATAATCTAGCGAACTTGATGTTAGAAAAAGGTGACAAGCTGTTTGTGCCTGCTCTTAACCCAGTGGTCAGCATCGTTGGCGAAGTGCAATTTGCTTCCAACCATACCTACAACCTGGTGTTGACAGTAGAGGATTACATTGCTTCGGCAGGGGGCACAAAACGTCAAGCAGACACAGACCGTATTTACATCGTCAAAGCAAATGGTTCGGTTGAATTACCAAACAACTCTTTCTGGTTTAGTCGTAATTCTGCACCATTAGAGCACTGAGTGATACCATCATAGTGCCGATCAACACAGATTACCTAGATGGCTTGAGTACCTTGTCGACAGCGACTCAGATACTGTACCAGATTGGTGTCGCATGGAGTGCGATCAAGGATTGATCTGATAAATCGCCATAAGGTGTAAAAAAGGGCGCGCCCAAATGCCAGTTGGCTTATTTAACTGACTGGCATCATTTGTTCCCTATAAACCAGCCCTTTTTCTATGCAGTGCACACTATATAAAGTGAAGAATGACAATGAACGATAATTACAACTTTCCTTCCCAGCCGTATCCGCACCATGATGACGAGATAGACCTGAAAGAACTGTTTCTCGCCCTATGGCGAGGCAAATGGATCATTATACTCATCACCTTTGTGTTTGCCGTCGGTGGCGTGTTATACGCGTTATCCCAACCCAATACCTACAAAGCGGAAGCGGTATTGGCTTCAGCAAATGATAACCAATCGGGTGGTTTGGCTGGTATGGCGGCGCAATTTGGCGGTCTCGCTTCTCTCGCGGGCATCAACCTAGGCGGTGGTGGTACAGACAGCAAAGCCATGGCGCTCGCGGTATTGCAGTCGCGTCAATTCATTAACGCTTTTATCAACAAATACGACTTACTTGTACCGCTCATGGCCGGTGAAAAATGGAGTGAGTCTACTGATACTCTGGTACTGGACCCTGAAATATACGACCCTGAAACGAAAACTTGGCTGCGTGAAGTTGAGCCTGGAAAATCGCCAATACCAACCGATTGGGAAGCTTACAAAGAGTTCAAAAACTGATCGCCGTATCCGAAAGCAAAGACAACGGCCTAGTGACCCTGTCTATCACGCACTTGTCCCCCACCATAGCCAAACAATGGGTAGACTGGCTAGTGACAGATCTAAACGCACGGGTGAAAAAAGAATCGCTAGACGAAACCCGTCGCAATATTGGCTACCTAGAAGAGCAAATTAAAAAAACCAGCATATCAGACATGCAATCTGTCTTTTATCAACTGATAGAAGAGCAAACCAAAAACCTCATCGTTGGCACAAGTACAAGACGAAGATTCGCCTTTAAAACCATAGACCCAGCCGTTGTCCCTGAAGAAAAAGCCGGCCCCAAACGCGCCCTCATCTGCGTACTCGCCGTATTACTCGGCGGCATGCTCGGCATGGCAATCGTACTCATACGCTACGCCTTCGCCAAAAAAGACTAATTTTTATGTAGGTCGGCCTTTAGGCCGACCAAAAAAGATCACATCGAACCAACGCTCTTGTCGCGCTAAAGCACGACCTACAAAAAACAACACCATCGTCACAATCCAACACCGGATAACGGTCGAGCCTCCCTCATCCGGTCTACGCTTGCATTCGTTACTTCATCTGCATATAACGATCGGCGGCTTTTGCTAAAAAATCAGACCGGTGTTTAAATGCATGATGAAAGCCGACATAGGCATCAACTCGTGCTAAAAGTGGTTCAGATAAGGTGATGTTGACGCGTTTTTGTTTACCTTTTAAACCTTCGACAGGCACTTCAATGGCTAACCATTCGGTCAACGCAGGGTGCTTAGCACGATAATCAGCAAACCCGGTATTTAATGTTGATAGCATATGTCCATTAGCGATGACCTCTTCGGCCATTAAAAGAATCACTTCTTTGGCACGATACAACACTTCGCCTTGCTCATCGGCGGCAGAAACGCAACCATATCCTAATTCTTCAAACACCGGAACAATAATACCCCACGCCGTGTTGTTGTCCTGTGGGCGTTCTATACCAACCATAAATAACATAATCACCTCGTTTACCTTGCCTGACAAACACACATCCATTGTCTTTGAGCTGTTTAAAAGATCCTTTGAGTTCATGTTTACATCCTTATGCCGAACTGGTTTCCTTGGATCAGGATAAACTATACACGCGTAAGTATGATTCGAGTTTTTCTACGGCACGATGACGTCACATGTCGGAGTGTGCCTGTTCAATCAGGCCTTTCAATGTCTGCTTGGCGCGATCGTCACCATGCACCAAATGCACTTTTCGGGTCGACACTCGCATGCCTTTTATAAAATTTAATAAATCCCCTTGCCCCGCGTGGGCGGAATAACCGCTGATTTGTTGTACCTTGGCTTTGATGGGATATCGCTCGCCATCGAACATCACATAGCCATTGGGTTGATCGTGATAACGCAAAATATCTCGTCCTGGTGTGCCCGCAGCCTGATAACCCACAAACAGCACGTCGTTACGTTCATCGCCTAATAACGCCTTCAAATAATTCACGATACGTCCACCGGCGCACATGCCCGATGCGGCAATCACAATGGCAGGACGGGTTTGACGTTGCAGGTAAGACACGGTTTGCAGATGAGTGTCATGATCGTCTATCGTCGTCACTTGTTCAAAACTCAACGGATGCCGCCCCGCCTTCCCCCGGCGTTTCGCTTCGGCATCCCAGTAGGGTTCAAGGGATCGATAAACACGGGTAAAACGGCTAGCAAGCAGGGAGTCGATAATAATATCCATGTCTTTCCAACGAAGAGGCACACCAGAACGCGTTTGGCTCACGGCTTTTTGCTTGTTCTGATGAATAATATGCTCTAACTCATAAAGCAATTCACGGGTGCGGCCAAACGCGTTCTGGTGTGCCTCTTCGTTGGGAAGACATGGATATTATTATCGACTCCCCGCTTGCTAGCCGTTTTACCCGTGTTTATCGATCCCTTGAACCCTACTGGGATGCCGAAGCGAAACGCCGTGTGAAGGCGGGGCGGCATCCGTTGAGTTTTGAACAAGTGACGACGATAGACGATCATGACACTCATCTGCAAACCGTGTCTTACCTGCAACGTCAAACCCGTCCTGCCATTGTGATTGCCGCATCGGGCATGTGCGCCGGTGGACGTATCGTGAATTATTTGAAGGCGTTATTAGGCGATGAACGTAACGACGTGCTGTTTGTGGGTTATCAGGCTGCGGGCACACCAGGACGAGATATTTTGCGTTATCACGATCAACCCAATGGCTATGTGATGTTCGATGGCGAGCGATATCCCATCAAAGCCAAGGTACAACAAATCAGCGGTTATTCCGCCCACGCGGGGCAAGGGGATTTATTAAATTTTATAAAAGGCATGCGAGTGCGACCCGGAAAAGTGCATTTGGTGCATGGTGACGATCGCGCCAAGCAGACATTGAAAGGCCTGATTGAACAGGCACACCCGACATGTGACGTCATCGTGCCGTAGAAAAACTCGAATCATACTTACGCGTGTGTATAGTTTATCCTGATCCAAGGAAAACCAGTTCGGTATAAGGATGTAAACATGAACTCAAAGGATCTTTTAAACAGCTCAAAGACAATGGATGTGTGTTTGTCAGGCACGGTAAACGAGGTGATTATGTTATTTATGGTTGGTATAGAACGCCCACAGGACAACAACACGGCGTGGGGTATTATTGTTCCGGTGTTTGAAGAATTAGGATATGGTTGCGTTTCTGCCGCCGATGAGCAAGGCGAAGTGTTGTATCGTGCCAAAGAAGTGATTCTTTTAATGGCCGAAGAGGTCATCGCTAATGGACATATGCTATCAACATTAAATACTGGGTTTGTTGATTATCGTGCTGAGTACCCTGCGTTTACCGAATGGTTAGCCATTGAAGTGCCTGTCGAAGGTTTAAAAGGTAAACAAAACGTGTCAACATCACCTTATCTGAACCACTTTTAGCACGAGTTGATGCCTATGTCGGCTTTCATCATGATTTAAAGACCGGTCTGATTTTTTAGCAAAAGCCGCCGATCGTTATATGCAGATGAAGTAACGTGTGTTTTCGTAGACCGGATGAGGGAGGCTCGACCGTTATCCGGTGTTGGATTGTGACGATGGTGCTATGTTTTTTGTAGGTCGTGCTTTAGCGCGACAAGAGCGTTGGTTCGATGTGATCCTTTTTGTCGGCCTAAAGGCCGACCTACATAAAAATTAGTCTTTTTTGGCGAAGGCGTAGCGTATGAGTACGATTGCCATGCCGAGCATGCCGCCGAGTAATACGGCGAGTACGCAGATGAGGGCGCGTTTGGGGCCGGCTTTTTCTTCAGGGACAACGGCTGGGTCTATGGTTTTAAAGGCGAATTCGTCTTGTACTTGTGCCAACATAACGGTTTTTGGTTTGCTCTTCTATCAGTTGATAAAAGACAGATTGCATGTCTGATATGCTGGTTTTTTTAATTTGCTCTTCTAGGTAGCCAATATTGCGACGGGTTTCGTCTAGCGATTCTTTTTTCACCCAGGCGTTTAGATCTGTCACTAGCCAGTCTACCCATTGTTTGGCTATGGTGGGGGACAAGTGCGTGATAGACAGGGTCACTAGGCCGTTGTCTTTGCTTTCGGATACGGCGATCAGTTTTTTGAACTCTTTGTAAGCTTCCCAATCGGTTGGTATTGGCGATTTTCCAGGCTCAACTTCACGCAGCCAAGTTTTCGTTTCAGGGTCGTATATTTCAGGGTCCAGTACCAGAGTATCAGTAGACTCACTCCATTTTTCACCGGCCATGAGCGGTACAAGTAAGTCGTATTTGTTGATAAAAGCGTTAATGAATTGACGCGACTGCAATACGCGCGAGCGCCATGGCTTTGCTGTCTGTACCACCACCGCCTAGGTTGATGCCCGCGAGAGAAGCGAGACCGCCAAATTGCGCCGCCATACCAGCCAAACCACCCGATTGGTTATCATTTGCTGAAGCCAATACCGCTTCCGCTTTGTAGGTATTGGGTTGGGATAACGCGTATAACACGCCACCGACGGCAAACACAAAGGTGATGAGTATAATGATCCATTTGCCTCGCCATAGGGCGAGAAACAGTTCTTTCAGGTCTATCTCGTCATCATGGTGCGGATACGGCTGGGAAGGAAAGTTGTAATTATCGTTCATTGTCATTCTTCACTTTATATAGTGTGCACTGCATAGAAAAAGGGCTGGTTTATAGGAACAAATGATGCCAGTCAGTTAAATAAGCCAACTGGCATTTGGGCGCGCCCTTTTTACACCTTATGGCGATTTATCAGATCAATCCTTGATCGCACTCCATGCGACACCAATCTGGTACAGTATCTGAGTCGCTGTCGACAAGGTACTCAAGCCATCTAGGTAATCTGTGTTGATCGGCACTATGATGGTATCACCAGGCTCTAATGGTGCAGAATTACGACTAAACCAGAAAGAGTTGTTTGGTAATTCAACCGAACCATTTGCTTTGACGATGTAAATACGGTCTGTGTCTGCTTGACGTTTTGTGCCCCCTGCCGAAGCAATGTAATCCTCTACTGTCAACACCGGGTTGTAGGTATGGTTGGAAGCAAATTGCACTTCGCCAACGATGCTGACCACTGGGTTAAGAGCAGGCACAAACAGCTTGTCACCTTTTTCTAACATCAAGTTCGCTAGATTATTACCTTTCATCGCTTTGTTTAGGTCTATAACCAAACGCCCTACTGGCACCACATTATCCAACTGATCGACCACCGCGATGGCCTGCGCTGGGTCAGCTACCGACGTTGATCCTTGGCGACGCAAAGACATGGCGCTGATTTCTTGTTTGAGTTGCGCGTTTATAAATTTCAGTCTTTCTGCTTCTTGACGCTTCAAGCTGTCACGACTAAATACCGCCCCAGAAGGATACGCAAACTCGGTAAAACCACCGGCCCGCTCTACTACGTCTTTTAGGGTTTCACCGCGTCTAAAGGTGTAGGTACCAGGGAAAACAAATTCCCCTTGTAACTCAACCACCATGCCTTCTTGCCAGCCTGGCTGAGATTTGATGATTAAATGATCCTGTGCGTTCAAGGCGATTGGGTATTTACCACTAATGGCGTCTTTTAACGAAAAGTTAATGCGATCTATCGCCGATCTATCGCCTTCGGTTTTACGACGTGTTAGCTCAGCTGACGCCAAGTAGGCCTCTTGTGTCAAGCCGCCTGCCGCTGCAAGTAAAGACGCCACATTGGCGTTTTTAGCCAAAGGATACAATCCTGGAAATTTGACCGCCCCGGACACTTCGATCAGTTTTGCTGGATTACCGTAACTGGCTTGCTCTTTTAATCGATCCATAATGGGTCTAAGCAAGGCTTCTCGACTGGCTTTACGCAGCTCTGCGGCGTTGGACGCTACTTCCGTCCCAGGCAATGTTCAGTGTCGAACTTTCATTTTGCTCAACGACCGCACCGGTTTCTGCGTCCACGGTTTCACGCGCTTTATCTATCCCAGAAGGCTTTGCTTTGCTGTTTGCATAGGAACCAAACCAATAGTCTTGCTCCAAACCGTTATCAAATACAAAAATTTGATCTTTTTCTTGCAGTAATAAGTTGGCCTCAGAGTTCGGTTTGGTCAAGGCATCTAATAAGCTGAATTGGTAGATTTCAATGGCTTGATTGGCATTCACTTCTCGCACCAATAAAGCGTAGTTAAGATCGGCGGTTTGCTTTAGACCATCATCCATAGAGCCTATGGCGTCACTGACTTTCATACCCGGCGTAAAATTGAGTGCACCTTGTCGAACAACTTCACCACGAACAGCAACGGCATTTCGTAGCGACGAGGCCGCTGCGGACAAGTTCACGTCATCGCCATTTTTTAGCTTAAATCTCTGGCCTGCTGTAGTAGCAAGGTCTAAGGTAAATAACTGCAGCCCATTTGAACTGGCTCGGCGTACACTGACTCGCGATAAATACGCCTGGGGCTTTGCTCCACCAGCTAACGACAATAATTGTCCCAGTGTGGTATCCCCCTTGGTTTCATACACGGCAGGACGAGCCACTTGACCCTCTATCGTGATGCTGTTGTCACGCAGTGGAATAAACAGTGTGTCACCCGATGATAAACGCAAATCTTTTGACGTATCACCTTTGAGCAATAGGTCATACAGATCAAAGTCTGATATCACTTGGCCTTTACGCATTAATTTAATATGACGCAAGCTGCCAGATTTTTTCACGCCGCCGCTGGCGATCAAAGCTTGGGTGATGGTGGTTAAACCGTTTACATTGTAAGCACCAGGCTGTATCGCTTCACCGACTATATAAACTTGCATCGTACGCATCGCGCCCATGGTGACGGACACATCCACCCCGATGGTTTTGTTTTTAATCACATCATTGAGCTGTTGACGTAACTGCGCGAATGTTTGACCCGCTACAGCCACGGGGCCAATATCCGGGAGATTAATCGAGCCATCTCTGTCTATCGCTAAAGATAGATTCTGATTACTTTTACCAAAAATCTGTACACTGATCACATCACCAGGTACCATTTGATAATCTAACGGTACAGGCAGGTTGTCTACCACGGTTAGGCCTAAGCTATTGTTACCAAGCACATCATAGCCAAACAGCGGCACACCATCACTGTCATCTGCGGCCGCTTGAGCAACAGGCGCCGATGTCGCCTCGCTAACGACAGGCTCCAGTACTGGCGCTTGCTGCACGGGTGCTGACCCTATATTGGTCGCGCCTCCGGTCAAAGAACCAAGATCCACACCATATTGACGGGCTAGCGCCTCTTGTTGCGCTTGAGGCAAACTCTGAAACTGGCTAATCTGCTCTGCGGTCGGTGTGAAAGCAAGCAGATTTCCGCTAGCGTCATCATTAGTATCGGTAAAAGTCGTTTTTTAAGTCGCATGCTATCTGGTCTATTTAGGTTCAATTAAAGTGTGATCTTAGCTCGTGTGAATTTGTTTTTTATGCTTTTTGTTTTTTTATGCTTTTTGTTTAGGAACAATGTATTTAAAAACGAAATTCATAGCCAACCCATAAGTTACGCTGATCCGTATCGCTCTGATTTGTGTTGTTTTTTCTCTGTTGATAGCTCGTTCCCATTCGCACCATTCCGGCGAGTGCAGGCAAATTATAGGTAAACTGTGTGCTTCTTATGCTTTCATTATCTAGGGTGGCGTTCTGGTAACTCATGCCTATTTGATGATCGTTTTTAAGCTGTAAATACAGGGCAACTGAGACACTGTCGTCTAGCTCATAGGTTGTGTTGGCAACCTTGTCAGTGACTGATGGGTAGCTGCCTGACAACCACGGGGTGGTATCATGGGCATCGCTAGTCTGTTGAGATTCTAACACAATACGAGCGACATTTTCCCCAAGTGGGAAGCTGCCTGTCCAACCAAATAACCAAGCCCCCAGCTCAGACTCATTGGATGTTGAAGCCGCTTCGGCGTAGACACTGTGATAAAAACTGGCAATGCTAGGTAAGGTCAGCTTCGCATCAACTGCGAGCTGCTTTTCATCTTGAATAGAGTTGATACCTGAAAACCAAGTTTGATACGTGATACCGTATTCAAACCGCGAAAGCGGCTTTGATACCAAACGGGTTGCACTGTGATAGTCGTAGTCAGAGTGGGCTGGTTGTGCCACTACGCTTTCGATACTCCACACCCCCAACACAGAATTTTTGCCTATGTAGCTGACGCTAACGTCGGGAGCCGCTTTCGCGTATGAAGCGAGAATAAGATTATGCTGCCAGCCTTGTCCCCACCAACGATCCACATTGCCAATAGACCAGAGCCAAGCCCCCGTGCTGTAGGCAAAGTAGCTGTCGTCTAGGTTTAAGCTTGTGTCGTCTTGATACTCACTGTAACCCGCCGTTAGGCGATAAGAAAACACGTTCCCTAGGCTTTCCACACTGGTATATACGCCTTTTTCGTCTTCATTAAACTGACCAAAGCCCAATGGTAACGAGGAGTTAGATCCATTGACGACTTTGAATAAGCGATTACCACGATTCAATTTGGCGGTGTTTAGCGTATAAAGTAGCTGTTGATTGGCGACGACGACAACATCACTACCATGGTTTAAATAGGTTAGATCATCGCCAAACAAGGACCAACGCATGGGATAATGGTTGACTGGCGACGACATCTGACCGGCGTCAGACAACAGTACTAAAGAAGAGCGCAAAAACGGGTCGTTGGCTTCCAACCATGGCGATGCCATGCTAGCCACAGACACACTCATTGCCAAAGGGACCAGTAATATCTTGCTAACCGCGTCATTAACGTGACAACGACGAACATAACCATGTTTTAAAACGTACGATTTGGTGGTGCTCAGGGACAGAATATTGTTGACGTTAAGCGAGGACATTAATAGCTCACATTTCCTTGTATTGATCGAGTTAACGCTTTCATGAGCATGCTTCGTATCAGACTATTATTAAGATGCCGCCTATAATGTCGTAATTCGTGGCAAAAATAAAGGCGGCTTACGCAATGCTTTCACAAAGCAAGGCATTTTATGCACACTTTTTTACGATTGGTTTTTCATGCCAAATATGGATGAATTATTAAATAAGGCGTGTTTTTGTATTACCACCCTCCCTAGAGGCTAAAAAATGCCGAAAAAGTGATTAAAAAATTAACAAACATCACTCCTATAACTTACATTGTCACAATACATGATCTAAAATCGGTCTGGAAGTCTAATCTTCAAACATCGATGTTTAAATGATAAGGAAATATTATGAAACTTGTAACAATAGCTACAATTGTAGCACTTGGCCTAGCTAGCCAAGCTTATGGTGAAGCGGCTACTGGTGCTGGTAGT
Organism: Marinomonas rhodophyticola; assembly: GCF_026113935.1. Taxonomy (GTDB): domain Bacteria; phylum Pseudomonadota; class Gammaproteobacteria; order Pseudomonadales; family Marinomonadaceae; genus Marinomonas; species Marinomonas rhodophyticola. The sequence goes on from NZ_JAPEUL010000009.1 coordinate 973,672, forward strand.
TTTTCAGCTGGTGGTGCAGGAGCTGGTGGTGCAGGAGCTAGTGCTGGTGCAGCAGGCGCAGGTGCTGGTGCGAGCGCAGCGGGTGCGGGTGCAGCTGGTGCTGCAGGCGCAGCGGGTGCGGGTGCAGCAGCAGCGGGTGCTGGCGTAGCAGCCGCCGGTGTTGGTGCAGCGACGGCAGCAGCAGTAGGTGGTTTGGCAGCGGCAGCGGCGGCAGCGGCAGCAGTGGCAGTGAGTGCAGCAGTTGCGTCAACGACAACCAGTTCGCCGCAAAGTACTACGGGGAATAATACGACTACTAATACCAACTAATCCCCTCTAAACCACCTAATGCTTTCATTGGGTGGTTTTTTTACATTTTCATTGGTCATGACATGCGCTCTTTTTTTTATAACCTTTACCTTCCTTTTTTTATTCTAGTATTGGCTTTGGCAGGTTGTTCAACCAACTTCAAAAGCAGCTTGGACTCGGCAAAAGCAGTAATTGGCTTAAACAACGCGATCACTCCTGAGTACATTGCTTCCCTGCCTTATGCCAGCACTCTCGTCACGATCAATAGTTATCGACCTTTGCTTTTGATTTTAGCCGCGGTAGATTACAACACGACCACTCAGGCTTATAGGCTTACTTGGGTCAGTCAAGATTCTGGCAGCATTGTCACGGAAAACGGTCGTATTATTCACACTGTAGGCTTTACCAGCGATAATTTAGAGACGCTAGCATCTACTAGCGCCCCCATTGCTAATAACATGGCAAGTCATTTTGACAATGAAAGCTTTGATATCAATAGCATGGTGACAGATCATTTTGGCAGCATGATTCCTAAGCCAGGTAGCACAGCACAATGGATCGCTAGGTACGATTGGTCCCCTGGTTACCGATATGGCTTCACCGCTCAAGTCACATCCCGTTCTCTTGGTATGGACACGGTAATAACCGAGCGGTGGCAACAAAACGCTGAACAGATCGCTGAAACCGTCACCTTTAACGACCTAGATGCACACTTTACCAATCTTTTTGGCTTACGCCCGACGCGCCGACCGTTCGACCCTTTGTGGTTAAAAGTATCCAATATTTAGGACCCAACATGGACAAAGTCGAAATGCTCATGGTGAAACCCTTTATTGAGCCACTTAACAATACCACAGTAATAACACCCCAAACCGACAATGAGGATTCACCGTCATGATGCTACTTTGCACGACACCTCGATTACGTGGGCTATTACTGACTGGTTTGCTGTGTCTCGTGACTTTGTCACAGAATGCCAAAGCAGATAACGCTATCATTACGCTTCAACACAATCAAATCACCCTGTCTTATCCGCAAGAAGTGCGTTTTTCACAACTTTTGCAGGATGCTTATTCTCATACCAACTACCTGATATACCCACTTGGTAGTGCATTGATCAATCCAAATAAACAATCCATAGTTACCAACCAAAAAAGTACTGTTTTGCGTCAACTGGCTGCCATAAACACACCTGCTGCAAAACACATCATA
>NZ_JAPEUL010000010.1 GCF_026113935.1 Marinomonas rhodophyticola
CCAAAAAAGTATGCAACAAAGCGGCAGGCTCTGCATTACTGAAAGATGAAGCGCTTGTTCGTGAGATACTGGAATCAGTTGTAAATAGTGTGTCTGTTCCAGTCACTCTAAAAATTCGTACGGGATGGAGCCTCGATCAAAAAAACGGTCTTGCGATTGCAAAAATGGCAGAAGACATTGGCATTCAAGCCCTAGCCATTCATGGGCGAACGCGGGAATGCAAATTCCAAGGACAAGTTGAATACGACACGATTGCAGAGATTAAGCATCATTTGAGTATCCCTATTTTTGCGAATGGGGACATTAAAGACGCGCAATCAGCAAAATTTGTGAAAGATTACACCAAGGCGGATGGCATCATGATTGGTCGAGCTGCCCAAGGAAGACCGTGGATTTTTCGCGAAATAAACCACTATTTAGAAACAAACGAATTGTTAACACCTCCCTCTTTATCTGAGGTGAGACAGCTTGTTATTAACCACGTGCACGCCCTACATCAATTTTATGGTGATTATTTGGGTGTGCGTATTGCTCGCAAGCATGTTGGTTGGTACCTGCAAACGTTAGCGGATAACACACAATTTCGCAGCCTGTTTAATCGTATTGATAATACGCAAGAACAGCTTGATAAATTGGAAGAGTTCTTTGTTTGCCAATAGGCAAACGAACCTTACACTTAATGTAATGAACATCAAAAAAGAAGAGTTAGATCGCCCTTCTATACGATGCTCAATATACATTAACAAATGGTTAGCTTTAAAAATAGAAGGTCATTCTGTGGTAGAACAAACTCATACTCATACGTTTCAAGCCGCTTCTTCAGAGCAGTCACAAACACTACGTGACAACGTTGAAAAAGCCCTACAAAACTATTTCGCTCATCTTGATGGGCAGCCAATAACAGACTTATACCAGTTGGTCTTAGCCGAGGTTGAGGCGCCTTTGCTAGAGTCTGTCATGAGCTACACAAAGGATAACCAAACCAAAGCATCCACCATCCTTGGGTTAAATCGAGGAACACTTCGTAAGAAGTTAAAGCAATACGGCATGCTATAATCACAAAGAAAAAAAGGGCGAATTCGCCCTTTTTTTCGTCTTATCTTCCCCTTGTTTATTTAGTGTTAAATTAACTGCGAGAACCATGATGGCAAATCAAAATACCGTAACTCCAATCAAACGAGCGTTAATCAGTGTTTCCGACAAAACAGGCATTGTCGAATTCGCGCGCGAACTGACCGCTCAAGGTGTTGAAATTCTTTCAACCGGTGGAACTTACCGTCTTTTATTGGACAGCAACGTTAAAGCAACAGAAGTGTCTGATTACACAGGCTTCCCAGAAATGATGGATGGACGTGTAAAAACACTGCACCCAAAAGTGCACGGTGGCATTCTTGGTCGTCGTGATATCGATGGCGCTGTAATGAAAGAGCACGGCATTGAAGAAATCGATATGGTGGTGGTTAACCTGTATCCATTCGAAGCAACGATAGAACGTCCTGATTGCGATTTACCGATGGCGATTGAAAATATTGATATCGGTGGCCCTACCATGGTTCGCTCTGCTGCCAAAAACCACAAAGACGTAGCTATCGTGGTCTCACCTTCCAGCTATGAAAGCATCTTAGCGTCTCTTAAAGCAGATGGTGGCTTGACGTTTGAACAGCGTTTCGACCTTGCGGTTAAAGCATTCGAACACACTTCACATTACGATGGCGCCATTGCTAACTTCCTAGGTAAAAAAGTAGAAGGCGGCAGCGAAGAGTTTGCACGTACATTTAACCTACAATTCCACAAACAAGAAGAAATGCGCTATGGTGAGAACCCACACCAGAAAGCGGCTTTTTATGTAGAAGCGAACCCGAAAGAAGCCTCTATCAGCACGGCTAAACAAATCCAAGGTAAGGCGTTGTCTTACAACAACATAGCTGACACTGATGCCGCCCTTGAATGCGTAAAAAGCTTTGATAAACCTGCTTGTGTTATCGTTAAGCACGCTAACCCTTGTGGTGTCGCTACAGCAGCGACTCAATTTGAAGCCTATGATCTTGCTTTCCAAACAGACCCAACGTCTGCATTTGGTGGCATCATTGCCTTCAACCAAGAGCTAGACGCTAAAACAGCACAAGCGATTGTTGATCGTCAATTCGTTGAAGTGATCATTGCCCCAAGCGTTAGCAAAGAAGCGGCCGACATTGTGGCGACAAAACAAAACGTTCGCCTACTTGAGTGCGGCCAATGGTCAAAAGACAAGCCAGCAGCACTAGATTACAAGCGCGTAAACGGTGGTTTATTAGTTCAGGACCGTGACGATGGTGTCATTACGTTAGACGATCTTAAAATTGTCTCTAAACGTCAACCTAGCGAAGAAGAGCTAAAAGATCTATTGTTTGCTTGGAAAGTGGCAAAATTTGTTAAATCTAATGCCATTGTTTATGCCAAAGCAGAACAAACCATTGGCGTTGGCGCAGGCCAAATGAGCCGAGTATACAGCGCTAAAATTGCGGGCATTAAAGCCGCTGATGAAAACCTAGAAGTCGCTGGCTCCGTCATGGCGTCTGATGCCTTCTTCCCATTCCGTGATGGTATCGATGCAGCAGCACAAGCCGGTATTACAGCGGTTATTCAGCCAGGTGGCTCTATGCGTGACGAAGAAGTCATCGCGGCGGCAGACGAAGCTGGTATGGCAATGGTCTTCACAGGTATGCGTCATTTCCGTCATTAAAGAGCCGTCATTAACACATCGTTATTAGACACGCTAAAAAGACGTAACGCTTTAGTTAGTCGCCAGAGACCTAAGTCTCTGGCTTGCAATACAAAGGATTAGATAATGAAAGTTCTTATTATTGGTAACGGCGGTCGTGAACATGCTCTAGCATGGAAAACCGCTCAATCGAACCAAGTCGAAAAAGTCTATGTTGCCCCAGGTAACGCAGGCTCTGCCACTGAAAATAAAGTAGAGAACGTCAACATCGGTGTCACTGATATTGCAGATCTTGTGGCCTTTGCAAAACGTGAGAACATTGATCTAACGATCGTTGGACCAGAAGCGCCTTTGGTCATCGGTGTAGTCGATGCCTTTGAAAAAGAAGGTTTGGCGATCTTTGGCCCCACAGCGGCGGCAGCACAGCTAGAAGGCTCTAAAGCCTTCACAAAAGATTTCTTAGCGCGCCACAACATTCCAACGGCTGCTTACGGCAACTTCACTGAGATCGAGCCAGCGGTTGCTTACATCAAGCAACACGGTGCCCCGATTGTGGTTAAGGCCGATGGTCTAGCCGCTGGTAAAGGCGTTATCTTGGCGCAAACGGAAGCCGAAGCCATTGAAGCGGTTGAAGACATGCTACAAGGCAATGCCTTTGGCGATGCGGGCAGCCGTGTAGTGATCGAAGAGTTCTTGGTAGGCGAAGAAGCCAGCTTTATCTGTATGGTAGATGGCGAAACGGTATTACCGATGGCGACAAGCCAAGACCACAAGGCACGCGATAACGGCGACAAAGGCCCAAACACAGGCGGCATGGGGGCTTATTCTCCTGCTCCGGTTGTGACACCAGAAATTCATGATCGCATTATGAATGAAGTTATCATGCCAACGGTTAAAGGCATGAACGCTGAAGGTAACCGCTACCGTGGATTCTTATACGCTGGCGTGATGATCGCACCGGATGGAACACCAAAGACTCTCGAATACAACTGCCGTTTTGGTGACCCAGAAACACAACCAATCATGATGCGCTTGCGTTCTGATTTAGCACAAATGTGTTTGGCTGCCATCAATGGCACACTGGATACCATTGAAGCAGATTGGGATCCACGCGCAAGCTTAGGTGTTGTTCTTGCTGCTGGCGGCTACCCTGCCGATTACCCTAAAGGCGATGTCATTTCTGGTTTGGACACAGTCCTTCCTGAAGGTCAGAAAGTCTTTCAAGCCGGCACAACACTAAAAGACGGCCAAGTAGTAACCAACGGCGGCCGTGTTCTTTGCGCTGTTGCTCTTGGCGATACGGTTGCTCAAGCACAAGCGTCTGCTTACGAGGTTGTCAAAACTTTGTCTTGGGATAAGGTGTATTTCCGTACCGACATCGGCCACCGTGCCATTGCTCGCGAACAAAAATAGCCTTCTATAAAATACACAAATTGCTAAAAAGGCCTCTCTGAGGCCTTTTTCTTATCTAAATACGCAATATATACACTGTATGCTATTTTTTTAGCTGAGACTCTTTCTTATCCAACCACGCCTTGAATAAACGCCCAACTTCCAATACCAACAAACCAAATATAATACCGGCCACCCAATCAAAACCAAGGACGAAGCCTAATGTGGCGATCATCCCATAGCCATACATGAGATTTGTTCGTGTTGCAGGCTTCGACTGTCTGGCAAACCAAGTGACCCCCAACAGCAATAGACTAAACCAAACATAATGTTCCACCAAAATTGGATATAGCATTCAATCCCCTATCTAGTTAATAATGATAGCCTTCATAGAACTTGTTTGGGCTAGCGTTTTGTTTTACCAATTGATTTTACTATTTTTACTCGGCACCTCCAACATAGTGTGGAACTCAAACACGATCGCCATTATTGATGATTCAAACAGTGTCTTCAATATTGGTAAAAGTGGCACCTATTTTATTGATGCCGATAAAAACCTCTCATTTGACACCATTTCATCGGATCTATACGCAAAACGTTTTCGCCCACTGAATCGAAACTACCTGCAGTTTGGCTTAGTCAAAGGCAATGTTTGGATACGCACAGACATTGCCATCCGGACCACCAGCAACATGCCTATCTTGCTGGAAATAAACACCCCCAGACTACAATACCTTGATATATACCTTCCTAACTTATACGAAAATCAGGTCCAAGCAGAACTCGGTGGCGCACGCCCCTATAACAATAGACCAATTAAAGCGCCCCACTATGTGTTTAACATCCCAACGAACTCACCACCTGTTTTTACCTTGTATTTGAAGCTTTCTTCTGATTTGCCGATTAACGCTAAAATTGAACTCAAAACCCTTTCACAAATGAGCCTAGATGCCCAAAAGAACCTAACCTTTACCGGCATCTTAATTGGCATACTCATCACTCTGTTTGTTTGTAATGTGTTCTTTTTTATCAAAACCTCACATCCTATGTATCTCATTTACAGTGGCTTGCTAATTGGTATCACAGCATTGCATCTTTCGATTCATGATCAGATATCCGCCTTTTTTCCGGATCAGATAAATATTCAAGAGCGCATCTACAATCTAGCGGCGCTATCATGCCTGTGCGCTATTGTGTTTTTTTCTCGGCTCTACATAGACACTAAAAACTATCTACCTAGAATAGACAAAGCATTGCTTATCATTGGTTCAATTAATGCCCTATTTGCGGTTGTATTTACCCTTTCTCCAGAGCAAATAAACATAGTGATTCTGTCCTCGATGGTGGTAATCACACTGACGCTACTGACCATTCACGCTGTTGCTGCGTTTATTTATAAAGTCCCTTTTTCTGGGTATTACTTGGTTGCCAGACTAATATTGCTTATAGGACACTTTGCTTGGATATTGTCCGTTTATGGCATTATACCCAGTGCCATGCTATTGGAGTGGGGGCTAACCATCACGATTATTATTGAAGCGATGATCCATTTCACTGGCATCATTGCACAAACAACCCCTTTATTGCAGCGACATGCCCACAGAACCAAACATTCTCAAACTGAGATCGCAGACCTTTTGTCTGATCTGTCCAGTCGTTTGCGTCGTCAAGTCAATATCATTGGCGGGGATTTCACGCACCTTGAACAAGCCGCTACATCAAACGAAACAAGACTGTTTTTATCGAGCAGCCTAACGGCCAACAATAATTTAAAAAATCTGATTGAACGAATTGATCTACTGAATGACGTAAGAGAAAACTCACCACCAGAACAATCTTATCCGATACCACTCGATCAACTAATCGACAACGCATACAACAATGTGCAACGCTTAGACCAAGACAATGCTTTAATAGAAATCAATAGCAACAAAACGGCCCAAGTGGAAATATTGCAGCATGCCTCTATCTTGCAACACCTTATTGAAAGCCTCGTTCAGGAGTTCAAACACTTTACGGACCAAGTGCTTACTCTTGATATTACTCGACACGATCTGAATCGAGAAGGCATCACAATATTAGAACTCAGCTGTTACCCTCTACCTAAACGTATCCACACAAGTACAGCAAGCTTTGACCTGGGCATGCACTACATCACACTGCTTATTCAACACATAGAGGGGGAAATGCAAATATCTGAGAGCAACCATTATCGACGTATTGATATTCAACTCCCGATACGTGCGCACATTCGTCCAGCAAACAGCGAGATCGGCCAGCACAACCACTTTGATATTATACTTTTTGGTCAAACAGACCATGATTTGCAAAAAGCCCTCACGCTGCTGCAAAGTCATATCAATAAAATAGAACACTTTACTACCTTAGAGAGTCTACTCGATTACTTAGAACTACCTACCAAAAGAGAGTCTGGGTCCATTATTTTAGTCTTCGACAATGGGGGACATATCCCCCATGTCACACAACAGAGACTACTTCCATTAATGCGCCATGAAGATCAGTGCTTACTCATCAGCAACAATGTTAAAATGTCATTAGATTACGCCAAGAAACTGGGGTTTGATGAACTGATCGCCTGCTCAGAATTAGAGAGCCAACTGCAGCAGAGAATATCGCGCCTTATACAAAAGGGAGAGAGGCTAAGAAGTACATCCTTGTCACGGATCAAGCCTTTGCGCAAAACACCTTGAAGCAACACAACTAACCTTGAATAATACCAATGAAAGGAGATGATATGGACTGTTTATTTTGCAAAATAGTGAACCGAGATATTCCGGCGACCGTTTTATATGAAGACGATGATGTTCTGGCCTTTGAAGACATCATGCCTCAGGCGCCAACCCATCTCCTAGTTATTCCTAAGCGTCATATAAGCACTTTAAATGATCTCACAGATGCTGATGCTGCGGTAATAGGAAAACTGCCTATCACGGCGGCCAAGATAGCAAAACAAAAGGGCATTAGTGACGCAGGTTATCGCGTTGTGATGAACTGCAATGAGATGGGCGGACAAACCGTTTATCATATTCATATGCATGTACTGGGTGGCCGCGCCATGACATGGCCTCCAGGTTAGCAAGAGGAAATACAATGATCTCTTTTTTAGATAAAGCCGTATTGCAATTTGATCGTGCACTGCAAACGCTGGTACCTCATGCCGCTAAAGCATCGCGCCCTTCTCCTGCAAATTTGCTGGAAGAAGGTACTCTAGACCTTTCTGAGCGTAAGCATTCATCCGGTTTGATGCGCATCAACCACACAGGAGAAGTCTGTGCCCAAGCACTGTATGCGGGACAAGCCACCACAGCAAAACTTGCTGCAGTGCGCGAAGAAATGGAACATGCGGCAGATGAGGAGATCGATCATCTAGTATGGTGTGAGCAACGACTTTATGAACTGGGCAGCAGACCTAGCCTGTTTAATCCATTTTTTTATGGTGCATCTTTTCTTATAGGTGCAGGAGCAGGATTGATCAGCGATAAACTAAGCTTGGGATTTGTTGCCGCAACAGAAGATCAGGTTTGTATTCATCTTCAAAAGCACATGGCAACCTTGCCAGCACAAGATGAAAAGAGTAAAGCGGTGTTAGCACAAATGCATACAGATGAAGCCAAACACAAAGCCATGGCTCTGGCTGCAGGCGGATACGAGTTTCCTAAGCCTATTATGGCTATCATGACACAAGTATCTAAAGTCATGACCACAACAACTTACCGGATTTAATCATGAACAGAGATCTTCATTCTATTCGACGCGACTATCAGTTCGATGACCTCCTAGAAGAGCATGTCGGACATGATCCGCTTACCTTATTTGACAATTGGCTCGAAAAAGCCATAGATTCCTGCCCTGACGACCCAACAGCTATGGTATTGAGTACGGTTGGTAGCGATGGCTGGCCACATTCCCGTGTGGTGCTGTTAAAACAACGTAATGACGCTGGTTTTTCTTTTTTCACTAATTACGATAGCGAAAAAGGCCAACAATTAGCCCTTAATAATAAGGCCAGCATGACTTTTTTTGGCCTGCCCTGTCACGCCAAATTCGTATCGAAGGCCATGTTGAAAAAGTCGCTCGCCATATATCAGAAACCTATTTTGCTAGCCGCCCTCGAGGCAGCCAACTCGCCGCCAGAACATCCAAGCAAAGCACTGTTATTGCCAATCGCGACGCGCTGCAGACGGCGTTTAACGAAGAAGAGCAAGCTTTTAATGGTCAAGATGTGCCCTGCCCTGAAAACTGGGGTGGCTATGTATTAAAACCCAAATTTATTGAATTTTGGCAAGGTAGACCCAGTCGTCTTCATGATCGCATCTGCTTCACACAACAAGACAACAACTGGATCATCACCCGCAAAGCCCCATAGCGATCCAATACATTTCGGTCACTAACAGAACTCGCATTCAAAGCAGGAGACGAAAGGTTAAACTCACTCGCTCCTCTTTGATGCGTTTTCTTACAGGCAAAGAATGCTGCCAAAGCACCTGTGTAGAAGCAGACATTACTAGCCAACTGCTATCTTCCAACTCAAGACTGTGCTTAATCTGGTGATTCGCTTTCAAACGAAATAGGAAAGATCGTTGCGCGCCAAGACTGAGCATGGCCACGACAGGCGCAGGACCCAATGACTTCTCATCATCAGCATGCCAACCCATGTATTCGTCACCGTCTTGATACCAATTCAATAACAAAGCATTAAAAGGCTGCTGCGCTAACGATTCAGCCTCCTCTTTGACGGGTACCAGCCAATCGGGCCAGCCGGTGCCAAAATGATCCTTTCCTGAGTAGCGATAACATATACCCGCATCCGCAACGAAAGCCACCTGACGGGGCACTACAATAGGACGACCAAACATCAACAAACTCTCTCGCTCCCACGGCAAATCTCCCTTAAGTCGCGGCAATAGGTGCTGTAAACTTGAGCTAGAAAATGAGTATCGGTATGATGGCCGAACTTCCACCCCATTTTTTACTTTGGACTTCAATGCAAACCTCTCCTGTTTTTGACCCAACCAAACGCAGCGCATTTTTAGATGTTTATCGTGGCTTTGCTGTTTTACTGATGATGATATTCCATTTTTGTTGGGATTTACGTAATTTTGGTTTCATGGAGTTTTCCATATACGACCCTTTTTGGGTATATTTCCGCAGCCTCATCCTCACCCTATTTCTGACTGCGGTTGGCTGGTCCGCCTACATAGCCTACAATCAGTTTAGCAAGCCATTCACTTGGAAACGCGACATTAAGCTGCTTCTTTCCGCTGGGGCTATTTCACTGGCCACCTACTTAGCTATGCCGAATCAATGGATTTATTTCGGTATCCTGCATTTTATTTTTGTCGCCTCCATCCTCGTAAGACCTGCCGCGAAATGGCCTATTGCTTGTGCCATACTAGGCATAACCATTGTTATGATTTACCACCTCACTCAATGGCTTCACTTCCCTAACGC
>NZ_JAPEUL010000011.1 GCF_026113935.1 Marinomonas rhodophyticola
TCCCTATAAACCAGCCCTTTTTCTATGCAGTGCACACTATATAAAGTGAAGAATGACAATGAACGATAATTACAACTTTCCTTCCCAGCCGTATCCGCACCATGATGACGAGATAGACCTGAAAGAACTGTTTCTCGCCCTATGGCGAGGCAAATGGATCATTATACTCATCACCTTTGTGTTTGCCGTCGGTGGCGTGTTATACGCGTTATCCCAACCCAATACCTACAAAGCGGAAGCGGTATTGGCTTCAGCAAATGATAACCAATCGGGTGGTTTGGCTGGTATGGCGGCGCAATTTGGCGGTCTCGCTTCTCTCGCGGGCATCAACCTAGGCGGTGGTGGTACAGACAGCAAAGCCATGGCGCTCGCAGTATTGCAGTCGCGTCAATTCATTAACGCTTTTATCAACAAATACGACTTACTTGTACCGCTCATGGCCGGTGAAAAATGGAGTGAGTCTACTGATACTCTGGTACTGGACCCTGAAATATACGACCCTGAAACGAAAACTTGGCTGCGTGAAGTTGAGCCTGGAAAATCGCCAATACCAACCGATTGGGAAGCTTACAAAGAGTTCAAAAAACTGATCGCCGTATCCGAAAGCAAAGACAACGGCCTAGTGACCCTGTCTATCACGCACTTGTCCCCCACCATAGCCAAACAATGGGTAGACTGGCTAGTGACAGATCTAAACGCCTGGGTGAAAAAAGAATCGCTAGACGAAACCCGTCGCAATATTGGCTACCTAGAAGAGCAAATTAAAAAAACCAGCATATCAGACATGCAATCTGTCTTTTATCAACTGATAGAAGAGCAAACCAAAAACCTTATGTTGGCACAAGTACAAGACGAGATTCGCCTTTAAAACCATAGACCCAGCCGTTGTCCCTGAAGAAAAAGCCGGCCCCAAACGCGCCCTCATCTGCGTACTCGCCGTATTACTCGGCGGCATGCTCGGCATGGCAATCGTACTCATACGCTACGCCTTCGCCAAAAAAGACTAATTTTTATGTAGGTCGGCCTTTAGGCCGACAAAAAAGGATCACATCGAACCAACGCTCTTGTCGCGCTAAAGCACGACCTACAAAAAAACATAGCACCATCGTCACAATCCAACACCGGATAACGGTCGAGCCTCCCTCATCCGGTCTACGAAAACACACGTTACTTCATCTGCATATAACGATCGGCGGCTTTTGCTAAAAAATCAGACCGGTCTTTAAATGCATGATGAAAGCCGACATAGGCATCAACTCGTGCTAAAAGTGGTTCAGATAAGGTGATGTTGACACGTTTTTGTTTACCTTTTAAACCTTCGACAGGCACTTCAATGGCTAACCATTCGGTAAACGCAGGGTACTTAGCACGATAATCAACAAACCCAGTATTTAATGTTGATAGCATATGTCCATTAGCGATGACCTCTTCGGCCATTAAAAGAATCACTTCTTTGGCACGATACAACACTTCGCCTTGCTCATCGGCGGCAGAAACGCAACCATATCCTAATTCTTCAAACACCGGAACAATAATACCCCACGCCGTGTTGTTGTCCTGTGGGCGTTCTATACCAACCATAAATAACATAATCACCTCGTTTACCGTGCCTGACAAACACACATCCATTGTCTTTGAGCTGTTTAAAAAGATCCTTTGAGTTCATGTTTACATCCTTATACCGAACTGGTTTTCCTTGGATCAGGATAAACTATACACACGCGTAAGTATGATTCGAGTTTTTCTACGGCACGATGACGTCACATGTCGGGTGTGCCTGTTCAATCAGGCCTTTCAATGTCTGCTTGGCGCGATCGTCACCATGCACCAAATGCACTTTTCCGGGTCGCACTCGCATGCCTTTTATAAAATTTTAATAAATCCCCTTGCCCCGCGTGGGCGGAATAACCGCTGATTTGTTGTACCTTGGCTTTGATGGGATATCGCTCGCCATCGAACATCACATAGCCATTGGGTTGATCGTGATAACGCAAAATATCTCGTCCTGGTGTGCCCGCAGCCTGATAACCCACAAACAGCACGTCGTTACGTTCATCGCCTAATAACGCCTTCAAATAATTCACGATACGTCCACCGGCGCACATGCCCGATGCGGCAATCACAATGGCAGGACGGGTTTGACGTTGCAGGTAAGACACGGTTTGCAGATGAGTGTCATGATCGTCTATCGTCGTCACTTGTTCAAAACTCAACGGATGCCGCCCCGCCTTCACACGGCGTTTCGCTTCGGCATCCCAGTAGGGTTCAAGGGATCGATAAACACGGGTAAAACGGCTAGCAAGCGGGGAGTCGATAATAATATCCATGTCTTCCCAACGAAGAGGCACACCAGAACGCGTTTGGCTCACGGCTTTTTGCTTGTTCTGATGAATAATATGCTCTAACTCATAAAGCAATTCCTGGGTGCGGCCAATACTAAACGCGGGAATCAATACCGTGCCCGAATCCCTCAAGGCGTGCTCTAAGCTTTGCTGCAAACGCTGACGTCGCGTGGCACGATTCTCATGATTTTTATCGCCATAGGTACTTTCTAAAATCAACTGATCCGCCCGATAAGGCGACTGCGGTGCCGGCAACAAAGGCGAATAGGGCGCGCCCAAATCCCCCGAAAACACCACATCATGATATTTTTTGTAGGTCGCTCCTTCAGGCCGACAGATCGCATCACCCTTAACCCGAAACGTCACATACGCCGAGCCTAAAATATGCCCCGCACGACACAAACGTACCTGCACACTAGACGCTTCCGTTGCCAGCGGAATACTCGTCCATTGCTTGTATCCCAACGGTACCAACTGCGAAGCCAAACGATCTAAACACGCCTCAATAATACTGGCATTGCGTGTAACACCGACTTTAAGCGCATCTTCAATCACCAAGGGCAACAACGCCGCGCTCGGCTTCGAACAATAAATTGGCCCATCAAACCCCGCGGCCAGCAAATAGGGCAACCGACCCACATGATCGATGTGCACATGGGTCACCACCAAAGCCCGCACCGTCGACACATCAAACTCGATCTCCAAGCGATTCGAATCCGCCCCAGCCCCAGACGTCTCCGCCCCCTGAAACAAACCGCAATCTACCAGAACCGAGTTATCACCATCCACACACAACTCATGACAAGACCCAGTTACACCGTTTACCGCACCGTGGTGCTGAATATCCAACATACAAATCCCTCTGCAACAGACAAAAAATAACCTTACCCCACAACAACACCCAACGACAACCGCCGCCCCGATCTTTCCGGCGAAGGCGGGGAGGGTAAGATCGGCACCCCAGCTCTGCTCCTCCCCCTTGTGTCTTTAAGGGGGAGGTCGGGAGGGGGTTACAAGACCAACACCCCAGCTCTGCTCCTCCCCCTTGTGTCTTTTTTAAGGGGGAGGCCGGGGAGGGGGTTACAAGACCAACACTTCACCCTAAGCCTTGGAAGAGACAAGGGAAACGCATAACGTCACGAATGGTCAACTGTACTGCATTTTGTTAGTATGATGTTTGTCGTTTTAGTGTATTTGGAATGAACATATGAACTATCATGAATCACGCTGGAAGCAACGATTTCAAAACTTTTCCAGAAGTTTTATGTTGCTAAAAACCACTACTGAACTGGAAAAACTATCCGTTATTGAACGAGCAGGAATGATTCAGTTTTTCGAAATATCCTTTGAGCTTGCTTGGAAAGTGCTGAAAGACTATCAAGAAGAAGAAGGCTTTTCGATAAGCAGCCCACGTGACGCAATAAAAACCGCGTTTCAATATCAGCTGATTGGAAACGGCAAAGAATGGCTAGAAGCCTTGAGCGATAGAAACTTAACAGTGCACACTTATCAAGAGGAAACAGCTCAACTCGTCGAGCTAAAAAATAAAGTCGACTTATTACCCGATCTTAAAGGATTTTCATCGAAACTTTACTCAGAGACTAACCAAATGATGGAAGCCGACTTTGGGTTAACCTCAGCAGAGCTTGAAGAGCTAAATAGCATCATTCAAAGCTTTCATGAGATTGAATCTGTAATGATTTTTGGGTCAAGAGCCAAAGGTACCTACAAGCCAGGTTCTGACGTAGACATGGTTATCTCTGGAGATAAACTAGATCATTCAGTGGTTACACGGTTATCTAACCTGCTCAATGAAGAAACCACCTTTCCCTATTTCTTTGATATCTTAGATTTAAACACCATAAAATCCGAAGAAATGCTGGCACACATAGCACAACATGGACGAAAAATTGAACTCAACAAATGAGTCAATGCATAAACCAACCAATCTCATGATCCACACCAACCCACCCATATGTCAGATAAGACGAGGCACGAGGCGTAATCTGACATTCATAACCAACATCATCAAACGGCACATTACACTTCGAACCAGATAAAGGCCATGTCTTCCTCATCCGGCCGACAAAAACGCTCATTTTACAAACAATCTTTAAACGCATTATTTGCATAATCCCTTACCTTAAATTGCCATCATTCGCTTATTGAACAATCCGTATAAATTCGTCAAAATCTTTGAGACACGTGCAGATCAATTAGGTGGCATAAACATGTTATTACAGACATTAAATGCAAAAAAAGATGCGATTAACGCTCTGGCTCACCAATACGGCGCTAGCCATGTGCGGGTGTTTGGATCTGTTGCGCGCGGTGAAGACACCGAAGACAGTGATGTGGATTTTCTGGTTGAATTCCCTGAAGGGTACGATTTATTCAAACAGCGAATGAAATTTAAGCAGTCACTGGAAGCCCTGTTAGGTCGGAAAGTCGACCTCATTCCGGAGCATGAACTGAATAAATATATTCGTAATACTGTAATGCATGAGTCAATAGAGCTATGAGCAAAGCATGGCAACCCTATGCGCATCATATTTTGGACAGTATGACTAAAATCCGGCGCATCATGGTACGTGGTGACATAGCCGAAGATGATATTCTCTATGATGCGGCGGTCAGAAACCTCCAGACAATGTCGGAAGCTACGCAGAGGCTACCGGAAGAGTTGAAGTCTGCTTACCCGGATATACCCTAGACAGAAATCAGTGGCTTCAGAAATATATTGGTGCACAACTATCTGGGAGATATAGATCCCGTAACAATTAAATCTGTTATTGAAGAGCATTTATATCCCTTAGAGCTGGTTATGCATAAAATGCTTGACGGTAGCGCTTAGAAAGCAAAAGGATCATAACGTCGTACTCATTATGCCCTACAAAACACAATACAAACCATCATCGCCCAGCTCACCGCACAACCAAAACCTAAAACGGATTTCGTTTCTATCTATATAACCAAAAACGTTTAAAAAACGCCCACTTTACAAACATTTTTCAAACACATTCTTTGCATAATTACCCTTCTTGAATTATCATCGTTCACCAATTGAACATGGTCAAATAAACAGCGATCAATATCAAACGAGGCAAACGCATGGAAAGCTTACTTACACCACAATACACCACTTCTTTCCGTGCCTATTTTTCCTTTTTAACACGCATCGCCAGGGTGCAAACATGCTAACGGATGAATACCGCTACAAAATTCTAAAAGAACTGCAACAAGACCCAGACCTCAGCCAGCGTGAGCTCGCCAAACGACTGGGCATAAGCCTAGGCAAAGCCAACTTTTGCCTGAAGGCCCTAATTGAAAAAGGCTCAATAAAAGCAGACAACTTTAAAAACAGCGCCAACAAAACCGGTTACTTATACCTACTTACCCCAAAAGGCATAGAAGAAAAAGTCACCCTTACACAGCGTTTTTTACAGAGAAAATCGCCGAATACGAAGCCCTAGAACAAGAAATAGAACAACTGCGCCAAGAAGTAAAAACATAACGCGTTACTTGTAGGCCGGCCTTTAGACCGACAAAAGACGTGCCACGACAGATCACTGCATCATGTAGGTCGCGCCTTTAGGCCGACAAAAGACGTATCGCGATGAATGACGATCTATAAGAACCGTAGGTCAGATGAGATGAGGAACGAAGCGTGATCTGACAGTTGCAGATAAACTAAGCAACGAACTGTTTTAATTGATAATAAATTGACAATAAACAAGATTTAAAAATTATGGAAACGGCTGAATGAAAATTCTAGTAACTGGCGGTGCGGGTTTTATTGGTTCTGCAGTGATCCGCCATATTATCCAAAACACCCAAGACAGTGTGGTGAATGTCGATAAGCTTACCTACGCGGGGAATCTTGAAAGCCTTGCGAATGTTGATCATTCAGATCGTTACGCTTTTGAGCAGGTTGATATTTGCGATAGGGCAGCGTTAGACCGTGTTTTTGCTACCTATCAGCCCGATGCCGTAATGCATTTAGCCGCCGAAAGTCACGTTGATCGCTCGATTACTGGCCCTGCAGATTTCATTCAAACCAATATTGTGGGGACATATACATTATTGGAAGCGGCTCGCGAATATTGGAGTACTTTAGGGAAAGATCGTAAAACCGCTTTTCGCTTTCATCACATTTCCACAGACGAGGTGTATGGTGACTTGCCGCATCCTGATGAAATGACTGGTGCGCTATCATTATTTACTGAAAGCACGCCTTATGCGCCAAGTAGCCCTTATTCTGCAAGCAAAGCATCAAGCGATCATTTAGTTCGCGCTTGGTTAAGAACGTATGGTTTTCCAACGATGGTGACAAATTGCTCCAATAATTATGGTCCCTATCATTTTCCTGAAAAGCTGATCCCATTAGTTATTCTAAATGCACTAGAAGGTAAGGCTCTGCCTGTTTACGGAAAAGGCGATCAAATACGTGATTGGCTGTACGTAGAAGACCATGCCAGAGCCTTGTATAAAGTGGTGACAGAAGGAAAAGTAGGCGAAACCTACAATATTGGCGGCCATAACGAAAAGCAAAACATTGACGTGGTGAAAACCATTTGTGAGATCTTGGACGAACTTCGCCCTAAAGAGGCTAAATACGCGGAACAAATTACTTTTGTGACTGATCGGCCAGGACATGATCGCCGTTATGCGATAGACGCGTCTAAGATGAGTCGAGAGTTGAATTGGCATCCACAAGAAACCTTTGAAACAGGTCTTCGAAAAACAGTTGAATGGTATTTAGCTAATCAAGATTGGTGTCATAACGTACAGGATGGTTCTTATCAGCGAGAACGTTTAGGTACCCTAGAGCCGGAGTTGCAACAATGAAAGGGATCATTTTAGCGGGAGGCTCAGGTACGCGGCTTTATCCTATTACTATTGGGGTATCTAAACAGCTGCTTCCTATTTATGACAAGCCAATGATTTACTATCCTCTTTCTGTGCTTATGCTGGCGGGTATTCGAGAAATACTGATCATCACTACAGCAGAAGACCAAGCTAGCTTTCAGCGTCTTTTAGGTGATGGCTCAAAATTTGGCATTGAATTAAGTTATGTGGTGCAGCCGAGTCCTGACGGGCTTGCTCAAGCTTTTATTCTAGGCGAAGGCTTTATTGGCAGCGATGATGTATGTTTGGTCTTGGGGGATAATATTTTCTACGGTCAAGGATTTACGCCTAAACTAAGGCAAGCCGTAGAAAACGCGAAAAATGGTCAAGGTGCGACGGTCTTTGGCTATCAGGTAAAAGACCCTGAGCGTTTTGGTGTTGTGGAGTTTGATGCAAATAAAAAAGCTATTTCGATAGAAGAGAAACCCGTTAAACCGAAGTCCAATTTCGCTGTGACGGGCTTGTACTTTTACGATAACTCCGTTGTTCAGTTAGCCAAACAAGTGCAGCCATCTGAGCGTGGTGAGCTGGAAATTACTTGTCTTAATGAAATGTACCTTAAACAAAACAAGCTGAATGTCGAAATGCTAGGTCGTGGCTTTGCTTGGTTAGACACAGGCACCCACGAAAGCTTATTAGAAGCCGCACAATTTGTCGAAACCATAGAAAAGCGCCAAGGCTATAAAATCGCTTGTTTAGAAGAAATTGCATTTAATCACGGTTGGTTGACAAAAGAAGAACTTAAAATGCTGGCTAAGCCGCTACAAAAAAACAGCTATGGTCAGTATCTATTAGATCTTATAGAAGGTGTGGCATGAGTTTAAGTGAGCACAACGTTCTCGGTGATCATCGTGGGAAATGGGTTGCAATAGAATCCAATAAAAACGCTCCTTTTGAAGCAAAAGGTGTGTTTTATATTTATGGAACACAACCAGATGTGCCAAGAGGAAATCACTCTTACTACAAAACTAAACAGTACTTCTTTTTGTACCTATTTTCTTTTTTAACACGCATCGCCAAGGTGCAAAAATATGCTAACGGATGAATACCGCTACAAAATTCTAAAAGAATTGCAACAAGACCCTGATCTAAGCCATGCATTTATGTAGGTCGTGCCTTTAGGCCGACAAAAGATGTATCGCGATAAAGACGCCTATAAAAACCGTAGGTCAGATTAGACGAGGAACGAGGCGTGATCTGACGGTAAATAAAGGCCATAAATTATTATTCAGCCAAAATTGAAGACTATCAAAAATAGCGAGATTTATAATCAACAATGAAAATTCTAACCGTATTTGGTACGCGCCCTGAAGCCATAAAAATGGCCCCTTTGGTTCATACTTTAGCAAATGATGAACGATTTGAATCCAAAGTGTGTGTCACCGCTCAGCATCGTGAAATGCTAGACCAGGTATTAGAACTATTTAAAATCACGCCAGATTATGACTTAAACCTGATGAAAGCGGGGCAGACGCTGCCAGAAGTAACCAGCCGTATTTTGTTGGAACTCACACCCGTTTTAAAAGAGTTTAAACCAGACGTAGTGTTGGTTCATGGCGATACAGCAACGACTTTTGCGACAAGCTTAGCGGCGTATTACGAGCAAATAGCCGTTGGTCATGTTGAAGCAGGGTTACGCACAGGCAATATTTATTCACCTTGGCCTGAAGAAGGCAACCGTAAACTAACGGGAGCTTTAACAAAATACCATTTCGCACCGACAGAAAATTCCAAGCAAAATCTGCTGAATGAAAACATCAGCAGTTCAAATATCCACGTAACGGGCAATACAGTAATAGATGCCTTATTACTGGTAAAAGCTCAAATTGAATCTGACACAGTGTTAACCGATTCTCTGTCAGCTCAATTCCCCATGTTAGACAGCAGCAAAAAGCTGATACTAGTGACAGGTCATAGACGTGAAAGCTTTGGCGGTGGTTTTGAGCGCATTTGTGAAGCATTGGCGCAAACCGCAAAAGCGCACCCAGATGTCCAAATACTCTACCCAGTACACTTAAACCCGAATGTACAAGAACCAGTAAATCGCATTTTAAGTGACGTAGATAACGTGTATTTGATTGAGCCACAGCAATACTTACCCTTTGTGTATTTAATGAACCGCTCGCACATTATTTTAACGGACTCAGGTGGTATACAAGAAGAAGCGCCAAGTTTAGGCAAGCCTGTTTTAGTGATGCGAGATACAACAGAGCGCCCTGAGGCGGTAGACGCTGGTACGGTGAAACTGGTTGGAACCGATGTGGTAAAAATCACCACGGCACTGAATAAGCTACTAACGGACGAAATTGCATACAGTGAAATGAGCCGTGCTCATAACCCTTATGGTGATGGCAAAGCATGCCAACGAATTTGTGAAATTTTAGCAGTCTAATGTAAATATTTATAATCTGTAGGTCGTGCCTTCAGGCCGACAATAGTCAGATTAACAGTAATGTAGGTCGTGCCTTTAGGCCGACAATGGTCAGGTTAACAGTAATGTAGGTCGTGCCTTTAGGCCGACAATTACTACAGCAACAACAAATTTTAAAAATGAAGGAATATCATGTCTTTTAATACGATTTCTGTGATTGGTTTAGGGTATATAGGCCTACCAACCGCGGCTATGTTTGCCTCTAGAAAGAAAAAGGTGATTGGTGTCGATGTCAATCAACGGGCAGTAGACACCATCAACCGTGGAGAGATTCACATTGTGGAGCCTGATTTAGACATGATAGTTCATGCTGCCGTCACAGAAGGCTATTTAAAAGCCGTATTAACGCCGGAGCCGGCGGATGCTTTTTTAATTGCGGTTCCGACACCTTTTTTGCCAGTTCAAATGGAAGGGGATATTCCTCAGCCTGATTTAAAGTACATAGAAGCGGCAGCAAACGCGATTGCACCCATGTTAAAAAAAGGTGACTTGGTTATTCTGGAATCAACGTCACCTGTGGGCGCAACGGAACAAATGGCAGAGTGGCTTGCTGCAGCGCGCCCAGATTTAACTTTCCCGCAAGCGGCGGGAGACAATGCCGATGTCAATGTGGCCCATTGCCCTGAACGTGTTTTGCCTGGTCATGTGGTACGTGAATTGGTTGAGAATGATCGCGTAATAGGCGGCATGACGGCGAAATGCTCTGCTCGCGCTGTTGAGTTATATAAAACCTTTGTTCAAGGTGAGTGCGTTATTACCAATGCTCGTACTGCAGAAATGGCAAAACTAACGGAAAACTCATGCCGTGACGTGCAAATTGCCTTTGCCAATGAGTTGTCTATTATTTGTGACAAGCTTGATATCGACGTATGGGAGCTAATATCACTCGCGAACCGTCATCCACGTATCAATATTCTACAACCAGGTCCTGGTGTTGGCGGACACTGCATTGCGGTTGACCCTTGGTTCATCGTTAGTAAAACACCAAATGAAGCCAAACTGATTCATACAGCACGTAAAGTAAACGATGCCAAACCTGAATGGGTAATTAATAAAGTTAAGATTGCGATTGCAGACTTTCTACAAGCGAATCCAGAGAAAACAGCGAAAGACGTTACCATTGCTTGTTATGGCTTAGCTTTTAAGCCTGATATTGATGATCTACGCGAAAGCCCAGCACTGAATATCACGAAAAAAATTGCAGAAATGCATGCGGGAAAAGTGATTGCGGTAGAGCCAAATATAAAAGAGCTTCCTGTTGTTAATACAGCGCTTCGGCTTGTGAGCTTTGAAGAAGCGGAAAAAATGGCGGATGTTCATTTGTTGCTGGTGGATCATAAAGAATTTAAGAAAGAGTCTTTTGGAGGTAACTGCCTTATTGATACAAAAGGTATTTGGTGATTAATATGCTGAATGTATATTCGCTATTTATAGCTTCATTTCAAGGAGGACTTAGACTTTTTCTAATATATATAGCAGGTTATCTTGTTCTTTCTAATCAAGCTAGCTTCGTTTCAGAGTTAGCTTTGTTTTTTTCATTGTCAATTTTTTTTATAGTTTCTCAAGGAACACATCTTATAAAATTGAATGGTATTCAAGAATATAGTGAATTATTAGTTTATCGATTTTATGTGCTTTTGTTGACCTCTATATTGTATTTTCCATTGGTCCTCTTTCTTTGGTGGTTAGGTTTGATAAGTGAGCCTTTCTGGTTTTATTTTTCTTCTGTTTTGTTTTCTATAAATCAACTGCAAAGAAGTTTAATGCTAAGTCAACGAAACTTTAAAATGGTAGTTTTTTGGGATATTGTTTTCTCCGTTCAAATTGTATTTTTTATATTTATTTTTTTTAATGAATTTAATGGTTTTTATTTTTTTGTTTTTTTGTTTTTTATTATATATGTATTTTGTTTTTTATTTAATGGTGTGTGTTTTTTTAGAAAAGACTTGAAATGGGTTGTTAGAGAAATTAAAGAAGCTTTTTATAACGGTGCGTCTAATTTTTGCTCTGGTGGGATTTTGTTGCTATTGCCTTTTATGATGGAGAAAATTAATCCTGACTTTGTTATAATTACTGCGAAATATGTTTCTTGGCTTGGTTTGGGTATGCTTTTACCTAGAATGCTGCTGATTAGAGTGCTACCAGACTTTTCGGAGGTTGTTGGGAAAGGAGCAGGTGTAAAAAAATTTATAGAGGATTTAAATAGTAAAAACTATAAATTTTTATGCTGTGGTATATTTATTTCTGTGGTTATGATTTTTTTGATTCTTTATTTTTTGAAAGTAATGTTAATTTTTTGATATTACTCTGTGTTTCTTTCTATATTTATTTTTCACAAATATCCTTGTTTGATTGTAATTATCTCATTTTTGTGTCTAGGACAAAATATCTCTTAAAGATGAATTTTTTAATTTTTTTGGTATTTTTGTTTGTTTTTTTATCTCTATTAAGTTTTTTAATGAATATTCATTGTCGATTGTTATGATTATGCTTCCAATAATTACAGCTATACGTTACATAAAAATTAGAAAAAAGGTGCTTTTTTATGTTACTTGATCGTCTTCATGTTCATAGATTGTGCGTTTTTTTGTTGCCATGTCTTATTTTGATTCCTTATGGTGGAGAAGGCGCATATAAAGCATCAAATTTTATTATAATGATGTTTCTTATGTTTGTGTTTATGATTGCATTTTTTTCTGTTAAAGAAAAAAATAAAATCTTACTATTGTTTTTTTATTTTATTATCATCTGTTTTGATGTTTTTTCAGCTTGTTTCAGATTTATTTGTTCCAATTTTTACGGATATAGTATTGTATGAGAGTGACTTGAGTGAGTTAAGTCGAAGTTATTCATTTATTATGCCTTTTTTGATCTTGATGTTACTGAAGACAAGCTCAAAATTGAGCGAGCGAGATTTTTTTCAGTTATTATTGTTTGCTTTGCTGATTTTGTCTGTTGCTAATTTTCTACTTTCGATTTTGCCTAAGCTAACTTTTTACACTGATAATTTAGTTGTTTTATATGGTGAAGGCAAGGTTTACAATGAGGGTTATGCTAGATATAGAGCTTTCGGTATTATTGGTCAACCAGGTAAGGCAGGTATTTTTTCAGTTATATCTACGATGATAGCATTATTGCATTTAAGAATTTATTCAAATAATAAAATTATAGTTTATGTGATTGTATTTTTTTCACTTATTTCTGCAAGTTTAACCTTGTCAAGGACTGCTTTAATATTGATTTTGTCTGTAATAATATTCTTTGGTAGTGGTTTTAAACTGAAGTTGTTTTTATATGCAATGATTTTTTTTGTTTTTTCATATGTTTTATTTTTAGAGCCTGAGTATTTTAAGATGTTGTCTAGAGGATTTGATCTTGAATCAGGTAATTACTCTACAGCAAGCCATCGTTTAGTATCAAAGCTATGGGCGCTTGATACGATATCAGATCATTGGATTACTGTGTTGTTTGGTGTTGGGGATAGTAAAGAGTATATGTCACAATTTTCGCACCCTTATGCATTTGATCTATCTCTGAGGACACCAGATTCGACACAGACCGTATGGATGCTAAGGTATGGTCTATTGGGAATGCTAGTAGCTTATGCTCCTATAATATATATATTTAGTTTAAATTTTAAAAGCATATGGAGTGATTTTTCTTTTAGAAATATGTCAATTAAGCTCTTCCCGATTGGCATTGTTATATTGCTATCTTTAGTCGATCCAATGTTTCATGATGCTAAAATTAATATTTTAAATTCAATTTTATTTATGTATGTTTTCCAATTAATTTTAAGAGAAAAATATGAAAAAAGTATTGGCTGTCGGACCTGATATAGATTTGGTTGGGGGAATATCAAATTTCATGAAGTCCTATCTTGAAAGTATGAGTGGCAATCAATCTTATCAGGTTGATTACTTTGATACCTATAAAGTTAAAAGTCGTAAAATCCAAAAAAATCTTCTTTCTCATTAAAGGAAATTAAAGCAAGCTTTCTTGTTTTTTGGTCTTTTTTTAAAGTTCTGGCATCTCAAAATTTTGATTATGTGCTTTTAAATTCAAGTAGTTACTGGGGGTTTTGGGAAAAAACAGCGCTATTAATTATAGTGCGTTTTTTTTCAAAAAGTCATATTGTTTTTTTAGTACACGGAGGAGAATTTAAAACTTTTTATGAGAAAAGCTCTGTTAAATTTTTAATAAAGCTTTCGTTGAATTTTTGCCAAAATGTTTGTTTTGTTTCAAGGGAGAGTTTTTGTTTTTTTGACAGTATTTTAAAGACAAACTGTAGGTATTTTATATTGCCAGTTCAGCCTCCAATTTCTCTCGACGAAAGTATTGATGAATATTTTCTTAATATAAGAGAGAAATATAAATGGGTTTTTCTCTCTATATCTGTTTTAGAAGATCGTAAGCGTGTTCAAGATGTTATTGATTTCTTTATTGAGCAGTCTAATGATGATTCATGTTTATTGGTTTGTGGTGATGGTATTGAGAAAGAAATTATTAAAGAGAAATGTTGCAGTAAAAAAATATATTCTTTATTGGTGCTGTTAAGGGTAATAAAAAATCAAGTGTTTTTAATATGTCAGATTTTTTTGTTTCTTTTTCGAAAGAAGAAAGTTTTGGTATTACTACAATCGAAGCAATGTTATCTAAAGTTCTAGTTTTTAGTACTCCTGTTGGAATTCTTAATGATATTGGCATTGATGGGGTTAACTATATAAGGCTAGATGATAAAAGGGTTAATAATATATTCGATTGTGGTTTTATCAATGAGATTAGTATGGTGTATGATGAGATTGTTGGTAGTGCATACAATATTGCTAGTGACTTTTTATGGGAAAAAAATATAAAAAAAATAAATGAAATTTTTTTCGAGTATAAATGATTTTATATGTTTTTTAAGGGTCTATGTATTTTTATGAGAGTTGATCTGTCAAAAATAAAGAAGATTTATAAGACGCTTCCACCTGAGTTATTTAAGCCATTATGTTATTTACCATTTTCGATTTTTTGTGGGCCAAGCTATCGAAAGACTATGTATTTACAAAATGAATTTTCAAAACTCACACCTGAAATAAAAAAGGTGTATGCTGATAATTTGCTTGTTGAAAATTTAAATGAAGCAATAAAGTATGTGCCATTTTATAAAGATTTTGCAAAAACCAAGAGTATCAGTATTATTGAGTCAGCCGAACAATTATATGATTTTCCAATCATTTGTAAGGATATGCTCTCGTCTGATCTGAGTTGGTTTATTGATAACCGTTATAAAAAAAATAGCTATAAAGTTAGTACGGGTGGTACTACCGGTAAGCAGACAGAATTTTTAATGTCTAATAGTTTATATGGAATTGAATGGGCATTTGTTAATTATTATTTGAATCGTGAAGGAATTGATGTAAATTCTAAGCGCCTGTGTTTGAGGGGAGTTGAAGGTATTCCTGTAAACGATTTGTTGGCTTATAATTACCTCTATAAAGAGTTATTAATATCGCCTTTTAAGTTAACAGCAAAGGCTTTTAGTGATAATTATAAGAAAATTCTTAATTATAATGCGTCGTGGATACATGGCTATCCCTCTTCAGTTGCAGAACTTGCTAGAATTGTTTTAGATTTAGGTGTTTGCTTAGATTCAATTAAACACATATTGTTGGTTTCAGAAAGTGCAACCTCTTCTCAGCTGGAAATAATAAATAAGGCGTTTAGAGCTAAGGTTGTTACATTTTATGGGATGTCAGAAAGAGTCGTTTTTGCTCCTTATAATTCAGGTAATTATGAACCCAACCCTCTTTATGGGTATACCGAAGTGTTAAATTATGAAATTGTTGGAACAGGATTTTGGAATAAAGCAACAAGATTAGTTAGGTATAAAACCGGTGATACTCTGGACATAAATGAAAGTTCCAACTTAATTAAATTTTCCCAGCTATCAGGTAGATGGGGTAAAGATTACTTGATAGGTAAAGACGGACAAAAGATAACAATGACATCCTTAAATATACATAGTGATGTTTTAAATAGAGTAAGGAAGTATCAATTTTTTCAATCTGAAGTTGGTTGTTGTACTTTAAGGCTTCAAGTGGAAGGATCTTTTAATAAAGAGGTTGATCCTTATTTAATATGTCTAGCGTTTCAAAATAAAGTAGGTAGCTCGTTAGATATAAGCTATCAACTTGTAGATGATATACCTCTCACAATCAGAGGTAAGCATAGATTTATAGTAAATGACCTTCTTATGGGTTAGTGAATGAGAAAGATAACATTTAAATTTTTTTATTGCTCTGGACCATTAAGTATTTGAAGTTTAATCAAGTCTATTATCGCCTATTTTATTATTTAAAGAAAGTGAAAATTACTTCCATCGTTAGTAGTGGTTGTAGTTCGTGGCGCTGGTCGGGTGAAACTCTATATAATCAGTCGATTTTTAAAAATGATATAGTGTTGTTCTTGAATGAAGGCGGGGTTGTTAACTCCAAGAATGCTTGGAATTCACCTCAATACTCCAAGCTTTGGTTATATAACTTGCATTATTTTGATGATCTTAATTCTGAAAGCTATGCAGAGCGTGAATTAATTCATTATCAATTTATTGATCGTTGGATTGCTGAGAATCCTGCTTGCTTCGGTAATGGCTGGGAACCTTATCCCATCTCATTACGCTTAGTGAATTGGGTTAAGTGGTTTAGCAGAAAAGAGTCCGTTGAACAAAAATATCTTAATAGCATAGCCATACAAGCGGATGCGCTAACACAACAGCTTGAATATCACATTTTAGGTAATCATTTATTTGCCAACGCTAAAGCATTGGTTTTTGTTGGGGCTTATTTACAGGGAAAAGATGCTAAACGATTTCTAGATTTAGGTTTGAAAATACTGGATCGCGAAATACCCGAGCAGTTTTTAGACGACGGTGCTCACTTTGAGCTATCGCCTATGTACCACGAGATTTTACTATGGGATCTATTGGAGCTCATAGATTTAGCAGAAGTGAGTCAAAATCCAAGTTTAGTAGAGCGTCATTCTCAATGGCGTGTGGTTGCGGAAAAGGCTTTGCGTTGGCTTAAGACCATGATGCACCCTGATGGTGAGATAAGCTTTTTTAATGATGCAGCTATTGGAATAGCGGCAAAACCACATCAAATATTTGCTTATGCAGATAAGCTCAAGCTATCTTATGAGGTTAATAAAAAAGTATTAATGACCAATGAGACCAGTGGTTATAGTAGAGTGGATACTGGTTTTTTCACACTGTTTTTTGACCACGCGAATGTGGGGCCAGATTACTTGCCAGGCCATGCTCATGCCGATACGTTAAGTTTTGAAATGTCTGTTGGCGTTCAACGTGTTTTTGTGAACTCTGGTACATCACTTTATGGTGTAAGTGCTGAGAGATTGAGACAAAGAGAGACCTCGGCACACAATACCGTTGTTGTAAATGGAAAAAGTTCATCAGAGGTGTGGTCAGGATTTAGAGTCGCACGCAGGGCCTATGCAACATTGTTAAAAAGTGACGAGACAGATGGTGTGGTGACGTTATCGGCAAGTCATGATGGTTATAAGAGACTAAATCCTAAAATAGTCCATAAGAGAACCATTACTTCCAATGCAGAGCACTTTACTCTTTTAGATGAGTTATCTCACCCTACAGATGCTTCTTTCCATTTACATATACATCCTGATGTACTTATCGTTAACGCTGAGAAACAGAAGCTAACACTTCAATTACCTTGTTTGACGTTAATTCAATTTGAATGTGAATGCCCTTTGATATTAGAAGAGAGTACGTGGCATCCTGAGTTTGGCGTTTCTGTTTCTAATAAAAAAATCGTAGTTCCATTTAATGCAGGACGTTTAAGTGCAAAAATTACAATTTTAAAGGACAAGAGTTGAAAATTTTAATACTGACTTTTTATTATGCCCCTGACCTTTGTGCTGGTTCGTTCAGAACGACGGCCCTTGTCGATAAGCTCAAAAAAATTCCTGATGTCGAGTTAGAGGTTATAACGACACTCCCTAATCGTTATGCTTCCTTTTCGGCTGATGCTCCCGAATATGAGATAAAAGATGGTGTTGAAGTTCATCGTATTCCATTGCCGTCACATAACAGTGGTATGCTGGATCAAGTGAAAGCTTTTACTGCGTTTTACAAACAAGCCGTTAAACTCACTAACGATAAGCATTATGACTTAGTGTTTGCAACATCCTCCCGATTATTTACTGCATTCTTAGGTGCGCGGATAGCATCGTCTAAAAAATTGCCCTTATACTTAGATATTAGAGATATCTTTGTTGATACGATTAAGGATGTGTTATCTCCTAAAATTACTTGGATTGTAAAACCTCTTTTTTCTTTGATTGAGTCATACACTTTCCGGAAAGCTAAACGAATTAACTTAGTATCGAAAGGCTTTGCTGACTATTTTTCAAGTTGCTACCCTAAGGCAGAATACAAATATTTTACTAATGGTATAGATAACGAGTTTTTGGCTGTTGCACCTCAAACAACTGACTCTTCACAGCGGAACGACGTTTCAACAGTGCTCTATGCTGGTAATATTGGTGAAGGTCAAGGTCTTCATACTATTTTGCCCAAGTTAGCTAAGCGACTAGAGGGTAAAGTGCAATTTAGAATTATTGGTGATGGTGGACGAAAGGCATTGCTACAATTACAACTTGCGGGCGTGACTAACGTTGAATTACTGCCGCCTGTCAGTCGAAGTGAGTTAATAAAAGAATATCAGAATGCTGATGTGTTATTTCTTCATTTAAATGACTATCCTGCATTTCGTAAGGTGTTACCATCCAAAATATTTGAATATGCAGCCTTAGGTAAGCCTGTCTGGGCGGGCGTTTCTGGTTATGCTGCAGACTTCCTAAAAGAAGAGGTTGATAACTCGTCGGTATTTTATCCAAGTAATGATGAGCAAGCTTATCGTTCTTTTGATGCACTAGAGTTTGGGGTTCGGCCAAGGAGAGAGTTTATTAGTAAGTTTTCTCGCGAGCAAATCATGACTCAAATGGCTCATGATATTGTTGAATTTGGTGAAAAAAATGAGCAATAAAAGAATTTTCATTACCGGTGGTTCTGGTTTTGTTGGTGCCGTTTTACTATCCGCTTTACCGGCTAGTAGGATAAGTTTTTTTGGGCGGAGAGATTTGGGTATCCCTGATGCTTACTTTGTTAGGGGGCAAATACAACCAGACACTCAGTATTTAGGGGCGTTTAATAATGTAGATGTGGTTATCCATCTCGCCGCTCGCGTCCATATCATGAACGATTCCTCTTCAGATCCGCTTGCTGAGTTTCGCGCGGTCAACACCGAAGGTACATTAAACCTAGCTCGCCGAGCCGCCGAGGCGGGTGTGAAGCGGTTTATTTTCTTGAGTTCGATTAAGGTAAACGGTGAATCTACTTCGAATTGTAACCCCTTTACGGCTTCTGATATGCGTAATCCAGAAGACCCTTACGGCATGTCTAAATCTGAAGCAGAAGAACAGTTATTGGCGTTAGGCAAAGAAACAGGCATGGAGATCGTGATTATTCGTCCGCCTTTGGTTTATGGTGAAGGGGTAAAAGCCAATTTTGCCTCTTTGATGAAACTGGTTGGTAAAGGTTTTCCCTTGCCGTTTCGAGCGATTAATCAGAATAAACGTAGTTTAGTTTCTGTGTATAATTTGGTGGATTTGATTAAGGTGTGTATTGATCACCCCAACGCGGCAAACCAAGTGTTTTTGGTATCGGATGATAATGATTTATCCACGGCTCAAATGGTTGCTTTGATGGCCAAGGTTCAGGGCAAAACAAACTTATCTCTTCCTGTGCCAGTCTGGTGTTTCAAACTGGCGGGCAAGCTTTTTAAGAAAGAGGCCGTGGTGGATCGCTTGGTTGGGTCTTTGCAGCTCGATATCGAGCACACTAAAAAAACGCTTGATTGGGTTCCCCCTTATACGGTTGAACATGGTTTTCAACTGGCTGCTAAAAAAACTCGTGATGATTGGATGATAAAATGTTTCGTGTATTAGATTTTGTGTTTGCCCTGTTAGGCCTGGTGTGTGGCTTTCCTGTGTTGTTGATTATTTTTATCATTGGCTTATTTGACACTGGCTCACCTATCTTTCGTCAAGAGCGCGTTGGTCGCAACAAAAAGCCATTTGTGCTGGTGAAGTTTCGTACTATGTCGGTGGACACGGCGTCAGTGGCGAGTCATTTGGCCTCTACCAGTTCCATCACGCCTTTGGGCGGGTTTTTACGTAAAACCAAGTTGGATGAATTGCCGCAGCTTTGGAATGTATTGAAAGGTGAAATGAGCTTGGTTGGGCCGCGACCTGGGTTGTTTAATCAAACTGAATTGACTCAAGCGCGCGATGTCAAAGGGGTATTTGCTGTGCGCCCGGTATTACGGGATTGGCACAAATTTCGGATATTGATATGTCGACCCCCGAGTTGTTGGCGGACACTGATGCTAAGATGATTCAGAGTTTGTCTTTGGCGCATTATTTTTCTTATATCATCAAGACGGTAACGGGCAGTGGGTCTGGTGATCGGGTGAAGGGTGAGTGATGATTTTCGCAAATCTTACATGCGCATTGTTTGCAAATTTGGCGTAAAATGTTTTAGTTGAGTTTGTTTTTGTATGTCGTGGTTTAGCGCGGCATTTTCGTTTTTGTAGATAGCATTTTTTTGACGGCCTAAAGGCCGACCTATATTTGATTTGGTGTTGTTGGGTTTTTGACGGCCTGAAGGCCGATCTACATTTTGCGTTTGTGTATACAGGGTGTATTAGATGATAAAAAAGTTGGATTTTCTTTGGTCTTTGCCGCGGTTTTATAAGCGTTTGATTAGTTTGGCTGTCGACGCCCTGTTTGTGTGTTTGGCTTTTACGTTTGCTTATTGGGCGCGTTTAGGTGAGTTTACCAGTTTTTCCAATCATGCTGTTTGGTATGTGTTGGTTGGTACGGTGGCCGTTACCTTGTTGGTGAATATTAAGCTAGGTTTGTACCGTGCTATTTTGCGTTATTTAACTTTTCATGCGTTTACCGCGATTTTGTGCGGTGCGGCGGCGTCTGCGTTAAGCATTACGACGTTTGCTTACTTTTTTGAAGCGTCTATTCCTCGTACGGTTCCTATTATTTATTTCCCTTTTTTGGTGATGTTGTGTGGTGGGGCGCGTTTGTTGATTCGTGGTTTGATCACGCAATCGCCACGTAAAGGTTATGAATCTGTTTTGGTGTTTGGTGCGGGTTCTACGGGGCGGCAGTTAACCTTGGCATTGCGCCAGGCGTCTTGTTATCGGGTGAAGGGTTTTATTGATCATGATGCGTCGTTGGCGAATACTATTATTCAGGGGATTCCTGTTTATGATGTGGCTAAGTTAGAGGAGTTGATTGAGAAGTATCAAATCGAAAAAGTATTGTTAGCGATTCCGAAAGCCAGCCGTTCTGACCGTAAGAAGGTGATTGATCAGTTGCTGCCTTATGCGGTGGAAGTGTTAACCGTGCCGGATTTTGACGATATTGTCACGGGTAAAGCCAAGGTGAGTGAGCTGCAGGATGTGGCGGTAGATGATTTGTTAGGTCGTGATGTGGTGGCGCCTGTGGCGTCGCTAATGCAGTCGAATATTGCTGGCAAGGTGGTGATGGTAACGGGCGCAGGTGGTTCGATTGGTTCTGAACTGTGCCGACAAATATTGGCTCAGCAGCCATCGAAATTGGTGTTATTCGATGTGTCTGAGTTTGCGGTGTACAACATAGATCAAGAGTTGAATGAGCTGTTAGAGACCTTGCCTTTTAACGTTACCATTGTGCCTTTGATCGGATCTGTACAGCGCATTAATCGTTTGGCATCGACGATGAAGGCGTTTGGGGTGCATACGGTTTATCATGCGGCGGCTTATAAACATGTGCCACTGGTGGAATACAATGTTGTCGAAGGGGTGCGTAATAACGCCTTTGGTACCTACTATTGCGCTAAAGCAGCGATTGAAAGCGGTGTTGAGTCTTTTGTGTTGATTTCCACCGATAAAGCTGTACGTCCAACCAATGTCATGGGAGCGACCAAACGCATGGCTGAATTGGGCTTACAGGCGCTGGCGGAAGAAGAAGCCAAAAAAGAAGCGAGGCAGGAAACGTATACTCGTTTTTGTATGGTGCGTTTTGGTAACGTGCTCGGTTCGTCTGGTTCTGTGATTCCAGTATTTAAAAAACAAATACAGGAAAATCAGCCGATTACCGTGACTCATCCGGATATTATTCGTTATTTCATGACGATTCCTGAAGCGGCTCAATTGGTTATTCAGGCTGGCGCCATGGGCAAAGGTGGCGATGTATTTGTATTGGATATGGGTGAACCCGTAAAGATAGTGGATTTGGCGACAAACCTGATTCGCTTGTCTGGATTGGAAGTGAAATCGCCTGAAAATCCGAATGGGGATATTGAAATTCAGTTCACGGGTTTGCGCCCTGGTGAAAAGTTGTTTGAAGAGTTATTGATTGGCGACAATGTCCAAAAAACCCAGCACAAACGCATTATGACCGCTCATGAACGCTTTTTGTCTTTGCCAGATTTTGTGCAAACCATGGAGAAGCTGGATAAAGCTTGTCATGATTTTGATCATGAAAAAGTGCGTGAGATCTTGATCAGTGCGCCAACCGATTTTCAGCCAACGGATGGTATCGGCGATTTGGTGTGGAATGCAAAACAGGCACAAGATCAGAAGATCGAAGAATCTAACGTCGTGCCCTTGAAGAAACAGGTATTGTAGATTGATGGTCAAGAGCAAACCCCATCCTAACCTTCCCCTTGGAAAAAATAAGGGGAAGGGACTTTTCAGGTCTGCTCCTCCCCCTTGTGTTTTTAAGGGGGAGGTCGGGAGGGGGTTGCAAGTTCAGAACCCCTCCCTAGCCCTCCCCTTGGAAGAGATAAGGGGAGGGAACAAGAGACAACCCCAATCATAGCCTTCCCCTTGGAAGAAATAAGGGGAAGGGACTTTTCAGGTCTGCTCCTCCCCCTTGTGTTTTTAAGGGGGAGGTCGGGATGGGGTTGCAAGTTCAGAACCCCTCCCTAGCCCTCCCCTTGGAAGTGATAAGGGGAGGGAACAAGAGACAACCCCAATCCTAGCCTTCCCCTTGGAAGAGATAAGGGGAGGGAACAATAGACAACCCCTCCCTAGCCCTCCCCTTGGAAGAGATAAGGGGAGGGAACAAGTGACAACCCCAATCCTAGCCTTCCCTTGGAAGAAATAAGGGGAAGGGACTTTTCAGGTCTGCTCCTCCCCCTTGTGTTTTTAAGGGGGAGGTCGGGAGGGGTTGCAAGTTCAGAACCCCTCCCTAGCCCTCCCCTTGGAAGAGATAAGGGGAGGGAACAAGAGACAACCCCAATCCTAGCCTTCCCCTTGGAAGAGATAAGGGGAGGGAACAAGTGACAACCCCAATCCTAGCCTTCCCTTGGAAGAAATAAGGGGAAGGGACTTTTCAGGTCTGCTCCTCCCCCTTGTGTTTTTAAGGGGGAGGTCGGGAGGGGGTTGCAAGTTCAGAACCCCTCCCTAGCCCTCCCCTTGGAAGAGATAAGGGGAGGGAACAAGAGACAACCCCAATCCTAGCCTTCCCTTGGAAGAGATAAGGGGAGGGAACAAGTGACAACCCCAATCCTAGCCTTCCCTTGGAAGAAATAAGGGGAAGGGACTTTTCAGGTCTGCTCCTCCCCCTTGTGTTTTTAAGGGGGAGGTCGGGAGGGGGTTGCAAGTTCAGAACCCCTCCCTAGCCCTCCCCCTTGGAAGAGATAAGGGGAGGGAACAAGAGACAACCCCATCCTAGCCTTCCCCTTGGAAGTGATAAGGGGAAGGAACAATAGACAAACACCATCCTAGCCTTGGAGGAGATAAGGGGAAGGGCGTGTTGGTTGCCAGAGTATGGCGGGTGTTGGGCAGTGGGCGATGGGGAAGTAGCCGAGGTTGCTGTGGATGCGTTGGGTGACGCTGTGGTGCCAGTGTGGGGATAGTTCGGGGTTGGGGCGGTCGTTTTCTAAGACGCAGCAGTGCCGTGGGGCGAGGGTGAGGTCGCGCCAGACGTTTAGGTTGCGTTGTTGGTAGTGTATTTTGCCTAGGTGTTTGGGTTCTATGGTGAGCAGTGGTTGCCAGTGGGGCGGCTGACTTTTTGCTAGGCGTGTTGTTTGATAAGCATTTTGTTTGGTTTGTTGTTCTATCCAGTCTATTAGGAGACGTAATGCTATGTCTCCTATGCCATCTTTGCGGTAGCCACCGCCAATGTCTGAATGTGCTCCTGCTAGCCAGATTTCGAGTGCTCTTCCATCGTGGTTGATCAATGTGGGACGAAAAGCGAGTCGTTGTTCGTCTAAAGCAGCCAGGTGTAAGGCGCGGTGAACGCCTTCTGGCAGTGTGTGTCCATGTTCAAATACCACGTCGCTTTGCGGGCGTTGGCGGGTGTCTAAGTTTGGCCAGCCTATGGAAGCGACGGTGTCGATGACGGCTTCTATGATGATAGGGCGATCAATAAGTGGGGTGATGAGCGCGGCAAAGCGTCTTGCTAAGGCTGCGCCTCGGCTAAAGCCTATTAAGACAATGTGGCGTGTAGAGCGGCTATAATGGTTTTTGAAGTCGTTTAAGGCGCGGTTTAAGATGTTGGCTACGTGGCCGGATTCAATGGCAAACGCGGCGTTGATTTTTTGTTCCAGCCAGTGGCCGTAGGTGCCGATGCCGGCGTAGTAAAAGCTGCGATGGGGGAGGTGTGTGGGCGTTGTGTCTATGTGGTTTTTTACGCGACCACCCAGTAATAGATGAGATTTTAATACGTTGGTGATGCTGGATACGCTGTGTTCTGGTGCGTAGGCGTCATTTGGGCTATTGTCTGTGCCATCGAAATGAAAAAATAACGTCGACATTGTGTGTCCTCCTTGTTGTCTTGACCCCATCTTCCTGATGGTTGGGGGTAGCATAACATGGTTTTTTATTGGTGTGGTATTTGAGGGTTTGGTTTGGTGTGATTAGCTTTTTTGGCCTAAAGGCCGACCTACAGGTGATTTGGTGATTTGGTGTGGTTTTTTGTTAGTTTAAGGAGTCCGATATGCGTTTGACTAAATACCAGCAAGAGACAATTAAGCATGTGTTATTGAAGCATTTCGGCGAAGGATCTGATTTGCTAGTTTTTGGTTCTAGGGCCGATGATAATGCCCGTGGCGGGGATATTGATTTGTATATTGAGCCTGATTTGCATGAGGCCGATGATATTGTTGAGGCTAAATTGAATGCTTTGGTTGAACTTCATTTGCTGCTTGGTGAGCAGAAAATTGATTTGGTAATCAACCGTAAGTCTGGAAACTTTTTGCCTATCTATAAAATCGCAAAAGAGAGCGGTATTCGCTTATGAATAAGGAGGTATTTCAGGGGATCGTTAATATTTGCCAAACGCATGCAGAACGTTTGAATTGGTCTATGCAGCACTTGGCAGATAAACACCCCTACACTGCGGCCAGTTTGTCTGAACTTACAGAAATGGAACTTGCGGTATTTGATCAGTTTATTGTCCGGTTTTCAAAATTGCAGGATGTGATGGGGGCAAAGTTATTGCCTGCAGTAATCGAGCTAACGCATGAAGAAGGTGAGCTTACTACCTTTATTGATAAGTTAAATCGACTTGAAAAGATAGGAGTCCCTGGATTCTGTTGAACAGTGGCTGAAGTTACGGGAAATGCGTAACCAATTTGCCCATGATTACCCTGATGATCCTGAAATACAATCGGCGTTATTGAATAAAGCGTTCGGTATGGCTGGTCTGTTGTTGCAATGTCTAGATCACGTGGTTCGTTTTGCGGCTAAGTATCAATGAGTAAGTTTTGTTATGCTTGCTGGTTTTAATCGTCACGGTTTTTTGTAGGTAAGCGCCTCATGCGTCAGATAACGCCTCGTGCCTCGTCTCATCTGACCTACGGGATGTTGTGTGGAGTATTTTTTGTAGGTCGTGCTTTAGCGCGTCAAGGGTTTTGGTTGGTGTGATTCGGTTTTTGTCGGCCTAAAGGCCGACAGGTGATGTGGTTTTTTGTTTATAGGGAGTGTTGGATGTTTGTTTTGGTGACGGGTGGAACAGGTTTTATTGGAAGCCATACCTGTGTTGAGTTGTTAAATCAAGGTTATGATGTTGTCGTGGTTGATAACTTGTGTAATTCGAATGTTGAAGTTTTGCACCGTATAGAGCGTATTACGGGAAAACAAGTAACTTTTTATCAATTAGATTTATTGGACAAACCAGCCTTAAATCGGGTTTTTGAAGCTCATGCTATTCAGGCTGTGATTCATTTTGCGGGTTTGAAGGCAGTAGGTGAATCGACGAAGATTCCTTTGGCTTATTATCACAATAACTTAACTGGTACGCTAAATTTGCTCGATGTGATGGCAGAACATGGCGTGTTTGATTTGGTATTTAGTTCTTCTGCGACGGTATATGGAGAAAACAACCCAATTCCTTATGTTGAGCATTTCCCTCTTAGTTCGACTAGTCCCTATGGTCGAACAAAGGTGATGATAGAGCAGTTCTTGCAAGACGCTTATGCTTCGGATAAGCGCTGGAATGTGTCTTTGTTACGTTACTTTAACCCAGTTGGTGCGCATCCGAGTGGCTTGATGGGTGAAGATCCTCGCGGTGTCCCCAATAATCTTATGCCTTTTATCACTCAAGTTGCCGTGGGGAAGCGTGCGCAATTGAGTGTGTTTGGTGGTGATTATGCAACACATGATGGTACGGGCGTGCGTGATTACATCCATGTAGTGGATTTGGCTTTGGGTCATATTAAGGCTTTGGAGAAATTGGCGAGCCAAGCCGTAAAAAGTATTGATGCCTATAATCTTGGTGCAGGCATTGGTTTTAGTGTTTTAGATGTTGTTAAGGCCTTTGAAAAAGCCTCTGGGCAGGCTATTCCTTATGAGATTATGCCAAGACGTGCTGGTGATATTGCTGAATTCTATGCGAACGCGGAAAAAGCCCGCAACATCTTGGGCTGGGAAGTGAGCTTGTCTTTAGAGGATATGTGTCGGGATTCATGGTGCTGGCAGTCGAGTAATCCGAATGGATTTGATGCGTAGGAATAGGACGTAAGGGTTAGAATCCTTTTCGTGGCTTTTGACGGCCTAAAGGCCGACCTACAGGTGATTTTGCCTGGTTTGGCGTTTGTCGCGTTTGTCCTTTATTTCTGCATTTTTATATTCCTTCCTTTAGAAGTTTGTTAGAATCTTCGCAATTATTTTGTCATATGCGAAGGACCTGTCTTGAAAATTATTCCTGTTATCTTATCTGGTGGTGTCGGAAGCCGCTTGTGGCCACTTTCTCGTGAGCACTTTCCTAAGCAATGCCTTCCTTTAACCGACAAAGAATACAGTCTTTTACAGCAAACGATACTGAGAACACAGTCTCTTGAGGTGGGTGATCCTATTATCGTGTGCAATGAAGACCATCGCTTTTTGATCGCACAGCAGTTGCAGTCAATTGGTGTGAAAAACGCCCGTATCGTGCTGGTTCTCGAAGGCCGTAATACCGCACCTGCGATTGCTTTGGCGGCTTTTGAGGCGATGCTCGATCCTTCAGATGACGCTATTATGTTGGTGTTGCCTGCGGATCATGTGATTCGTGATATTGCGGCGTTTGAAGCCACGATTAAACAAGCGGTTGAACTGGCGAAAGACGATGCATTAGTGACCTTTGGTGTGCAGCCGACTCGCCCGGAAACCGGTTATGGTTATATTCGCTCTGGTGAGCACTTCGCGGTGGTGGAGTTTGTTGAAAAGCCCAACCTTGAAAAAGCGCAGGCGTATTTAGATTCGGGTGAGTACCTGTGGAACAGTGGGATGTTTTTGTTCCGCGCCAAAGCGTTTTTGGACGAATTGGCGGTTCATCGTGGGGATATTTACCAAGCGGTTAGTCATGCCTATCAGCAGCGTACGGAAGATTTGGATTTTGTGCGTATCGATGCCACCTTGTTCGCGCAATGTCCTGAAGAGTCGATTGATTTTGCGGTGATGGAGCCGACCAAAAAAGCAAAAGTCGTGCCTTATGCGGGGGATTGGAGCGATATTGGGGCTTGGGATGCCTTGTATGATTACGCGGATAAAGACGCAGACAATAACGTGCTGCTTGGCGATGTGATGGTTGAAGGGTCAACGAATTGTTTGATTCGTTCTGAATCGCGTTTGATTGCCGCTGTGGGGGTGCAAGATTTAGTCATTGTCGAGACGGCGGATGCGGTGTTGGTGATGGACAAAAACAATGCCCAAGATGTGAAGAAGGTTGTGAAACGTATTCAAGCAGAAGGCCGTGAAGAACATATGTTTCACACCACTGTTCATCGCCCTTGGGGAAGTTATCAAACTGTCGATCTTGGAAACCGCCATCAAGTGAAACGTATTATGGTGAAGCCTGGCGAGAAATTAAGCGTGCAAATGCATCATCATCGTGCCGAGCATTGGGTGGTGGTGTCTGGTACGGCGAAGGTTCAAAATGGTGATCGTGAAATCCTGTTGACCGAAAACGAATCCACCTATATTCCGGTGGGTGTGGTTCATGCTTTGGAAAACCCTGGCAAGATTCCATTAGAGCTGGTGGAAGTGCAGTCGGGCAGTTATTTAGGCGAAGACGATATTGTACGTTTCAGTGATCGTTATGGTCGTTAAGCAAGGATTGATAAAATGAGTTCTAATGCTGTGCAGGTCAAACAACTTAGCAATGAATTGGGTGTGGCCTTTGGCACGAGTGGCGTGCGTGGTTTGGTAAAAGACTTAACTCCTGAGCTTTGCTTTGCGTTTGTGCGCTCTTTTCTGCAAGAGGTCTGCCCTTCTGCATCTCGTGTGGTAGTGGGTGTGGATTTACGCCCGAGCAGTCCTGATATCGCTAAAGCGGTGGTGCTGGCCGCAGAATATTTTGGCGCTAACGTCGTATTTTGTGGGGCCTTACCCACGCCAGCTTTGGCGCTTTATGCTATGCAAAATGCCATGCCTGCAGTGATGATAACGGGCAGCCACATTCCGTTTGATCGTAATGGCATTAAGTTCTATCGCCCCGACGGGGAAATCAGTAAAGCCGACGAAGCCGCGATTATGGACGGTATCGTGGTGGTACCTGAAACGCTCTCTGAGCAAGTCGCTCAGTTGGCTTTGCCGAATGTTGATGACGTTGCAATAACACTTTTTAAACAGCGTTACACCTCGCTTTTTCCTTCGATTATGTTGCAAGGCAAACGTGTCGGTGTCTATGAACATTCGAGCGTCGCCCGTGACGTAATCAAAGAATTGTTACGTCATTTTGGTGCTGAGGTGGTGTCGTTAGAGCGGACCGAGACGTTTGTGCCGATCGATACGGAAGCCGTATCGCAAGAGGATGTTCAAAAAGGCTTGAACTGGTCTAAAGAATATCAGTTGGATGCCATTATCTCCACAGACGGTGATGGCGATCGTCCGCTGATTGCTAATGAAAGCGGTGAATGGTTACGCGGTGATATTCTTGGTGTTTTGTGTGCAGACTACCTGGCCGCAACGCATGTTGCCGCGCCAGTCAATGTGAATACAGTGCTTGAACTGAGAGGGGCGTTGCAAACCCCGATCAGGAAAACGCTACGCACTCAAATTGGCTCCCCTTATGTGATTGCCGGTATGGATACATTATTACAGGCGTCACCTGATGCCAGAGTCGTTGGTTATGAAGCCAATGGCGGTTTTTTGGTGGGGGCGGATTTTGTGGTGAATGGGCAAACATTACATGCATTGCCAACGCGCGATTCCGTATTACCGGCTTTAATTGTATTAGCCATGTCGTTTGAACAAGCGCGTCCTATTAGTCAATTGACGGCCGAGTTTCCCGCGCGCTTCACCGCGAGTGATCGTATTAAAGGTATTCCAACGGAAACCAGTCGACAGCTGATTGCAGATATTAAGGCAAACCAGTCAAAGCGGAGCGAATTATTCTCCGCGCTAGCGCAAGATGGTGATGTACCTGATGTCGTTTCAATCGATGAAACGGATGGACTACGCATGACGCTCAATAATGGCGACATTGTTCATTTAAGACCGTCTGGCAATGCACCAGAGTTAAGGTGTTATGTGGAGAGTGATCAAGGACACAAGGCTGATATTATGGTTCAAATCGTGTTGCACTATATACAATCAGCCCTATCTGCTTAATGCATTGACTTTAATAAATTGAGAAATAAATGAAAGAAAGTATAAACACCATATTTCAATACCGAGGATTTATTTGGGCGAGTGTTCGGCGAGACTTTCAAACGCGTTATCAATCAAGCCTGTTAGGCATTGCTTGGTTAGTTATCCAGCCTTTAGCTATGATACTGGTTTACACGCTTATTTTTTCAAAGGTAATGCAAGCTAAGATACCAGGGAATGACAGCGGTTTCGCATACAGTATTTATTTATGTTCAGGGCTTCTTGCTTGGGGGCTGTTTGCTGAGCAACTTAATAGGACGAAAAATACCTTTATTGAAAACGCAAATTTAATGAAAAAGGTGACTTTTCCAAAATTTTGCCTTCCTCTCATCGTTGCCATATCTGCAGTGATGAACTTTTTTATTATTTACAGCCTCTTTGTTGTTTTTTTAATCTTAAGCGGTCACTTTCCAGGTATCAATTTCTTGGCTGTATTTCCGGTTCTATTAATTCAGTTATTGTTTACTTTAGGATTGGGCGTTGCTCTTGGTGTGTTAAACGTTTTCTTTAGAG
Source organism: Marinomonas rhodophyticola (assembly GCF_026113935.1). Lineage (GTDB taxonomy): Bacteria > Pseudomonadota > Gammaproteobacteria > Pseudomonadales > Marinomonadaceae > Marinomonas > Marinomonas rhodophyticola. The sequence continues at coordinate 30,414 of NZ_JAPEUL010000011.1, forward strand.
ATGTGGGGCAACTCGTTGATGTGGCTTTGCAATTTCTTTTTTGGGGGACGCCAATAGTATACACCCTTGCAATCATACCTGAATGGGCACATTTCTATATTTATCTTAATCCCATGGTCCACTTTATCGAAGTGTATCAAAATATCATGTTGACCCAGACTCTACCTACTCTGAAAGACATTGTTCAGTTATGTGCATTGGCTTCTGCGTCACTTCTAATTGGTCTGTATTTGTTTAAAAAGCATTCAGGCGATATGGTGGATGAACTCTAATGGGTAGAATCATTGTTAAAAATGTGGGTAAAGCTTACAAGCAATATCCAAGAAAGTTGTCTAAAGTGGTTGAGTGGATCTTCCCATTTTTAGGAAAAAGACACACGTTGAAATGGGTGTTAAAAGACATTAATTTCGATATAAAACCTGGCGAAGCCGTCGGTATCGTAGGCGTCAATGGTGCCGGTAAAAGCACTCTACTTAAGATGATTACAGGTACTACTCAACCTACGACTGGCTCAATTGAAATGCAAGGTCGAGTCGCTGCATTATTAGAGTTAGGGATGGGGTTTCATCCTGAATTTACGGGTCGTGAAAACGCTTATATGTCCGGTCAACTAATGGGCATTAGTAAGCAAGAAATGGATAAGCTGTTTCCCAGCATTGAAGAGTTCGCTGAAATAGGTGACTACATAGACATGCCAGTACGTGTGTACTCGAGTGGTATGCAAGTGAGACTGGCGTTTTCAGTTGCGACGGCAATACGCCCAGATATTCTTATTGTTGATGAGGCTTTATCTGTAGGTGATGTGTATTTTCAACATAAAAGCTTAGAAAGAATAAAGCAATACTGTAAAGAAGGCACAACGTTATTATTTGTGTCTCATGATACCGGTGCAGTGAGATCTATATGTGGTACGGCAATTTTATTAGAGCTTGGTACTATTGCTAAAGTTGGTTTATCAGAAGCTGTTATGGATCTATATAACGCTAAGCTTTCGAGTAGTGGTAGTTCAAATGTTAAACAGAATCTTTTAAGTAACGGTAAGACTAAAACAATATCCGGCACAGATGAGGCTAGCGTATTTAATATTGATCTTATTGATAATAACGGAAGCTCCAGAAATAATTTTAATGTTGGCGAGCTGATAAAAATTAAAATAAGTGTTGCTGTTAAAAAAGAAATTGAAAAATTAGTTTTAGGGTTCTCTTTCAAAGATAGGCTAGGCCAAACCGTTTATGGTACAAACACCTATTTATTAAATCAAATCCTATATTGTGTAAAGCCTGGATCGACATATGATTTTGAGTTTTCTATTAAACTTGATATTGGTGTCGGTGAGTATTCACTACAAACCTCTCTTGGAGGGGGTGAAAATCATTTAAGTGAAAATTATGAATGGGTAGATGTAGCTCATACTTTTCAAATTATTCCAGAAAAAAATAAATCATTCGTTGGATTTAGTAAATTATATCCAGAGCTTAAAGTTATAAATAAATGAATTTGGGGTTTATTTTGAAAAGAAAAGCTAAATATTTTATGGTCTTAGTTGACTATTTTTTAAGAAATCCAATGATAAGAAAAAATGCAATAAAGTTTTTAGGTAAGGATAGTGGATCTAAAGTCTACATATGGTATAAAAAATTAAATAACCAAAGTGAAGTAAGCGAGGAGATAACTTACTTATCTCCTAGTAGTTATAATGTGTACAAAAAGATAATAGAAATTATAGATCAAGGCCAGCTAAAAAAATGAAGATACTTATAGATATTCAAAGTATGCAAACTTCTAGTCGTACTAGAGGGATTGGCCACTATACCTTATCACTCATAAAAGAAATGATTTTAAGGGATGATATCGAAGTTGTATTTTTATTAAATGATTACTGTAAAGAATCGGCTGAAGTGGTCTTTAAAGAATTAGATGGCTACTATGCAATTGATAAAATTAAAATTTTCAAAGCACCGCATAATGTTTCTTGTTTACTTGGTGTTGATAGATTAAGAAAGGCTGCTTCAATCCTTCGTGACTATTATATAAATGCACTAAATCCTGATTTTGTTTTGATCACCTCATTATTTGAAGGTGCAACGGAGGATTTTGTCTGTGATATAAAGGATAATCGAAATTATAAAGTTGGCGTTATCGGTTATGATCTAATACCTCTCTATAATCCTGATCTACACCTACCAACAGAAAACATGAAGGAATGGTATTACGAAAAGTTAGCAGAGGCTAAAAAAGCTGATGTTATATTCTCAATATCTGAAAGCTCTAAAAATGAGTTTCTTGAACTAGGTGGTATATCGGAAAAAAATATTGTTAATATATCTTCTGCTGGCGATTCTGGTTATAAAGCACTAGAGGTTCATGAAAGAATTGATTTGAGCAGTCGTTTTTTAATACATAACGAATTCATATTATATTCTGGTGCTTGTGATGAAAGGAAAAACTTAAAAGGTTTGTTATCTGCATATTCTAATCTGGATCAAGACATAAAAAATAGGCTTGATGTTGTGTTAGTAGGGAAATATTCTGAAAATGATATTAAAAATTTAAGGAAATTTGTTGCAAGTAAAGGAATCAAACCAGAAAAAATTATATTTACAGGTTTTATTTCTAATAAAGAATTACAAAATTTGTACACACAATGCTTTGTTTTTATTTTTCCTTCCTTTCATGAAGGGTTTGGTCTGCCTGTACTTGAAGCAATGATGTGTGATGCCGTTACCATATGTTCAAATGTGTCAAGCCTACCAGAAGTTATTGGACTTGAAGAAGCTACATTTTCACCTGATAACATTAGTAGTATCACTGAGAAATTAAAAGAAGCAATAGTAGACGAAAGCTTTAGAAATCGATTAAAGGATAATGCAAGAAAAAGAGCAAAGATTTTTTCTTGGGTTAAGACAACAGATTTATTATTAAATAAAGCAAAAGATCTTTGCGAAAAAAATATAAAAGCCAAAGGAAGTAATGTATATAGTCAAGATGAATTAATCCGATCTATTTTTGTTGAATCTGGATATGAGTATTTAGATAAAGAAATAAGAATAATTGCAAATTGCATCGCTGATAATGAAATTTCACTGGCACTTTGAAATATATATCCTAATAGACTATAAAATTTTAGAGAATATTTTATGATAAAGAAATTATTAAAATTTATATATGTTGAATTTTTTGTTTGCCTCAAGGTTGATTTTTTGGCGAAAGCATTTTTTTTAAGGTTTCCTTTGTTGAAAGAGCGGATTAGAAGATTTATTTATAAAACAGAGGTTAGAGAGCCTGAAAAAATACCTCTGAGTCAAGTTGCTGAAAAAATATTTTTAGAGATATATAAGTAATGTTTAAGGTTCTGTTCGATCTACAGGCACTGCAAGATAAATTATTTCCTAAAGAATATTACATATCACATATATTATTTCTCCAGATGCTTCATCATGCAGATAATAAGAGTGTTGATGTGCATGTTTTAATAAATGAACAAATGTTATCTGATTCACTGGAGTTGAGGGCATATTTAGAAACATTTCTACCTTTAGATAACATACATTGTTGTTACTCAAATATTCATTTGCCAATAGAAAATGGTGTGGGATATCTTGATAATGCATCTGAGTTAGTGAGAGATGAATTTGTTAGAAAGACTTCTCCAGATGTGTTTATAATTTTTGGTTATTTTGATCATCTTAATGGTCACTGTTTAACTACAGTGCCTGAAATAGAAGGTTTAGTTGGAGTTATCTATAACAGTTCCCTCTCACAATTTAATAATGGGGCTAACTTATATCATAATTATTGGTATAAGAAAAAGAACAAACGACTATCGAAAGCCGACTTTTTTCTTGCTGACTATAATGTAAAGGAGGTATCTAGAAAAGGTAATTCCTCTGAGCAGAACTGTGAGAGTTTTAATATACCAAAGTTTAAAACTCTATGTGATAAGAGAAGAAAAGAAATTTTTTTCTAAATGTATATATAGAGTTTTCTAATAAAGAAGAACTAAAAAATTTCTTTTATGCTTTTGAGAAAGTGCAGTGTGCTAACAAATTTAAAATTAAATTGTTTGCAATAATCGATCTGCCTGATGACGAAATGAATTCACATGATGGTAATTTTTTCTGTGAATTATTAATAGTAAATTCGAGGGATTTCAAGAAAGAAAATACCAAAGAATTTCCTTATTTATCTATATGCCCAGCAAAATTAAAGGAATGTTCCGAAAATAAGGTGGGGATTAAACCGGAAAAAACGAAACTCTTTAACGAATTGAAAGAGTTTACTGTTGAATTTAATGTAAATAACGATGCCGGCGATAGATATAATACAGTTATTGATTTAGATTGTTGGATGTCCTTAAACCTTAGTCTTTACAATATATTCGAAAGAGTTGATTTTTATCTAGGTAATAGTTTGTCTAGCAATGGATTAGATATTGAATATAATTTAGATAAATCTGTAAAGGTTTTTAATAGAGCTATCAAAGACCTTAAATTTAATAAAAAAACAAGTGGTGGTCGTAAGATATACGACCAGAAAATATTTTTATCTGAATTTAAAAAGACTACATCGGCCTTTACTGATAATGATCTCATCAGGTCTGCGCAGAGTATTGAACAACTTTTTTTTACTAGAAATAGTTATATTTATATAGATGTTACTGAAATATCAACTGCTGATGCAAAAACAGGTATACAACGAGTTGTTAAATCGATTATTGAAAATATTCCTTCGGAGTTTTCAGAGCGAATATATTTGGTTAAGTACAATTCTGGTGGTTGGTATGACTATGCCCATGATTTTCATCAAGAAAAACTTGGTAAAAGTGCTAGAGAAGGTATTGCTGTGCCTTCTCATGGCGATCATTTTTTAGCTCTTGATTTGTTCTTAGGTCATCTTGATCAGCGGCAGAAATTATATGAGGTTTGGCGAGTCCGCGGGGTTACGCTTTCATTTGTTGTATATGATATATTGCCAGTGCAATGTCCGCATTTTTTAATGAAAATTTGAGTATTGCATTTGCTGAGTGGTTGGAAGTAGTTGCCTATTCGGCTGATAAAATTATTTGTATATCGGAAGCTGTCAAGCATGAAGTTCAATCATATCTTAATTGTGCAAATATAAAGAAACCTCGTTATTTTACGCAAAAGATAGATTTTTTCATCTTGGAGCAGATTTTATGAATATCTGTGACTCTGTTAGTAGTAACTACGAAAATACTTTTTTGATGGTTGGTACTATTGAACCAAGGAAAGGGCATGATCAGATATTAAGAGCTTTTGAATATTTTCTAAAAGAGTACCCTCAATATAAATTATTAATAGTAGGAAAAGCTGGATGGGGTAATGATAATTTAATTGAAAAGTTAAATTATTTAAATGTTAACTCTTTAAATATTCAATGGAAGGAAAATGTTGATGATAGAGAATTAGATTTGTTATATAACTCTTGCTCAGCATTGATAGCGGCTTCTTTTGGCGAAGGTTTTGGTCTTCCACTAATTGAGGCTGCACAGTACTCTCTGCCTATAATTGCAAGAGATATTCCAGTTTTCAGAGAAGTTGCTGGAGATAGTGCTTATTACTTCAGTGGAGATTCTGACATTAATATCGCTGAAACACTATCTGATTGGGTAGAGCTAAATAAACAAAAGTTACATCCTAATTCTTCAACGATGCATTGGCTCAGCTGGAAACAAAGTTCAACTGTTTTTTTTAATAAGGCAATAGGAGTAAACTAAATGAATGGATTAGTCTTCAGGAGAACACTATGCATTTTAATTTTTTAGATTTAATAAAGAGAAGAAGCTTTTTTTAATAGTGTTCCCATTCTTATGTCTATTTAGTGTTTTTAAATATAGTAAGGTGCTGTTTTCTCATGATTTAGTTTTAGCTAACTCTGGAGATGGTCTTGGTACTATTGCTGGTATTTATGCTTTGCAAGATTTAGTAAGCAATGGTGGTTGGAGCTATTTATTTTCAGATATGATTTTGTATCAAAATAATGGACAAGCGCTTGCAAATCCTGGTCCATCAAGTCAATTTTGGAAAATAATAAGCTATTCAGTAGGAAGTTTTTTTACAGCTGAAACTTCTTATGATGTTATTGCTATGCTTGGCTTTTTGTCTACCTTACTTGTCGGGTATGGACTTTTTCGCTATATAGGTCTTAACAAATTTATTGCTCTGCTGTTGTGTATTTCGTTTGCCTCAATGGATAATACAATTATTAGAGCACAAGCACATTTATTCGGGCTAGGTGTTTCCTTTGCTCCACTTTTAGTCGTTTGGTCTACTCTCTATGTAGCAAGAAACCTACATACCAAATCTTTTGTTTTGTTATCATTGGCTCATGCGTTCAATATTAATGTGAACGAATACTATGGATATTTTGGTGTTATTTTTACCATCGGCTTTTTTATAGTTTTTATATTAACAAATTATAAAAAAATCGAATTTTTAAATTTTCTAAAATCTATTATTATTGCAGCACTGTTTTTTATCGTTGCGATGTTGGTTTTATATCCTAATATCTTGACAAAACCAATTATAAACTTTCTCTTCATCAAGTCTAATGGTCATATTTTAAATACACATGTACATGATTGGAATAGTTTTACGATTTATACGTTAAAAACAATTTTTCCAGTTTTTGAATCTAATATAGTGTTTTTTGATAAACTCTTGAATAGAGATGTTTTTCATACAGACATATGGGAAATGTCATATAGGCTGGGTATTGTAATACCTATGCTTGTATTAGTGTTTTTATATACAATATTTGTTAAAGATTTTAGTTTGTTTTTACAAACAGTAAAAAAACTTTGTCCTTGGTTTTTTGCCTCATTGCTAATGTTTTTATTCACATTATCACCAGAGAACCCATTCTCTTTAGTTTTCGTTACCTATGAAATAGCGCCGATGTTCAGAGTAGGGCTAAGATCTTTGCTATATTTTAATATTGGCATGTTTATTATATTAGCCATATTACTGTTGGAGATTCCTAAACTATTTAGTAAGGATCAAGGATATAAAGGGAAATTTTTATTTTCTTCAATGATAGTCCTTATTGTATTGTTGGTTCACAATGATGTCGCTCGATTTGACATGTTTAATAGGTTTTCTGGCTTAAAGTTAGATAAAAAAGAGGCATACGCTTCATTAGCAACTGAGCCAAATGGTATACTATTGGAAATCCCTTTTTACTCACCAATAACAGCACCTCCTGAGAGTAATTATGCGTATTTAGCTAATAGAATTTATCACAATAAACCTATTGCTAACCAAATTTATTATGGATCCAATAATACTATATATAGAGATAGGCTTGATATCCTTTCTAAAGAAATCAATAATTTGAGTATAGAAGTATTAGATAGTTTAATAGATAACGGTATTTCGTACATTGCGGTATCGCAAAAAAATACTGATGCTATGGAAGTTTTACTTGCTTCAGAGAAAGTTAAGTTGCTTTCAAAAGATGATTTTGTTTTGATTTTCAAAGTGGAGTATCCTCATATTTTTGATGGTATTAATGTTACTGAATTTTTACATAGAATAATGAAATAGGCTCAATTATGAAAAAGAAGATCACTATTGTTGTACCTGCCTATAATGAATCAGAGAATATTTTGCCACTTCTGGATGAGATTAATGCAGTTGTAATTAATGAAAATAAGTATGACTGGATTGTACAGTTTGTTGATGATTGTAGTACGGATAATACTTGGGAGGTTATATCCTCACTTGAAAAGTATGATGGCATCTCAATAAAGGCAATAAGGTTTTCTTCAAACTTTGGAAAAGAGCCTGCTTTAGTTGCTGGATTGACCTCAAGTGTTGATTCAGATGCTATTATATTTATGGATGCAGATCTTCAACACCCTCCAAAATTAATTCCACAATTTCTAAGGAAATGGGAAGCCGGATATAAAAATATATCAGGTATTAGGAGCAGCGCAGATGATTACACTTGGTTTAAGAGAGTATCATCAAACTTATTTTATTCTGTTATGAATTTTTTTGGTGACATAGAGCTTCCAAGAGGATTAACTGATTTTAAATTAATTGATAAAAATATCGCAAAAGAGTTTTTAAAGTTTAAAGAAAAGACTGTCATGTTTAGAGGATTGATAGAGTGGTTAGGTTTTAAAAAATGTTATATTGAATTTGTTGCTCCTGCGAGGCTGAATGGCGAAGCAGCTTATTCTTTTCGTAAGCTATCAACGCTAGCATTAAACAGCTTTACTTCATTTTCACTGCTACCTCTCAAAATTGCAGGTACCTTGGGTGCTTTAATTCTAATCGGATGTTCATTACTTGTAGCTTATATGTTGATAACCGAAGCCATCGGAACTCAAGTATTTACACCTTTAGCCTACTTTGTAGTGTTTAACACATTTCTAACAGGAACCGTGCTGTCATCTATCGGTTTTATTGCAGTATACATCGGTCGGATTCACGTGCAGGTTGTAGATAGACCTCTTTATGTAATTTCAGATGAGGTTGAAAAATGATTTATTTTTTTGTCGGTACCACTGCTGAGTTAATAAAACTGTTTCCTATAATGGTTGAGATGAAAAACCGTAATCTAGACTACGAGATTATATCGAGCGGTCAAAATGACATTAGAAATTCGAGTATTTTACAAAAATTTGAATTGAAAGGGCCTAGTTTAGTTTTATCTGATACGTCCCATAAGCAGACCTCCCTTGGGTTAATTACATGGTTCATTAAGACTCTTTTAAAAGGTCGTAAAAGTATAAAAAATAAATATGGTAAATTAAAAGGCAAGGTTCTTATTGTACATGGTGATACCGTATCAACTCTATTAGGGGCAATGTTAGGTAAACTCATGGGGATGACTGTATGTCATGTGGAAGCTGGTCTACGTTCATTTAATTACTTAAATCCTTTTCCTGAAGAGCTTGATAGGGTATTAACATCGAGACTAGCTAGAGTTCATTTTTCACCAAATGAATGGGCTTCTAGTAATATAAAAAATAAAAGAAATAATAATATTATTATTAGTTCTGGTGAAAATACATTGCTAGATAGTTTGAGGCTTTCGAAATCTGTTGAAGTAGGAAATGATTATACTCCTAAAGGGAAGCCTTATTTTGTATTTGTTATACACCGGCAAGAAAACTTATTCGACACTGAATTTGTTAAGTTTATGGTTTCACGTTGTATTCAGGAGTCTGAAAAGACGCATTGTGTTTTGGTATTGCATGAACTAACACGATCCAAACTTGATGAATTAGGGCTGCTCGAAGAGCTTCGGAGGAATATAAATTTCACTCTGATTCCACGCCTAGAATATATTGATTTTATGCGGGTACTTACCTCTTGTGAATATCTGGTAACTGATGGTGGAAGTAATCAGGAGGAAGCGTATTACATGGGAAAACCATGTTTGATATTGCGTACTCATACTGAAAGAACGGAAGGACTTGGGACTAATGTCGTTCTTTCTAAAAAGTCGCATAGATTGATTGATGAATTTTTAATGGATCCATACAAATATAAATATGACTCAAAGTTAAATTTTAGCCATCCTTCTAAAATTATAGTAGACAGCCTTATTGAGATTGAAGGATAGCCTTATGATTACAATGGAGTTGCCAAAAGTTACTGTTATTATAGCGACCTATAATTCTATGCATGTCTTGCCGCGTGTTCTGAATGCTATAGATAATCAAAGTTATCCCAAAGAAAAGATTACTGTTATGCTCGTTGATGGTGGCTCAACTGATGAAACTATTGATTATGGCTATGAAAGAGGGTGTTCGATCATTTCTAATCCTAGAACAGAGCCTGTATATGCGAAGTTTCTTGGTTTTGTAGAGTCGAAAACAGATCTGATTGTTTATTTGGATCATGATGAGGTCTATACCTCACCTTATTGCCTAGTCGATCAAGTAGAATGTATGCTTGTTAACAATGTCCAGACGGTGATTTCTGCTGGATATGTTAATCCTGAAGGTGAGCATCTTATTAACGATTATATTAACGAATATGGAGATCCATTTAGTCTATTCGTTTATCGTGTTTCTAAATCTCCTGATATTTTTGTAGCTGATCTAAGTAAGCATTATGTCATTTCAAATGAAAATGCTCGAAGTTGTGTTGTTGATTTCGGACATGACAAAGCTCTTCCACTCATAGAGTTACTTGCGATGGGTACTCTAATAAATAAAAAATATTTCCTGGATAACTTTAGTGATGTAGTTAAAAAACCGGAAAATTTACCTCATTTATTTTATGTTTTACTCAGTAAAGATACGCGAATTGGAGTATGTAAAACACATAGCTTGGCGCACTACTCTTCTGAATCAATAAGTAAATACTTAAATAAAATCAGTTGGCGAATTAGAAATAACATTTACCACGTTAAAGGTGTTGGTGCATCTGGTTTTCTAATGCGTGAGAGCCTTATGGCTAAAAGAAATGGAAAGGTTGGAAAATATAAAAAGTTTTTATTCATACCTTATTCTCTTTTAATTTTTCCTGCGCTACTGGATACAGTATATCTTTTAATTAAAAGAAAAAAGTTGTTTTCTTTTTTCATTTGCCGCTTTGTGTATTTACCGCTTCTTCAATTATTTTTCATACAATATTAAAGTCGTTAGGAATGAAGCCAACACTAAAAAGCTATGATGGAACCAAGGATATTAAAGATGATTGAAGTTGTTTCGTTAGTTAATTTTGATAACAAAAAACGTGTTCAATATTTAGAGAAATCATTTGCTAGTTTTCATAAATTTAACCCTATAGATGTTAGGCACATAGTATTTGATTCATCTAAAGATATAACAGAGCAAAAAGTGTTTTATGATAAGCATAATATTGAGTTATATCATCTTCCAAATTGCTCATATATCGACAGATTAAAGCATATAAATGATGTTGTAAAAAATGATTATTTCATTTTTCTTCCTGATGATTTTGTGTGGATTTTTGATTATCCAATTGAAAAGGCAATCGAAGCTGCCAGACATTCAAATGTTATGCAAATAAAGCTTTCTTGTAGAGGGATGCAATGGTTTTCTGAAAAGAATCCGGAGCCAATGTCTTGGTATGATGATAATAAACTTATTTCTGGAGAGCTGTTGGTAAAAGAGGGAAAATGTTATGTGTCCAAAAGATGGTGGTATAGAAATTTCCATGAACAGTTTTCATTAGCTGCAACCATTACCAACGGTAAATTCCTTAATGAGACAATTAGAGCAATCCCAAGTGGTATAAATTCTCCTGGTGCAGTAGAGAAAAAAGCTTATATTAAGCTATTATTTAAACCTTATTACACTGGATATTATGACATGCTTATACCTGCATTTCATTTTTGTGATTCTGATGTAGAAGGTAAAGCTAAAGAATATACAACTAAAGATATGTTGATCGAGAATAATTACGAAATTTATAATTCACTTTTTAATGATCGAGGCTGATGTTTTATATGATAATTAAAAAATTGTCCCATTTTACTGTTGTTTAGCATGTTTGTGTCTATTTTTTAATTTTGTTTTTTGTATAACTCTAAATTAGTTAAATTTTATATTAGTTATTATGTTTTTCATTCAAATGCTTGTCTTTTAATAATAAATTTTCTTGTATTTTAAGGAGTGCTATGTGCGTTCGATTTTAAAGACAGGTATATCTTTAATATTGCTTTCAAATATTTCCAATATATTGAATTATATTCAAATGATCTTTATATCTAGATCGTTAACTAAACAAGATCTGTCTATTTTTGCATCGGTAACAGCGACTGGTAATACCCTGTCCTCTTTTCTTTTTGTCATTCCTTCTATATATGTAATAGCTTTCAACGCTAAAGAACTTAGTGACGGAAGAGAAAAGGCTATGGTGATATCTCAACTTAATACATTGGTTTTAAGTGTGTCTTTGTTTTTCTTTTTTTATTAAGTTTCTTTTCCATCCCAATAAGTAGGTTTCTTAATATAGAATCAGCTCTTCCTATGTTTGTTTATTCTTTCTGTCTGTTGAATACGTTGCTCTTACAAATTTTTGTTGGACATTGCCAAGGGTTGCAAAAGTTTAATCTTGTTCAGGTTCAGGTTCTCTTTTTAGTTGTAATAAAAGTTATTATGACTTACATTTTTTTTGAGGTATTTGGATATGATGTGTATTCAGTGCTTTACGCTGAACTAATTGCTACCGTTCTTTCAACTTTATTTTTATACATGAGATTAAAACCGATAATTTTTGCTTTTGATAAGAGTTTCTCATTGATTAGAGGGTTTGTTTTAAAATCTACTCCTGTTGCTATTAATTTTTTCATAGTTGGATCATTGCTTTCTTCGGATTTAATTTTGGCTAAATATCTGTTTTCTCCATCTTTAGTTGCAGATTATTCTGTTTCTTCAAATCTAGGAAAGATTGCTTTTTTTGTTTCTGGTGGCGTTAGTGGCGTGGTTTTTGCTATGATTAAGGGTGAGGTTTCGCAGTGGGGAAGTTCTTTGAAAATTCTAATACTAGCTTCTTTGGCCTCATTTCTTTGTGGTAGCGTTGTTATTCTATGTTCAGTCATTTTCCCTAGTGAAATTATAGGTCTACTTTTTGGTGAGAAATTTCTATCTAGTGCAGAGTCTTTTCAAATACTCTCATTCTCTATGACTATCTTGAGTGTAAATGTAGTTATTTTTGGTTATCTAATGGCTGTAAATGAATATACATACATTAAATATACATTGGTGATACTTCTATTGTACTTTGTTTTTGCTATGTCCGGCATGATAGATAGTCCAATTAATTTATCGCTTTTAGTTGCATTAATGATGCTTTTTTTGCTTTTTAGTAATATTTTTTGCCTTTTTAAGGTTTTTAAAGGAAAGAGTAAAAAGAGCATTTAATTTATGTGCGCAATCTAATAATAGAGAAAAGTTTAAATATTATGTTTGATCAGGAAAAATATTTTTTGGAGTATAAAGGTAATAAAGCTACGTTGCGTGATATTCCTTGGGATATGAAGCTTTTTGGCTTTAATGTATATGATCTATCTCTTGATGAGACTCTTAGAGATGCGTCAATTCATGAATTCTTGTCTACTATTGATGATAAGGCTCGCTCTTTGAAAGTTGATTTAATGACTACTCGTATAACACAGTCTAATTTACATGTTATTAATGCTTTAGAGAATGACGGTTTTCGTTACATAGAAGCAAGTTATCGTCCTTTTTTGAACTGTTCAGATATGTTTTTTTCACCAAATGATTTTTTTTCGATTAGTCTGTGTACGGATAGTGAGGTTATGTCGATTAGCGAACAGATTGGTGATATGTTTAAATTTGGACGTTATCATCAGGATGAACGCATTCCCAATAAGCTTGCCGATATTCGATATAAGAATTGGTTAGTTAATTCTATTAGTGTTGATACTCAGTTGGTCTATAAATGTACGGATTCTCTTGATGCAACAGTAGCATTTTTTGTTGTAGATAAGGTATCTGATAGTGAAGCTTTTTTGTCTTTGGTAGGAATGATGGAAGCGTTTCGTGGTAAGGGGCTAGCTAGTAGTGTGTGGAAGACCATGCTTTGTTATATAAAAGATCGGGGTTATAGTAAGGTTTCAACAAGTATTTCCTCTCATAATATTGCAATCTTTAATCTTTATGTGGGTTTAGGTTTTTCATTTCCAGAGCCTGAGTTATCATTTCATAAATGGTATAAGTAGGTACTACGCTGTTCTTTGCGTGTGTCATTTATCTAAAACTTGCTTTCTGAAAGATCTGTAATTGTGTAGTGTATGATACTAATTGATAAGCAAAAATATGGGGAAAATTGTGAACAAAATTCCATTTAATAAAAGTCCAGTGGTTGGAATTGAGATAGACTACATACGCGAAGCTATTGACTCTAAGTATTTGGCTGGTGACGGCGTCTTTTCCAGGAAGTGTGAGGCCACTTTGGAAAATATGACGGGGACTAAAAAAGCCTTACTGATGCCATCTTGTACCGCTGGTCTAGAAATTTGTGCAATGCTAGTTAACATACAACCAGGTGATGAAGTTATTCTACCCAGCTTCACTTTCGTTTCTACTGCGAATGCTTTTGTGCTACGAGGTGCAAAAGTTATATTTGTGGATGTAGAAGCTGATACGATGAACATTTCACCTTCTGCAATTAAAGCGGCCATCACGCCTAGAACCAAAGCAATTGTCGTTGTTCATTATGCAGGGGTCAGTTGTAAAATGGATGAAATAATGGGCATCGCGGCTACTCACAATTTATTTGTCATCGAAGACGCAGCTCAGGCAATTGGTAATAGCTATAAAGGCAAAGCGCTTGGTACGATTGGGCACTTGGGCGTTTTTAGTTTTCATGAGACGAAGAATATTACCAGTGGTGGTGAGGGTGGAGCCTCTTTTAATAAATGATGAGACATTTATCGAAAGGGCTGAAATTATTAGAGAAAAAGGAACTAACAGAAAGCTTTTTTTAAGAGGAAATGTCGATAAATATACCTGGGTCGATGTTGGTTCGAGTTTCTTGCCATCTGAACTTCAAGCTGCTTACCTGCTTGCCCAATTAGAAAATAAAGATAAAATTCTTCAGCGTCGTCTAGAGCTATGGAAAACATATTTTGAAAAACTATCTATTTTGGAAAAAAGTTCTTTAGTGACTTTGCCAATTGTACCTAGCTATTCTAGTAATAATGCACATATTTTCTATCTAAAGTGTAAGGATATTGAAGAGCGTACAGCATTAATTTCGTATCTTTTTGAACGTGGTGTTATGGCAGTATTTCATTATATCCCCTTGCATACATCAAAATGTGGTCTTGAACTAGGTGAATTTATAGGGGAGGATATTAACACAAGTATCGAAAGCCAACGATTAGTCAGGCTACCTCTTTTTTATGAGCTTACTAATGAAGAGGTTTCTTATGTGTGTGAGAATATCATTAAATTTTATGATGAAATTAAAAACGGAAGAATATAAATATGGAAATTATTTCTCATCGTGGTTACTGGAAACAGCCATCTGAAAAGAATTGCATAGAGGCTTTTGAAAGGTCTTTTTTGCTTGGTTTTGGTACGGAAACTGACTTGCGTGATGCGGGTGGTGAAGTTGTAATTAGTCATGACATGCCAAAAGGAAGTGAAATATCATTTACAGAGTTATTAAACATTTATGTGGCAAGTCAATGTAATGGAACTTTAGCCTTAAATATTAAGGCTGATGGCCTCCAAGAGATTGTTTTAAAAGAATTAAATAAATTTGGTGTTAAAAATTACTTTCTTTTTGATATGTCCGTCCCTGATTGTTTAGTTTCTTTACGGCACGGTTTAACTTGTTTTGCTAGGTATAGTGAATATGAACCACCATCTCTTTTATGGTCTTATTGTCAAGGAGTGTGGTATGATAATTTCAATGGCGCTTCTTTAAATAAAGAAATATTGATAGATGTTATAAATAGTGGCAAAAAAGTTTGTATAGTTTCTTCTGAATTACACGGTCGTGATCACGTTTCATTGTGGAAGGAAATTTCTGAAATTGATTCAAAAATATACTCCTCTGATCGCCTGATACTGTGTACTGATATACCAGAAGCTGCTAGGAGTTATTTTAATGAGTAATAAAATAAAAGCTGTCATATTTGATATGGATGGTGTATTGATAGATGCAAAAGATTGGCATTACGAAGCATTAAATAAAGCGCTCGCTATATTTGGTCTTGAAATAAGTCGTTATGACCATCTTTCAACCTTTGATGGTCTGTCAACAAACCAAAAGTTAAATATCCTATCAAAAACGCATGTACTTCCTAGCTCTTTGCATTCATTTATAAATGAAATGAAGCAGCAATACACAATGGATATTACTCATCAACTTTGCAAACCTATGTTTAATCATCAGTACGCTTTATCGAAGCTTCGTCAAGAAGGCTATCACCTTGCCGTTGCTTCCAATTCCATTAGAAACACAGTTAAAGTTATGATGGAAAGGTCTAGTTTAATGGAATACTTAGATTTTTATCTTTCAAACCAAGATGTTAGCAAGGGAAAACCGGATCCTGAAATTTACTCCTTAGCTATAAATAAACTTAGATTAAAGCCATCAGAATGTGTCATTGTGGAAGATAATGAAAATGGTATAAAAGCGGCTCGAGCATCCGGTGCTCATGTTTTTAAGGTTGAAACAGTTCACGATGTTACATTTGAAAACATCAAGAAATTCATCGCTGAGGTAGAAGCTTTATGATAAATATCCTAATTCCCTTAGCCGGTAAAAGCACTTTTAAGACGAATGACGCAAATTCATTTCCTAAAATATTGAATGAAATTGATGGTAAGCTGCTTATAGAAAGAGCCGCCAACGCATTTGTTAAACTAGATTTTCCTAAAAAAGTTATTGTTGCTTTACCAAAAGATGAGTCTAAAAAATATCGACTAGACAAAGTATTAAGCTTACTTAGCCCTGATTTTAATGTCTGCAATATCAACGGTAAAACTCAAGGGGCTGTGTGCTCAGCGCTTCTTGCTATTGAAGCGTTGGAGCTTGATAAGCCACTTATTATATCTAGCTTCGAACAGGTGTTAGACTTTGATTTAACTCCTTATGTTGAAACTTTTATTCATGAAAAAGTTGATGCAGGCGTCCTCACTTTTGATGCAATTCATCCAAAATGGTCTTATGTCAGCTTTAATGAGAACCATCATGTTTTTCAAGCTGCTGAAAAAAATCCAATTAGCCGCCATGCTGTTGCAGGTTTTTATTTTTTTAAGACAGCCTCAATTTTTATTGAAGCCGCTAAGAGTATGATTCGTAAGGATGAAAAAACAAATAATTTGTTTTTTATTGCTCCCACTTTAAATGAGATTATTCTTAAAGAAGGAGTGGTAAAGGCTATTCCGATAGATAAAGAGCGTTATTTTCATATCAATGATGAACACGCATTAGAAAATTTTGAAGAAGCAATTATATCTGAAAGCAGAACTGCTATTTCTCATATTAATACTCGCACTAATGAATATATTTCAGCCTTTGATTCAAAAGATATTGGTAAACTAGAGGCTTTTTTCGCAGATGACTTCGTTTTAACGGATCCTTCTGCAAAGGTATCAGGTAAAGAGAATGTCATTGAATACATAGCTAATATTTTTAATAAGGCAAAATCTTTATCATTTAAAGCAAAAAAAGTTATTGTTTCCAATGAGCATCATAGTGTTATTGAATTCGAATTGAATATTGATGGAACTTGTTTAATTGGTACAGATGTTATCCGGTGGAGTACTACGGGTCTAATGCTTACGATGGATGCCTATCTATATGAAAAAAATGAATCATTATAAATTAGAGGACTTTCTTCGTGGTTGGTTTGTTGGTGGTTTTGAACCAACTTTATATAAAACGACTGATGTTGAAGTTGCTATTCAGTATTTTAAAAAAGGTGATAAAGAAGCATCTCACTGCCATAAGATTGCTACTGAAATTACAGCTATTGTTAAGGGTAAGGCTCTAATGAAGGGTATTATTATTAACGAAGGCGAAATTATAAAGATTGAACCTGGCACTTATACTGATTTTGAAGCTCTGGAGGACACCACGACAGTTGTGGTGAAGTTGCCTGGAGCATTAAATGATAAATATCTTGAGGAGTAGAAAGCTTGTTAAATATTGTTGTCCCTATGGCTGGAAGAGGCAGTCGTTTTGCTAAGGAAGGCTACAAGTTGCCTAAGCCATTAATTGATGTCAATGGCAAGCATATGATTGAGGTGGTTATAAATAATTTAAAGCCAAAACAGCCTCACCGTTTTATTTTTGTGTGTCAGCAGCAGCATATTACAGAGTTTTCGCTTGATAATATTTTTTCAAAGATTTGTCCAGACTATGAATTAATCGGTATAGATGGAATCACAGAAGGGGCGGCCATAACCGTTTTAAAGGCAAGGGAATTTATTGATAATGATGATCCACTGATGATTGCGAACTCTGATCAGTGGGTAGATATGAGTATTGATGACTATCTTCTCGATATGGAGCGTCGAGCATTAGATGGAAGTATATTGACTATGAAAGCAAGTGACCCAAAATGGTCATATGCAAAGGTTGATAGTAACGGTCTTGTAACCGAAGTTGTCGAAAAAATAGTTGTTTCTGATGAAGCCACTGTGGGTATTTATAACTTCAAAAGAGGCAAAGACTTCTGCCAACTAGCTGATAAAATGATCCAACAAGACTTACGCAGTAATGGGGAGTTTTATGTTGCACCTGTATATACTTATTTGGCTGAAAAAGGTGGTAATATAGGGGTTTTTAATATTGGTGAAGAAGCCAACGGAATGTTTGGACTTGGTATCCCATCTGATCTTGAATTGTTTTTAAGCCTTGATGTGGCAAAGAAGGCAACTAATTTTTAATTTTTGGAGAGTTTAATGAAAACAGCTGTAATTACAGGTATCACTGGTCAGGATGCTGCCTATTTAGCTGAGCTACTACTTGAGAAAGGCTACACTGTTTACGGTACATATCGTCGTACTAGTTCTGTTAACTTTTGGCGTATTGAAGAGCTTGGTATCAAAGGTCATGCTAATCTTGAGTTGGTTGAGTACGATCTGACTGATCTAAGTTCCAGTATTCGTTTGCTTGAATCAACAAAACCTGACGAGGTTTATAATCTTGCAGCTCAAAGCTTTGTCGGTGTTTCGTTTGATCAGCCACTTACAACGGCCGAGATTACTGGTTTAGGTCCTGTGAATTTGCTTGAAGCCATTCGTATTGTTAACCCAAAAATTCGTTTTTATCAAGCTTCTACTTCTGAGATGTTTGGTAAGGTTCAAGAAATACCTCAGCGAGAGTCAACACCGTTTTATCCACGTAGCCCATATGGTGTGGCTAAGTTGTATGCTCACTGGATGGTGATTAACTATCGCGAGTCTTACGATATTTTTGCCACAAGTGGTATTTTATTTAACCATGAGTCGCCTTTACGTGGTCAAGAATTTGTTACCCGTAAAATTACAGATACTGTCGCGAAAATCAAACTCGGCAAACAAGATGTTCTTGAGTTGGGGAATATGGATGCGAAGCGTGACTGGGGCTTTGCCAAAGACTATGTTGAAGGTATGTGGCGTATGCTTCAAGCTGATAAGCCTGATACCTATGTTTTGGCAACCAACCGTACTGAAACTGTGCGTGATTTTGTCACTATGGCATTTAAGGCGGCTGATATTGCATTAGAATGGTCAGGTTCTGAAGAATCTGAGACCGCAGTAGATAAAGCAACCGGTAAAACTGTTGTTAAGGTTAACCCTAAATTTTACCGCCCAGCCGAAGTAGAGTTACTGATTGGTAACCCAGAAAAGGCAGAGAAAGAGCTAGGTTGGAAACCAACCACAACTCTAGAAGAACTTTGCCAGATGATGGTGGAAGCTGATCTTCGTCGCAATACACAAGGCTTTTCATTTTAATTTTGTATTGTTGAAAGTGTATAAAGGCGACATGAGGTCGCCTTTATTTTTTATGTTAGGAGCTTTCAAATGAGAAGAGTACTTGTTACTGGTTCAAACGGTTTTACTGGTCGCTACGTCGTTACTGAGCTTAAACGCCGTGGCTACGATGTTGTTGAAATAGTGAGGAAAAAAACTCAACTGATCAAGTTGAATGTGATTTATCTGATAAAGCCCACATAAAATATGTTTTTAGTAAGATTCAGCCCGACTATATTATCCATTTGGCCGCTCTATCTTTTGTTGGTCATCATGACGCTAGAGCTTTTTATGATGTGAATCTCTTTTCCACACTGAATATTCTAGAAGCATGTAATGAATTGGACTTAGATATTTCAAAAATAATTATATCTAGTAGTGCTAATATTTATGGTAATCCTGATGTTGAGCTTATTTCTGAAGATCAGCCGCCTTCTCCTGTAAACCACTATGCGATGAGTAAGCTTGCTATGGAGCATATGTGTAAGTTGTGGTTTGATAAACTTCCTATCTTAATAACTCGACCTTTTAATTACACTGGTGTTGGTCAAGATCTAAAATTTCTGATCCCTAAAATAGTTGATCATTTTCGTCGCAACGAAAAAACGATAGAGCTTGGCAATCTAGATGTATATCGTGACTTTAGCGACGTGCGTGACATTAGTTCATATTATGTGGATTTGCTAGAATCAGATGTTAAATCTGAGTTTGTGAACTTATGTTCAGGTTCTTTATATTCATTGTTTTTTATTGTCGAAAAGATGGAAGAAATTGCTGATTATAAAATAGAAGTGAATATTAATCCTTCTTTTGTTAGATCTAACGAAATAAAAAAACTTTGTGGTGATAATTCAAAGTTAATGAGAATTATCAATCATCCACCTGTATATTGTTTAGAAGATACATTAAAGAAGATGTTTGATGCGTAGATTGAGAGTTGACCCATCATGGGAGGGTAAGGGCGGTATTGGTAGATTCTATAGTGAGGTTTTTTGTCGTCTCAATGAGGGGAAAAATTAAATAAAATTTCATTTCCAGCATCTCCATTTTCGACTATTTACTATTCTATTCAGAGTTTGTTTTATAATTCAACCGATGTTTTTCTTTATTTTGGATATATTCCTCCATTATTTTCAAAGCAAAAATTTATTTTTGTTATATATGACCTTAATCATATAGATGTACCTCATAATTCAAGTTTTCTAAAAAAACTTTTCTATAAGTTTGTTATTAAGCCTGGATGTTATAGAGCTGAAAAAATAATTACTATTTCTGAGTTTTCAAAAAAAGAATTGTAGAGTGGAGTGGGGTGGATAAGAGTAAAGTTATTAATGTAGCTTGCGGAGTATCCGATATATTTTTTGATAATGATTCTTCCTATAGTTGTGATTTTGACTATATATTCTGCCCATCTAATAGAAAAAAACATAAAAATGAAGAGAGATTAATCTTAGCTTTTTATGAAATATATAAAACTCATAACTTAAATTTGATTTTTACTGGTGAAATGACTGATGATCTAAAAAAACTATTGGAAAATCTAAATATTATTGATCGTGTTCATTTTATGGGTTATGTCAATGAACGTACACTTGCGACCTTATATAAAGGAGCAAAGCTGACGGTTTTTCCTTCATTGTACGAAGGGTTTGGTTTACCTGTTTTAGAGTCGATGGCATCTGGTACTCCTGTTGTTACTTCTGATATAGGGGCAACAAAAGAAGTTTCAGGAGGGTGTGCGCTACTTGTAGACCCCTTGTCAGTAGAGGATATTTCTAGAGGGATAAGTACTTTATTGAACTCTGAAAAACTTATAAACGAGTACCGTATGGCTGGTATTGAAAAAGCCAAACTTTACAACTGGGACAAGTGCTCCAACGATTTAGCAAAAACATTAAACAATATTTAGGTTTACATAGATGAAAATTGCGATTGTCCACGATTGGTTTGTTAACCCAGGTGGGGCTGAGAACGTACTACAAGCCATGATTGATGTTTTTCCAACAGCTGATATTTTTTCTGTTGTTGACTTTTTTAGTGATGACTTGAGGGAACGGTTTTTGCGTGGGAAGTGTACCAAAAATACTTTCATTCAATGTTTGCCATTTTCAAAGAAAAATATCGTGCATATTTACCTTTAATGCCATTTGCTATCGAACAACTGGATCTAACTGGTTATGATTTGGTGATTAGTAGTAGTCATGCTGTTGCTAAAGGGGTTATTACTTCACCAAATCAATTACATATTTGTTATTGTTATTCTCCTATACGTTACGCTTGGGATATGAAGTTTGAATACTTAAAAGAATCAAATCTTACTAAGGGTTTGAAGTCTATTCTTGCAAGGTATTTTCTGCATAAAATAAAAGCATGGGATTTTATTTCTAGTAATAATGTGGATCATTTTATCGCGATTAGTCACTTTATAAAGGAAAGGATTTATAAGTGTTATCGGCGAGAGTCTACCATTATTTATCCTAATGTAGATGTCGACGCTTTTCCCCTGTGTGAAGTTAAGGAGGACTTTTATTTCACTGCCTCACGTCTTGTGCCTTATAAACGCTTGGCGCTCATTGCGGAAGCTTTCGCGATGATGCCTGAGAAAAAACTAGTGATAATTGGTGATGGGCCAGAGCGTTCTAAAGTGGAAAAAATAGCGGCATTATCCAATAACGTAGAATATTTGGGTTATCAAGAATATAAAGTGCTTAAAGAGCACATGATGAAAGCTAAGGCTTTTATTTTTGCCGCCGAAGAAGATTTCGGTATAGTTCCTTTAGAGGCTCAGGCTTGTGGAACACCAGTGATCGCTTTTGGTAAAGGTGGTTCTTTAGATACTGTGATTGACAAAAAAACCGGTATTTATTTTTATCAACAGACAACAGATTCTATTATTGAAGCCGTAAGTGAGTTTGAGAAAAATCGCGATTTATTGCTTGATGCGAGTGAGATTAGAGCTCACGCCATGAACTTTTCTACTGCTGTTTTTAAAGTTAACTTTAAACGTTTTGTCTACGAAAAGTGTGAAGAAAAAGGTTTGCAATTTGATGTTCGTTGAACATCAAATTGCATTTTTATGCATAAAGCCTTTGAAAACAGTTAGGAAGATAATTCGGAGATCGAACCAGACAGACCAGTTTTCAATATAATATAAGTCGTATTCAACACGGCTTTCCATTTTGTCTATGGTATCTGTTTCACCACGAAAGCCGTTTACCTGCGCCCACCCTGTAATACCAGGTTTGACCATGTGGCGTCGCATGTAAGATTCCACTAGTGTTTTATAGTGTTCATTGTGTGCTAGGGCATGTGGTCTGGACTCTACGATTGACATTCTGCCTTGAAGTACGTTTATAAACTGTGGAAGTTCATCTAATGATGTTCTTCTCATAAAAGCACCAATTGGTGTGATTCGGCTGTCGCCTTTTGTTGCTTGTGTGACTTTCCCGTCTTCTTCGTTATGAACCACCATAGACCGAAATTTGTAGACTTTGAAGTCTTGTCCATTTGCGCCTGTTCGGTACTGTTTGAATAAAATGGGGCCTTTGGACGTCAATTTTATCGTGATGGCTAAGCCTATCAAAATTGGGCTGATGAGTAACAGTATGATGAAGGCCAGTATTTTGTCTTCAAGTGATTTTAAAAAGCGATTTTTACCTTCTAGCATATGAGAGGTTGAAATGTTGATAACGGGCAATCCCGCGACTTCTGTCATGGATTGGTTCAATAATCTAAAGCCAAAGATATCTGGCACCATTCTAATCGCGATGGAGCTATTGCTTAATATTGATTGTACTTGCTCCATTTTCTCTACTTCGCTCATTGGAAGAGCAATCCAAACCTGATCTGTTTTATTCTTTTTCGCTACACTTTCTAGATCATTAAGGTTCCCTAAGCAGGGAACAACAGTGCCTTTGTGTGTTGTTAGGCCATTTACTTGTTCATGGGTCCCAATGATCCCTTGCACTATTAACCCCATTTCTGGGTGCTGCTCTAATCGATCAGCAACTTGTTGCGCAAGCGCCCCATCTCCAATGATTATCACAGCTCTGATATTGAATCCCTTTGCCCTTAATGCTCCAAGAGTTTTTCTCAGTATTAAGCGATAGACTAAGATGGTCGTGGTAGAAGTAAGCAGCCAGCTTATAATCCAAATACGTGAGAAGAGTTCGGATGATTGAGTCACAAAGCCGCTAATGATGAGCAATAAAAAGGTTGTTAGTGTGGCGCTAACAACACACTGTACTTCTGACGTAAAGGTTGCGCCACGCCATGCTCTGTAGGCGCCAAAAAAGAAAGACTTGCTGCACCTATTAAAACGCCCAACAAAAAAACATTTTTGTAGGTGACACTAAGATCAAGGTTTGAAAACCTTAGCCAATAACTAAAAAGGCCAGCTAATAATAGTCCCGCACAGTCTATGATTCTCAGTACGATGCTCAGTGATGTGCTATGTTCTTTTAGGGATAGTCCTTTTTTCACGTGTTTCTCTGATGTTAGTTTAATGTACAAAATTGCTTTAGATCGTTGTTTTAATTCTTACATGTGTGTTTAGCGCGCCAGATTTTTGCCTGTATTCCCGTCATGAATATTGTAAAGTAAAACACCCCTGTCCAGAAGTTTTGATAGGCTTCGAAGCAGTTCATAATGCTCCAAAAAATTAAAAAGCCTGTAAAAAAATAGCCTATATTTTTTTCGATTTTTCCCTCTTTGATTTGCTCGAAGAGGCTTTTGGCCATGATTATCCATATACTGAAGTAGAAGACCAGTCCGACAATACCAAAATTCACCAGCATTTCTATATAGGTATTATGAAGATGTCCAAAGCCATTTTTAATCCAATCAGGAAATCTTTCTGTTTTTTCCATAACGAGACTATGGCCATTGCTTCCCCAACCAAATATCGGCTTCTGTTTGATGAATTCAGTCGCTGCGACCCAGCTATGTAGGCGTATTCCAAAACTTGAGTAGGGGACATCGTCAAAGTTTAAAGTAGAGATTGCATTTAATGCCTCTTTCTCTAACATGACTCTTTTTACGATTGTATCGTTGTTTACGATCACTGTACCAAAGCTCAATATCCCAGCGACAAACACGCACACTGTAATGATTTTTTGTTTTGCTGTTGCTTGCTTAAAGCGCTTTACCGTGAAGTAAGTTGCCATTATCGCCGCGGTGATGAGTAGGGCTAACCATGCTTGACGTGATGCATTAATGTATATGACTAACAGGCAGTAGAGAATGACTAATAAAAGTGGAATAGATAGCCATTTATTCTTGGTGATAATCGCGCGCGCGAAACATAGTAGGCCAATTAAAGTGACGCCAAAAAATAGGCTGGTATGTTGTGCTTGACGTAGCCCAAAAAACACTCGCTCTCCATTTAGGCCGCGTATTATTTCGGGAATCCCCTCTCCTGTCACCCAAGGAGAAACAATAATGCCCAATGCGGCACTGCCCCACACAAGCCAAATGGCGTTTTTGTGTTGAGCTACCCACCATGCTAGTGGGATAAAAACAAACCAACGGGTGACTTTATCTAATTTTGGTATACTTTCTGCCCATTCAGGCGTGACGTATAACGATAGACCCCATGAAATAAGCTGAAAGGCGATGGCGATCCAGACAAAACGGAATAAGACATGACTGTTCACTTGGCTGCCGTATTTGTATAGCCCCCAGAAACCTGTCAGCGTGGCAATGGTTGACGCGACACCAGCGATGTCGGAAAAGCCTGTTCGTGTCAGCGCGTATACGACGATGGATAATAGTCCTATTGTGATTAGCCAGGTAGGTTGGTCTTCTGATGCTCGGCGTTCAAATAAGCGGGTAAATCCCGTAGCAGAAAAAGTCATTATAAACTCATGTTCGTGAGATGGTACTTTAAGGAAAAAATATGATCGGCGCGTAGTATACAAATAGTTACGGGTTTAGGTATATAAGATATGACTGAAAGTTGCGATTTGGTGCGGTGGAATTGGAATGGCGGTGCCTGATGTAAAGCGATTCGCTTAGATGCTTGGTGTAAAAAAATGGTAAAAATGGTCATCGGCTGATGACCATTTTGAACCCATTTATTTTTCATAGCAAGGTATTTACTTGGCGGCTTCTGTCTCGCTTTCTTCGTTTACTACCTTGTGTAGTTCTACCACAAATTTCAGTGCGGCATTAGGTGGAATAGGACCTGTTCCACCAGGACCATAAGCTAGGTCTGCTGGGATATAAAGCTCGTATTTAGAGCCAGCGGTCATCAATTGTAGGCCTTCTGTCCATCCGGCGATTACGCCATTAAGAGGGAAAGAGATGGATTCACCACGTTGGTATGAACTGTCGAATACAGTGCCGTCAATTAGGCTACCTTCGTAGTCCACTTCTACTGTGTCATTGGCGCTTGGCTTATCGCCTTTGCCTTCGGTGATGACTTTATAGAGCAAGCCAGATTCCGTTTTCTTCACGCCCTTTTCGGCTTCTTTTTCTTTCAGCCACGCTGCAGAGGCGGCTTTGGCTTCTTCTGCCGCTTTTTCTTCTTCAAGCTGTGCTTTTGCCATTTGTTCTTGCTGGTAGCTTTGAATGGTTTGTGTGACTTCATCCATGGTCATTTGACCTTCTTTACCGGCAAAAGCGTCTTGGAAGCCTGCCATGAAGGTTTTGATGTCTAGGTCAGAAAAGTCTTGTGACATGCGTGAACCAAACATAGTACCTATGCTGTAGCCAAGGCGTTGTTCTTTGGAGTCGAGTTTAACTGTATTATCCGCTGCGTATGCAAAAGAAACGGAAGACATGACCAGCGCCGCAATAAGCGTTTTTTTCATAACTATTTTTTTCATAAGGAGAGGTGTTCCATTATTTGTTGGTTTATCACTCAGTGATGTAAAGCATTCAGACGGAGTTTGATTTGCTTATTGTTAATTAACATTTCATGGGGCGAAAACAAAGCAGGAACAATGATATACGCCTTGTGCTTTGCAAATCAGATCCGTCGTTCCTATGTAACATAAGTGTTCTAACATAAGATAGGCTGTTTATGCCAATTTATATGTTTTCATGTTACCAAAGCGACCCCTTCACCTGCACACTTTGTTTGAGTTCCAAAAGATCTCATTTAATTTCAAGAATGATTCCACAAAGCACAAGACGTTTAGTGAGATTAATCCTCTGCTCTTTGCTGAGACAATCGCTTTTACACAAGCATGACAGTGTTTGCTAAAGCTGTTTTGTTTATTTGTTGCTCTTTACGGTTTGTTGACTGTCGGCCTAAGTCAGGGGGTTGGTGTGATTAGATTTTTGTCGGCCTAAAGGCCGACAGGGGATGGTTTTTTTGTAGGAAGGCTTTGACGACGTTTTCTGGTTTGAAGTCTTCTATCCATTTTTCTTGTATTGGGTAGCCGTTTTGTTCGACGATTTGATCTATTTTTTGTGCGAGTGCGTCGGCATGTTGCTCGCATAGGTAGGGTTCGAGTTCGTCTTTGAAAATGTCTCGAACTCCGCCGGGGCAGTCGACGGAGATAATGGGGGTGCCACAAGCAAGGGATTCAAAAAGTACAATGCCTAGTCCTTCGAATTTAGAGCTTAGTACGAATAAGCTGGCGTGTTTCATCCATACATAGGGGTTCGCTTGGTTGCCAACAAAGAGTACCTTGTTATCTATTCCTAGGGACTTTGCGGTATTTTGTAATTCGGTCTTTAATTTGCCTTCTCCAACGATTACCAAGGGCTGTGTTGTGCGGCTTTTGGCGTAGGCTTCTAGTAGCATTTGTTGGTCTTTTTGTGGGACCAGTCTTGCTACGTTGACAATATAGGGGCCGTTAGGCATTCCCTGTGGTTTTTCGGCGTCTGCTTGCTGACGAATTTGTGCAATCGGGCAAGGGTTGGTAATCACTTGGATGTGTTGAGGGGTAATGTTTTCTTTGTCAAATAGTGCGATGGCGGCATTTTTTACGCCATTGGAGACAGCGGCAAGTTGCTTATTTTGGAAAAGAACGTGAAAGCGCTTTTTGGACAAGCGTTTGCTGTTTGAATTGGCTTTGACTATGTTTTCTAACACGTAGACGGCGTTGTCATGTTGGAATGACCATACGCTTTCGTAGGTTCCTTCGCCTCTGAAGACAATACGGTCAAATTGACCGTATTGTTTTTCCAATTGAGCGACTTTTTTTGTAGCTGTTGACCCCCATACCACCCAGCGATAAGGAAGTGCGATTTTCGCCATACAAGGTTGCAAAGCTTGGCGGCGATTTCGGCGAAGATACTTAACGGTCGGCCGAGTGTCAGTTTGTTGACATTAAATTCATGTAATATAACGCTTTTGTTATTTGGGTAGAGTGGGTCTTTGCGTATTTTGAAGTAGAGTAAATGACTTTCATGGCCTTGATCTGCGAAGGCATCGGCTAGGTTAACGGCAACACGCTCCATCCCGCCAGTTTTTAATGTTCTTACAACGACCAATGTGCGCATGAGTTGCATCTCTTTTGACTTAAATACTGAGGAGTAATAGTAACCTAAAGTGTGACAAGGCGTCATTCATCGTGAAGAGGGTTTTGGTTTGGTGTGATTGGGCTTTTGACGGCCTAATGGCCGACAAACGCGAAAAGGATGCTTTTTTAACTTATTCCCATAAACAGCGGAATCAGTATTGGTACAAGTATGCTCATGATGAAGCCGCTGGCGATGCAGACGGGGACGATCTGTGCACCATGAAATTTGCCGAGCATGGGGAGGGTGAAGTCCATGGCGGTGGCACCGGAATAGCCGACTGACATGTGGCTGTTGAGGCGGGCTAAGAAGGGAATTAGCATGAGCGCTAGGATTTCTCGGCTTAGGTCGAGCAAGAACGCGGTGGTGCCAAGTACTGGGTCGCCTAAGCCAGTAATGAGGATGCCAGACAGGCTATACCAACCAAAGCCTGATACCACGGCGAGTCCTTGGTTCCAGCTTAGTCCAAGAATTAGGCTACCAACCCAGCCAGCTAATAGGGTGGTTGCGATGGTGACGAGGGCGATGATGACGCCTTGAACGTTGAGGAAAAGTTTGCGCAAACGGTGGTTGCCTTGGCGCAGTTGGCAGCCAATCAAAAACAGCAGTACGTAAAGCAAGCCTGTTACCAGTTCATCGACCCCTGTTAGCCAGTCTTTGGCAAATATGCCGATTATTAGACCACCTATTACCCAAGCAATGGTTTTTAGCGCGTCAATCAGTGCATGGGTTTTGCTGTCATTTGGACCGATGCTAGGCTGTCGGCGTGTGTGCCGCCAAAGCGTAAGCCGCTTAGATAGAGCCCCTGTAAGGCCAATGACGCTAATGAGGACAAAGAGAACCAATGCTTGGTAGCCAGCAATGAATAATTTTTCGGCAAGGTTGTCCAAGGCTCCCAAACTGAAACCGATGAGTCCGAGTATAAGATAGACAAGCTGTTCGAGTCCTTTTGCCACACGAGCTGGGGTAAAGAGTTTGATGTTTACCCAGTAGCCGAAGAGTAATGCAATAAGTAGTGGGCCAAGTGTCGCGATAATAGTCATGTAGGCAAGGTCTTCCTAGACAGGGTGCTTGATAAAAAATAAGAGCGGCATTTTCTCGGTATTTACCGGTAAATACAAGTTTGGTGTTGTTGCATGGCTTTTTTGTCGGCCTGAAGGCGCGGCCGACAGGTGATTGGGTGCAATGTGGGGGGATCGGTGGTAAATTGCTCGGCTGTTTTTTGTCGTTTTCTATGGATAGTCGGTGGTGATGTGTGGTTGTGCGTTTTCCGGTGTTGAGAGAAGTGTTGCATTTGCTGTTCCCTATGGTGTTGACGATGACATTGGAGTTGTCTATTAGTGTGGTGGATACCATTATGCTTGGGCATTACAGTGCGTTGCATTTGGCGGCGGTTGGCTTGGCATCGAGTTTGTGGTTGCCGGTTGGGTGTTTCCTGATTGGTGTAACGTTTGGTATTACGCCATTGGTGACACGACATTTACATGGTCGGCAGCCTAAACTGGTTAACCTGTATATGTCGCAGGCGGTGGGGTTGTCGCTTGTGCTTGGGGTGTTGGCAAGCTTGGTGGCGATTACGGTGTTGCCTTATTTTGCAGGGTTGATGGCAACTGAAGAGGAAACGCGACAGGTTTCTATTTCGTATTTGTATATTTTTGCGCCTGCGTTACCGATGTTGGCTTTAATGACCGCGTACAAGAATTTGTTTGAAGCCGCGGGTCGTCCGGGATTTCCGTTGTTTGTCGCCAGTTTTGGGTTAGTGTTAAACATACTGTTTAATTATGTGCTGATTTTTGGTCGTTTTGGTTTTCCTGAAATGGGCGCTAAAGGTGCGGCCCTGGCGTCTGCTTTGTCTTTGTATTTGGCAGTGGCGTTGTTTTTTGTCTATGACCGGTTTCTCAATAAAACGCCTTTGTTTACGAGTTTGGTGTGGCGTTATACGCGTAAATTTTCCATTTTGTTAAACATTGGTGCGCCAGCCGGTTTTGCTTTTGCGTTTGAGGTTGGGCTGTTTTCTTCCATGACTTGGCTGATTTCTTCGTTTGGTGATTTGGCGTTGGGCGGCGGACAGATTGTGATGTCTTACACGTCTTTCTTGTTTACACCTATGATGGCGATGAGTGCGGTGACGGCGATTGTGGTGGCGAAAGCCATGTCGAAAGAGGGCGTTGATGGGGTTAGAAAACGCATTCGTGTGATCGTGTGGTTAGGTCTTACCTATGTGAGTACCTGTTTTGTGATTACTCAGGTGTTTCATGAGCAGATTCCGTTTATCTATAGCAATAATGCGGAAGTGGTGGCGCTGGCGGCGAGTATTTTGTTGATCTCTTCGTGTTATCAATTCCCTGATATGTTGCAGACGGTGTTTACTGGGGCGTTGCGAGGCTTCCGTGATACGCGTTCTACGATGATTGCTTTTGCGGTGTCTCTGTTTGGTTTGAGTATGCCGTTTGGTTTTTGGTTGTCTCATTATAGCCCTTGGGCGGAGACCTTATCGCTGCGCGGTTTTTATATTGGCTTGGGCGCGGGGTTGACCTTGTTGGCGGTGATCTTGATTGTGCGTTTTCGGGTGGTATTGGCTCGATACGAAGGCCGACGCATTGCTTCCCCAAGGGAAGTGGCGTAACGGAAAAAATGTCAAATCAAGTGATTGAATTTAAGTGAAAGATTAGGAAAGTCTGATTATGGCATTAATAGGTAGCAAGTTTTTTGAGAGAAATTTATTTTTTCTAAGACGGTTCTTTCCTAGGTTAAGACACGCTTATCACTATTACCATGGGATCAATTATCAAAGTTTACCCTCAAAAAAGTATCCTCATGTGGTAGACAACGTGAATGTTGCAACGGATGTGCTTGAAAATCACTTAAGAAAAGCGCTTTTATCGCATCATGAAAGTTCTGCTGGTATACCTAAGACAATTTGGCTGTATTGGAATTCGTCTATTGATAAAGCCCCTGACGTTGTGAAAGTAAGTATTAAAACGTGGAAGGAAATGAATCCTGCTTATGATGTTATCATTTTAACAGATGACAATATTGAGGAGTATTTAGGCTTTGATTTCAACTCGGTTTTTTATATCGCAACAGTGAATTTAGGATATGCCATGAAAGCGGATATCTTACGTTTATATTTATTAAGTATGCATGGCGGCATTTGGGTAGACAGTACCAGTTTTTGTATCCAGGCTTTAGATCAATGGTTACCTGAGTGTGTTTCAGAAAATGGATTATTTACCTTTAGGCATATGACAAATCAGACTAGGCCTATAGAAGCTTGGTTTATTGCGTCTGAAAAAGGCCATTTTATTATTAAAGACGTATTGGCATTGTTTTTGGATCATTTGTTTAAAGATAGAAAGAACAGCTTGTTTATTTCGAACAGACTTAAGACATTGGGTCTTTCAGATAGTGGTAGTGAGCGGTTTGGTAAAGATGTTGTTTTAAATGCTGAGAAATTTAATTTCATGCCATATTTTAGTGTTGGCTATTTTTTTAATGAGGCTTTTAGTCGTCAAAATGGGAAAGAAATTATGGAGGGTTTGTTAAAAAAACCAAACCATCACGCCATTAATAATAGTGATTTAGATATAGTAAAAAACAGTTTTGTTTCTAAGCAAACATATAAGAAAGATTATCAAGATTCAAATGTGTATTTGAACAGAAAAGCTTGGGTTTTAAGTCGTTTGTAATATTGGGCTGATTTTTGAGGTAAGCGCCTCGTTCCTCGGTTCATCTGATCTACAAGGAATATGGGTTCCCGCCTTCGAGGCTGTCGCTAAAGGTCGCGAGCGAGTTTTGTAGACCTGTATAAGCCCTAAAACCCCACCCTAGCCCTCCCCTTCAAAGACACAAGGGGAGGGGATAAAACCAGCCTGCTTCTGCCCCGCTTTATTGTTTAAATTGCCATTGCGGTAGTTGGGTGTCTGGGTGTGACAGGCGGATTAGGTCTGCTTGGTAGGTGGTTTCTATTTGCTTTCCTTGGGCGAGTTGGCTGGGTTCGCTGTTGAAGGTGATTTTGCCTTGTTCGAGTAGGACAAGCTTGTCGCCGTAGAGTGCGGCTAGGTTGATGTCGTGCAGTATGCAGAGTATGCCTAGGCCTTTTTGGCTGAGTGTTTTTAAAAGTCGCAATATCCGTTGTTGTTGGTGTAGGTCTAGGGCAGAAATGAGCTTCGTCTAACAGCAGGTATTTTGCGGCTTGTGGGTGTTGGTTTGGGTCCGCGTAGATTTGCACTAGGACTCGGGCAAGTTGGATGCGTTGTTGCTCTCCACCGGACAAGCTGGCGTAGATGCGTGTGTCAGTGTCGACCATGCCGACTTCGCTGAGGGTGTCATGTATTAAGCGGTTGGCTTGTTGGTTGGACAAGGTCCACGGTGCGGTCCCTAATGACACCACTTCTTTAACGGTGAGTGTAAAAGGCATGTGTATTTGTTGGGTCAATACTGCGCGTTTTTTGGCTAAGTCAGCCAGAGACCAATCCGCTAGCGGTTTGTCGTCTAGGTTAATGTGTCCCGTGTCGGCTTGAAGCGCCCCAGAGCAGCATTTGAGTAAGGTGGATTTTCCCGCGCCATTTGGTCCCAGTACAATGGTCAGTTGACCCGGTTTGATGGAAAAAGACACCTGATCCAAGAGCGGTTTGCCAGATCGGCTAAGAGACAGTTGGTTGACGGTTAACATTAGTTGGTTGCTCGAATATTTTTTAACAGTAGCCATAAAAAGAACGGCCCGCCGAGTAAGCTGGTGACGAGGCCAACGGGCAGTTCGGCTGGAATCACTAGGATTCTAGCTAGGGTGTCGGCACTGGTGAGTAAGCTGGCGCCGAGTAAGGCTGAGCAGGGAATGACGATGCGGTTGTCGGCACCAAACATCATGCGTATTAAGTGCGGTACCATGAGGCCAATAAAGCCAATTAACCCGGTGAAGGCAACGGTCACGCCAACACATAACGCCACAACGGCAATGAGTTTGATTTTAAATTTCTCCACATCCAAGCCAAGATAACGGGCTTCTTCTTCTCCTAGTAATAGCAGATTCAGATTTTTAGACTGACGCCACACATAACACAGCAATGGCAATAAAAGGCTGGCGACAACGGCGACTTGTTCCCATCGTGCGCCGCCAAGGTTGCCCATGGCCCAAAATGTCAGCGCGCGCAATTGTTCATCGTTGCTCAAGTAGGTCAGTAAGCCGGTGGCGGAACCTGATAGGGCGTTAATGGCAATCCCTGCGAGTAATAGGTGTAATACAGAGACTTGTCCTTTGTGTTTGGATAATTGAAAAATCAGCCAGCAGGTTAATACGGCCCCAAGAAAGGCCGCACTGCTTTGCATATAAGACTGTGCCCAAAGGGGCAAGTTACCTGAAAATGGGTTGAGAACGATCAAGATACCAACAAAGACCGATGCCCCTGAAGAGACGCCCAGTAACCCAGGATCTGCCAATGGGTTGCGGAAGAGGGCTTGCATGAGCGCGCCAGATACCGCCAAGGCCGCACCAACTAAGATCGCCATGAATAATCTCGGTAGCCGCACTGTGATGAGGATTTGTTTGTCTATGTCGTTCATGGACGACAAAAGCATCTCTTTCCAGCCGATAGAATACGCCCCTTGAGTGAGGGCGAATAATCCCACCATGCCTAATACAGTGATCAGCAGGGGATACGGAATATGAGAATACGGGGTGTGTTTCATGGCGCCCATTCTTGTAGCTGTTGTTGTAGCGATTGGATGGCTTCTGGCGTTCTAGGACCAAGGCCGAGGGCAAGTAAAGCATCCAACGAGAGCAGGCGTTGATCTTTTCCTGCAGGTGTGGCTAACATGCCAGTGCAGCGCCCAGATGGCTTGTTCGCCTGTGCGACTGAGGCCTTGTTGGGTGACGACAATGGCGTCTGGCTGAGCCAATAAAATGGCTTCTGGGGTGAGGGTTTTGTAGCCGTCTAACGTGCCCATTGCATTGGTGGCACCTGCTAATTTAAATAAAGCATCCGGCGCGGTATTGTTGCCTGCCACCATTGGCGCACCACCCATTTGCAAGACAAAAAGCAAGCGTGGTGGTCGTTGTTCATTCCATGCTTTGGGTGTGCTTAATGCCTCAAATGCGTGTTCTATTTGTTGAACGAGATGTTTGCCTTTTTCCTCCTGCTGTAAGGCGTTGGCCACTTGAGTGACTTTATCTAGTATGCCTTGCTTTGAATCGGGCGCTTCGATGGTGATCAAATGGATGCCGGTGTCTTTTAGTTGTTGCAATACTTTTGCAGGCCCAGTGGCTGGGGTAATGAGCAAGATATCTGGGCGTACGCTAAGTACGCCTTCTGCGGATAAGGTGCGCTGATAGCCGACTTTAGGCATCTGGTTGGCCGCCTCTGGATAGATGCTGCTGGTGTCACTAGCGACCAGTTGAGACTCTGCACCTAACAGATAGACGATTTCGGTGACGGTGCCACCGATGCTGACGACCCGTTGTGTTGCGTTTGCCCCAGTGGATATCAAGATCACGGATGCCAGTCCCATGAAAAAACGCAGCTTAGCGAACATAGCTGAGCCTCCTCTGTGTACTGTTGTTTGGTGGCATGAACAATGTCGCGCCATGAGGTGAGTTCTGGTTGTCCTGGTTTGCGTTTACCAAACAGGGTAATGATGGAATCCCCTTTGGCGCTAAAGGCTTCAATGGACGTGATGATGCCATCGCTGCTAGGGCGTTCGATCACCCACGCTTGGGCAATTTGATCGGTTCTTAGGTGAAGGTTGAATGCCGCGTCCAATACATTGAACCATGGTCCTTGGGTTAAGAGCTTGTGAACCGGACCTGAATAGATTTGGATGCAACCAGGATTGCCAACAAATACCATGATGTCGGCGGCTCTTTCTTGCGCGAGTGTGAGTACATAGGCAAGGCTATTTGGGATAAGCGGTGTTGCCCATTGTGAGCCAATCAGAGCCAGCGCTTGGGTGCGAGAAAGCCCATGCTTTTGCAGCATGCCGTGGTATTCGTGTACGTCTTTTAAGTTTGCCCAATCGTCTGCGAAGGCGGCTTGATCAAATGCCGCTGGTGGTTGGTTAATGGGTGTTTCTTTTAATGGCAAGTATGCAGGAATAACAGGTGACGCATCGCAATATTCTGCTAGCAGAGCGTCCCACTTATCAGCAAGAGTATTGTCTGTTCGATAGATCTTATGCACAGCGAGGCCATGTTTGTCGAAAAATTGCAGACTATGGCGGCCTTTTTCCACCACATGAAAACCACTGTGCCATTGGCCAATGAAGAGGCGTAAGTCGATGGCGTCCGATAGCACTAAGCCGGTTTTTCTAGCCTCAGCAAACTGGAAGCTGTGATATACGCCAGTTGTTTCATGCACGGCTTGGTCGTTACGGGTGATGGTCATGACCTCGCCGACATTTTTCAGTTCAGCTAATAAAAGGTGAAAGGGCGCGCGTAGCTGCCATGTATCGATATTTTGTCGGCATGCGACGAGGTCGCCTTCGGTGATGCCCAGTTCTTTGGCCAGTTCTCTGGCTCGTAAGGTAGAACCCGATGTGATGGCCGCTTGATAGCGAGAATACGCCGGATGTTCTGTGTTTGGTCTTATGGCTGTGGTTTGAGGCATGTTGATGCTCCGTCTAGCGTTAACTGGTTGGCATAGGTCAAAAATACAATGCTTTTTGACCTACGCTGCGGTGAAAAAAGGCTTAGAAAGACAGTGTTGCGTCGATACCAAGGTTACGACCTGCACGGGTGTAACGGTCCAGATTCGTGCTGGTGTTGGTAATGTTGCGGATGTCATTCCAATTGAGATATTTTTCATTGGTCAGGTTAAACAGCCCCGCGTTAAAGGTGAGGTTGTCCGTGGGTTTGTAATAAGCCGTTAGATCAACAAGTTGATAGTCGGATGTGGCGAGCCACTGGTTGCTGCTGGTCAAATCCGATTTTTTCTTGCCAGACGCCCAGGTTAGATTGAGCTTTCCACCCCATTGCTCTGAAGGCGCGTCGTAGCCAAGACCCACCACGGCGCTTAGCGGTGATATGCTGTCGAGAGGTTCATTATCCTCTAGGTTATCGCCTTCGGCATAAGCGACAGCGCCATTGAGTGTCCAGCCGTCATTAAGCGCATCGATACTTTTGGATAGATCTAAAGTGCCTTTAATTTCAGCGCCTTTGATGACGACATGAGCAAGGTTTTTGTTGGTATATTCCCCTAATCTGTATGTGCTAGAGGTGCCTAAAGAGACCTGCTCGATAAAGTTGGTGTAGTCGTTATAAAAAGCGACCAATTCAGCGGTGCCGTAGGTATTTTGAGCTCGAACGCCAGCTTCTACGAACAGACTTTCTTCCGGTTTTAAGTCTGGATTAGGCTTGATTCTATAGGCGCCATAAGACGCAGAGTTTTCAAAGTAATAATAAAGCTCGTCTAAATTTGGAGCTCTAAAGCCAGAGCCGGTTTTACCAAAAATACTGTAGGTGTCGTTGATGGCAAAATCAGCGGAAAGTTGTGCGGTCACAGCCTCGTTTTTATTATCGCCCCATGATTCGATGTATTCGTCGCCCTTGGTGGTGTATTGGTAGTTATCGTAGCGAATAGCGGGCACAAGAGTGAGCTTGTCTGTCGCTGCCCAGCTGTCTTCTAGATATAAGCCGACAATATTGGCGTCGGCTACGGGTGAAAAACGCGACGCGGTGGTGACGCCAGAGACGGTGTTTTTATTGAGATTTTCTAAAGACTTATCGTCGTAATTTATGCCGTAACGAAGTTGATGTGCCTCGATTTGTTTGACCCAATCCGCTTTGAAGCTGATACTTTCTTCATCATAAAATCGGTCAACAACGCGATTGCCCGATGTTCTATTCGTAATGTTGGTGGTTTTAGTGTCTTGGTAATCCAATTGCCATTTTAAGCGATCATAAAGCGTATTAGCTTGGGTGTTTTCATGGAAGAAACCAATGCGGCGGCGGACACTTTTGTCATCTGAGCTTTGTTGGTCTGTGGCAGAGCTTTCTGAATATAAGTCGGATTCAGTGGTACTGTGGAAGTATTCACCGACCACGCCGATACGGTTGGTGTCGTTTACTTGTACTTGTACTTTAGCAAGGACATTGTCTGATCCAGTGTCTGCGGGGTCTACTGATTCTCTTGTTACGCCAACCGTTTGATCAGAGCCTGCATCGCCTTGATGATTCTCGTTTTCATGGCCATCGCGATGGGTATACAGCAGTAAGGACTCTACTTTGCCTGTGCGGTTCGCCGTGGTGAGGGTTTGGCTATATTCGTCGGAGGCGCTTTTGTAGCCTGCTTTTAAGGAAACACTGGTGTCATTACCTTCTGGCGCTAAAAAGCTACTAGGTTCTTTGGTGGTGTATTTTACTACGCCACCCAGAGCGCCGCTGCCTTCTACTACGTCGCCACCTTTAATAATATCGACAGATTCTAATGAATCCATGTCGACGGTGTTTCGTCCAGTGCGTAAATAGGTGGTTGTCGGGCCGTATGCATCGGCTTGCGAAACACCATCGACACTGATTTTGACTCGATCGCCATCTAAGCCGCGGATGTTAACACTACTGATACCAAAACGAGAATCTTGGCTGGCTTCTACCCCTGGTTCATAGCGTACTAGATCGTCTAAATTACGAGTTAATGTTTTTTCAATATCGTCACTTTCGATTTTAGAAACCGAGCTGCCCAGCTCCGTGGTGGTTTCAGTGAGCGAATCCGCTTCAATGTTGATGGTGCTCAACTGATTTTCTTGAATAGTGGTGTCGGCAGAAAACGCGGGTGACGCCGCCATGATAGACAAAGCAAGGAAAGATAAGGGAGTAGGAAAAGCCGTTTTTTTCATGTTTCTTCTCATCAATAAATTAAGTCTTCCCTATGTGTATGCAATCCTTTATGAGAATGATTATCACAAATATGTTGAATTTAATGAAAATGATTTTCATTAAGAATTGTTAATGAATGTCTGGTCAACGGGTTGGTGTTTTAGTGGTATTTATATAGTATTAACGTGCTTATGCACCGCGACCCTAGGATGGGGTTGGCGTTAATAAAAGAAGGATTTGATATGAATACAAGATCAGTGGATGATCATGATAGCCCGTGGAAAGAAGCGTTAGAGCAGCGTTTTCCAGAGTTTTTGGCGTTGCTGTTTCCTGATGTTTACGAACAGGTGGACTGGAGCCAAGGGCGAGAGTTTTTGGATAAAGAGCTCCAGCAGGTTGTTCAGGATGCCGAGCTGGGGCGACGTTATGCCGATAAGCTGGTTAAGGTTTTTGCACGGGATGGCACAGAAACATGGGTGTTGATTCATGTGGAAGTGCAGGGCGAAGCAGAGCGGGATTTTGCCGAGCGTATGTATGTGTATCACTACAGACTGTTTGATCGGTATCAGATGGATGTGGTCAGTTTAGGCGTGCTCGCCGATACTAACCGAAACTTTCGGCCCAATAGCTATCATTGGAAGCGCTGGGGCTGTGAGTTAGACTTTCGTTTTCCCCGTGTAAAACTACTGGATTGGCAAGATCACTGGGCGCAGTTAGAACGCAGTGACAATGTGTTTGCCTTGGTGGTGATGGCGCAACTTCGTGCCAAAAGCAGTAAAAGAGCCGAAGAACGACAAGCGTGGAAATTTCAGCTTGTGCAATTAATGTACGAGCGGGGCTATGAACGTGATGTTATATTAGAACTGTTCCGGGTTATTGATTGGATGATCCGTTTACCAGACGCGTTGGAACGTCAGTTCTTAGAGTCGGTATATCAACTAGAGGAGTCTAAAAAAATGCCTTATGTAACGAGTGCAGAGCGTTTTGGAATTGAGAAAGGAATGCAACAAGGAATGCAACAAGGAATGCAACAAGGAATGCAACAAGGAATGCAACAAGGAATGCAACAAGGAATGCAACAAGGAATGCAACAAGGAATGCAACAAGGAATGCAACAAGGAATGCAACAAGGTGAGGCTAATATGCTATTGCGTCAGATAACAAGAAAATACGGTGTTGATGTGGCTACGGCTTACCGTGATCAGGTTGAGAAAGCTGATACCGACACCCTACTGGAATGGTCCGAACGACTCCTCTTCGCTGAGAAAATAGAAGATATTTTTCATTGATGTTCACATTGTCCCTTCCCCTTATCACTTCCAAGGGGGCTAGGATGGGGTCATGAACTGTAACCCCCTCCCAACCTCCCCCTTAAAAACACAAGGGGGAGGAGCAGACCTGAACTGTCATTGTCCCACCCAACCTCTCCCTTAAAAACACAAGGGGGAGGGGCAGATCTGAACTGTCTTCTGTGTCTAATTTGAGGTGGATTTTACAATACGGTGACGACGTCTTCTAAGGCGAGGCGAGATTTTGGTAATGTCGCGTTGTAGTCTTCGTCTTTGTGGTGATAACCGATCGCGAGTGCTACGTCACATTGGTAACCCACGAGCCTCGTTGTGAAATAGCTCGCCAATTAATTCGGCATCCACACCTTCCATTGGGGTCGAGTCGATGTTGAGACGTGCCAATGTGTGCATTAGGTTACCTAGAGCGATGTAAGCTTGTGCTTTGGTCCATTGTGCTGTGCTGCCGTTTTCATCTGTGTTTAGTTCGGCAAAGGCGAAGCTACCAAATGCCTGTTCTCTGTTTTCTGGTTTTGTACGGCCATCCATAATGCCTTTGTCGACGACTTTTGCGTAGTCCTCGCGCTTGTAGTGGGTTTTGTGTGCAAACAGTACGATGTGTGACGCGCTTTTTGCGTGTTTTTGGTTGAACTGGAATTTGTTCGCAAAAGTATCGTGGAAGCGTTGTTTGGCGGTATCGCTCTCAATCACGATGAACTTCCATGGTTGTGAGTTAATGGAAGAAGGGGATAAGCGCAGTGCTTCGTAGATGACTTCTAGATCTGCTTGGGGAATGCGTTTTGCGGCATCGTAGTGTTTTGCTGTGTAGCGTTTTTCTAGGTCGGTAATAATTGGGTGTGCCATTTTTTGTTTCCATCATTAGGGTGATGACTCACGCGTGGTGAGTCTTGATGGCGCTATGGTAACGAGACTTTATTAAATGAAAAATAGGGTTTTTATTGAGTTATTATCAAAATATATTTGATAATAAGCCCATCATTTTTTCTTTAAGGGTTAGGCTATGCAGCTGGAAGATCTTCGTGTTGTGCTAAAAGTAGCGGAGTTTCGCAATATCACGGCAGCAGCGACTCATCTAGATATGCAGATAGCTACGGCCAGTGCGGCGGTTAAGCGGGTTGAAGCGTCACTTGGTGTCGAGCTATTCGTGCGTACGACGCGTCATTTGCGTCTTTCTAGTGCGGGCGAGCGTTATTTGCCACAGTGTACGGCGGCGCTGGCTTTATTAGAGCAAGCCAAGCAAACGATACACAATGATTTGGACATTATTAGTGGGGAAATCCGTTTGGCGGTGTCGTCTGATTTAGGTCGAAATGTGGCGATCCCTTGGGTTGATGCGTTCATGACACAGCACCCTAAAGTGACTTTGCGGGTGCATGTTAGTGACAGCAACATTGACTTTTATCGTGATGCGCTGGATATCGCATTGCGTTACGGCCCGCCAGCCGATTCTAATTTATACGGTTTTAAAATCTGCAATGTGCCACGTTTGCTGGTGGCCAGTCCCAGTTATCTTGAGGCTCAAGGCTTACCTGAACACCCTAAAGAGTTGCTGCATCATCAGGGGTTGTTTTATCAGTTGCAGAATATACTCAATGATACTTGGCACTTCTCGTGTAAAGCGTCAGGGACGGAACGATCTTACAAAATTAAGCCCAAAGCCTATTGTGCGGCTAATGATGGGGATCTGGTACGGCGTTGGTGCGTGGCTGGAAAAGGGGTGGCGATAAAGTCGTCGCTGGATATTGCTAACGATCTGCTGGCCGAACGTCTAGTACCACTTCTGCCGAATTATACCATTCCCTCCGGTGAATTGTGGTTGGTTTGCCCTAGTCGTCAATCGATTACCCCAACCGTAAGGCTATTGCGTGATATGTTTCGCGAACGTACGACGGCGCTTTTGGGACAATTGGTCGAGCGAGGTTTTATAGCAAAGAGTGTATTGGAAGAATAAGCTGATTACGTGTTGTTTTATAAAAAATGTGTATTTTCATAGACAGAAATTTTCTATAAAAAACACTTGAAAATGGTAGCTGAGATCCTATTTTGAGGGATGTAGCAGGTTCGTCTGGTTATGAATAGAGTGCCTGTTACTACTTTTGACGATTAGTATTTTGCTTCAATTAGGAGGATTTATTATGAACTCAATTGATCTTAGCCCACTTTATCGTAGCAGTATTGGTTTCGACCGCTTGGCCTCTTTGCTCGATAGCGCGCTAACAACAGACAATGTGTCTGCTGGTTATCCGCCTTACAACATCGAGGTGGTTGATGATAACCGTTATGCCATTTCGCTTGCTTTAGCAGGCTTTGATGAAAGCGATTTGGATATTAAAGTGGAAAAGAATGTGTTGACCATTCGCGGTGATAAAGCGGACTCTGGTGAACATAGGTATCTCCATCAAGGCATTGCAAACCGTTCATTTGAACGCAAGTTCAATCTTGCCGATTATGTTGAGGTAACCGATGCTGAGTTAAAAAATGGGCTTCCTTACCATCAGTTTGGTGAAAGAGATTCCTGAGGCAATGAAACCCAGAAGTATTGCCATCAACAAGGCTTCTCGCAGTGTTCTTGAGCATCAAAAAGAAAGCTCAGCACAACAGGATGCTAAGGTAGCCTGAGTAAAACTTGTTTATACATGATGATCGTAAAGGGCGGTGATTAGTCACGGCCCTTTTTTGTTTTTATCCGCGTAGTTCCTTCTATTGACGGTTGGCTCATCTATACTGGATATTGTTATAGTCCAGAGCGTAAATCATTTTTTTTGCAATGCTGTCGAGGTAGGGATATGGCGGAGTTTCTTGTGTTGGGTGCTGGAATGGTGGGTGTGAGCAGTGCTTTGGCGCTACAGGCTCGTGGTCATCAGGTTACCATTGTGGATCGCACTGGTGCGGGTCTGGAAACCAGTTATGGCAATGCAGGTATGATTCAGGTCGAGGCGGCGGAGCCTTATGCCTTACCAAGGGACATGGTGACGCTGTTTAAATACGCCTTCGAGATCAGTAATGATGTGACTTGGACATTGTCTGGTGCCTTACAAATGGCGCCTGCCTTGTGGTCGTATTTTCGTCATTCATCGTTAGAAAAGCACGCTAAGATTTCTCACATTCATGCGCAATTAACCTTTCGCTCTACGGCGGACCATGAGCCTTTAATTCGCGACTCGGAATCTGAGCACTTGATCAGTCATTGTGGTCTTGTGATGCTGCATCGTGATGAAAATGAATTTGAAAAAGCGGCGAAGAAAGCCGAATTTCTGTTACGAGAATATGGTGTTACTGCCGATATTTTTGATGGTAAGAGTTATCAGCAAAAAGAACCAGCACTGAAGAAAGCGCCAGCTGGAGCCGTGCATTATACGCAAAGTTGGAGCTGTGCTTCGCCGGGAGGTTTGACCAAGGCGTATTGTGATTTGTTTGTTAAACGTGGTGGACGATTTGTGACAGGCGATGCCAGTACCTTGCAGCATGGTGTGTCGGGTTGGAAAATTCTAACTCGTGATGGCGAGTTAACCGCTGGGCAAGTGGTGGTGGCGCTTGGGCCTTGGTCTCCAGAGCTATTAAAACGCTTCGGTTATCGCATTCCTATGGTTTACAAGCGAGGTTATCATGGGCATTTTAATGCCCCTAATACGCTCCAACGTCCATTTTTAGATGTGGCAAATGGGGTTTTAGCCGCGCCAATGCGACAAGGGACCAGAGTCACAACGGGGGCTGCGTTGGTGCCTATGAAGGCCGCGAAAAACATTAAGCAGCTTGAGCGTGGAGCCGCTGCATTAAATGAGATGATCGATTTAGGGCAAAAAGTAGACGAACCACAATGGTCGGGTACGCGTCCTTGCATGCCAGATATGTTGCCTTTAGTAGGGGCTGCACCCAATCATAAAGGTTTGTGGTTTCATTTTGGTCATGGGCATCAGGGCTTTACGCTTGGCCCGACCACGTCAGATTTATTGATTAAGGCTGTAGAAGGGGAAAGTAGCCCCTTGTTAGAGGCACTTTCACCTGTAAAACGGTTAGCTCGATAAAATGTTTAGCGCTTTAAGAAACCGCGTGATTGCAGGAAGGGAAGCATGTGTTCACGCTTTTTCTTTTGCACCGCGGCGGCGGTTTGCTCAGACCAGTTGCTGTTTTTCTGATTGTCGCCACGACTTTGGTAGTAGGCTTGCATTTGTGCGTCGTAGGCGTTGACATCGTCAGCGCAGCGCCGGCTATCGTAGCTGTCTTTGTGCAATATAACATCGACGGGCAGACGAGGTTTTAAGTCGGGCTGAGCGTCAGGATAACCCAAGCAAAGGCCAAAGATGGGATACACTTGATTGGGTAGGTTTAACAGCTCGGCGACTTGCTCAGGATCGTTGCGAATGCCACCAATAAAGACGGCACCAAGACCGACCGACTCCGCGCCTAGCATTAGGTTTTGCGCAAAAAAAGTGGCGTCTGTTGTGGCCGCAATAAAGTGTTCTGTGTTGCCTTCTAATGCCCCTAAGCCTTGTTTAAGACTGCAATATTCAACGCGAGTCAGGTCCGCGCAAATAACGAAAAATTCCGCTGCCGATTCGACCCATTTTTGTCCACCCGCTAAG
This sequence comes from Marinomonas rhodophyticola, assembly GCF_026113935.1. Classification (GTDB taxonomy): domain Bacteria; phylum Pseudomonadota; class Gammaproteobacteria; order Pseudomonadales; family Marinomonadaceae; genus Marinomonas; species Marinomonas rhodophyticola. The sequence continues at coordinate 74,034 of NZ_JAPEUL010000011.1, forward strand.
GTGGCAATTTTTTGACGATTTTCTGGGTTGCTCACTTGGACAATGGAGTAAGCTTGAATAAAGCTTGAAGACGCGGCGCCTTGGGCACTTTGGATCAGTTGTGTTATGAGGGATTCATCAATCGTTTTGTTTGTGTATTGACGAATGGACTTATGGTTGGACTGAGCTTGTAGGATTGGATTCATCGTTAACATCTTTTATTAATGAGATGCATAAATACTAGAGCCTTAGTATGGATGGGTCAAAGAGCTTCAGGTTAAGAAATAAGCATAAACAAAGGAAAGACCTAACCGCTAGGTTAAGTCTTTCGTTCAAGGGAAATGTCAGTTTTAGAAACGGTATTCAGCACCTACACTGGCTTGTTTGAAGTCGGTGTCAAATTCTGAGTCAGAGTTGACATTATCTGCATTCAAGTCAACGTCGTACCAGGTGTATTGAGCGTTCACCAGTAGATTTTCTGTTACTTTGAAGTTAACACCGGCACCTGCGAATAAGCTTCGATCGTCTGAACTGCCTTTGATTGAGGCAATATTGTAATCGGTTTCGTGCCATAGCTGACCGGCTTTAGCAAAGAGTTCAACTGTCTGAGTGATCGGAATGGTGCCTTTTAAAGCCGCAGTGTAACCCGTCGTTTCCGCGTTAGCCGCGCTGCCACCGTATTTACCAAAGTCAATATAGCTGCCTTCTAAAGCAAGGAAAGAATTAAAACGATAGCCGACGATGCCCTGTACTACATCGTTGTTATCGTCAAAGTCGTCGTCGCTTTCCACTTTGAGGTAGCCGTAGTTACCACCAACATAAAGACCGCTGTTGTTGTCAGCCATGTTTTCAGCTTTTGCTACGCCACTGAGAGAAGCTAAAGCGATGCTACCTGCTATGACGGGAATGAATTTTTTCATTTTATAACTCCTTTTAGTTACTTTTTGGAACTTCGTGAGTTGCGCTATTAATGTGGCGTATGACTGGGCTGAAGGCTAGGCTTTCGCGATCAGTTACCTATTTGCTTCATTTTCTATGCGTTAAACCTAGGTAAGAAACACTTTACTGATACTTGCGAGATCGTTTTTTCGTTTTATAAAAGAGGGGAAGTGGTTTTAAATAAGAAAAAGATGCCCGTTGTTTGGCATCTTTTTAGTGGAATACAACGCATTAAAAGGACACGAGTGTGTCGTATTAATGGTACTGATGACTGGCCACTTCTCCCCATAAACGTTCAATACGATTGTCTCGTCCGCAGCTGGCGCGATAATAGGCATAACGAATTGGGTTTTTGGTGTAGTAGCTTTGATGATACTCCTCAGCAGGGTAAAAGGTTTTTGCCGGAAGAATCTGTGTCACTACCTCGTCTTTAAATGGTTTGGTTTTTTTGACATTGGCGAGAGAGGCTTCAAAAACCGCTTTTTGTTGGTCGTTCTGATAAAACATGGCGGTTTTGTAAGGGGCTCCTTTGTCGCAGAACTGACCTTCTGCGTCGGTTGGGTCGATGGTTTTCCAGTAATAGTCCGCCAATGACTTTAATGACACTATGTCATCGTCAAAATGAATCACCACGGCTTCAAAGTGTCCGGTGTTTCCTGCGGATACTTGTTTGTAGGTTGGGTTTTCAGTGTGACCTCCGGTATATCCTGAAACCACATCACTGACACCTTGTACCAATTCAAAATCGGATTCCACACACCAAAAGCAGCCACCGGCGACCATCATGGTTTGTGGGGCCGCTTGTAGCGTGCCACTAAAGGCGGCGGTGCCACCGAGAATCACTAAGCCTAAGGCACGGTTGAAGGTATTGTTGATTGTCATTGAGAGAGTCCTCTGATTGCTGGCATGATGTCATGGTGACGCTTTACATTGTTCATTGCTTTGACGTACTCACAAGGCTTTTTCTTACAGATCATCGTAGTATGCTGTGTATAGGACGGCGGTATTTTGGCAGCATGCTTGATTATTCCTACATCGTCGCTCATTTTTTGTACATTTTAATGGCACACTGATGCATGTGTATTGATGGTTTACCATCGATTTTTATATATGCTGAGCATATTAAAGACATCTAGATAATCAATTAAACAAATATAGATTTGTCTTATAGTATGAGTACCAGTTTAGAGTGTTTGTTTAATTTTTAATGGGGTTGCTATGAGCGCATTTGTTACGGAACGTGTTTTGAGTGTTCATCACTGGAATGACAATTTATTCAGTTTTAAAACGACTCGCAATCCAAGTTTGCGCTTTGAGAATGGTCAGTTTGTGATGATCGGTTTGGAAACAGAAACTCGGCCTTTGATGCGTGCTTACAGTATTGCCAGTCCAAATTACGAAGAACATTTGGAATTTTTTAGTATTAAGGTGCCTAATGGCCCGTTAACGTCGCGTTTACAGCACTTGCAAGTCGGTGATGATATCTTGGTTAGCCGTAAACCGACTGGCACCCTTGTGACGCGGGATTTGCTGCCAGGAAAACATCTTTATTTGTTATCCACGGGAACCGGTTTGGCGCCGTTTTTAAGTGTGATTCAAGATTTTGACGCCTATGAGCAATACGAAAAAATTGTTTTGGTCCATGGTGTTCGTCACATTAATGAGTTGGCGTATGCGGATTTTATTGAAAAAGTATTGCCTGAGAATGAATTTTTTGGCGAACAGGTAAGAGATAAATTAATTTATTATCCAACAGTGACTCGTGAAGCGTTCCGTAATCAAGGTCGTCTGACCGATTTGATTCGCAGTGGTAAATTGGCCGAAGACATTGGATTACCGCAACTTAGCCCCATGAATGACAGAGTGATGATTTGTGGTAGTCCAAGTATGTTAAAAGATACGTCGGCTTTGCTTGATGAGCTAGGTTTTAATGAGTCACCCAAAATCGGTGTGCCTGGGGATTATGTTATCGAGCGAGCGTTTGTCGAGCATTAGTCGCGAGGGTTACGCTTTCGTTGATGAATATATTTAGGAGATGTTATGAGTTCTAGCCAAGATTACCTTCCTCCCAAGGTGTGGACATGGAATACAGAAAACGGCGGTAAGTTTGCCAGTACCAACCGTCCTGTTTCGGGTGCCACACATGAAAAAGTATTGCCTGTTGGTAAGCATTCACTGCAGCTTCATTCCCTTGCTACGCCCAATGGTCAAAAAGTGACCATTATGCTGGAAGAGTTGTTGGCATTGGGCATTTCCGCTGCTGAATACGATGCGTATTTGATTAATATTGGTGAAGGCGACCAGTTTGGTTCTGGTTTTGTTGAGATCAATCCGAACTCAAAAATACCTGCTTTGATGGATCACAGTACGACGCCACCGACTCGTGTATTTGAGTCTGGTTCTATTTTGCAATATTTGGCCGAAAAGTTCGATGCCTTGGTGCCAAAAGACTTAGCCTCCAAAACGGAATGCCGTAACTGGTTATTTTGGCAAATGGGATCGGCGCCTTATGTAGGCGGTGGTTTTGGCCATTTTTACGCCTATGCGCCAACGAAAATGCAGTATCCGATTGACCGTTTTACCATGGAAACCAAGCGTCAGTTGGATGTACTGGATAAGCATTTGGCGGATCACACTTACATGGCGGGTGACGAGTATTCTATTGCGGATATTGCTATCTGGCCTTGGTATGGCAATTTGGTGCTAGGTAATTTATACAGTGCGGCTGAATTTCTTGATGTAGCCAATTATACCAATGTACTGCGTTGGGCAAAAGCGATTGAGCAGCGTCCTGCTGTGCAACGAGGCCGTATTGTTAATAAAGCTTTTGGTGATGGAGCAAAGCTTCAAGAGCGTCATGATGCGTCGGATTTTGATGGTCTTATTTGATCTTCACCAGTGAGGGCAAAAGGCAAGCTACGGAATAGCTTGTTTTTTGTCTTGGTCTTGCGTACAAGCTTTACTAAGATAAATTAATGATACTTATGTGTGGTTTATCATACGCTTACCGAGTAAGGCTTACATTAAAAATTCACACCGATATAAATACCTTTTACCTCTTCCGATAACGATTCAATAAAGTATTTACGAGCATAAAAGCCAAACATTATTTGAGGGAATAAATTAAATTGAATGCTCAGCTCTGGATAAATACCAAGTGCTAAATCATCACTATCACAATTATCTTCACACTCATTATTATCAGTAACAGAGGCTAATATCAATCCGACTCCTAAAGACGCTAGCACTGGAGTTGAGTTGGTATTAAGGTTTGTTGAAATTTGGAAGCCATTATATTGAGTATCTTGCAGTTCCATTGTAATAAATGAGGCGCTTCCACCTCTATAACTCCCCCTTTCATTTATTTTTAGGCCTATTTCAGCTGCTCCTGAGTCAATTAAACCATCTTCATCAGACTCCCCGACTAATATCCCTGCATAAATTCCTCCATTAATGGCTCTTTCATTTGCTTGAACATTGAAAGAGATAGATGTCAATATAAAAAATATTAATAATAAAATGTTTAAATTAACCATGGTTTAATTATCCTTCCTTTATTTAATGTTCAGTGCAAATATTAATAATATGTTTCTTAAATTAAATCAATATTGTATGTTCCTCCTGAAGTGTAGACATGAAATACAGAAAACGTTGGTAAGTTTGCCAGTACCAACCGTCCTGTTTCGGGTGCCACACATGAAAAAGTATTGCCTGTTGGTAAGCATTCACTGCAGCTTTATTCCCTTTAATAGTCCAAAAGTGACCATTGTGCTGAAAGAGTTGTTGGCATTGGTTATTTTTATAAAGAGACAAGGCATAAAATGGCTTGTCTCTTTATTGTTGGTAATAAATAAGAAGAGTTTAAAAAATAAACAGTTATTTGTGTTTATTCTGTGGCTTGTCACCATTTTGTCAGACTGATATGTGTTAGAGTGAAGGCCTACGAAATCTGTTGGCCAGCATGATGCTGCAACCTACTCTTTGTTTGTGTCCATGTACGAGGCGATGTTTGCCTTCTTTTTTTGCAGCGGCGAGATAAAAGAGAACAGCTCTACGTCCCTTTTAGAGAGCTTTATAATGCAAAATTTAACGCAAGATGGACAAAACCTCGTTCATTCCCTTTCCCGTCGTTACAACCTAAGCTTTGATGCCGTCATGCATATGCTAATCGCTGTGAATAATGGTAATGGGTCGATGGCACAGTTCAATTGCCCAGAATTGGGTGGTGGTGGCCAGTGGATGCGTGGTGGTATGACCATGGTCGGCGACATGTTTAATTATGGTTTGAAATCGACTGTGGACAACTTGTGTAACGAGCTGGCCAATGGCTTAGCAAACATGCAGGTATTTATGCCGTTGCCAAAAGGTTCAAGATCCGGCAATCAGTGGTGGCCAGGTGATTTGGGTCAGCCGTTTAGTAGTGGTGCGCAAAATAGCACGCGTTACGCGATTTTCCCCAATCGTCTGGCAGTGGAAGTAAATGGTCAAGTCACGGTTTACGATACGTTAGACAATAACATTGGTGGTATAAGCCAGCAGCAGGGCGGAAATTCGTCACTGACATTTTCCAGCCAATACGGCACCATTCTCGTCAGCTCCTTACCTGTCGTGTCCGGCGGGAGTTCTGCTTCTTCTGCTCCAATGCCTGCACCACACAATAACTTTATTGAGCCGTCTGCTGCCATGGCATGTTCACCCGCTCCTGCAGTGCAAGTCCCTCAGAATTTGACGAATGTATCGTCTATTGATGACGTAATCCAATTGATCGAGAAGTTGGCAAAGTTGCGTGACATGGGAGCTATTTCAGAAAACGAATACAATTCGAAGAAGACCGATTTATTGAATCGTATTTGATTGAGTCAATTGCGTGTATTGTGAGGTAGTTTGTAAAAATTAGAGCGGCAGAATGGTATTAGTTTTTAAGATAGCTTGTATGTTTTCTGCCGTCATTGGTTTAGCGTAATAATAGCCTTGTCCATAAAGACAACCCATTTTGATTAACATGTCGGCTTGTAATTTATTTTCTATTCCCTCTGCTATCACTTCACATTCGAAAGAATGAGCCAGCATAATGACAGAAGATACTATGGCTTGTTTTCTAGTATCTTGCTCTATGCCATCAATAAAAGAGCGGTCAATTTTTATGTGATTGACATTAAGTGTACTGATATAAGATAGCGAACTCATACCTGTACCAAAGTCGTCAATGGCAACTTGTACTCCAGCCTCTTTGAAGGCATTGAGTTGCTTTGAAATAAGGTCAATGCTAAGAGTGGTTTCAGATTCAATCAGTTCTATTTCTAGCTTATTTGGCGGAATATCATGCTGCTTAAGTAAGCTCAGCGTGAATTCCAGTAAGGTTGGATCGAGCAAATTATAGGGCGACAAATTGATAGCGATTGGCGTGAACCATCCTTGTTGATGCCACTGGCCGAGTTGCGAAATGGCTTGAGTAATAATATAACGACCAAATTCTTGCACCCGACCACTATGCTCAATGAGGTCAATAAAGTTTATCGGAGATAAAATGCCATCGGTAGGGTGATACCAACGAGCAAGTCCTTCAACACCGATAATCTGACCATCGGCCACTGATACTTTGGGTTGATAATGTAGTTTGATTTGAGCTTCGGACAGGGCAACTTCTAATTCTGCGCGGCGCTTTAGGTGTTGCTTGCCACATTCGATATTTTTCTCACTAAAAGTCGCCCAACCAGAACGATTTTGTTTGGCTTCACTCATGGCCGCATCGGCGTACATGATGAGAGTTTCACTGTCGGTTGCTTGGCTTGGGTAATGGGCAATACCGATACTTGCACCGGTGCTGATGGCCAGTTTATTGATCAATACTGGCTCATTTGATCTATCAATAAGCTTTTTTACTAAGAGTTCGGCGTGCTCAATATCTATTTCTGGTGCCCAAATAATGAATTTGTCGCCAGAAAAACGAATTAGTGTCTGAGTACGGTCTAACGTATCCTTAAGCTTTTGAGCTATTTTAGCCAGTAAACTGTCTCCGGTTGTATGGCCAAAAGCATCGTTCACTTCTTTGAATTTATCGAGGTCAATGACGAAAAGACAAGCTTGAGTAACATCAGATGTATGCGTTTTAGTAGCGTTTGGTAAAGAGGGGGACATCGCTTCAGGCATGATGTCTTGCAGTAGGTTTCTTAAATAAAGACGATTGGGTAATCCTGTTAAAGTGTCATGAGTCGCAAGATGTGCTAATGAATCGTTTTTGTCCTGAACGCGTTTATTCATCCAAGAGGATAAAGTGAGGGCAAACCAGGTTGCAAGCCAGAAGACAATCAGTGATGTGATGCCAAGGCGCTTGGTAACAAAGGAAAGGGTTTGTTGAATATAATTTGAATTTTTCAGAACCAGAACTTGGTATGTATTGTCGACCACTTTTTGCCAAAGGAAATGATGTTCGTCTATGTCAATATGTCCATTTGATAAGCTTAAGTCGCCAATGGTATCGCTGTCTGCTTGATTAATTGTGTACAGCAAATGATCAATGACATCGGAGTTAATATTGTTATTAATCGACCAGTTTAAATCTGGGCCATGAATCTCGATATACAATTCGGGGTTTTCGTCTGTAAAGTAGACTTGATGAATCAGTTTTGCGACGAAATCGGATGAGTCTGTTTGGCCTTTAAGTGCTAATTGTCCATGAATCAATAGAGCTTGACGATGAAGGGATTCGAGATCTGCTTGAGCGCCAATATCATTGGCCAAGCGATAGGACACGGTCACATAAATGGCCGAGACGGATAAGGCAACCACAAGACAAACCAAGATGAGTTTGATGCGGAAGGATTTGTCTCTTTGTAGTTCCTGTAGTGGTGGCATAAAGACCCCAGATAACTCGCCTTACTTATTCTTTTTCTTTACAGGTACTGATGTTGGCAAGATGGTAGACTGGGCACCATCCAAATGCTAAAGAAATCAAGTTCAGCGAGCCAAATATACCGATCAGTGTCTCTAGCAATGGGTCGTTTAATAGATCACCATTAAACAGAGCGATGCCAGTAAACAATATGCCGATAACACCGCGGATACTTCTATCTAGAGGATGTAGGTTCTTTTTCACTGTATTGTGTCCTCACTAATCAACAGTTCGATCGTTTATAAATAGTCCGCTTTAGCCGAAAAATTGACAATAGGGAGACTGTAAGTAATTGCATCGCAATGTAAGCGACCGAATGACGAAGTGCTGAAACCCCATGTTACAAAGTGGGTCAGCAGCGACGTTAACTAAGGGATACCTTGCGATCTAACAGAATCGGCCCTGTCCCTTCGCTTGCCAGTTTGTCTTCTTCGTTATAGAGCGGGCACTGGGTTAAGGACAAACAACCACAGCCAATGCAGCTGGTGAGTGAGTTGCGCAGTTTGCTTATGTGGCAAATAACCTAGAGGCAGTGGAGTATTTTTCTGATATGCCAGAGGCGCGCAATAATAGCGATGACATAAGCTAAAAAAGAAAGATCCAGCGCGCCATAAACAAACACTATGGCGCGCTGGATAAGCTTAGTGATTTGTTGCTTTTTCAACTGCAACTTTCACTTCGCCAAGGTCGGTCGTTATAGACACAACCCTGTCAGGCAAAGGCGTAAAGTGCACCTCGTCAGCTAACGTTTCTGATTGGATATAACTAAGGTGTTGCTGACACCAATGCTTCACAGTATCGCTGGCGTCGATAGACACATGGATTCGATCCAGTACTTTATAATCTTGCTGCTTACGAAGTTTTTGGATGTGGCTCACTATCTCGCGCATAGCGCCTTCGGCGATTAATTCCTCGGTTAGCTCTGGATCAATGTTGATCGAAATAAAGCGATTGGAAGCCGTCACTGTGCTGGCTTTGGCCTGTCTAAAGAGTTGGATTTCTTCTTGATTGAAGGTCAATCCATCCAGTTCTATTTCACCTTGCTTCTCCAAGTGATCTAAGGTTGTTTCATCCAGTTTGGCGATGAGGGCAGCGTAGTGCTTCATTTGCTTCCCTAGACGTTTACCTAAGACGGGAAAGTTCGCTTTGGCATAAAAGTCGATATAGTCACTTTCTTGGCGGCTAAACAGCACGTTTTTTATATTCAGTTCCGTTTGGATGTAATCTTTAAGACGGGTGATGTCTTCCAGCACGTAGGCGTCTTTATGCAACACGGTGAGTGTTTTAAGTGGCGTTTTTAATTTGATTCTAAGGTCGTTGCGCAGTTGTCGCCCCATCACCAAGATGTGTTGAACGCGCGCGACACTGGCTTCTAAATCCTCTTGTTTCAGGTTGCCATCGGTACTTGGATAATCACACAAATGCACAGACTCTGCTTGGCTGCTTGCCGAGAAAGGCAAAAGTGCTTGATATAAGTGTTCTGCCATAAATGGCGTGAAAGGTGCCATCAATCGGTTGAACGTATCTAAGCAGCGATACAAGGTTTGAAAGGCTTGCTGCTTATCGGCGTTTAATTCTTTTTGCCAAAAGCGAGCGCGATTCAAACGGATGTAGCCGTTGGTGAGGTCTTCTATAAACTCGAATAACGCAGGCACCACGTTATACAAGTGGTAGGCTTGCATCTCCTGATTGACCTTGGCGGTGAGCGTTTGTAGACGGGACAAGATCCACTGATCCAAGATGTTGTTGGGTGCCTCATTGCTGCCTTTGTCTTGCCACTGGTCGATTTCGGCGTAGGTGGCAAAAAAGCGAAAGCCATTTAGCCAAGGCAATAAGACTTGCCGCACCATGTCTTGCACACCTGTGTCGGCAAAGCGTTGCTCTTCAGCCTTCACCAATCCTGAGTTGATGAGGTAAAGCCGTAGAGCATCGGCACCATAGTTTTCCATCAGCGTATCGGGTGGTGTATAGTTTTTTAGGCGTTTGGACATCTTTTTGCCGTCTTCCGCCATGACAATGCCATTGACGATGACGTTTTTAAACGCAGGTTGTCCGAACAAGCACTGGCTAAGTACTTGTAAGGTATAAAACCAACCGCGTGTTTGATCGACGCCTTCTGCGATAAAGGCCGCAGGAAAGTTATGCTCAAATTGTTCTTTATTTTCAAAGGGATAATGCACTTGGGCGTAAGGCATGGCACCGGATTCAAACCAGCAGTCGAATACTTCGGCAATACGTCGATAGGTGCCTGCTTCTCCTGTAAGGGAGAAGCTAAGTTCGTCCACGTGGTCGCGGTGTAAGTCGTCCACGTCCGCGCCTGTGTAGGCTTTCAGCTCTTGCCGAGAGCCAAGACAAAGGTGATTGCCTGTGACATCGTTGACCCAGATGGGAAGAGGTGTCCCCCAGTAACGGTTGCGTGACACAGACCAGTCGATCGCGCCTTCTAACCATTTGCCCATGCGGCCTTGCTGGATGTGATCTGGCACCCAGTTGATTTGTTCGTTGTTTGCCAACAGTTCACCACGCATTTGTTCTACTTTAATGTACCAAGATGGCACAGAACGGTAGATGATCGGTGTGTCGGAGCGCGGACAGAATGGATAGCTGTGTACGATGGTTTCTTGACGATAAAGCACATCACGGGCTTTTAGGGCTTGCATGATGGCTTTGTCGGCATCTTTTACATATTGGCCTTGGTAATCGGCTACGTCATGGGTAAAGCGTCCGCGGCTGTCCAGTGGACAAACGGTGGCTTGCAAACCATTGGCTTTGCAGACGCGGTTATCGTCTTCTCCGAATGCGGGGGCGATGTGGACGATGCCAGTGCCGCTTCCAGTGGAGACAAAATCGTCCGCGAATACGTGAAAAGCGCCAGCTTCATTCAAGTGGCTGAAATAGGGAAAAAGCGGCTCGTAGTGTTTGCCACTCAGCTCAGCACCTAACGCACGATCCAGAATCTCCACCTCTCGACCTTTGCAGACAGTGTCGAGCTGAGCCTGAGCAAGCCAAAGCGTTTTGCCCATGGTTGCGTCGTGTACTTTGACGTAGGGGATATTGGGGCCAACACACAGGGCAAGGTTGGACGGCAGGGTCCAAGGCGTGGTGGTCCAAGCGGCAAAATAGGCGTCTTCGTCGGTTAATTTGAACAATACCGTGATGGCAGGGTCTTGCACCTCCTTGTAGTTAGAGCTGGCTTCAAAGTTAGACAGTACGGTTTCCAGCTCAGTGGAATAGGCGATTACCTTGTCGCCTTGATAGACCAGCCCTTTGTCCCATAACTGTTTGAACACCCACCAGACGGATTCCATATACCAAGGCTCCATGGTGCGGTAGTCGTTTTCAAAGTCCACCCAACGGCCAAGGCGAGTGATGGTTTTCTCCCATTCACTGGCATAGCGCTGCACGATGCCACGGCATTCCGCGTTGTAGCGGGCAATGCCCAAGCTTTCTACCGCTTCTTTGGCTGACATGCCGAGGGATTTATCGATTTCGTGTTCGATAGGCAAACCATGACAATCCCAACCAAAACGACGCTCTACATGGAAACCCTTCATGGTGAAGTAACGTGGAATGATGTCTTTGATCGTCGAGGCAACCAAATGTCCGTGATGGGGCAAGCCAGTTGCAAAGGGTGGGCCGTCATAAAATACGTAGTCTGGTTTGGGCTTAGACGCTTCAAGAGAGCGCTTGAAAATCTGCTTGTCCTGCCAAAACTTGAGTACAGCGTGCTCGGCCTCAACGAACGAAAAGCGTGCGGACGAAGCTGTATTGTCAGCCTCATCGGCTACATGGGTAGGGGAATCGTGTGTATTCATATTGGCTTCCTGTTAAGACCCAAGAAGCAGAAAAAAGAAACCCGCCTCTTGGGCGGGTTTGCTTTATTTTACTCAACAACGAACCCACCACTCCTAGGAATGATGATAATAATTCGTTGTTGAGTAAGAGATAGGTTAGTCATAGGGCTTATTTTTACGCTTGCAAAGGGGAAGCGTCAAGAGAGATCTAAAAAATAATACATTGCAAATGTGCAAGGCTAATGATGTGAGTTTTTTGAGAATTACGATGACGGTTTTCAGGTTCTTAAGTTTTGTGTTCTCCTAAAAGGTACTTCTCATCAGTGCTGGTCTAACGCAAATGGATCTTGCTGATCGGTTGCATACACAAAAAATGCTATTTCTCGTATCGAAAATCATTCTGCAGACGTCAAACTATCAACGCCTGAAAAGAGTTTGTTAGCGCCTTAGGCAGTAAACTCGAAATTCGTTTTGTTTACTTCATTATGCTTTTATCTCGTTTTATTGTGTCATTATGCGTCAGTAAGTGTTTGATTCGCCTTGTACTCGTCTAGGTTTAGTTCAAAAAGTAGAGCATCTAAGTCCTGTTTGGTACTACGTTCTTTTTTACCAAGATAACGAATATAAAGAATGCTCAAAAACATAAAGGCATAAAAGCTTAGGCTTAACGTATCAGATAGGCCTCGGAATGATGAAGAGTTAAATATTATGATGAAGCTACTTACCCAAAAGCCAAATAAAAATTGTGAGCTAGGAGTATATTCCAGTGCAGAGGCGTTTGGTGACTACATTGCGACATATGTTAAAACGGTAATTATTTCTCCATGATCCGATTATTATTTGATTACGAGCGTCATTGAATTTAGCGTTGTAGCCTTTGTTTTTTAACGCTGTCAAAACATCACGCCATTCCATTGATTGATTCCCTCAAGTCCTGAAAAATAATAAATCTCATTTTCTATTGTTTCATTAAATTAGAACACTATTTTCTTTCGCGAACAGTGGTATTTTTGAGGTAATGGATATCAATATTAGCAATGAAATCTGCTCGTTAGTTGATGAAAGACGAATAAGATCAGGCAGTTCTTGATGTGTGGTATCATTAGAAAACTAGCCATATATCGCTCTTTATCTCCTCTTAATGGCTAAAAGTAATCGATAGACTCACTATCAAATCAACTCAGTGAAGAGTTGACCTACCTAGAATTGACTCGCTCGATGATCAGTCTGAACCCGTTGTGGCATCAGCTAAAATATCATCAATGTATACGGATACTGATATGCTAAGTAATGCAACCGAGCACGAGCTTGATCCAATTGATGCGGTTATCACTTGGGTTAATGGGAATGCTACGAAACACCGCCAGAAGCGGCAAACCTATATGGCAATGGAGCCATTACCGCTACACGAAAATGCCGCCAATCCACATCGCTGGGTATGCAGCGATGAAATTTTGTTCTGTATTCAATCCATTGAAAACCACGCGCCATGGATAAACAAAATTTGGGTGGTTGTGGATGAGGAAGGTCCTGATTTATCAAGCCTCTCAGAAAGCATTAAAGCCAAAGTACATCTTGTTTATCATGCGGAAATCTTTGATGGCTTCACACAATTTTTGCCGACTTTCAACTCCTTGGCGATTGAGAGCATGCTCTGGCGGATAGAAGGGCTGAGTGAGCGATTTATGTACTTCAATGACGATGTGTTTTTAACGGCACCGCTCAGTCCTGTTGATGTTTTTGACGGTCTTACTCCTATTCTGCGAGGCAAATGGGTTGATTACAGTCAGGTGCTTAGCTGTGACGAAATGCGAGAAGACCCAGCGAAATTTCATTGTTTTATGCAGATCAATGCGGCGCAAATCACAGGATATCCCGCCACAAAACTGTTTTCTGCGGCGCATGTTGTTCATCCCTTTCGACGTTCAAAGATGGCCGAATTGTTTGCCCGTTATCCTGATGACTTTTTCATTAACATAACGTATCGATTTCGCAACTTGGCGCAATTTCTCCCGCAGGGGTTGCACAACCACGCTTGTATCCATGACCAAGAAGCCAAAATCAGCCTGGTAGATGATCATCTTCATATTTCAAGCGGGCAGGGGAAAGGACAACCAGCCAGCGACACGCTAGCGTTGCTTAGCAAAGCGACCGATCCTGGCATCAAGTTTTTATGCGTCAATGATCTTCCTCAATTAGTAGAAATCATTCCAAACGCAGCGGATTGGATTGCTCAAGCCATTGGCGGCTTTCCGGGGCTAAATACAGTGATTGAAGAATTGCGCCTGCAATCAGAGGAAGCGATGACAAATTTGGCAGAAGCATAATGCTTCTATCTGAAGAGTAGTTTTGAAAGCTTAGGGTCGAATTCTCATGGATTCTTGGTTACTCTTGATCAAATTTTCAGTTAAGACAGATTAAGGTATTTCATGCCAAAGCAGCTAAACGACCAAACTCTCGATAAACAATTTGCCTTTTTACGTGAGATAGACCAGCTAAAATCTGTTATCCGTAAATCGCCATTGATTGATCAATCACGAAGAGAGAACTCTGCCGAACATTCGTGGCATTTGGCAATGTATGCCTTAATCCTAAAAGACAGTTCTGACAAAGAGATTAATATTGAGCGCGTGATCAAAATGCTCTTGATCCATGACATTGTTGAAATCGACGCGGGTGATCACCCGATACATGAAACGGTGGATAACACAGCTCAAGATGAGGCAGAGCAAAAAGCTGCGGATCGTCTCTTTGGTTTATTACCAACATCGCAAGGTGAAGAACTCAAAGCCCTTTGGTACGAATTTGAAGCCGCTGAAACAAATGACGCCATATTTGCGAAATCTCTAGACCGACTACAACCATTGATTCACAACGTAGCAACCAATGGCGGTACATGGATTGAAGGTAATGTCAGTCATGAACAAGTTAAACAGCGTTATGGTTCAGTGATTAGCGCAGGTTCAAAAAGCATCTGGAATCTAGTGCAAAAATTGGTTAGCCAGTATTTTCATAGATAGAGTTCGCTGTCTTGAATTAGCGAAATACTAGAAAAAGCCAACAATCCCATGATTGTTGGTTTTTGTTATCTGATACTAATCGAAAGTGAGATTAGTACTGGGAGTCTTTCAACACTCGTTCGCCATAGATGCCATTTTTAGGAATCGGTGTGTAGCTAGAGTTCGCTGCGCGCATGACACGAATACCCTCGGCGCCTGCGTCACGGGCAGAAATAATGTCGCCATCTGCATCACCGTAATAAATTTTGATGTCATGCTGTTTTATGTATTTGGTCTTGGTGTATTCGGTACGGCTTGATCCCGCAAAAATGACATCGTGCATCTCTTTGATATCAAATGCTTTTTTCAAGTACTCCGTAGTAAAGTTACAATCGGAACCAGTACGGCCTGTAATAAAGTAAATGCTATCGCCGCGTTCTTGGTGCATGGCAATTAACTCTTTAGCAATGTTCTTAGGCATGCTGAATGCGTCCCAGCCACAGTTTGCTTTATCCCAAAAGTCTTGATTCGTTAGGTAAGAGTAACCATTTGGCGAAAACTCTTGCTGACCACGATAAAAAACGGGTGTGCTAAACAGGGTCGTATCATCGATATCAAAGCCCACCGCAAACGGCGCTTTGCCTTGAAGCTCTTGCTTAATGTCCGCAACAGAGATCATAGTGACATCCGACGGCATACCCGCCGTCGTCATATCAATGGTGGAATAGCCTTTATGAGTGCCTGGTGTTTTTGGATCTGCGTGAGCAGAGAGACTGGCGACACAAGCCAGTACAAGCGTTATCGAGCGTAGAGTATGATTCACAGTGTTTCCTATAGGTTTCATTATTGATGGTTTGTTTATCTTATCTCTAAAAAATACGACTTTCTATCAACTTGTTTTGGTTTGAGTGAAGGGCAGAGCAAATACTTTATCTAGAGCTAGTTAATAAACCTCTGCTTGATAAGTGATCAAATGGAAATTGAAATGATCTTTTAATAGGTCGATTAAAGGTGCTTTTAAATGACTTCTAGAATCCTTTCCGATGTGGCTGCAAGCATTACGGAATTTAAAGCTAACCCGATGAAAGTTGCTGCAAGCGCACATGGTAAAGCGGTTGCGGTATTAAACCGCAATGAACCTGCGTTTTACTGTGTTCCAGCTGAAGCCTATGAAGCCTTAATGGATAAATTGGAAGATATGGAATTGTTAGCTCTCGCGAAGGAACGCGCCAATGAAGAAAGTATCTCAGTCAGCATCGCAGACTTATAATTTTAGCTAAGCCCAATTGGATCGTGTTTAGACATGATCTATTGGTATACTGTGACTCATAATTAATGTAGTTTGTAGGTGTAAAATGACTGATAATCAGAGCACACACTTAGAGCGTGTCGCTATCAAAGGCTTTAAGTCTATCAAAGAGATGGATTTGAAAATGAAGCCTATCAATATTGTCATTGGAGCTAATGGCTCGGGCAAGTCTAATTTTATTTCCTTATTTACTTTTCTGCGAAATTTGTCAGAAGGAAAACTACGGACTTATATTGAACAAAATGGTTTCGCAAATACGTTCTTTTATTTTGGCTCTAAAGTAACAAATCAAATAGAAATTGATATTGAAGTTGGTTTCAATGGATACCATGTGAAATTTGTTCATGGTAGCAATGATGACAATTTAGTTTTCAAAGAAGAGTTTTGTACGATAGTGACCTCAGGAAAGAACTTTGAGATTGTAGGTTCTAAAGGCGAAAGTGGTTTACTTCCTGGAACTGAGGCACAAAGCCCAGCAGTTCGTAACTATACTAGAAAGTATCTTGAAGATTGTCGTGTTTATCATTTTCATGACACAGGCCCAACCGCATCTTTTAAAAAGCATCCTCACTAGAATCTGTTGACTATCTACAGCATGACGCAGGCAATTTGGCTGCTTTTTTATACTTTTTGAAAGACAGTGAAGAAACTAATGAGTTCTTTAAGAGTTATCGAGATATAGTGGATGCGATAAAAACGGTAGCGCCTTATTTCCACGATTTTTATCTTGAACCTCGCGGTAATGATGGTGATCAGAAGGTGTTACTTAAATGGATTCATCGAGATCATGATGAGCCTTTTTCTGCAAATCAACTGTCGGATGGTACGGCACGTTTTATTTGCATGGCAACCTTGTTCTTACAGCCTAAGTCATTGAGGCCAAAAACGATTATTCTTGATGAACCTGAGCTTGGTTTGCACCCAGCAGCTTTAGAGGTACTAGCTGATATTGTGAAAGCGACGGCGAAAGAAAATCAAGTTATCTGTTCTACTCAGTCTGTTACTTTTGCCAATCAGTTTAATCCAGAAGACTTCATTGTTGTTGATCAGGAAAAAGGCGCATCAACGTTTAAACGGGTTGATGAGGTTGATCTAAAAGATTGGTTAGAAGATTACGCCATGGGAGACATTTGGTCTAAAAATATTATAGGGGGCGCCCTGAATGGTAAGAATAGGGATATCAGTCGAAGGCCCCACGGAAGAACGGTTTGTTAAAATGGTTTTAGAACCGTATTTAGCTGCGAAAGGAATTTATATGACGCCTATCTCAATGGGTGGTGATGTGAATGTTGAGCGTGCTAAAAATGAGTTGAAAAAGATTGCTAATAATTTTGACTTTGTTACAACTCTGTATGATTTTTATGGGTTCAAAAAAAGATTAGGTAACGAAACTAAAGAAGAATTAGAACAAAGGTTGATAGATTCTGTTCATGCAGGTGTGAAGCCAAGACTTATTCCATATGTTCAAATGTATGAGTTCGAAGGTCTTTTATTTTCTTGCCCTGAATCTATGGCGAGAGGATTAAATGATAGTGATGTTCTGCAATGGTGTCAGGATGTCTTGAGCGAATTTAATGGCAATCCTGAAGCTATTAATAACTCTGTAGAAACCGCCCCTTCTAAGCGTTTGTTAAAGCATACGAAATATAGAAAAACGACACATGGGCCAAATATAGCAGAAGAAATGGGTATCCCTAAAATACGAGAAATGTGTCTTGGTTTCCACGAATGGCTATGTAAGATAGAGAGTCTTGCTAAATAGATTCTGAGAAATTAAAAACACAAAAGCCAACTCATTGAGTTGGCTTTTGTCGTTTCTGAGCGGAGTAAATCCTATCAGCTCTTCTTCAACTCCAAGTAGTTCTCTATCCCTTTGATCTTATCTTCTGCGTGATGGTTAACATACAAAACAGTGGTCTCGGAGCCTTGGCAAATTTTCTCTATGAGGGCGAGGACGAGCTGTCGGTTCATGTCGTCGAGGCCGAGGCAGGGTTCGTCTAGGATCAAGAGTGGCGGGTGTTTCACCATGGCGCGGGCGATTAGCAGTAGGCGCTGGTCGCCATAAGATAGTTTGTTAAAGGGTTGGTCGGCGCGGTCTGTCATGCCAAGCAGCGCAAGCCATTGGTCGGCGATTTTCTTCTGGTTATCGGAGGATTTGGTGTACATGCCGATGCTGTCGTAGAAGCCAGAAATTATGACGTTTTTGCAACTGGTGCTGACGCGGTATTCCCATTGCAAGGATGTGGAAACATAGCCGATAAATTGTTTGATTTGCCAGATGCTTTCGCCCTTACCACGTTGGAAGCCGAAGACGAAAATATCGTTTACGTAACACTGGGGATGATCGCCGGTGATCAATGACAATACGCCGGTTTTGCCGCTGCCGTTGGGGCCACTGAGTTGCCAGTGCTGGCCGCGTTCAATGGTCCAATCCAGTTTATCAACAATGATGGTATCGCCGTATTTAATGGTGGCTTGGTTGAGTTTCACCAGAGGCTGGCATGGGTCTAGTACGGGCAGTTTATTGACTGGATCTGCCTCTGGGATGTCTAGATTCGTGGTTTTCAAATGCAGTAATTGGTACAGCTCGTTGAAGGCGTTGTCGTCGCTTTTATCTACCGTCAGTGCCAAACGTCCATTATCAACATACGCAATATGAGTAATAAAGTCAGGCATTTCATCGAAGCGATTGAGCACCATGACCATGGGTGTGGTGTCTATGATGGAAGCAAGGTGAGCTTGCAGCATGGCAAGGGTGTCGACGTCTAAACCATCAAAGGGTTCGTCTAATATCAGCAAGTCAGGCTTGTTCGCCAACGCGCGAATTAACATGACTTTGCGGGTTTCGCCGGTAGAGAGTTTGCGAAAGGCGCGATCCAACAGTGGATAAATACCAAACTTTTCCACTAGTTCCTGTGCAAGTTCTGGATCCTGGCAGTGATCGAAAATCATTTCCCGTACTGGCGTGCCAAGGGAAATTACATCCATGATGTCGGCGTCGTCTTTTTTCAACTCTTTAGCAATCAGCTCCGCTTGGGCTTCAAAAGAGACCAATCCCACGTTTTTCGGAAGGCCAGTGACGGTGCCGCGTTCAATGTCGCCAACTCCCGCTAATACAGCGGCTAAAGCCGATTTTCCAGCACCATTGGTGCCAGTAATCACCCAATGTTGGTTGGGTTCAATGGTCCAGTCAATCTCGCTTAGGGTAAAGCGATCATCAAAGTTCACTGTTACTTGTTTGAAGAGAATACTGTCTAAGCGGAGGCTGTCCATGGTATTTCCTAATGTGGTAATGAGAAAAAAGAGACAAAAAAGCCGAGTTTCTTACGATAACTCGGCTTTTTATATAAACATTACGATGTCATGAGCGAAGCCAAGACGAGGCAAAAATAGACGAGAAAGCAGAGTTTATAAGTATAAATACTCCGCGCATCCTGCGCTCCACCCTTCGGGCCAGCTAAAGCTGTTTAAATCTGTTCCTACAGATTTTTGAGCATTTCGAGTCTATTTTTAACAAAGTATTGGCGAGCGTAATAATCGTATTAAACGATCTTTTTCATGTCCGCCATATGACCGCGTAACACCGCACCTACAGCCTCAACTGGGTGAGAGCGTAGCGCTGTGTTTACTTCGATCAAGCGTTTGTTGTCTACGCCATTGTCTTCTACAGAAAGACCTTTACCGATCACGTCAGTTTTGATGCCTTTCATGAAGTCTGCCAACAGTGGTACACACGCGTGGTTGTATAGGTAGCAACCGTATTCCGCAGTATCAGAGATGGTCGCGTTCATTTCGTACAATTTCTTACGAGCGATGGTGTTTGCGATCAATGGTGTTTCGTGTAGAGACTCGTAGTAAGCCGATTCTGCAACGATGCCCGCTGCAGTCATAGTTTCGAAAGCAAGCTCTACGCCGGCTTTAACCATAGCCACCATCAATATACCGTTGTCAAAGAATTCTTGTTCAGAAATTTTCACATCGCCAGCTGGTGTTTTCTCGAAGTTAGTTTCAGCGGTTTCTGCACGCCACTTCAGCAAGTTAACGTCGTCGTTGGCCCAGTCTTCCATCATAGTTTGAGAGAAGTGGCCACTGATGATGTCGTCTTGATGCTTGTTGTACAAAGGACGCATGATCACTTTTAGCTCTTCAGAAAGATCGAACGCTTTGATCTTAGCTGGGTTAGAAAGACGATCTAGCATGTTGGTTACGCCGCCGTATTTCAAGGCTTCGGTGATGGTTTCCCAACCGTATTGGATCAAGCGAGACGCATAACCTGGGTCGATGCCTTCTTCAACCATTTTGTCGAAGCAAAGGATAGAACCTGTTTGCAACATACCACAAAGGATGGTTTGCTCGCCCATAAGGTCAGATTTTACTTCAGCGATGAAAGAAGACATTAGAACGCCTGCTTTGTGACCGCCCGTACCCACAGCGTACGCTTTTGCTAGCGCAAGACCTTCGCCTTTAGGATCGTTGTCTTCGTGAACCGCGATCAATGTAGGAACACCGAAGCCACGAACGTATTCTGCACGTACTTCAGAGCCAGGGCACTTAGGCGCCACCATGATAACGGTCAAGTCTTTACGGATTTTCATGCCTTCTTCAACGATGTTGAAGCCGTGAGAGTAAGATAGGCAAGCGCCTTCTTTCATTAGTGGCATAACAGCGTTTACAACCGCAGTGTGTTGCTTATCTGGTGTTAGGTTAAGTACCACGTCAGCGGTTGGAATCAATTCTTCGTATGTGCCAACAGTGAAGCCGTTTTCAGTGGCGTTTTTCCAAGATTGGCGTTTTTGAGCAATGGCTTCTGGGCGCAATGCGTAAGACACATCTAGACCTGAGTCGCGTAGGTTCAAGCCTTGGTTAAGACCTTGTGCACCACAACCGATAACCACCATTTTTTTGCCTTTCAACGCTTCTACGCCGTCTGCAAATTCAGAGCTGTTCATGAAGCGACATTTTGCTAGTTCTGCTAGTTGTTCACGTAGCGGCAAAGTATTGAAGTAGTTAGCCATGTTACACATCCTATAAGATAAATTACGGTATCTGCGATAAAAACACGCCGATATTAAAAATGGATTACACAGTCGCCAAGCCATGCTTTTCATGACGTCCTGCGAGTAGGGTTAATGTATCCTAGCGCAATCTTTTCGTAAATTGATATATTTGCAATACAGTGTCCCATTTTTTGCAAACATGTTTTATGATGATTGCACAGTCATTGTATGAAGGTTTCAGGATGAATATTAAGACACTTAAACAATTTCTTGCTTTGGCGGAAACGTTGAATTTTGGCCGTGCCAGCGACGAATGCCATATTAGTATTTCTGCCCTGTCGCGTAACATTCGACATTTAGAAGACGAGTTAGGCGTCGCGCTGTTTAATCGCGATAATCGGACGGTGGTCTTGACCAAAGAAGGGCAGACCTTCCTTAAATACGCCCGGATACCAGTCGGCAATGGAACTTGATTCGCCACGAACTGACGGATAATTCCGATCAACTTAGTGGCGAAATTAGCCTTTATGGCTCGGTCACAGCCAGTTACAGTTTTTTGTACGAGTTATTGCGTCGCTTTCGTATTGCTTATCCGGCGATTGAAATTAAACTGCGTACCGGTGATCCAGAACACGCTATTGCGCATATTTTAGATGGCAAAGAAGACATTACTATTGCCGCGAGGCCAGCGAATTTGCCCCGTGGTTTGGCGTTCAAACCGATCGCTATTTCGCCTTTGCTGTTTATTGCGCCACTTGAACAGCAAGTGCCAAATGTGCCGACTCACACACCCATTACAGAGCAAGAGTGGGCGAATATTCCAATGATCCTCTCGGAAAGTGGTGTGTCTCGAACCCGTGTCGATGAATGGTTTCGCCAACATGACATTGCGCCACGTATCTACGCACAAGTCACCGGTAACGAAGCCATCGTGAGCATGGTGAGTTTGGGTTTTGGTATTGGCGTGGTGCCAAAGATTGTGTTGGATAACAGCCCGTTGGTGGACCGGATTAAAGTACTGGATGTGAAGCCTGAGTTGGAGCCTTATGATATTGGCTTGTTTACACTGAAGAAAAGCCTAAAGAATCCACTGGTCGACGCGTTTTGGAATTTGATGAAAGAAGAGGCGTGATTACGCCTCTTCTTGATTGCTATATCAGGTGAAGGTTTCGCTTATTTCCAGCCGCCTTGGTCCATCAATTTGACGGCCTGACGATTATTTTCACCCAATACGCTCAAAGACACTTGATCGGCTTTGAAATCACCAAAGACGGTGAGGTTTTTCGGTGGCGCAATGCCTTCAACAACAGGGTATTCGTTGTTGACTTCGGCGTACCATGCTTGGCTTTGTTGGTTGGTTAAAAACTCCACCAGTTTGGTGGCATTTTCTTTGTTTTTCGCTGACGCTGTCATGCCAATACCACTGACGTTAACGTGAACACCACGCTCATTAGCGCCTTGGTTTGGCCAGAACATAACCAGTTTGTTGTAGACATCACGTTCTTCTTGCTTTTCGCTTTGGCCTAGGCGACCGAAGTAGTAAGTATTGGCAATGGCAATGTCACACACGCCAGCTGCCGCGGCTTTAATCTGGTCTGTGTCACCGCCTGCTGGTGGACGAGCAAAGTTCGCGACTAAGCCTTTGATCCATTCTAGAGTTTTGGCTTCGCCATGCGCGTCGATCATTGAGGCAACCAAAGATTGGTTGTAAATATTGCCTGAAGAGCGGATGCAAATTTTGCCTTTCCACTTCGGATCGGCTAGATCTTCATAGGTAGAAAGCTCGGCTGGATTAACGGTTTCTGGATTGTATAAAAATACGCGGGCGCGCTGCGATAAGCCATACCAGTAGCCATCACGGTCTTGAAGGTGACTTGGCACAACCTCTTTAAGCTTATCTGTTTCAAATGCTTGTAATACGCCAGCGTCTTTTGCACGGTACAAACGACCTGCGTCAACGGTAATAAATACGTCAGCTGGGACTGCGCTGCCTTCGGATTGTAAGCGGCTCAATAGGGCATCGGCATCACCTGTGATCAGGTTGACTTTGACGTCATTTTCCTTAGAAAAATTGTCTAAAAGCGGTGCGATTAGAGCTTCGGCACGTGCTGAGTAAACGTTCACTTCGCCAGCAGCATGCGCTGATAGGCTGCTAAAAGACAGTGCAGATGTGCCTACAACGGCAAGCAATGTAGAGGCTTTGCGGATTGAGGACGCTATGGTCGTTTTTACTAACAGGGTCATTATTATTTCCTTTTTATGTAAACAGTGTGCATTGGAAGCTATTCTACATACAAGTCGACAAACAATAATGGGAATAGTTCCTGTTCTTGTTATTTTTTGTCAATTTTGCATGATTTTTTTGTTCAAGTAGTAGCGAATGTCGCTGGAAATAGGAGAAGGCCTCTCACTGCTATGATTTTATACTCTCATCTTTTAGGCTAGAGACCTTGTTATTGTGGTGTTAGAGTTTAAAGAAGCTAAGCTGTTGTTGGACATCTACGCTACTGGCTGCCATTTCTCGTCCAGAATTCTGTGCTATGTCCGCGTTGTGTTGGGTTAAGTCTTTCACGGCGTGCATCTTTTTGCTGATATCTTCACAGACTAGAGTTTGCTCTTCCGCAGAGGAGGCAATAAGCCTTGTCTGTTCGGAGACGTTTTTTATACTATGGAGAATATTGCCTGTGAGGGCATTGGTTTGCTCTACTTGGCTGCGCGAAGATTCCGCTAAGGTCATTGAGGTTTCCATGCTACTGACTGCTTTTGTACTGGCAGCATTGAGTTGCGTCAGCAGTTTTTCTATTTCCCCTACACTTTCTTGTGAACGCTGAGCTAAGTTTCTGACTTCATCAGCCACCACGGCAAACCCTCGTCCCTGTTCACCCGCTCTCGCAGCTTCAATGGCTGCGTTAAGAGCAAGTAAATTGGTTTGTTCTGCAATGGCGTGAATAACGTCAAGTATGGTTTCAATATTGCTCGTTTCACTTCGCAGTGCCGTGACCATGGTGCCTGTGTCTTTTAGCGAAGTTACGAGCTGGTTGATGGCCTCTAATGTGCTATTGGCAGTGGATAAGCTGTTTTGTGCCACTGTGCGTATTTCATCGGTCGCTTGCGCAGAGTGTTGGGTATTGTGAGATATTGTGCGGTTATTGGCTGACATCTGGTCTAGGGCAACGGCGACTTGCGCCGTATTTTCCATAATTCTAATGGAGTATTCGCCCACTTCTCGATTTGCGTCTAGCACGTCTTGGCTATTTTTATTTACTGTATCAACAGACTTTAAAACGCCCGATAGAACAGAGCGTAAATTCTTCGCAGAAGTATTAATGGCGTGTCCAAGTTCGGCGATTTCGTCTTTTCCTGATAAGTGGACGGGCTTATTTAGGTAGCCTTCTGCCATATCTTGGGCTGCATTACGAACCGTTAAAATGCCTCGAACTATGTTGTTTGATATCAAGTAACTAAGGACAATAGAAATAATGAGTGCCACTAGGATGGAGGCCCAGAAGTTGATTTCGATTTCTGTAATCAGGCGTTCTGTTTGTTGTTTGGCCTGTATGACGTCCGTGTTTGTTTTGTCTGTGAGTGCTGTGAAGTATGCCATCAAGTCATTATATGAGGCGATGAAAGCAGAAAATACGGGGAAAGGCGCTTTGTTATCCGCTGAGTTTTCCATAGCGCTGACAAAGGTTTTTGTCTTGCTTTGAAAATCATTGACGAGAGTTAGCAGTTTAGTGGACTCGTCAGACTGCTCAGAAAAGCCCTTATTAAGTTCATTTATCAAGGATGGTGTTGTGTTGTAGCTCTTTGATATAGCTTCTAGGTAACTCGGAATTTGCTGATCAAGTGATAATAGATAAGCAATCTGTAGGCCTCGTACATTAAGAATGATATTAATCTGTGCTTCTTTAACTCGTTCTAGGTTGAGTGAGACATTGTGGTTTTCTTCATAGAATCGGTCAAAGCGGTTTGCTAATTCTGTACTTTTTGCTTTTATTAAACTGAGTGCGACTAAAAATATAATGATGATAGATAAAATAAGCGTAATGAATTTTGCCTTAACAGATAAATTGTTCATGCTGGTTCCTTCAACGTTGATTTTTGTGCTTTTTTTGGAGCGGCTTGGTGCGTCATTTTAGTGCGTATTTTGTATGGCATTTCTTATGAAAAATCAAAGTAATTCTTATTTGTGAACGATTATTTCGTAAGGTGTAAAGGCCTGTTTGGTTTTTTTAGATTGAGCAGGATAAGAATTATTGTAACTGTCAATAAACATTCATATTTCACTATTCCGTTATGGGCAAAAAAGTGGACAATAATACGATTACTTCTCGCTCATCTTCCTGCAGGTTATCATGACTTCTATCCCACTTTCTGAGGAAACGGTTTCTCGCCGTGTCCAGTACTTGCGCGTTTTTGTGCTAGGCTTCAGTGCGTTTATTTTTAACACCACTGAGTTTGTGCCCGTTGGATTATTGTCTGACATTGCACAAAGCTTTTTGATTGCGCCGGCTCAGGTGGGCTGGATGCTGACGATTTATGCTTGGATTGTGGCACTAATGTCTTTGCCCATGATGCTGCTGACGCGCAAAGTTGAGCGCAAAGTTTTGCTAATGTGGCTGTTTGGCTTGTTCGTGGTTAGCCATATCTTGTCTGTTGTGGCGTGGAATTTCACTGTTCTCTTGGTCAGCCGCATTGGTATTGCGTTTGCTCATGCGGTGTTTTGGTCGATTACCGCGTCCATTGCTATTCGAGTGGCACCTCAAGGCAAGCACACGTTTGCTTTGAGTGTCTTGGCGACGGGAACGGGGCTTGCTATGGTGTTGGGGGTGCCTGCGGGACGGATTATCGGTCAGCTTTTAGATTGGCGCACTACCTTTGCGGTGATTGCCGTGATTGCTCTATTTATCATGTTAGCGATGTACCGATTGCTGCCGAGTTTGCCAAGTTTGTTCTCTGGGTCTCTTAGTAAGGTGCCTGAGGTATTGAGTAATCGTATTTTGCTGGCGATGTACTTTTTTACCTTTATGATTTTTTCCGCTCATTATACCGCTTACAGTTACATTGAGCCTTTTTTAAAAGATATCGGTGCTGTCAGTGGCAGTTTCACTACCTTAGTTCTACTCTTGTTCGGTACGGCAGGCATTGTGGGCAGTGTATTGTTCAGTTATTTTGGTGATAAATCGAATACCTTGATGTTGTTGACGAGTGTGACGCTGGCCTCTATGTGCATGAGTGTTTTGTATTTCGTTGCGCCAAGCGACTCTTTGCTGATTGGTTGTATCCTGTTGTGGGGCGCTTCTATCATGATTATTGGCTTAAGTATGCAAATACGAGTGTTAAAAGTCGATAACAGCGCCGCCGATATTATTATGTCTTTGTATTCCGGTATCATTAATTTGGGCATCGGTGCAGGGGCCTTGGTTGGTGGTCAAGCTATTCATTATATTGGCTTAGAAAGTGTTGGTTTTACTGGGGCACTTTTAGGTGTCGGTGCTCTTGTGGTGCTTATCATGCTGTTAAAACGTACAGCAAAACCGAGCGCTCCTGTTGTTGAATAAAGTATAGCCAGTACCCTGATTAGGGTGCTGGTGTTAAACGCATCAAGTGTTTGTGTGTTCAACAGGGGTAACCTTGAGTAAAGGTGGCGCAGAGACGTTTTATTTTGATCTTAGCGAATAAGAATTTTTTATGTTTCATTGGTTAACGGTTTCTACGACACGAAAAATCAGCAGTCTTTCTTTCGTTCTTCTGTCATTTTTATTTGTGGTTATTATCTATTCAAACTATCAGACGCAAAAAATCTACGGAGAAATGCAAGAAGTTGCAGAAATAGATATTCCATTGTCTGAGGTGATTGCAGATATTGAAATACTACAATTGAAGCAGCATTTATTAATGGAGAAGATTCGCTTACAGGGCGAGGCTTTTTTTCGAACGATAGGTTGCGGCAAGAAGGTATCAAAGGGGTTGATACCTTTAGCCAAAGCCTGTCTTCTTTGCTTGAGAAGAGCATTGGTATTCTTCATTCCGGTATGACATTGGGTAGCATTCGCATCAATGTGGCCGATCATCAAGCCTTAATCCAGCAAATAAAGGCGCTGCATAGTCATAGAATAGGCTTTGAAGCTTTGTTTGCTGATTTTGTAGGCATAGGAGAAGCACATTATGCTGTGTCTTGGAATGAACTGGAAAAGCAGGATGATTTATTGGATGCAGAGGCTGAGAAGCTGCTTGTGAATATTGAGCAGCTCACCATGAAGGTTGCCGCGACGGTAGAAAAGCAAGAGCGCGATTTTATGATTGTGAATGCTATGCTGGGGATGTCTGCCTTCGCCATTGGTGGTTATTTGACGCTGTACACAATTTTGTCTTTTCGTCGTAAAGTGGGGTCATTGCGTGGTCAAATTGAATCATTGCATCGTTCTATGTCTCCCGACACTCTCGACCAATCATTTCGTTATCATGGCACGGATGAATTAGACGAACTTGAAAAAGATCTGAAGATACTTATGGCGCGCTTTTCTTTGGAAAAAAACAACCGTGATGAAGTAGAAACACAGCTTATTGAGCTGGCAACACGAGATAAGCTGACTGGTGCGTTTAATCGTCATAAATGGGATGAACAGATTAAGGCCGAATTGGCACTGGCTAATCGAGGCCATCATTTCAGTTTGATTTTGTTAGATGTTGATCATTTTAAGACAATCAACGACAGCCATGGGCATGATGTCGGTGATAATGTACTGAAATTATTGGTCAAAATTTTGCGAAAGCGTCTGCGTGAAACGGATATGTTGTTCAGAATTGGCGGTGAGGAGTTTGCGGTATTATTGAGAGACACTCATCTTGATGATGCCCACTTTTTGGCCGAGCAGCTGCGAAAAAAATTTCGATACTGGATGAAAAGAATATCCCTATTTTTACCATTAGTCTTGGCGTTACTGAGTATCAGGATTTTGATGACCAGAGCGATATCGTAAAACGCGCGGATACCCTGCTTTATCAAGCCAAAGGGGCCGGACGTAATCGAGTGGTGGCTGGTTAACTTTTCGCATTCTTAGTTTAACGATAGGTATTCAGTTTTATATGTTTCATTGGTTAAACGTTTCTATGACACGAAAAATTAGCGGTTTGTCATTTGTACTCTTGTCCTTTTTATTTGTGGTGATTGTTTACTCTGCTTATCAATCCCAGCGCATCTATCAAGAAATGCACGAAGTCGCTGAAATTGATGTGCCCTTGTCTGAAGTGATTTCTGACATTGAAATGTTGCAACTTAAACAGCATTTATTAATGGAAAGTATTCGCCAGCAAGGCGATGCGTTTTTTGCCGATGCCTCTATACACGCCAATAGCATAAGAGGATTTGATGAATTTAGTGCCCAGTTAGCCACACAATTGGATAAGGCGACGGAGATACTTCGCACAGGGCTTGGCTTTGGTAGTGTCAGAATTAAATTAATGGATCATCAGGCGCTCATGCAGCAAATTAGCGTGTTACATGAGCATCGAATGAACTTTGACCGCCTTGTTGACATCTTTTTTGCGCAGGAGAAACCATCCCTTTCGAGTGTTTGGACTGAGTTAGAAAAACAAGATGCGGAATTGGATGCACAAGCCGATGAGTTGCTTAAAAAAATAGACCAGTTAACCATAAGCGTCTCAGCAACGGTTGAAAATCAAGAACGGCATTTTGTGACTATGAATGCCATTTTAGGTTTGTCCGCGTTTGCCATTGGTACTTATTTAACCTTTTACATCATTATCACTTTTCGTAAGCGTATCTGGTCATTACGTGGACAGATTGAGTCTCTGCATCGTTCCATTGTTGTGGATCGCAGTCATCTCCCGACTAGACAGGCAGGGTTAGATGAGCTGGATGAGCTAGAAACGGACTTAAAAGCGCTTGTTAAACAGTTTTCGAAAGAAATGCATAATCGTGATGAAGTAGAAACACAACTTATTGAGCTGGCGACACGAGACAAACTGACCGGTGCTTTTAATCGCCACAAATGGGATGAGCAGATTAAAGTCGAATTGGCACTGGCGAACCGAGGTCATCATTTTAGTTTGATTTTACTGGATGTTGATCACTTTAAGAAAATCAACGACAACCATGGTCATGATGTCGGAGATCGCGTGCTTAAGTTGCTGGTGACTACCTTACGAAAACGGCTTAGAGAAACCGATGTATTGTGCCGCGTGGGGGGCGAAGAGTTTGCTATCTTGTTAAAAGACACTCGTTTGGCCGATGCGGCGACGCTGGCGGAACAATTGCGCAAGAGCGTCGCCACTTTGAAAATAGACCACATTCCGCATTTTACCATTAGTGTTGGTGTGACCGATTACCAAGATTGCGACGATCAACAAAAAATAGTAAAGCGTGCTGATGTGTTGCTCTACGAAGCCAAGGGTGCGGGACGTAATTGTGTGATGGTGGGTTAATCCGTCGATAAAAAGAAGTGCTTTCTGGCCATCGGTTGGCCATTAACAAGCACGTCTATTGCGTGCTCTCCTTTATAATAGACTCGCGTGGTGATGATTTTAAAGGGATGCTTTTTGCTCATCGAAAGCGTTTTTCTTGCGGGTAACGTGATTTTTTTCCATTTAAATACCTTGGGTGATGTGGTGCCATTTTTCTTTTGGTGATGAATCATGTAGTCGATCATCAAGGTTTGATCTTGGTCGCTGACGGATTGTATTTTGAGTGAAAACTCAAGATTCTCGTTTAGCGCAATGTGTTCTTGTTGTATTTCCAATTCAATCTTGCCTAGCTCTGGTTTTTCATAACCAAACACTTCGAGCACCTTAGGGTGACCTTGTTTTAATAAGGTGCGACAAGCATGACGAATTAATTTTTGCCGATTTGTGTTAGCGCCTTGCATCCATGTTTTGGCGATGTCTGCCACAAGGTCAGGATGGTCTTTGGCAATGTCATTAAGATTGTTGGCCACCGAGCGACGCACGTAGTCTTCTGGGTCGTCCTTGAGGGCTTCAAGTAACGCAATAACAGGCGCCGGATTTTGTATAAATTGCGGCAATTGCATGGCCCAAGGCAAGCGTGGTCGAGTGCCTTCAGAGATCAAACGACGCACATGTTTGTTGTCGTCTTTGAGCCAGCTTTTGAGGGTATCGAGGGTTTTGTCTTGGGAGGCCAGTAAGAAAAACCGAATGCTAAATTCAGAGGTAAAGCGACGTGTCATGGCATTGAGTAGGGTCATCGAAAGGTCATGATGTGCTAGGCCATGGATGCCCACATAATCGCCCATTGGCATGACGGCCCATCCCGAAATGCCGTCTTGCTCATT
The DNA here is from genome assembly GCF_026113935.1 of Marinomonas rhodophyticola. GTDB lineage: Bacteria > Pseudomonadota > Gammaproteobacteria > Pseudomonadales > Marinomonadaceae > Marinomonas > Marinomonas rhodophyticola. The sequence continues at coordinate 104,254 of NZ_JAPEUL010000011.1, forward strand.
TTCTCCTTCATGCGGTGACTCTGGCGCGAGGCTAGCGAGTAATATTTGTCCAGCGTGGTCAAAATCCTTAGGCAGATACGCTTCCATGGCGCTGGTGATTTGCTGTGAGCGGGCTTTCAGTTCTAGTTCGTCAAGCTGATGCGATGCGGCATCAATAAAACCTTGTTTGTTAAAGTCTTTCCAATGGCGCCAAAAGTGGTCTGCCATGTTGTGGATCACTTTGCTATTGAAGAGGTTCTTAAAGGGTTCTGACATGAGCTGAGTTTCCTAGATGATGGATCGTAGAATAACGCTATCTGTGCCGCTTGTCAGTTCTTGTCAGGATAAAACCGTTTTCCTTCGATTTTAGTGCTATAGTGGTTTGTCTTTGCAACGATTCATGCCCGTCATGATCGACTAGCGTTCACCGCTAAGCCGTGTTTCAGCTCACTTCATATCTTTTATCCATCAACAGACAATATCACCATAGCAATCTTGTTTAACATCAGTTTGTCAGCGTTTTGATCGTACGTTTATGAACTCGCACAGGTTTTATTTTTTAAGGAAACAGTATGAGTCAATTAACTTTCGGTGTGATCGGTACCTCTAGAAAAACAGATGAGCGTCGTTATCCCATTCATCCAGAACACTTAGTGCGCATCCCTGAATACCTTCGTCATCGCTTAATTTTTGAAGAAGGTTATGGCGCTGCGTTTAATATTTCTGACGACGAGATCGCTGCACAAACAGGCGGTATTGCCACCCGGCACGAGATATTAGCTGATATTGGTGCGGTAATTATTGCTAAACCTGTCTTGGCCGATTTAGAAGAATTGCGTGAAGGCGGGATTTTATGGGGATACGTTCACTGTGTTCAACAACGTGAGATTACTCAAGCTGCGCTGGATCGCAAGCTTACCTTGATTGCTTTTGAGGATATGTTTGTTTGGTCTCCAAAGGGGCAAGTCGGTCGCCATACCTTTTACAAAAATAACGAAATGGCGGGTTACTGTGCGGTCATTCATGCTTTGCAATTAAAAGGCATCGATGGGCATTATGGTAATCAACGCAAGGTGATTATCTTTAGTTTTGGGGCCGTCAGTCGTGGGGCTATTTATGCGCTTAAAGCCCATGGATTTCGGGATATAACGATTTGTATTCAGCGGCCAGATCATGAAGTGCGGGAAGAAGTGCTCGACTGTCATTATGTAAAAGTACGCGAAGGTCAAAAAGGCGAAGCCCGCATGGTGGTGGTTGAACACGATGGCACGATTCGTCCTTTAACGGAGTTAATCCGTGAAACAGACATTATCGTCAACGGGACTTTCCAAGAAACCGATCATCCAACTAACTTTGTTATTGAATCCGAAGCGGCGTCATTGAAGTCAAATTGCTTGATTATCGATGTCAGCTGTGACGAAGGCATGGGCTTTTTCTTTGCCAAGCCAACTAGCTTCCAAGCACCAATGTTTCAGTACAACACGATCGATTATTACGCGGTTGATCATACCCCAAGTTACTTGTGGGAAAGCGCTACACGTTCTATTTCTGCTGCCTTGATTGTTTATCTCGAAAATGTTTTAGAAGGCCGCGAACATTGGCAGCACAATGAAACCATTCGCCGCGCGATAAACATCGACGAAGGTGTGATTAAGAATCCGCTGATCTTGTCGTTCCAACATCGGGAAATGACACCGCCTTATGCTGCTTTAACGATATAAATCAGCCAAAGAAAACAGCCAATGTTCCAGTCAGATAGGTCGCATTGGCTGTGGTCTTATGCTGCGCTTTATTGTAGGGGGAATATGTGTATTACAGCTCTTTATTTACTTTTACCATTAAAGCCTCTATTTCTTTGTGGCGGCCCATATCGGCAATTGGGCGGTCTGGTCTTGGGGCGGCTTTTTTGGCGATGTCGAGATGCTGTTTGGCGCCCTGATAATCACCATCGTCGTATAAAAATTCCGCAAGAAAATAGTTGCTGTCGATGCCTGTTGGGTTCAGTTTATAGGATTGCACTAAGAGTTCTTTGGCTTTTTTGTCATCACCAAACCCAATCGGCCAACCGGGTACTTTATGGTACAGCACGCCTAAGCTGGTCATGGCAGAACCCGATAATGCCTTGGGATTCATGGTTATGGCAGCTTCGAATGATTGTTTTGCCGCTTCTGCTAATGATAACGCCCCTAATCCGCCTTTTGCGCCTGCGGTGCTGGATTGAATAATACCAAGCCAAATCAGATCGTCTGGATTGTTAGGTTCTGCATTAACTAATTCTTGCGCCTTGAGCGCAAGGTCGTTAAAGGCCGCTTCTTTGGCGTCGTCGCCTTCTATTTGGTAATTGATTTGTGCCCAACGCTGTTGAATCTCTAACAAACTAGAGGTGCCAGCGGCCCAAGTAGAGGAAACTAAGCCGAGGGTGAGTAGGCTAGCTGTGATAAATGATTTCATGATAATACCTCTTGTGCGGTTTGCTCGACGTCTTTTTCACGACGTAGAAAGCGTTTAATAATGGGAAGTTTTTTGAACAGCGCCTTGTCCACAATGTGTGGGAAAGCACCGTTGATTTTGACAAAGAGTTTTTCAGGAAAACCGACAAATTGTCTGGCGTGACCTGTTTCAAGTTGCTGAATGAGTGAATTAGCAACGCTTTCTGGTGAATCGATGCTATTGCCCAAGGCTTGGTTCATCGCCATGGCCTGATCGCTATTAATGCTGGTGGCCGTGGCCCGTGGCGCAAAGTAATGAACATGAACATTGGTATCTGCTAATTCACGGTGCAAGGCTTCAGTAAAACCGCGTAGACCAAATTTGCTGGCGCAGTAGATAGATTGTCCGGCGAAACCAATGCTGCCAAATGCTGAGCCAATGTTGACCAAGTACGATGGTGTAGCTTGTCGCTGATTGGTTTTTTGCAACACAGGCAGCAATGCCTTGCTGAGTAATATCGGTGCCAATAAGTTGGCTTCTAAGGTGTCTACAATGACGGCTTCTTCAGTGTCTTCTAACAAGGAAAATTGCCCAACACCTGCGTTATTAATCAGCATGCTGATGGTGTTCAATTCAGCCATACTGCAGATCTTTTCACGGCCTTGGGTTGTGGTGATGTCCGCCACGAGTATCTGATGTTCGCCAGTCAAGGAGTTGCTAAGTTGTTGTAAGCGCGATTCACTTCGACCTTGCAGAATCAAACTTACCCCTTTGTTGGCTAAGGCTTTCGCGATGGCTTGACCTATGCCCCCCGTCGCGCCAGTTAATAAACAGGTTTGTTGTTGCCATTGCATGATGTTTCTCCTATGCCGCGTCGGCTTGAGCCGCCGCATTGTCTAGCTCACGGAAAATATTGGCGTACAGTTTGAAAAACATTTTTGCGCTGTGAATGATCTGATCTTGCTCGTTTTTATCAGTGATTTTATTCATCAGATTTTCAAAGAAGACAATGTGTTCTTGATCCAATGAGCCATGTGAACGCAAATAGCTAAAGGCATTCGCAGGTAAATCGAGTTTGTTTTTAATTTGCTCTGCGGCGTTATCCGCTAAGGCAATGCTGGTGCCCTCAAGTACAAAAACCATGCCGAAAAAACGCAATGGATTGATACGATTGATCGTGTCGTAAGCATACGCCACCATCAATTCTGTTGCAGATGCGGGTTGGCTTTTACGGACGGCTTCTTTATCGGCGCCGCAGGCTGCGATGTCGTTTAGGATCCATTCTTGATGGCCCATTTCTTCTTCTATGTATTCGCCAACGGCTTCCCGTAGCCATTCTTTTTCTTCGGGTAAACGACTGCCCACTGCCATCAATAATGGCACGGTGTGTTTGACGTGATGATAGGCTTGAGTCAAAAAGTCGACGTAGTTTTCTAAAGTGATTTGGCCATGGAAACAGCGCTGAATAATCGGTGAGGTCACCAAGTATTGTCTTTCGGCTAGGGTTTCCTGTTGTAGGCGTTGGTAAAGTGTCATAGGGATTCTCCAAGTGCGGTGTTCAATTGTGAAAAAGTGTTTTGGTATAAAGGTTCAATCTGGTCGGCAAAATGCACCAAAATTTTGTGACGAATTGGTTTTCCTGTCGCGGTGACCATGCCAGGAATCGTCATTAATGGCTGCTCGAGTGGAAGCCAAGTGCCAATCCGGGCGTAGTCTGGCAAGTGTTGATTCACCATGGAAATCACGTGTTGAATTTGTTCTTCGGTGATGTTTGCTGCAGGGCTGAGTAAGGCGCCGCAATAAGGCCTTGCTTCACCAAACACTAATACTTCGCGGAAATACCCTGTCGCCATAAGTTCGGCTTCTACCCATTCTGGTGACACGTTGCGACCAAACGAGTTAATGATGATGTTCTTTTGGCGCCCATCAATGTTCAAAAAGCCATTGGTTAGGCTGACCAAATCACCAGTGCGGACTTCTTTTGGGTAGAAGCTTTCTGGTTGATTGAGGTAACCAAGGAATAGGTTGCCAGTGATCACCAATTCGCCTTGCTCAATGTGTAGTTGATTGTGAGGCAACACGGCACCTGCGGAGGCTTGATCTTGTTGTGCTGGCGTATTTAATGACACCACAGAGGCGCATTCAGACAAACCGTAACCTTGATAAACTGGCAAACCAAGGGCGTGCGCTTTTTGCACCAACCCCGCCGCGACTTTACCACCACCAACCGCGATAAATTGTAACGAGGTCGGCGGCTTCCATCCCTGCAGGCAGGCACCAAGAAACAGTGACAGTAACTCTGGTACCAAAATTAAACTGGTAGGCTGTTGTTGGCTGATCAATGCTAGTAATTGTTGTGGCTGAGTCAAACGGCTGCCGCTAAAGCCGCGTTCTTCTTGGTTTGCCAAAATAATGGTGCCGCCAACCAAAAGAGGCGAATAAATCCCCGCGATGTTTTCTAACAAGGTCGCCAAAGGCAATAGACACAAATGACGAACGTCTTGCAGGGCGACCGCCTTGGCAAGGGAATGGGCGACATTGAGCTGCGATTCATTGCTCAAACAGACGCCTTTCGGATTGCCTGTGGTGCCCGATGTAAAGGTGATTTTATGAGTGCCAGTTGGAATTTGTGGCTTGTTTTGTACGGTTAAACGAGAGACATAAACCCCTTCAAACGGGCTGTCTGTTGCGTCATGGTTAGCTGGGCTGTTGTTGTCTTGTGTCAGCATCAATTCGATGCCGCTTTCATTTAGCAAGTGAGCCGTTTGTTGAGGGCTAAAAAAGCTCGGCACTGGCACGCAGCAAAGCTCTGCGTCTTGGCAAGCCAGATCAAATAAAACCCACTCAATGGTGTTGTCCATGGCGATGGCAACCCGAGACACTTGTTGCTCTATCAGCCAGTTTTTACGAGCAGTTACGGCATTGGCTAATGCTTGATAAGTGAGCTTTTTATCTTGTTGTATTAGGGCGACATTATTGGCCCATTCTGGAGAAGAGAAATACCACATTATGCGTTCCTTAGCTGTAGCAATAAATGTTGAAAGTTGGCTTGTACAAGATCCATTAAGGCTTCAAGTTCAGGTTGTTGCAGCGCTAGTGCGACGGCTTTTTTTACATCCAGAAACATGACCTTAGGGTGATTGTCGTAATAGCTGCCCCATTGAGTGCCGTCACTTTTTAGCAAGTTAGGGTTTGCATCGGCTAAAAAAGTCAGTGGTAATTTCAGCTTATTAAGTAGCTGACGTACCTTATCTGTGCCAGCAAAGACCAAATAGTTCACCTCAGAAAGATACAATCCCATGACCACCGTCATTAACAATGGCAAGGTAAAACGTTGGTTTTGGCTATACAGATTCCCCAGCTCCGCCACATTCGAACGTTCTGTCCAAACGCCGTGTTTTTGCAGGCTATCGGTGATCGACATAGGCAGATACTGTTCGACAAACAATGGTTGAGTGCCGCGACGAACGCCCATTACTGCTCTTAACCCTTGTGCCTTTATGCCAAGTAGAATCGGCATAAACGTATTGATATCGGCTTGATACTTTTTCGCAAAACCGTCTTTTACGAAGTTTTCTAAATCTCGTCGAGCACCACCATCAACGCTCGCGGCAACAAATTCATAGGGCATGGTCGGTGTTGCGACTTTGTTCCGCTGGATGTTGGTATGTACTGAATCTGAAGGCTGCATAATGGGATACCCCTTAATTTATATAGCTTCAGATTAGAGACATAGAATTAAGGAAACCTTATGTCTAATCATTAATTTATTAATATTAATAAATTAATTTCGCCAATCCTTTATTAAGGAAAAGCTTTTATTTTCATTGGGTTATGGTCGTTTTTTGATTTTTTAAAGAAGTGTTGATTTCTTCAGAAAAAAGTTTTCTTAAGGATTCTTAAGAAAGCGCTTGAAATTAAGCAATGGATGGCTATTCACTATAAAAATATCGCTATATTTTTTGACAAGATAGGCTGCTTTTTTGATCCTAAGGTTCGCTCTTGATTTTGCCTTGCTTAAAATGCATGGCGTCTTTCGAATTATTCCGCTTTTTCGATGCTTTTTTGCGGCTTAACATCTTTTTATTTTAATGAAGATGTGAAGAACTCACTAAGAAGGTATGGATGGAAGCCTGTGATCTAAATGCCGCTGAAGCGCGCCGCTTGATGGCGCAAAAGTCGTTGTCTGTTATGGAGTTAGCACAAAGCTGTATTACACGAATGAATGCCGTGAATCATGCTGTCAACGCGATCGTTGCCTGTGATCCAGACGATCTTATGGCCCAAGCAAAGCTGGCTCAACAAGCTATTGATAAGGGGGAACCGTTGGGCGTATTGCATGGTTTGCCATTGAGCGTGAAAGACATGGTCGACCTGAAGGGATTCCCGACGACGTTTGGCAGTACTATTTACAAAGACAATATGGCCACATCCGATGACCCAATGGTCGCGCAGCTACGTCAAGCAGGCGCTTTGCCGCTGGGGAAAGCCAATAATCCGGAATGGAGTGCAGGCGGCAATACACGCAATGCGGTGTATGGCGCAACGGCGAATCCGTTTGATGTGACGCGTTCAGCGGCCGGATCGTCTGGTGGCTCGGCGGTGGCGTTGGCTTGTGGTATGACACCATTAGCAACGGGATCAGATACGGGTGGAAGTTTGCGAAATCCAGCGGCTTTTTGTGGCGTGGTGGGCTTTCGTCCTTCTCCAGGTGTGGTGCCTGGACACAGTCGGCCAATTGGTTTAATTCCTATTTCAACCAATGGTCCGATGGCGCGTTCTGTCGAAGACGTTGGTTTGATGTTATCGCAGATGATTCGTCCAGATCGCCGAGATCCTTGGGTGTCTGTGGTGGAAGGCGTTGGGCAACACAACGCCGATGCTTATCGTCATTTGCCAGACTTTGATTTGAGTAGTGCGAAAGTGGCGTTTACCAACGACTTTGGTTTTGCCATGACGGAAAATTTGATCAAAGAATCCTTCCAAGAAAAAATCGACAAATTTGGTTCTGTATTCGCCCAATGTGACAACGCCCATCCTAATTGCGACAACGCCGATCATATTTTTGCGGTATTAAGAGCGCTTAATTTTTCCGGTCATCATCGCGATTTGTCCCACCAATACCCAGAGCAAATGGGGCCAAATATTCTGATGAATATTAAAGAGGGCGAGTCATACAGCGCATTAGACGTGGTAAGTGCGCTAAACAAACAAACGGTGATGTATCGTGCCTGGCAGGTATTTTTTGACGAGTATGATTTTATTCTAGCGCCCACCACTACCATTAGTCCGCGAGATTGGCATGAACTTTACCCAGAGCAGATTGATGGTAAGCCGACACAAAGTTATTATCACTGGCTTTCTATGGCGTATGCATCGACTTTAACAGGTCACCCGTCTGTAACCTTGCCAGTGGGACGAGACAAAAACAACATGCCGTTTGGCTTGCAAATTATTGGCCGACGCGGTGATGATTTATCTACCTTGGCGTTTGCCAAAGCGTTAGAAGCCTTATTAGATAAAACGCCAGATTTAGCACGCCCAAGAGTCGATATTGCTTTGTTGTCTCGTTTACCCGCGTTGAAACATGCCGAAGGTTTTATGGGCTTCTAATCTATCGAGGTCTTTTATGGAGTATTTGAGTGACTGATTATATTTCTAATTCCGTTGTGCAGTCGCTTATTGCGTTGCAGGAAATCACTTGGTTCAATCCGAGAAAAGTGCGCTTTGATCAGGTGCAATCTGATCTGTCCCTACAAATGTCAGATATGCTCGATGCCTCGGATCGACTCACGCGTTTTGCGCCTTACCTTGCTCAAGTGTTTCCCGAAACGTCAGCTACTAATGGAATCATTGAATCTGAATTGAAAGCCATTCCTGCTATGCAGCATGCCTTATCAGACTCGGTGAATCTCGACATTTCTGGTCGCTTGTTGATGAAGTGTGATAATCAATTGCCGATTGCGGGTTCCATTAAAGCGCGCGGTGGTATTTATGAAGTCTTGTTGCATGCCGAGCGTTTGGCGTTAGGTAATGGCTTATTGAAAAACAGTGACGACTATCGAATATTTGATTCTGAGCCTTTTCGAGCGCTGTTTTCCAAGCATCAGATCGTCGTTGGCTCAACTGGAAATCTAGGCCTGAGTATCGGCATTATGAGCGCCAAACTGGGCTTTGATGTCACGGTTCATATGTCGTCGGATGCTCGTGAATGGAAAAAAGCCTTGCTGAGAAGTAAGGGCGTTAATGTCGTTGAACATACAGCTGATTATGGCGTTGCTGTAGAGCAAGGGCGACAGGAAGCCATGCAAAAAGACACGGCGTATTTTATCGATGACGAAGATTCCACTTCGCTGTTTTTAGGCTACAGCGTAGCGGCGTTACGTCTACAAAAACAGCTAGTCGAGCAGGGCATTGTTGTCGATAAAGATCATCCCTTGTTTGTCTACTTGCCTTGCGGTGTTGGTGGCGCACCTGGCGGTATTACTTTTGGCTTAAAACAAGTATTTGGTGATCATGTGCATTGTTTCTTTGCTGAGCCAACCCATTCGCCTTGCATGGTGTTAGGTATGGAAACAGGCTTGCATAATGGTATCTCAGTCCAAGAGTTAGGTATTGATAATCAAACCTGTGCCGATGGCTTAGCGGTTGGCCGACCTTCAGCCTTTGTTGGTCCTATGGATGGATTCGCTGCTCAGTGGTGTTTATACGGTTTCTGACGATAATATGTCTCGCCATTTGGCCATGCTGGTGGATGCAGAAGGCATTCCTGTGGAGCCGTCTGGCGCAGCTGGCGTAAGTGGCGTACTGCGAGTGTTAGCTGAGAGTGGCGATTACCTAACCGCACATCAAATTGAAGATAAAATGTCGCAAGCGACGCATATCATCTGGGCGACGGGCGGTGACATGGTGCCGGAAGAAGAAAGAAAAGCCTACTATCAAAAAGGCCAAGCCTTGCTGTCTTAAAGTCTTATTGTCTTAAAGCACATTTGTCTTGCTGAAAGAGCCAAAAGTAATGCTTTGGCTCTTTTTACCCTATTTTTTTAATGGCTGCTGCGGCGCTTTTATGAAAGAGCCAAGTTTATATCTTCAATGTTCTCTTCATGCTGCATTTTTTCAATCATGTAATTTAGAAATACTCTTACGGCAGCAGGTAAGGTGCGGCCAGAGAGGGTTTGCACCTCAATATTGCGGATGTCCATGCCTCGATCCCGAATGGGGATAGCAACCAGTTCGTTAGACGCGAGTTGATGGCGCATAGAGATTTCTCCCGCAAGATGCACGCCGCCTTCATAAGTCGTAAAGCGATTCAAGGTCGCCATGTTGTTAGAGACCAGAACCGGATCGAATAACAGGTTTAAGCGACTGCAACAGATATCGAACAGCTGTCTTACGGTAGTGTTTTCTTCTGGTAGGGCAATCGGATAGGGCTGTAGTTGCGCTAAAGTAACGGTTTTTTTGTTTGCCAATGGATGGTTGGGATGCACTACCGCAACGACGGGGGAGGGTTGTCGATATGCAACTTGAATGTCTTTGGCGGGAGATAAATTTAATGTTATGCCTATGTCTGCATCACCGTGGCTGACGCGTCGTGATACCTCTGCAGGTGAACTGACATAAATATGAAAATGAATGCCTTCGTGTTGTTTGCGAAAATTTGCGATGTTGCGTGGTAAGAATTCCATCGCAAAACCTTCCGAGCAAGAGATGTTTACATGACCTCGGTTTAGGCCCTCTAAAGCGGCAATTTCTGACACAACTCTGTCCGATTCTAGTGCGTTCTTACGTGCATACACGGCTAACATTTCCCCTGCTGCACTCAATTCCATCCCGCGAGGGCGGCGTTCGAAGAGTGTTGTACCGAGAATATCCTCTAGGCTATTTATCTGCCTACTTATCGCGCTGGCTGCCACATTTAGGTGCAAAGATGCTTCACTAATAGAGCCATACCTTGCAACCTCTAAAAAATAACGTAGCGCAGTGTCTTGTAAGCGTAATGCGGCTTTCATGGCATTTTTCCTGAATTTTATCAACTATTAATGGTTTTTATCAGATTTTATGATGTCTGTCATTTCGCCATAGGCATGCTTTTTTGGCAACGTTTCTTTGCATTTTTTTTAATTGTGGCAATGGTTGTTTTTGCATAGTGTGAATGAAAGTTGCATTGCGTGAATATCAAATTAAAAAGGTCAAAAGGAACGAAACGATGAAAAAATTCAGTTTTAACCACTTTGCTCTACGTAGAACGTTGGTCGCTACTCTTGTTGCTGGTTCTTTAGTTGGTATCTCAGCTCCCGTATTAGCCAATAAAGCGAATGATACTTTGGTATATGCCGTGGGACTTGAGCCAGAAAACGTCAGTCCTTATCACAACAATGTGCGGGAAGGGATTATTTTGTCTCATTTGGCTTGGGATACGTTAATTTATCGTGATACCAAGACTGGTGAATACAAACCTTTATTAGCGACCAGTTGGAAATGGGAAGATGCCACACATTTGTTGTTCACGTTACGCGAAGGTGTGACCTTCCAAAATGGTGATGCATTTAGCGCCGATGATGTGGCTTTTACATTTAATTATGTGACATCGCCTGAGTCAAAAATTGTCACACGCCAAAATGTCGACTGGATTGAGCGTGCAGAAAAAGTCGATGATTACACCGTGCGTTTAGTGTTGAAACAACCTTTCCCTGCGGCATTAGAATACTTGTCTGGCCCGACGCCGATTTACCCTGAAAAATATTTTAAATCCGTTGGTATTGAGGGTTATGCCAAAGCACCAATAGGAACCGGTCCTTATAAAATCACCGAGGTTCTGAGTGGTGAGGGTGCGAATTTAGAGCGTTATGAAGGCTATTTTGAAGGCGGTCCAATTAGCAAACCAGCCATCAGTAAAATTCAATTTAGAGTGATTCCCGATCCAGATGCGCGTCTTGCCCAGTTGATGACAGGTGCAGTGGATTGGACGTGGCGAGTGCCGTCTGATCAAGCCGATGAAATGAAGATGATGCCTAATTTGCAAGTGGTGAGTTCTGAAACTATGCGAGTGGGTTATTTGGCAATGGACACCAGTAGTGAAGCCCAGAAGGATTCACCCTTTAGGAATAAATTGGTTCGAGAAGCTGTGAACTATGCGATTAATCGTGATGCTCTTGCGAATGAGCTGGTGCGTGGTGGAAGCCGTGCTATTTACACTCCGTGCTTCCCTTCCCAGTTTGGTTGCGATGTATCTGCCGCTAAAAAATACAATTATGACCCTGCTAAAGCTAAAGCTTTGCTTGCCGAAGCGGGTTATCCAAATGGTTTTGAAACCGATTTTTATGCCTATCGAGATATGGATTTGGCCGAAGCGGTGTTAGGTAATCTTCGCGCTGTCGGTATTACGTCTAAGATGCACATGTTGACCTACGCAGCTTTGCGTAAAGAGCAGCGTTCAGGGAATGTGCCTTTAGCATTTCAAACATGGGGTTCTTATTCGGTAAATGATGCGTCTGCTATGACCAGTGTGTACTTTAATGGTGGCGCAGATGATATGAATCGTGACACAGAGGTAATGGCTTTAGTCGATGCAGCGGACACCAATGTGGACCCAGAAATTCGTAAGAAAAATTACAGTGAAGCGATTAAGAAAATCACTGAAGCCGCTTATTGGAATCCCATGTTTTCTTATTCTAGTAATTATGCCTTCAGTAAAGAACTGAACTTCACCCCTTATCCTGATGAATTACCGCGCTTTGTAGAGTCAAGCTGGAAGTAATGCGTAAGACGCTTATTGCACAAGTGCGGTAAGCGTCGCTGGCTTCTTTAGCAACAAAGATTCAAAGACGGTTGTGGAGTTTTTTATGCTGGTATTTATATTTCGTCGGTTGCTGGTGGCATTCAGTGTGGCGATCACCGTTTCGGTTGTGAGCTTTATGTTGCTGCATTTATCAGGCGATTTGGCTATTTCAATAGCGGGTCCTGAGTCTACTGCTGAGCAGGTGGAGCAAATCAGAATCGATTTTGGTTTGGATAAACCTATGGTGTATCAATACTTTGATTGGCTATGGTCAGCGGTGCAATTGGATTTTGGACGCTCTTATTATTTTCAAGATACCGTGATGTCACTGATTAGTGAACGTTTACCTGTGACGCTCACTTTAGGTGCTCTGGCATTAGGATTGGCGACTGTTGTGGCGATTCCTTTGGGGGTTATTGCCGCGATTAAACAAGATACTTGGATTGATCGTTTGGCGTTAACCATCGCGGTTATTGGTCAAGCCATGCCGAGTTTTTGGTTTGGTCTTACTCTTATTGTGGTCTTTGCGGTGACCTTGCAATGGTTGCCTGCTGGGGGCAATGAGTCTTGGCAGCATTTTGTATTGCCTGCGATTGCACTGGGATACTATGCCATGCCTGCCATGATGCGTTTAACACGCACAGGCATGCTGGAAGTGTTGAATTCTGATTACATTCGCACGGCTCGCTCTAAAGGCTTAAATGAGTCTTCGGTGATTTTCAAACATGCACTGCGCAATGCGGTTATCCCTGTTGTTGCCTTAGCGGCGGTCGAGCTAGGTTTTATGCTCGGTGGTTCGGTAGTAATTGAATCAGTGTTTTCGTTAAAAGGCTTAGGTCAACTCGCGTGGGATGCGATTACCCGTAATGACTATCCAGTGGTGCAAGCCGTGGTGTTGATTATTGCGGTGTTTTATATCCTGTTAACTTTTCTAGCGGATGTGATCAACGCCATGCTTGATCCACGTTTGCGTGTCCGCTGAGGTGCCTACTATGTCTGATGCGACTTCTACTGTTTCAACGGTTTCTAATGCCAATACGTTTTTGCCAGTGGTGCCTGAATGGAGGCGCACGATGAATCGTTTTATGGGGCATCGTGGTTTGTTAATGGGCTTCAATTATTCTTGGTTTGATTGTGGTACTGGCAATATTAGCGCCTTGGTTGGCACCACATGATCCGTATTTACAAAATATTTCTCAGCGTATGATTCCGCCCGTTTGGCACGAAAAAGGTTCTTGGGAACATATTTTTGGCACCGACAAATTAGGCCGAGACTATCTAAGTCGTTTGCTTTACGGGGCGCGAATTTCCTTGACGATTGGTTTGTCCGCTGCGCTTATTTCTGGGCTGATTGGCACCACATTGGGTGTTTTGGCTGGCTATTTCGGTGGCCGAGTCGATGCGGTGATTAGTTACATCATTACGACGCGTTTGGCCATGCCGGTTGTTCTTGTGGCGTTGGCTATGTCAGCTTTAGTTGGCGGTTCCTTACAAATGGTGATCATCTTATTGGGCTTGCTGTTATGGGATCGATTCGCGGTGGTGGCGCGCTCCACGACTCAGCAATTACGCGATGCTGAGTTCATTGCTTCGGCCAAAGTGCTAGGTGCGTCAACCACTTACATTCTAGTGCGGGAATTATTGCCTAATATCTTAAGTGCATTAATTGTCGTGATGACCTTGGAAATGGCTCATGCCATTTTGTTGGAAGCAACCTTGTCTTTTCTTGGCTTGGGCGTTCAGCCGCCCATGCCGTCTTGGGGATTAATGATTTCGGAAGGGAAGGGGTATATGTTTTTTAAACCTTGGGTCATTGCGATTCCCGGCATTGCGCTGATGGTGTTGGTATTGGCGATTAACTTAGTAGGCGACGGTTTGCGTGATATGAACGCACCAGAAGGCCGGAATTGAGGCCAAAGGAGACATCATGAAACGAATACTCGAGGTAAAAAATTTACAAGTCAGTCTGCCAACGCCAAATGGCGATTTGCGAGCGGTACGTGGCATTGATTTGCACGTAAACAAAGGTGAAATGCTCTGCATCGTAGGGGAATCTGGGTGCGGTAAATCCATGACCTCCATGGCGTTGATGGGGTTGTTGCCGAAGCGTGCAGAAGTGACCGCCGAGACAATGCAGTTCGACGGCATGGATTTATTGTCCTTATCGAAAAAAGAACGCAATCAAGTGCGCGGTATGCGCATGTCGATGATTTTTCAAGAGCCGATGACCTCGCTGAATCCTTCTTATACCTTGGGCAATCAGTTGTGCGAGGGCATTATTAAGCATAAAAAAGTGAGCAAAGATGAAGCTAAAAAACGCGCAGTGTATTTATTGGAGCGTGCTGGTGTACCGTACCCCGAAAAGCGTTTAGACCAGTATCCACATCAATTATCGGGCGGTTTACGCCAGCGGGTGATGATCGCCATGGCGCTGATGTGTGAGCCTGATTTGATCATCGCCGATGAACCAACCACGGCACTAGATGTGACGATTCAAGCACAAATATTACGTTTGATTCGAGAGCTTCAACAAGAGTTTGGCACCGCCGTTATTTTTATCACCCATGACCTTGGTGTGGTGGCGCGTATCGCCGATCGTGTGGCTGTGATGTATGCCGGACAAGTGGTGGAAACGGCGTCTGCGCAAGATCTGTTTTCTGATCCTCAACACCCTTATACCAAAGGTCTACTCAACTGCATTCCGATTCCGGGTAAGACCTTACCTGGTAGTCATTTGGAATCAATTCCGGGCGTGGTACCGAGTTTGATTGGCGAGCTAAAAGGCTGTGCGTTTGAAAACCGTTGCAGCGTCTCGATTGGCGAATGTTGTTACCGTTCGCCTCGTTTAGAGAACCATCTAGTCTCAGAGGCTCATCAAGTACGTTGTCCTATTGCGACGGCATCATTTCAGGAGGCGGTATAATGGCGGAATACGCTTTGGAACTAACGAATCTGTCGCGTCACTTTTATCTTAAAAATGGCGCATTTAAAGAACCTACATTGCTAAAAGCCGTAGACGGTATTTCGTTGCGCATTCGTCCCGGTGAAACCTTGGGTTTGGTTGGCGAATCTGGTTGTGGCAAAAGCACCTTGGCGAAAATGATTCTAGGCTTACTGGAAGCTCACCGATGGGGATATTTTGATTAATGATAAGGTCAGAGGATTAAGTTCACGTCTTGATATGTCTCGTCAGCTGCAGCCGATTTTTCAAGACCCTTATTCGTCTTTGAATCCACGTAAAACCATCGAGCAAATTATCCGCTTGCCACTGCAACTACACAAAATGGGGGACGTTAACAGTCAGCAAAAAGCCGTGAAAGACATCAGTGACTTAGTCGGCTTGCCTGAGCGGTTATTAAAAAATTATCCGGGACAATTGTCTGGTGGTCAGCGTCAGCGGGTTGCTATTGCGCGTGCTTTGATTCTTAAACCCAACATTCTGGTGTGTGATGAGCCAACGTCGGCGCTGGATGTGTCCGTTCAAGCGCAGATTCTTAACCTATTGATGGATTTGAAAAAAGAGCTAGGACTGACGTATTTATTTATCAGTCATAACCTTGGCGTGGTGGAGCACTTGGTGGATCGAGTTGCTGTTATGTATCGCGGCAAAATTGTCGAGCAGGGTACACGGGAAGAGATCTTTCAAAATGCGCAACATCCTTATACCCAAGCCTTGTTATCTTCTGTTTTAACGCCGGAACCGGCATTGGGGTTGCCTGAAGTGTTGGATTCAAGTGCGTGGGATAAAGCATCTTAAATACCTTTGATTTTGCCTTTTAGCCTAGCTTTTATTTTTAAGGAGAGAACATGAGTCGTCAATCGACCATTCAAGGTGCGGAGTTTTATTTTGATTCTGGCGCTTTTTTTACGGCATTAGAGCAGCGCGTTAGCGTTCACAGTGAAAGCCAAAATCACCACGCTTTTGACCAGTTACATGCTTATTTGCAAGACATTATTATGCCCGAGCTTGCTTCTTTGGGCTTTCAATCACGCCTTGTTGCTAATCCTGTGACGGAAGTAAATCAACCGGGTTCTTGGCCCTTTTTGATTGCCGAACGAATCGAAGATCCAACTCAGCTGACGTTGCTGACCTATGGTCACGGAGACGTGGTGCGCGGTTATGACGATCAATGGAAAGCAGGATTGTCACCTTGGAAAGTGGTGGTGGATGGCGACCGTTGGTATGGCCGTGGAACGGCGGATAACAAAGGCCAGCACACCATCAACTTTGCTGCATTAAAGCAGGTGATTGAGGCGAAAGATGGCAAGCTAGGCTTTAACGTTAAAGTGATTTTAGAAATGGGCGAAGAAGCCGGTTCCCCAGGGTTAGCAGAGCTTTGTGAGCTGTATAAAGAGGAACTGGCAGCGGATTTGTTTATTGCCTCCGATGGCCCAAGACTAAGTGCTGAGCATCCAACCATTTTTCTTGGATCACGCGGTGGTTTTAATTTCGATATGAAAGTGTTGTTGCGCGATGGCGCCCATCATTCTGGTAATTGGGGTGGTTTATTGAGCAACGCCGGCACGCGCTTGGCCCATGCTTGGGCGTCTATGGTGGATGCTAAAGGTAAGATTCTTGTCAAAGGTTTGTTGCCTGCGCGCTTGCCAGAATCGGTTCGCCAAGCACTTAAAGACATTCCTGTGGGAGAAGGAGCAAACAGTCCAGCCATTGATCCTAATTGGGGTGAAGTCCGATTTAACCCCAGCCGAGCGAGTTTTTGCGTGGAACACTTTAGAGATGCTGGCCTGCAAAACGGGCAATCCGGATATGCCTGTGAATGCAATTCCAGGCTACGCCAGCGCCCATTGTCAGCTGCGTTTTGTGGTCGAAAGCGACAGTCAAAATTTTTAAAACATATCCGAGATCATTTGGATCTACATGGCTTTAGTGATGTTGAAGTCACTGATAGCGGCCATACTATGGAGGCGACACGCCTTGATCCTGAAGACCCTTGGGTGGATTGGGCCTTGGCTTCACTCGCGCAGACAACCGGTAAAAAAACTGTGCTACTGCCTAACTTGGGGGGCTCGCTGCCCAACGATGTGTTTGCCAATATTCTCAATTTGCCCACCGTTTGGGTGCCACATTCTTACCCTGCGTGCAGTCAACATGCGCCAAATGAACACGTATTAGCGCCAGTGTGTCGTGAAGCTTTACAGATTATGACGGGGCTTTTTTGGGATTTATCTGAACAAGGTGCCTCGATCCAGGCAAAACGTTAAGGAGAACGAAATGACAATCACGACAGCAAAAAAGCTAAGCAACAGCGCACTCGCACCTTATGCGGATTTACTCTGTGACTGGCTCGCCACTCAAGAAGACGAGATGATTCAGTGTCTACAGGAATTAGTCGATACCGACTCGAACAGCTATGACAAAGAGGGGGTCGATGCGGCAGGACGGCTAATGGCGTCTTGGTTAGAAGCCGATGGTATCGAATGTCGCTGGCATAAATCGGCAAGCTCTGGCGATGTGTTGGAAGCACGTATTGGTTCTGGATTTGATAAAAAAGATTCTCAGCCAGCCATCTTTCTGATGGGACACAGGGATACGGTTTTCCCAAAAGGCACCGTTGCAACACGTGGCTTTACTCGTGATGGTATGACGGCGTTTGGGCCAGGCGTAGCAGATATGAAATCCGGTTTAGTATTGAATTGTTTTGTGTTAAGAGGTTTGCAGTATTTATTGAATAACTCTGATATCGATGAATTACCTCATCCGGTTGTTGGCTTGTTCACTGGTGATGAAGAAATAGGCTCGCCAGAAGGTCGTCATGTTATTCAACACATGGTGAAGGGGGCAAAAGCGGTTTTCAATGCCGAACTCCGGTCGCATCAGTGGCAATGTGGTATCGGCTCGAAAAGGCGGTGCGAGCTTTGAAATTATCGTCAAAGGCAAAGCCGCTCACTCTGGTGTCAATCATGCCGATGGTGTCAGTGCTATTGGCGGCTTGGCTTTAATCATTACTGAGCTGCATGCACTGACCGATTATGAAACGGGAGTGACAACCAATGTCGGTTTAATCAATGGTGGTATGTCTTCTAATACGGTTGCCGCAGAGGCCAAAGCTAAATTGGATTTACGCTACATCACGAAAGAGCAAATGGTCGATGCGATGGACGCGATTCAGGCCATTGTTGATATGCCTAGGCTGCAAGGTGTAACCGCTTCGGTACGCTTAATATCGGCGTTTCATCCGTTTGAATCCAGCATGAGCGATGGGCTATTAGCCCATTATCAAACACAAGCTGAGTCATTAGGCTTTTCCGTTGAAGGGGAATTTACAGGTGGCTGCTCGGATGCTGGTTTCACGTCGTCGATGGGTGTTCCGACCTTATGTGGAACGGGCACAGTGGGCGCAAAAATGCATACTGAAGGCGAGCTTTGTTTGTTAGATACCTTTGTACCTCGCACGCAAGCCGTCGCCAAAAGTGTGTTGCTTTTGCCGTAAGGGTCGAACCTTTTAAAGGAGATAAATCATGCTTCACTCAATTGAAACAGAGCTAGCACCATCCGAATCTGAGGTTTGTTCACAAGCGATAAAGACTGGCAACTGGGCGTTTTTATCAGGGCAAATTCCTCTAGTTGTCGAGTCTAATACCTTGCTTCAAGGTTCGATTACTGAACAAACCGCTCAGGTTTTTCATAACTTGAGCGCGGTGGCAATGGCATCTGGCGGCTCACTTGAACATGTGGTGAAGCTGACGATTTACCTTAAAGACATGGCGAACCTAGTGGAATTCAATGAAGAAATGCTTAAGCACTTTAGCTTGCCACTTCCTGCCAGAGCCGTTGTATCGGTAAGTGCCTTGCCAATGGATGCCGAGATGCAAGTGGAAGCCATTATGATGATTCCAGATCCTGTTTGGTCGCTTGCTGTTACTTGATCAATTTTTAGTTCTCCATACTTCTAATTCTTAATAATGGTTTTATACCTCCCTTAGACCGCTTTTTTATTCTATTAATAGACTAAAACAGTGGTATTTTTTTGCCCTAAATTCCTCTGTTTTCTCGTCATATTGTTTCGCTAGAAATCTCATTTATCGAGGTAAATAAATCTAGTTTAATGGATGAAATTATATTTCATATTAATGATATTTATGGATGCTTATTTATCAATTTGTTGGTTTTTATTGTTTTTGTTTTCTTAAAATGATGAAAATTAGAAAGCACATTTCACGGTTTATTCGGTAGTCTGGTTGTAACTTAAAACAAAAACCTTAAAGCAAAGAATTTAAATCGACAAACCTACATTGATAAGGAACGACCGCTATGAACCTAAAAAAATTTGAACGTTACCCACTTACCTTTGGACCAACACCAATTGAAAAGTTACAACGTTTGTCTGATCACTTAGGCAATATTGAAGTTTACGCGAAACGTGAAGACTGCAACTCAGGTTTGGCTTTAGGTGGAAATAAACTTCGTAAACTGGAATACATAGTGCCAGATGCAATTGCATCCGGTGCGGATACCTTGGTGAGTATCGGCGGTGTGCAATCTAATCATACTCGTTTGGTTACTGCGACAGCGGCTAAAATCGGCATGAAATGTCGTTTGGTACAAGAAAGCTGGGTGCCGTTTGAAGATGCCGTTTATGACCGCGTTGGTAATATCTTAATGAGTCGCGTGATGGGGGCAGAAATTGATCTTGTAAACGATGGTTTTGACATTGGTATCCGTGAAAGTTGGAAAAACGCTATCGAAGACGTAAAGGCTAAAGGCGGCATTCCTTATCCTATTCCAGCTGGTGCGTCTGTGCATAAATTTGGTGGCTTAGGTTATGTAGGCTTTGCTGAAGAAGTACGTGAACAGGAAAAAGAGCTAGGTTTTAAATTTGATTACATTGTAGTTTGTACGGTAACAGGTTCGACTCATGCAGGTATGGCAGTGGGTTTCGCAGCAGATGGTCGTTCAAAAAATGTGATTGGTATTGATGCTTCTGGTACACCAGAGAAAACCCGCGCACAAGTGCTTTCTATTGCGCAAAACACCGCTGAGTTGGTTGAGCTTGGTCGAGAAATGACCGCAGACGACATTGTCATTAATGAAGATTACGCCTACCCAGCTTATGGCGTGCCATCGAATGAAACCAATGATGCGATTCGATTGGTGGCGCGTTTAGAAGGCATGATGACAGACCCAGTTTATGAAGGAAAATCCATGCAGGGTTTGATTGATTTAGCGAAAAAAGGCTTCTTCCCACAAGGTTCCAAAGTACTTTATGCGCATCTTGGTGGAGTGCCTGCCATTAATGGCTATAGTTATATTTATCGCAATGGTTAACCATTAACAAAGATTGGAAATAATCTGCTCTATCGGTAAAAAGGCTTCCATTGGGAAGCCTTTTGGTTTATCGCCATGAGTCTTTTTGTACCGCAACTAACACCTGCTTAACACAAATACAAATTTAGATTTGGAAGCGATCGACTAATTTGCTTAACTGCTGAACGTCGTTGCTTAGGCGATTTTTAATATCGATGGCTTTTTGTGTGTATTCTACGTTTGATGAAGCCGTATTAGTCACATCATTTACTTGCTTTGCTATCTCGTTTGCCTGTTGGTTTTGTTCTTGAATGGACGTCGATATTTGCTGGTTGGTATGACTCAAGGTGCTGATAGATTCTATAATGGTGGTAAACATTTCAATGGTTTCTTGTGCTTGTGTTGCGACGCTCCCTGTAAGTGTCTGTGACGTTCGCATGACTTGTGCCGCATCGGCTGAGCCTTTTTGGATACGCTCTACAGCGGTTTCTATTTCGAGTGTGGATTCATGCGTTCTATTGGCTAGGTTACGTACTTCATCAGCAACGACAGCAAAGCCTCTCCCCGTTTCTCCTGCACGAGCGGCTTCAATGGCTGCGTTAAGTGCTAATAAGTTGGTTTGTTCCGCTATACCACGTATCACATCCAGTATATTACCGATGTTTTGACCATCTGTTTCTAGAGTGGAAACCACTGAGGACGCTTTGTCCATTTCGTCGACCACGTTATGCAAGGATTTGAGTGTTTGCGATAGGTTGTTTTGGCCTCTTGTGGAGTTGGTGTTAGCTTCTATTGCCATTTCGCCACATTTACTCGCATCGGCTGATACTTCGCTTAAAGAATGGGTCATAACGTTAACAGCGTGGGCTATGCCTTTTGTGCCTTGTTGTTGGTGTTTGGACATGTTATCCACTTGTTGTAAAGCATTGTCTATTTGCGTGGCAAAACCTTGGGTTGATGAGACGGTTTTAGCGACTTGCTTGATGACCGAGTGTACCAGTTCGATAAATCCATTGAGGTTTCGTGCAACTTCCGACATTTCATCTTTGCCGGAACCATCAAGTCGAGTGGTTAAATCACCATCTGCACGGTTTAGGCCTTCTAGTAAGGTAATCATTTGACGAAGAGGACGAATAATCAGTCGGTTCGCAGCGAAGGCGATAAAGGCTGAGACGACGAGTACAATGACTAAAATGATGTAGTTATTCAGTTTTACGCTATGAATAACATTGTCTAAATTGGCAGCTCTTTTTTCTACCTGACTGTCGCCTTCCTCTTCTAATATTTCAATAAAGTCTAACAATTTCACAACGTGCTGGTCGAATTCATCCACTGCGCTCAGAGAGGTTGCTTGGTTATCAGAGAGTATTCTTCCCTTTAATGTATCGAGTGTCGCTAAATAATTATTTAAGGTTGTGAGGGCGCCTGTGCTCATGAGTCCAGAGTTTTTCATTCTGTCCAGCGCTTCTACAGTGAAGGCATTTTCTTCTGTAATTTTCTTTTTTGCGTCCTCGAGTGATATTTCATTGCCGATGTAGGCATCAAGAGTAATGATTTGGGCTTGTATACCAATCGTTCCCTCCATTGCACCATCGGCGGCATCCCAAGCATTGCCAGTAATGTAGCTAATTTCGGAATTGAGTTTATTGATCGATAATATGCTTAGAGTAGCGTTGCTTAGAACTAATGCCATGAATAGGCATATACCAAGATAAATTTTAGTCTTTATCGTCATTACCTTGCTCCAAAATACAAATATGATGATTTTTATATTAGTAGAAAATAACTAATTATTCATTTTTATATGAGGGTTAAATGTGAGCTTACGATTTTATTTAATACTGCGAATTGAAAAGATTTAGGCCGTTTTTTATATTAATTTTCATTTTGTCGTAGAGATCTAAAAATCCAATGGAGCGTTATCTTTGACTTCTTTCATCACAAAAAAGGTACGTAGCTGACGCACACTGGGTAAGGCCAGTAATTGATCGCTGTGGAGTTTATTAAAATCGGCCATGTCTTTAACACGCACTTTAAGAAAGTAATCAAAATCCCCTGCGACCAAATGACAATCCAAAATGAAAGGTAGCTTAGCGATGGCGCTCTCGAAAGTTGCAAAGCTTTCTTGTGTTGATCTATCTAATACCACACCGACCAGAACTAATGCACTACGTTCTACCTTGTTTGGAGCAATAATCGCACGTACTTCGTTGATATAACCGTCCTTAAATAACTGGTGGGTGCGGCGGTGACAGGTTGCCGGACTGACGTTGACCTGCTCAGCTAAATCGGCATTGGTTAGACGGCCATCTTGTTGTAATAAACGTAGAATTTTTTTATCAATTTTATCCATCAAGATTGCCTTAATGTTTTTAAAGTAAATGAATATGCGAAAGATTCTTTCTAAAACTATCAAAATACTGCAATAGATGAAATGGATAATTGTTTTTTTGACTGATTTTATTTCTCTTATTCTGTTTGCTATTTATACCGTGTTTAACCAAGTGCTCAAATTCTGTTCCCTGCTTAACAAAGGCGCTTTTTTTGGTGCAGTTTGATTGATTAAGCAGTGCTTTTTTGTATCAATCAGAGCGGTTTGTTTTTTTTACGTTATCGATAAAAAATATTTTTGATAAGTAAATCAATGGTTTTATACGTTTTTAAGCAAGTGCTTGTGGCCTCTTTTTTTATTTGGCACTGTACTTGCTAAATTCTATTCGTATCTATGTCGATTTTGTTGATGTAGTAAACAAGTTGGTCAACGTCGATCAGTTTGCTTAATGGCATCGTCGCCAGCTGCTGTTGTTTCAGTAGCACTCGGTCAGGCTCCTTTAGAAAGGAGATAGCTGATGAGGGTGGCGTGCGTGCCTTTCTTCTCTCTTTTCTTTTTCTTTCTAAAAAAGCCATTCGGTTATCCGAGACAGGCCTTGTCGTAAGCAAAATAACATTCGAACAATATTGGCGTGTCTTACTTACTCTGTTGAGTTTAGGTGCATCAAGTGACCTGTATTTTGAATGATTCTGTTGTGAAGAGGCTCTATTTTTAGGGGCTTTATTTGAGGATAAGAGATGAAAAAAATTGATGTCACAGAAGCCATTTTCGCCATTAAAAAAGAGAAAAATCTGAGTTGGGAATCTATCGCGAAAGCCACTGGCATGACCGATGTTTGGATCACCTCAGCCTGTTTAGGCATGAACAGTTGCTCAGAAGACGTGGCGGATAAGCTGGTGGCTTTTTTAGGTTTATCAGCAGAAGCTAAATCCGCCCTGATGGAATACCCAACCAAAACTTGGGATCACGTGATTCCGCAAGATCCCTTAATTTACCGCTTGTATGAAGTGGTGGGCGTTTATGGACCCACGCTTAAAGAGGTGATTCAAGAAAAATTTGGTGACGGCATCATGAGCGCGATTGATTTTTCTATGACCGTCGACAAAGAAGAAAACCCCAAGGGTGATCGGGTTATTTTGACGTTAAATGGGAAATTTTTACCTTATAAATCATGGTAATGAAGACATTTTAATGAACGAGTTTTGAATGACGAATTGCTGGTTTTCGGCAATCTAAAGACAAGAGGGCGTAAAAATGGCGTACATAGAACCAAGTGAATTTGTCACCAAAATGGTCGACGCAGGTGAGCAAAAGGTCTACATGTCGACGAAGGATACCATCATTCGTGCGTTTATGGCGGGGGCGATTCTTGGCCTAGCGGCTGTGTTTGCTATTACCGTAGCCACACAAACGGGTAGTCCATTGTTGGGCGCTGTGCTGTTTCCTGTGGGCTTTATCATGCTGTATTTGATGAAGTTTGATCTGCTCACTGGCGTGTTTACGCTTGTCCCTTTGGCGTTGTTTGATAAACGCCCAGGCGTGACACCCGCACAAGTACTGCGTAATTGGGGCTTAGTATTTATTGGTAACTTTGCTGGGGCATTAACCACGGCGTTTTTTATGTCATTTATTTTGACTTACGGTTATGCCACGGATGGCGGCGCGTTGGCTGCGAAAGTAAGCTCCATTGGTGAGTCGCGTACCTTGGGTTATCAGTCTCATGGTGCGGGCGGTTGGTTTACCATTTTTATTAGGGGCATGTTGTGCAACTGGATGGTGTCTATGGGTGTGGTAGGTGCCATGATCTCGACCTCTGCTGGTGCCAAAATGGCGGCCATGTGGATGCCGGTGATGTTGTTCTTTTACATGGGCTTTGAACACTCCATCGTTAATATGTTTTTGTTCCCATTTTCTATGATCATGGGGGGGATTTTACTTTTATGGATTATTTGATTTGGAACGAGATTCCAACGGTGTTGGGCAACTTAGCCGGAGGTCTTTTACTGGTGGGGTTACCTCTTTACCTGACGCATGTGAGAACGTCTGCGTCGCGTAAATTGGCATAAGACGGCTTTTTTAAAAACTCTGTAAGTATTTATGCTTGCAGAGTTTTTTGTATTTAGGGATTTTAATGAAAACACTGAGTATCAGTATTGGCCGTGCCACGAATAAGGGTAAAAAAGACATCAATCAAGATTTTCTGGGGTGTCGAATACCAACAGAACCACTGTTAACGAGCAGGGGGGTGGCGCTTGCCATCGCTGATGGCATCAGTTCAAGCCCTGTTAGCCAAGCCGCTAGTGAGTTCGCCATTACGCGATTTCTAGAGGATTTTTACCATACCCTGGACGCGTGGTCGGTGAAGGTGTCTGGCGAAAAAGTGATCAAATCCATCAATGCCGCTCTCTATTCTCAAACCCAAAATGGTCCAAGCCGATTCGATAAAGACAAAGGTTATGTTTGTACGTTTGCCGCGATTGTGGTGTGTGCCAATGCCGCGCATATTTTTCATTTAGGTGACAGTCGTGTTTATCGCCTACTCGATGGAAAACTCGAGCAACTGACTCAAGATCATTGTCGCACTGTATCCGTCAATGAGAGCTATTTGACACGTGCCTTAGGCATAGAACCAATTCTTGTCTTGGATTATCAAATTTTGCCTGTGAACAAAGGTGATAAGTTTGTGATGGCAACCGATGGCGTGTATGAATTTATTGATGCAGAGCAAATCATTACTTGTATTGTTGCAACAGAAAGTTTGGATCAAGCTGCAGAGCAAATTATTTCACAGGCATTGGAAAATGGCAGTGACGACAACTTGAGCATTCAGATCGTTCGAGTGGATGACGTACCAAGTTATCAGCAGGAAGATATGCAACAGCGCGTTAGTCAATTACCTGTGCCGCCGCCATTAAGAGAAAGAATGTTGTTTGATGGCTACGAAATAGTGCGCTCTATTTATGTGAGCAGCCGCAGTCATGTGTTTTTAGCCCGCGATATAGAGAGTAGTGAGTTTGTGGTGATTAAAACACCGTCGGTAGAATTGAGTGATGATACGGCGTATTTGGAAAACTTCATGTTAGAAGACTGGATTGCTAAGCGGGTTCAGAACCCTCATGTGGTTAAAGCCATAGAATCGTCGCGACAACGAAAATTTCTCTATTTGCTAATGGAATACATTGACGGTCAATCTTTGGCTCAATGGATGAGAGATCATCCCAAACCATCGCTGGAACAAACCCGAGACATCATTTCACAAATCGCTAATGGACTGCAGGCGTTTCATCGTAAGAGTATGATTCATCAAGACATTCGTCCTGCCAACATCATGATCGACAAACATGGTACCGTGAAAATCATTGATTTTGGTTCCACTCATATTGCTGGTGTCAGCAACACCAAAGATGAAGACGCCTTACGAGGCACCATGCGCTATTCGGCACCAGAATATTTTCTTGGTTACGGGGGCACTGAACGCTCTGATATTTACGCTCTCGGCGTTATTGCTTATCAAATGTTATCTGGCAATCAGTTTCCTTATCATCCCAAAATAGCTCAAGCAAAAAGCATCGCTGCTCAACAACGCCTTCGCTATCGCAGTGTAATGACGGAAGACTCTGAATTGCCTGTATGGATTGATGATGCATTGCATAAAGCCCTTCATATCAACCCGCTAAAACGCTATGAAGAAGTGGCCGAATTTGTTTACGACTTGCATCATCCAAATCAAACTTTCCTCGACCGCACTCGACCACCCTTAATACAGCGTAACCCAGTCATGTTCTGGCAAGGCGTGTCTTTCTTTTTATTTTTGGTGATTGTTTTTTTATTAATGAAAATATTTTAGCTTTTCCGTATGACGCTTTTTTAAAAGAAAACATTTATTGTCTCAATTCAGGCGTTACACTGATGGTCTAACGTAAATATGAGGTGACAGACTATGTCTTTAACGACGGATTTAATCCCCGATGGTGCTTTTCATGGTGTTGCTTCGCGTCAAAGTA
This sequence comes from Marinomonas rhodophyticola, assembly GCF_026113935.1. Classification (GTDB taxonomy): domain Bacteria; phylum Pseudomonadota; class Gammaproteobacteria; order Pseudomonadales; family Marinomonadaceae; genus Marinomonas; species Marinomonas rhodophyticola. The sequence continues at coordinate 131,043 of NZ_JAPEUL010000011.1, forward strand.
TGAAAGAAAGTATTTTGCACCATTTACGCTATACCTTGGTGCATTTACCTCAGCAGGCTACTCCTAGGGATTGGTGGTTAGCTTTATCCTTAGCGATTCGTGATCGTATCACCGATGACATGTCAGCGACTCAAATCGCTCATAATCGCAATAATGTACGCCGTGTTTATTACCTATCGATGGAATATCTGATGGGGCGTATGTTGATCAATAACGCCCATAATATCGGTGTATATGACGCCGCGAAACAAGCCATTGAAGAGCTGGGTTTAGACTGGGAACAGATCTGTGACGAAGAAATGGACATGGGCTTGGGCAACGGCGGACTTGGCCGATTGGCCGCTTGCTTTTTAGACTCGTTAGCGACCCTCGATTTACCCGCAATTGGTTATGGGATTTATTACGAATTTGGTTTATTCAAACAAGAATTTTTACAGGGCAAGCAAGTAGAACACCCAGATACTTGGATTAAATACGGGACGCCATGGGACATTATTCGCCCTGAATATTCCCAGACGATTCAATATTATGGCCGTGTAGAAACAGTGTATGACAGCGCGGGTAACAGTCGTCCTGTATGGGTAGACACCCGTAGCGTGATGGGCGTGCCATTTGATATCCCCGTCGCCGGTTATGATACAAGAACCGTGAACTTCTTACGTTTATGGTCTTCTCATTCTACGGAAGATTTTGATTTAGAAGAATTTAACAAAGGCGATTATGTCGAAGCGGTTCGTTCTAAAGCCATGGGCGAGACGATTTCTAAGGTTTTGTATCCCAACGATCAAAATGCTAACGGTAAAGAGCTGCGTTTGGTGCAACAGTACTTTTTTGTGGCGTGTTCTTTGGCCGATATTTTACGCCGCTTTGAAAAAATGAACTCGGATTGGACTAAGTTGCCTGACAAAGCGGTGATTCAATTGAACGATACGCATCCCGCCATCGCCATAGTGGAATTGACTCGAGTACTGTTGGATGACAAACACCTTAGTTGGGACACCACGTGGGATATTGTCACTCGTACTTTTGCGTATACCAACCACACCTTATTACCAGAAGCGCTCGAAAAATGGAGCGTTGGGCTATTTGAAAAAGTGCTACCGCGACATTTGCAGCTTATTTATGAAATTAACCACCGCTTTATGGGGGAAGTGGCTCAGCACTGGCCGGGTCGTGACGATATATGCCGTGCCTTGTCTATCATTGAAGAAGGCGAGCATAAAATGATCCGTATGGCGCATTTGGCGGTGATCGCCAGTCATAAAGTCAATGGTGTGGCGGCGCTGCATTCTCAACTGCTGAAGAGTGAACTTTTCCCGCATTTTGATCAGCTTTATCCAGGAAAATTTACCAACAAAACCAATGGCATCACCCCTCGTCGTTGGTTGTTAGGTTGTAATCCCGGATTGGTACAACTTTTCGAACGATATGGGATTGATAGAGATTGGCCGAAGAATTTAGAACGCTTGCGTACATTAGAAAGCTTCTTGGATGATAACGCTTTTTTAGACGATTTCATGGCGGTAAAACACCAAAATAAAGTGCATCTTGCTAAGATCATTAAAAAAGAATGCGACATCGATGTGGACCCATTTGCCTTGTTTGATGTGCAGATCAAACGCTTGCATGAATACAAGCGCCAGCATCTAACCCTATTAAATATTTTGACCTTATACCATCGTTTATTGAATCATCCAGAAAGTAACACGGTGCCAAGAGTGTTTATTTTTGGCGCAAAAGCAGCACCGGGTTATGCGTTGGCAAAAGATATTATTTACGCCATTAATAGTGTGGCAAAAGTGATTAATAATGACCCTCGTATTAAGGGGAAATTGAAAGTCGCCTTTTTGCCTAATTACCGTGTTTCGTTGGCGTCACACATTATTCCGGCGGCGGATTTGTCTGAGCAAATATCCACCGCAGGTAAAGAAGCATCTGGTACTGGCAACATGAAGTTGGCATTAAATGGTGCGATTACCATAGGGACCATGGATGGCGCAAATGTGGAGATACTCGAAGAAGTCGGCCCCGACAATATTTTTATATTTGGTTTAAACGTCGACCAAGTGCGGGCGTTGGATCATAAAGGCTATAACCCTTACCAGTATTATCAGCAAGATGAAGAACTAAAAGGGGCATTAGACTGGCTCTGCTCGGGTCATTTTTCGCCAAACGACCCTCATGCTTTTGACAGTATTCGAAACAGCCTACTTCAAGGTGGAGACCCTTATAAAGTTATGGCCGATTATCGCGCCTACATGGATTGTCAACAACGGGTGTCAGACGCTTACCAAGATAAACCTCGTTGGACTTCGCATGGCCGTATTAAACACTGCTCGCATGGGGAAATTCTCATCGGATCGCACCATACAAGAATACGCCGACGAGATTTGGACACTGCCCGCGCATCCAGTGTAAACAGAAATAAGTTGTGCTTTCTGCGACGGTCTTCATCCCTTGTAGGGCAGTATGAGGGAGGAACGACCGTAATCTGCCATTACTACAAGCGAAGACTAGTTTAAAGTATCTACACCGCTAGACACGTCTTTTTAGACCTGTACTTGGCTAAATAAAAACTATGACATGTTAGGAACCTAAGGAGAAAAGGATGTTTATTGCCGTTTATGAATTTGAAATCAAAGAAGGTACGGAAGCGTCTTTTCGTAACGCATGGCTTGACGTTACAAAAGCGATTTATAAACACTGCGGTAGTTTTGGTTCAAGGCTGCACACGTCAGATAAGCCCAATATTTTGGTAGGTTATGCCCAATGGCCAAGTCGAGAGCAATGGGAAAAAATTAGCGATCTTAACGATGAATCCTACCAGCGTGCACGTAATGAAATGCGTAACTGCCTAGTTGAATCAAAAACGGTTTACGAACTGGAAGTCTGTGATGATTATCTGCAAACCTCTGTTGCATTGGATTGATATCCGAGGTTTTATAAATGGTTAGTTTTCAATTTTTATTTAATTTAGAAGGATCTTCAGTTGAAAAGCCTGTGCCGTCAATTCTGTCGTCTTACGAAGGATGATACTTCTAAATGGACACCTACCGGCCGTCATAATAAGCGAGTGAAGAATCTCATCCTGTTTGGTGGTTTTATCACTGTTTTTTTGAGTGCAGGTTGGGGCGCATATTATTTGAGCGAAGGTACTTTTTTACTTGCTCTGATTAGTCTACTTTCAGCGACAACAGGAATAGTGATTGTTGTGCTCGGCGTTGCGAATCATCTGCGCAGTGCTGCCATTATTATGAGTCATGTGCTTTTGTTGACCATTGTATTATCAAGCCTCAGTGATGTGCCTATCGATAATATTCCGCCGTCTATTCATATGAATTTATTGCCTGTCTGCGCGGCGACTTTTCTTATTTTTCATCGTGAGGGGATCTATCTACGCTTACTATTACCGGTCATGGGTTTACTGCTTTTTCTAGCTCTAGAGCTTAATATAGTTCCGCTTTCTTGGTCCTATCTAGTTGCTCCTGTTGATGGGCGTTCTGTTGGCGTTTGGATGAACAATATTACCGGTGTAGTGGGTATTAGTATTGTTATCGTAATGATGCAGTCGGATATGAAAGCACGTAGCACCTTGGAAAGTGATATGCGTTTGGCTATTGCGCGTGGGGAATACCATTTTCACTATCAACCTCAAGTTGACATTGCTGGACGCATTTTGGGTGTAGAAGCTCTTCTGCGTTGGAATCATCCTACTCGAGGCAATATTCCTCCGTTGGAATTTATTCCGCTTGCCGAAGAAACAGGACTTATCATTCCCATGGGAGCATGGGGCTTACGCACGGCTTGTGCACAGTTAGCGGAATGGGAACAATCTGAGTTAACAAGTCATTTGACTGTCTCGGTCAATGTTAGTGCCACACAATTCCGCCAGCCAGACTTTGTTCAAGAGGTTAAGACGATTCTATTATTAAGCGGCGCTACGCCATCTAAACTCAAGCTGGAACTGACTGAAACGGCATTGGCTGATGATATGGATGTTGTGATTAAAAAAATGAATGCCTTGAAAGACATTGGCGTGACATGGTCATTAGACGACTTTGGAACGGGTTTTTCTTCGCTAAATTTACTCAAACGTTTACCTTTAGATCAACTCAAAATTGATAAATCCTTTGTCAGCGATTTGCTGTCTGATAAGCGTAGTTTGTCCATCGTTAATACTATCCTTCATCTTAGCCAAAATTTAAACTTGATGGTGATTGCAGAAGGTGTTGAAAACGAAAAGCAGCTAGCGGCGCTGCAGTTGATCGGTTGTCAGTTTTATCAGGGGTTTTTATTCAGTCATCCATTGCCGATCTCTGAGCTTAATGACCTAATTGAAGGCCGAGTGGCGACAGGCTACATTCGTCGCCACCCCGAGTCGGTGTGAGTATTCATTTAATAGTCACTATTTAGATAGTCACTTCCATTTTTAGATAAAGGAATAATCAGATGCAGCATGCTCCTCTTTCCGTGCAAGTGACACGCGGCGGTATTGTTGAAAGCGAACACAGTATTAAGGCGGTTATTGTTTCAAGTACTGGCGAAGTGGTTGAATCTTGGGGTGATGTAGATGCGTTGGTTTATCCTCGCAGCGCGATAAAAGCCATGCAAGTTTTGGCCTTTATTGAGATGGGAGGAGCTGAACGCTTTGCTTTTAGTGGGGAAGAAATTGCTATCTGCTGTGCGTCTCATAGTGGCGAGCCAGAGCATGTGGCAACAGTACAAAGCATGTTAGATAAGCTTGCATTGTCTGAAGCCGACTTTGAATGTGGCTGTCATTGGCCATCCCGCGCTGAGGCAAGTTATGCGCTAGCAAGCGAAGGAAAAAAGCCGAATCAATTGCATAATAATTGCTCTGGTAAACATGCAGGTATGCTGGGACTAGCCAAATTGCTCGGCGCGCCATCGCAGGGTTACATAGGCATCGATCACCCCGTACAACAGAAGATTGCTGATACCATGGCTGAGATGTGTGAGTATGATTACAGCACAGCGCCTTGGTCTCCAGATGGGTGTTCCGCGCCAACATGGGCGATGCCGCTGACTAATCTTGCATTGTCTTTTGCCAAGTTTGCCTGCCTTGAAAACTTATCGGAAGCGCGCCAAAAAGCCTGTAAAACCTTATATGACGCAGTGGTGAAACATCCTTTTATGGTGGCGGGAACCGATCGTTATTGCACCGATATGATGACGATATTGCAAAAACGTGTGTTCCTTAAAGTGGGTGCCGAAGGTGTTTATATTGCTGCGATTCCTGAGCTAAAACTCGCCATTGCGTTAAAGTGCGAAGATGGTGCGGTTCGAGCGGCCGAGTCTGTCATGACGGCCTTATTGGACCATGTTGGCATTACGTCCTTCGTTGCGGATGACATCATGCAGAAATATCGTTCCGTCACTTTGAAAAATTGGGAAAAGCGTATAACAGGCCAGATCGTTTGCCGAATTTAATAATTGAATAAGGTTTTACATCAGTATGATTGAGCCTCAAATCTAATAAAGACCTCTCTCGCTTGCGTCGTTTGGCTTTGGCTTCCCAAGGCTTGTTACAAACGAATCTGTTTGGTAGTGGCTTGGCTGGTGCACGGAAAGCCGTGAGTCATTTAGGTTACGTGCAGATCGATACCATTTCGGTCGTGGAGCGGGCGCATCATCATGTGCTGCATTCTAGAGTACCTAAGTTCGAACCTTCGATGACCAATCAAATGTTGCTGGATGGGGATATTTTTGAATATTGGTCCCACGCGGCGGCGTTTCTACCGATTGATGATTTTCGTTTTTCTTTGCCTTACAAGCATGCGATTAAAAGCGGTCAAACTCATTGGAATAAACACCCTGATCGAAAGCTCATGGCTGAATTATTAGCGCGTATTCGTGCAGAAGGGCCGTTGCGCTCACGTGATGTCGAAACCAAAACCAGTAATCGTGCTGGTTGGTGGGATTGGAAACCTGCGAAAAAAGCACTCGAACAGTTGTTTATGGAAGGTGATTTGATGGTGAAAGATCGCGTCGGCTTTCAGAAAAATTATGATCTAACCGAGCGGGTTTTGCCGAATCAGGTGAATACCCTTATGCCCAGTCTGGACGAGTTTGTGACACACATGCTTGACCAACAGCTGCGTTGTCATGGTTTAGTGTCTCTGAAAGGTCTGACGTATCTAAGGCGTAATACAGAGCTGCGCAATGCTATGAAAGCCTTGGTCAATGAGCGCTTGGTACAAGGTTTGTTAGAGCAAGTCATGCTAAACAATGGCGAGACATACTTTATTGAAACCGGTGTGTTAGAAGCTCGCTTGCCGAGTATCAACAAACGTTTATTGATTCTTTCGCCCTTTGATAACAGCGTCATTCAGAGAGACCGACTTAAAAGCCTGTTTCAGTATGACTATCAGATTGAATGTTATGTGCCAGAGTCTCAAACGCCAGTATGGCTATTTTTCCCTGCCGTTATTGTTTCGTGGTGAATTCATTGGGCGCATGGATTGCAAAGCCCACCGAAAAGAGCGCCGCTTAGAAATCAAATCTCTGCATTTAGAGTCGCAGCTGGGCGAAAAAGCATTTGATGATGAGCAAGTCATTAACGCTTTCGTCGAAGCCATCAAAATATTCAGCGAATTTCAACAATGTGATTTTGTCACGCTCACATCAGTTGAACCGAAGTATCTTGCTCAAGCGCTTAATAAAGCATTAAACCTAATAGAGTGAAGTTGTCATTATCCGTTTAAAGGAATTTCAGTTGAGGATTTCACGGTTCGAAGTGACACAGAAGTTTGGAATTTTCGGATGTTGGCTTCGGTGTGAAGTACTCGGTCGACAAAGCTTTCATAAGCTTGGATATCCGGCACAGTGACAACCATCATAAAATCGTAGCTGCCAGTTATTTGGTAGCAATGTCTAACTTCTGGGGCTTTACTCACGACGCGCTTAAAAGCGTCATACACCTCTTTTCGGTCTCGCTCCATTTCTACTGACACCAGCAAAGTCAGCTTATTCCCGCTCAATTCTGGATTTACAATAGAGACATCACCCACAATGATGTTGTCATCTCTCAGTCGTTTTACTCTTTTATGGCAAGCTGGTGGTGATAAGCCTACTTCTTCGGCCAGTTCCACGTTTGCGATACGATTATTTCGTTGCAAGATGGCTAGGATCTTTCGGTCTATTTTGTCTAACTCCATAAATTTCTCAAAATAATAATTATACGAAAGTAAATTTCTTAATAGCTTTTATATTAGAAATATTTAGCGTTATCAATTATTAAATTGATCGACATATTTCTTCTTATCTCAATAGACTTCATTTATAAATTGTTTGGAGCAAGATAAGTGAATAAACGCATATCCCGTTGGGTTGGACTTTTGTGGAATGGTCTCTGGAAAGAGATTATTGATGTCACCTGGACGCTTTATAAGATCATGATCCCGATTATTATCGTGATCAAGGTTATTGAAGAGTTTGGTGGGATAGAGCTGCTAAGTAACTGGTTGAGTCCTGTTATGTCTTTAGTTGGTTTGCCCAGTGAGATGGGCTTGGTTTGGGCAACAACGCTCGTTACCAATATGTACGCTGGGCTTGTGGTATTTATGAGTTTAGATGCTGACTTAACCGTCGCTCAAGTCTCTATTTTAGGAACGTTATTACTGCTCGCACACTCATTGCCAGTAGAAGTGGCGGTGGCAAAAAAAGCTGGCGTTGGGATTGTTGCGACACTGGTGATTCGTCTTGGTGGTGGATTATTAATGGGGTGGATACTTCACCACATTTATCAAAGCGGAGATCTATTAAACACAACTGCGCAGACTGTTTGGAAACATATACCAACCAGTGATCCTAGCTATATAGCGTGGGCGCTTGACCAACTTCAAAGTCTTGCGATGATTTTTGTGGTGATCGCTGCGTTAATGACTCTGTTACGTTTGCTGAAATTACTTGGCATCGAAAAGCTGATGGCAATATTGCTTAGAGCCAGTTTTGTCTGTGCTTGGTATCAGCCGAGAAGCCACCAACTTGACGATTGTTGGCATCACACTAGGTGTTTCTTTTGGTGGCGGTTTGCTTATTAATGAGGCAAAACGAGGACACATTTCCCCACGGGATATTTTCGTCGCCATGATGCTACTCAATCTACTTCATAGCTTGATTGAAGACACCCTGCTGATTCTGTTAATTGGCGCGGACTTTATGACTATTTTCTGGGGACGGATCGCCTTTGCTGTGACCGTGATTGGGATTCTAGTCTTTGTCCTCAAGCGAATGGATGAAAGTACCTGTCGTAAATATTTTTATAAAAAGATAAGTGATTAGAATCTAAACCATGGGCTGGTTTTTGGCTAACCTCGATTGCAACCATTTTTTAAAACGAATGGCAGCTTGGTTAGTTTGCAATCGCTTGGGTATAACCAAGTAGTAATGTAATCCTGAGAGGGGGATTGCCATTTCCTCCGTCCCTTGGATTAGCCAAGTGTTTTTCACTGAGTTTGCGGCAGCGAGTTGGCTAATGAGGGCAATGCCTTGTCCAGAAAGTGCCGCCTGAGCGGTTAGATTTTCGTCGTTGAAATAGCGAATATTTGTTTGAGAGCCGACGACGATACTTTTTATCGCTTCCTCTATGCCTAAATTAGGTAGGTTTGGATTCTTCCATTGAGTGCAGAAGAGTACAACTTCAGACGGATTTTCACTGTATTTTTTCCAATAGTCTGGTGTCGCAAAGAAGCCAATTGATTCTTGAATTAAAGGTTGATAAATAAGTGTCTTAGTTTCAGGTTGTTTAGGCGGTTCTCCGTAGCGAATTGCCATGTCTACACGTCTATCATGTTCTATATCTATGAGCGCTTCTTCTGCTCTTATTTGAATATCTATGTCTGGGTGTTGCTGCTGAAAGTCGGCAAGATTGGGGACTAACCACATAGCTGCAAACGAGCTGGTTGTGCTGATGGTTAATGTGCGAGGAGAGCCTTTTAATTGATTTACTGTTGATAGTAAATTTTGCAGGGATTGATTGGCTGATTCAGCCAATAATTCGCCTTCTATTGTTAACGTCACCGCTCGTGTTTTTCGTTCAAACAGCCTTACTGTTAAGCTGTCTTCAAGTGCTCTTATTTGATGAGAAATCGCCGTAGGTGTCACATTTAGTTCATTGGCGGCGTCTTTAAAGCTGTTTAATCGAGCAGCGGATTCAAAGGCTTTAATAGCATTTAACGAGGGGAGTTGCTGAAACATAAAGGCACTCTATGGGTGAGAATAACTACTTTATAGGAAAAATAAGACCATTTGTCACTAAAACGATTGCCGAACACACTATGCCTACTAACTATCAATGAGAGAGGCATTAAACATGAAAAACATCTTACATATCGATTCCAGTGTGCGTCGTACTGATAATTCGACGGCAAGCTATAATTCGATCTCGAAGTCATTTGGGCGTTGTTTTATAGATGCATGGCTGAGTAAAAATCATCAGGACAAGGTGGTTTATCGCGATCTTGGTCTTAATCCTCCAACTTTTATCAGTCAAGATTGGATTGCCGCAGCATTTACCCCAGAGCAGAAAAGAAGTGAATCACAGCAATTCGCCTTGGTTGAATCAGATACTTATTTTGATGAAATGGCTAAGGCCGATGTCATTGTGATTACCGCCCCCATGTATAACTACGGAATGCCAGCGGTATTGAAAGCATGGTTTGATCAAATGTTGAGGGTAAATAAAACCTTTACCTTTGATTTGGCTCGAGGGGATTTTCCGATTGAACCTATCTTGTCCGGAAAGACCTTAGTATTACTGACGTCATCCGGTGAGTTTGGATTTGGTGTTGGTGGTGTACGCGAACAGATGAATCATCTTGGTCCGCACATCAAAGAATTGGCCAAGTACTTGGGCGTTGATACATTTTACGAAATTGGTTCGGAATACCAAGAGTTTGCAGATGACCGTCATGCTTCGTCGGTCAAAAAAGCAAAGCAAGACATTGCTGCTTTAGTAAACCGGTTGAGCTGATTTGCTATGATTAAAAAACCGCATGGGAGCCATTCAGCTCTCATACGGATTTTAAATCAATGAATTGTTTTAAACCCCAAAGTTATTCATTCAAAACTATCCATTCAAAGCCCAAATAATGATGGCAAGTACAAGGTGATGATCGGTACGTAGGAGATAACAGCAAGCAAGCTGAAAAGCACTAAGTAAAAGGGTGCGAGGGCGACGATGACTTTTTCCACTTTCACCTTGGCAACGGTAGCCCCGACGAATAAGCCGGTCCCGACAGGTGGTGTAATAGTGCCGATGGCGAGGTTGAAGATCATAACGACGCCAAAGTGCACAGGGTCGTAGCCAACTTTCATGGCAATCGGTAGCAAGATCGGCGTGAAAATTAGAATCGCCGGCCCAATGTCCATAAAGCAGCCAACAACCAACAATAAAATATTGATGATCAGCATAACCATGATGGGGTCGTTAGAAATTCCTAGAATCAAAGCGGATATCGCGGTTGGAATGCCAGTAAACGCCATGGCGAAAGACAAGGTAGCTGACGCTGCCAACAGCAACATGATGGTGCCAGTAATGTGAGACGTCTCGATTAGAAACTTAGGAAGTGCTTTAAGTGGTGTGGTCTTGTGGATGAAAAATGCCAAAATCATGGTATAAATGACCGCAATGCCAGAGGCTTCCACCGGTGTTACCACGCCCATAACAATCCCACCAATAATAAAGACAATTAAGAACAAGCTAGGAATAGCATCCAGCGTGATTTTAACCGCTTCTTTAAAAGGTACTCGATCAGACAAAGGATATTTGCGTTTTTTGGCAATAATAACGGTGACCAGTACCAAGCCTAATGCCCAAATAATACCTGCGACGGCACCCCCTAAAAACAAAGCCGCTACTGATGTACCACCAGACACCAAGGAGTAAATGATAAAGGCCGTCGTCGGTGGCACCAACATGCCCGTTGGTGCAGAGGCAATATTAACCGCTGCAGCAAAAGCTCGGTCGTAACCTTCTTTGGCTTGAATCGGCACCATCACACTACCAATGGAAGTCGATGCGGCAATCGCAGAACCCGAAATACAACCAAACAATACATTACCGGCGATGTTGGTTTGCGCTAAGGAACCAGGAATGCGTCCTGCCAGTAGCTTAGCGAAATTCACCAAACGAATAGCGATACCACCGGAGTTCATAATCACTCCAGAGAGAATAAAAAATGGTACGGCTAATAATGAAAAACTGTCCAAGCTGGCGACCATTTTTTGCGCTGATGTGAAGAGCGCCATATCGACGGGTACCATCATGGTAACAGCGGCTAAAGACGATGCCACCAGTGCAATCGCTAAAGGCAATCCTAAAAGAGACAGGATCGAAAAGGTAATAATCAGCACTAAGCTTGCTTCACCTGCCATGTCTATTCTCCCATACTGAGTGATTTTTTGATGTCGTCTACAGGTGCTTCATCGGCAGGTGTTTTGATGACATCAATCAAATTTAAAATGGCGTACAAAATCAACAACACACCGCACACGGGCAGCGCGGCATAAAAACTCGACATTGGCAGTTGTAATACCGCTGTGAGCTGTTTGGACGAGATCTGCATACTATGTAAGCCACCCATGATCAGCACATAGACGCTGAAAATAATAAAACTGATTGGAGCCAACAGCTTAAGAAATTTGCGAAACCTACCACGCGCAATATCGCGCAGTAGGTCAATGGCCATGTGGGAACCACGGCCAGCAGAATAAGCGGCTCCTAACAGAGACAACCAGACCAATCCCAGTCGCAACAATTCTTCGGTATAGGTTGAAGGATCGTTAAATACGTAGCGACTGATCACTTGCCAGCATAGTACACCGACCATGCTGAGCAGTAAGAGTGAGCAACTTGTCCCCAAAAATATATCTAGGAAACGTCTTATGGTTGGCATTACTTTGGCTCCGCTTGCTGGCGAATTGCTTCGTAGACCTTATATTTTTCAGGCTCAGATTTGAGGCTCGTCGTACATAGGCTGTACGGCGGCTTGGAATTCGCTGATATCTGGGTAATAAAAGGTCACACCAAATTGCTTTTCACTGGTCTCTTTGGCGTCATTGACCGCTTGCGCCCATACTTGCTTATGGAATTCTGTGGATTCTTTTGCGGCTTCTCTCACCGCCGTTTGTTGGTCTGGATTCAAACGCTGCATGGTCGCGTTAGATATCAATAGTACATCTGGTACCCTTGAGTGCAGGTCATAGGAAAAATGTTTAGCGACCTCGGCGTGGCGAGCAATGGTCAAGGCAAACTCGTTGTTTTCTGCGCCATCTAATACGCCCTGTTGAATAGACGAATAGACGTCAGCTTGCCCCATAGCGATAGGCGATCCGCCGAGCATTTTGACCATTTTAATAGAGGTTGGACTTTGCATGACGCGTATTTTTAGACCCTTAAGGTCGTCCACGCTGCGGATGATTTTTTCGGACGTATAAAAGCTGCGTGCGCCGCTGTCGTAGTAGGTTAGCCCTAAAATGCCTTGGTCTTTTGAAGACTCATAAATTGGTGTAGTGATGTCTGGATTGTCCATGACTTTGTAAAAATGCGCTTGGCTGTCAAACAGATAAGGCATAGAGAAAACGCCATAAACTGGGGCAAAACTTTCCATGAGGCCACCACTGACTTTGGTCATATCCAATAAGCCTGCTTGTAGTAGTTCGACCATTTCCCGCTCGCCACCCAGTTGGCTGTCAGGGAAAAAGGTGACGGTGACATCGCCTTGGGTTTTTTGATCGACCAATTCAGCAAATTTTTTCATTGCTTCAACGGTTGGAGTGGCGTTGCTGGCATAACCGAAGCGCAAATTTTCCGCGTAGGCTGATGCAGACGTTATTCCCAAGCCAATAAGGGTTAATGCGGTACTAAGTCGTTTAAGTTTCATTTTCTTATCCTTTTTATCTTTATTGTCGTTTTAAGAAATAGAGGGTTCGTTTTTTCCCTAGCGGATTGCTAGATATAGCGACGTAAATATTCGCTAAGACACAAAATCGCCATGGCTTGCCCATAAGGCATGGCGGTGATTTTGATGTTTTTGTAATACTCTAGATCGTTCCCCATGGCGGTACCAAACGAGGTATTTTGCAGTTCGCCTTGCTCGTTTATGTTGCTACAAACGGCTTTGATGGCTTTTTCAGCCATAGGCAAATAATCCTTAGATAGGTAGCGTTTACGTATCGCTTTTAAGATGCCATACGCAAATCCAGCCGATGCGGAAGCTTCTAGGTAAGTGCTGTTATCGTCTAACAAGGTGTGCCAAAGACCGTCGCTGTGTTGCAGCTCGCTCAGGGCTTTCACTTGTCGTTCCAGCGTCGATAGCAAGAAGCGACGAATTGGGTCACTTTCGGCCAAATTTAATAATTCGATGAATTCTGGAATGACGATGGTGATCCAGCTATTACCACGATGCCCATAGGGCCTTGGCAAAGTTGTGGTTGCCTTCAAACGTCCAGCCGTGAAACCAAAGGCCGCTTTTCGTGTCCATTAGGTATTGAATATGGGTTAAAAACTGGTATTTCGCTTCTTCGACATACTCGGGCTTATTAAGCAATGTACCGATTTTAGCGAGAGGTAAAACACTCATCATTAAGGTGTCATCCCACATTTGATTGTGGTTCACGCTGTTGTAAACGATGTGCTGCAAACCGCCTTCTTGTACGCGTGGCATGTCGTACAATACCCATTCAGCCCATTCCTCTAGATACGGAATCCAAGATTCTTTTGGTGTCCGTTCATGCAAACACGCTAACGTTAAAAAGGGGGCGACAGTATTGATGTTTTTGGTTGGTGTGCCTTCGTTAAGACGTTGTTCGAACCAGTCGTGAATGATGTTTAATGTTTTGGGATCATTGGTGGTTTGCCAGTATTTGAACAAGCCATATAAACCTATTCCATGAGTCCACTCCCAGCCAGCCCAGCCTTTGGTATCGATGACACGACCATCTTCAAGGCGCAGCAAAAAATCGCCAGTAGTATCTTCAATGTTGATAAGATTGTCGGTGAGTCGCTCGATCAGTTCTATGGTACGTGCCTTTGGCATGACATAGGTTGGTTGACTTAATAATGTATGCATTTTCAATCCTTTTATTATTCTGGATTTTCTTGTCTTGGTTAAATATAGGTCATAATAATTTCGTTTAAAACTATGATTTTATTTTTTATTTATAAAATTATATTTTTATTAAAACATTGTTTCTAAAATTAATTTTGCCAAAAAAATATAGCCTCATTTGAGCGCTATATTTTGGGGGCGATCAGAGTCTTGTTTATTGTTTTTACACAATCCCTGAGCCAGTTTTATTCGGATCTGCAGGACGAGCCTTGGCGACGGCAGCGCGATAGCCGCTAGCACGGTAACAGCTTACTGGGTCGATGGCGCCTCCGGCCTGGAGGCGTGCCATTTGCAATATGGAGCTCAACATCTAGGTTATAAGCTTGTTTTAAGCTGGCCTGTGCCATCATGGCGTCGTTTGCTTCTTGGTATTGTGTTAAGGCGTTGCGATCGACTAGTAAGCTTTTTACGAAGGCACGTTGCACTTCCGCAGCGCTGTACATCAAGCTTTCCACTGGGTCGGTGACGTTGTGTGATTGATCCAACATGTAGAATGGGCGGTAAGACGGATCCTGCGCACGAATGTCGGTCAATTCGTTGAAGATCAAAAACAGTTGGTAAGGGTTGATAGAGCCGCTGTCCAAATCATCGTCGCCGTATTTACTGTCGTTGAAATGGAAGCCACCCAGCTTGCCGAATTGCGCAAGACGGCTGACGATCATTTCGATGTTGACGTTGGGCGCGTGATGGCCCAAATCCACTAGAGACAAACAGCGCTCGCCGGTTTCTTTTGCGGCAAGGTAGCTGCTACCCCAGTCTTGAATCACAGTTGAGTAGAAAGCAGGCTCAAAGATTTTGTGTTCCAGCAGCATGTTCCAATCGTCTGGCAGGCTGTTGTAAACGGCTTTGATGCTGTCTAAATAATTGCTGAAGCTGTTTTTAAAGTGTTGTTGGCTGGGGAAGTTAGAGCCATCGCCTACCCAAACAGTGAGGGCTTTTGATCCGAGCTTTTGACCTAATTCTACTACGTCGATGTTGTGAGCAATAGCTTGCTCGCGCACGGCTTTATTCGTGTGCGTTAAACTACCGAATTTGTACGACTCTTCCTGACCAATTTGATCTTGAAAGGTGTTGGAGTTCATCGCGTCAAAATGCAAACCATATTGCTCAGCGTACTGGCGAAGTTCATTTGGATCTTTTGGACGATCCCAAGGGATATGTAGAGACACCGCCGGTGTAGCTTGTGATAACAATTGAATAACTGAACAGTCATCCAGCTTTTCAAAAATATTGCGAGGTTCGCCTTTGCCTGGAAAACGGGCGAAACGGGTGCCACCTGTGCCAACACCCCAAGAGGGAACGGCGACGGTAAACTGCTTAGCTTGTTGCAAAATAGTATCGATTTTAATACCTGAACGATCCAGTTTCTCTGCTAGCGCATTGTAATCGCTGATAACCGCGGCTTTTTGCTTTGCGTTGTGTTCTTGCAGCCAGTTTTGATCAATTAATTGTTTCATGGTGATTCCTTTTTATTGTTCTTTTAATCGAGACCTTTGCGCGACGCCGATAGATCGTGCAAAGGTCTTTGAATACATATTTACCGTCGTTAACGAGTGAACGACGGTGCGTGACCGGCATCGACATTCAGAATATTCCCTGTCGATTTAGAGGACGCCTCCGACGCAAAGAAGTAAATGGCTTCGGCAATGTCCTCAGGGAATACATTCAGCTTAAGCATACTGCGTTGGCGATAATGTTCTTCCAAATCATCGGTTGAGAGTTTGTAAGCACTGGCTCTTTCTTCTTTCCATTTTCCAGTCCAGATTTTTGAACCACGCAAAACCGCATCTGGGTTAACCACATTGGCGCGAATGCCCAGCGGTGCGCCTTCGAGAGCAACGCAGCGAGCAAGCTGGATTTCAGCGGCTTTTGCGACGCAATAGGCGCTGGCGTTGGCACTGGCAACCAAACCGTTTTTACTAGCGATAAACACCATGTTGCCACCCATGTTCTGTTGTTTTAGCAGACTAAAGGCTTCACGAGCAACCAGGAAATAACCTGTCGATAAGATACTTTGGTTTTTATTCCATAGAGCAAGAGAGGTTTCTTCTAATGGCGCGGAAGAGGCTATGCCAGCGTTGGAAACAACAATATCCAAACCGCCAAAGGCTACTGCGCAATGCTTCACCGCTCGGATGACATCGTCTTCATTGGTCACATCCATCTTGATGCTAGAGGCGCAATCTTTGCCAAACTCGCTGTTCATATTCGCCTGGGCGGTTTGCAGAGCGTCTTCGTCTATGTCCATCAATACGATGTTGGCGCCTTCTTTAGCGAGACGTTTGGCGGTAGCAAGACCGATGCCGCCAGCCGCGCCTGTTACCAAGGCGATATGACCCGCTAAGGATTTGGGTTTTGGCATACGTTGCAGCTTGGCTTCTTCTAATAGCCAATATTCAATGTCGAAGGCTTCTTGTTCTGGTAGGCCGACGTATTCGCTGACGCTGTCTGCACCGCGCATGACATTGATGGCGTTTACGTAGAATTCCCCTGCAATACGAGCGGTGGCTTTGTCTTTGGCAAAAGACAGCATACCCACCCCTGGGATCAAGTAAATGACGGGATTTGGATCGCGCATGGCTGGGCTGTTATCGCGTTTGCAGCGGTTGTAGTAACCGGCGTAATCTTCACGGTATTCTGCAAGGCTTTGGTCCAATGATTCGATTACTTCATCAAGGTTGTCAGTTTCTGGATTGTAATTGACCACAAAAGGACGAATCTTAGTGCGCAAGAAATGGTCAGGGCAGGAGGTCCCCAGCTTTGCAAGACGATCTAGATCTTTAGAGTTAACGAACTGCAATACTTCGTCGGACGCATTGAAGTGACCAATTTGACGTTGTTTCTCGCTGGTTTTACCACGAATCAGTGGCATTAAGCTTGAAACCACTTGTTGGCGTTTGTCGTCTGGTAATGTGTTAAATCGCTCACCACCAAAGGCGGCTTTGCCAGCACTTTGTTCTTCTAGCCAAGTTTGTGCTTTGTTAATAATATTCAGTGAGTTGAGGTAGCAGTCTTTGTTGTCATTAGCCCAGGTAAAAAGACCATGGCTTTCCAGTACGACGCCTTTTAAATGCGGATTTTCGGTGGCGATTTTATGCAAATCCATGCCTAACTGAAAACCTGGTCGACGCCATGGAAGCCAGCCAATGTCACCGTTAAAAATGTCTTCTGTAAGTTGCTTGCTGTTTTTGCTTGCTGCGATCGCAATCACGGCGTCAGGGTGAAGATGATCGACGTGAAGATAAGGTAAATAAGCATGAAGTGGCGTATCAATGCTGGCGGCGCGGGCGTTTAGGTTGTAAGTACAATGCGGAAGGTAAGCGACCATCTCATCTTCAAACTCAAGTCCGCGATACAGTGATAAAAGTTGATTCAATTTATCCATATAAAGAGTGGAAAAGCCATCCAGTCCCATCGAGCCAATATCACCACCAGAACCTTTTACCCATAGCACAGTGGTTTTTTCACCCGTGAGAGGATCCTTCATTTGCAGTTTTGCTGAGGTATTGCCGCCACCGTAATTGGTTACGCGCATGTCAGAACCAAGCAGGTTTGATCGATATTGCAATAATTCTGGGTCGCTTAGAAGGGATGCTTCTGCATCGTTCCAAAGATTAGGGAGTAAGTTAGTAGACATCGTTTAACCTCAAGTATTGCCTATTTAATAGCGTAAAACTTTGTTTTATGACTATTTAATAAAGGCTTAAATTTATTTTTGTTATGCACAACCAGCGGGTTAGAATGATCGATAACTTTCATACTAAAACAAAAATAATCATTTTCAAGCATTTTTTATCTTATTTGATAAATTTTGATCAATAGTGCTTGATAATGATTGAAAATTAATTATATTAACTATCGAGGATGATCGATGCACGAAATTGAAAGGCACAGAGTGATCCTATCAGAAGTCGAGACTCGACCTATTGTGACGGTGGCGCATCTAGTGGATGTACTAGGGGCGTCTGAAGCCACAATACGAAGAGACATCGGCTTTTTGGATAAAGAGGGAAAACTGCGTCGTGTACGGGGTGGGGCGGAAGCCATCAATCCACCGTCTGATGCCAGTTTGTTGGGGCGACCTTACTCCGTCAATCAGACGATTAATACGGATGTAAAGCGGGGTATAGCCAAAGCCGCAGTGGATTTATTGTCAGACAATATGTCTATCATGATCAGCGGTGGCACAACCACATCGGCTATGTCTGAGTACATGCGTGGCTTAAAGCTGCAGGTGCTGACTAATTCCTTCTCTATTGCTGATCAACTGATCAAAAAGAGCAAGTGCAGTGTGACCGTGCCGAGCGGCAAAATTCATCGGGAGCAGAACATTATATTGAGTCCGTTCCCGAATGATATTGCTAATCACACTTACGCTGACATTCTTTTTATTGGTGCATACGGGGTAAATTCTCACGGTGTGATGGAGACAGATCCTCAGATCGTACAAGCGGTAATGAAACTGATAAATCGAGCCGATCAGCGGGTGCTTTTGGTTGATAGTACAAAGTTTCAAAACCGATCAAGTATGATCATTTGTCCTTTGTCGCAGATAGACATCGTCATTACGGACGATGGAATAGATAACAAGAGTAAAGAAGTGATTAAGTCGGCAGGGTGTCGTTTGATCATAGTGGAAAAACAAAAACAATAAACCGCGTCTCGGATAAGACAACATCTCGTTGTGTGATGATGAGCGCGCTCTTGGAGATAATTATGAAAAATAAACTCATCACAGCTTGTGTGTTGGCGTCTGCCACTTTGTTTGCTTCTGGTGCCTATGCCGCGGAGCAGGTTCGCGTCGCGTTGTTGGTGAAGGCTTTGGGCATTGGTTTTTTTGAAGCGGCGTATCGTGGTGCAGAAGAAGCCAAAAAAGAGCCTCGGTGACGTAGAGATTATTTACACAGGCCCTACATCAACCACAGCAGAAGGCCAGATTGAGATCATCAATTCACTGATCGCACAGCGTGTTGATGCCATCGCTGTGTCTGCCAATGATGCGGATGCCTTGGTCCCTGCTTTGAAAAAAGCACAACAGCGTGGCATTAAAGTGATTTCTTGGGACTCTGGTGTTGGCAAAGAAGGCCGCCAAATCCACTTAAACCCTTCTAGTAACAGCCTGATTGGCGAAATGAACGTCCAGCTTGCTGCGGATGCGATTAAAGCCAAAGGCAAAACCTCCGGTACGTTTGCCATCCTGAGCGCAACACCAACCTCAACCAACCAAAATATTTGGATTGGTGAGATGAAAAACTCCCTTAGCCAATTCCCTAATCTAACACTTGTCGATACTGTCTATGGTGATGACCTTGCGGATAAGAGCTTCCGCGAAGCGACCGCTTTGATCAAAAATCATCCCGATCTAGATGTCATCGTGGCACCTACCACGGTTGGTATTTTGGCGGCTGCACAAGCCGTAAGTGATTTGGGCTTAACGGGCAAAGTTTATGTGACCGGTTTGGGTCTTCCTTCTGAATTAGCAGGACATGTGCATAGCGGTGCGATTCATAGTTTTGCTATCTGGAACCCAATAGACCTTGGTTACTCAGCAACTATGTTGGCTTACAACCTTGTTAAAGGCAAAGGTACAAAAACTGAAGTCCCAATGGGCCGCATGGGGACACTGACATTGGATGAAAATGGTGACGGCGCCATGGCGAAGCCGTTTGTTTATGATGAGTCCAACGTCGACGAATTCTCTTCCATTTTTTAGTTGCTATTAACCCTCTCCCAACCTCCCCCTTCGCTGGGGGAGGAGTTAAGAGCTTATGTTCCCTCCCCTTGTGTCTTTTGAAGGGGAGGGCTAGGGTGGGGTTTTGCTCGTTCAATAATTTCATAATGAATCAATAACAATAAGAGCAGCCGTTATGAACAAGGCAATTTTCAGTTTAAAAAAGGTAAGCAAGGTATTTCCCGGTGTCAAAGCGCTGGACGGTGTCGATTTGCATCTATATCCGGGCCAAGTGACGGCGTTAATTGGTGAAAATGGCGCAGGCAAATCTACTCTAGTTAAAACCATGACTGGCATTTATCAACCGGATGGTGGAGACATTATTTTTAACGGCAAACCTGTGCAGTTTCATTCGCCTCATGATTCCCATGCCTTAGGTATCACTGCGATTCATCAGGAAACCGTGTTATTTGATGATCTGACGGTGGCGGAAAATATCTTTTTGGGCAATTACCCGATGAAAAAGGGCCTGATGACCAAGCATTTTTCTATTGATTGGTCGGCTATGGTGTCGCGCTCACAAGACATTTTGTCGTCCATTAATGCCCACATGGACCCTAATCAAATTTTACGTGAATTAAGTATCGGTCAAAAACATATGGTTGGCATTGCGCGTGCCTTGTCTGTTGACGCCAAGGTGGTGATTTTAGACGAGCCTACAGCCGCTCTGTCTCACCATGAAATTCATGAACTCTACGAACTCGTTAATACACTCAAGCAACAAGGCAAAGCGATTCTCTTTATTACCCATAAGTTCGATGAAATTTTTGCCTTGGCAGATCGTTACACCGTGTTTCGTGATGGTTGTTATGTGGGGGAAGGCTTTATCAAAGACACCAATGAAGGTCAGCTGGTGGAAATGATGGTGGCGCGAAGCATAGCCGCCACGTATCCCAAAAAAGACGTAGAAATTGGTGAGACATTATTAGAAGTCTGTAACCTATGTCACACAACGGAGTTCGCTAATATCAGTTTTAGTTTGAAAAAAGGCGAGATCCTTGGTGTTTATGGGCTGGTGGGTTCAGGCAGAACGGAGGTGATGCAGGCTTTGTTTGGCACCACGGACCATGTGACTGGCACGGTAAAAATGAATGGCAAAGAGGTGATCATTCACTCACCAAAAGACGCGATAGAGAACGGCATTGTCTATGTACCAGAGGAACGTCAGAAGCAAGGGATTGTGTTGGAGTTGCCCATTTATCAAAACATCAGTTTGCCGCAAATGGACCGTTTAGCGAAACACGGTAATTTGGATCAAAAAAGTGAGATGTCCCTAGCGCGCCAGTATTGTGAGCGCTTGCAGGTGAAAGCCTCTTGCTGGGAAGAGAAAGTAATGAATCTATCCGGTGGTAACCAGCAAAAAGTGGTGATTGCTAAATGGCTCGCGACTAATCCCAAAGTCATTATCTTGGACGAGCCAACAAAGGGGATTGATATTGGATCAAAAGCCGCAGTACATGAGTTTATGTCTGAATTGGTGGATTCTGGTTTGGCGGTCATCATGGTGTCATCGGAATTGCCGGAAATTATGGGTATGTCAGATCGGATTTTAGTGATGAACGAAGGCTTGATTGTCAGTGAGTTGTCACGGGCTGATGCGACACCTGAAAAAGTGGTTTCTCTGGCGACCGGAGGACATGTGACATGTTGAGACGCTTTATTTATTCTCGCGAAGGCATTTTGAGCATGATTGTGCTGGCGATGTTTTTGGCAGTGGGCACGATCAGTCCGGACTTCATTAGTGTGTCTAACAGCATCAGTATTTTTAATGATACGTCGATTTTGATCATGTTGGCGTTAGGCCAAATGCTGGTGATTTTAACCCGTTGTATTGATTTGTCTGTGGCGGCCAATGTGGCTTTTACCGGCATGGTCGTTGCCATGGTGAATCAATATTTTCCGACCTTGAATATGTTTGTTTTGATGTTACTTGCGTTGGGGGTGGGGGCGTTTTTAGGGGCGATTAATGGCTTGTTTGTTTGGTTATTAAAAGTGCCTTCTATTGTGATTACCCTAGGCACTATGAGTATTTATCGCGGTGCGACCTTTTTATTGTCAGACGGCGCATGGGTGAATTCTCACCAAATGAGTGAGGCCTTCATTGGCTTGCCGCGATATGAAATTCTGTCTATTCCGGTATTAGCTTGGATGGCGATTATCACCATTCTTTTGGCCTTTTGGACGATGAAATTCAGTGTATGGGGGCGCAATTTTTATTCCGCAGGCGGCAATCCGATGGCGGCTTTTTATTCTGGTGTGAATGTTGGCAAGGTACAGTTTTATGCTTTTTTGGTATCAGGCACATTGGCAGGGTTGTGCGGTTATTTGTGGGTGTCGCGTTTTGCTGTGGCTTACGTGGATGTCGCCAATGGCTTTGAGCTGCAAGTGATCGCGGCGTGTGTGATTGGCGGTGTTAGTATCGTTGGTGGTTTGGGAACCGTGGTGGGTTGTGTGATTGGCGCCTTGTTTATTGGCGTGGTGAATAACGCTTTGCCCATTATAGGTGTATCGCCTTTTTGGCAGATGGCTATTTCTGGACTGGTGATTATTATCGCTGTGGTGGCGAACGCCTCGTCTGACAAAGACAAAGCACGCATTATTCTTCGCAAGCCAGAGGCGTCTGTTGGCTCCGCTCCGTCGCAATCACATTAAGAGAAAGAGGCTTTTTATGGACACAATAATAAAAAAATCAGCCACACCAGATGCGTTGTCAACCAGTAAACTACAAGTGTTTTTCCGGTGGGAAAGCTTACTAATATTGATCATTGTTTTAGTGTGTGTAATGAATTCCTATTTATCACCTTATTTTTTAGACCCTTGGAATTTATCGGATGCGACTTTTAACTTTACCGAAAAGGCTCTTATTGCTTTGCCGATGGCGATGCTGATTATCGCCAAAGAAATTGATATTTCTGTGGCGGCGATCATTTCGCTTTCCAGTACGCTAATGGGACTAGTGGCGCAAATGGGCGCACCCGTGTATGTGGTGGCGTGCGTTGGTGTTTTGGTTGGTGCAGGCTGTGGTTTGTTTAATGGTGCTTTGGTAACAGGGTTTAAAATTCCCTCTATTGTGGTGACAATCGGTACCATGAGTTTATTTCGCGGTATCAGCTATGTCTTATTGGGCGATCAGGTGGTGCGTGACTATCCCGCTGGTTTTGAGTTTTTCGGTCAGGGCTACGTTTATTGGGTGTTTTCGTTTGAGTTGGTGTTGTTTGTCTTTTTTGCCTTGGTGTTTTATTGGCTATTGCATCGCACTAAATTTGGTCGTTATACCTACGCGATAGGCAATAACCCCACAGCGTCTTATTATTCAGGTATTAAAGTTAACAAACATCGTTTGATTTTGTTTACCCTAGTTGGCGTGATGTCTGGTATTGCCTCAGTGTTGCTTACGTCACGTTTGGGCAGCACTCGTCCAAGTATTGCTACGGGTTGGGAGCTAAGCATCATCACCATGGTGGTGTTAGGTGGCGTGAGTATTCTTGGTGGCAGCGGCACCATTGGTGGTGTGGTGTTGGCGGTGATTCTAATGGGCTTGGTGACCTTTGGTATGGGCTTACTGAATATTCCTGGCATCGTTATGACGATTATCGTTGGTGTGATGTTAATCACGGTCGTGAGTGTACCAGTGCTGATCACTTTCTATAAAAATAAAAGCAAAAAGGCAAAAACGCTATGAGATACGCCTCAGTCATGTACCTATATAAAGGTCGTGAAGACGAATACAAAAAGCGTCATGATGAACTCTGGCCAGAGCTTGCCGAACATTTAAAGCAGCATGGTATTCGTAACTATTATATTCATCTTGATCGAAACGAGAGCCGACTTTACGCCACCTTTGATGCAGACGATCTGGATGCGAAAGCCTTAGCGGATCATCCTGTCATGCAGCGTTGGTGGGAATACATGGCGGACATCATGGCAACCAAAACGCCATCGTTTGAACCTGTCGCCGATGCTTTGGAAGAGGTGTTTCGCTTTAATGTGTTGCAACCTGATAAAACACGCGTTGTGGCGGTGTTAGACATTGGTAAAACCAACATTAAAATTTGCCTGATGGACGGGCA
Source organism: Marinomonas rhodophyticola (assembly GCF_026113935.1). Classification (GTDB taxonomy): domain Bacteria; phylum Pseudomonadota; class Gammaproteobacteria; order Pseudomonadales; family Marinomonadaceae; genus Marinomonas; species Marinomonas rhodophyticola. Next base: position 154,973 of record NZ_JAPEUL010000011.1, read on the forward strand.
AACAGGCGCCTTATTGCATATCGCCAAACGTGTTAATGGTGTGATCGATGCGCCGCCATATCCTCATGTGGATGTGGACTCTATTTGGCACTGGATTAAAGACACTCTGGCCGATTTAGCCCAGCGCTATTTTATTTCCAGCATTGCGATTACCACTCATGGTGCAACCATTGCCTGCATGAAGGGCGGTCAACTTGCCTTGCCTATTTTGGATTACGAATACGATGGTGTGTCTGAGTTTAAAGACGAATACGATGCAGTACGACCAGATTTTAGTGAGTCTTTTAGTCCACGATTGCCGCAAGGCTTGAACTTGGGTGCGCAATTGTTCTGGCAGCAAAAATACTTTTCAGGTGAGTTTTCAGGAGTCGACTCGTTACTTTTGTATCCGCAATATTGGGGCTATAAACTGAGTGGTAACAAAGCCACCGAAGTGACCTCGTTAGGTTGCCATACCGATCTTTGGAACCCGACTAACTGCCAATTTTCGTCTTTGTGTGAACAGCAAAAATGGTCGGAATTATTTCCTGAGGTGATGGAAACTGGCGCGAAGCTGGGTACCATCTTGCCCGAATTAGCGAATGAACTTGGTTTGCCAGCAAGTTGCGTTATTTTCAATGGCATACACGATTCCAACGCTTCGCTGGTACCTTATATCGGGCAGCCGATGGAAAAACTCACTGTGGTGTCTAGCGGCACTTGGACTGTCATTGCTACCATCAATGGTAAACTGGACTCATTGCAAGAAGACAAAGACATGCTCGCCAATGTGGACGCCCTTGGCCGTGCCACACCGACAATTCGCTTTATGGGCGGACGTGAATGGGAGCAACTGCGCAGCGACAGCAAAGCCAGCTTGAGTGACGTGAGCTTCATCCTCGAACACGGCATTTTAGCGATGCCTGCCTTTGCCAAAGGCGGCGGGCCATTTGCCCATTGCGAAGGGCGTATTATTAACCGTGGTTTGGAATTAACGCCCGCTCAGCAGTCAGCTTTGGCGGATGTGTATGTGGCCTTGATGACAGATTATTGTTTGGATCTGATGGACACCAGCGACACCGTAATCGTCGAAGGCGCATTCAGCAATAATATTAACTTCCTCACCTTATTGGCTTGTATGCGCAGCCAAAACGAAATCTACGCTTCTCGCGATGTCACCGGTACCTCCGGCGGCGCGGCCTTGCTGTCTAACAAAAGCTTAAAGCTAAAAGGCCGTCTCAGCCTCGCCATGTGCGACGCACAGATAAAACCACTGCTGAATCTTTATCGTCAGCAATGGCGTGACTTGGTGGGGGAATTGTAGCTTTAGCTGTGTGACAAAAACCACGAACAATGCCTTATTTCGACATTGGCGCGAACACTTCATGAGGCGTTGTTCATGGTTTTCTATTGCTTTTTAGATGAAATGGTTACACCAAACAAATTTTGAGTTTTTTACCCAGAGCGGAAAATGGTAATTTGATCAGATTGGATAATCAGAGGAAAGTATAGTTTTGCGCATTTTGAGGCGAGTGCTACAATAAATGTTGCAGTCGCATCAGAATTTGGAGGAGGTATGGTAATTCGAGCTTTTAAACCCAGCAAGAAAGAAAAAGTAGGGCTTTTATCTGCATTGGCGTTATCTAATGATCCGGTGAGTGCGTCAAGTCAATTAGCAGAAGGGTTTGACTTTGCTGTTATTGGACGCATTGTTAAACAAGCTCAGATTAAGCAAGCCACAGTGATTAAAATGGCAGGAATTGACAGAGGGACGTTAAGCCGTCACACAAGAGCACGTACAAAATGGACGGGTGCTTCGGCGATAAAAGTGTATAACGCCGCTCGAATCATTGATGCCGCACTAAATTTGTTTGATCAAGATAAACAAAAGGCTGAAAACTGGTTAAATACGCCAGCAATTGCCCTCGGTGGCATAAGCCCCGCTGATTACGCCAAATATCCTCTAGGACAAGAAGCAGTGATAGATCTTATAGGTCGAATTAAGTATGGGGTTGTCATCTAATGATGCTCTATCGTTTGTGCAAAATGGAGTTTGCTGATACTGCGTTTGATGGTTATGGTGCAAGAACGTATGGTGGTCGCTGGAATCCAAAAGGTGTGGATTGTGTTTATTTAGGTGAATCAAAGTCTGTTTGTCTACTTGAAACGATTGCACATTTGACTGATGCAAAAGCCTTAGATCAGTACGCGATGTTATCCATCGATATTCCAGAAGAGCTGATTATGGTGGTTCAAGAGCGTGATCTCCCTGAAAATTGGAGAGATTATCCCGCACCGCAAGAGTTAGCTGACATGGGGGCGGAATGGCTTGAGAATACTGAAAGTCTTGTTTTATTAGTGCCCAGCGTTATATCAGGTGACTTTTGTGCGTTACTAAATCCTAAACACCCTCGATGCCGAGAATTTGTAGCCATTGCTCAACGAGTCGCGTTCTCTATCGATCCAAGATTAGCTCCACGGTAGTAGTCGCAGAGCAAATCTATTAATCAATATATTCGAAGACTAAGACCGAAATCGAAAGCTATCTCTTGTCTGTTGGTGTATTGATATTTTTCTAATGAGTTTCTTATCCCATTCGAGTTCGGCTTTCATGAGTCCTAATGCGATTTTCGGGATATTAATGATGGTTCAACCAGAAGGTGCTTGGCCGTATTTCGGCCTTTTATGCGTTCTAATAGTGCATTAGCGGCCAGTTCGCCTTGTTGTTCTGCTTGTTGATCGATACTGGAAAGGTTGACCATGGCATAGGATGCTAATGGCGTATTATCGTAACCAATAATAAACACGTCTTTTTGCGGTGTGAGTTGACGTTTTATACATTCATCTAGTAGCGGAATGGCATGAATGTCACTCCAGCAAAAAATAGCACATGGCAGTGTTTGCTCATCTAAAAAAAGAGCGAGTTCTTTTTTCAGCTCGTCTTCGTTGTTGGAGACTCGGAAAATACGGTCTTCGGCTACATCGTTATGGTTTGCTTTCGTCAGGGTATGTAAAAAACCACGCTCACGTTCTTGGTTCAAATCGACTTTATTAAACTCTCTTAGCGGTTGACTGATCATTTTTATGTTTTTTATGCCCGTCTCGACGAGGGCTTGAGTGGCTAATTCTGCTCCTAAGAAATCATCGCCATTGATGGTGTCAAAGCTTGTTGCTGTGTTTTCAATATGGCCAACCACTGCCATAGGTATTTGTTTTGCGTATTTTTCTAATGCGGAATCTGAAAGACGAGGGGCAATTAAAATCAAGCCGTCTACATTGCTGTCCATCATGGATTCTATGAGTGAAGACTCAATAGACAGCTCGCTTTGCCCTAAGCCAATCAGCATTTTATAACCTGATATTGAAAGGGTTGCGTTTATTTTTTCTAGTAGCTTTGGCAAATAAGCATTGCCCAAATTGACAATCAGCACGCCTACCGTAAAGGTTCTGCCTCGCATCCCCCTTGCTGAGGTGTTTGGTCTATAACCTAGCTTTTTAATTGATTGTTCTACTTTTTCTTTTAGTGATGGGCTAACGCCATAGGCACTTCGGATTACCTTTGAGACGGCAGCTACAGATACCTCAGCGTCTTTAGCTACATCCTTAATGGTGACTTTTTTCATTGTTTTTTCAATTTGCATGTAAGGCCATTTACTTAGGGAAATACTATTTTTTTAAAATTTTATAGAAAGTACTTGAAATGAAGTTTTGTTTCTACTTATTATTTGTATAACGTTCTACACTTTTACAAGTCATTATAAAAATAAGCAGAAAGGACTACTTAATATGCGTAATAAAGTTTTATCCCATAGTTTAGCGGTCACTTGGGAAGCCGATATGATTTCGCCATTGTGTGATGGCGGTGTTGGTTCTCGTTCGAGTTTTGTTTGTTCCGAGTTTGTATTGCCTACAATCAAAAGCGCTGTGCAGTTAAGTATCTCAGCGCTAGGGCTGTACCAAGTATTCTTGAATGGTCGTAAAGTGGGAGATGATTATCTCACGCCAGGCCTGACGTGTTATGACGACCGTCTTTCTTTTCAAACCTATGAAGTAAAGGAATACCTACAACCTGGTATTAATAAAATCGAAATCTGGCTCGCGGATGGCTGGTATCGATCACAGATAATGTGGGAAGACTGCAAAATCTTAAATTGCTGGGGTGACACGCTTGGCGTAATTACACAGCTTGAAGCAGACGATGACATAGTGTGTAAGACCGATAAAAGTTGGCGTTCCGGTGTTACCCCAGTTTTGCAATCTGGTATCTACTTTGGCGAAGACTATGATGCTCGTGAAGATACGCTTGTAGCGTCTCATGGCGTGAAAGAAATCGAGTTTGATAAAGCTTTGTTGGTTAAGCATGAAACCAATGGGGTGAAAGCATTATCTGCGGTAAACCCCCTGAAAACCTGGCAAGAAAACGATAATCTGATTGTAGATTTTGGGCAGAATTGTAGTGGGGTTATCCGCTTGAAGGTAGAAGGGGAAAAGGGAGCAAATCTGTATATTGATTTTGCGGAAGTATTAGACGCTGAGGGACGTTTTGATCGTCGAAATTACCGTGCAGCGCGTGTGGCAAATCAATATACATTAAGTGGAAATGGCATTGAATCGTATGAACCTCGTTTTACATTTATGGGATTTCGCTATGCAAGAGTGAAAATAACAGGCGATGCTAAATTGCATGCCATTCAACAGATTCCTTTAACCTCGGTTCCGCAAGTCATGGCTGGATTTGAGTGTGATGTCCCCGCTGTTAATCGACTTGTGCAAAACACACTGTGGTCACAACGTTCCAACTTTATTGAAATACCAACCGATTGTCCGCAACGCGATGAGCGTTTAGGTTGGACGGGGGATGCGCAAGTGTTCGCAGGGACTGCTTGTTGGTTGGCCGACTGTGAGTCCTTTTTTATTAAGTATTTACGTGATGTGATACACGACCAACGTCCTAATGGTGCCATCTCGCATTTCTCTCCCGATCCGACTCGACTCTATCCTGATAAGTTTTTCGGTGATTGGGCGGGGTCTACAGGCTGGGGGGATGTGATTACGGTCATGCCTTGGCAGATGTATTTGCATTATGGCAACGTGGATGTGCTTAAAGAATGTTTTCCTGCCATGCAACGTTGGGTGGATTACCTTTGGTCTATTTCTGACGGCCCGATCATAAAGCCGAACTTAAAATGGGGCGCTCATGGCTTTACCTTTGGTGATTGGTTACAGCCTGTTGGCGATAATCGTAAACCTCGACCCACTATTGCGGATGATTGTGCGGCGACTCTTTATCACTATATCTCCACAGATATAGCGGCAAAAGTGGCGAACCTTCTTGCTCAGACGGATGCTTCTACTGCACTAGAACAACGTGCTGCACAAATAAAAACAGCTTTCGTTGAGGAATATTTTAGCAACACAGGTCGTCTTGCACACAATGATCAAACTTCCTACGCACTGGCATTTTTGTACGATCTGGTACCAGAACAATATTACCGGTCAGCCAAACAATATTTTCACGATGTGATCGTAGACGCTGATTATCTTATAGGTACAGGCTTCATTGGTACGCCTGCCTTGTTACCAGCGTTAAGCAAGCTTGGTATGACGGATTTGGCTGAAAAGGTGTTTTTAAACAACAAGGTGCCTGGATGGTTATATCAAGTTGAGCGTGGCGCAACGACCATTTGGGAGCGCTGGGATGCGATTGGCGAAGACGGCACTATTTATGATCCAGATATGAACAGCTATAACCATTATGCATATGGTGCGGTTTGTCAGTGGTTGTTCGAGTCCGTTGCAGGCGTAAGTCCTGTTGCACATGCGCCAGGTTATCAAGAAGTATCGATCGATCCCACTTTTTTACCCGCCTTAGGCCAGGTGTCTATGTGGCATGATTGCCGTTTAGGTCGGATAGAGGTTAGGTGGAAATTGGAGGGAAATAAAGCCAGTTATGCACTGTCTTTACCGGATGGCTGCACGGGGATTTTGCTTCTTGATGAACATAAAAAAGTGGCGCAAGTAAATGGTCAATCGGTCGGTAATTTATCCAGTAACAGAATGCGTTTGACTGGGAAGAATGAGCTTGTCTTTAGTCTTTAACCTTTGGTCCATAATAGTATTTTTTACCCAACAATAAATTTAAAAAAGGGGTGTAATATGAAAAACAGAGCGAACAAACTGATTATCTCAACTTTCGTTGTATTGGGTGCGTCCGTATCAAATGCGACTGAGTTAAGCATACTTGTCGATAACAGCCCAGATACTGTGGCTTTAACGCAAGCCCTGACATCTGCTTACAGCAAACTTAACCCTGATATAACGTTTGAGATCGAGTTAAGACCTGGAGGAGGTGAAGGGGATAATATTGTCAAAACGCGCCTTGCAACAGGTGAAATGGCGGATGTTTTTCTCTATAACTCAGGGTCGTTATTGCAAGCTTTGCGGCCCTCAAGAACACTTGAGCCTATTAATGATCTGGCTAATTTCTCCAATATTTTGTCGAGTTTCACCAGTACGGTGAGTGACGACAAGGGAAATGTTTATGCTGTGCCGATACAAACTGCGATGGGAGGAGGTATATTTTATAACAAGCGTGTTTATGAAGAGTTAGGACTTAAGGTGCCAAAAACGTGGCAAGAGTTTATGGAAAACTGCGCGATTATCGCCGAAAAATCAAAATCTGCGCCCATTGCGCAAACCTATAGAGATACATGGACCTCACAATTACTTGTCCTTTCTGATTTTTTTAATGTGCAAGCAGAAAAACCAAATTTTGCGACAGACTATACGAATAACAAGGCTAATTTTGCTACTACGCCTGCGGCATTGAGAGGCTTTGAAAAGCTTCAGCAGGTGTCTGAGGCTGGCTATTTTAATGATTATTATGGGGCAGCGACTTATAACGATGGCTTAAACATGGTTGCCACTGGTAAAGCGGCTCACTACCCTATGCTGACGTTTGCTATTCCCTCTATTAAGCTGAATACGCCAGATTATATTGAGGATGTTGGGTTCTTCGCTCAACCTGGAGATGACGCGGATAAAAATGGCTTAACGGTTTGGATGCCGGCCGGTTATTACATTCCAAAAGAAAGTGATCAAAAAGAAGAGGCTAAAGCTTTCCTAAACTACATCGCAACAGTCGACGCTTGTGATGCCATTACTAAAGCCATTGGTGCCAATGGCCCTTATCTAATAAAAGGCTGTACTCTACCGGATAATGTTTACCCTGCGGTGAAAGACATGTTGCCTTATTTTCAAGAAGAAGGCCGCACAGCTCCCGCTTTAGAGTTCCTTTCGCCAATAAAAGGTCCAATGCTTGAACAACTTACCGTTGAGGTGGGATCGGGTATTAGAAATGCACAATCAGCGGCTGAGCTTTATGACCAAGATGTTGCGAAGCAGGCCAGACAGCTGAATCTACCAAATTGGTAAGGGCTTTATCTCCTTGTTAGCGCTGTAAAAAGGCGACTAATAAGGAGGTGATTGGAGGATTTATGAAAAGTAGTCGATCTTACCCATATTGGTTTATTTTACCGGGAGGGCTGGTGTATCTGGTGCTATTTCTAGTGCCAACGGTTGCCGCTTTTTGGTTTAGTTTGACCCATTGGGATTTATTTGAAACCCGTTTTATTGGTTTGGAAAATTATTATCAGTTTTTGAGGGAGCCTTTTCTAATCACTGGGGTTGTGAATACGGTGATTTTTGGTGTGCTTACATCTATAGCCAAGTCTGTTTTGGGATTGTTACTGGCTGTTTTATTGACATCAGGCTTACTGGGACAAAGCTTTCTAAGAACCTTGATTTTCTTCCCTGTTTTGGTCTCTACCATAGGTGTCGGCATTGCCTTCGCGGAAATCATGCACCCAGCAAGAGGGATGTTAAACATAGGGCTAAGTTATTTTGGTATTCAAGGTCCTGCTTGGCTGATTGATCCTAATTTGGCGCTTTTCTCTGTTGCCTTAGTGGATATTTGGAAAGGGGTTGGGCTGGCCACACTGATTTATATTGCAGGTCTTGCGACCATAAGTTCTGATTATTATGAAGCTGCACGCATTGACGGTGCTACTAAGTTGCAAATGTTTTTCCGCATAACGGTTCCCCTGGTTCGTCCGGCTACAGTGACAGTGGTAACGCTTTCTTTGATTGGTGGCTTACGTTCATTCGATATCATTTGGGCGATGACAAAAGGCGGCCCTGGATTTTCTTCTGATGTATTAGCATCGGTTATCTATAAACAGTATCAGGCTGGTTTCTATGGGCTTTCGACAGCGGGTAACATTATTTTGTTTGCGCTGGTGGCTTTTATTGTGATTCCTCTAACGTATTGGTTCAACCGTAGAGAGGTGGACTTATGAAACGTCAGCAAATTATCAATGGTGTTATAGCTCTGGTTATTGGCGTTTTAATCTTTGTTACGCCTTTTATTTTTATTGGCCTCACGGCGGTAAAATCGGCGGCAGAGGCTTCTCAACTAGGGCTATCATGGCCTTCTGAATGGTTATTTTGGGATAACTTAGTGGCAGTAATTCAAGCCAGAAACTATATGTTGCTGCTTGCCTATTTTAATTCAACCGTGATTACCGTTGGTGCTATTTCATTGTTAGTTATTTCTGCGGCTATGATTGGTTATGTTATACAAAGAAGACCATCTAAATGGAATGGTTTTATTTACGCTTTGATACTGGCCGGATTGATGATTCCGCCTGCCGTTGTACCAACGATTTGGCTGATTAAAGAACTGCATTTATTTAAAACCTTACACGGTATGATTTTGATACAGGTGGCCTACGGTCTTTCTTTCTCGGTACTGCTGTTTCGCTCTTTTATTGCCAGTATTCCAAGAGATCTTGATGAAGCCGCCATCATTGACGGTGCTAAACCTTGGCAGGTGTTTTTTAAAGTTATATTGCCCCTGTTAAAGCCAGTAACGGTAACGGTTATCTTGGTTCAATCTGTGACCATATTTAATGACTTTACCAACCCACTGTATTACTTGCCGGGCAAAGATAACGTGACCGTACAATTGACTCTGTATAACTTTCAAAGTCAGTTTTCTTCCCAGATGAATTTGCTTTTTATGAACATTCTTCTCGTCACCATACCGCCTCTTATTATGTTTATTTTCTTTAATAAGCAAATTGTAAAAGGTATGACCGCAGGCGCAGTAAAAGGATAAAACGATGGCTACCGTAAGATTAAAAAATATACACAAAGAATTTAATGGCGTTAAAATTCTGAAAGGCATTGATTTAGACGTGAATGATGGCGAGTTTTGTGTGTTTGTCGGACCTTCCGGCTGCGGAAAATCCACCTTGTTACGTATTATCTCAGGTTTGGAAGACGCAACCAGCGGTACAATTGAGATCGGGGGAAAAGATGTTACTAAGTCCGATCCAATTGATCGTGGCATTGCTATGGTATTTCAAAGTTATGCTCTGTATCCGCACTTGACTGTCAGAGACAATATTGGCTTTGGTCTGAGTTTAGCTAAGCGTCCTAAAAACGAGATTAGAGAAAGAGTGGATGCTGCTGCGAAAATGTTGCAGCTTGAATCTCTTCTGGATCGCAAACCCAAAGATCTGTCTGGTGGACAGCGTCAGCGTGTGGCGATTGGTCGGGCCATCGTACGAGAGCCAGAAGTGTTTTTGTTTGATGAACCGCTTTCTAATCTGGATGCGGCGTTACGTTCTAAAATGCGCATCGAATTGACGGAGCTGCATGCCACTTTGAATGCCACCATGATCTATGTTACCCACGATCAAATTGAAGCCATGACAATGGCTGACAAGATTGTGGTACTCAATGCAGGTCATATTGAGCAGGTTGGCACGCCTATGGAGCTATATCATCATCCCCAGACGCCTTTTGTAGCCGGTTTCATTGGTAGTCCAAAAATGAACTTGTTTGAAGGGGCTATTGCCAAGGAACATAACGCTGATCTTTACGGAATACGTCCTGAGCATTTGACCCTATCGCCGAAAGAAGGGAAATGGAAAGGCGTTGTTAAACACATTGAGCAGCTAGGGGCTGATGCTATTGTCCATATTCACGTTGAGTCATTGGGAATGCTGGTGGCCCGTGCGGATGGGGAGTTCTCTATTACGGCTGGAAGTACTATATACGCCACACCACAAGAGGGAAAAGAACATCTTTTCTAGGGGGCGACACAATCAGTAAAAAGAGGGACTCTATTTCTTCCCTCTTTTTATTTAGCAGTCTAATACAGTCGAAGACTAAGACCGAAACCGTAAGTTATCTCTCGTTAGTTGATCAATCGAGGTTTTGCCCATGAGTTTCATGTCGCGTTCGAGTTCGGCTTTCATTAAGCCTAGGGCGCGTTCGACGCCAGGTTGTCCTGCGGCGGCAAGTGGGTATAAGTACATGCGGCCAATGCCGACGGCTTTGGCGCCGAGGGATAGGGCTTTGAGTACGTGGGTGCCGCGCTGTATGCCACTGTCGAAGATGACGTCGATTTCATCGCCCACTTCATCGACGATTTCTGCGAGCTGATCGAAGGAGCTGCGGGAACCATCAAGCTGACGACCGCCGTGGTTGGAAATGATGATACCCGTGCAGCCAATTTCCACTGCTTTACGAGCGTCTTCTCGACTCATAATGCCTTTCAAGCAGAACTGTCCGTCCCAGAATTTCACCATCTCTGCCACGTCGTCCCAGTTCATTGATGGATCGAGCATGTTGGTAAAGTAGTCGCCAATTGAGGTGGCACCAGAGTCCCATGTCGACGTGTTCTTCCAGTTGCGGTAAGCGAAATTTCTCGTGAGTCACGTAGTTAATGCCCCACATAGGTTTCAGAATAAATTGCAGCATGCCTTTTAGATTTAATTTAAAAGGAATGGCGAAGCCTGTGCGAAGGTCGCGTTCGCGGTTGCCGCCAGTAATGGAGTCAACGGTGAGCATCATTACTTGTATGCCTGAATCTTTGGCGCGTTGCATCATGGCACGGTTCAGTTCGCGGTCTTTATGAAAGTAAAACTGGTAGACCTGAGGGGTGGTGGTTTGCTTGGCGATTTCTTCCATGCTCACTGTGCCAAGGGACGATACGCCAAACATGGTGCCGTATTTTTCGGCGGCATTGGCGACGGCTCTTTCACCATCATGATGGAATAAGCGTTGTAAGGCGGTGGGCGAACAATAGATGGGCAGTGCGAGTTTTTGCCCCATGACGGTGACGGACAGATCCACGTCTTTTACGCCAGTGAGTACGCTTGGCACTAGGTCACAGCTTTCAAAGGCGGCGGTGTTGCGGCGGTAGGTGGTTTCATCGTCTGCGCCGCCATCAATGTAATTAAAAATGGGGCTTGGTAGGCGTTTTTTGGCTAGGGTGCGAAAGTCTTGGAAATTGTGGCAATCTTTGAGACGCATGGATTTTGCTCCTTTTCTTTTATTCCTTAACTATAGTCCTAGTTTTATTTGTGATAAATACGACATAAACTAATAAACTGTTTCTTAAAACATCTTAATGAAAAAGGGATAAACGATTGTGAACGCTGCAGACTTAACGCTTTTTGTGAATGTCGCCGATGCGGGTTCGTTTAATAAAGCTGCAGAGCAAGCAGGCTTGTCAACGCCAGCGCTGAGCAAACGCATTAGTAAGCTGGAACAAGATCTCGGTGCGCAGTTGATTCATCGCACCACAAGACGACTCAGTCTGACCGAAGCGGGTGAGAGTTTATACGTTCACGCCAAGAATATAGAAGGCCAAGTAAACGATGCGATTGCCTCTGTGTCGGCGTTTAGCCAAGGTTTAACAGGCACCATAAAGATGTCTGTACCGACGATTTCGGGGGAGTTATTACTGGCCGAAGCCATTGCCGAGTTTTGTCAGAAATATCCCAATATCAGCGTGGATATGCGCCTAGAAAATGACTTTGTGGATTTGGTAGGCGAAGGATTGGATCTGGCGATTCGTACAGGCAAGTTGGAAGACTCTAGTTTGATCGCCAAGCCGTTAATCCAATCCAACTGGATTGTCTGTTGCTCGCCCAGTTACGTGGAGCGTCATGGCGAAGTCAGAGATTTAGAGGCTTTGAAAGACCATAACTGTCTAGCTTATACCTACCAAGCCCAAGGCTCGTTCGATTGGCGCTTTACTCGAAACGGTATCGAAGAGAGTGTGCGAATTAGCGGTAGCTTTGCCACGAATAATGCCCAAGCATTACGCAAGGCCGCCTTGGCAGGTTTTGGAATTGTGTATGTGCCGCGCTGCAGTGTGTATGAAGATTTGCAGCAAGGTAAGCTGGTTGCTATCTTGACGGATTATCAACCACGCCGACTGGGTGTTTATGCCATTTACCCCTTTACCAAATACCTGCCGGAAAAGCTTCGCTTATTGATTGAGCATATCAAACAGGCGTATCAGGATAAGAAAGAATACTTTTAGCCAATCACCTAAGTGAAGAGGCTTTCCATTTCGCTGTTTTGTCCTTATTCTTAACTTTTTAACCCTTTTATTTCATTTCGATGGGAACATTTATGTCTGGTCAAGGTTCTGGTGGCAATGTACTGGCTGCGTTATGTAGCGTTTTTATTCCTGGATTAGGTCAATTAGTCCAAGGACGAATCTTTATGGCGTTGTTCTTTTTTGTAACAACCGCTGCGAATTATGCCTTGGGCGCGACCGTTATCCTGTTTTTCATGTGGCTGGTCGGAGCGGTTTTTCATCTGTGGTCTATCATTGACGCTGCGCGTTTTTCTCGAATTCGTTCGGTTTTATGATGTTGATTTCGTGGCGGGAAAAAATCGTTTGAGCATAAAAGGAGCCAAGTTGAAATAGGCTCCTTTTTTATACTTTTTCGTACCGCTTTAGAATTGCTTTTTAAGTAGGCGATCTAGCGAGAAATAACCGCCACCAAATGCGGCGATTAATAACGCGCCAGCAGACCAAAAAATAGACGCCAGTTCGGCTTTTAATTGTACCGAAGTCAGAAAAGCACCGCCGCCATCAGCTAAACGTTTGACGCCATTAGCAGTAAAAAATTCACTGCCAGCGTTCAGTGCCTCTATGCCTGCTTGAGTTAATAATGCATCACCATAAGGATGAGCGAAATGGAACCATAAGGTGATGGCTAACATGACGGCATTGGCTAGTGCGATGGGGCGCGTTAGCAAACCTGCCGCAATAAACATACCACCAAAAAACTGCATGCCAGCTAGCATGGGAGACCAAAGCCAGCCAGGATAAAAGCCTAGGTTTTCTACAAAACCGACTTGAGCAAAGGGAGCGACTATTTTTGGCCAGCCTTCAATAACAAGCATGCCGCCAATAATAATACGGAACAATGCCCAGCCAAATGGTTGAGCAAACACATTGTAGAAATTGCTCATAAATGGTAGGTATAGGTGGTTTTTTTCGTTCTTAAAGACAGGTAGATTGGACATGTTTTCCCTCTCGACGTTGGTCGTTTCCATAGGTGGTTTTGATAAGCAAGAGAATAGCATTAGGTATTTTTATAGTGCTGATTTGGATCAAACTATTGCTGTTCAAATGAGATGAAATGGAAACTTAATTTTTAGGCGAAATCGTCCTTTTAGTCTAAAAAACGTTTTTATGGTGAAATTTAGAAGTACATTGGCGTAGTCCCATTACAAAGTAGGCGAGATGTAGCGTGAAGATTCGAATGTTCGATAATAATGACAGGGAGCAAGTGGTTGCTTTGTGGCATGCTTGTGGCCTTGTGGTTCCGCAAAATGATCCGATCAAAGACATCGACAGGAAGCTTAACGTCGATCCTGATTTATTTTTGGTGGGTCATGTAGGAGATGAAATCATTGCTACTGTGATGGGCGGTTATGAAGGCCATCGTGGTTGGATTAATTATTTAGCGGTAAAACCGTCGCACCAAAGAAAGGACTTTGGTCAAGCGATAATGCAGGCTGTGGAGGCTCTGATAAAAGCCAAGGGCTGCCCAAAAATCAATTTACAAGTTCGTTCTTCTAACGAAGCGGTGATTCGGTTTTATCAATCTTTAGGTTATGGCGTAGAGCCTGTGATTGGCATGGGTAAGCGCCTAGAAATAGATTTAGACAGATAGCCAATAGGCTATCTGTTCAACAAATGCTGATTGGCGCAGTTCTGCGAGATATCGCCATTAAGCGCATTGATCAGGTTGTTCACCGCGCAAGTAATCATAGCAAGACGGGTTTCTGCCGTTGCTGAGCCGATATGTGGGAATAAGACTGCGTTGTCGAGTTTACAAAGCGGTGAATCGCCAGATAAAGGTTCGACTTCAAAGACGTCTAAACCCGCCGCGCGAATAGTGCCATTGCTTAAGGCGTTGATAAGAGCCGCTTCGTCGATCACTTTTCCGCGAGAGCCATTAATAAAAATGGAATTTGGCTTCATCATAGCAAATTCTTTTGCGCCGATTAATCGTTCCGTTTCGGCGGTTAATGGCGTCATCACACAGACGAAGTCGGATGTTTTCAGCAGTTCTTCCATCTCCATATAGGCAGCATTTAAGTCTTGTTCGGCGTCCAGTTTGCGACTCCGGTTGCTGTATTGAATCTTCATATCAAAACCAAAATACCCTCGTTTGGCGATGGCATATCCAATACGACCCATACCAATAATGCCAAGGGTTTTACCGTGTACGTCTGTGCCATACAAGGCTTCACCTATGTTGCTGGTCCAGCGACCTTCACGTACCATGTTAGATAGCTCAACAGCACGGCGAGCTGCACACATGATAAGTGTGAACATGGTGTCGGCTGTGGTTTCATCTAATACCCCTGGTGTGTGCATTAATGGAATGCCACGCTCGGTGAGGTAATTCAAGTCGTATAGATCTGTACCAACGGAAATCGTTGATGCGGCTTTAAGCTTAGGAGCAAGGTTCAATAGTTCTGCACTCATCTTCGTGCTTGTGCCTATTAAGCCTTCTGCGTCGGCAAGGGCCGCTTTAAAGGCCTCTTTGTTGTCTTCATTGATGCCATTGAAGAAGGTGACATCAAATTGTTCCTCGAGTCGATGGCGCTCTTCTACTGGAATGTCTCGGTATAAAATGACTTTTTTCTTCATTTTATGACTCCTTTTCTAACTGGTTAAGTATGGCTCTAGTTGGCAAGCCTTCGCTGTCGCCACGCACTTGCACCGTTAAAGAGCCTAGCAGATTGCCGCGACGAGCAGATTGCTCCATTGTTTTCCCTTCAAGCAACGCCGATATCACGCCAACGGCAAAGCTATCACCAGCCCCCACCGTATCGACCACTTTTGTTACAGGAAAGCCAGCGACGGTGCCAGATTCTCCCTTACTGGTTTTAAAGTATGCGCCTTTGCTACCAAGCTTGACGATAACGGTTTTGACGCCATGCTGGAGATAAAAGTCTGCAATCACTTCAGGTTGGTCACTACCCGCGAGGATTTTGCCTTCTTCTATACCTGGTAGAACGATGTCACTGGCAAAGGCAAACTCATTAATGGTTGCCACCATGGTCGCTTGATCTGGCCACAAAGTAGGGCGCAAATTGGTATCAAAAGACACGCTACAACCTTGTTCTTTGGCTAGGTTTAAGGCGTGCTTTGTTGCTTCACGCATTGTGCTAGATACTGCTATCGAGATGCCCGTTAGATGCAAATGGGTATCCGTTTTGAATAAATTTTCGTCAATGTCTGTCGTGCTTAACGTGGAAGCAGCCGAATTTTTGCGGAAGTACTCGACCTTAGGATCGCTGCCATCGGTGACATTGGATTTCAGCATAAAACCAGTAGGGTGACTGGTACTTTCAGAAATCCAATCCGTACGAATGTTTTCTTTGCTGATCGCTTGGCGAATAAATTGACCAAAACTGTCTTTGCCTACCTTGCTAATGTAGCTGGCTTCAAAACCTAAACGTGCCATACCAATAGCGACATTGACTTCCGCCCCAGCTAAAGAGCGATGAAACTCTTCGATGTCGGCAAGTTGTCCCGGTGTTTTCGCCACAAACATGGCCATGGCTTCGCCAAGCGTGACAAAAGAGGGTGTTTGATTGAGTTGCATTTAGATTGCCCCTGAAGAGTTTGTGTTTATGGAGGTCAAATAAGTCTTCGATGAAAATATCATGGAATCGATTCCATGAATAGAGTTTGTGAATCGCTTTTAAAAAATTATATGGTTGTTTTTTAATCATATAATTTTTATTTAAATGTTTTTTTGTAAAGGCACTAGGTGGAATGACGAATAACGAGTTCGGCTTTGAGCTTTATGTGCTGCGGGGCTTCGTTGTTGCCTTGAACTCTAGCAAGCAATCGCTCGCAAGCGGTTTGGCCTATGAGTTGTGTGGGTTGACGCATGACGGTGATGCCGCCTTCGAATAGTTGTGCCCATTCTGGGTCGTCTATGCTGATTAAACCAATTTGCGTGCCGATGCGAATGTCTAGCTGTTTCAAGGCTTTCGCTGTGCTCATCATGGCAACACCGTTGGTGGTGAAGATGGCTTTTTTGCGATTTGGATGAGCGGCGATAAAGTTTGTAATGACCTTGACTAATAAGCTGACGCTCATCTTTTCGATTTCAATGACATCGCAGGTTATGTTGTCGTTTTCTTTGGTGAAAGCTTGAATGGCGTCGACCCTTGCTTGGCGAGGATCAATGGCGATGGATTCGGTAACCACTAAAATAGAGTCATAAGCTTGGGCTTGTAGGTGCTCGCAAGCCTCTTTTGCGGCGGCTTCGTTGTCGAGTCCGACCGTATCGAAGCCGAGAGAAGTATTGATTCTATCGACTAACACCAAAGGGCAAGAGATGCGCTTTAAGTTGCTGACTTGTTTTTGTGCCATGCCAGCCGTGTTGACGATGATGCCATCGACTCTGTGTGCTTCGAGCAAGGATAAATAACTGTCTTGTAAGTCTTTTTTGTTATCTGTATTGCAGACCATCAGCATGTAGCCTTCACGGCGACAAACGTGCTCTATTCCTTGTAACACATCGATAGAATAAGGGTTGGTCACATCCGCCAGTAATAATCCGATGAGTTTTGAGTGTCCAGCTCTGAGCATGCGAGCCGAATGGTTAGGACGAAAATCAAGATGAGCAATGGCTTGCGCGATTTTTTCTCGCAACTCTTCTGATAATTTGTCTTGTTCCCCGTTAAGGTAACGTGAAACACTGGTCTTACCCACTTTGGCGTATTTTGCCACATCTGAAATGGTGGTGAAGCTTTTGTTATTTTTCTTCAGCAATGTGTTGTCTCAATGGCTAGATTAACGGAAAGAACATCCATACGCGCAAATAAAGAGGTAGGCGTTTTTCCGTACTGTAAACTATGATCCTAGCGGGGCGCAATTATAGACAGTCTTTTAATAGCAGGAGCACTATGAAAATTTTCAGCTGCCAGCAATGTGGACAGACGGTGTTATTTGAGAACACTCATTGCGAGCAATGTTCGTCATCATTAGGTTTTTTGCCAGATCAATTGGTGATTAGCGCGTTAAAGACAGTTGATAATGCTTGGTATGCGATGGCGGATAAATCCATTCCTGCAAAGCGTTGGTACTACTGTGAAAACCATCAACATCAAGTGTGTAATTGGATGGTGGAAGAAGGCGGCAGTACGTTTTGTGTTGCGTGTGAATTGAATCGCCATATTCCCAATTTAAGTAAAATAGAAGAGCGTCAGGCGTGGCAGCAGTTAGAATTTGCTAAGCACCGGTTGGTGTATTCTATATTGCGTCTTGGTTTGCCATTAATCAGCAAGAAAGCAGAGCCGGAAGACGGTCTGTCATTTGATTTTATTTCCGAAAATAATCAAGTCCCAGAAGATGCCAGTGCGATGACAGGGCATGCTTCTGGACAAGTCACGATTAATGCGGCCGAGGGAAATTCAGTTGATCGTGAACAAATGCGCGAAGACATGAATGAATCCTATCGAACCGTTATTGGCCATTTTCGTCATGAAATTGGGCATTATTATTGGGATCAGCTAATTGCAGAAGATGAACAGTGTTTGGCCGATTTTAGGGTGCTTTTTGGTGATGATCGAGAAAGTTACGCCGATGCATTAGAGGCGCATTACAATGCGCCAAATCCAGATTGGCAGCAATCTTTTGTGAGTGTGTATGCGTCTTCACATGCTTGGGAAGATTGGGCCGAAACTTGGGCGCATTACCTGCATATTGTTGATACCCTAGAAATGGCCAGTGATCTTGGTTTGAGTCTGCAACCCGTTGCTTCGAATCGACAAACGCTTGCCGTGATGGTCAATATTGATCCTTTTCGACATGACAACTTCGATGATATTTTAGCGCAATATGTGCCGTTAACCTTTGCGGTGAATAATCTTAATCGTGGCATGGGGCAACCGGATTTGTATCCTTTTGTGTTGGTGCCCGCGGTGCGTGAGAAGTTGGCATTTATTCATCGTTTGTTGAGATCTTATGTAGCGGAGTAAATGGTTGTCTGGACATTTTAACGACTTATTAATGGCTGCAAAGTGCGGGATCCGCTATCATGCTCGGCAATGGGAGCATGATGGCCTCATCTCCTGACCTTTAATCCTTTAGGATCCTAATGAAAAAGACCTTTAAGTTATCTCATCCCACCATCAAGTACCCACGTTTAGTTGAAGCAACGAAAAACGAAGTCAAAAAATATCTAAAAAGAGAGCGCAATAAAACATTGCCAGAATACGCTGACTTTTGGGGATTTGATTGTCGCTTTGGTCAAACCGAAGCCTTGGCTGAAGAGATTCATGTCGCGCAAATCAATGAAAAAATCAGCTTGGCTGAAAGCCAAGAGTGGACTGAGTTTTACCTTGAAATTCTAGCGGTACCAGCACAACGTACAAAACGTGATCATGCTAATGAGCAAGAAGATGAAGACCTAGAAAACAAAGAGCATGACGAAGATCGATAAGCATTGCGACTAGATCATAAACATTAAACGCCAGATCATATCTTGATCTGGCGTTTTTGTTTTCAGCCTAGTGCATTGTTTATTGAACGCAACTAAGTAAAAATCTTAACTCATTTCAAGATCTTGTTTCCTTTTTCCTGACTCTTTAATCACTTGTTCGCGTACTGTGTGACCTTATTATTGGAGGATCGCAGGCTGACTTTTTAAGATGTCTGCTGACTATTGTGTAGTGGAGGCAAGGGCATGAATAACGATGCAAGTGGTTTAATTGATAGTTTGTTTGAGCGTATTGAGACGGCAGAAAAAAACACCGGAGAGCGAGACAAAGAAGCAGAAGCACAGATTAATAAACACCTAGTGGCAAATCCTGCCGCACCGTATTACATGGCGCAAACCATCATTATGCAAGAAGCCGCGTTAAAGCAGCTAAATGCTCGGGTAGAAGAGTTAGAACGCAATGCTTCTGCCAAGCCGAGTTCTGGCGGCTTTTTATCCGGGTTGTTTGGTGGAGATCAAAAAACATCACAAAGCAATACTCAACAATCGGCTTATCAAAGCTCGGTGCAATCGCAATCTCGTTCTGGTTGGGGAAGCGGTAACGGCTTTCAGCGAACGACTAACCAGCAGCCTAATAATCAAGCGTATAACCAGCCACAAAGTAGTGGTCGTGGCAGTCGCTTTTTAGGTGGCGCGTTGCAAACCGCCGCTGGTGTGGCTGGTGGCATGGTGGTGGGGAATATGTTGATGAATATGTTTAGCCATCATTCTGAAGCAGACATGGCCAATGTTATTAATGAAACGTCAGCTAGCCCTGACCTTGGGGCAGCGACAGAGTCAGATCAAGGTGGTTTTGGTCAGGCGGGTTTTGATCAAGCTAATATGGATCAGAGTGACATTGACTCTGGTGTTTTTGATCAAGGCGGATTTGACGACATGGGTGGTTTTGATGATTTTGGTAGTGATGACTTTATTTAGTCATGAGTGCTAGCTAACAAAAAACCTGATTAACTTTTGTTTATAATTGATCAGGTTTTTTATTGTCTTTTTTTGGCGTTTTAGGAAGATGTTGTCGCTTTAAGTCACTTCAACAAAGCTCATAAAGCCTGTTTTTAGGTGCTCGATGATGTGGCAGTGATACATCCAGCGTCCTGGGTTATCGGCCACTAATGCAGCAAGCACTGTTTCGTTTTGATCCAGTAAAACCGTATCTGTATGGAACGGCGTGATGTCTTTTTTATTCGATTTTAAAACTGTGAAAGTATGGCCATGTATGTGAATCGGATGATGATACTGGGTTAAATTAGACAGCTCAAAAATATATGTTTTCCCGCGTTCTAGTGTGGCAAGAGGGTCAGGAATGTGGCCTTTTGACATGCCTTCCCACGAACGACGATTCATTGTCCAAAAGTTGTAGCTGACTTCGCCATCTTTCTCAATCGGCGTTATGTTTGCGTTCCATTCGAAAGCAAATTTAATGGTTTCCGCGTTATCTAAATCTGGAGCAGGAATGGGGTTGAGTGGCAGCTTAGGTAAGCTACGGTCTTTAAGCTGGCTCGCCACGGTTTTGATGGTTACCATGGGTTTACCCTTGTGCTTAAAGGTGACCATTTCTCCGACCTTGTTAGGCGCGATTACACCAAGATCAAGGCGCATTCCTGGCCCTATTGAGTGCTCAGTTAAGGCAATTGGCTGAGCAATTGGATTACCGTCAATGGCAATGATTTGTGCTGCAGGATCGGTTGAGTTTATTTGATACATTACGGTGTTATCGACGTTTAAGAAACGTACTCGAATCGCTCCGCCAGCAGGCACGTTATAGGTTGGGTGTATCTCACCGTTGATCGTCATCACTCGACCAGGTGTGCCCATACGAAAGGCATTTTGTGGCGTCGTTAATGCGGTAAATGAACCATCGTCTTTGATGTGCCAGTTTTTCATGCAAAGCACCAGATCTTCATCAAAGTCTGGCTTCTCCGCTTCATCAACAATTAGTGCGCCAACCAAGCCTTTACCAAGCTGTTCGACACTGTTCATGTGCGGGTGATACCAGAAAGAACCCGCGTCGGGCGGTGTGAACTCATAGTCGAAGGTTTCGCCGGCATAATTGGTGGTTGGCTTAAAAACGGCACACCATCCATGGCAATCGGGATTCTCATACCATGCCAATGAATCGTGGTGGGTTCGTTTAACTTGTTGATCACCCGAATACGAACGGGCTGATGTTGCTTAGCGCGAATCACTGGCGCAGGATAACCGCCATTAAAGCAAAGTGCAGGCGTGCTGCCGCCAGATACAATGTCCACATCGGCTGGCGCAACGATTAATTCATAGTCGAAACCCGCAGACGGTGTAGCAGCAAGAAGGACTCTAGGTAGTGTACTTGTCATAGCGACTAAAAGGCTGGATTTTATAAAATTACGTCTGTTCAAAACGGTCTTTCCTATGGTTTTTGATGATTATTCGCAATGATTGTTTTGTTTAATCATCTGGGTGAAAGCGTCTAAAGCGGGAAAATGGCCACCATCATTGCGCCAAATAAAGCGATTTTCAATAGCTTCTAATTCTGCAAACTCATATCCGACTAATCCCATGCCCGATTGATATTGCTCGTAGATGCCTTTTGGAACCAGTGATATGCCGCTTCCAGCGCTAACACAGCCAATAATGGTGCCGTAGCTGGCGATACTGGTGATGGGCGCTTTTACCTTGTTTTGGCTTAGCCACGCTACCAATGCAGCTCGATATGGACAAGGTTCTGGCCACATGAAGATGGTTTTTCCTTCTATATCCTTCGCGGACTTGATTGAATCGGCAGAGGCGGAGGAAATGAGCACTAGCGCTTCATTGAAGAAAGTGGTGCTGTCTAAAAAGGGGCGATCAATATCAACAGCGACAATGGCACCATCTAGTCTGTGATGCTGTATGTCGTCTACAAGTTGTGACCAAGTCCCTGTTTTAAATTGCAGCTCAACGTTTGGGTATTGCGCGTGAAACTTTGTCAGCGTCGGTGGTAAACGACTGGTTGCCGAGGACTCAATGGCACCAATGCGCAGTGGGCCAGAGGGTTCAGACGTTGGATCAACGGCTCGTTTAGCTTCTTCTGTTAGCGCCAAAATCTTTTCCGCATAAGACAGAAACACTTCACCTGCTGGCGTAATGCGTAGGCCGCGCCCTTGTCGGTAAAACAGCGATACCTTTAGCTCTGTTTCGAGTGCTTTAATTCTTGCGGTCACATTAGAGGGAACACAGTGCAATGCTACAGACGCTTGTGCCACGCTGCCAAGATTGGCGACGGTTTTAAACATTCGGATTTGAGCGAGTTCCATCATTCATTCCAAGTGAATACTGATCTCAGTATTCGTTAATTGTTGTATCGAGCCTTTCTCTTAATACTAACCCCTTCTTTGATGGCGAGTGAACGCAAAATAGGGTGATGTATGAAAAAAGTGAAAGGAAAGGTGGCCATTGCGGCGATGTTTGTGGTGCTGTGTTGGGCGTATTCACCGATTGGTATTCATCTCGGTCTAGCGTCATATTCACCTGGTCAGTTGGCGCTATTACGCTTTATCATCGCCTCGATTTTTATGGGAATAGTGGCGATGTATCAGGGTGTGCAAGTGCCGAAAGTGAAGGATATTCCCTTGCTTTTTGTGCTTGGTTTTTTTGCCGTGGCCTTGCATCACATTGCGTTAAATTTTGGACAACGAGGCGTGAGTGCGGGGGCGGCGAGTGTGTTAGCGCAATCGACGCCGATTTTTACCGTGATTATTTCGCGTTGTGTTTTAAAGGAACGGATTAATGCATGGCGTTGGTGCTGTGTATTCGGCGGCATGACAGGCGCGCTGATGGTAGTGATTGGCGACAAAGGCATTGGTAATATCAGTCTTAATGGTTTGTTGATTCTGGTGGCAGCGTGTTCTTGGAGTGTGTATTTTATTCTGCAAAAACGTCATTCGCAGCGTTACAGTACTTTAACTTTGGTGTGTTATACAGTGTGGACTGGTACGGCGGTTTTGCTGGTATTTTCTCCTGGTTATTGACCTCGATGCAGGCTTCGAGTATTCAAGTGAATTTTGCTGTGTTGATGTTGGGTGTCTTTCCGAGCGCCTTAGCGTATGTGGCTTGGGCTTATGTGTTGTCGCACTCAGAAGTCAGTAAAGTATCTATTGTCCTGTATTTGATTCCGCCGACCGCCATGCTGATGGCGGCGTTTATGTTGGGTGAGTTGCCTTCTGCTTTGGTACTGCTAGGTGGCGCCATTGTTATTTTGAGTGTGCTGACAATGAGTTTAGAAAAGCGTTAAGCGTTATTTATAACCTTGCGCTTGTAAGGTAAATAAATGCGCGTATTGGCCTTGTTGTTCGAGCAGTGATTCGTGGGTGCCGCGCTCTTTGATTTGTCCATGTTCCATGACAATGATCTCGTGAGCCAGACGTACCGTGGAAAAGCGGTGAGAAATCAGAATCGCCATTTTGTCCTTGGTGTGTTCTTGAAAGTGCTGGAATATATTGGCTTCGGCCTGGGCATCCATGGCCGCCGTCGGCTCGTCTAATACTAGTATATCGGCGTCCTCACGCATGAAAGCACGCGCCAAGGCGATTTTTTGCCATTGTCCTCCAGACAATTCTTGTCCGCCGCGGAACCAGCGCCCCAGTTGGGTTTGGTAGCCTTGTTCTAGCTCATCAATAAAGTCAGTGGCCTTGCCAAGCTCAGCGGCCTTTTTCCAACCGGTTTGATCGTTAAATCGGTCGTTATCGCCCGCGCCGATATTTTCACCCACAATAAATTGATAACGCACAAAGTCTTGAAATATCACGCCAACACGTTTTAGCAGCGCGCTTTCTTCCCATTCCAGCAAGTCCAAGCCGTCTAGCAAGATTCGCCCTTGGGTTGGGTTATAAAGACGAGTCAGCAGTTTGATGAGCGTGGTTTTACCTGAGCCATTTTCACCGACAATCGCGAGGCTATGGCCAGGACGAATGTGGAGGTTGATGTTGGCAAGGGCCGGTTTATCGTTACCTGGGTATTGGAAAGAGACGTTTTCAAAACGAATGCCATCGTTTGGTATGGGTCCAACTACTTGCCCTGTTGTTGCAAGTGGTGTTTCTTGCTCTAGGTATTCGTAGAGGTTGGATAAATATAAGTTATCTTCGTACATGCCGCTGATGGCGGTAAGTGAGGCGGAAACCGAGCTTTGTCCTTGCTTAAATAACAGCAAATACATGGTCATTTGACCCAAGGTGATCGCACCGATAATAGTATCGCTGACGATCCAACCGTAAGCCCCATAAAACACCAGGGTGCTAATCACGCCAAGGGCGAAGCCCCAACTTTCACGGCGTAAAATGAGGCGCTTACTTTCTTTGAATAGCTTGATGAATATTTCTGTATAGCGCTGTAAAAAGCGGTCACCCAATTGATACAGACGAACTTCTTTAATGTTGTCTTCTCGCGCCAGTAGCGTTTCTAAATAGTTTTGCTGGCGAACCTCTGGTGAGCGCCAACGAAACATCAAAAAGGCATCGCCAGAAAATTTGGCTTCAGCGATAAAAGAAGGCAAGGCGCCACAGACCAATAGTGCCAATGCCCACGGTGAAAAGTGCCATAGCAAGACGGCAAAGCTGGATAACGAGATGGCATTTTGTAGTAGGGCAAACGTTTTATTAACCAGAGCAAGCGGGCGGCTGGAGGCCTCGCGACGGGCGCGAACCAGCTTGTCGTAAAATTCAGAATCTTCAAAATGGGACAGGGTTAAGCTTTGGGCTTTTTCTAAGATCAGTAAGTTTACTTTTTGTCCCAATAAACCTTGCAAAATAGCTTGTTGGGCGGTTAAAGCGCGTTGCGCGGCGGCAATGACTAATACCAACATGCCTTCCAATAACACATAGTTAAGCGCGGTTTGATAATGCAGTATTTGATCTTGTTTGTAGCTTTCCATAGCCGCCACGACGGCATCTACGATCAATTGCCCAACATACGCCATGGCCGCCGGAGTGACACCGGCAATCAGAGTCGCCAATGCCAAGCCTATCGTTAATGCAGGCGAGGTTTTCCACACCAAATCGATGGCGCGACGACTATAACGAAAGACGCCGAGCATGTTTTTATCGACGGTATTTTGAGGGGAATCAGCGGGTTTCATTAAAGATCCTAGGCGTCAGGAAATAGATACGAAAGAAAAGATAGTATAAGTCATTATGCAATGGTTTTATCCATTAAAAAAATCGACCCTTAGTGCTGGATAAGATGATTTCTCGCGTTTATCTCGTTTGGCTATAGTGGAAGCCAATGGAATTTTTATTGGCTGTTCAGTCGTTGAATGTGAGAAATGTATAATGAGTAATAAATTGGCGAAGTCTGCCCTTGATCAAGCGGGAAGTGGCACACGGTCTGTATGGAGCGGCGAGCAGGTAAAGCATCCTTACCGTGCCACGCAAACGCCGATTGTCGCCAGTGCAGCATATGGCTACCAAGATATCGATGAATGGTACGATGTTGCGTTGGGTGCGGCCCCTGGTTTTATTTATAGCCGTATGAGCAATCCTACCGTAGAAATCTTAGAAGCGAAAATTTGTGGCTTAGAAAACGCTGATTCCGCTGTTGCATTCAGCACGGGCATGGCGGCAATCAGCAGTGTACTGTATACCTTTTTATCAAATGGCTGCCGTGTAGTGTCGACGAAAGACAGTTATGGCGGTACCAATAAAGTCTTTGAAGAGTTTTTACCACGTATGGGGGTGAGCGTGACGCTTTGCGAAACGCACAGTCATGAGCAAATCGAAGATGAAATTGCTAAAGGCTGTGATGTTTTATATTTAGAAACCCCAACCAATCCTACCTTGAAAATTGTCGATGTAAAACGCCTTGTGGTAGCGGCTAAAAAGGTCGGTGCCTTGGTTATTGCGGATAACACTTTTGCGACGCCCTTGAATCAAAGTCCTTTGGCATTGGGTGTGGATATTGTTATTCACAGTGCGACCAAGTTTTTGAGCGGGCACGCCGATGCCATGGGTGGTTTGGTGTGTGGCTCTGAGGATTTGATGGCAAAGGTTCGTCATTATCGAGAAATCAATGGCGCATCACTCGATCCGTTTTCGGCGTATTTGATTATTCGTGGCATGAAAACCTTGGCGTTGCGGATTCGTCAGCAACAAAACAGCGCACAAGCGATTGCGGAATATTTATTGACGGAACCCTTGGTGGAAGCGGTGAATTACCCAGGACTACCAAACCATGTGAATCATGCTATTGCCTGCGAACAGATGCGAGGTTTTGGTGCGATGGTGAGTTTTGTTTTAGTGGGTGGTATGGATACGGTGAAAATCTTATTGCCGCAATTACAGTATGCCCATTGCGCTGGTAACTTGGGTGCGGTCGAAACCATTTATGGACCTGCTAGAACCACCAGCCATGTGGAAAATACCTTAGAAGAGCGTTTGGCGCTGGGCATTTCTGAAGGTTTAGTGCGGATATCTGTGGGGATTGAAGACACTGACGATTTGATCGCGGATCTACAACAAGCGTTTAAACGAGTTAGGGGGCTTTCTCTTGAAAACTCTGACTCGCTTTCATGCTGTACAAAATGAAAAAACACGGGAGTACATTAGTGTTTCACTAGGGACTGTTAGTGGCAACTCCTGTATTATGCGCCGCTATGAAATGGCATTAAGATCAGATACGTAAATAACTTAGGGTTCGTTTTTACATAAACTGGGGACATAAAATATGAAAAAATTAGTGATCGCTGCCATGGCTTTGTGCAGCGCAACATTGGCATCAGCGTCGGATAATGCGTTGTGGGAAAAATCCACCCTGAATGAAATTTTAAACCGTGGCGAGCTTCAAGTTTGTGCTGAAGCGGGTTACATGCCGTTTGATATGCGAGATAAAAGTGGCAATATTGTTGGCTTTGATGTGGACATTGCTAAGTCTATGGCAAAGGCTATGGGCGTCAAAATTGACATTCGTAACACGGCTTGGGATGGCATTATTCCAGCTTTATTAACGGCAAAGTGCGATATCATTATTTCAGGTATGACGATTACGCCAGAGCGTAACTTGAAAGTGAACTTTACCGATCCTTACATAGTGGTCGGTCAAACGATTTTGTTGAGTCCTAAGTTGCAAGGAAAAGTTAACAGCTACAGAGATCTTAACGACGCAAAATATACTATTGCCACAAAATTAGGTGCTACTTCGGACTATGCCGTAAAAAGATACATGAGCAAAGCTAAGTTGAATCTGTTTGAAACGGAATCTGAAGCCGCTTTAGAAGTGGTGAATGGTAATGCCGATGCGTTTGTGTATGACTTGCCATACAACGCAATTTATGCGGCGCAAAGTAAAGGTAAGGTATTGCATTTAGATGAATCCTTTACTTTTGAACCGTTGGGTTTTGCGATTCGTAAGGGCGATCCAGACTTTATGAATTTCTTGAATAATTACCTTGCTCAGATCAAAGGCGATGGCACTTACGACAAGATTTATCAGAAGTGGTTTGAAGGTGATTCTTGGTTGAGCACTATTCAGTAATATGAGAAACACACAAAAAGTGGCGCAATATTGCGCCACTTTTTATGCATTCTTGCTTGAGACAATCTTTCATCACTACTGCACTCATGACATTGTGAAAAGGTTTTTTTGAGTTAAAAAAATACGACGGGGAACTTCTCATTGATGGAAAAACAATCTCATTTGCTTTTGTGGAAAGCGGTCTTTGTTCTAATCATCATAGGATTAGGCTTTGGCATTTATGCTGGCAGCAAAAGTATTGATTACACTTGGCGCTGGGAGCGTATTCCACAGTACATCATTAATACCGAAGCGACAACGGTTCGATCGCCTTTTGATGGTTCTGCAACGATTGAAAAGGGAAAGTTGATTGTTACTTCTGATTATGGTGATGATCCATTAGTGATCAAAAAGTTTGATAACTTACTGGTTAGTAATGGCGATTTGGTGTTTGAAGGTGATCCAGTTGCCGAAGTAGAAAACTGGAATATTGGCCCGCTCACGTGGGGGCTGGTGATGACATTACAGTTGTCTGTGGTCTCTTTAGTGTTTGCCGTGGTGATTGGCCTATTTGCAGGACTGGCTCGAATTTCGTCCAACCCCGCGTTGCGTTATTTGGCAGTGACTTACATTGAACTGATTCGTGGTACGCCATTATTAGTGCAGATTTTTATCTTCTATTTTTTTATCGGCACGGTATTGGATTTAGACCGTTTTACCGCTGGTGTGGCGGCTTTATCTGTATTTACTGGCGCCTATATTGCCGAAATCGTGCGTTCTGGTATTCAATCTATTAGCCCAGGTCAAATGGAAGCGGCGCGTAGTCTAGGGATGAATTACGTTCAAGCTATGGTCAATGTGATATTACCGCAGGCGTTCAAACGAACTTTACCGCCGATGGCTGGACAATTTATTAACCTGATCAAAGACTCGTCTCTGGTATCGGTTATTTCTATTACTGATTTAACCAAGGCTGGTCGCGAAGTGGTGAGTTCCACGTTTGCGCCATTTGAAGTGTGGTTTGCCGTGGCGCTGATGTATTTAGTGCTAACCGGTGCCTTGTCTTGGGCCATTCAGCGTCTTGAAAAGAGGTTATCTGCCAGTGACTAATATGACCGATAAGAGCATCATTCAAGCTCGTAATATTGAAAAGATTTACCCGAATGGCTGTCATGCTTTAAAAAATGTTTCTCTCGATATTAATCGTGGTGAAGTGGTCGTGATTATTGGGCCTAGTGGCTCAGGTAAGTCGACGTTTTTACGTACTTTGAATCAGTTGGAAACCATTTCTGATGGCACGATTCATATTGATGAAGTGAGCCTGACAGACAGAAAAACCAACATTAATAAGGTGCGCGAAGAAGTGGGCATGGTGTTCCAGTCCTTTAATCTTTTTCCACATAAAACAGCGTTGGGTAACGTGGCATTGTCGCCCATCAAGGTGAAGAAAAAGCCTCGCGCAGTCGCGGAGCAAGAAGGCCGTGAGCTACTCAAAAAAGTAGGCCTAGCGGAGCGCATGAATAACTACCCATCACATTTGTCTGGTGGTCAGCAACAGCGTGTGGCCATAGCGAGAGCCTTGGCTATGCATCCGAAGATTATGTTGTTTGATGAACCGACCAGCGCGCTTGATCCTGAAATGGTTGGGGAAGTGCTGGACGTGATGAAAAGCCTCGCTCGTGATGGTATGACCATGGTGGTGGTCACTCATGAAATGGGCTTTGCCCGTGAAGTAGCGGATCGCGTAGTGTTCATGGAAGAAGGTGAGTTAGTGTTTGAAGAAAGCCCTGAGCGCTTCTTTAGTTCTGACAATCCGCGTTTACAGCGCTTCCTTGGTCAGGTTCTTTAGTTTTGATGACACATCTTGGCCGCCATCATTGGCCAAGATTCTCTCCTTTATTGGGTATTCATCATGAATAAGAAATCCCTTCCGCCATTAAATTGGCTACATACCTTTGAAGTATCGGCGCGATGTCTTAATTTCACTCATGCAGCGGAAGAGCTATGCTTAACCCAAGGTGCAGTGAGTCAGCAAATTCGTTTGCTGGAAAGTCATTTGGGGGTGTCGTTATTTAAGCGTTTACCGCGTGGCTTGAGTTTAACGGAAGAAGGGCGCTCTTACTTTCCGGTAGTAAAAGACGCGATTTCTCGTTTGGCGGTTGGCACGAACGAAATATTTTCCCAACAGGATAAGCAGCTCATCAAAGTCTGTGGCAGTTTGTCGTTCTTCTCTCACTGGTTGGCGCCTAAACTTGCCAGTTTTAGTGTCGCTTATCCCCACTATGGCATTCGTTATGTGAGCAATATTTGGGTGCAAGCCTTAGACGATGAAGAGGATATGGAAATTCGCTGGGGGCATGGTGAATGGCCCGGGTTGATCTCACAACGGCTTACTTGGGACAATCTTGTACCGGTGTGTTCCCTGAACTGATGGCACGATTACCTTTGCGAGAACCCGCGGATTTGGTGAATCATTCACTACTGCATGTGATTGGTTACGAAGAAGGTTGGGGTTACTGGCTGAACATTATGGGCGTGGATAACGTTGACTCGTCAATGGGGATGCAGTTCGATACGTTAGTGTCGACATTGCGCATGGCGGAACTTGGTCAAGGTGTGGCTTTAGGCCGTTCTTCTATGGTGCAAGAGATGCTGAGCGAAGGTAAATTGGTCGCACCATTTGGACAAACGGTCGAAGCTAGCGAATCCTTTTACTTAGTACGACGGTCTGGCGCGCAATTGCATCATGCTGCGAATGTTTTTTTGATTGGCTGGTGAAACAGGCCCATAGGCCTTAGTTAAAAACATTAAGATGCCGCATTACGCGGCATCACTTTCCGTAAAATCGACGATGTCATCGTGATCAAACACAACGTTACTGTCCTCTTCCTCGTACAGCGCGTCTTCGTCAGGTTCGATGACCAGATCTTCCAGCGTTTTTTTAGGTGCCGATTCTTTCAGATCAAGTTGAGCGCTAGCTTCTTTGCGGTTGGTTTTTTTCGGTTTCGCTGTGCTTTTCTTTTTGTTACCTAAAATATCCAATAGCAGGTCTTTTTGCTCGGCTAAATACATGGATAAGGCTTCTTTCTTATCATGATCTCCGGCTAGTTGGCTTTGATCTAAAACCTCATACAGTGCTTCTGCGGTATCCAACAGTTTGTCATAGGCATCGGCTTCGGCTCTTGAAGTAAAAGTCATTTTTTCTATTCCATCGCGTTCTACAACATATTTGATAATGACAGGCATGATCCACCTCATGAAAAATAATACTGTATAAATGTACAGTATTATTTGTTTCTCTGTCTAGTGCTTTTGTTTGTTGATTTAGGCAATGATTGATAAAGTTGCGTTCTTGCTAAAGGAAACACTTTTATGGCCGTTGATTTTTCTCAGATAGACTTCTCCATTTTAATGGATCACGTTGAGTTTGTTTTGACGTTTACTTGGATTTTATTGTCCTACATCGTTCGACGTTATACGAAACGTGCAATTCGCCTCCACCAAAAACTTGAACATGATAAGAAACGTCAACGGATTAATACGGTCGATAACATATTCAACCTGCTGTTAGTGGTTGGTTTGGTGCTTATCTGGTCATCTGAGTTACAAAATATTGCCATTTCCATTGCTGCCTTCATGGTGGCGTTGGTGATAGCCACGAAAGAGTTTATTGCCTGTATTGTAGGCGCGTTTTATCGAGCGAGTACTCGACCGTATCAAGTTGGAGACTGGATACGTATTGCAAACTATGAGGGCGAAGTGACGGACAGTGACTGGTTGTCGACCACATTGTTTGAAGTTGACTTGAAGGGGGAGTTACACTTACACAGGGCGTACGACCGTGGTTCCTAATAGCGTTTTATTATTGAATACGGTTCAGAATTTGAACTATATGCGACGTTATGTGACACATACCTTTTCCATTTCTCGCCACTCAGACGACGTCAACCTGTTTACGATTAAAGAGCAAATTTTGGATAAAATTCGTCAGTATAGTGAGCATTTTCATGAGGTTGCGATTCGTTATAACAGCCTTATTGAGAAACGTTTAGACATTAAAATATCTGGCCCTGAGCCAAGAGTTCGCATCACGACAACCACAGAAGGTTACAATGTTTTTACCATTTCATTATTTTGTCCAACCGATGAAGCGGTGGAGATTGAGCAAAAAGTAACAGAGGATTTTATGAGTTTTTGGTATGAAAGGCGCCACGTTAATGCGACGACCATGGAGAAAGAAGAATGAAAGTAATTCGTAGATTGGCGATTGTTGCTTTGTGCTCCACGTCTTTGTTTTTAGTCGGCTGTAACAGTTTTAGTATTAGCGAAGTCGATATGAACAAAGAAGTGGAAAAACAGTTAGCGGAACAGCAAGAAAACCACATTACGCTTTTTTTGAATGGCAATACATTGAATTTAGATTTACTGGTGACAGGGGCAGACATTGATTTCACCGAGCGCGATGGTGGTTTAGTTTTGGTGGATATGACCAGTAACATGACTGGCACATTAAAAGCGTTTGGTCAGACATTTTCCGTTACCACAAAAGTGAACCCGTCGTTTGAATCTGGAGTGCGTATCGAGGAAGATCGTTTGTATTTGGTGGCACCAAAAATCACCCAAATTGACGTTGAGGGATCTAGCTTTAATGAAAAAATGTTGCGTTCTACATTGGGGTCTTTGCATGCAGACTTTGAAAAGTCCCTTGTAGAGTATTTCGATCAGCATCCCGTGTATGTGCTAAATCATTCACCCTCTGAAAAAACCGCAGCGGCCTTAGTTAAAAATATCATTATTACAGAGGATTCATTAGAGCTTTCTATCTTTTTAGTCAATAACCATCTGGTGAAGGGTCTAGGTAAGTTGCCTTGTTGCCCTTATAATGCCGCAATAATTAATGCTCGAATTTTAGAATGAGGAAACAGCATGTCAATTGCAGACAATCAAGTCGTTCAATTTCACTATACTTTGCGTCATGGCGAAGAGTTGCTCGAAACCTCTGCGGGTAAAGAGCCAGCGGCGTATTTACATGGCCACGGTAATGTTATTCCAGGACTTGAAAAAGCGATGGAAGGCAAAGAGGTCGGTGATGAATTTGAAGTAACGGTTGCTTGTGCCGATGCTTATGGTGAGCGCCATGAAGATCGTCAGCAACAAGTGCCAGTCAAACATTTACAAGGCGCGAAACGCTGGAAAGCGGGAATGGTTGCTATGGTTCAAACGGATAAAGGCATGCGTCAAGTGACGGTTGTGAAAGTTGGATTGAAACACGCTACAGTTGATTTGAATCACCCATTGTCTGGCAAAGACCTGACTTTTAATATTCAAATCGTAGCTTCTCGTGAAGCGACCAATGATGAAATTGCTCATGGTCATGCCCACGGTGTAGGCGGTCATCACCACTAAGAGTGACGCACTCTAAGTATTGAATGATGCTGAATAGCCTCTGTTACGCATTACGTAGCAGGGGCTTTTGTTTTTTTACGCTTTTGTATTTTTTGGGTGGGCCTGAGAATGATTGATTTTAATCAAGTAATCGCAACAAATAGTAAAATTTAATAAGAATCGTTATCAACAGCTTGACAGATCTTGTCTTCATGCACATTATTGATAATAGTTATCATTTATATTGTTTGTTGTGTCATTTTCAGAGGGCGAAGTGATGAGTCATTATTTAGTGCCATTTTCAGTACTCGAGCAAACCATTCAGGGTGGCCAGTGTGCAGATTCCCCAGAAGTGCTTTATCATTATTTAAACCTAACAGAAGAGTATGCTGAACGATTGAACATTACCGATGCAACCTTGTTACATCAAAGAGTGTTCAATGTGTTGCTAGACACGGTTTGTGATACCAGCCTTGCTCCTCATTGGCGTCAGACCTGTTTAGATAAGGTGTATTTGCCCTTATCACATCTCAAGCATTTAATTGTCACCTATCAAGATGCCAAGAATTACTTCAAGATGGAACATAATTTACGAATTTTGAGCCATTACTTTCTTTCTTCTTTTGAACAACAAGGACAATATTAAAGAATGAGTATGCGTATTGAAAAAGACAGCATGGGGGAATTAGAGGTCCCAGAGAAGGCTCTCTATGGCGCTCAAACACAGCGAGCGATTAATAACTTTCCTATCAGCGGTGAGCCATTACCTGAGGCGTTTATTCGTTCTCTTATCTTAATTAAGGCGGCTGCGGCAAGGGCAAATGAATCTCTTGAATGTCTGACGCCTGAGATGTCTAAAGCGATTCAACAGGCCTGCGATGAGTTGTTAAATGCCGATAATTTAATGCGGCATTTTCCGGTTGACGTTTTTCAAACGGGATCTGGTACCAGCTCGAACATGAATGCCAACGAAGTGATTGCTACATTAGCGAGTGCATACCATGGTTCGGTTGTTAATCCTAATGATCATGTGAACTATGGTCAGAGTAGCAACGACGTTATCCCTAGTGCGATTCATGTGAGTGCTACGTTGGAATTGACGGGGCATTTGTTGCCCGCGTTGGAACATTTAAAAACTGCCATTCTTGAAAAAGGCGATTCGCTTGCTGGCTACACAAAAACGGGACGCACTCATTTGATGGATGCGATGCCAGTGCGATTGGATCAAACTTTCCACGCGTGGGCGGCGCAGTTGCAAGACAACATCGACAACTTAACCTACTTAGAAAACAAAACCACCCAACTTGCTCAGGGCGGAACCGCCGTTGGTACTGGTATAAATGCTCATCCAGAGTTTGCCATTACTTTTGCTAAAGAGCTGTCTGATCTAACCAAGGTGACGTTTGTACCAGGAAAAACTTTTTGCCCTGATAGGCTCTCAGGACACGGCAGTGGCTTTGTCTGGTCAATTAAAGGCTGTGGCAGTCACTTATATGAAAATTGCCAATGATCTACGTTGGATGAACTCTGGGCCATTGGCAGGGTTAGGTGAAATTACATTACAAGCCTTGCAGCCAGGTTCGTCAATTATGCCGGGCAAGGTGAATCCGGTGATACCAGAAGCCACGGCTATGGTAGCCGCACAAGTGATTGGTAACGACGCGGCGATTACTATCGGCGGGCAATCGGGGAATTTTGAATTAAACGTCATGTTGCCCATGATTGCTAAGAACCTGCTAAACAGCATCAAACTACTGGCAAACAGCGGACAGCTTTTAGCCGACAACGCTATTGCTACGCTCAGTGTGAATGAAGATAAATTGAATCAAGCGCTGCATCGTAACCCCATTTTAGTCACGGCTCTTAATCCCATCATTGGTTATGCCAAAGCCGCTGAAATCGCCAAAAAAGCTTATAAAGAAGGTCGCCCAGTGGTGGATGTCGCCGAAGAGGAAACGGATTTAAATCGAGGTGAATTGTTGGCTCTACTTGATCCAGCTAAGTTAACTCATGGAGGAGTCTAGGGCTGAATGAAAAGGTTTCCTTATTTGGTTTTTCCCTTTCCAAATAAGGAAAATCAGCCAGCGTCCGCGCTGGCTGATTTTATTCAAAATAGAGTCTTTAACGCTTCATCCACAGCGGTTTTAGCGTGAATGTAAGTAGTATCAAATAAAGGCACGGTGACGTGTTCTTGTTTTAATAATAGGGTGATTTCCGTACAGCCTTCGATGACGGCATCGGCACCGGCGTCTTGGAGTCGATTAACGATGTCGATATAGATCTCTCTCGATTCAGGAAGAATTTTCCCCAAGCATAATTCTTCGTAAATAATTCTATGTATCTCGTCTCTGTCTTGCTTTGATGGCGTGATGACCTCTAAACCAAATTGTTCTTCTAATCGTTTAATATAAAAGGCTTCTTCCATTGAATAGCGGGTGCCGATAAAGCCAACTTTTTGATGCTTTTGTCTAACGAGTTCTTTGGCTGTTGCATCGGCAATGTGCAGCAAAGGAATTTTTACGGCACTTTGAACAACATCAGCGACCTTGTGCATGGTGTTAGTCGCAATAAGAATGAAATCAGCCTTAGCTTGTTCTAAACGTTTGGCCTCAGCGGCGAGAATTGCTCCTAACTGTGACCAGTCACCTTGATGTTGCAAGCGTTCAATTTCAGCAAAATCGACACTGGATAACAGTATTTTAGCGGAATGCAAGCCACCAAGTTTCTGTTTTGTCAGCTCGTTGATGTTTTTGTAATACAGAGCCGACGACTCCCAACTCATTCCCCCAATAATGCCGATGGTTTTCATTCTGCGTCCTTTAGTTTTTATCTTGAATCCATAAAGTCTAACGCTGTTATTCAGCAGTCGTAATGCACAGATGGGAAAATTAATGAAGCAGACTGTAATGGCGCAATGACGCCGTTAAAGGCTTCTGGTCATAAATACACTGTAAGGATCAAGTTTGTAATCGGAGAAAGGGCCACATTCAGTAAAGTCATGCTTGGCGTAAAGTTTTCTAGCTGGCGCGAAGAAGTTTTGTGATCCTGTTTCTAGGCTGATTCTATTGAGTCCTTTTTGCTTGGCTGCATCGAGAATATGGCGTAGTAAGTTAGAAGCAATGCCTTTGTTGCGGGCTGCGCTGGTAGTGCGCATAGACTTAATTTCGCCATGTGTTTCATCCAGTACCTTGAGCGCGCCACAGCCGAGTAATTGGCTACCTTCCCAAACCGTCCAAAAGGTAATGTTTGGTTTTTTTAATCCGTCTAAATCTAATGCAAAAACGCATTCAGGCGGTGATGCGGCGAACATGTCTTTAAGGTGTTCGGTGAGTATTTGTTTGACTTCTGGGCCGGATAAGTCATCGATTCTGATGTCCATTGGGTGTATATCCTTTGTTTTTGAGTTCAAAAATAAAGCAATTTTTGTACCTTAATTAGCTTTTTTTAGTCGTTAAACAAAAGTGTATACTGCTTATTTAAATAGGCACTAGATGAGCGAAAGGTTTGAAATGACAGATTCATTAAGTTTACGACCTGTTGAGATGGCCGATGCCGATCTTTTGTTGCTGTGGCGTAATGATCCAGACACCCGCCAAGCCTCTCATAATAGCGATGAAGTGACGCTTGCGTCGCATCTTGTTTGGCTTGAGTCTTCGTTAAGTGACCTGTCAAAAAGGCGTTTGTGGATAGCCGAAGTCGATGGTGTCGCGGTGGGCACTTGTCGAGCAGATCGAATGGCTGGTGTTTGGGAGTTGTCTTGGACGGTTGCACCAGAAGCGCGCGGAAAAGGCGTTGCTCACCGCATGCTGTCCAAATTGGTGCTGTACTTTAAGGAACCGCTGGTGGCGCAAGTGAAAGTTGGTAATATGGCATCGATAAAAGTCGCTGAACGCGCTGGATTTGTCTTAGATAAACAAGAACAGGGAGTGCTGTTCTATGTTTATCCTAATGCCTCTTTTAGGGCAGACTAGTCGTCAAAGCGAATACGAATTTTCGGTTCGTTTGGCTTTTTCACGGTTGGTTTACGCAGTGGATCGACTAGTTTTTCCAATCCATTGATTTTGATTTCTAATGCCAGTTGCAGCCATTGGCCTAGGTTGCCATTGGGCCAGCCTTCATGGGCGAACCAAAGTAAATAGGCTTCTGGTAGATCGATTAAAACTCGACCTTGATATTTGCCAAAGGGCATGGTTTGACGGGCTACTTGTATCAAATCTTCTTGAGAAAACATGCGGCTTACTTATTCGTGAATGTGGGGAGTATTTAACCATAGAGTATTTATTTGGCAAATGGCGGATCGTCTCTAAACCGTTGAATTAAATAATCACAAATACTTTGTAATTTCGGTGAGGGTTGGCGAACTTTTGGGTAAACAAGCCAAACACCACTGTACGGATACTGATATTGCGTTAGCAGCGGAATGAGCTTGCCGCTGGCAAGATCATCGACTACATAATAGTCAGGCAGTTGCGCAATGCCCAAGCCTTTACGTACGGCATCTAATAAGGCGGGGCCAGAGTTACTGCGCCATTGGCTGGCGACCTTCATTTCTTTACGTTGCCCATCTTGTTGAAATAGCCAATGACTTTTGGAGCCAATTAAGCAGCTGTGTTTGTTTAATTCCGCTAATGTATGTGGCATACCGTGTTGATCGATGTATTCTCTTGATGCGCAAAGGTATTCTTCTCTGTCACATAATCGCCGTGATAAATGGCTGGAATCCTTCATGGCGCCCATACGAATCGCCAGATCATAACCTTCTTCGATCAAGTCCACCGGGCGATTGGTAAGATGAAAGTCCAATTCAATCTTTGGGTGATGCAATAAAAAATCATTCATCAAAGGTGCAATGTAGCGTTCACCAAAGGTGGTGGCGCAGGTCATTTTGAAGGCACCAATGGGGGCTTGATTTAAGGTCGAAATCATTTCTTCGGCACTGCTTAATGCTTCGGGTAAACCTCGACAGTGTTGATAATACAGTTCACCCGCGTCGCTTAAACGGATGCGTCTTGTGGTACGAAATAGTAATGTCGTGCCTAGCTCCGCTTCAAGTTGCGTGATCAAGCGACTGATGTGTGACGCCGATACACTCAGTTTCGTCGCCGCGGCGGAAAAGCTGCCTTGCCGAACCACTTCAATAAAAGCCTCCATGGCTTCCCAATTTTTCATAATTTGCCCCTTGAGATGGAAAAAAACTGTTTATTTTGTTATATTATAACTCAAAAAGGCTGTTTTGAAATGATTGTTGCTGTATGGCAAGAATCATTTTCCAAATCGAGCATTATCCTTGTAATCATTTGCGTCTACACTGGTGGTATCGAAAATGAATCTAAACACACTTTGGAGTGCGCTATGAAATGTAAAGCTGCTGTTGCTTGTACTCTGTGCCAACCACTGAAAATTGAAGAAGTGGACGTTCAAGATCCGCAAAAAGGTGAAGTGCTTGTGCGCATGGTGGCAACAGGCGTTTGTCATACAGATGCGTTCACCTTGTCTGGTGAAGATCCAGAAGGCATTTTCCCTGCGATTCTTGGTCATGAAGGTGCTGGTGTTGTTGAAGTCGTAGGCGAAGGTGTTACCACGCTTAAAGTGGGCGATCACGTTATTCCACTTTACACAGCAGAATGTGGCGAGTGTAAATTCTGTAAGTCTGGTAAGACTAACCTTTGCCAAGCTGTTCGTGTGACTCAAGGGAAAGGCCTAATGCCAGATGGCACGAGCCGTTTCAGCATCAATGGTGAGCCAATTTATCACTATATGGGTACCTCTACTTTCTCTGAGTACAGTGTGGTTCCTGAAATTTCTTTGGCGAAAATCCACGTTGACGCGCCACTAGAAAAAGTCTGCTTGCTAGGTTGTGGTATCACGACTGGTATCGGCGCCGTACTCAATACGGCGAAAGTGGAAGAGGGCGCGACGGTTGCCGTCTTTGGTTTGGGGGGCATTGGTCTGTCGGTTATCCAAGGTGCTCGCATGGCAGGCGCGTCTCGCATTATCGCGATTGATATCAATGAATCTAAATTCGAAATGGCGAAACAGTTCGGCGCGACTGATTGCATCAATCCAAAGAAATTCGATGCGCCCATTCAGCAAGTTATCGTTGATATGACCGACGGCGGCGTAGATTACTCATTCGAATGTATTGGTAACGTACAAGTGATGCGTCAAGCGCTTGAGTGCTGTCATAAAGGTTGGGGCGAATCCATCATCATCGGTGTGGCCGGTGCTGGCCAAGAAATCTCCACTCGTCCATTCCAATTGGTTACCGGTCGAGTCTGGAAGGGTTCTGCTTTTGGTGGCGTAAAAGGCCGCAGTCAATTGCCAGGTTACGTAGAAGACTACATGAATGGCAAGATCGAAATTGATCCATTCGTGACGCACACCATGCCGCTTGAGCGTATCAACGAGGCGTTTGATTTGATGCATAAAGGCGAAAGTATTCGTACTGTCATTCTTTTCGACAAGTAAGCCCTTGATAAATAACCGTGATCACATCGTTTTGATAAGCCCGCTAAGCGGGCTTTTTTAACATAACAAAGGAGACAGCGATGGAATTGTTATCCAGTACCAAAAGCTTTGGTGGTTGGCTAAAGCGCTATAAACATGAAAGCTTATCTGTAAAAGGCGACATGACGTTTGCTATTTACCTGCCACCACAAGCTGAAACGCAAAACGTCCCGGTTTTGTATTGGTTATCCGGCCTGACGTGTACCGACGAAAACTTTACCCAAAAAGCGGGGGCTTT
The DNA here is from genome assembly GCF_026113935.1 of Marinomonas rhodophyticola. GTDB lineage: Bacteria > Pseudomonadota > Gammaproteobacteria > Pseudomonadales > Marinomonadaceae > Marinomonas > Marinomonas rhodophyticola. The sequence goes on from NZ_JAPEUL010000011.1 coordinate 194,447, forward strand.
TCGTAAAGCCGCTGAGTTAGGTTTAGCGATTGTTTGTCCAGACACCAGTCCGCGCGGCACAGACTATCCGAATGAACATGAAAGCTACGACTTCGGTTCTGGTGCGGGCTTTTATATCAACGCCACGGTGGAACCTTATTCGAACACTTACCACATGTATGATTACGTGGTGCAAGAGCTGCCGCATTTGGTAGAAACCAACTTCCCTGTGACAGACAAGCGTTCGATCTCTGGTCACTCAATGGGAGGGCATGGCGCCTTGATTTGCGCGTTGAAGAACCCAGGTAAGTATCAATCTGTCTCTGCCTTTGCGCCCATTGTCAACCCAACCAAATGTCCTTGGGGCGAAAAAGCCTTCACAGGATACTTGGGCGAGGATAAGAGCACTTGGAGTGAATGGGATGCGACTTTGCTGGTGGAAAACGCAAGTGAACGATTACCATTGTTTATTGATCAAGGCGAAGCAGATAACTTCTTGGTAGAACAACTTAAGCCAGAAGCTCTAGAAACAGCCTGTGAAAAAGCCGGACACCCGATCACGCTACGTCGTCAACCAGGCTACGACCATAGCTACTTTTTTATCGCCAGCTTCATTGATGATCATCTAGAGCATCATTTCAACGCGTTGAGTTAGTTGTTTAATCAAAAAGCCTTGGTTGCTATTGACTGTTTAGCAGGCCAAGGTTTTTTTGATTTGTTTTCTAGGATGAGAACCTTGTTATCAAAAGAGGCTTGTTTGCCTGTAAGGGTAACTTCAAATGGTTGCTCATGTTTATTTTATGGGTTGATCTATATTGAAGGGTGAGTCAGGACCAAGCAATTCGTTGGTGAGTATTTTGGGGGAAATGTTAAGTTCAAAATGAAACAATTTTGAATCTATGCCGCAACCATCAAAAACAATGGCCCATCCTTCTGTGCTACCTTCTTTTGGTAATCGCCAGCATACGCCTTTTATATTGGCATAACGCGTACCATCTGCATCCTCTGTGATTGGGTAGTTAACTTCTTTAGTCAGGCCTTTTAGATACTCTTTCTGTGCTTTTTTCGATTCTGCTATTTTGTCTCTGAGGCTCTTCAGAAAAGATTTTTGTTAAGGTTTCGTCCTTTACATTGGAAGGTAAAGACACATTTGATAAGTCAAGAAGCACTGGTCTATCAGTTCCTAATGAGGAGGCATCAAGAGGCGTAGAACTTAGATCATTGCTGCGTTGTGTATTTTCTGAAAGAGGTTGTGTTTGATCAATGTCGCTGTCTATCTCTTTAGGATCAAATGAGTGATTCTTTTCGCTTAGCTCTTTTCCGCTTATTTTTTCTGTTGCAATGGTTGCAGGAGAAGATGTTTTTTCTGTTGGTTCCGTCCGTGCTGTAGTTTCTGGTTGTAATACTTTTTCTGATGGTTTTGGCTCAACAGTCACAGGTAAATCTTGTTCGTTTGAACGTATTGCGTCGGATGGTGTTGTGACGGAAGGCGTCTCAAGGACAGGCGCTTGTGTTGGTAGTAGTTGTAACTCTAGTGTTAATGGTTGGGCGGTTGTTTTGAACCAATCTTGGCTATCTGATAGTTCAATGACTAGTACATGTATTGCGATAGCACTAACTAGTGCCGCCGCCCATGGCGCAAATTTTTGTTTCATTAGACTTCTTAAAAGGTGCTTCTTACTATGATTGACGATAATTGAGTCCATGGAATGTCTACATCTATGTAGCTTGTGCTAAAAATATAGCAAATTCAACCGCAAGGTCATTACCATTTGTAAAAATATTGAGAAAAGAATATCCATGTAATTGGCTTACTGGGGTTGGGAAACGAACTGGCTGCAAGGTATACTGTGATAATCGAAAATAGAAGAGATAAGACGATGTTTAAGTTGCTTTTAGTATGTGTTTTGGCTGTTTTTCTTACAGCTTGTGGAAATAAGGGTGCGCTCTATTTGCCGAACGACATGACTGATGCAAAACAAGAGTCGTCTTTGTAACTGAGGATTCCCCATTGGATTTTTTTAATTATTCAAATCAGACTCTGCATGCAGAGAATGTTGCGTTGTCAGATATTGCTAGTCAGTATGGCACACCTTGTTATGTGTATTCTCGTGCCACTTTTGAACGCCACTATAAAGCGTATGCTGATGCATTTGCATCGCATCCGACTTTAATTTGTTATGCCGTAAAAGCCTGCTCAAATATTGCAATTTTAAATGTGCTGGCCCGTTTAGGCTCTGGTTTTGATATTGTTTCTATCGGTGAACTTGAGCGTGTGTTAAAAGCGGGCGGTGAGCCTTCGAAAATTATGTTTTCTGGCTTGGGCAAACAAGCAGTAGAAATGCGTCGAGCATTAGAAGTCGGTATTCATTGTTTCAATGTCGAGTCTGAAGCGGAACTGTACCGTTTGGATCAAGTCGCTGGTGAAATGGGGAAAGTGGCGCCTGTCTCTTTACGCGTTAATCCAGACGTGGATGCGAAAACACACCCTTACATTTCGACGGGGTTGAAAGAAAATAAGTTTGGTATCGATATTAAAGACGCGGTGCGTATCTATAAAATAGCTCATCAATTACCCAATTTAAATGTGATGGGTGTTGATTGCCATATCGGATCACAATTGACAGAGTTAAAACCTTTTCTAGATACATTTGATCGTTTAATTGGTTTAGTGGATGAATTGGCTGATGCTGGTATTACTATTAAGCATCTCGATCTAGGCGGGGGATTGGGGGTTCGTTATCGTGATGAAGTGCCGCCAGAGCCTGCTGATTATGCGAAGCTGCTACTTGAAAAAGTAAAAGGTAAAGATTTTGAATTGGCGTTTGAACCTGGCCGTTCTATTGCCGCCAATGCGGGTGTTTTATTAACGCAAGTTGAGTTTTTAAAATGCACGCCGCACAAGAACTTTGCCATTATTGATGGTGCAATGAACGATTTGATTCGTCCCTCTTTATACGGTGCTTGGATGAATATCGTTCCCGTTTCTTTGTTGCCAACGCCTGAAGGTAAACGCAATTATGATCTTGTTGGCCCTATTTGTGAGACAGGCGATTTTTTGGGTAAGGATCGTGAACTTGATATTCAAGCTGGTGATCTTTTGGCGGTTCGTTCAGCTGGGGCTTATGGCTTTACCATGGCATCAAACTACAATAGCCGTAATCGTGCTGCGGAAGTGATGGTAGATGGTGATAAGACCTATTTGATTCGTGCTCGTGAAACGATTGAACATCAGTTAGCTGGTGAGCAAATTTTGCCAGACTAAGGAGTCCGTTATGTTGTTAAAATTTACTAAAATGCACGGACTAGGGAACGATTTTGTGGTCGTTGATGCAGTGTCTCGTAAGGTGTTTTTTAATAAACAGCAAATCGAGAAATTGAGTGATCGTAACTGGGGGATTGGTTTTGATCAGCTTTTGGTCGTCGAGCCGCCAACCAATCCTGATATGGATTTTCGTTACCGCATTTATAATTCGGATGGCAGTGAAGTTGAGCATTGTGGCAACGGTGCTCGCTGTTTTGCTAAATTTGTTTTGGATAGAGAGCTAACGAATAAACGCATTATCAACGTCGAAACAAAACGTGGCGCGATTCAATTGCGTGTTTTGGACGGAGGCTTGGTCACAGTCGATATGGGGGAGCCAAGTTTTGATCCAAACGACTTGCCGTTTACTGCCGAGCCTTCAGATGCGCTTTATAGCATTATGGCTGGAGACGTTGAGTATTTTATGACGCCAGTGTCTGTTGGTAACCCCCATGCTGTCATCAAGGTCGACCAGTTGACTGATGATGAAGTGGCGACTGTTGAGACTCTGATTGAGTGTCATGAGCGTTTTCCTAGAAAGGTGAACGTGGGTTTTATGCAGGTTATTAGTCCTGACGAAATCAAGTTACGAGTTTATGAGCGTGGTGTCGGTGAGACCCAAGCTTGTGGGACAGGAGCTTGTGCAGCGGTTGTTGCGGGTATTAAGCAAGGATGGCTGTCACCTAAAGTCACTGCGCATTTGCGAGGTGGGGATTTGCATATTGAATGGCAAGGTGAAGGTTCACCTATTCTGATGACAGGTCCTGCTGAAAAAGTATTTGAAGGTCAAATATACCTATAAGAGGGGTTATGAGCGAAGAAGAGGTTATTCAATATCTGTCAAACACACCGGAGTTCTTTATCCGGAATGCTGATTTGTTGGAGAGCCTAACGCTTCCTCATCCAGTTAATGGCAAGGTGGTTTCTTTACTAGAATATCAGGTCAATTTACTGCGCAAGTCAACGGCTGATTATCGCGCTCAATTTGAGCGTTTAGTCGAAGTGGCTCGTGAAAACGAGTCAACTATGCAAAAAAGTCGTCGCTTAGTATTAGCTGGACTGACATGCAGTTCTTTGGATGATCTTGTTGTCATTATTGATGATATGGTGAGAGAAGATTTTGATGTGTCTCACCATACCTTAATTTTGTATGGTGAATTTCCTGATAATGCGGTTCGGTCTCATAAATTGGAAGAAAATGAGGCATCTTTGCCTCACACTTCCGGTTTTACTGAGTGTTTCTGTGGTGCCTTGCCAGATAACGAGATGAACTTTCTTTTTTCTGATAGCGCTTCATCAATTCGCTCAGTAGCCGTCTTGCCTCTGCTATCACGAGAAAGTGGCACGATAAAAAAATGTGGTGTCCTTGTGTTGGGAGCAGAAAGTAAATCTGCTTTTGATAAAGATAAGGGGGCTTTGTTTCTTCAATATGTTGCCGACTTATTGAGTGCTATTTTGTTAAGGCTGTTGCCGTGAGTGTGTTGATTACTTTTGATCTCGACAATACTCTTTGGGACGTCTCGCCCGTAATAATGCGAGCGGAATATGCCATGGAATCTTGGTTTGAAGAGCGTTTTCCGGGGTTTTCTCAGCAATATTCTGTTGTTGCGCGAGAAGCGTTAAAAACTAACGTCTTATCTCTAAAACCTGAGATGGCCTTTAATTTGACTGCTGTAAGATTGGCAGTCTATAAGCTTGCGTTAAAACAATTTGGACTACCATCAGAGGAAGCTGAGTCGGTTGCTGGTGCAGCGCTGGCGCATTTTTGTGAGTGGCGTCAAAAAGTGGACCTCTATCCCTATGTTGTCGATGTTTTGGAAGCATTGAAGCAAGATTATGATTTGGCTGTTATTACCAATGGTAATGCAGATGTGTTCCATCCTTACGTTGGTTTGGGGCAATATTTTAGTTTTGCTGTGAGGGCTGATGAAGTCGGCGTTGCAAAGCCTGACGCCAGTGTTTTTCAGATTGCGGCTAAGAAAGCTGGGGTTGATTTGTCTGAGATTATTCATGTTGGAGATCATCCAACAGATGATGTTTTTGGGGCATCAAATGCTGGTGCGAAAAGTGTTTGGTTCAATCGGCATGGTGCGCAGCGTTGGTCTGATGAGTGGGGAGCGCGTTCGCACGCGGAAATACATTCGCTGCTTGAGTTGCCAACCGTTATTCGGTCACTATTATAGTATTTTTCTATTGCTATAATTGATGAGAACTCGTTTTTACCCCTATCATTTAGTGATACACTAGTTGTATTCAATGGTTAAAATAGAATTTTAAGGAATTATTATGAGTGAAAATACAATCCAAATTACTGATGCTCAGTTTGCAGAAGAAGTGCTAAATTCTGATATCCCTGTTATTGTCGATTTTTGGGACTCCATGGTGTGGACCTTGTAAAATGATCGCGCCTGTTTTAGAAGATGTTGCTGCAGAATATGCTGGTAAAGTTAAAGTGGTTAAACTAAACGTTGATGAAAACCAAGAAACTGCACCTAAATACAATGTACGTGGTATCCCTACGTTGCTTGTTGTTAAAGGTGGTGAAGTGGTTGCAACTAAAGTGGGTGCTGTTTCTAAATCTCAATTGATTGAATTTGTTAATGGCGCTATCTAATAGTACTGTTTTGTAAGAACACAAAAAAGCAGCCGTTTGGCTGCTTTTTTGTTTTACTATTCCGGTTGCTTAATTTTTATTGAGTGATGCAAGTTTTTGTGCGAATTCAGGGGAGTGGGAATTTGCGAGTGTTGCAACTACTTTCTTTGCATAAGGCAAATAGTTTTTCAGGTCGTTCTTTGGCATTGGCTCATCATTGGGCAGTTTAACCGTGATCGGATTTTTGTGAGTGCCGTTAATTCTAAATTCATAATGCAAATGGGGGCCTGTTGCCCAGCCTGTTTGTCCGACATAGGCAATAACTTTTCCTTGCTGTACTCTAGCGCCGCGCTTGGTGCCTTTGGCGAAGCCTCTTAAGTGTGCGTACAGAGTTTGGTACCCTCTACCATGATCAATAATTACAACGTTACCATAACCATTTTGCTTGCCTGCGAAAGATATTTTTCCATCTCCGGCCGCTTTTACTGGGGTGCCACTGGCTGCAGCATAGTCTACACCTCTATGAGGCATTGTTGTTTTGAATACTGGGTGTAATCTGTTGGGGTTAAATTTCGAAGAGATCCTCGTAAAGTCAACAGGCGTTCGGATGAAAGCTTTTCGCATTGCAAGCCCATCAGGAGAGTAATAGCTTGATCCTTTTTCTGTTGAGTATCGGATAGCTTGATAAGTGCGGCCATTATTGATGAATTGAGCGGCAATGATGTTGCCATTTCCGATTTTTTCACCATCTAATAACTGTTCTTCGTATAAAACACTGAGGCTGTCGCCTTTGCGTATATCTAAGGCAAAATCGATATCCCAACCAAATATGTTGGCTAGCTCTATAAGGAGTGATTGGTCGATTCCTGACTTCAGTCCATCAACAAATAAAGAGTCGTTTATTTCAGCTTCCTTATATGCTTGGGTCACTTCTGGTGTGCGTGATGTTTCCTTCCTGGTGAATTCATCGCCGACTCGGTCAAACGTAACACTATCTAGGCGGTTGAGTATGAGTGTTAAGCTTGACAGCTCGCCAGACGTGTTATTGGTTTTAAATTGGAGGGTTTGGCCAGGTCTCATTTGAAGCAATGTTTTTTGTTTTGTATCAGCCATGGAGACTTTGTGGATATCTTGTGCTGAGATACCTTCAGCTGATAATAGCTTAGACAGCGAGTCGCCGGATTTAACTTCAACAGTTTGTTCTTTAAATACAGGGGGGCGCTTTTTTGAACTAATGCTTCTGGTGCAGGTATGTCGTGTATGGTTGTCGTTGTTGTCGTTGTTGTCGTATTTGTATTGGTTGTATCTGTTTTTATATTATTGGTAGAGATGAAGGTGTTTGGCACCGCAGTATTTGATGTGGGCGCAAGCTGTCGTAGATCCTGCAGCATAAGCTGTGACTGATCTATCACCTCAAAGTTTGCTTCAAGTGATATGGTGTTTTTATCTTCAATGTCATCATCAGGGAGTGCGACTAACACCACGGCTAGAAAGGCACTTACCATAGCGATTGAGAGTAAATGTTTTGCTGGTAATAATTTTGTCAAAATGTGCACCCAAAAAATCTTCAATAAGCCCTTATAATCCTACCAATATTACTTTTATAATTGAATGCTTAAATTAAGATAAACTCACTAGGATATGGATCAAAATAATGACTGTAAGCAGTAAAGACCTCTTAAATGACTTGCAAGCTCGTGGGCTTATTGCCCAAATGACGGCAGAAGATGAATTAAAAAAACATCTTGATGGTGAAAGTCGTACTCTTTATTGTGGTTTTGATCCAACGGCAGACAGTCTGCATCTAGGGCATCTTGTGCCTTTATTGGTATTAAAACGCTTTCAAGACGCTGGTCATAACCCTATAGCATTAGTTGGTGGTGCCACAGGTCTCATTGGTGATCCCAGTTTTAAAGCCGCTGAACGTCAACTAAATACGGCTGATGTTGTAGCTGGCTGGGCCGAAAAAATTCGAGGTCAAGTTAGCCAGTTTATAAAATTTGACAGTGTGTCAAATCCCGCGCGCGTTGTGAATAATCTTGACTGGGCTGGCAAGATGAGTGTGTTGGATTTTTTGCGTGACATAGGAAAACATTTTTCTGTTAATGCCATGATCAATAAAGAGTCTGTACAGCAACGTTTAAATAGAGAAGGCGCAGGAATTTCTTTTACAGAGTTTTCCTATGCTTTATTGCAAGGAATGGATTTTGCGGAGCTAAATCGAGTTTATGGCTGTACCCTTCAGATTGGCGGTAGTGATCAGTGGGGAAATATTGTTGGTGGTATTGATTTGTCTCGTCGCCAAAATCAATCACAAACTTTTGGTTTGACGGTTCCTTTGGTAACAAAAGCTGACGGAACAAAGTTTGGTAAAACAGAATCTGGAGCGGTTTGGTTGGATGCCTCCAAAACCAGTCAGTATGCTTTTTATCAGTTTTGGCTAAACACAGCCGATGCTGATGTGTATAAATTTTTAAAGTTTTTCACATTTTTAAGCCTTGAAGAAATTGCTGCAATCGAAAAATCTGATCAAGAGAGTGCAGGGAAACCACAAGGTCAATTGATTTTAGCTCGTGAAGCAACTCGCCTGGTACACGGTGAAGACGGATTGCAAGCTGCAGAGCGTATTACTAATGCTTTATTTAGTGGTGAGGCGGATCAGTTAAGTGAAAAAGATCTAGAGCAAATTCAGCTTGATGGTTTACCAAGTAGCTCGTTAGCTGGAATTAATCTGTCTGAAACGCCACTTACTAGTTTGATGGCGGATGCTGGGTTAGCTGCGAATGGGAAGCAAGTGAAGGATGCACTTCAGCGTGACTCTATTTTTGTTAATGGTGTTGCAAAAGGATTAAGCGATAACATGGCTGCAGCAGATATTTTTACAGCCGCAAATGGTTACTTTGGAAAATACTTCCTAGTGAAGCTGGGCAAGAAAAAACACCACTTGTTCGTACTATAACGATGGTATGTTAGCCGCTGATAAAGATGAAAGTGCTCAGGCGCCTTCATCTTTATCAAGTATTAATTAAAAATTTTCAAAATATCTTAAAAAAAGGTTGCACAAAATCTGTAGATCCTTAATATACGCCCTCGCTGACACGGACAAGGCTTCAGAGCAACGAAGATCAAGTTCAACTTCCTAGAAAACCTAGTAAGAGATTAAAGTCAGCCAGCTCTTTAAAATAGATAATCAGATAATTTGTGTGGGCGCTCGCTGGAGGCTTCAGAAGATTGTCTGGATTGGTTTTTAACTGATTCGAGATGGTCAAAAAAATTGAAGTCTTGCGAAACGTCTAACACGTCAATTCGCTTTATGTTGTTTCGTTGTTCTTCGGGATGATGAAATGATTAAGTTATTGTTAGTGTAATAGATTTTGAGTAAGCAAACTTTTTAACTGAAGAGTTTGATCATGGCTCAGATTGAACGCTGGCGGCAGGCTTAACACATGCAAGTCGAGCGGTAGCACGGAGAAACTTGTTTCTTGGGTGACGAGCGGCGGACGGGTGAGTAACGCGTAGGAATCTACCTAGTAGAGGGGGACAACATGTGGAAACGCATGCTAATACCGCATACGCCCTGAGGGGGAAAGGAGGGGACTTTTCGGAGCCTTCCGCTATTAGATGAGCCTGCGTGAGATTAGCTAGTTGGTAGGGTAAAGGCCTACCAAGGCGACGATCTCTAACTGGTCTGAGAGGATGACCAGTCACACTGGGACTGAGACACGGCCCAGACTCCTACGGGAGGCAGCAGTGGGGAATATTGGACAATGGGCGCAAGCCTGATCCAGCCATGCCGCGTGTGTGAAGAAGGCCTTAGGGTTGTAAAGCACTTTCAGGGGTGAGGAAGGGTGATTGGTTAATACCCAATTATCTTGACGTTAGCCCCAGAAGAAGCACCGGCTAACTCTGTGCCAGCAGCCGCGGTAATACAGAGGGTGCAAGCGTTAATCGGAATTACTGGGCGTAAAGCGCGCGTAGGTGGTTTGTTAAGTCGGATGTGAAATCCCAGTACTCAACCTTGGAATGGCACCCGATACTGGCAGGCTAGAGTATGGTAGAGGGGTGTGGAATTTCCTGTGTAGCGGTGAAATGCGTAGATATAGGAAGGAACATCAGTGGCGAAGGCGACACCCTGGACTAATACTGACACTGAGGTGCGAAAGCGTGGGGAGCAAACAGGATTAGATACCCTGGTAGTCCACGCCGTAAACGATGTCTACTAGCCGTTGGGTTGTAATGACTTAGTGGCGCAGCTAACGCAATAAGTAGACCGCCTGGGGAGTACGGCCGCAAGGTTAAAACTCAAATGAATTGACGGGGGCCCGCACAAGCGGTGGAGCATGTGGTTTAATTCGACGCAACGCGAAGAACCTTACCTACTCTTGACATCCAGAGAAGAACGCAGAGATGTGTTTGTGCCTTCGGGAACTCTGAGACAGGTGCTGCATGGCTGTCGTCAGCTCGTGTTGTGAAATGTTGGGTTAAGTCCCGTAACGAGCGCAACCCTTATCCTTACTTGCTAGCGGGTAATGCCGAGAACTTTAAGGAGACTGCCGGTGACAAACCGGAGGAAGGTGGGGACGACGTCAAGTCATCATGGCCCTTACGAGTAGGGCTACACACGTGCTACAATGGCGTATACAGAGGGCTGCGAACTTGCGAGAGTAAGCGAATCCCAGAAAGTACGTCGTAGTCCGGATTGGAGTCTGCAACTCGACTCCATGAAGTCGGAATCGCTAGTAATCGTGAATCAGAATGTCACGGTGAATACGTTCCCGGGCCTTGTACACACCGCCCGTCACACCATGGGAGTTGATTGCTCCAGAAGTAGGTAGTCTAACCGTAAGGAGGACGCTTACCACGGAGTGGTCAATGACTGGGGTGAAGTCGTAACAAGGTAGCCCTAGGGGAACCCGGGGCTGGATCACCTCCTTAAACGATAGAAACCTCTGGTGAGCGTTCACACAAATTATCTGATGGTATGAGTTAATGATTATTCATTGGCGAGATACAGTATCTAGTTTAGAAAGCTTAGCGACAAAGCTTTAAGCAAGACACTAAACAAAGCGTCACGCAAGTGATGGTTTAGTCTCTGACTTAGTGCTTTGCACTAAACTTGCTCTTTAACAATTCGAATTTTGAAATAGACGATAATCAAGCGTCAAACCGGTGGAAAGCATCTTTAACCTAGATGACTTTCTAAATCGTAAATCCAGAGGGGTACAAAAGCCCTTTGGTATGTGATCCGAAACTATTTTGGGTTATATGGTCAAGTGACCAAGCGTGCACGGTGGATGCCTTGGCAGTCAGAGGCGATGAAGGACGTGGTAATCTGCGAAAAGGTTCGGGGAGTCGATAAACAGGCTTTGATCCGAACATGTCCGAATGGGGGAACCCACTCTACTTGTAGAGTATCCCACAGTGAATACATAGCTGTGAGGAGGCGAACGAGGGGAACTGAAACATCTAAGTACCCTTAGGAAAAGAAATCAACCGAGATTCCCTAAGTAGCGGCGAGCGAAAGGGGATTAGCCCTTAAGTGGTTTTGGTGTTAGTAGAAGGCTCTGGAAAGTGCCGCGATAGAGGGTGATAGCCCCGTATACGAAAACACCTTAATCATGAAAACGAGTAGGACGGGACACGTGTTATCCTGTCTGAATATGGGGGGACCATCCTCCAAGGCTAAATACTCCTGACTGACCGATAGTGAACCAGTACCGTGAGGGAAAGGCGAAAAGAACCCCTGTGAGGGGAGTGAAATAGATCCTGAAACCGTGTACGTACAAGCAGTGGGAGCGGACTTGTTCCGTGACTGCGTACCTTTTGTATAATGGGTCAACGACTTATTTTCAGTAGCAAGGTTAAACATGTAGTGGAGCCGTAGGGAAACCGAGTCTTAATAGGGCGTTTAGTTGCTGGGAATAGACCCGAAACCGGGCGATCTATCCATGAGCAGGTTGAAGGTTGAGTAACATCAACTGGAGGACCGAACCCACATCCGTTGAAAAGGCTGGGGATGACTTGTGGATAGGAGTGAAAGGCTAATCAAGCTCGGAGATAGCTGGTTCTCCTCGAAAGCTATTTAGGTAGCGCCTCGTATCTCACCATTGGGGGTAGAGCACTGTTTGGGCTAGGGGGTCATCCCGACTTACCAACCCCATGCAAACTCCGAATACCAATGAGTGCAATTACGGGAGACACACGGCGGGTGCTAACGTCCGTCGTGGAAAGGGAAACAACCCAGACCGTCAGCTAAGGTCCCAAAGTTACAGTTAAGTGGGAAACGATGTGGGAAGGCTTAGACAGCTAGGAGGTTGGCTTAGAAGCAGCCATCCTTTAAAGAAAGCGTAATAGCTCACTAGTCGAGTCGGCCTGCGCGGAAGATATAACGGGGCTAAAACTGTACACCGAAGCTACGGATGCTTAGTTTACTAGGCATGGTAGAGGAGCGTTCTGTAAGCCGTTGAAGGTCAAGCTGTAAGGCAGGCTGGAGGTATCAGAAGTGCGAATGTTGACATGAGTAACGATAAGGGGAGTGAAAAACTCCCCGCCGGAAGACCAAGGTTTCCTGTCCCATGTTAATCAGGGCAGGGTGAGTCGGCCCCTAAGGCGAGGCAGAAATGCGTAGTCGATGGGAAACAGGTTAATATTCCTGTACTCGTGCATATTGCGATGGAGAGACGGAGAAGGCTAGGCCAGCACAGCGATGGTTGTCTGTGTTTAAGGCGGTAGGTTTAGGGCTTAGGCAAATCCAGCCCTTTTAAGACCGAGAACTGATGACGAGTCCCTCTTTTGGGCGAAGTGGTTGATGCCATGCTTCCAGGAAAAACTTCTAAGCTTCAGATATGCAGGAACCGTACCCCAAACCGACACAGGTGGTCAGGTAGAGAATACCAAGGCGCTTGAGAGAACTCGGGTGAAGGAACTAGGCAAAATGGTACCGTAACTTCGGGAGAAGGTACGCCGGCCGGTGTGAAGGACTTGCTCCGTAAGCACTAGTCGGTCGAAGATACCAGGTGGCTGCGACTGTTTATTAAAAACACAGCACTCTGCAAACACGAAAGTGGACGTATAGGGTGTGACGCCTGCCCGGTGCTTGAAGGTTAATTGATGGGGTTAGCGCAAGCGAAGCTCTTGATCGAAGCCCAAGTAAACGGCGGCCGTAACTATAACGGTCCTAAGGTAGCGAAATTCCTTGTCGGGTAAGTTCCGACCTGCACGAATGGCGTAACGATGGCCACACTGTCTCCACCCGAGACTCAGTGAAATTGAAATCGCAGTGAAGATGCTGTGTATCCGCGGCTAGACGGAAAGACCCCGTGAACCTTTACTATAGCTTCACAGTGAACTTTGAACCTACTTGTGTAGGATAGGTGGGAGGCTTTGAAGCGGTGACGCCAGTTACCGTGGAGCCACTCTTGAAATACCACCCTGGTATGTTTGAGGTTCTAACTCAGGTCCGTAATCCGGATCGAGGACACTGTGTGGTGGGTAGTTTGACTGGGGCGGTCTCCTCCCAAAGAGTAACGGAGGAGCACGAAGGTGTGCTCAGCATGGTCGGAAATCATGCATAGAGTGTAAAGGCAAAAGCACGCTTAACTGCGAGACAGACACGTCGAGCAGGTACGAAAGTAGGTCTTAGTGATCCGGTGGTTCTGTATGGAAGGGCCATCGCTCAACGGATAAAAGGTACTCCGGGGATAACAGGCTGATACCGCCCAAGAGTTCACATCGACGGCGGTGTTTGGCACCTCGATGTCGGCTCATCACATCCTGGGGCTGAAGCCGGTCCCAAGGGTATGGCTGTTCGCCATTTAAAGTGGTACGCGAGCTGGGTTTAGAACGTCGTGAGACAGTTCGGTCCCTATCTGCCGTGGACGTTTGAGATTTGAGAGGAGCTGCTCCTAGTACGAGAGGACCGGAGTGGACGAACCTCTGGTGTTCCGGTTGTCACGCCAGTGGCATTGCCGGGTAGCTATGTTCGGACGGGATAACCGCTGAAAGCATCTAAGCGGGAAGCCTCCCTTAAGATAAGATCTCACTGGAACATAAGTTCCCTAAAGAGCCGTTCGAGACTAGGACGTTGATAGGTTGGGTGTGTAAGTGCTGTGAGGCATTGAGCTAACCAATACTAATTGCTCGTGAGGCTTGACCATATAACACCAAAGTGGTTTTGGATGAGAAGAGTGAAGGCTCAAGATCATCAAAATGACAAAGACACATAGTACGATAGAAACTGGTTTGACCTTGGTTATCGCTATTTCAAAATGAATTGTTAAAGATCCAAGCACGTATTCGCGTGTTTTGGTGAGGCCACAAAACCCCAGCCAGAACAAAACGCAACAGAATTGCTTGACGATCATAGAGGCGTTGAACCACCTGATCCCATCCCGAACTCAGAAGTGAAAAGCGCCATCGCCGATGGTAGTGTGGGAGATCCCATGTGAGAGTAGGTCGTCGTCAAGCTTTATATTAAGAGAAACCCCATCCTACTCAGTAGGGTGGGGCTTTTTCGTTTCAGGGACGTAGCATGATCCTTCCCACGTGCGTGTGGGACTCTTTATCAAAGACACGCATGTGAGAGTAGGTCGTCGTCAAGCTTTATATTAAGAGAAACCCCATCCTACTCAGTAGGGTGGGGTTTTTTCGTTTCAGGGACGTAGCATGATCCTTGCCACGTGCGTGTGGGACTCTTTATCAAAGACACGCATGTGAGAGTAGGTCGTCGTCAAGCTTTATATTAAGAGAAACCCCATCCTACTCAGTAGGGTGGGGTTTTTTCGTTTCAGGGACGTAGCATGACCCTTCCCACGTGCGTGTGGGGACTTTTATCAAAGACACGCATGTGAGAGTAGGTCGTCGTCAAGCTTTATATTAAGAGAAACCCCATCCTACTCAGTAGGGTGGGGTTTTTTCGTTTCAGGGACGTAGCATGACCCTTCCCACGTGCGTGTGGGGCTCTTTATCAAAGACACGCATGTGAGGGATAAGCGTCGTCAAGCTTTATATTAAGAAGGCCCTGATAGCTAACGCTGTCAGGGCTTTTTTCGTCTCAAGGAAAGGGGCCGAGGTGCATCACCATCACCTTGGTATTCGCTTCGCTTTTGACGACCTAAAGGCCGACAGGTTATTCGATTTTTGTAGGTCGTGGCCTTAGCCCGACACTACGTGACAAGCATGTGAGAGTTTTTATATTAAGAAGGCCATGATTACTCGCGGTTTAAAGCTATAAACTCCAATTAGTTAGAGTAATTGCTACTATAAGAAAGTTCTTGTTATGGATACCTACTTAACGTCTCGCTATAATCCAAACAGCATGTACTATGCACTGGGATATAGCCCAGTATGGTTAGTAATATGTTTAACCAGAAGGCACCACCAATACCCACTTGTAGGAAGACACCAAGTGGTGGCAGAAGAATGGCAAATAAAATTCTAATTAAATCCATGTCATCTAACCTTATGAATAATGTTTTTTGATTTCACGATTAGTTTATCTGACCGTTATGTCATTAGCTAATTAAGTGACGAACCCTTTACGTTATTTACAGGAATATGAGTAAGCCTTACCTTGTTAAAGATTTTATAAAGTTTAGAGTCAGATATTTTTGTTATCCAGTATTCAGCTGTTTTTGCAAACATGCTGTGAGTGAAATTATAAATAGAACACTTTTATGATAGATAAAGAAGAACAAAAGAAGGTAGATAGACAGAATATTTTTAAGTTAGTTGTCTCTCAGTTTTTAATCAATCTAGGAGATGTCTTGATCAATCCAAAAGTTACCTTGCCATGGTTGTTACAAAGCTTGGGAGGCTCCTTTGTACCTGTTAGGCTGGTTGGTGCCAATACGTGAATCTGGCTCTTTGTTGCCGCAGTTAATTATTGCGCATTTCATTTACAAAGTGAAAATACGAAAGTGGGTTTGGGTGTTGGGCAGTCTTATTCAATCTCTATGTGTCATGATGATAGGGTGTGCTGCTTTGTTACTTGAAGGAGCAAGCGCAGGCTGGATAATTATTGTTGCATTGATGGTATTTAGTGTAGCAAGAGGGCTTAATTCTGTAGCGTCGAAAGATGTGCTTGGTAAGACTGTGGTGAAAAATAAGCGTGGAAGGGTGACTGGATGGTCTTCTAGCGCTTCAGGCTCATAACAATAGGCATAGCTGTTTGTACGTTATTTTTCTTCGATAGTCTTCAAGGTGATGTGAGCTTTTATGTTTGGGGGA
Organism: Marinomonas rhodophyticola; assembly: GCF_026113935.1. GTDB lineage: Bacteria > Pseudomonadota > Gammaproteobacteria > Pseudomonadales > Marinomonadaceae > Marinomonas > Marinomonas rhodophyticola. The sequence continues at coordinate 210,550 of NZ_JAPEUL010000011.1, forward strand.
TTGTGGCTGCTACAATGATTTGGTTATTTGCCGCTTTGATTTATTCTTTGGTTCAAGAGCCTTTAAGTGAAGTTAGCGACAAGAGGGCAAATCTTATTGATGTATTTAAAGAGTTTAGGCTATTAAGAACTGATTCGGTGTTTCGCGAATTCGTTATTGCTCGTTCGTTATTTTTATGTGCAGCTTTGAGTGCTCCTTATTATGTGTTGATTGCCCAACAGAAATCCGATAGTGCTGTGTTTGTGTTGGGTATATTTATACTGGTGAGTGGCTTAGCTTCTCTATTTTCATCTCCTTTTTGGGGTTTTTTTCGGATAACTCCAGTCGAAAAGTTATGTTGATATCTTCTCTATTAGGATCATTATCAGGTATTGCTTTATTTTTAAGCATCAAGTTATTACCAGAAACATTTTCTGTGGTCTGGCCTGTTGCTGTTCTATATTTTATTTTAAGTGTGGCGCATCAAGGCGTGAGAATTGGGCGTAAGACATATTTAGTTAATCTAGGTGAGGGGAATAAGCGAACCAGTTATGTATCTGTAAGCAATACCATCATTGGCATTGTTTTATTAGTCATGAGTGGTATCAGTTTACTGACTTATATGATTTCGTTGGAAGGGCTGATTTTAATCTTTTCGATGATTGCTTTGATTGGCTGTTTTATAGTGATTCGTTTGCCTGAAATTTAACTAAAAAGCGACTGTCGTGCTGTTGGATAGCCGTCGCTTTTTAAGTGTACCAGAGCGATTAGTTAGGTAATGGAATGGATGGAGCATGTTTAATTCTGTTTAAGACAACGGTAGAGGTTAAGTCTCTTACACAGGGAAGTTTAGCAAGAGATTCACTTAAAAATGTTGAAAGAGAGGGTAAGTTTTCACTGATCACTCTTAACCAATAGTCCGCTTCTCCACTGACAGAATAGCATTCAAGTATTTTAGGAATATCAATAATCGCCTGCTGGAATTGTATATCTGAGTTTTTGCTGCCCTTATCAAGCGTCACACTGACAAATGCCGTCACTTGATAACCTAACTCGCTTGCATTAAGTTGAGTAAAATAAGCTTCAATAAGATTGCTTTGTTCTAGTCTCTGTAAGCGTCTTGAGCATTGAGAGGGTGATAGATTGATTTGCTCTGATAATGCGACGTTAGTCAGCCTTGCGTTTGTTTGGAGTGCTTTAAGCAAACGCCAATCATAGCTGTCTAATTCAATGTGATTCATTCAAGATTCCTTATCAGTATCTTATGCACTGTTATTTTTATATAGGCTCAATGGTTTAAGCCTTAGTGCTTAGAATAAGGGGTTTTATAAAGTAAACAAGTAAAAAAACGTTTTATTTGCTGTATTTTAAACATTTTCTTGCACTTTTCTAGCGTTCTTAATTGAAGTGGCGTCATAAAAAATGCCGCACATCGTTGTTGATGTGCGGCATTTCTATATTTTTATCTAAATGGATAAAGAGGTGATTATTTTGGCAGGTTTTTGGCTAACCATGTCAGTGCATCAGGGTAAGGTGATGGTAGTTCTAATCCTGTTAACGCCGTTTGTAATACCGAGTAATTGCCGGAACAAAAATTGAGATGTCCTACTTTTCTTCCTGGACGCACTTCTTTTTTATACCAGTAAAGCTCTAAACCTTGAAGATTTAGCCAGTCATAGTTTAAATCAACGCCAATTAAGTTGACCATCATGCTTTGATTTTTCACCTCAGCAGGCGCTAATGGAAGACCTGTGACAGCTCTCACATGATTTTCAAACTGACATATGCTTGCGCCAGCTTGTGTCCAATGCCCGCTGTTGTGGACCCTTGGGGCAAGCTCGTTAATAAGCAGTTCATCATCTACACGGAAACACTCCATCGCCATTACGCCGACGTAGTTTAAAGCCTCCATAAGCTTGCTAAGCATGGCTTCTGCTTTACTTTGCAAAGGCTTCAAGCGCTCTAAGGGGGAAATAGACGCGTATAGGATGCCGTTAATATGAAGATTAAGTGTTAGAGGGTAAAAGTGCATTTCACCATTTTTGCCTCGAACACCAACTAATGATACTTCTTCATCAAAATTAATGGCTTGTTCCGCAATAGCGTGGCCTTTCCAATCTTCAGGTATCTCAATGCCTTCAGATTGTTTTAACCAATACTGACCTCTGCCATCATAACCACCTCGGCGACGTTTCATCAGAACCCGTTCACCTAATGTCTCGTGGGCTTTTGCGGCTGTGGAGTCTGCTTCAACAGAAAACCATGGTGCTGTTGCTAGCTCAAGACGATCTAGCCATTGTTTCTGGGTTAGACGATCGGCCAGTTGTGGAAAGGTGGCTAGGTTGACAAAATTGCTATGTGTCGCAAGTTGTTTGGTGGCTACGGTTTCTGGCCATTCTTCTCTTTCAGCTGTCACAATATCAGTTGGACCTAGTGCTAAAGTCTCGGTTGACTCTATATCAACTGGACGCACATCAATACCGAGTGGAGTTCCGGCTTGTTTTAGCATGGCGCCTAACTGGCCAGCACCTAATACCCATAGAACGGACATAATTTAAGCCTCTCTTGGGTCTGGGTTTGCTAAAACACTTTCAGTCTGGTGTTTTCTAAAAGCATCTATTTTCTTGGCAAGTTCGGGATTAGAAATAGCAAGAATCTGACAGGCTAGTAAACCGGCGTTAAAAGCACCCGCATTACCGATGGCTAGGGTACCAACAGCAACGCCTTTTGGCATTTGTGCAATAGATAGCAGGCTATCCATGCCATTTAACGCTTTGCTTTGTACCGGTACGCCAAGCACTGGTAAGTGAGTGTGTGCAGCAACCATACCTGGCAGGTGCGCAGCACCACCGGCACCACCAATAATGACTTTAAACCCTTTTTCTGCAGCACTTTCTGAAAATTCTGCAAGTTTGACTGGTGTTCGGTGAGCGGAAACAACTTCTACATGGTAGCTTACGCCAAGGATGTCCATGATTTCTGCGGCATTTGCCATTGTTTCCCAATCGCTTTTTGATCCCATTATTAGGGCTACATCTGCTTGCAAAATTATTCTCCTACTGGTGTGTTCAACGTGGTGCTGGGGGATACGTCGAATTTAGCAATGAATTAGTGGTGTATATATGTGGCCTAACACATTTATGAACGACAGGATTTTAGCCGATTTTGAAGGAAACCGCGAGCTTTGGGGGAGCAGTATCAGTAGGAGAAAAAAGAGCGACTAGAGTCGCTCTTGGAGGTATTTTTCATAATCCGGAACTTGTCGTTCAAATTCGTTTTCGAATAAAGGCGACGTTACCAAAAAATTGGCGGAAGAAACACTACAAGCAATCGGGATATTCCATACAGCCGCAACTCGAAGCAGAGCCTTAATATCAGGGTCATGAGGCATTGGTTCAAAAGGGTCCCAGAAAAAGATCAACACATCTATTTTGCCTTCCGCAATTAGGCCACCAAGTTGTTGGTCGCCACCAAGTGGACCGCTAATTAGAGACTGTACAGGAACATTTAATTGCTTTTGCATTAAGTTGCCTGTCGTGCCTGTTGCCATGAGATTATGCTTAATCAGCTTTTCTTTGTGTATTTCAGCCCATTTGATCAGTGCTGGCTTCATATTATCATGAGCAACCAGAGCGACATTTTTGCGCTCTGGTGTCGTGATGGTTTTTTGCTGTAAGGTTTTGCTTTTCACTGCGAATTATTCCTCACCAGCACCAACTTTTACGACTTTCATCATGTTTGTAGTGCCATAACTTACCAAGTGATCGCCTTTTGTAACTATCACAAGATCACCGTCTTTAATTAGACCAAGTGACTTAACATGGTCAACCAAGCCAGCCACAATGGTATCTACATTAAATTCTTGTGAAGAGAAGGCTACAGGTGTAACGCCGCGATAAAGGTTTACTTTATTAAGGGTTGCTTGGTTTGGCGACAAGGCATAGATTGGTAAACCAGAGCTAATGCGTGACATTAACAATGGTGTTGTCCCTGAATCCGTCAAGCTAATGATGGCTTTAACGCCTTCCAAATGGTTGGCCGCATACATAGCGGACATTGCGATGGTTTCATCGATACTTGTAAAAGTAACATCAATGCGGTGCTTAGAACGGTTGATTGCTGGTTGCTTTTCAGCGCCCAAGCAAACGCGGTTCATGGTTTTAATGACTTCTTCTGGGTACGCACCTGCTGCTGTTTCGGCAGAAAGCATAACGGCATCTGTGCCATCAAGCACAGCGTTAGCAACGTCAAATACTTCCGCTCGGGTTGGCATAGCGCTGGTGATCATGGTTTCCATCATTTGTGTTGCCGTAATAACAGGGCGGTTCAACTGACGGCAGCGTTTGATCATGTGTTTTTGTACGCCAATCAATTCAGCATCGCCAATTTCAACGCCTAAGTCGCCACGAGCAACCATGACAGCATCAGATGCGAGAATAATAGCATCTAATGTTTCGTTATCAGCAACCGCTTCTGCACGTTCAACCTTGGAAACAATGCCAGCTTTTAAACCTGCTGCTTCTGCTAATGCACGTGCTTCATGCAGATCGTCGGCGCAACGAGGAAAAGAAACGGCTAGATAATCAGCCTTAAGGGCTGCTGCTGTTTTGATGTCTTCTTTATCTTTGTCGGTCAATGCGGCGGCAGACAGTCCACCACCTTGGCGGTTTATCCCTTTATTATTGGATAAGGCGCCACCAACGATGACTTTAGTGATAACTTCTTGTCCCTTTACGTCTAATACTTCAAGAACAACTCGTCCGTCATCGAGTAATAAAACGTTGCCTGGCTGAGAGTCTTTTGCCAGTTGCGGATAGTCAATACCAACACGCGTTTCGTCGCCGCTATTTTTGTCAAAACCTACATCTAGGATAAAAGTAGCGCCGTCTTTCAATTCCACTTTTGTGTTCTTAAAGCGAGCGATACGAATTTTTGGGCCTTGTAAGTCACCAAGAATAGCCACATGACGACCATTCTTTCTTGCCATCTCACGAACAACTTCAGCACGATTGATATGGTCTTCAGGCTGACCATGAGAGAAGTTTAAACGAAACACGTTGGCACCAGCCAAAATCAGTTTCTCAATCATTTCTGGAGAGCTGGAAGCAGGGCCTAATGTGGCAACAATTTTAGTTCTACGAGTCATTTTATTTACCAAAGATTAGAAAGCGTGAAGTGAAGTATAAGAGACGACGAAGGCTGCGTCAGCAGCCTTCGTGTATTTTGACTATTTTGCAGCCATTAATGCGATAGTATTATCGAGCATTCGGTTTGAGAAGCCCCATTCGTTATCGTACCAAGCCATAACTTTTACTAATTTACCTTGTACTCGCGTTTGTGTCGCATCAAAGTTAGATGTGTAGGCATTGTGGTTAAAGTCTGAAGAAACCAATGGCTCATAATTGACATGCAATACTTGTGCAAGAATTGGGTCTGCTTTTACAGCATCTTCAATGATTTTATTTACTTCGTCTACGGTCGTTTCGCGTGGCGCAAGGAAAGTTAAGTCAACCAAGGATACGTTAATAGTAGGCACACGAACTGCCATACCATCAAACTTACCAGCAAGTTCAGGAACCACTAAACCAACAGCTGCTGCAGCGCCTGTTTTGCTTGGAATCATGTTTTGAGCTGCAGCACGAGCACGGTATAGGTCTTCATGGTATACATCAGAAAGACGCTGATCGTTTGTGTAAGCATGAATGGTTGTCATTAGGCCACTTTCGATTCCTAGTTTGTCGCTTAAAGGCTTAGCAACTGGCGCTAGGCAGTTAGTAGTACAAGACGCGTTAGAAATCACCGTCATGTCAGAGGTAAGGACATGCTGATTTACACCATAAACAACAGTAGCATCAACATCTTTGCCTGGAGCAGAGATAATGACTTTTTTGGCACCCGCTTTGATGTGAGCATTTGCTTTATCTTTTGTAGTAAAGAAGCCTGTGCATTCGAACACTACATCAATATCTAGTTCAGCCCATGGTAGATTCGCTGGGTCGCGTTCAGAGAAAGTGCGGATTTTGTCGTTATTAACGTACAGTGCTTCATTATCAAAGGTGACTTCAGCATTAAAGCGGCCATGAACTGTATCGTATTTTGTCAAATGAGCGTTGGTTTTTGAATCACCAAGATCGTTAATGGCTACTATTTGGATTTGATCTCGTTTACCTGATTCGTATAGCGCTCTTAGAGTGTTGCGTCCAATGCGTCCATAACCGTTAATAGCTACCTTAATCGTCATACTCACCTCTAAAAATAGTGCGGAATTTGTGATGCTTTCGAATTCGAACACATCACGTTCAATATTGTTCTTTGACGTAAAAATACTACATAAGTAATTTTTTAATCAAGGATTAGTAACAAAATCCTTTCATTTTGGCTGTTTTTTAATCAAATAATGATCGGAGACAAATATTGTACAGATTTATGTTACAAACGTAAGCGTATTTTAGCTGAAAATATGTCACTAGTTGAATAGTTATGTAAAAAAATTACAAAATAAACATTTATTTTTTGATTTTAGTGGGTTTTGAGCGTGAAATTAATTTAAAATGTAGTAATATTACATAAAATCTTTGCATCGGGCGGGATGCTAGGATAACAGAATGAAAATGGAGAGAAGCATGAATCCGATTGTTGCTAAGGTAACGAACGACATTATTGAGCGAAGCAAAACGCTACGTAAGCAATACCTTAAAGATATGAAGAAGGCGCAAGAACAAGGGCCGCACAGGGGGAAGCTGTCTTGTGGTAACTTGGCTCATGGCTTCGCTGCATGCCAGCCTCAAGACAAACAAAAGTTAACCTTAATGGAAGAGGCGAATATCGGCATTGTCTCTTCTTACAACGATATGCTATCAGCTCATCAGCCTTATGAAAGCTACCCTGACCAAATTCGTGCGGCGGTTCAGGAGATGGGCTCTGTTGCCCAGTTCGCTGGCGGCGTGCCTGCTATGTGTGATGGGGTCACTCAAGGCCAAGATGGCATGGAGTTGAGTCTTTTTAGTCGTGACAATATTGCACAAGGTGCGGCGATTGCTCTGTCTCACAATATGTTTGATGCTGCTATTTATTTAGGGATTTGTGACAAAATCGTACCTGGTCTCTTAATAGCTGCATTACGTTTTGGTCATCTGCCTGCCTTATTTATTCCTGCGGGTCCAATGCGTTCTGGTATTACCAACGCGGCTAAAGCGGCGGTTCGTCAGCGTTATGCACAGGGCCAAGCGTCTCGTGAAGAATTGCTTGAAGCAGAAGCGGCTTCCTACCACAGCGCTGGTACTTGTACCTTTTATGGTACGGCTAACTCGAATCAGCTATTAGTCGAAATCATGGGGCTTCAACTTCCAGGTTCTTCCTTTGTGAATCCAGATGATCCGTTACGAGGTGCTTTAACGAAATACGCGTCTCAGCTGTCTACAAAAATCACTGCGTTAGGTCGAGATTATCGTCCTTTATATGACATCGTTGATGAGCGCAGCATTGTTAACTCGATTGTTGGTTTATTGGCAACGGGCGGTTCAACTAATCACACCATGCATATTGTTGCTTATGCTCGCGCTGCTGGCATTATTATTACGTGGGATGACTTTTCTGCGCTTTCTAAAGTTGTGCCATCCTTGACTAAAATTTATCCGAATGGCCAGGCCGATATTAACCATTTTCATGCCGCTGGCGGTATGGCGTTTCTCGTTAAGCAATTGCTGAAAGGTGGTCTATTGCATGAAGATGTTAATACCATCGTAGGTAAGGGACTAACACATTACACCAAAGAGCCTTTCCTTGAAGGTGACAAGCTTGTGTGGCGCGACGGTACAGATGAAAGTTTGGATATGAATGTCGTGCGACCTATCGAGAATCCGTTTAGTAAAGAAGGTGGCCTGGCATTGTTGAAAGGCAACCTAGGTCGCTCTGTGATAAAAGTATCGGCTGTTAAAGATGAAAATCGAATTATCGAAGCGCCCGCTGCGGTGTTTCATAGTCAAAATGCTTTGGCGGATGCCATTGCGAGTGGTGAATTGAAGCGTGACTGTGTGGCTGTAGTGCGTTTCCAAGGCCCTAAAGCCTTGGGTATGCCTGAATTGCACAAGTTGACGCCATACCTTGGTAATTTACAGGATCAAGGCTATCGAGTGGCGTTAGTAACGGATGGCCGTATGTCTGGGGCATCGGGTAAAGTGCCTGCTGCGATTCATTTAACGCCAGAAGCGCTTGCCGGTGGTTTGATTGCCAAGATTCATGACGGCGACATGATTCGCTTAGATGCCGTCGAAGGGACTTTATCTGTGCTTATCTCAGAAGAAGAGCTAAGCAAACGCGAAGCGGCTCAACAAGACCTAACCGACTCTCATCAAGGTATGGGACGTGAATTATTTAGCGCGCAACGTATTTTAGTAAGTGGTGCAGAACAAGGTGCTTGCAGCTTGTTTAATGATTAAACCTTTCCTCTGACTACTAACATTTGTTAGTAAATGGTGTTTAGGGGCTTGTTTCAAGCCCCATTTTTTTGCCTATTATTTGTCCTTTCCCTTTTATCTTGCTTTTTATTGTCTGTAGTTAGCCTTCCTAAATTGGCTTTTGTTAACGCAAACTCAGTCACATCTCTTTTGCTTAAATAAAAAGTACTCGAATTCTGTGTGTCGAATCCGGGCCTTTTTAATCACTATTTCAGAAGACTATTTGTTTAGTTCATCGTATCTAGTGCTTTCTCATATTCGTCAAAAGACTCTGTCACAGACTCTTCTGGTGCCCCAGTTGCTAAGCTCACAACAACAATAGCAATTGTGGATAGCAAGAAGCCTGGAAGAATCTCATACAGATCGAAAATGCCACCAGTTAGCTGTTTCCAAATTACAACCGTCACGCCACCTACAATGATGCCCGCGAGAGCGCCATTGCGGTTCATGTTACGCCAGAAAAGGCTTAGCAGAATGGCAGGGCCAAATGCGGCACCAAATCCAGCCCATGCATAAGACACAAGGCTAAGTACGGAGCTTTCTGGGTTTAAAGCAAGCACGAGTGCAATAAGAGAAATGGCCACTACCGCAAAACGTCCAACGCTAACGATTTGTTTTTGTGTCGCTTCTTTATTGAATAGTTGTTTGTAGAAATCCTCTGCTAAAGCAGAAGAGGATACAAGCAATTGTGAGTCTGCAGTACTCATGATAGCCGCTAAGATGGCAGCGAGAAGAATACCTGCAACGATTGGATGGAAGACCGCATTGACGAGAATCATGAAGATTTTCTCAGGGTCAGCCAAATTACCCGCTAAATTGCTATCCACAAACGTGATGCCGACTAAACCAATCAAAAGAGCACCAACCATAGAAAGGAAGGTCCAAATGACGGCAATACGACGAGCGGTTTTAATGTCTTTATTAGAGCGAGACGCTTTAAAGCGAGCTAGGATGTGAGGTTGACCGAAGTAACCTAATCCCCAAGCCACTAGAGAAATAATGGCGATCGCACTCAAAGGTTCACCGCTTACACTCGTCCAGATGTTTAATAAATCTGGATTTTTTGCCGTGAGCGTATTAGAAAGATCTGACCAGCCGCCATCTAGTGCGACAAGAGGTACGATGACCAAGGCTGCACTCATCATCAAGCCTTGTACTAAATCCGTCCAAGCAACGGCGAGGAAGCCGCCAAAGAGAGTGTAAGAGACGACGCAAACCGTACCTATGATCACTGCGTACGTATAATCTAGACCAAACACGGTTTCAAACAGTTTTCCGCCAGCTACCAAGCCAGAACTTGTGTAGAACAAGAAAAATAGCAAGATGAACAGTGCAGAGATGGTTTGAATGAGCTTGGATCTATCATTAAAACGTTTTGAGAGGAAATCCGGAAGTGTTAACGCATTACTGGTTTGAATACTGTAAGTACGAAGACGTTTTGCACAGATTAGCCAGTTTAACCATGTTCCGGCAAGAAGACCGCCGGCAATCCAGACGGCTTCCATACCGGCGGCAAAGGCGTAACCTGGCAAGCCAAGTAGTAACCAACCACTCATATCCGATGCACCCGCTGATAGCGCAGTAGGCCAAGGGCCTAAGGAGCGTCCGCCAAGAAAGTAATCCTCAGAGCTGGAAGTGCGTTTGTAGGCGTACAGCCCAATTCCTAGCATAACTACTAGATAGGCTAGGAATGTAAAGCTGATAGCATAGCTGCTTTCTATCATTATTGTCCCCTAATGAAATTATTACGGGTGAAATAACCTTGGATAGATAAGGCTATTTAATCAGCATGAATAAATCTTATCCAACTATTGCGATGGCCAGCAATATGACTGATTGAAAGATGGTGCTTAAAATAAGCGTCGTCTAGATCACACCCGAAAGAGTTATAATTGTTAAATCGTTACTGTGATAGCCATTGATTTAATATGTAAGAATAATCAGATTCTCGTAAAGAGAATGGATCGCATTATGACATATTCAAAGACCTTGAGCGATTCTAAGTGGCTGTGTCAGGATAATCTTTCAAATTTCTCGGACAAAGTTACAAAAAAATCTGATGCTCCTGCCAAAATGGGCAATTAGTTCAAATATTTATTTATTTAAGGGCTGAGTATTCGGAAGGCAAAGAAAAAACAGGTGAGCAATTTACACCTGTTTTTATGGCATTACTTCTTTTCTACTTTTGGTAGGCGAGTGTCTTGCACACTTTGTTTGAGTTTTTTAAGGTGCGCATTGAATTCTGGTCCACGTTTTAATAGAACACCTGTCGCCAGAGCGTCAATTAGGGTCAGATAGACAATACGTGAACTCATTGGCGTATAAATATCCGTATCTTCCGTTTCTTCAATTGGCAGCACAATAGAGCAATGCTCAGTCAATGGCGAATCTGGATTGGTAATGCCAATAACAGAAGCTCCTGTTGCTCTGGCAACGCGTGCGGTCTCGATTAATGGCAAAGTGCGCCCCGTGTAAGAAATGATGACAATCGCATCGCCAGCATGGGCTCCTGCTGCAGCCATCCGCTGTACAAGTATGTCTGTGTACGCGACAACAGGCATATTTAAACGAAAGAATTTATGATGAGCATCTTTCGCAACCGGCCCTGATGCGCCTAAACCATAAAACTCGATACGCCGAGCTTGAGCCAATACATCGACAGCTCGGCTGATCAGTGATTCAGGTAAAATTTCTTGGGCGCGAGTGAGATTGTTTTTCGCGGCTTCAAAAATTTTAGCGGTGACGGCACCGGGTGCATCATCAGGCTCTACGTTTAAATTGACATAGGGCGTTCCAGTAGCGAGGCTTTGAGCCAGTGATACTTTAAAATCAGGAAAACCGCTGCCGATTAAGCTACGACAAAAACGGTTTACGGTTGGTTCACTGACTTCGGCTCTGGCGGCAAGTTTCGCAATACTAGAGTGGATGGTCGTTTTGGGGTCGGCAAGAATGGCTTCCGCAACTTTTCGCTCGGATTTGCTTAATGTGCTTAGTCTTTCTTGTATTTTACGAATAATGTCTTCGTGTTTATTCATTGATCTGCTTCAAAGTTGTCTATTGACTCGGATTGTTCAGTTGTTCATTCTGACAGCCACTTACAATTCTGGCAATAAAATGATGAAAAATGACTGTACTATCTGAGTATTTCGTAAAAATGGCGGGCATATTACCTGCCATCACTGAGGTTGAAGTCACTTTATTGGAGGAAGGCTTTTCAAACAAGGTGTATTTGATTTATTGGCATCAGATACCTCGTTTGGTTCTTCGTATTCCAGGACTAGATGAATTTGCTTTCAATATTAATAGACAAAATGAAATGATTGTTTTGCAGAGCGCAGTGCAGGCAGGCATTTCTCCACCTGTTCTTTGGCATGACGAGCAAGGTGCATTTGCTTGCCAGTTTGTTGTTCAACCTTCCTTAAGTTGGGATGTTATACATTCCAATAGTAGTATCAAGAGAATTGCTAATGCTTTAGTGCAAGCGCATGCGCTGCCTAGAGTGAATCATCCTTTTTGTATTTATGAGCTGATAGCGCATTATCTGCAGTCGATCGAATCTTTCTTGCCTATTCGTCCTGACATTCAAGGGGAGCTGTTGTATTTACGAGGGGTGTTTGCGAACTTACCTCGCGTGGAGTCAAGTTATACTCCGGTGGTTTGTCATAATGACCTTAATCCGAAGAATGTTTTAATAGATGAGGATACTATATGGCTAATAGATTGGGAATACACTGGCATGGGTGACCCCTTATTTGATTTGGCTGTGGTGGCACGTTCCCATAACTTAACTTTTGAGCAACAGGTGTATTTGATAGAAAGCTACAATGGTTCGCTTGATAAAGAAGCCACTCTAGAGAAAATCACTCGGTACAGTTTAGCGTATTCATTACGAGAAATGACCTGGTTATTATTAAAGCATTTAACCACACCTGATGACCCTGAAGCTTGGTCGTTTTACGTGGATTTCAAAGCCATGCCGTCGCTAAATCCTTTTTTGGAAACCGTAGCAAGTGAATAACCTTTTATAGGGTAAGAGTAAAAAAATGATGTTAATTCCAAGTTGGCAAGCACGATTAGCTGACGAATTTAATAAAGACTACATGCTTGCTTTACAGCAGTTTCTTGCTTCCGAGCAAGAGCATGGCAAAGTGGTCTATCCTGCTGAAATAGAGCGTTTTACAGCATTAAACAAAACCCCATTTGAACAAGTTCGCGTGGTGATTCTTGGCCAAGATCCCTATCACGGAGAAGGTCAAGCTCATGGTTTGTCTTTTTCAGTAAAGCCCAATGTTAAAGTGCCACCTTCGTTAGTCAATATTTATAAAGAGCTTGAGATGGATTTGAGAATTCCACCCGCGCAACATGGCTTTTTGCAGCAATGGGCGGAGCAAGGTGTCTTATTGCTCAATAGTGTATTGACCGTCGAGGCAAGTAAAGCGGGTTCTCATCAAAATAAAGGTTGGGAAATATTTACCGATAAAATCATCGAGCTGATCAACAGTGAGCATCAAGGCGTCGTTTTTATGTTGTGGGGGGCTTATGCGCAGAAAAAAGGTCGTCACATTGACCGTGATATACATTGCGTGTTGGAAAGTGTGCACCCATCACCGTTGTCGGCTTATCGAGGTTTTCTAGGTTGTCAGCACTTTTCCAAGGCCAACAACTACCTAGCCTCTTTGGGGAAAAAGCCTGTCAATTGGGAATTAAAGCCGATAGTGAGTGCTCTCGGTTCTGATGAAAGCATACAGATTGGTTTGCCTTTTTAAGCTCGTGTTATAACGCCTGTTTCGTGCTATAACACCGCTCAACAATCCTGATTATTTTTTGATATCAAGTGAGTAGGGAAGTGGCAATAGTGTTAATTCTTTGCCATCCAAAAGAAGGAAGCTCTACTTCGCTTGGATCGATGTTCAAAATAATTTGCGCATAATATGTGTCTTTAATCTGAGTGACAAAGAATAGCTGACCTATGTTCTTGGCTTGCTCATCGACAATAGCTTGTGTTTGGTCTAGATTTCCGTGCCACGTCACTAATGCGAGCTGCTTCTTCGATTTGCCCTTATATTGCATACGAGCAACGATTTCTTGCCCTGTGTAGCAGCCTTTTGTGAAGCTGATGCCTCCTGTACTTTGCATGTTAAGCCACTGAGGTAAAATCGTTTCGCTCTGCTCAAGGCTAATCAGTGGGCGGGCAGTAAGTATCGCCAAGGCGGATAAGTCTTGGTGCTTTTCTTCGATGTCTGTTTTGGCTGAGGTGATCAGAAGTTGAACTTCTAATGGCTCATGGCCAATCGTCAATGTGATCGTTTCATTGTCATGAGTGGTTGCGAAAATATTGGATGCCACATTCGAGTCTGCTTCGCAGTTTTTTGCAGCTAACTTTTTGTAAACTTTAACGTTATCCTGCTCATCGACCAGCTCAGTTTTGAAAAACACTGCGTATTTCTTTAAATGTAGCAAGGTTTTTTCGACCAGATCTTTTGCCATTATCATCAGCACATCGTCGTTGTTCTGAACGATATAAAAGTTGCTGATAATGCGTCCTTTGATGCTGCATATCGCACCGTATAATCCATTTTCTGCAGACAGCTTTGTTATATCGCAGGTAGTTTGTCCTTGTAGAAGTTTTTTGGCGTCCATGCCACTCACGCGCAACACACCGATGTCGTGTTGTTTTGCGACGATATTTTTAGTCTGTAGTGTTGAATCTATTATCTCGTAAAGCGAGTCCATAACATTTTTCCATAACAAATAGGTTGCAGTTACTCTGCATGAATACCCTATGAGTAGTGATTGTTTTTTTCTTTTCAATGCTAAATGATAATGATTTTATCATTCGCTAACGCTCTGCAAATAGGTCTCGTATTTCGAGCAACTTTGGTAGCTCTTGTTGGAGCAGTGGTACTAGGTCTGGATCAAAGTGTTTTCCACTTTGCTCCGTGATGTAATTAATGGCCTCTTCAGTAGGCCAAGCTTTTTTATAAGGCCGTGCGCTGGTCAATGCATCAAATACATCAACTAAAGCAATGATACGGCCTTCTATAGGGATTTCTTCGCCAGATAAGCCATTTGGGTAACCTGTTCCATCCCATTTCTCATGGTGTGTCATGGCCACAGAATGTGCTAGCTCAATCAGATATGAGCTAGGGTTAGAAAGAATCTCACCACCTATTTGAGCATGGCCTTTCATTACTTCGTATTCCTCAGTAGTGAGCTTGCCTGGCTTTAGCAATATATTGTCTGGAATGCCTATTTTGCCAATATCGTGCATTGGGGCGGCCATCATTAAATCGTCTGCGGATTCTTCACAAAATCCGTACGCGAGCGCAATTATTTTGGCATAGCGGCTCATGCGCTGTACATGCATGCCTGTTTCATTGTCTTTGTATTCGGCGGCTCTTCCTAATCTTTGTATTAAATCTACGTGAGTCGCACGTAGTTCGTCAGCTTTGATTAGGGATAAGTGTGTTTTTACTCGGGCCAAAACAATCGCGGGTACGATAGGTTTAATAATGTAATCAACCGCGCCAATTTCGAAGCCTTTTGCTTCATCAGTGCTGTCTTTTAATGCAGTTACAAAAATGACAGGAATATGTGCCGTGGCTGAATTTTGTTTTAGGCGTTCGCAAACCTCTAAGCCTGTCATATCTGGCATCATGACATCAAGCAAGATGAGATCAACGGATTCCTTGGCAATCAATGTTAAGGCGTCAGTGCCTGATCGAGCAAAAGATAAACGATAGTCCTCTGCTTGCAGCACTTGGCGTAATACTCTTAAGTTTGTGGAGCTTCATCGTCAACCAATAGTATCCGAGGAGATTGCTTGCGACCAATTCTCATAGATCAGCCTCTTGTGGTAGAGAGTTTTTTATATCAGTTAAAAGCTGCGTGGCGTAGTTAAAATCAAAGTTAGCGATTGCCTCGCTAACTTCAATTGCTTGTCTTTTCATGTGATGTGGCGCATGTCGAATGAGTAGATCTATGTTTTCGTCGTCTACTTCTCCTGAATTTGAAGAAAGCATTAAAGTATCAAGCAAAGGTTTTAGAGGCATGTTGGGGAGGTCTGAATGTATTTCTATGTGTTGGCTATCAATATTAGCATGGACCTTTTGTGTTAACTGTTTGAGTTCGTCAAAAAAACGAGTCAATAATGAGGCCAATACCTGCACGCTTTTCAAGCACTGGTCATGACTTTCTATTTGTGCTGCCCGTTCTATTGTCATCATCCAGTTAGAGATATCCAAGAGCGCAAGGTTGCCTGATGTGCCTTTTATAGCATGAGCCAATTCATTGATTTCTTTATACTTTTGCTCTTCCAAAAGTGCTGATAATCGATCGGTTAAGTGCGCATGTTGAGTGGCAAATGTTGATAATTCAGAGGCATACGTTGTTAAGTCTCCCCACAGTGAGAGACCTTTATAAAGGTGGATTTGTTTGTTTTCATCGCGAGTTTGTTGGTGGTTAAGGTTGGCTTGTTTAGCTATTTTCAAACTGGGTTCGAGTGCGTGTGCCATTTCAATTATCAGGGCTTTAATGTCGATAGGTTTGTTAGCGAACCCATCCATTCCGACTTGTCGAGCTTCTAGCCTATCTTCAACCAGTACACTGGCAGTTAGTGCAATAATAGGGGTACGACTGAGCTGCTTTTCCGCTTCGTAGCGTCGAATTTCTTCGGTAGCAGTCAACCCATCCATATTTGGCATTTGAATGTCCATCAAAATAATGTCAGGTTGTATTTTTTTGAATTGCTCAATGGCTTCTATGCCGTCTTTTGCTAAAAAAATGGTATGGCCTTGTCGCTTTAATAGTAAGGAAAGCAACGTAAGGTTTTGCTCTATATCATCGGCGAGAAGTACTTTTCTAGGAGCAAGGGTGGGGAATATGCTTGTGTCATCTCTCGAAGAAGGAATTTCTGACTCAGTGAGAGGTAGATCAAAATAGAAACAGCTACCAACACCCACTTCGCTATCGACATGAATGTCACCACCCATCAAGGTTACTAGCTGTTTGGAAATGCTGGTGCCTAGCCCTGTTCCACCAAAGCGCCTGCTCATGGAGGCGTCGGCTTGTGTGAAGGTACTCAAAAATAGTTTCTAATCTTTCTTTGGGAATGCCTATGCCTGTGTCTTTCACCAAAAAGCGTACTTGGTTTTCTTCATCTCGTTTAGATACTGTTAAGGTCACACTGCCTTTTTCGGTGAATTTTATGGCGTTTCCTAAAATATTCATTAACACTTGGCGTATGCGATCTTCTGCGCCTAGGTAAGCACAAGCAGCACGCGGCTCTACGGTAAAACTGAGTTCAAGACCTTTGCTTTTGGCTTGTAACCATAGGGTTGAGATAACCGTATCTACCATGTTTTCAAGTACAAACACCTGCATGTCCAGCTCGAGTTTATTTTTGTCAAGCTTTGCACTGTCTAGTATGTCGTTTAACAGGTGTAATAAAGAGCGGGCAGATTTGTTAATCGTTGCCAAATGTTTTTTGTTTTCATTGGAGACGTCGGCCTCTAATAAAATATCTGAAAAACCAATAATAGCGTTCATTGGGGTGCGGATTTCATGACTCATATTGGCTAAGAATGATGCTTTACTCTCAGCGGATGCCTCTGCTTTTGCCTTTGCATAACGCAACTCATTTTCCATTTTAACACGTTGTGAAATATCCAAAATAACGCCATCAATCCATTCTGGATTACCGTGTTGGTCTAGAATGACTGAACCGTTTTCTAAAACCCAAACATAATGGCCC
The DNA here is from genome assembly GCF_026113935.1 of Marinomonas rhodophyticola. GTDB lineage: Bacteria > Pseudomonadota > Gammaproteobacteria > Pseudomonadales > Marinomonadaceae > Marinomonas > Marinomonas rhodophyticola. The sequence continues at coordinate 227,737 of NZ_JAPEUL010000011.1, forward strand.
TCTTTGTGTCTTAAACGATATTCTAATTTATAACTTTTACGCGTTTTAGTTGCTTCATTTATGGTGAAAGAAACGTATTTTACATCATCAGGATGAACGAGCTTTGCAAATGAGACTGCTTTGTTATAAAACTCACTTGTTCCCCATCCAGTCACATCGTAAATAGCCTCACTCACAAAAAGAGTTGTCCAGTGTTCGTCCATTAAACAGCGAAAAGAAGCACTCGTGGATGTTCCTGATTAAAGAGCTGTATTGTTTTTCACTTTTTTTGATGGACTCTTCAAGTGATTTTCGAGCAGAAATATCAGTAATAAAACCAACAAACAATGTGTCACCGCTAGGAATATCAACTCTTCCAACTCCCAATCTAATAGGGAAAATATGTCCATTTCTATTTACTGCATGAATTTCTCTATCCGTTCCCGCTATTGCCACTTCTCCAGTATTGCGAAATGTGGCTAGAAAGTGATCGAATTCGTCAGCGTATTTTTGAGGAAATAAAGAGCCAAAATGCTGATTAATAATTTCTTCTTCTTGCCAGCCAAAAATGACAGAGGCAGCTTTGTTGAATTCGCGAATTATGCCGTGACAGTCTATAGTAATAATGCCGTCAACGGCTGTATCTAAGGTTGTTTTTAATCTAACTTCACTTGCTGTCTTTTCCAATAACAGTTGGCGATAACGTAATTGCGAAGCGATGTTAGCCGCTAGAATTGATAGTAATAAAGTGATGATTGCCACAACGAACGAAAGTTCATCATTAGAATCGTCTTGTATGTGATGCATTCCGGTTTCACCGAGGGAAATGAACCTCGCTCCTGCCATACTCGCATAATGCATACCAGAAATAGCGGCTCCCATAATGAGCGCGCTGATACAGCTGACCCATTTAGTACTCAAATTAGCCCAAACTTTTCTGATATAGTAGTGAGTCGATAAGGCAATAAAAGCGAGAGCAACAGCAATGACTAGCGATATTAAGAACCACGCTGGATCATATTTTAGTTCAACATCCATTTTCATCGCTGCCATGCCAATATAATGCATTGCGCCAATCCCACCACCGACAAGCAGACCATTAACGAGCAGTTGCCAAGTACTTAGGTCACTTTTAATTAACCGTTTCAGAGTGAAGTAAGACGCTAAAATAGCGGGTAACAGAGAGAAGGCTGTTAACAATGGATCATAAGAGATTCCATGTCCCATATTAAATGCCAGCATGCCGACAAAATGCATACTCCAAATACCGCCTGCCATGATGAAAGAACCAGAGACAAGCGCGATATTTTTGTATTTTTCTATAACAATATGTTGCGCAATGGACGCAAAATGCAGAGCGAAAAAGGACGCTACCGTTGCGAGAAAAATAGAAAGTATGACTAGCAGATAATTATATTCGCCTACCACTAGGTAAGTGTTATCTGTATGAGTGATGAAAAAATCATTTAACAACGGCATTGCATCCACTTTATGAGCTTTATATGGTTAGGGCGTTTCGAACGAACGGACTATTATTTATAGTAAATGTCTGCATGTCGATGAGATTTAGTACAAGAAAAACTAACGATTTTTATGCTCTATATGTACTAAAAGTGCCAATTTTCATAATTTTATTGACTCTTTTCCCTATTCTTTCGAGTATCAAATGTATGTATTGAATGGCGTAGCATGCCATACAAGAATAAAAACAAAACACCACTTTCGATGAAGAAGAGTAACAAAATGTATTTAGGTCTTGATCTTGGAACCTCTGGGTTAAAGGGTGTCGTTATCGACGACAAGGGTAATGTGTTGGTGCAGGAGTCCGTATCGCTCACCGTAAGTTCTCCCCATGCAACCTGGTCTGAGCAAGACCCTGAATCATGGTGGCAAGCTTGCATTGATGTCATTCAGCGATTGCAACAGCGTTTGGATGTAAGCAAATTAAAAGCCATAGGGCTATCTGGGCAAATGCATGGTGCTACGCTGCTTGATGCAGACGGTGATGTATTACGACCTTGTATTTTGTGGAACGATGGCCGGAGTCAAGCGCAGTGCGAAGCCTTGATGGCGGAATTTCCAGATTTGATTGAACGTTCTGGCAACCTTTATATGCCGGGCTTTACTGCACCTAAAATACGCTGGGTGCAAGAAAACGAAGCTCGATATATTTGCTAAGTTGGCGTATGTGCTACTCCCCAAAGATTATTTAGCGTATCGATTGACTGGGGTCATGTCGTCGGATTGTTCCGATGCCGCTGGAACACTTTGGTTAAATCCGCAAACGCGTCAATGGGATGATGTTCTATTGGGCGCGACAGGCTTGAGTCAGGACAATATGCCAAAAGTGTACGAAGGCTGTGATGTTATAGGTGCTTTGTCTGACACGATTGCTCAAGAGTTAGGACTTCCACGATTACCTGTTGTGGCCGGTGCTGGTGATAACGCGGCAGGGGCGGTCGGAATGGGAGTCACCGATTCCGGTCAAGGTTTTATTTCTCTTGGTACCTCTGGTGTGTATTTCACTGTCAGTGAGTCACATAAAGCCAATCCACAAAATACTGTGCATGCTTTTTGTCACGCCTTGCCAGATCGCTGGCATCAAATGGGCGTTACGTTGAGCGCAGCCAATTCTCTAGCTTGGTTTGCGAAGCTGGTGGATAAAACGGTAGTCGAATTACTAGATGCGCTTGAAGACAGTGATATGCAACGTACCAAGGTGTTGTTTTTACCTTACCTTAGTGGTGAGCGTACCCCTCACAATGACCCACAGGCGAATGGTCAGTTTATTGGTTTGAGCAATACGACTCGTGTGGAAGACATGACGTTAGCCATATTGGAAGGCGTCGCGTTTTCTCTTTTAGATTGTCAAAATGCCTTGAGCAGCGCAGGAAGTATGGTTGATGAACTTTCATTAATCGGTGGCGGTGCGCGCTCTGCCATGTGGCGCCAAATTATTGCCAGTGTATTAAATAAACGTCTTATTTATCGGGACGGTGGTGATGTTGGACCCGGTTTGGGGGCGGCGCGCTTGGCTCTTTTAGGAGAGCAGCAAAGCCTAGGGCTGAATATAGAGTCTTTGATCTCGCAATATTGCACAATGCCAGAGGTATTAGAAGTACACGAACCCGACGCAAGTTTGAGGTCGTATTATGGTGATAAATACGCCTTGTACCAATCTCTCTATCATGCAACTAAGGGCTTAAACGAGAGGCTGGCAACCTTGTCTATTTAGTCAAAAGAATGTGCCGCTACCATTATGGTTTTTAGCGGCACATTGATTCATTGAGGTCATTAGGATAACGGCAAGATACCGTCAATATGAATGTTGCTTTGGGTACGGAAATCTCGGGGGGTGACGCCTTTTAACTCATGAAACCGGCGATTAAAGTTGGCGACATTGTTAAAGCCCACTTGGAAGCAAATTGTCGCAATTTGCTGATCCGTTTCGGTAAGCAAGCTGCACGCACGACTGACTCGCACACGATTGACAAATTCAATAAAACGATTGCCAGTGGCCTTTTTGAAAAAACGTGAAAAATGGCTATCAGACATACCAATTAAACTCGCGACACTGGACAGTGTGATATCTTGACTGTAATTTTGTGATACATAATCCACCACGGTATTGATTTTTCGTTGTAGCAATTCGCTCGATTTTAAATCAATTTGTACCGTTGATAGTAAGCGATAATTTCGGCTTTGGGCTAGCTTTTGCAGTAGAGGAAGCGAAAGAATAAGTCGTGATAACCCACTGGAGTCGCGAACTTTTTGGAAAACATCTTTGAGATATTCAGGGTCTAAATCAAAAAATTCGATACCCGATTTGGCTCTTGCTAGCATCGGCAGAATTTCAGCAAGTTCTGGTATGATTTTCATGCCATTAGAAAAAGATTCATGATCAAAACGAATCACCATATCTCTTAATTGAATGGCTTCTTGATCATTTTGACAAAGCCAATTATGGGGAAGTCGAGGGCCAGTTAAGATGAGTTGGCCCGGAGAGTAATTGCCAATGTAGTCTCCCACAAATACTTTGCCCGAGGTGGCGACAATAAAATGTAATTCGTAGTCGTCATGGGCGTGCCAGCGAATAAGGTCACTTGGGTAACCATGTTCCAAATATCGAATCGTTTCGTTGTCTTCGACAATCTCGTATTCAGGGGTAATGCGTTTGGCGGTGTTCGGCATAATCTTCTCGCTTGAGCAGCGCTATGGGACAGATATAGGACGATCTTTCTCTTGTCTACGCTATGCTCTATATTCTTATTTTTCACAACAATGGTTCAGGCAAACAAGGGATAGAACAAAATGTCGCCCCTTATGTGCCTGAATGAGATTACAACGATTTAGACATACTTTGCCATACTTGTTTGAATGGCGTTGGCGAGCTGTGCAACAAAATCAGGGAATTCTGTTGGCAGATTGCCCCATAAATAACGGTCCGTTGTAAAAGCGTGTATACCCGCAGCATCATGGCTAAAAGCCGCAAGAGAGGCTTTGTTTGGTTCATGGTAAGGCGTACTGACTTTACCTTGATTGGAAAGGTGTATGAAGGTGAACCAGCTGGCAATGCCTTCAAGTGTTTTGTTGGGTGTACCGCCTTTGCGATAGATTCCTTCTAATGTTGGAAAGACAAAAATCGGGAATTTAGCATAGCCATCCGTGCAGATACGTTCAACAGTATCACCAATATTGGCATTGCTAAAACGTCTGGCAATAATGTCAAAGTAAGCTTCTAGATTCACCACAGAATCCCCAATCGCCGGAATGGAATCCTGCAAAATGAAGTCGCTAAAATACTGATTTAACTCAGGATCACGCATGGCCTCATCAAAATAGGTGAGACCTTTTAACGCCGCTTGATAAGTCACACAAGTATGGCCAGCGTTCAGAATGCGAATCTTCGCTTCTTCAAAGGGCACAACGTCTTTTACAAATTGTACGCCAACCAGATCAAGGGCCGGTTTTGTACCAGCAAAATTATCTTCTACCACCCATTGAATAAAATCTTCACCCATCACCGTCATCTGGTCATCGACACCAAAGCGGGCACGAACATCATCGACATGTTGTTGACTTGGCTTTGGCGTGATTCGATCCACCATAGAACATGGGAAAGATACGTTTTCCTCAACCCAATGAGCGAGTTTAGTGTCTTCTTTGGCTGCCAAAAATTGCATGAGACCCGTTTTTAGCAATTCACCATTATGGCGAAGGTTGTCGCAGCACAATAAAGTGATTTTGGCGTTGGATGTTTCGCTACGCCGTTTTAGTCCCGCATACAAAAAAGCATAAAGCGTATTGCGAGCACCCTCAACGTCGGCCTTAATCGCTGGATGTTCAAGCATCAAGCGACGTTTTTCATCAAGGTAATAGCCACCTTCTGTCACTGTTGACGTGACGAGCTGGATGTTCGCATCGGCAATTGCTGCATCGACTTTTTCAGGCGCACTTGCGCCATCAATCTGCTCGACAATTGAGCGAATATGCTCGTAATTTGTTTCGCCATCGGCGGCCATGGTTTTTAAAACATATTCCCCTTTTTGCTCAATAAAACGAGCAAAGGCTTGGCTGTCTTGTGGGCGAATATTAACCCCAATTATGCCCCATTTTTGCTGTGCGTCATGCGCCAATAATCGATCAATGTAGACGGCTTGGTGAGCACGATGGAACGCGCCTACACCTAAATGTACGATACCTGCTTGAATAGCGTCTTTCGCATAATTCTGAACAGAAAGCTGCTCCATGTTGGATGAAGCCTGCAAGAAATTACTCATATTATACTTCCTCCGGAATGACAGAAATCACACGATCGTTTTCGTTAAACAAAATGACTTCTGACATATCAATTTTGATGTTGACGACTTGGCCATCCTTCAGCGCAGTACGAGCGGGTGCTTTGATGATAATGGTTTGATCACTAGACAACTGTAGGTGTGCGTAAGCTTCAGAACCGAGATGTTCAACCAATTCAATGCGACCGGATAAGTCACCACCTTCTTGGACCAGTGTCATATGTTCAGGGCGAATGCCGACGATGGCACTTTTAGGCAGCGGCCCTTTAGACGATTCACTGGGAAAATAATCTGCTGGCCAAGCAAGTCAATCGCTAGGTTGTCTTCGTGACGGACTATTTTATTTGCTGGGATCAGGTTCATTTTAGGCGTGCCAATAAACTCAGCCACAAAGCGGCTGTTTGGCTGGCGGTAAAGTTCAAGCGGCGTACCGACTTGCTCTATTTGGCCTGCATTCAAAATAACCACTCGATCTGCCAATGTCATGGCTTCAACCTGGTCGTGGGTGACATAAATCATGGTGGTGCCAAGCTTCTTATGCAGACGAGCTAACTCCAAGCGCATTTGTACGCGAAGAGCAGCGTCGAGGTTGGACAGCGGCTCATCAAATAAGAAGACTTTTGGTTGGCGCACAATAGCGCGACCAATCGCTACCCGTTGACGCTGTCCACCGGATAGTTCTTTTGGCTTGCGTTCTAATAAGGCATCAAGTTGCAATGAAGCCGACACTGAACGTACTTTTTCTTTGATTTCAGCGTCAGATACTTTGGCGAGTCGAAGCGCAAAGGAAAGGTTGTCTGCCACCGTCATGTGTGGATAAAGCGCGTAGGATTGAAACACCATAGCAAGGTCACGTTTAGATGATGCCACCTCGGTAATGTCTCTGCCGTCTAGTTCAATGTTGCCGCCCGTGCTGGATTCAAGACCGGCAATGGTTCGTAGCAAGGTTGACTTGCCGCAGCCTGATGGGCCAACGAAGACGACGAATTCCCCCTCCGTAATAGTGAGGTTGATGCCACGCAATGCGTGGTAGCTGTCATAGTGTTTTTGCAGATCAGTGATGGTTAAGTAAGACATAAAAAAGACTTCCTAATAATTATTTTACGGCGCCGAACGTTAAGCCTTGGACCAATTGTTTTTGACAGAACCAACCGAATATAACGATTGGCGCGCAAGCTAGAGTGGATGCGGCTGATAACTTCGCCCAAAACAGACCTTCAGGGCTTGAGTAAGAGGCGATCATCGCGGTCAATGGTGCGGCATCAGATGCAGTCAAGTTGAGAGACCAAAAAGCCTCGTTCCAACACAGTACGATAGATAAAAGAGCAGTCGACGAAATGGCACCAACAGAAAGCGGCAGTACCACTTTGACCACTTCATCCCAAGGCGTGGCACCGTCCATTCGCGCGGCTTCGAGGATTTCTTTTGGTAAATCTTTGAAGTAGGAAAACAACATCCACACGATAATAGGCAAATTCATCAGAGTGAAAATGACCACTAGAGCCGTTTTAGAATCCAATAATCCATAGTCTCTGCACAGGATATAAATCGGAACGAGTACGCCAACCGCTGGTAGCATTTTTGTAGAGAGCATCCAAAGCAGAATGTCTTTCGTACGTTTTCCTGGAAAAACGCCATTGAGTAGGCCGCAGGAATGGCAATGATCAGCGCAATAATAGTGGAACCAAAGGAAGTAACGACCGAGTTCCAAGCGTGGTGAATGTAGTCACTGCGCTCTTGAACGATTCTGAAGTTTTCCAGCGTGGGTTCAAAAAATAGTGAGGGCGGTACTGAAATAGCCTGTAATTCCGTTTTAAATGACGTGATAAACATCCAAAAAATCGGGAAAAATAGAACCAAAGCGACCGTCCATGCGAATAAGCCAGTCAGAATGGTTTTGAGTTTGCGTTGTTGATTAAGAGTCATTGTTTTTACCTCACACCGTTAGGTTTTTGCCGACGGCACGAATTAGGAAAAAGGCCACGATATTGGCAAGTATTACGGCAAACAAACCACCCGCTGAGGCGACGCCAACGTCATATTGAAGAAGCGCTTGGTTATAAATCAGATAGGCTAAGTTGGTACTGTCATAACCTGGCCACCACCAGTAGAAACGAAGATTTCAGCAAAAACGGCCAATAAGAAAATGGTTTCTATCATCACGACCACGGCAATAGGGCGTGCAAGATGAGGAATGGTGAGGTAGCGGAAGATATGCCAACCTGTTGCTCCATCCATTTGAGCGGCTTCTTTTTGTTCAGTATCTTGCGACTGTAGGGCGGTAACAAACACCAGTATGGCAAAAGGCAGCCATTGCCAACTGACCATCATGATAATGGACGCCAAAGGATAGCTAGAGAGCCAATCGATAGGTTCAAAACCCAGTGATTCAGAAATCCATGCAAAAATGCCATACACAGGATTCATCATCATGTTTTTCCAAATAAGGGCATTGACCGTTGGCATGATAAAAAAAGGTGAAATGAGCAATACACGGACAATACCTTGACCAAAAAAAGGTTTGTCAATCAAGGCAGATAGCATCACGCCCAATACAACCGTGATGATCAACACGGACAGTAGCAGTATCAACGTATTTGAAACGGCAGGAATAAAGCCAGGATCGGTGATGAAAAACTCAAAATTCATCCAACCGACAAAGTTATTTTGGCCAGGGTACAATAAATTGTACCGTATGGTGGAAAAATAAATGGTCATGGATAAGGGGATAATCATCCAAACCAATAGCATGATGACGGATGGCGCCATTAATAAGCGAGTGATTGAGCGCTTCATGATTGTGTTTCTCTTATTATAAGCAGGGTGTTTGCTCTTTTTAGAGCGAATCAACAGTAAGAAATAGGGCTTTTAAGCCCTATTTCTTTATCAAGCTGAATGGTTAGTAATAACCGGCTTGACGCATTTGACGATCCGCTGAGATATTTGCGGATTTCAATGCTTGATCGACGGTCATAGAACCAGATAAAGCACCTGAGATCATTTGTCCCGTTGTCGTACCAATCGCTTGGAACTCAGGAATAGCAGCGAATTGAACACCAACATAAGGAGATGGTTTCAATGTGCTGTCGTTTGGATTTGCAGAATTGATCGCTTTTAACTCCGCATCAGCAAAGACAGCTGCTTCTTGGAATTTAGGATTGGCATAAGTACTGTTTCGCGTTCCTGTTGGTACCGCTGCCCAGCCATTATTTTTACCAACCAATTGGATGTATTCCTTAGAGGTAGCCCAACGAACGAATTTTTGCGCTGCTTCTGCGTTTTTCGTTGCTACTGGTATGCCAAGTGCCCATGCCCAAAGCCAGTTTGCGCCCTTCTCTGTTACCGAGTAAGGGGATTGAGCAAAGCCTACTTGGTCAGCCACTTTACTTTGCTTAGGATCAGTAACAAAAGATGCTGCGATAGTGGCGTCAATCCACATGCCGCACTTGCCTTCGTTAAATAAGGCGAGGTTCTCGTTGAAGCTATTGCTGCTGGCGCCTGGAGGACCATACTTGGTCAAAAGATCGACATAGAAGTTAACCGCATTTTTCCATTCGGCTGTTTCCAGTTGAGGCTTCCAGCTTTCATCAAACCAGCGAGCACCAAAAGAGTTTGCCATGGCTGTCATGAACGCCATGTTATCACCCCAGCCAGCTTTACCACGTAAGCAAATCCCGTAGATGCCTTTTTCTGGATTATTGACGGCAGCAGCAACATCACGAATGTGTTCCCAACTGTCTCTGTCATTGATTTCCATCCCTGCGGCTTTTACTAGGTCTTTGCGGTACATAACCATAGAGCTTTCGCCATAGAAAGGGGCTGCATACATGGTGCCTTTATAGGATAGGCCATCACGGATAGACGGAAGAATGTCTTTTTCATCATAACTTCCACTCGTATCAACAGCTTGTAACCAGCCGCGCTCGCCCCAGATAGGAGCCTCGTACATGCCGATTGTCATCACGTCATAGAGACCGCTCTTGTTAGCAATGTCTTGAGTGACGTTTTGACGTAATACACCTTCTTCTAGTGTTACCCATTTTACTTTGATATCAGGGTTTGCTTTTTCGAATTCAGGAGTGAGTTTTTGCATTTCGATCATGTGACCGTTGTTAACTGTGGCGACAGTGATCTGAGTTGCTGAGAAGGCGCTAGCTGCTGTCATAGCCGCTGCGATAGATACCGCATAGGTTAGGGTATTCTTGGTCAGGTGTTTCATAGGTTTCCCCCAGTTTGGAGTGTCTTTGTTTTTATAGTCGTACCTAATTCTTGATAATCGTTTATCAAGTGATCAATAATATAGGCTATGTAAGAATTGACCTGTTAATACATAAATCGCCAATAAATGTACTATTTTGTTTCATTTTTCACTTATTGAAAAAAATTAAGTCAATATAATATTCTTTTTGGATTGTCAGATCGTGGCTATGCCTTTGTCTAATAAGGTTTTGTATGACAAATGTCATGTTATGATCGTTAGTCGTTTCCGTTTTTTTTGTATAAATGGCTATAATGGCGGCATTCTATTTCAAGGGTAATATCATGAGTGAAACCACAGATTCTATTAGTTTTAAACGCCTTAAAATGCAGTGTCGTCGTGGCATGCTGGAGCTGGATGTTCTGCTTGAGCCTTTTTTAGCGGATGTATATTTGACGTTAGAAGAGGAGGATAAACAGCGCTTTGTTAATCTTCTTGCCTGTGAAGATCAAGATCTTTTCCCATGGTTTATGCAGAGTTCCGTGGCGGAAGATCCGGATCATGCTCGTATTGTTAATATTATTTTGTCTCGTGTTCAGCCTGAAAACTACCGAGCTTAAATGCTCCTTGATCAGCATAGGGTTGTGGCTGTTTATAGCCGTAGCGTATGCTGCTTTGTTGCAGACTTATTGGATGCCTGCCTTCTGGCGGGCATTGCTTTATCTGGGAATTGGCTTGGGTGGAGTGGTGTTACTCGTTCGCAGATTTTGTCAATCTTCGCCGCAGATAGGCATCGATGAACAGGGGGCATTTCTATTGAATCAAGAGCGCTATGAAAGGTTGCTCTTTATCCGTGCAAATAGCGTTCAATTGATCGCGAAAGTGGACCAAGGGCAGGCCTTTTTGAGGCGGGTTTGGCCCAAATACCGAGTGATATATCGTGATAGTGTGACGGAGGAGGTGTATCGCCTATTGCGTTCATATGCGGCACAACAGATTTTGTTGCACCGCAGTGAAATGTATAAAAATGGTTTTCAACCAAAGGGTTAATTTTTATGAGGCGTAAGGATCGTGGGTGAGGCTCGTCGCTAATTTATTTGGGTAATCTAGCGTGAAGTGTAAACCTCGGCTTTCTTTTCGAGACATAGCTGAACGTATAATTAAATCAGCGACTACGGCTAAATTTCGCAACTCTAATAGATCGTTCGAGACCTTATAGTTCGCATAAAACTCTTGTATCTCTGACAGCAATAAGTCGACACGATGTTTAGCCCTTAACAAGCGTTTGTCCGTGCGCACTATGCCAACATAATCCCACATAAAACGTCTTAACTCTTGCCAGTTGTGGGTAATGACCACATCTTCATCTGAGTTTGTTACTTTGCTTTCATCCCAATCTGGGATGGTTATTTCGACCGTTAAAGCAATCTGTGAGGATATATGGTTGGCTGCCGAGCGGGCAAAAACAATACATTCTAATAATGAGTTGCTCGCCAGACGATTGGCACCATGTAAGCCTGTGTAAGCGGTTTCTCCAATCGCATACAAATTATCTATGTCGGTTGCACTGTGCTTGTTTACCACCACACCACCACAGGTGTAGTGTGCAGCGGGAACAACGGGGATAGGCCCTGTTGTCATATCATGACCGAACTCTAGGCAGCGTTTATAAATGGTCGGAAAGTGTTCTTTAATAAAGTCAGGGTCTTTGTGGGATATATCCAGCAAAACATGATGAATACCAAGCCGTTTCATTTCATGATCAATGGCTCTGGCCACTATATCGCGGGGCGCTAACTCTTCGCGTTTATCAAATTTAGGCATGAAGCGAGTGCCATCAGGTAATAAGAGCTTGCCGCCTTCACCGCGAACGGCCTCAGAGATCAAAAAGGTTTTGGCTTTGGCATCGTAAAGGCAGGTAGGATGAAATTGATTGAATTCCATATTGGCGACTCGACAACCCGCTCGCCAAGCCATAGCGATACCATCTCCAGAAGCTGTATCAGGGTTACTTGTGTACAGATACACTTTACTACTGCCACCACAAGCGAGCGAAATAAAGCGCCCATGAAATACTTCCACAACGTCATCGTCTAGGTTAAGAGCATAAACGCCAACCGCGCGATTTGGCCCTGAAAGCCCCAATTTTTTTGTGGTAACGATATCAATGGCAACACGGTCAGGGAAAAAATCAATGTTTGGATGATTCGTGGCGTTTTTTATCAAGGTCTTAGAGATGGCTAATCCCGTTGCATCGGCGCTATGAATAATGCGTCTATGGCTGTGACCGCCTTCTTGCGTTAAGTGATACTCTTCACTTTCACCATAACGAGTGAACGGCACACCTTGTGCGATGAGCCAGTCGATACTTTCTTTAGAGTGTTCGACGGTAAAGCGTATTGCATCAAGATCACCAAGATCCACGCCAGCGTCAATGGTATCGTTGATGTGAGAGTCAATTGTGTCTTTATCTGACAATACTGCAGCGACACCGCCTTGAGCATATAAAGTAGATCCTTCGCGTATATCTGCTTTGGTTAAAACGGCCACGCGATGTTGGTCTGCAAGCTCAAGCGCAAGAGTCAGTCCTGCAGCTCCTGCACCAATGATGACTATGTCGTGTTTATAGTGTCGGCTCATGTTATTGATCTAATTATGACTGAAAAATTAATGTTACTATTGTTGTCAGTAAATAGTGAATACTTTCTAAGGTCACATTTTGAATATTCACCATGCTTTGTCACTTAAGGTGTATTGTTATCTATTTAAATAAGCAATTTGATAATATCACATGGGAACTCGCTCAGTGGGTTGTTGTCTTCTCTTGTAATATGCAAGGGCGCAGATGAATAAGGTTTTATATGAGGTGCCTATGCCGCACGAAACGTCTTCTGATCAGGCGTTAGTTGAAAAAGTACAACAGGGTGACAAGCGGGCCTTTGATCTGCTCGTTATCAAATATCAATATAAAGTCATTGGTTTGATTGGGCGTTATGTACAAGATAGAAGCGAAGCGCTTGATGTTGCTCAAGAGAGTTTTATTAAAGCCTATCGTGCAATAGATAGTTTTCGAGGCGAGAGTGCTTTTTACACTTGGCTATATCGTATTGCTGTGAATACTGCAAAAAATTATTTGGTGAGTCGCTCTCGTCGCCCTCCAGAATCTGATGTTGAACTGGATAATGAGGAAGTATTTAGTGTGTATGAATCCTTAGCGGATATTGATACACCAGAAGCAAAATTGAACAGAGACCGCCTTGAAAAGGAGATTCATTATGCCATTCAGCAGTTGCCGGAAGAGCTACGTAGTGCGCTAACATTGCGCGAATTTGATGGTCTGAGCTATGAAGATATTTCGTTGATAATGGAGTGCCCTGTTGGGACCGTTCGGTCACGTATTTTTCGTGCTCGAGAGGCGGTAGAAAAACACATACATCCGTTAATGGATACAGGAGAATAGACATGGCAGCATTAAATGAAAACGCCTCGGAAATGCTTACCAGTTTGTCCGCTATGTTTGATGGTGAAGCATCAGAACATGATATTGAGCGTTTATTGCAAGCGGACAGCGCGGAATTAAGTCGTCAGTTAGAAAGCTTCCATTTGATACAGCAAACACTTCATAACGAGTCGGCCGTAACACTGGGACTGGCAGACAATCTGTTATTGCGAGTTCGAGAAGAGATTGATAAAGACGATTTACAAGCTAAACAGCCCAATATTTCTTTAGAGAAAAAGGTGCTGCCTTTTGTGTTACCTGAAAAGGTGAGTTCATCTCGATTTAACTGGCGCGTTATGTTGTCTGGGGTTGCCGTTGCGGCCAGTGTGAGTTTTGTGGTGGTTTTAGGCGGGAATGGATTATTAACATCAGATACGGCACACACTAATGTTGTTGCAGAGGTTCGAACGCCGTCCCCGAACATGATAGTGACGCCGCTAGCACAGTTAGATAAAGATACCTTGCAGGCAGACAATATCAGGTTGCAGCATTATCTTCGACAGCATGCAGAGCAAGCCGCAATGACAGTCGGTCAAGGAATGATACCAATGGCTAGAGTCGTCAGTTATCCCGTAAAAGAGTAATTTATGAGATTATTTTCGTTCTTACATATTTTTTTCACACTGATGTGCCTTACTATTTCCAGTGTGAGTATGGCGAGCAGCACAACGCCAGATGCGTTGCATTTGCTGAGAAGTATGTCGCAATCCTTTTCAGCGCTGAGTTACGACGGGGTATTTGTGCATTCTGAAGCCAACAATATGAATAGTATGCGTGTTCGTCATGATTTAATGGGGGGCGTAGAATATGAAAGTTTGGTGGATTTAGACGGCGATAAGATTGAAGTTTTGCGTATTGATGACAAAATCATTTCCGTTTATCCCAATGCTCTGGTTGCGAACATGCGTGCCCCGATGATACCGCCTTTTAAGCGCTTTAAAGACGTTGAAAGTGATCGGCTTATTAAGGGCTATGACATGATAGTGGGTGATCACACAAGTCGTATTGCAGGCCGTAAAGTGGTGACGATTAAGTTGGTACCAAAAGATCCATATCGTTATGGACATCAATTTTGGCTAGACGAAGAAAATCATTTTCTTTTAAAGCATGACATGATGAAAACAGACGGTGAGCTTTTGGAAAGAATTCAATTCACTTCTGTTAATTTTGCGCCAGACTTGAAAGATAAAGACTTTGCCCCAAAAGAAGGAAGTTACGCTGAACCGCTTGTTGAAAGTCAACCAAGACGAGTAAAAAATCTATGGCAATTTGATTGGTTGCCTGATGGATTCTCTCTCGTTTGGCCGGAAGCTAGATCGTTAAATCATGGCACAAGTATGTTGCTTCTATCTGATGGAATGGCAACGATTTCGATTTTTGTTGAGCCGACGATGAAAGTCAAAGATATGTCCATTTTAAGTATGGGGGCGACAATCGCGGGCGAACGTAGTATTAAGGTAAAAGATCAGTTGTATTTGTTAACCATGGTAGGAGAGGTACCAGAACTTACCATTGAGAAGTTGATGACTGTGTTTATGCCAAGGCAAGAGCAATGATTGAAGAAACGGGAAGAGTACTATCGATAGAAGAAGGTTTCGCAGAGGTGGAAACAGTTCGCACCAGTAGCTGTACTTCTTGTCGTGCTCGTCATGGCTGCGGTCATCATGCCATTGCCCAAGTATCTTCGTCAAACCGTATGCGTATGAAGGCGATTGATCCTTTAACCGTCAAGGTTGGTCAAAGTGTGGTCGTCGGCATTCCAGAAGATACATTATTGCAAGCCTCTGTTTGGATGTATTTAATACCACTGTTGGGGTTGGTCTGTGGTGCTGTTATTCCCTCTTTGTGGGGTGGGCAGTCAGAGATAGCCGTGGTGTTTGCAATTGTTGGTTTTGCTGGTGGTTTGCTCTTGGCAAGGAATAAGTCAAAACAAGAAGTGAACAACCTTGATTATTATCCCAAAATTTTGAGAATTGAGTCGTTACACGATGGTCATATCCCTTTGGTCGTGACATCGTAAGCGTCTAAAAGTCTTCACCTGGCACTGTAATGAATTTGGTACGTCTTAAGGAGACCAATCAATGAACAGATTGCTTAAACACGTTAGCATGATTGTCGTTAGTAGTTTTATGATGGCTTCAATGCTTTCTCATGCGGCTTCTTTGCCTGACTTTACCGAGTTAGTGGAAGAAGCCTCACCCGCTGTAGTGAATATCAGTACGGAACAAACTGTTACCACGCGAACGGCCAATGAAGGAGGTCAGCAATTAGGACCTAACAGTGAAGAACTTAATGAGTTCTTCAAACACTTTTTTGGGCAGCAGCCTTTTGGTCAACAAGCACCACCACAGCAGGGACAGCGTAGTTCATTGGGATCTGGTTTTATTGTGTCCCATGATGGTTATGTCTTGACCAATAATCACGTTATTGATGGTGCGGATGTAATTCATGTGCGCCTTAACGACAGACGTGAATACGTGGCCAAATTAGTGGGTACTGATCCGAGAACCGATTTAGCACTGCTCAAAATAGAAGCGGATGATCTGCCCATTGTTAAAATGGGCGATTCAGACAAGCTAAAACCTGGGCAGTGGGTATTGGCGATAGGCTCACCGTTTGGCTTTGATTACACAGTGACTGCCGGTATTGTGAGTGCAACAGGGCGCAATTTGCCTTCTGATAATTATGTCCCATTTATTCAAACGGATGTGGCGATTAACCCAGGTAACTCGGGTGGTCCTCTGTTTAACTTGGATGGTGAAGTAGTTGGTATCAACTCACAAATCTATACCCGTTCTGGTGGTTTTATGGGCGTATCCTTTGCGATACCGTCTAAAGTAGCCATGTCGGTTGTAGATCAATTGAAGAGTGATGGCAAGGTATCACGCGCTTGGCTAGGTGTGCTGATTCAGGATGTGAACAATGAGTTGGCAGAATCATTTGGTTTGGACCGGTCAAATGGTGCTCTTATTAGTCGCGTTTTACCTGACTCACCTGCGGAAAAAGCTGGCTTAAAGTCTGGGGATATTATTCTTGAGTTTAATGGTAAAAGCATCGCCCATTCAGGAGAACTACCCTACATTGTTGGACAGATGAAAGCGGGCGAGAAGGTGAATGCGAAAGTCTATCGTGATGGTAAAGAACAGACTATTTCTGTCATGTTAGAGGCTCGTCCAAATGATCCAAAAACGGTGGCCCAGTCTCAACAAGACCAGAATCGTCTTGGTATGATTGTAGGGGAAGTCCCTGCAGATATGGCCAAAAACTTTGATATCGATGGTGGCGTTGTGATTGAGCAAGTGCTCGGTGGTACAGCCGCTCGTAATGGTCTGCAACCTGGTGACGTAATTACCATGTTGAATGGTAAGCGTATTGGTAACGTCGCAGAGTTTGGTGAGATTGCCAAGGATATTCCAAGTGGTCGTTCTGTGCCAATGCGTGTTATCCGACAAGGCTATCCAATGTTTATTCCGTTTAAAATAACGGACTGATATGTGAAAGCACTCATCTTTAAAAAGCGACTCTTTAGTCGCTTTTTTTTACCTAAAACTTGAATAAAAAGATTAGACATGTAAGTATTTTTGCTCATTAAAGGCTTCTTAGAAAATTTTTATCGGGTAATGCATAACGTTGGAGGTTCATTCGTGGAGCAAACCACAGAAAAAGGTATCTGCTTTCGACTAGGGGCGGAGCGTTACGTTCATCCTTTGTCGAGTGTGAAAGAAGTACTTAGCTATCAATCTCCAGCTCCAGTGCCTGGTGCTAGTGAAGGAGTTGAAGGCATGATAGATGTTCGTGGTCATATGGTGACTGTATTATACGGCACGTATTTACTGAACATAGACCCTGCGGAATGTGAAAAAGAAGGGCATATTATTGTACTGGATTTGCCTTCGGGTTACTTTGGCATCCGAGTTGAAAGTGTTGAGCGGGTCATGGATTTACCAGAAAAAAATGATATCCAAGGGCTTGAATACAGAGAGCATAGCTGCATAAAAGGTACACTTCAGCATGCGAATGAATTGTATATTTTAGTCGAGTTCGATCTGTATTGTTCTACATTAGATTAGATGTTTGCTCACGGGCCATGGCAATTTTTACCATTAGCCCGTTCTTGTTTACCTAATGTCTTAAAGTGGTTTAGAAAATATTTTAGAGTTTCTTTGGTAGTTATAAAGTGCCTGCTTTTGCGTGGGCAGGCTGGCCAATGTTGTTTCACTAAAGCCACGTTCAATAAACCAGTGAGCGGTTCGAGTGGTTAGCAAAAAAAGTGTCGAAAGATTTTGTTGCTTGGCTGCTTGTTCTATACCTTTTAGTAGCCGCTCACCGCGGTTTGAACCACGATAGTCCGGTGATACAGCAAGGCAGGCTAATTCTCCAGCATATTCTTGTTCAAACGGATAGAGTGCTGCGCAGGCGACGATTGCACCATCGCGTTCGATAACAATAAACCTATCTATTTCGTTCTCTAATAATTCTCTTGAACGTCTCACTAAGATGCCTTTTTCTTCTAACGGCGATAGAAGGGCCATCATGCCGCCCACATCATCAATGTTAGCTGGGCGTAATTGCTCATAGCTGTCTTCGTCTATCATGGTGCCAGAGTCCTCACGAGTGAAGATGCTCTCTTAGCAGGCCGCCATTTTCGTTGTAAGATATTAAATGTGCTCTAGGGACGCCTTGACGAACCGCTTGTACGCAAGCATCTAATGCGGCATGTGTCATGTTGGACAGTGATTGAGCTTTAAGAATGGCTTCAGCATCCTTGGTCAATAGTTCTGAATAAAGTTCGCCATCTTCTTTAAAAATCCCTTCTTCTTCCGAAAAGATAACCAGTTTATCGGCTTTAAGTTGAACGGCGGCCTGAATGGCAACATCTTCGCTTTTTAAATTAAAAACTTCGCCAGTGGGCGAAAAACCGAGATGTGGTAAAAGCACCATGTTATCGTCTTCAAGCAGACGAAAGATCGCCTCTGTATCGATTCGACGAACTTCACCAGAATGTCCATAGTCTATGCCATCAACCACGCCTAAAGGACGGGCAATAACGTAGTTGCCGCTACACACTTTTAAGCGTGCACCATCCATTGGGGTATTGGAAAGGCCCATAGAAAGTTGCGCCTCAAGTTGTACTCGTACCGCCGCCGATGCTTGGATGACATCCAGCAATTGGTCTTGTGGTGTAATGCGATAGTTGTCTTCAACTCGGCTAATAATACGCTTATTTTCTAGCGTTCTGCTGATTTGTGGACGTGCACCTTGCACCAAGACTAAGCGAATGCCTAGAGAGTCTAACAACGCAAGGTCGTGAATAATACTTGAGAAATGTGTACATTCGACGGCTTCCCCAGGAATTAGGATGACAAAGGTTTTCCCTCTGTGTGCATTGATATAAGGGGATGAATGGCGGAACCAGTCCACATATTTGAGATCTTCAGGCACGCTGTTCCTCATTTTTCTGCTCGTTTGTTTGAAGGCAAAATCGCTCAATTAGACCGCGAATTACCTCTTGCATAGGTTGTATCTGATCTAGGGCCATGAATTCGTTTGGTTGATGCGCCTGATCAATAGAGCCTGGGCCGAGTATCAAGGTTTCCATTCCAAGCTGGTTCAGGAAAGAGCCTTCCGTCGCGAAAGCGACTGTACTTGCTTGACGATTCGTTAAAGCCTCACAGGCTTTTATGATATCCGATTCAATAGGCGTATAAAAAGACGGCACATCAGCAAATAAACTACTCAACTGTATTATTGTGCCAGTTTTTTCTTCTATACGTGGCAATATTTGAGCAATTTCCGCCATTAATGCTTGGTTGCTCATGCCCGGCAGTGCTCGTAAATCAAACTCAAGCTCACAGCGACCACATATTCGATTGGGGTTATCACCGCCGTGGATACAGCCAAAGTTCATGGTTGGATAGTCGATGACAAAACTCGCATCACGATAGTTAGCTTTCAGTTTCTGGCGAAATATCATCAACTCGGACATCACGGCATGCATGGCATCTAGAGCATTATTTCCTAAAGATGGGTTAGAGGAATGTCCTGCTTGGCCAGTGACTTGAATACGCTCCATCATGATGCCTTTATGGGCATAAATGGGGGTTAATGACGTCGGCTCACCAATCAAAGCGTATCTGGCTTTAATTTTATTCTGATCAACCAACGCTCGAGCGCCAGACATAGAGCTTTCTTCGTCAGCAGTCGCCAAAATGATAAGTGGCTGTTTTACATCAGAGAGCTGCATTTGACGAACGGTGTCAAGCACGATGGCGAAAAAACCTTTCATATCACAGCTCCCAAGACCGTAGAGTTTTTGGTCTCTTTCTTCGAGCTTGAAAGGATCGGATTTCCAACGACCCTTATCGTAAGGGACAGTATCAGTATGCCCAGCCAGAACCAAACCGCCATCGCCAGTGCCTAACGTGGCTATGAGGTTGAACTTGTTCGGTTGATCTGGTAGTGGCATCACCTCACATTGAAAGCCTTGAGAGCTTAGCCAGCTTTCGAGTAATTGAATAACACCTTTATTTGACTGATCCCAGTGAGCTTGACTACAACTGATAGAAGGTGATGCAACAAGTTGTGACATCATACTAATGAGCGATGGAAGTGCGGGCATAAAGGGTATTCCTTGAATCCAAGTTATTGTCGAATATTACTACTGTAAGCTAGGCATCTGGTACACTTGCTCGCACATTATTTTTCTTTGTCGTTTGTTCAACAGCAAAGGTTTTAGAGGTTTGTATATTATGGCTACCGAGCTAGAGCTAAAGTTAATGCTTCACTCTGACTATCTCAAGTCCGCCAGTGATTTTCTTGATGAAATTTGCGCATTGTCAGACACGGATGATCAATCTCGTCAGCCTACTTTGGCTTTGATGAACGCCTATTTTGATACAGAAAATGCTGATTTAATGCAAGGTGGTATGGCTTTGCGCATTCGAGCGGTGAACAATACGTTTATTCAAACAGTCAAAACCCGTGGCAGTGATCGTATTGGTATGCATGCGCGTGGCGAATGGGAATGGTTTATACCGAATGATAATTTGGATTTATCCCTTTTAGCAGAGGTTCCATTACCTGATGTATTGCAAGATATGTCTTGGAGTAGGGAGCTGATAGAAGTTTATCGTACCGATTTTGAGAGACAAGTTTGGAACGTTAGATTTCAAGCAACCACAATGGAAGTCGTGTGTGATCATGGCCTGGTCATCTCGCCTTACGGTAAAGATGCGATCTGTGAGTTGGAGTTGGAGCTTAAAGAAGGCAATGAAGCGGGTTTGTATCAGTTTGCTTTGCAATTGGCAGAACGTGTCCCTGTGCAGGTGAGTATTGTCTCGAAGGCCCAGCGAGGGGTGCGTTTAAAATATGGGCAAATAGAGTTTCCTGATAAACCTCTGCAGACCGCCAATACAATTGTTTTAGCAGCGTATTGGTATGAAGTGTGGTTAGTTTATTGGGAAGCGATGCACTTCATGGAGGACGAGGCGCTGATGCAACCTTTTCGTCATTCCATATCGCAATTAAAGACGTATTTACCTAATGACTTGGTCGAGGTAGTAAACGATCTTGATCGTCAATTAGAGTCATGTCTTATGGTTGAAGAGACGATGATGTTGACAAAATTGGCCAGTATAAAGCAAATTGGTATAGCGATGCTTAAGATTGGCCAATGGCTAAATCAACAAACCGCTTAACCTAACGTTTGTCGTGATGACGTAAAAAATAAAAAAGTAAGGAAACCCTTTTGACCCCTCCAAATTTGAATCCCAATTATACGCTTTTTTGCGAACAATCTGCTTCTCGTTTCTTGTTATTGGAACAGGTCCAAGAGTCAAGACAACGGCATGGTCTTGATCTGTTGAGTTCTGAACAAATTACGATGTTAGAGCCATTGTGGGTGTTAAGTGATTACTTACACAAGCAATGCACGCGGTTTCCTCGGTGGTTAGATGATTTGTTGGTGCTAGAGACATTACCAGAGCGACCTTCTAAAGAGGCTCTAATGGCGGGTGAGGCCTATTTCGCTCATGAGGCCAATGCTTGTCTTCACGTTCCTCAAGACCCGTTAGATGAGGCTAGCTTTATTAAGCGTTTGCGTCTGTACCGTCAGTGGTGGATGGTGCGGCTGATTGCCTTAGACATTCAGCAACGTCTCTCCTTAACCGAGCTTACGGCGCGTTTGAGTGGATTGGCCGATGCCTGCGTGAACGCCAGCTTACAATGGACTGAGCAGCATTATCTAGCCTTGTACGGTAAGGCGTTGGACAGCAACAGCCAGCCTCAGTCGATGATTGTTATTGGTATGGGGAAATTGGGGGGAAACGAGTTAAACCTATCTTCCGACATTGATTTGATTTTTGCCTTTCGTGAGCATGGTGACACCCAAGGTGGTAAAAAAAGTCTGTCTCACCAAGAATATTTTACTAAGTTGGGACAAAAACTGATTCAGCATTTGGATCAAGTGACCGCAGATGGTTTTGTTTTTCGGGTGGATATGCGTTTGCGCCCCTTTGGTCAATCTGGTGCTTTGGTGTTAAACATGGACTCACTGGAAAACTATTACCAAGATCAAGGGCGAGATTGGGAACGTTACGCGATGATTAAAGCTCGTGTCATGTCTGGAAACGCCTTAGATATACGTGAATTTGAAGCGTTACGTCGGCCCTTTGTCTATCGTAAATATTTAGATTTTGGTGCAATTGGTGCGTTGCGTGATCTTAAGCAAATGATCGCTAAAGAAGTGCGCCGTAAAGGTATTGAGCACAACATCAAACTGGGGGAGGGTGGTATTCGGGAGGTTGAGTTTATCGCTCAAGCTTTACAAATATTGCACGGTGGACGAGACCAAGGTTTGCAAACGCCAGCCTTATTGAAAGTCTTGCCCTATCTTGCTAAGCATGATTATCTGCCCGTCGAGGAAATGGACCAATTACGTGAAGCTTATTTGCTTCTTCGTCGAACAGAACATGCATTGCAAGCGGTCAACGATGAGCAAACGCAACTGTTGCCAGAAGAGGATAGTGCGCGTACACGCATTGCCTTAATGGTGGGGTTCTCATCGTGGGACGCGTTGGATAAGCGCTTGTGGGAAGTGCGCAAAAATGTGCATCGCTCTTTTGTAGCGTTAATCGACGATGGTCATGAAACGAGTGAGGAGGTAAAGCATCAGGAAACGTGGCGCTTACTCATTAAACACCCAGAGGATAGAGAAGCCATAGAAGATGCAATTGGGTTGATCGCTTGGCAAGATCAAGAAGCCAGTATCACACGAATTTCTCAATTGCTTAGCTCACGTACAGTCGTGTTTATGCAACCAATTGGGCAAGAACGCCTTGCGGTATTTTTAGCCGCCTTGATGTCTAAATTAACAGACGAAGTGAATCCTGATCTGGTTCTAGAGCGGGTTTTTCCTATCTTAGAAGCCGTACTACGCCGTACGGCGTATTTGGTGTTATTGTGTGAAAACCAAACCGCACTGACACACCTTATTCGTTTGTGTCGAGAAAGTGTGTGGTTTACCGATGCCATCTCGACAACCCCCGCATTGTTGGACGAACTTCTGGACGCCAACACATTATTTTCACCGCCTGATAAAGCCATGCTGGCGGAAGAACTTCAGCAAATATTATTACGTTTGCCTGAAGAGGATGAAGAAGCTCAAATGGACGCTATGCGACGCTTTAGGCGTTCTATTATTCTGCGTATTGCGGCTTGCGATATCACAGAAATATTGCCTGTGATGAAAGTGAGTGATCACTTAACTTGGTTGGCAGAAGTGCTTTTAGATCAAGTATTGCAACAGTCTTGGCAATATTTGACTAAGAAGCATGGTTTCCCCGTCAGCCAAGGCGAAGTCGCTTTCACACCGCAATTGGCGATTATTGGTTATGGTAAATCAGGGGGCTGGGAGCTTGGCTACGATTCCGATCTTGATCTGGTGTTTATTCATGATGCGCAAGCAACGGGGCAGACAAACGGTGAGCGGAGTATTGATAATCTGACTTTTTATACTCGGCTTGGTCAGCGTCTTATTCACATGATAACCAGCTTTACCGCGGCTGGGCGCCTGTATGAAGTAGACATGCGTTTGCGTCCTTCTGGTAATTCTGGTCTATTGGTTTCGAGTTTAGAAGCCTTCAAAGATTATCAGCAAAAAGAAGCTTGGGTGTGGGAGCACCAAGCGCTGACCCGCTCTCGTGGATTAGCGGGAGAGCCCCAATTTATTGGCGAAATTTGAAGATTGCCGTAAAGACATTATCGCATCGATTCGAGAGCGTAGTGAGACTCAAAGCGGAAGTGATTAAAATGCGTGAAAAAATGCGTGCGCATCTTGATACAGGCGGCAAAGAAAAAGGTTTTGACCTCAAGCAAGGCGCGGGCGGCATTATAGACATTGAGTTTATGGTGCAGTATTTGGTGTTGGCTTGGTCGTGTAAATACCCAGAGTTGATGCGCTTCTCTGATAATGTGCGTCAATTAGAAGCCGCTGCTTTGGTTGGTTTGATTGGGGCCGAACAGGCTGAAAAAATGACCGATACCTATACACTTTATCGATCTCTAACGCATCGGCTAAGCCTGCAGCAACAAGGTCGAGTCGTGCAAAAAGATACCCTAGTGGATAACCAAAACCTAGTGAGTCAGTACTGGGAAAACTTTATCCATGATGACGCCATCTAATTATTGCTTTGACCTTTTTTACAAAAAGATGTTCGTAAATTAACCAGTTTACCGCTACAATTCATTGATTAGTTTAAAAATTGATAGGAGGAAAAATGCCAAGTATTAATGGTGTGAGTAGTCCTGCGATGGATTATGCCAGCGAAGTCTATAGCGCAAACCTAGCCAAAGCGGCTCAACAGCAAAAAGCGGAACAGGATTTGGCGCTATTGGCGGAAGCGACAAAAAACGTCACCCCTGCCGCCAGTAGTGGTTCGCACACTACAACAGACAACTTAGGCCAGAATATTAACGTGAACGTTTGATGCGATGTAAAAAGCGTTTATTTGAAAAGCATTGTACGAAATAACAAAAAGCCCGCTAGTGCATCTAGCGGGCTTTTTGTTTAAACGGACTCAGGCCATTAAATTACGGTTGTGTTTCGATAAAATTCTGGTCTTCGGCTGGTAACGGTTGGTTATCGATAGCGGCCTCAAACGCTTTAAGGCGTTTGTAAATTGACAGCAGTTCAACGATGGTTGTCCATGAATTAATTAAGTATTGAAAAGAGTTCTCAACTTGGTTAAAAGCGTTTAATACTCTCTGCATGATACCTAGCGTAAAAGCACCAGCAATAATAGATGGCGCTAGAACAATCAATGGTACAAATTGACCTACGTTTAAATAGCCATAACGTACAACGTTGAAATATAAGTAGTTTGCATAAAGGCGGAAGTAATTCTTACGCACATTTTCAAATAACTCATTGAGGCTCATTGGGGTTGCTCGGTCATGGTAATCTTCACCATATACCAATTCTTTTCGATAGGCGGCTTCAACTCGCTGATTTTTAAATTCCAATCCTGGAAGTTTTATCCCCGCTAAAGCCAACAGTAAGGTGCCGAAAATGGACCATACGATCGCGGTAAATACTAGAGCTTGAGGAACTTCGCCAATCAGAGGTAATGTTTTAACGTATCCGGAAAGTCCCCATAAAATTGGCAAAAATGCGATGAGTGTCATAACTGAGCGTAATAGGCTGACTCCCAGTCCTTCTACAATCGAGGCGAAACGCATGGTGTCTTCTTGAATACGCTGTGAAGCACCCTCTATATGACGTACTTTATCCCATTTTGAAGTGTAGTAGCTGGTCATTGCCGTGCGCCAGCGAAACACATAATGACTAACAAAAAAATTACTCAATACGGATACTGTAATAGCGACCATGATGATTACCGCAACAGTGGAAAGTTCCGCATAGTAATCAGATAGTAGAATGCTATTTGGTTCGGCTAATGCTTTTTGAATAAGATCATAAAAACTGCCATACCACTCATTTAACATTACGCTTACTTGGACTTGGAACCAAGTAATAAAAACGATTACCCCCGAACCAATGACAGACCATTTTCCCCATTTTTGACCGCCATAGAGCATCCATCCACCAATAAATAGTCCATAACATACGACCATGTATTGGTATAGCCAAGCATCTAATGCGGTACTTTGTGCACTCTGAAAAGCGCTTTGGGCAGCGGCGTCAGCGCCTTCCGCTAAAGCATCAGGAAAGTGGACACCAAACAGAGAACCTAGACTTAAAATGTGTCCTAAGTCCTGCACAATAGCATACCAGCCAATGACACAGACAAGTGCCCACAGAGCAAAGCTAAGAAAGAAGAGTTTGGGTTTAGGAAAGAAAGAATGAAACACGTTGTCGTTTCTCTATATCAGTTGAATAGTTCATAAGCCATTGATTTACGCAAAGTTGTTTAATGACTCCCTACCGGAGCTTAAACCAGTCAAGTGATAATCACAATCAAGCGGCTCATCAGGAATCAGTAAAAAAGACGATAATCGGCCATGGTGAAGGCATTTTTTGCGAAATAGTTTGTTACGCTATCGAATCATGGCAATAGGAAGGTTTTATGACGCGAGTTGATGTGTATCTGATTCAAGCATTTTCGATATCAGGGCAGGGGGGAATTTAGCGGGTGTGGTCTTGCAGGCCGATATGCTAACGGATGTTCAGAAGCAATCTATCGCGAAGCAAGTGGGTGTATCAGAAACCGCTTTTGTGAGTCAAAGCGATAGTGCAGATTTTCAGTTGTCATTTTTTACGCCAACAGTGGAAGTGGATTTTTGTGGTCACGCGACCCTAAGTGCCTTTTGGTTATTGCGTCATTTACAGCACATTCCTGCTGGGCATTATAAGCAGGAAACCAAAGCCGGTATATTAGCCGTCGAGATCACCCCAAATGGTGATGTTTTGATGAATCAGAGTTTGCCCATGTGGTTGGCTGAATTTAGCGCAGAAGAAATAGCCCCTATGCTAGGAGTTCAGCCCGCGTTGATTGCTCAAGCTGGTTTGCCTATTCAGGCGGTTTCAACGGGATTAGTGGATATCATCGTTCCTATACCGTTTGGTTTTTTGGATTCTCTTGTTGTGGATATGGAGTCGATGTCGCACTTTTGTCAGCAACAGCATTGTGTCGGATTTCATGTCTTTGAATTGAACTCGCCAGAATCATTCTATACCGCCAGTTGTCGCAATTTTGCCCCCGCGGTGGGGATTCCTGAGGAATCGGCCACAGGCAGCTCAAGTGGCGCATTAGCTTGTTATTTGAACCGACACTTTGGTTATCAGCAAGCCGTGTTTGAGCAAGGGCGAGCGATGAGCATGCCATCCTGTTTATTGACGCAGCTCAGCTTAGAGGATGGCGTATTAAAGCAGGTGAAAGTTGGCGGGGAAGGGGTATTTAATAAGCAGATTTCTATCAATGTAGATTAAATAAAAAATCGGACCGAAGTCCGATTTTTAAGGTTTTCATCTAGTGCAAGTCGCGTTATGCCGTTTGATTATTCGCAATAACAGTGGCAATGGCTTTATCAAGACGAGCAAGGCCATCGGCAATGTCTTGTTCAGTAATGATTAAAGACGGAGCTAAACGTAATACGTTAGGACCAGCAACAAGCACAAACAAGCCTTCTTCAGCAGCCGCTTTCACAATCTCACCGGCTTTTCCAGCAAGGCTGTCAATGACTTCTGCCCCCATTAAAAGACCCATACCACGAATGTCTTTAAAAACGTGATACTTTTCGTTGATGGCTTTTAGACCGTCAAAAAATTGGTCATGGCGTTTTGCTACACCACCTAAAACTTCTGGTGTATCAATAATATCAATGACGGCTTCAGCAATGGCGCAAGCCATTGGGTTGCCACCATAAGTACTGCCGTGTGTGCCAAATGCTAGGCTCTTGGCGGCTTTTTCAGTGGCTAGCATGGCGCCAACAGGGAAACCGTTGCCAAGTGCTTTCGCTGTGGTCAGCACGTCAGGTGTTACACCGAGTTGCTCGTAGGCATACAGAGTACCTGTACGACCCACACCGGATTGCACTTCATCGTAGACCAACAGTGCATTGTACTGATCACACAACTCGCGAACTTGTTTCGCAAATTCAATATCAGCAGGAATAATGCCGCCTTCGCCTTGAATTGGCTCCATTACAACCGCACAGGTTTTGTCGCTAATAATGGCTTTCAGTTGCTCGATATTGTTGTAATCGCAGTGCTTAATACCACCAGGTGTTGGCTCAAACCCTTCTTTGTACTTGGCTTGACCACCGACAGAAACGGTAAACAAGGTACGGCCATGGAAGGATTTATAAAAAGCAATAATTTCATGTTTTTCTGGACCAAAATGATCAAACGCATAACGTCGAGCCAATTTAAACGCAGCTTCGTTGGCTTCAGCGCCACTGTTCGCAAAGAAAACTCGGTCAGCAAAGGTTTTTTCAGTCAATTTTTTCGCTAGTCGCAGTGCTGGCTCATTGGTCATGACATTGGATAAATGCCAAATTTGCCCAGCTTGCTCACGCATGACGTTGACCAGCGTTGGATGGGAGTGACCCAATGCAGTCACGGCAATGCCGCCTGCAAAATCGACGTATTCTTTGCCTTCTTTGTCCCATACGCGAGAAACCTCACCACGCACTGGAATAATCGCAGAAGGTGCATAGTTGGGAACCATTACTTCGTCAAAAGTTGCTCTCGTTACTTGTTGTGTCACTTTTTTATCCATCTTACAAAAAGGCCTCTTAAAAAATAGGTGGCCGCAATGACGGCCACCTTTTGGTTTATATCAGATTTCTCAACTCACGAATAGCGACAGTTATCATTGCAAGCGTGAATTCACTTTCAGTTTTAATTTCACTGAAAGTAGCACGGTAATGCTTGATACTATCACTGTTTGATTCGCGCCAATGAGTCAGACGTTGTTCCAGCTTCTTGATATCGGCGCTGGATTGTATGACCTCTTGGGTGAGAGTGCGTAGGCTGTTATCGATTTCGTCGCCAAGCCCACCTTTTGCACGTCGTTGCCATACATCGTCAGCGGATAGTTCGCTGACCTTATGACGCAACCAATGCAGCTCTAGGTCCATTTCAAGGGCAAAGTAAGTTTGAGCAACATCCAACACTTCGGTTTCTGTATTGGCGGCGACACGAATAATGTCTAATCCGTAGAAGAGATAGTGAAGAGACGATAATCTCTCGGCTATTTCAACTGGGATATTGTGCTCGACGAGACGAGTCGTAATATCAGCCAAGTGAGCTTGACTGGATTCTGTCAAAATTGCCTGCATATTGGCTCTAATGACTTCAACGCCAGGCTTGTAAGCGTCTTTTAGGCGCTGAATAGATAGGCTTTCACGCGTATTGCGTAATAGCCAAAGTGTCGCCCGTTCTAATAGTCCTTGAATCCGAATCAGTAAGCCGTTTAAAACGGTGTTTTCAACGGTGAAGTCCAAACTGTTGACAGCGTCCCAAAGTGCTGGAATGCCAAAAATGTCTTCTGCGGCCATATAAGCTCGAACAACATTTAAAGACGAGGCACTGGTTTCCTCTTGCATATAAGTGCTAAAGGTGGGTCCCATACGATTGCCAAGATTGTTGGTTACATGTCCAGCAATGATTTCTTGAATCAATGGGTGTGACGCCATTTGACCGCCAAAATGCTTGGTCAATTGGGTTGGGAAGTATTCGTTGATTTGTGTTGTCAAATCGACATCTTCGCCAATGCCATCTTCTACCAACTGTTCAGACAGTTTGATTTTCGAATAGGCCAATAACACTGAAATTTCCGGACGCGTTAAACCTTGTCCTTTATTTAGGCGTTTTTTGATCTGTGCATCACTCGGTAAATATTCAATCTCGCGGTTTAAGCGACCTTCACGTACCAAGGATTGAATCAAACGCCAGTGATCGGCCAAGCGTTCTGGCGCCTGCGCATTGGCTAAAGACAATAGATGACTTTGACCACGGTTATGGCGTAGCACTAAGTTACCGACTTCATCGGTCATTTCTGCTAACAAGCTGTTGCGTTGCTTCTCGGTTAAGTCGCCGTTTTCCACCACGCGGTTAAGTAGGATCTTGATGTTGACTTCATGATCCGAGCTGTCCACACCCGCCGAGTTATCAATGGCATCGGTACTGATTAAGCCGCCTTTCTGAGCAAACTCAATACGGCCAAGTTGTGTTAACCCTAGGTTACCGCCTTCACCAACGATTTTGCAGCGCAACTCTTTACCATTAACACGTAGACTATTATTTGCACTGTCTCCCGCATCCGCATGGGACTCTGTTTCGGATTTTACATACGTGCCGATACCGCCATTCCAAAGCAGGTCTACAGGGGCTTTTAGGATAGCGTTGATCAGCTCCGTTGGTGCCATGGATTTGACATTGCCTTCAATACCTAACGCCTTGCGAATATCGGCATTAATAGGAATGGATTTGGCGGAACGGTTGAAGACACCGCCACCTTTTGAAATAAGTTCCTTGTTGTAGTCTTCCCAAGAAGAACGAGGCAACTTGAACATGCGTTCACGTTCCACAAAAGAAGAGGCGGCATCAGGCGTTGGGTCGATGAAAATATGCATGTGGTTAAACGCCGCAACCAACTGAATATGTTTCGACAACAACATGCCGTTGCCAAATACGTCGCCCGCCATGTCACCAATACCAACCGCCGTGAAGTCTGTGGTTTGGCAATTGACGCCAATTTCTTTGAACTGGCGTTTAACGGATTCCCAAGCACCACGTGCTGTAATGCCCATTTTCTTATGGTCATACCCATTTGAACCGCCAGAAGCAAAGGCGTCACCTAGCCAGAAGTTATATTTCGCCGAAATACTGTTCGCTAAGTCAGAGAAAGTGGCTGTACCTTTATCGGCTGCAACCACCAAATATGGGTCGTCTTCGTCGTAACGAAGCACAGACAATGGTGGCACCACTTCGTTTTTGATTAGGTTATCGGTAATGTCTAATAAGCCGCTAATGAACGTAGTGTAGCAGTGGATAACTTCTGCCTGAACTTCTTCACGAGACGCGTTCTTTTTCAATTGCTTGGCAACGAAGCCACCTTTGGCACCAGAAGGTACGATAACCGCGTTTTTCACCATTTGCGCCTTGACGAGGCCAAGTACCTCGGTACGGAAGTCTTCCATACGATCAGACCAGCGCAGACCACCACGGGCCACTTTACCACCGCGCATGTGGATACCTTCGACCCAAGGCGCATACACGAAAATTTCGAATTTCGGACGCGGTAAAGGAACCGCTGGAATTAATGAAGGGTCCAATTTGAAAGACACATAGTCTTTGATTTCACCTTCCGCACCAGCTTGATAGAAGTTAGTACGCAACATGGCTTGAATCACAGAAAGGTAGTGCTTCAGAATGCGGTCTTCATCCAAGTTGGCCACTTGATCCAACTCTAGATCGATTTTTTCCAGTAGCTTTTGTACTTTTTCGTCACGTTTGGCTTCTTGGCTTGGATCAAAGCGTTGTTCAAACAATTGTACCAACAGACGAGCAATACTGGCATTTTTCTCTAAGGTTTGTTGCATGTACTGCAACGAGAAAGGTACTTGTAACTGCATCAAGTATTTCGTCAACGCGCGCAGCATAGTCACTTGGCGCCATGTTAATGACGCGCTTAGAACGAGGGCGTTAAAGCGGTCGTTTTCAACACGACGACGGAAGATTTGATTGAAGGCGTCTTGGAAGGCTTCGCGTTGAGTGTTTTTCTCTAAATTCACATCAGCGTCAACACTGATGGCAAATTCAACTACCCATGTATTAGTTGTGCCATCACCATTTTGGTCCAGTTCATATGGGCGAGCTTCTAGAACTCGTAGTCCCATGTATTCCAATATCGGTAATACGTCTGACAAGACCAGCGTGGTGCCAGCGCCATATACTTTAAAGAAGTAATTGTTTTTTGCTTGACCAACTTGACGATAAATGTGTGTCGATGTATCTCCTTCGCCCGCTAATTGGCTTAAACGCTCAATGTCTAGTACCGCGGCATTTGGAGAAAAGTCTTCACGGTAGGCTGCAGGTAAGTAGGCGACATAATTGTTGAAAAGGCGGTTGCCGTTTTCTTCGCCATGGCTCTTATGTAAGGCATTGAGTAATTTGTCTTCCCATGAACTCATCGCATCTTGCATCTTACGTTGAATGTCTTCTACGTCGATGGTTGGGCTTTGACTAGGATCGGCAATCTGAATCGTAAAGTTGACTCGCGCCAAGACTAGCTGAGAAAACTGCACGTTAAATTCTGAGCTGGTACCGTTGCACGCATTCATCAGAATGTCTTGCATTTTTATGCGCAATTCTGTGTTGTAACGATCTCTTGGCACATAGACGAGTGCATTCAAGAAGCGGCCATAAATGTCTTTGCGCAGGAATACACGCAATTGGCGACGCTCTTGAATCGCAAGAATGCTTTCAATCGTGACGAAAAGTTCATCCACTGGCGCTTGCAGCATCTCATCACGAGGGTAGCTATTTAGAATGTGTTTTAGATTTTTGCCCTTGTGGCTGTTTGGATCCACATTGGCCTTTTCAACAATGACGTTGAGTTTTTTGCGCAGTAATGGAATGTCTTGTAAGCGAGCAATGTAAGCCGCAGAAGAATATAAGCCAAAGAAGCGCCATTCTCCAATCACGTTGCCTTTCTTATCGAAGCGTTTGATGCCAAGGTAATCAAGGTGAACAGGACGATGAACCGTTGATACCGCTGTCGACTTGGTCAAAATTAGGATGTTGTTACTGTCAACAGCGAGTTTGGCCAAGTTATTTTCTAATACAATGTCGCGTTTCACTTTTTTATCGTTGATGTCGCGGAACGTGCCTAAGCCAGAACCTTCAACCAATTTTAGATGGGTTTCATTGTCTTCAACGGCGAGGTCATAAGCGCGAAAGCCAATAAAGGTGAAGTGGTCGTTTTCTACCCAACGTAAGAAATCAAGGATTTCTTGGTGTTCTTCATTGCCTTTTAAATGGGCTAATTGTTCAGATTCTTTGATGATTTCGTTTAATCGCGCTTTCATCGTAGGCCAATCAGCTACGGTTTTTTTCACATCGACTAAACTGCTAAGCAGTTCTTCTTTAATCTTATCCAGCAAGTTGATATCAGACAAACGGTCGATCTCAAATCGCATTAGGGCTTCATGTGTTTTAGATTCAAGGTTAATACCTTGCAATTCGCCTTTCTTATTACGTTCAACTGGCACCACAGGATGAGATGTCATATGAATGGTGTGGCCAAGACGAACGAGTGCCATATTGAAAGATGACACAAGGAAAGGCATGTCATCGGTTAGAATTTCGATAACCGTGTGTGTAGATTGCCAGCTGTGTTCTTCGTAGTTTGGATTGTAAACACGAACTTTTGGTTGATTAACTGGACGTTGTTGTAAGAAATCCCATAAGCAGACGATGGTGCCGTACAGGTTCTCAATGGATTCATTGACCAAATCTTCCGTTAAAGAGTCCTGAAAGTAGAGGTGGGCAAGTTGAATCAGGTTATTGGCTTCGGTCGCATTGAAGTGTTCGTTTATTTCTACTTCGACGCGTTCGATTAATTCGCTTTTTTTATGATCAGTCATTAGAACTCATCCCTCGTTGTGGTGTTCTTAATAAAACTAGTAGGTAGTGCAATGTTATGAAAGTACAAGGTTTGGACTCTTGATAAGATTATTATGAAAAATTCACTCCTTTGATAGTTAGTAACTTATCTAATTGCGACATATTGTTGTGATGTCTGGTTAATTGGGCTAAAAAAGTCTTGCTCAAGACGAAAAAAACCTTTGTTATCCATTTTAAACGAAATAAACTCCTTTTTTGTCTATAGTTCGCAGGATAATATTTTGTACAAGACCGAATTCGCATCAAGAGAAATCATGCAGGCGAGCAAGAAGCCATTAAAATACGGTTTTTTGCTCTTACCGCATTATTCTATGCTGGGTTTTTCTTCCGCCATTGAAACACTGCATATGGCGAACTGGGTGACAGGAAAAGAGCTATATTCTTTTTGCACGATCAGTCATGAAGAAAAACAAATCCCTTCAAATACGGGGGTTACAACCGTATCTGACTACCTGACAAGTGACGCGCCGAGTGATTTGGATGCGATTTTTGTGTGTGGTGCGTCGCCAGTGATAAAAAACGAAAGTGAGACTTTAGAAAATTGGATAAAAAAACAAGCTAAAAGAAAGATTTCTCTGGGCGGAGTATGCACGGGAAGTTACTTATTAGCAAAAGCCGGCCTGCTAGATGGTTACCGCGCAACGATTCATTGGCGAAGTTTGGCGAATCTGCGTGACGAATTTCTACAAACGATTGTGTCCAACCACCTGTTTGAAGTTGATAGAGATCGTTATACTTGCAGTGGTGGCACAGCGGCTATGGATATGATGCTGTTTTTGATTGGTAAGCAGCATGGTATGTCCTTAGCGAGTAGTATTTCTGAACAGTTTGTTTGTGAGCGTATTCGCACTCATGAAGATCCTCAAAGAATTCCATTGCAGGCTAGAATTGGTACTGGACAGCCAAAATTGGTTGAGGCTGTGCAGCTAATGGAAGCCAACATTCAAGAGCCTTTGTCTTCGGATGATATTGCCTATCATGTTGGTGTATCTAGACGACACTTAGAGCGCCTTTTTAAAAGTAATTTAGACATAGTGCCTTCGCGTTATTATTTAGAATTACGTTTACAGCATGCCAAACAGCTGATTACTCAGACGGACAAGAGTATCACTGAGGTGGGAGTAGCGTGTGGGTTTGGTTCTGCGCCCCATTTTAGTACCACCTATAAGGGTTTTTTTGGCATTACACCTAGGGAAGAACGCAATACAATTTATAAAACAATGCACAATAAAAGCCCAGCGCCTGTCCAAATGGACAAGAAAAAGAGGCAGTTATGGAAAAAGTAACTTAAAATATGGGGTAAATTGTTTTTGGCGTGATTCTTGTATTCTACTTAATTGCGCAAGCTGTTTGCTTTTATTAGTCCAGTGTTGTGCTATTTTACGTCAAAAATAATAAATTTATAAAATGAAAAAGGTAGAAAACATGTCGAAAGTCCTGGCGTTAGAGCTCATTGATATTCACAAAACGTTTGGCGATATTGAGGTGTTAAAGGGCATTTCCCTAAAAGCCTATGACGGTGATGTCATTTCCATTCTTGGATCCAGTGGTTCAGGTAAAAGTACCTTCTTGCGTTGCATTAACATGCTTGAAAATCCAACACGGGGTGAGATTGTCTTCAATGGCAATAAGCTCGATCTGGTTCAAGGCGAATCCGATTTGGTCGCAAATAACATGAAACAACTCACTCAGATGCGTCAGCAGATAGGATTTGTGTTTCAAAGTTTTAATTTGTGGCCTCATATGACGATTTTACAAAATGTCATGGAAGGGCCATTGCATGTTCTAAAGCGTCCGAAACACGAAGTGGCTGAGTACGCTGAGCATTTATTGCGAAAAGTCGGCATTGCTGAGAAAAAGAACATGTATCCCAATCAGCTATCTGGTGGCCAGCAGCAACGTGTTGCTATCGCTAGAACATTGGCCATGGACCCTCAAGTTATTCTGTTTGATGAACCTACTTCTGCTTTGGATCCTGAGCTAGTGGGTGAAGTATTGGGCGTTATGCGCAATTTAGCGGAAGAAGGGCGTACTATGCTGATTGTGACTCACGAAATGAATTTTGCTCGTGAAGTATCCAGTGATGTCGTATTCCTTCATCAAGGCGTCGTAGAGGAAAAAGGTACACCAAGTCAGGTTTTTAGTGCACCAAAATCGGAGCGTTGTAAGGCGTTTTTATCTAGTGTGTTTTAGGCCATGCTTAATTACTTAAGTAAGACATTATAAAAAGCAAAAATGATCAAATAAACAAATATTCCAAGGGGATTATAATGAAATTGAAAAAAGTAGTGTTAGGCTCAGCGTTGTTGCTAACAGCGGCGTTGTCAACGGTGTCTGTACAGGCGGCTGACAAAGTGCGTTTTGTAACAGAAGGTGCTTGGGACTCCATTTAACTTTATTGATGAAGCGGGAAAACCACAGGGTTTTGACGTTGATATTGCCCGTGCATTGTGCGCAAAAATGGCAGCAGATTGTGAGATTCTTACCCAAGATTGGGATGGTTTGATCCCTGGCCTGAAAGTACGCAAATTCGACGCCATTATTGCGTCTATGTCAATTACCGAAGATCGTCTAAAAGTCGTTGATTTTACAAATAAATACTATTCTGGCGGTCTGCGTTTCATGGGGCGTGTAGGAGACAATTTTGATTTGAATAATCTTTCTGGTAAGACTATTGGTGCGCAGCGCGCAACCCTTGGTGCACAATACCTAGAAGACAATTTCACAGGTAAAGCGGATCTTAAATTTTACGATAACCAAGATAACGTCTATTTGGATTTAGTGGCGGGTCGTTTAGACATCGTTTTATCTGATGAGCTACCGACATATAACTGGTTAAAAACATCCGAGAGTGGTGCTAAGTTTGAATTTAAAGGTGATGCCTTCATGAAGACGGATAACATTGGTATCGCGGTTCGTAAAGGGGATGACAAGTTAAAAGAAAAACTGAACAAAGCGTTGGATCAGATCTTAGCGGATGGCACTTATCAGAAGATTAACGCTAAGTACTTCCCGTTCTCTATCTACTAAGTTGACTGGAGGCTCGAATAGTCTAGCGCATGATTTACCCGTTAAGTCATGTGTGGATTTTTCGGTCTAGTTATAGAGTTGATATTTCTTGCAGCCTATCGATATTTTATGTCGATAGGCTGATGTTAAGCTTAGTCTGAGAAAAAACTATGATTGATCTTCATGGCTTCGGTGATCAGCTACTACAGGGTGCTGTTGTGACCTTGGAGCTGGCAATGTGTTCGCTGTTTGTTGGCTTAGTTTTAGGATTATTAGGCGCTTCTGCTAAATTATCCTCTTTCAAAGTTCTTAGGTGGATTGCTCATGGCTATACCACCATTATTCGTGGCATTCCCGAACTCCTTACCGTACTTATCATTTACTTTGGTGCAACCAGTGTTTTGATGGCAGTTGCTGGGCTTTTTGGCTACGACGAATACATCGAGGTAGGGGCATTCGCGGCGGGTGTCACGGCGCTTGGTTTGACTTTTGGTGCCTATGCAACTGAAGTGTTTCGCGGCGCGTTACAATCTATACCAAAAGGCCAGCATGAAGCGGCAACTGCTTTAGGGATGGGGCCGATTCGAAAATTTTATCGAATTATTTTGCCGCAGGTATGGCGAATTGCGTTACCTGGGCTTGGGAATTTGTTTCTTGTTCTGTTAAAAGATACGGCGTTAGTGTCGGTTGTAGGTCTAGACGATATTATGCGTAAGGCAAATATTGCTGTGAGTAGCACCAAAGAAGCGTTTTTGTTTTATTTGGTGGCCGCTTTTATGTACTTGGCGTTGACCATTATTTCTATGGTATTCGTTTCTTATTTGGAAAAACGCGCAAGCCGTGGTTTAACGAGAGGATAGTGTATGGACTTTTCGGTAGTTGTTGAATACTTCCCTCGTTTGCTTGAGGGGGCTTGGGTCAGTATTCAATTAGTGATGATATCCATTGTGCTTGGTGGTGTTTTTGCTTTGCCTATCGCTTTAGCGCGGATCTCTCCTGTGGCTTGGATAAGAGCAATCCCTTTTGCTTACATTTTTTTCTTTCGTGGTACGCCGTTATTGGTGCAGATCTTTTTGGTCTACTACGGTGCCTCACAATTTGATGTTGTTCGAGAAAGTGTGTTCTGGCCGATACTGAAAGAGCCATTTTGGTGTGCAATCATCGCTTTTACTCTGAATACGTCAGCTTATACAGCGGAGATCTTTCGTGGGGCGATTCAGGCCATCCCTCCAGGAGAAGTGGAAGCTTGCAAGGTGATCGGTATGACAAAAACGCAAATGTATCGTCGTGTTCTATTGCCGCGTGCATTTGGTATCGTATTACCAGCTTATGGTAATGAAATCATTCTGATGCTCAAGGGCAGTGCATTGGCGAGTACTATTACCATTTTGGATCTAACGGGAATGGCGAGAACTATTATTGCTAGAACCTATACGCCAATGGAAATATTCTTGGCGGCAGGTGCCATTTATTTGGTCATTAGTATTGTCATCATTGCCATTTTTCGTCAAATAGAGCAACGTCAGAATCGTTATTTAGGGACTTTATCTATTAAAGTTCCTGATAAAGGCTAGCGTCAACGAGGTTGCAAACATAAAAAAGAGGCCAAGGCCTCTTTTTTATGTTTAGTGCTTTAAGTGTGCGCTGCAAGACGCACCAATGGATCTAGATTGCATCCGCGCCTGTTTCGCCAGTACGAATACGAATGATTTGTTCAAGGGCGGTAACGAAAATTTTACCATCGCCAATTTTACCAGTATTAGCACTGTGTTGAATCGCTTCAATAGCGCGTTCTACTTGGTCTGTTTCAACCGCGAGCTCAAGTTTTACTTTCGGCAAAAAATCGACCACATATTCTGCACCACGATATAATTCAGTGTGACCTCGTTGGCGCCCAAATCCCTTCACTTCCGTGACGGTTATGCCGTTAATCCCAATTTCAGACAGTGCTTCACGCACTTCATCCAGTTTAAAAGGCTTAACAATCGCCGTAATCAATTTCATGTTTCTTCTCCATACGAATAAAGCATTATTTAACCTAAAAATACCACTCTATTGTAAAAGTCGCCACAGGCTAGAGGGTTATGATCTACATTTAATAGTGGTCTGTGTGTGATTTTATCGGAGTAGGAGGGCTTGAAATGAAAAAAATAACATCGAGCGAGCAATTTATGGACAAAGCTGCGTCATTGTTTGCGGATATTGCCAGTGTATTATCCACAAGAGAGGGCATTCGCCTATCCAGTGTGTCAACGCCTCAAAATGTGGCTTGTTATCAGGTAAGTGGCGTAAAACGTTGTTTGCTTTTAAGGCTGGTGTTGATTCCTATGTCAACGGGCCACGTTTTAGCACGGTTGTCTTGGCTTGATGGTCGAGGGATAGATCATGTTTGTTGCTACCTTAATGAGTCGTTCGAGCGTTTGTTGGTAGCGTCTGATGGTGGTTGGAAAAAACAAAAGAAAAGTGCCGAGTTACTCTGTTTGCAAGGTCTTGAGTCGTTGGTAGCGTGATGTAGCTCGGCACCAAACGTGGTAATTGGCTCCGAGCTAATACGTGGATCTACCGATTAAAGACCGTTTAATGCGTCTAAGTCATCGTATTTAGGTTCATGGTATTTTCGTCCAAGTTTGTGAACCGCATCAATCAAATATTTAGGGTGATCAGGGTGTACGAATTGATGAATGCCATGACCAAGATTAAATACGTGTCCACTACCTGTGCCGAAGCCTGATAAGACGTTTTCTACTTCACGCTCAATTACATCTTTGCCTGCATACAGAACACAAGGGTCTATGTTACCTTGTAAAGCCACGCTCTGGCCCACACGCGCTCGTGCTTCCGCGATATCGGTCGTCCAGTCTAAACCAAGTGCGTCGGTACCTGTGGCAGCCATGTTTTCCAACCATTGACCACCGTTTTTCGTAAATAAGATGACAGGGATTCGTTTTCCTTCATGAACACGGATAAGGCCATCTAAAATCTGCTTCATGTAGAGTAACGAAAATTGTTGATACATTGGGCCACTTAATACGCCTCCCCAAGTATCAAAGATTTGTAAGGCTTGTGCGCCGGCCAATATTTGACCGTTTAAATACGCTGTAACGGATTTTGCCAGTTTATCTAATAGCGCGTGTAAGATGTCAGGCGAACGGTACATCATGGCTTTAATGTGGCGAAAATCTTTGCTAGAACCGCCTTCCACCATATAGGTTGCCAGTGTCCATGGGCTACCAGAAAAGCCAATAAGGGGGACATGCCCATTGAGTGCGTGGCGAATGGTTGTTACCGCCTTCATCACATAATCTAAGTCGTTTGCTTGAGTAACTGGGATGGCATCGACATCGGCTTTGCCGCGAATGGTGTGTCTAAATTTGGGGCCTTCGCCTGTCTCAAAGTACAGTCCTAAACCCATTGCATCTGGAATGGTTAATATGTCCGAGAATAGAATGGCGGCATCTAGATTATAGCGTTCAAGTGGTTGCAGCGTGACTTCACAAGCAAATGCATCGTTTTTACAAAGACTCAAAAAATCGCCTGCGGTAGCGCGGCTAGCACGATACTCTGGTAGGTAACGTCCGGCCTGTCTCATCATCCATACAGGGGTAGTGTCGACAGGTTGTTTGAGTAATGCGCGCAAAAAGCGATCATTTTTGAGCCTCAGGAAACATTAGTACTCTCCAGTGTAAATTTTCAGTTGACGCATTTTACCTAACTTATGTAGGAAAAGCAGAGTGAATAAGCACAATTTATGAGAAGGTGGACTAAAAGGCCAATATTATTGATCTATCGCAGGGTTTGTTGATGGCTATATGGGGCGAATCATTAATCACCAAGATAAGTTTTTAAACTGTTTTTTTGCACCCGTTGTACAGCATTTTCGATGTCTTTATTGGCATGCAACTCGGCTAACACTTTGGGAAACGCCGCTTTGGTTTGTTTAACGTCCATACCGGGTTTTAGGTGGTGAGAATAGAGGGCTTTAAGCAGTAAATAATCCAATGGACTGATGTAGGTGTCTATGCTGACATCATTAAAAACCGAAGGAAATACGTCATTAGAATCGTTTGGAAGTCCCAGTAGTTGTGTGATCTCTTCCACGATACAATCTAAAAAGCGCGCTTTTCTGCGGGCGTAGTCGACAGGGATAATAATGCTGCCCTTGGTTATTTCGTATTTGCTATTACGGCTAAAATTACCTAGGCAGATCGCTTCGTCGAGTGCTTTACGGATTGTTTCTGGATCACCTATGTACTGGCGCACCTTGTTTTCCATGTTGTCATAAGACGTAAAAATGACAAAAATATTGGCTTGTTCAGGCAAGGTCGTAAAATCAATAGTCAGGCCTGTTATGTGGGCAAGGTGCTGAGCGTGGACACTGAGCAGTTCTTTTTGCAAGCTGGCATCACCCTGATCGCTTTCAAAAAACAGCTTAATAGGTTTATTCCAGCGTATCAGTTTAGGGTGTTTGGTTTCTTTGTATTCTCGTTCTAAAGCAATTTTTATGAAGCTTGCTTCTATGTAATCATCCTGTTGCCAACGCTCTTGCCCTAAAGAGTAAGAGGCAACAAAAAGAGTGAAGAGGCCAATACTATAGCGGGTCGCTGTCTTTAGGTTGCGTAAGCTTATGCGCATAATGGCGAAGTGCTTCTAATGAGTCAGGTGTAAAGGAAAGATTATTTCTGTTAAGTAGAATGTCGTCAATGGCCATTTCATGTACAGAAGCGACTTCTTTGGGCTGTAAGGTAAGTTCACCATGGATGGCTTCATCATAGTGACAAGTATAAATTTTGCCCCAAATTTTAAAACCTTTCCCCTCTGTGAAAAAGACGCCTTGGCTTGTGAGAGGGGCATCAAAACCTAATTCTTCTTGCAGTTCTCTGTGTGCAGAATCTATGTAAGACTCGTTTTTTTCAACCACTCCGCCTGTTGTAATGCCGTAATAACCCGGACAGAAGGCTTTGTCGTCTGTACGTTTTTGAACGATTAAATTACCTTTCGTATTGAACACTAAAATGTAGGTGACACGGTGGTAATCTCTGCCAAAGTTCATTAGGTGTCGTGGTACATCGCCAATAATGGTGTTGTTTTGGTCGACTAGGATAATGACTTCGTCATTTTCGGGCATAAAATACTCAATTTAATGGTGCTACGAATAGAAAGGGAAAGGGTATCGGCATTTTCTCTGAAAGAAAAGACTTCTTGGTTATTAATAAGAGTAGTCGATCATAAAGCAAACAGGTTACTTATGTCATTTGTCTTAAAAGCGACCTATTTTTCTGTTTTCCGCACGACCCTCTAAAAGATGAGCCTCCCATTGCTAAAAAAACGCTATTATGATGTTTATTTTCGACTTAATTGGGTAGGGAAAATGACCATTTTAAACCATGATTTTTTGGCCTTAACATTGGCAAATCCCAACGGTATGGCACCCTTTCAATTTACTTTTTCCAGTGGTACTGGCGTTGTGGAA
The DNA here is from genome assembly GCF_026113935.1 of Marinomonas rhodophyticola. Lineage (GTDB taxonomy): Bacteria > Pseudomonadota > Gammaproteobacteria > Pseudomonadales > Marinomonadaceae > Marinomonas > Marinomonas rhodophyticola. The sequence continues at coordinate 269,341 of NZ_JAPEUL010000011.1, forward strand.
GAGACGGGGATTTTACGACTTGAACCAAATCGAAAAAGTCGCGTCAGTGTAGTTTTATCCGCTGGTATTCACGGTAACGAAACGGGTTCTAATGGAGTTAATTAATCAGCTGGTGAGGGATATTTTAGCCGGTAAGTTGACCTTAGGCGTGCGTTTATTGGTGATCATAGGTCATCCGGTTGCCGCGAATGCTGCGACGCGCTTTTGTGACGTTAATTTGAACCGGTTGTTCAGTGGTGCTTGGCGGAATTATGCTGGGATTGAGGTGCAAAGAGCCGAACGGCTTGAGATGGCGGTGAATGATTTTTATGCTTTATCATCGACCGACAGCGAACATATTCGGCTGCACTATGACTTGCACACGGCTATTCGTGGCTCGATGCATGAAAAGTTTGTAGTTTATCCATTTGTCGAGAACGCGCATTATAGTAAACAGCAATTGGCTTTTTTTGCGGCCAGTCAGATTGAAGCGGTGCTTTTATCACATCAACCGACAACGACGTTTTCTTATTACAGTTATTCTGTGCATGGTGCGCATGCTTTTACAGTTGAGTTAGGCAAGGTCTATCCATTTGGGCAGAATGATTTGTCGTGTTTTACTGCATTGGAAAAAAATCTACGCCAACTGTTGGAAAAAGGCTGTTTGGCTGAGTCATCCTTGTCTTCTTTGTGTATTTTTAATGTATTGGACGCACTTGTTAAAGACGATGACAGTTACGAGTTAAATATTGATCAGAATACTAAAAACTTTACCCAATTTACTGAGGGTTACCCTCTAGCGCAATCGAAAAAAAGCGTGTATCGGGTAAAGCGAACCGGTGATGCCATTGTATTTCCGAATACCAATCTGCCGGTTGGTCAGAGAGCGGGGTTGGTTGTGCGAGCGATATCGGTAGACGCGTTGTCGTTAATCTAATCAGTCGTTATTTTCGCTTAGACGCTAAAGAGATTTGAGGTAACCCCTTGAATCTCTTTTTTTATGTCGTATTGTTACGTTATAACGTTTATATGGTGTTGAAAATGAATAAAGTATTTCTTGCGCTAGGTGTTTCTGTTTTATCGCCTTTGGCTTTAGCCAAACCTGTCATTGCTACCAGTATTAAGCCTGTTTCTATGGTTGTTGCTGCGATTGCGGGTGATAAAGCGGATATTCAACAAATTGTATCGAGTACTGCTTCGCCTCATGATTTTGCGATGCGCCCTTCAGACCTGAAAAAGATCACCGATGCCGATACTGTGGTGTGGGTAGGGGAATCCCTAGAGCGGTTTTTAGAAAAGCCGCTTGAGAATGCAGGCAAAGAAGCCTCTTCGATTGAATGGCTTGCCTTGGAAGGGATGAAGCTGCATAACTTTGCGGAAGAGCACCATGACGATCATGAAAAGCATGATGATCATGAAAAGCATGATGATCATGAAAAGCATGACGATCACGAACACCATGATGAGCACGAAGGGCATGAAGGGCATGAAGGGCATGACCATTCTGGTATTGATCCACATGTTTGGCTATCACCAGATAACGCTTTAGTGCTGGCAAAAGCTGTGACGGCCCGTTTGGTTTCTTTGGATTCTGCCAATGCCGACTATTACAAAGGCAACTTAGTATCGTTTGAAAAAGGCCTGGGTGCGAAAGACGCCGAAATTCGTAACGCACTGAATAAAGTGAATAAAGTGCCTTATATCGTCTTTCATGATGGCTACAGCTATTTTGAACAGCATTATGGGCTGCAAAATGTCGGTGAAATTACCGTCAGTCCAGAGCGCAAACCAGGGGCGAAAAAAGTGGCGGAAATTCGTCATGAAATTGAAGAAAACAAGGTTCAATGTGTTTTCAGCGAGCCGCAGTTTAGCCCAGCTATTGTCAAAACCTTGTTAGAAGGTTCTAATGTAAAAACCGCTCCTCTTGATCCTCTAGGTAGTCAGATAAAAATGGGTACGAACGCGTATTTTTCTTTCTTAGACAGTTTGAGTGGGCAATTTCTTAACTGCTTAGGGTAATGATCTCCGCTTTTGGGTCGCTTGTCAGAGAGGAAAAACCGCTCTTTGATAGGCGACTTGCTCTCTCCTCTGTATAATAATGGCACTTTCTGATTATTACGCTGAGTTGAGAGGCTGTATGAGCGACCCATCTATTAAGAGTATTGACTCCGATGTGCTTATTGAGAGTGCTCGACGCACTCTATCTACCCAAGCACAAGCTCTGGCTAACTTGGTGAATCAAGTCACCGAAGAGTTTGCTAAAGCGGTTCGAATGATTCTAACCAGTAAAGGCCGCACGATTATTTGCGGTATGGGCAAATCCGGATTGATTGGTAAAAAAATCGCCGCCACGCTCGCTTCGACCGGTACACCCAGTTTCTTTCTTCATCCTGGTGAAGCCTTCCACGGGGATTTGGGGATGATTCAACCTGAAGATGTTTTAGTATTGATCAGTTTTTCAGGTGAAACAGAAGAGCTTATGCGTTTGCTGCCTTCATTAAAAAGCTTCGGTAATCCCAGTATTGCCATGGTCGGAAATATAGACTCTACTTTGGCGAAACACTGTGATTGCGTATTAGACCTTTCTATCGATAAAGAAACTTGCCCGAACAATCTTGCCCCCACTACGTCGACCACAATGACAACCGCCATGGGGGATGCATTGGCCGTTGCTTTGATGGAGTGCCGCAATTTTCAGCCACAAGACTTTGCTCGATTTCATCCTGGTGGCAGCCTAGGTCGTAAGCTGCTGACTCGTGTCAAAGATCTTATGCACAAAGATAATCTTCCTATTTGCGCACCAAACACCACCTTAAAAGACGCTATTTCCGTCATGACTCACGGTAGAATGGGCGTCGTTTTAATTCAGGATGAGGGGAAATTGTTGGGAATCTTCACCGATGGTGACTTGCGTCGCGCTATGTTAAAAGAAAGCGAGGGCATGATACACAAAACCATGGCAAGCTTGATGACGCCTAATCCTAAAACCATCAATGAGAATGTGATGATAGTGCAAGCGGAAGAGCAAATGCTGCGCGATAAAATCACCTTGCTCGTGGTCGTGGACGATGCGAAAAACTTATCTGGAATTTTAGAGATTTACGATCGATAAGCCATAAGGTGCCTTTGCAAGATTATAGTGCTTGCGGCATCAAATACAGTATCTACCTTATTTATATCGCACGCTGAAGCGTAAGTGTGCGTTAACTTAGATTAATAATGGAGTTCTCATGACACAGCTATCTCAGGCATCAAAAATCATTAAAATTGGTAGCAAAATTGAAGTGGCTAACCATCTTCCTTTTGTGTTGTTCAGTGGCGTTAACGTATTGGAATCTCGCGATTTGGCCATGCGCGTTGCAGAAGAACATGTAAAAGTGACGGAAGCGCTGGGCATTCCTTATGTGTTTAAAGGCTCCTTTGATAAGGCGAACCGCTCGTCTATTAACTCTTTCCGTGGCCCAGGTATGGAAGAGGGGTTAAAAATTCTGCAAGAGATCAAAGAGACATTTGGTGTGCCTGTGATTACCGATGTACACGAGGCTTACCAATGTGCACCTGTGGCGGAAGTGGCAGACGTGATTCAATTGCCGGCGTTCTTATCGCGCCAAACGGATTTAGTTATTGCGATGGCGAAAACGGGCGCGGTTATTAACATTAAAAAAGCCCAGTTCTTAGCCCCTCATGAGATGAAGCATATCCTGACAAAATGCCAAGAAGCTGGAAATGATCAACTTATGTTGTGTGAGCGTGGCACCATGATGGGGTATAACAACCTAGTCGTCGACATGCTGGGTTTTGGCGAAATGAAAAAGTTTGGTTTCCCTGTCATGTTTGACGTGACACACTCTTTGCAGCGTCCGGGCGGTCGTGAAGATTCAGCGGATGGTCGCCGTGCGCAAGTGACAGAATTGGCTCGTGCAGGCATGTCGCTTGGCTTATCGAGTTTGTTCCTAGAAACACACCCAGACCCAAACAATGCAAAATGCGATGGGCCGTGTGCGTTGCCTTTGGGCAAATTAGCGCCGTTCCTAAAGCAAATGAAGCAGCTTGATGAGTTGGTGAAAACCTTTGAAGAATTGGATACGAGTGCTTAATAAATGGATATGGCTTTTCTGACTTCTTATCCAGTATTGAACAACGATCTAACTTTGCTGCCAACATTACAAGCTTTGAAGTTGGTTGTGTTTGATGTGGATGGCGTTTTAACCGATGGTCGTCTGTTATATACCGAGCATGGGGAAACCCTAAAGCGCTTCAATGTCAAAGATGGTGTGGCGATGAAGCTATTGCCACAGTGGGGCGTTCAGGTAGCCGTGATTACCGCGAAAGACTCCGCCCCATTGAGACAAAGGATGAAAGAGCCTCAAGGTCGCGCATTTTTACCCTGGTTGTCACAATAAAGCCGCCGCATTTAATGAGTTGATAGCGCAGTTGGGCATTACCTCAGCGGAAGCCGCTTACGTGGGCGATGATGTGATTGATCTTCAGGTCATGCCAAATGTTGGTGTGGCCTTATGTCCAGCAGATGCACATATTTTAGTGCAGCGTTATTGTCACCTAGTGCTGAATAAGAGCGCTGGCGAAGGTGTCGCACGGGAAGTGGCTGACATGGTGTTGGCATCTCGTATGCCTTTAGAGCAAGCTTATGAATTGGCGCAAAAACCGGAGTTTGAAAAATAATGACCATGCAATCTTTACCTGATTTTCACATTGTTATTCCTGCTCGTTACGCTTCTCAGCGTTTTCCGCAAAAATTGATGGCAGACTTAGGTAGCAAACCCGTGTTGCAATGGGTTTATGAACTGGCGCTAAAAGCGGGGGCACAATCGGTCACTGTGGCGACAGATCACGAGGTTATCGAACAAGCGGCATTAGCGTTTGGGGCGTCTGTTGTGATGACCCGTGATGACCATGAAAATGGTACCGAACGTTTGGCTGAAGTGGCGGCTAAAAAAGGCTGGAAAGGGGATGAGATCGTCGTCAACGTACAAGGCGATGAGCCTTTTTTGCCTGTTAACTTGATTCACTCCAGTGTGATTGCGCTAAACCAAGACAAAGAAGCCGAGATGGCGACGGTTGCTTGTGTGATTGATCAGGTTGAAGATTTCTTTAACCCTAATGTGGTGAAAGTGGTTTGTGATGAGAAACAGCGTGCGCTGTATTTCAGTCGTGCCCCCATGCCTTGGGACAGGGATGGTTTTGCTAGCAATACTGAAAAAACGGGCTTTTTGCCTGTTGATTTCCCCGCTCTTCGCCACATAGGTTTGTACGTTTATCGAGCTAGTTTGCTGGCTAAATACACCGATCTGCCTATGTCACCATTAGAGCGTTGGGAAAAGCTTGAGCAGCTACGTTTTTTGCATCAAGGTATCAAGGTGCAAGTGGCGCTCGCGGATGGGTTGCCGACCCATGGTGTTGATACACCTGAAGACCTGGAGAAGCTTCGTTATCAGTTGTCTTTGGATGTGAATTAGTTCGACAGTTTGAAAAAGTATCCCCCAAGAAAGTGGCAAGATGTATTCATATCTGCCACTTTTTTTGTTCTTAATTTGTACAAATTCCAGTCTATTTTTATATCTAATAGGTTCAATATGTGGCTTTTTATTCAATAATCTGCTTTTTGAAGGGTTATTTATATCTTTTTGTTTTATTTTGTTGCGGGAATGGCGATTAAATTGTCTTAATATTGTATGAAATGTGTAAAAAAAGTCTTACAATTATCTTTGTTGAGATAGACTATCTTACCGTTGTTTATACTTGTTTTATGAAGGATTCCGTAATGAAAAAAATGGCGATTGTTTCTATGAGTTTGTTGAGTACCGCTGTAATGTCGGCGATGCCTGTTAACCACCCTGTAGGCTCTAGTTTTACTTTAAGCAGTGCACCGAATATTAGAGCTTTATCGACTGCGCTTGGAAATCCCGCAGCGCCTTTTTTGATGGTCAATCAAGATGATAATGATAGTTTCCGATTTGGTATTTTAGGCCCATTGAGTATTGGTGTTGAGATGGGCGATGTAAGTGATTTGGATGATCGCGCAGAAGAGACTCGAAGATCTAATTGATGCTACCTATGCCAATGCGACGGAAGCGAATAATGCCCTTAACAAAGCAAATGGCATACTAAATGAAATAGGTGATACGGCTTACATAAAGGTCTCTGCAAGCATGCAAGTTCCTTTTATGCCATTGATTTATAAAACTAAAAACAATGGAGCTTTCATGCTAGACGCCAGTCTTTCTGGTGTGGCGCGTGCTAATGTGATTACCGACGATATTACGGTAAATGGTTCGGATGAGTTAGTAACGGACACTTCTTTCCAAGCCAAAACTGCAACAGATCTACAAATTGGCCTAGGCTACAGTCAATCTATGTGGCAAAACGATCATGGTATGTTGATAGGTGGCGCAAAAGCCAGCCTACATGATATTTCTATGGGTCGTGCGCTTGTGTCTTTAAGCGATGAAAGTGATAACGCTGACGATGCCATTTCCGACGCCATTTCTGATGATGCCGTTAGTAGTACGGGGGTAAGTCTCGATTTGGGGGCTGTTTGGGTGTCTAATTATTACCAAGTGGGCGTGACGGTTGCTAACATCAATGAGCCTGAATTTGATGGGGCGCCAATTAACCAAAGCTGTGCGACGGAAAGTTGTGCTGCAGCTGGACGTTTAATTAATAAAGGTAAATTAACCGCCAGCGAAGATTACGTCATGGAAATGCAAACCACAATTGATGCCGCAGTATCCACTAAAGGCAAGCAAGTGACTTTGGGTGTTTCCTACGATACCAATGAAGTAAAAGATGCCGTAGGAGATGAATACCAATGGGCGGCTGCTTCTTTGTCTTACTACGGTGATTCGCATTTCCTACCTGGTATTCGTGTGGGCTACCGTCAGAATATGGTTGGTACCGAACTTAGCTACGCTTCTCTCGGCTTAACATTCTTGAAACGTCTCAATATTGATCTTGCTGTTGCACTCGATACGGTGAAAGACGAAGACGGTGATGATTTGCCACGCGGTGGTTATTTCTCAATTGGCTACGATACTGCCTTCTAAAATGTAAAGATTTCATAAGAAAAGCCGATGACTTTAGATGTCCTCGGCTTTTTTTATCTCAGTGGTAGGCGTTTTCGCATGCAGGGCTGTGTGGTATGGATTATTGTGAGCAAAGCATGAAAAAGTATTTTGTAGTTATTGGCCTAAGTATATGCAGTACTTATTCTGTGGCGTCGATGAATGTATATCAGCCCATAGGCTCTAGTATAGTCTTGGGAAATTATGGCAATCGCCATGCATTATCGACTGCATCAGGGAACCCTGCCTCTTCTTATTTGATGGCAAATCTACAAGGGTTTCGAGTCAATTTTTTAGGTCCATTAGCAATTGGTATTGAGGGCGGTGGTGTAAATGATATCAATGATAAGGTGGATGAACTTGAAGCCATCTTTGATGAAGATTTTACCTCCAGTATTGATGTTGAGGCGATTAAAACAGAGGCTCAATCGGCGTCAGATCCGGATGCTTTTGTGGTGGCTAAAATTGACGAAGTGTTAGCGGATATTAATAGTTCCCTTGATTCGGCTGATAAAGTGATTTCCGATATCAGCCAAACTACGTACGCAAAATTTTCGACTACTGTGCAAGGACCTTTTTTACCTATTATTTATAAAACCAGACGTCGTGGAGTTTTTACGCTTGATGCGAGTGCTTCGTTAGTTGGGCGAGCGGATGTCTTGGCGGATAATTTAACACTTACGGGTGTTGACGAATTGGAAGCAGTTACCAGTGCTTCTGAGCTTGATACTGTTAATGTTGATGACGCAGATGTCGAGTCTGATACCTCTGTGTATATGAAGAGGGCGTCTGATTATCATTTTAGTGTGGGTTACAGCGAAATGGTGTCTCGTTCAGAAACCAGTGCTCTGATAGTGGGTGGGCGGCTGAATTTTCACCGACTTGCTTTAGATCAAAAGCTGACTGTTCTGACGGAAGATGAAGATTCCAGTGTGTCTTACAGCGACTTTTTCTTAAGTCGTGACTCCGTATCGTCTGGTGTTTCTTTGGATTTGGGGCTTATTTTAGCGGCACGTAATTTTCAACTTGGCGCGTCGATAGCTAACGTCAATGAGCCTGAGTTTGATTATAAAGGTTTAGTAAGTGACTGTACGGGATTAATCGGAGCCGATAAGACGAGTTGTGAAGCCGCTCTAAGGTTTGCCGGCAAAGGTGTTTTCTCGCTAAACGAAACCTATAAAATGGAAGCGCAAATGACAGTTGATGCTGCGATCAAAAGTAAAGACCAGCATTTCTCTCTTGCAGGCTCTTATGATGTGAATGCCATAGCGGATCCGTTAGGTGATGAATATCAATGGGCGACAGTATCCTTGTCTTATTTTAGTGATAACTGGATATTGCCGGGTATGCGTATTGGTTATCGAAAAAACTTGGTTGGTAGCGAGTTAAATTATTACACGGCTGGCCTTACGTTTTATCGACGTTTAGATGTTGATGTTGCATATGCACCTGAAAACGATGATGGTAATAGTGGGGCTTATGTGTCCGTTGGTTATAGCTTTGTCTATTAACTTGTTATGTTGGACCAAAATAACTAAGCTGAAAAATTTCGATTGAAAGAGCTTACAGTAAAGCTTTTTCAATCAGATACGATGCTACACCTTGATGAACTGTGTCGGGGTAATAATGGCTTGCAATGGCACATCCCAACCTTCAACGGGGAGGTTTTTTACTTCTTGGCAGTCATGCGCTAAACCTATTAATAACGGTTTTTCATCGGTTTTTTTGTTGGCAAAGGTTCTGTCGTAAAAACCGCCGCCCATACCTAGACGGCCTCCGTTGGAGTCAAATCCCACTAAGGGTAAAAACACAATATCCAGATCAGCACCTGCAATGTGTTCCGTTGTTGTCGGTTCTTGGATACCGTAAACATTGCTTTGCCATTTTGTTTCTGGAACGTAACGTGCAAAGACTAATTGCTTGTCTTGGATGACAGGCAGATAAATGGCGATATCTTGCTGCCAAAAATATTCACATAATAAATGCGGAGAAATTTCACCATCATTGGACAGATATAAGGCCACCTTGTTGGGGGATTGCGCTTGCTGGTCTAAGAAATGTTTGGTTGTGCGCATAACCAACGCTTGTGCCGCGTTACGTTGCTCATCAACCGATAAGCTTCTTCTGGTTTGGCGTAATTGACGACGCAGGGTTTGTCTAGGATCGAGATGAGAGGTCATAAAAGAGTTTCCCAAGTTGCCGTTTCGGCTATTGGCCTTGAACCCAGTGGTTCAAGGTGGAAAGAACTGTGACTCTTTAGGCTTTCCGACGCACGGACATGCACACCAAACCAGCAGGCTCTTTCCGGGTATTACTCATAGGCTCAAGGGCGTTAAGCCGCTTCGAACAACCCAGGAAACGAACTTCAGTATAGAGTAACTCAAAGGAGAAATCACCCAATAGCCTGGTTCGTTTTCTGTATTGTATGAAGAAAATTCGTGTTCTAGGCTTGCAATCGAAAAAGTAGGTCAAGGAATAAACCACAGGTGATTATTCATTAACCAATTTTGTTTCGTGGGCTAATGCCGCATCAAGCTGCGACGTCAGTTCTCGCAACTGTTGCTCGTTAGAACGGGCGTATTTTCGACTTGAAAGCATATCGTGAGTAATATTCAATGCAGCCAGTACGGCTATTTTTTCAAGGCCAACAATTTTTCCGCTGGCTTTGATTTCACGCATTTGATTGTTTAAATATTCAGCGGCTTCTTTCAAATCCGGTTCGTGCCCTTTAGGGCAATTTATCTTATAACTTTGTCCCAGTATGGCGACAGTGACTGTTGGTTTATCCATATTGACTCCATTTGATAGCAAGGCCCACAAAAAATGGTCTGTTTTTCCATCATTGGGTAGCGAATGGCATTTTATGCTGCGAGTAAATTCGTTACAATTCCGAATCATCTTTATTCACACTGTTTATAGCAAATTGACGCCAATATGGAAATAAACCCGATAGTTTCTAAGATAAAAGACCTTTCAGCACGTGCTTTAACCCTTCGGGGGTATCTTTGACTACGAGTCAAAGAAAGAGCGCTTAGAGGAAGTGAACCGTGAACTGGAAGATTCTGCAATTTGGAACGATCCAGAATACGCACAAAAACTTGGTAAAGAGCGTGCTGCGCTCGAAGCCGTTGTTGAAACCCTAGACAGTATGGAGTCTGGTTTAAACGACTCTAAAGAGCTGCTAGAAATTGCCGTCGAAGAAAACGACGAAGATTCAGTAGAAGCGGTGCAACTTGAACTGGAAGAGCTGGAAGCTTTGCTAGCCAAGTTGGAGTTTCGTCGTATGTTCTCGAAAGAAATGGACGAGAACAGTGCCTTCTTGGATATTCAGTCCGGATCCGGTGGAACTGAGGCTCAAGATTGGGCCAACATCCTGTTACGTATGTACTTACGTTGGGGCGAAGATAAAGGCTTTAACGTTGAGCTAATGGAAGTCTCGGCTGGTGATGTGGCGGGAATAAAATCAGCGACCATTCGTTTTGAAGGGGAATACGCTTTTGGCTGGTTACGAACCGAAACAGGCGTGCACCGTTTGGTTCGTAAGTCTCCTTTTGATTCTGGTAACCGTCGCCATACGTCGTTTGCGTCTGTGTTTGTTTCTCCTGAAGTGGACGACAACGTAGACATCGAGATCAATCCGGCGGACATCCGTACTGATACCTATCGTTCATCTGGAGCGGGTGGTCAGCACGTAAACACGACAGATTCTGCGGTACGTATTACTCACGTTCCGACGGGGATCGTCGTACAGTGTCAGAATCAGCGTTCGCAACATGCAAACCGCGATTTTGCCATGAAACAACTTCGTGCCAAATTGTACGAGTTTGAAATGATGAAACGCAATGAAGCAGCACAAGCCTTAGAGGACAGTAAGTCTGATATTGGTTGGGGCAGTCAGATTCGTTCATACGTATTAGACGCATCACGTATTAAGGATTTGCGTACGGGTGTGGAGACCTCCAATACGGGGGCGGTACTAGATGGCAATCTAGACCAGTTTATTGTTGCAAGCTTGAAGCAAGGCCTGTAACGAGCAGAATGTATTTTTAAACCTTTTTGAATTTTATAAAGAGCAATAGCAAACCATGGCTAACGAAAACAGCACAGAATCCACCCTGCAATCTGATGACAATCGCCTAGTAGCCGAGCGTCGTGGCAAATTGGCCGCTATTCGTGCAGAACGAAATGCGTTTCCCAATACCTTTCGTCGTAACGCATACGCTGCAGACCTTCAAGCGGAATTTGGCGAACTAGAAAAAGCCGAGCTAGAAGAAAAAGATCATAAAGTCAGCATTGCGGGCCGTATTATTCGTAACCGTGGTGCGTTTATGTTGCTACAAGACATGACTGGCCAAATTCAAGCTTACGTCAATCGTAAAGCCTTGAGTCCAGAGCTATTGGCTGATCAAAAAACATGGGATTTAGGCGATATCATTGGTATCTCTGGCCCTGTGCATAAATCTGGCAAAGGTGACTTGTACATTGATATGCAAGAAGCGCAATTGCTTACCAAATCTCTACGTCCACTGCCAGATAAGCATCATGGTTTAGCGGATATGGAAATGCGTTACCGCCAGCGTTATGTTGATTTGATTGTCAATGAAGAGTCTCGCGAGACGTTTCAAATGCGTTCAAAAATCATCTCTACGATTCGTCGTTTCCTAGAAGATCGTCGTTTCATGGAAGTGGAAACGCCTATGTTACAAACCATTCCAGGTGGTGCCTCAGCACGCCCGTTCGTGACGCATCATAATGCTATGGACATGAGTATGTACTTGCGTATCGCGCCAGAACTTTATTTGAAGCGTTTGGTTGTGGGTGGCTTTGAACGTGTATTCGAGATTAACCGTAACTTCCGTAACGAAGGTACCTCGACTCGTCACAATCCAGAATTCACCATGATCGAATTCTACCAAGCGTATGCAGACTACAAAGATCTAATGGATCTAACGGAAGACATGCTGCGCACGGTTGCAGAAAAAGTACTGGGTACAACAAAAGTGACCTACCAAGGCTCTGAATACGACTTTGGTGCGCCCTTTGTTCGTATGAGCATGTTAGATTCGATTTTGCACTACAATCCAGAATTGACAGCGGCTGACCTAGAAACATTAGAAAGCGCGACAGCTGTGGCGAAGAAACTAAAAATCGACGTAAAACCGATTTGGGGTCTTGGTAAATTATGGACAGAAATCTTCGAAGAAACCGCCGAGCATAAACTGGATCAACCGACTTTCATTACGGAATACCCAGCGGAAGTGTCCCCACTTGCCCGTCGTAATGACGATAATGACTTTATCACTGATCGTTTTGAATTCTTTGTCGGTGGACGTGAAATCGCTAACGGTTTCTCGGAGCTTAATGATCCAGAAGACCAAGCCGAGCGTTTCATGCGTCAGGTTGCAGAAAAGGACGCAGGCGATGATGAAGCCATGCATTATGATGCAGACTATATCAATGCGCTAGAATACGGTTTACCACCTACCGCGGGAGAAGGTATTGGTATCGACCGTTTGGTGATGCTGTTCACCAATGCACCTTCAATTCGTGACGTATTATTGTTCCCACATATGCGCCCTCAGGACTAATCCTAGGCCGGATAGTCACTGACAAAAATCCTAATGTATTTATAAGGCCTCAATTGAGGCCTTATTTTGTTTTTATACTCTATTTTTGATGACGTACAACGGAGCATCCCATGAGTCGTTTTTGGACAGATAAAATCGCTTCTCTTGACCCTTATGTGCCAGGCGAACAACCGCAAGATAAAAAGTATATTAAGTTAAATACCAATGAAAGCCCGTATTCGCCATCGCCTAAAGCCTTAGAAGCAATGGCGGCGGAAGTAAGTGAGCGTTTGCGTCTTTATCCAGATCCCAATGGTGTGACACTAAAAAACGCTCTGGCAAAAAGTTACCAGTTAGAAGCGAACCAAGTGTTTGTTGGCAACGGTTCGGACGAAGTCTTAGCCTTGGCTTTTATGGGCTACTTTGCTGGTGGCAAGCCTTTGGCATTTGCTGATATTACCTACAGTTTTTATAAAGTGTACGCAGGCTTATACAGCATCGAACCAAAACTGATTCCGCTGAATGACCATTTTGATATCGTACCAACAGATTACGAAAACCTAGATGTCTCAGGTGTGGTGGTAACCAATCCAAACGCGCCAACCGGTAAAGCCTTGCCTTTGTCTGATATTGAGACAATCTTAAAAGCGAATCCTGACGTGGTGGTGTTAGTGGACGAAGCCTACGTGGACTTTGGTGCGCAAAGTGCGGTGTCTTTGATTAATCAATATCCGAATCTATTAGTAGTGCAAACCTTGTCTAAATCTCGTGCCTTGGCCGGGATTCGTGTGGGTTACGCATTGGGGCACCCAGATTTGATTGAAGGGTTGGAACGCTTGAAAAACTCTTTCAACTCCTACCCAATTGATCGCATTGCTTTGGCTGGCGCTACGGCAGCGGTGCAAGATGAAATGTATTTAAAAGAGATTTGCGATAAAACCATCGCTACTCGTGAGCAGTCTGTTAAAGAACTGGAAGCGCTTGGGTTCAGCATTGTTCCTTCTGCGACTAATTTTATTTTTGCCACTCATCCTGACAAAGACGCTGAGCAAATCTACCTTGCCTTAAAAGAACAAGGCATTCTGGTTCGTTACTTTGGTAAAAAACCACGTATTGGCAATTATCTTCGCATCACCATCGGCACAGACGAAGAAATGAGCGCGTTAACAGCAGCGTTGAAAACCTTGTAAGAATTGTCTCACCACAACATTCCCCTTTTATAAAGGGGGATGTCTCGTCTTTTATTTTTAGGCGTTACTCGGATATTACGTGAGCAATACTGTCTTTGGAAAAAAACCTATATTCCATATTGATCTATTTTGCGGTTTTTATATTCTTTTACGTTATTTTTGATGGTGGGTAGAATTCTTTTTTTCGACGTAGAAGGCGTTTTAAATGGAATGGCAGGGTTGGTTTTGCTTAGCATTGACTGTTGTAGCATTGAGTCTGTTAACGCTAACAAGAATGGCACCACATTTTGTAATGATGGCTGTGATGACGATTCTCAGTGCGATGGGAATTTTGTCAGGTGACGAGGCTTTGGCTGGCTTTTCCAATTCGGGATTGATTACGGTCGCGGCCATGTTTGTAGTGGCCGCTGGTATACATGGTTCTGGTGGCGTTGACTTGATGGTGAATAGGGCGTTGGGTCATCCTAAATCCGTACGTTCTGCCCTTTGTCGGATTTTTGCACCGGTTGTTGTGTTGAGTGGCTTTTTGAACAACACTCCCGTTGTGGCGACTATGATCCCAGCCATTCATGCTTGGTCTCGTAAAATAAAAATTCCTCCTTCTAAACTGATGATTCCTTTAAGTTATACCGCGATTCTTGGTGGCACTTTGACACTCATCGGGACCAGTACCAACCTGGTGGTGAATGGTCAGTACCAAGAGCTCACCAGGAACGCTGGCTTTTCTTTGTTCTCTATTACCGCTGTTGGTATCCCTGTTGCGTTGGCTGGTATGGCCTTTATTTGGATGTTTTTGCCTAAATGGTTACCTGATCGTAGCGATAAACAAGCGTTTGGCAATCTGCGAGAGTTTACGTTGGAAGTGACGGTAGACCCAAATGGTACCTTAGTTGGAAAGACAGTTCAAAGCGCAAATCTACGAAATTTAGAGCGTGTTTATTTAGTCGAAATTGAGCGACACAATACCATTGTGACAGCGGTATCCTCTGAAGAGGTGTTGCACGGTGGGGACCGTTTGGTGTTTGCTGGTGATACCCAGGCGATTTCGGATTTATTACGCATTCATGGCATTGTTGCTTCTGCAGATAATGGAGAGGTCAGCACACTGAATAAAGATCGTGCTGAGCGTTGTTTGGTGGAAGCGGTTGTTTCACCCCATTGTACCGCATTGGGCAAAAATATTCGCAGTGCTAAGTTTCGTGACCGATATGGTGCGGTTGTGTTGGCGGTGGCACGAAATGGAGAGCGAGTTAAGGGGAACTTAGGGAATATTTATCTAGAAGCGGGTGATACGCTTTTACTGGAAGCGAGACCAGCATTTGTTACGCGTCAACGCTATAACAAAGATTTTTTGCTGATCAACGATTTGGATGCGGAAACGCCAAGACACGACCGAGCTTGGTTGTCTTGGGTGATTCTGGTTGGCGTAGTCGCCGCCGCAGGTTTTGGTTGGATTAGTATGCTAAATGCGGCGCTAATAGGCGCCAGTTTGATGGTCATAACAGGCTGCTGTTCTATTAGTCAGGCAGAAAAAAGTTTGGATTTAACTGTGATTATTACCATTGCTGCCTCTTTTGCTTTGGGGATGGCGTTACAAAAAACGGGCGTTGCGGCGTTTCTTGCTCATAATATGATTCATCTGAGTGGTGGTACTCCTTGGTTGCTGTTAGTTTTGACGTATGTTGTGGTGTCTTTGTTGACCGAGACCATTACCAATAATGCTGCAGCCGTATTGATGTTGCCTATTGTGTTGGAGGCGACTGAGAAGGCAGGGCTAAATAATGAGCCTTTTGTGTTCGCGATTATGATGGCGGCTTCGGCGAGTTTTGCTACGCCACTTGGTTACCAAACTAATTTGATGGTGTATGGACCTGGTGGATATCGGTTCAGTGATTTTCTAAAAGTAGGGATACCGATGAATATATTTATTGGTGTGGTTACCTTAGCCGTACTCATCATAGGTTGGCCTCTGGTTAAAACGCTATAAGGTTTTGAGATAAGGAAAGAGGGTTTTATTCGATTGTTTGGGTAGATTTTGATATAAAAATACTCTCTCTTCATATGCAGTGACAGCATGTCTATTTTTAGGAAGGATACTATGAATATTGTTATCAACATCATTGTGACGTTAGCACTTTTATATTGGCCTGTTGTGCTAATGATGTCTCCCATGATGTTTGCTGCCCCCGGTGCGGATGATGATAAAGGGACGATTTTTACTACGTTCTTTTTTTTGTCTTATCCGGTGACGATTTTTCTTTTATTGGGGGTTTTAGGGGGGAAATACTTCGGTCTTAATAGCTTTGCGCTTGCTCTGGTCAGTGCGGTTGTGGTTTTTTTTGTGCTGTCTTTTTTTGGTTATACTGGGATGATTTCAAACGTCATAAAAGGTATCCCTAACAGTGGCTATGGTATTGTTGGGAATACGGTTTATTACAATGCTGATCCGATTATTGGCGCAGATGCTGAAAGTTTTAAAGCGTATAAGAGTGATGATTATCAGAACGATTACAGTGTGGATCAATACGCTGCGGACAATCAGTATCTGTATTTTCGTGGACAACCGCTGCCAGACATCCATCGTGAAAATCTAGTTGGGAAGGTCATTGCTTATGAGTTTTATTGGCTAAACGACACGCAAGTGATAAAGAATGGTGAAGTCATGGCAGATTTGGATCCTCAAACTTTTGGTGATTTCGAGGGTTTTTCCTATTGGACTTACTCAAAATCGGGCGAGAAATACACGCTTTATTATGACAATGTTCCAATCAAGTTGGCGGACTTTTCTTCTTTTGTGCCACTCACCGACATGTTGGCAAAAGATAATAGTCGGATTTTTTATGAGGGTAAGCCTATTGGTATAGAGGCTGATGTTGAAAGTTTTCAAGCGTTTTCCATTTATGGCTTTGCGAGAGACAAAGATCGTCTTTATTATTTTGGTGGTGAGAGCCCTATTGTCGTAAGCGGCGCCGACCCTGAGTCTTTTGATGAATTGGGCTGGAATTATTACAAGGATAAAAACGCGATTTACTATGTTCAGGAAGAAGAGGGCGCATCGATTCTTGAAAATGCTGATCAGCGTAGCTTCCAAATATTAGGTTATGTTGAAGGTCATGAATATGATGCCAAAGACACTCATAGTTATTATGTACGCGGTGAGAAAGTGAGTGGGCAGTAGGTCGAGTTAACATAATAACGCGCAGTATCAATAGCCTGTGTCTGAATAATCAACAGTGGTGTCTGCGGACACATTACCGAGAGAATGCTTAATTGATACGAATCTTATGAATCAATCTTTATTACCGGAACAGCACACAGCAAAATCATTGGCAAATTTGCTGCAGAGAGTCAGCCAAGAAGATCGTCTTGCCTTCTCTGAGCTATATGAGGCTACCCATCGGAAACTTTTTGGTGTTGTTTATCGTATCTTGAAAAATCAGTCAGTATCTGAAGACGTGCTGCAAGAGGTCTATCTTAAAATATGGGATAAAGCATCGAGCTTTGATGCGAGTCTTGCGTCACCCATTACTTGGATGGTGACCATTGCGCGTAACCGCACTATTGATGAAGTACGAAAAAATACCTTACCAGACAGTGAGATCGATGTGGATTTTGATTTAATTGCAGATGACTCGATGGCGCCTGATGACTTTTTTATAAAGAGCCAAGATTTATTAAAGCTAGAAGCGTGTTTGGATGGGCTTGAATCGCCCCGTGCGGAGATGGTTAAAGCGGCTTACCTAGATGGATTTTCGCGCCAAGAGCTTGCAGAACGTTTCGAACAGCCGCTAGGCACGATTAAAACTTGGCTTCATCGCAGTATTAAGCAGCTGCAAGGTTGTATGAATTTATGAATAATCACGAAGAAACATCCATTCACACATTGGCGGCTGAATACGTACTCGGCACCTTGGATAAAGACGAGCGTGATATTGTAGAAGCACGGCGTGTGAACGAGCCTATGCTTGAACAAGCAATTTTACAGTGGCAATCTCGTCTCGCAGGGTTGAATGAATACGTTCAAGAGGCTGAACCAAGAAAAGATCTCTTGGATGACATTTTGCACAAGCTTGATCGAAAGATTGATCAGAAGGTAGAGGACAACAACGTTATTGGCTCTATGGCATCGAATATCGTCGTCGAAATGGACGCGATGCGTGCCAAACTAAAACGCTGGAAATTTACGGCGCTGGGAGCGTCCGCCATTGCCGCTTGCCTTGCGATCTTTATGGTTGTTAAAGCGCCAGTAGCGACAAATGTTCAGACCAATACGCCTTTTGTAGCCGTATTTCAAGCCGATGATAAGCAGCCAGCTTTTATCATGTCTTTAGATATTGAAACTCGTCAGCTGACGGTTCGTCCCGTTACTGCGCAAGGGCAGGCAGCAGGCAAAACGTATCAGTTGTGGATTAAAGCGGATGAAATTGGCCCTGCGCCACGATCTTTAGGTTTATTAGCCGATGTTTCTGCGCCAATTCAAAAGCAAATTAATTATGACCCTGCGGTGATTCGTCATGCGACGTTTGGTATCAGTGTGGAACCCGCTGGTGGTTCTCCAACCGGTGTGCCAACTGGTCCTGCTATTCATGGTCGACTCTACCCTACGTCTTTATAATTTAGACATCATGATCGTCAAAGCCAATCTAAACAGGTTGGCTTTTTTATGTTTTTACCCTCATTTTGAGGTTTTAGAAAAATAATTAAAAAAAACATGTATTTGCTGAAACCTTTTTAATTGTGCTCGTAGCTATGAGTGTAAAAGGAAAATACTACTCAATAATACACAATTTAGAGGTTTATTATGAAAAATACATTTTCACGTATTGCACTTGGTTTAGGTATTTTGACAATGACTGGTGCTGCGTTAGCGGGTGGAATGAGCGGTAAACTTGCTGTTAAAGGCAGTGATCAAGATGTTTCGGGTGGAACCGTCAGTGCTGATATGGTTATGGCTGATAGCAACGGTTGGTTAGTTGTACATCGCACGGATAAGGCGATGAAGCTCGGTCCTGTGGTGGCTTACGCGCCACTTAAAAAAGGCGAAAATCATGATGTGGCAGCAATTCTTACCGAATCTGTTAAGCCTGGTGAAATGCTAATGCTGATGTTGCATGGCGAAGCTGGTGGCATGAAAACGGGTATTTTTGAATACACCTTAGGCGCGAAAGAAGATGGGCCGATCAAGGTGGACGGCAAGCTAGTGATGGATGTGATTACAGCAAAATAATATAGAAGATTATTCAATAAGGGGTCGATGAATTTTTCTCGCCCCCTTATTTTTATGTATTTTGTTTATCCCAGTAAGGGTGTGAACGGCCAAAAAAGTCAGCCATAAAGTCGAGAAAATACATAACTTTTGATGACTTCATCCGATTTCCAGGATAGAGGGCGTAAATACTTTGTTGAGTATCTTTTTCTGAACCTTCCCAGTTTTCTAACAAGGCGACTAATTCCCCAGATGCTAAATGCTGAAACACCAACCAGCGTGGAAATAAGATAACTCCTTGGCCAGCTAAAGCGGCTTGTACCAATATATCCGCGTTATTGCTGCATAGGTTTCCGGTGACTTCAATACATTCGAATAAGGTTTTGTCTTCTTGGCGAAAGTACCAATTACGCCGTCCGTTATTGCCCTTATAAACCAAACAATTTAAGTCGAGCAGTTGCTTGGGGTGGGACAGGTGGCCGATTTTATCTTTTATGCTTTGCAGATAATTAGGCGCTGTGCACAGTACGAATTGCTCATCTGCAATGGCTTGGTAATTTAAACTAGAGTCTTCAAATTCACCAATGCGAATAACAATGTCTGAGCCATTGGCGACAGGATCTACATAGGCATCGGTAAGCATCAATTCGACGTTAATGTCTGGATAGCGTTGTTGAAACTGACAGATTAATTTGGACAAGTGTAAACGAGCAAATGAAACGGGCGCGTTAATATTTAAGTTACCTTGTGGTGTGAGAAGCGAGCCTTTGACGTGTTCGGTAGCTAAATCTAGGCTGGTTAATACTTCTCTGACTTCAGCGAAATAATAGGCACCTACTTCCGTCAGTTTAACCGCACGTGTGTGTCGGTGAAATAGACGTTGGCCAAGCTCTTCTTCCAAGGCTGAAATGTATCGAGAGATAGAAGAGGGCGGTAAATCCAATTCTTTTGCTGCCGCAATAAAGCTACCTGTTTTGGCAACGGAAAGAAAAACTCTAAGTGGTTTGATGCTCATAGTGCAATTATCACTTGTTATTTGTGTTATTGATTTAATTTAAGCACTAATTAAGAATGCCCGCAACGAAAACGAGTGGAACGAAACATATGCAAATAATGGTTTATCTTCTGGTGTTAGCGGCGGGTATGGGATTGTCTATTGAAGCTGGGCTTTTAGGGCCTTTAGGTGAGTTAGTCGGGCACTTTTCAGCCACGCTAGCGATTTTTATGATTGGGTCGATATTGCTGTCATTGATTATGATTTTTTTGCCAAGCCAAATTTACCTGAGCTATTCAAACAGCCTAAATGGCTACTGACTGGCGGCGTGTTGGGGCCTATTTATGTGGTATTTCTCACCATAGCCACACCAATTATTGGTGTCGGTATGACGATGACCAGTGTTTTATTAGGACAAATCGGCATGAGCCTCGTGATTGATCACTATGGTTTGTTGGGCAGTGAAAAACGCGGGATTGATCCGTATCGAATTTTGGCTGTGATGATGATTATTGTCGCCCTTTGGCTTTTGAGTTAGGAGCAAATAGTATGACGGTATTTTTCGCAGTTTTTATGTTGATATTGGGCGGTGTTGCGTTGTCAGTACAATCTTCCATTAATGGACGTCTTGGTAATAGCGTTGGTGTGATCGCCAGTGCTTGGCTGACGTTTGTTATTGGTTTCGCTATCTCATTTTTATTGTTTTTTTCTTTGAACCGAACCATGAAGTCACCCTTTTTAGTGCGCCAAAGTGGCAACTAAGTGGCGCTTTATTTGGCGTAATGTACATGTTGATTGTGGTCTTTGCCGTGCCTAAAATTGGTATTGCTGCAGCAACTGTTTGTACTATTTCGGGTCAGTTAATTATGAATCTAATCATCGATCATTTTGGCTGGTTGGAAAATAATATCATTCCATTAGATAGCAGTAGATACATGGCGATTTTGCTACTAGTGGGCGCTATTACAATGATTTACCTAAGTAATAAGCGTATCGCTAAAGCCGCATCATAAAACATTTATTTTGTTTTTAACGGCCTAGTCGATTCGTGATAAATAGATTGGCTAGGCTATTTTGTCTTTACTCTTCAAATACAACCGTCTCAATAGAACTGTCTCGAGAAAAGTCACTGAACAACGTTCTGTATTATTCACTTTGCTTGTAAACTGACATCTTTTGGTAAAACACTGTCGACTATAGATTCAGTAATTACGGAGTAGAAATGGATATTCAGAAAGTTGATATGGCTGATTTGGAACTTGTTAAGCACTTTATTGGCCAAGTATCTGCTGTGGATGTGTTGCCTAATTTTAATGATCAAGGTAAGGCTGAGTACAAAGCGCGTGTTTTGCCAGATATTATTACAACGTTTGATGCAGCGCGTTTTCAGACACTTAAAGTCGTCTTTGCTGGCGAGATCGTGGGTTTTGGTGCGTTACGCGATGGCAATTA
Organism: Marinomonas rhodophyticola; assembly: GCF_026113935.1. Lineage (GTDB taxonomy): Bacteria > Pseudomonadota > Gammaproteobacteria > Pseudomonadales > Marinomonadaceae > Marinomonas > Marinomonas rhodophyticola. The sequence goes on from NZ_JAPEUL010000011.1 coordinate 290,811, forward strand.
TCTTACCCACTTATTTGTGTCTAAATCGGTACAAGGTCAGGGAATAGGAAAGCGACTCCTTAGTGCTTTATTAAATACGACAGAAGCTAAAGAAATTAGCCTGCGCTCTTCAGTGAATGCGGTTGGTTTTTATGAATCGTATGGGTTTGAGGCTACAGGCAGTGAGGCTGATTTCAATGGTATTCGCTTTGTGCCTATGAGCTTGGCGCGTTGATCACATCACTAGAAGGAAGGTTCTTTTGCTTGAGTTAAAAACAATAGGTCTTTTTATGCTGACAGCATTGGCAGAAATTGTTGGCTGTTACCTACCTTATCTTTGGTTGCGTGAAGATAAAACGATCTGGTTATTAGTACCTGCGGCGTTAAGTTTGGCTGTGTTTGCTTGGCTTCTGACGTTGCATCCAACGGCATCAGGAAGAGTCTATGCGGCTTATGGCGGTGTTTATATCTTTATGGCGGTTTTATGGTTGTGGGTGGTTGACGGTATTCGCCCGACAACGTGGGACATGGTGGGATTCTGCAGTAGCACTGTTAGGCATGGCTATTATTATGTTTGCGCCACGGACTACATAATATGGTTTAATTGATAGTTTTAAACGGACAGATCTAAAGGGTAAGTGTTAACTGAGGGAGAGATTTTAAACATGGCATTTTCAGAGCAAGAGAAAAAAGCATTACTTGAATTGAAAGGTGTTGGGCCTACTGTTATTAAGCGTTTTGAAGAAATCGGTATTGATTCATTCGAAAAACTGGCTGCTTATGAAGCAAAAGATATCGCCGGCATGGTTGCTTCGATGTTGAGAACAACCTGTTGGAAAAATAGTCCGCAGGCTTTGTCTGCTGTAGATTCTGCGATAGTTCGAGCTAGACAGGGCGTTTCTTAAAATCTAATGTTAAAGCCTAATGATGTGGGGACGACCTCACCACTCTAATTAATAATGAGGACGACCTTAATAACATGAGCTGGTTTATTCTAGTCATTGCAGGGTTATTGGAAGTAAGTTGGGCTATTGGCTTGAAATATACCGAGGGCTTTACCAAGTTATAGCCCTCAATAGGGACTATTTTGTCATTGGTTGTTAGCTTTGTATTACTTGGTTTGGCGATGAAAATATTACCTGTGGGTGTGGCTGATGCAGTATGGGTTGGCATAGGTTTGGTTGGCACAGCAATGCTGGGTATTTTGTTGTTTGATGAATCAGCCCAGACATTAAAGCTAATCAGTCTTGGCTTAATCTCCGCTGGAGTAGTGGGTTTGAAATTGACTAGTTCTTAATTAACAGTAGCTTCTTATTATTCAAACATAGCGCTAGATTTTTTAGCGTTAGGTTTTATTTTAATGTCATAAGTGAGTTTATTTAATGCTTTTATATAGAGGCATTTTTTTATGTTTCTCTTCGCACAAGTCGAAAATTCTCTCGATAACTTACTACGAATGTGGTCAGTAGAATAATACATATTGTAGCGATATCGTAATCGATGACAAAGCATATTTTGGACTTTGTTGCGCTGAGTAATAGTGGAGAGGGTTTTGTTATACCAGATGAATACGATGCTTTTCAATATTCTGAAAATTTACGTTTGCCAATCGATGCAAATGGACAAAGGGAAGGTATGGTTTCTCTGCATGTTGATCAGAAAGACTTTCAACCGATTGAGCCAGGTCAGGTGGTAATGGAAACGTTTGCAGGAGAAAAAATTACTTGGCAGAGGGATTATACCGCCTATCCATTGTTTATTAATGAAGCGGCTTATCATAAGAGCCACAGTGCGATGACGCTTTCTAAAAAAATTGTGATGTCTTGTCGAGATTATAAGTCGTCAAAATTGTAAATATCTTCATAGACTAAAAAAATAAGGCCAGATAATCTGGCCTTATTTTTAATAGCGTAACTATAAATGATTGAGCTTCAGTTCAATAGACTTTTGAATGCCCTCTGCATCCAGTCCTACGCGTTTCAACATGGAGGCATGGCTGGCATGTTCTTCGTATTGATCCGGTAAACCAAGATGAAGAACTGGAGTGTTGATGTTGTTAGCAAGTAAAAACTCACTTACTGCAGAACCCGCACCGCCCATGATGGCGTTTTCTTCCACAGTAACAATCAATTTAGCTGTGCGTTGAGCCAGCAAGGCTTCCTTATCAAGTGGCTTAACAAAACGCATATCAAGAAGGGTGGCATCAAAATGCTTAGCCGCTTGCAACGCATCATAAGTCGGTCGGCCAAAAGCACAAATAACGATACCTGATTGTCCTGTTCTTAAGGTTCGTGATTTACCGATTTCTAGCGTATCTAGGGCGCTATCAATGTCGATACCTGGACCTGTGCCACGAGGATAGCGAACCGCTGCTGGGCCTTTATACTGATAACCAGTTTGGAGCATTCTACGACATTCGTTTTCATCAGATGGGGCCATTACCACCATATTAGGGATACAGCGAAGATAGCTTAAATCGTAAACACCTGCGTGTGTTGGACCGTCTTCGCCCACTAATCCAGCTCGGTCAATGGCGAATAAAACATCAAGATTTTGCAGTGCCACATCGTGAATAAGCTGGTCATAAGCACGTTGCAGAAACGTGGAGTAGATAGCAACCACAGGTTTGATGCCATCGCATGCCATGCCAGCGGCTAGCGTTACGGCATGTTGTTCGGCGATCGCGACATCGAAATATCGTTCTGGAAAGCGTTCTGCGAAATCAATGAGATCTGAACCCTCTTTCATAGCAGGTGTGATAGCAACCAGCTTATCGTCTTGCTCTGCCGCATCACATATCCATTTACCAAAAACATTGCAGTATTTTGGCAGTTTGCTTTTCTCTTCGTTTGGTTTCGGGTCAGGTTCTATCTTATTGATAGCGTGGTAGCCGATAGGGTCGCCTTCAGCAGGTTCAAAGCCTTTGCCTTTCTTTGTAATGACATGAAGGAATTGAGGACCTTTTCGATCTTTTAGATTTGATATGGTAGTTAATAAGTGATCCATATCGTGACCATCAATAGGGCCGATGTAATTAAAGCCGAGGCTCCTCGAACATCATGCCGGGCGATACCATGCCTTTCATGTGCTCTTCTGCTTTACGAGCCAGCTCAAGGGCAGAGGGTAGCCCTGAGAACACTTTGCGCCCACCTTCACGAATATGGTCGTAAGTTTTACTCGCCCAAATCCGAGCAAAGTAGCTGGATAATGCACCTACAGGCTTGGAAATAGACATTTCGTTGTCGTTCAAAATGACCAGCATATCGGCTTTGACATCGCCTGCATGATTAAGCGCTTCAAAGGCCATGCCTGCTGACATGGCACCATCACCAATGATAGCAACAGCTTTGCGGCCTGTTTTTAACTGACGTGCAGCAAGAGACATGCCAAGCGCTGCACCAATTGATGTACTAGAATGACCAACGCCAAACGTATCGTATTCACTTTCATCGCGTTTTGGGAATCCTGAGATCCCATTTTCTTGACGTATATTAAGCAAGGCTTCGCGACGGCCTGTTAGAATTTTATGAGGGTAAGCTTGATGGCCGACGTCCCAAACGATGCGGTCTTCAGGTGTGTTGTATAAGTAATGAAGGGCTACGGTGAGTTCAACAACTCCCAGTCCTGCACCAAAATGTCCGCCAGTTTGCCCGACGCTATAAAGCATGAACTCTCGTAACTCACGAACAAGCGTTGGTAGTTGCTCTTTTTTAAAAGCGCGCAAGTCAGCTGGAGCATTGACTTGATCAAGCAGTGGTGTTTCAGGTCGCGCTGTAGGTATCTCTTCGAACATGGGCACAGGTTTGGTCACATATTAGTTAGTCTAAAAAAGCGGGTAAGTATATCAGTGGTTGCGGCCAATAATATAGTTCGCAAGCTCAACTAAAGGTTGAGCAGCGTCACCAAAGGGTGAAATCGCAGTTATGGCTTGCTCATGCAGGCGTTGAGCAAGTAATTGAGCACCTTCTAAACCAAGCAGCTTAGGATAAGTTGGTTTATTTGCGTCCTCATCCGAAAATTGTGTTTTACCTAGTGTGGTTGTATCACTGGTGATATCAATAATGTCATCTTGCACTTGAAAGGCGAGTCCAATCGCTATCGCATAAGCGTCTAATGCGGCCAATTCAGCTTCGTTATTAGCGCCAGTACTGATTGCCCCCATACGAATACTGGCACGAATGAGCGCGCCGGTTTTGTGTTGGTGCATTTGCTCAAGCGCATTGATATCGATATCTTTGCCCACGTTAGCTAGGTCAATCATTTGTCCTGTGACCATGCCATGGCGACCTGAAGCGACAACCAGTTCTTGAATTAATTGTAGCTGGATTTTTATGTTTTGGTGCTTGGTGTCGCTTAATAATTCGAAAGCAAACGTTTGTAATGCATCGCCTGCTAATATGGCTGTCGCCTCGTCGTACTGAATATGACAGGTAGGTTTGCCACGGCGTAAGTCATCATTGTCCATGGCTGGAAGGTCGTCATGGATTAGGGAATAGGCATGGATTGACTCAATGGCTGCTGCACAAGCATCTGTAAGACTGTTTGCTTCACCAAATAAGGAAGCGGCGGCATAGGTCAACATAGGGCGAACGCGTTTGCCGCCATTAAATAAGCTGTATGCCATAGCCTCCTGTAAATGATCTGCGGGTTTATATTGGTCTAAATTTTGCGTAAGGTATGCATCTACGCGCTGACGGGCGTATTTAGAAAAATCGTTTAGCGTCACGAATTTAATTCCGGATCAAAGGTTTCTAGGTGTTCACCATCTTGCTTTTCTAGCAAAATTTGAACCTTTTGCTCAGCTTGTGTTAAGACCGTTTGACATTCTTGGCTAAGCTTTACGCCTTTTTCAAAGGCTTTTAATGCTTCTTCGAGTGAGAGCTGATTCGATTCAAGTTGTGTGACCAGCGTGTCCAACTCGCTGAGGTTCTCTTCAAAATGGCGGACATTTGTTTTACGTGACATGATGACTACTCTTATTTTGAACCTACGTTTTGTAACAGAAAATTGCCCATTGTTCGAGGGAGTGTTAATGAAAATTACAAAAATCCTGTAAGAAGATGTCATCCTTTGTCTTTGTTTCGTATAGAATCACTAGCATTAATTGGTCGTATTATAGCTTTTTTGTCAGGAGACGTGTGTGGATATCGCAACGTTAATAGGACTTGTTGGGTCTTTTATAGTAATTATTTCCGCCATTTTTGTTGGTGGGTCAGCGGGAATGTTTATTGATACAGCATCCACGTTGATTGTTTTGGTCGGATCTACTTTCGTTGTTTTGATGCAATATCCTTTAAGCCAGTTTCTTAGCGCGGGTAAGGTGGCGGCAAAAGCGTTTATGTTTAAAAGCGTTCCGTTAGATACTTTGATCGATGAAATATACGGATTAGCCGATGAAGCACGAAAAGGGGGGTTGCTTTCTTTAGAAGGAAAAGAAGTTGGACACCCTTTTTTGTCAAAAGGCATTCAAATGTTGGTGGATGGTCATGATAGTAATGTTGTGAAAAGCCAATTAACTAAAGATATGAACCAGTCGTATCTTCGTCATACGGCTGGCGCTAAAGTGTTTAAAGCCTTTGGTGATGTTGGCCCTGCGATGGGGATGATAGGGACACTGGTCGGCTTGGTGCAGATGCTGGCTAACATGGACGACCCTAAGGCTATCGGCCCTGCGATGGCTATTGCCTTATTGACCACTCTTTATGGTGCGATGTTAGCAAACATGGTGTGCTTGCCCATTCAAGCTAAGTTAAACATTCGTGCTAATGAGGAGTTAACTTGTCAGAAGCTTATTTTGGATGCCTTGCTTGCCATTCAGTCAGGCCAAAACCCTCGTATTTTGGATGGTGCTTTAAAAACCTATATTGCTGAAAGCAAGCGAACTGAACGTGAATAATATTTTAGTTGTAAACGGATTCGATAATGAGTGATGAAGAAGAGTCAGATTGCCCCGAATGTGTAGAGGGCTTACCTGCTTACATGGGAACGTTTGCGGATCTCATGTCGTTGTTAATGTGTTTCTTTGTACTTTTGCTGTCGTTTGCTGAGATGGATGTGTTGAAATTTAAGCAGCTTGCTGGTTCATTGAAAGCAGCGTTTGGTGTGCAGAGTGAATTGAAAGCAGATTCAATTCCGATGGGAACGTCGATAATTGCCCAAGAGTTTAGTCCAGGTCGACCTGAGCCAACACCGATTAATGAAGTGAGGCAAAAAGTAGACAGTACTCCTGAAAATACGCTTGAGGTTATTTGTAAGCCCGGTGATGCGGAATTGAAAGAGCAAAATAACTCCGGCTCCCCTTCGCCAGTTACTTTTGTGGATAAATCTAACGCGGATCTTGATCGAGAGAAAAAAATTCAAGAAACAGAGGGCGATGCGCAAATGATTGCCTCAGTGATGCGTGAAGAGATTTCAAAAGGTACAGTCGAAATAGAAACGCAAGAGCAGACAATCACGATAAGGATTAAGGACAAAGGATCGTTTGAGTCCGGTTCTGCGGAGCTAAATTACGACTTTATTCCTGTTATTGACTTAATTCGTGATGTCTTGGCAGGTATTCAAGGGACAATTTCAGTCGAAGGGCATACGGATAATGTGCCGATTGACAGCCGTCGTTTTCGCTCGAATTGGCAGCTATCTTCTGCCCGAGCCATTTCTGTCGCTGAAGAGTTATTTTCAACTGGAATTCTTAATCAGGATCGTTTTGCCGTGACTGGTTATGCGGATACCCGTCCTTTGGTGCCAAATGACACCTCAGTGAACCGCGCCACAAATCGGCGTGTTGAAATTGTGATTAAGCAAAATGACACCTCTCGTCCGACTATGCGGACGACGGTGGATGATGTTCCTTCCGATGGCGCCATTGAGTTTGGTTTGGACAATGTTGAAGAGTTGCGGCCTAATGAAATCTTTTAGGCGTTTTAGCGCGTAGATATATAAAAAGAAGCTTCGGCTTCTTTTTTTGTTTGTATGGCGAGTTGTTGATTTTTAATGCTGAGATTCAAGAGAATTTTTGCTATGGTTTGCGCAGACAAAATTGAGGAAACAGACAAATGCGAGTAGCAGTTATTGGCGCGTCCGGGCGCATGGGAAAAAATTTAATTACCGCTATTAATGACGCTAATGGTGTTTTTTTGGGCGCGGCTATTTTAAAGCCTGGCAGTAGTTTGATTGGGGCCGATGCAGGCGAGATTGCTGGGGTTGGAAAATTGGGCGTTGCTGCGGTTGCGTCGTTGGCTGATTGTGTGGATGATTTTGATGTTCTAATTGATTTTACCACACCGACGTTAACGTTAGAAAATGCCGCTTTTTGTGCTAAACATCAAAAAGCCATCGTGGTTGGAACAACGGGTTTAAATGACGCTGAAAAAGCAAAACTAAATGAAGCAGCAAAACGATCGCCTATAGTATTTGCCCCTAATATGAGTGTTGGTGTGAATTTAACGCTTAAGCTATTGGCGACTGCTGCGCAGATTTTGGGTGATGATTATGATGTGGAAATTGTAGAGGCGCATCACCGTCACAAAGTCGACTCACCTTCTGGTACGGCATTACGTATGGGGGAAGTGGTTGCTGAAGCGTTAGGACGCAATTTAAAAGAATGTGCTGTCTATGGTCGTGAAGGCCAAACTGGTGCCCGTACTCAAAAAGAAATTGGCTTTGAGACCATTCGCGCGGGCGATGTTGTTGGTGAGCACAGCGTTTGGTTTGCGACTGAAGGTGAGCGTATTGAGATTGTTCACAAGGCTAGTAGTCGAATGACCTTTGCCAAAGGTGCTGTACGTGCAGCAAGCTGGTTAGAGGGGAAATCTGCAGGTATGTATGATATGCAGGATGTGCTGAATTTAAAATAATGGTTTGATAGCATTATATAAGATCAAAAAATGGCCGCATCGTTGCGGCCATTTTTTGTTAATTCTGATATGTGCTAAGCCATAGCGTCAGGAGAATTAATATCCAATAGTGGAGCAGCATCGAGATTTTCTGCGTCCATCATCATAGCAATACGTTGTAATGATGAAAGGACTTGAGTTTGTTCCCAGCCCTCTAGTGATTCAAACTCGTCAATGAACTTTTCATGAAGTAATGGTGGCGTTGTTTTGAGTATTTCAAGTCCGGACTCTGTTAGTCGTGCATTGACAATTCGTTTGTCTTTTTGTGCTCTAACTCGTTCTACGTATTTTCGATCTTCCAAACGATTTAATATGGTTGTCACGGTTGCTTGGCTTAATGAGACACTATCCGATATCTTGCGAACCGTTACATCGCCAAGTGCTTCGATAGAACGCAGTACCATAATTTGTGGAATCGTTAATCCGCAAGCTTTTACTACACGCTTTGATTGAAGATCAGTAGCGCGAATAATGCGTCGTAGATGGACTAAAACGTCGTGTAAGTGTTGTGGTGAGTTAGGCATATGTATTCAGTAATCCCGAAAATTTTACGGATTATAGGGTTTTGTTTTGATCTGTAAAAGATTAGTTTGAAAAGTTACAGTTCAAAGTATATAGGTGTTTTTCGTTTTTGCCAATAATCTCGCTATGGACAACAGAAAAACACCGTTATCCTAACGATCTTTTATTGTGTCAAACGCCGCAATAGCCGCTAACCTTGCTGATTTATAATCAATGATAGGTATAGGGTAGTGGCAGCGTTTTCTTTGTTCAGGTTTAGGGTCATGAATGGATTTTGCGTCAAGTTTGGCGAGCCTCCGGAACAAAGCGTCGAATAAAATCTCCATTTTCATCGTAAGTTTGAGATTGTCTTGTGGGGTTGAAAACACGGAAATAAGGAGCGGCATCGCATCCGGTGGATGCGCTCCATTGCCATCCACCATTGTTTGCCGCGAACTCTCCATCAATGAGTTTACTCATGAAGTAAGCCTCGCCCTTGCGCCAATCGGCAAACATTAGTTTGGTAAAAAAGCTGGCAGTGATCATTCTTAAGCGGTTATGCATCCACCCCGTTTGGTTTAATTGACGCATGGCTGCATCAACAATAGGGAAGCCTGTTCTGCCTTCACACCATGCTTGAAATTCTTCTTCGTTCTCTCTCCATACCAGGGCATCTGTTTCTGGCTTGAATGGTCGATTCATGCAAAGAAAAGGAAAATGGCTCATCAACTGGCGGTAAAAGTCACGCCATGCAAGCTCTTTTAGCCAGATACTTTCTTGCCAGCGTCTTCCTTCTTGGTTACAAATATAGAGAATGGCCTCTAAACATTGTCTTGGCCCTAAAGCACCTAAGGCAAGATAAGGTGATAATGTGCTGGTGGCGGGCTTCAATGGGATAATCTCTAGCAGTTTGGTAATGGCGTTCTTTGTGATGACAGAACTGCCAAAGTTTTTGTTTTGCTGTGTCATGATCGGCTGGCCATAGATCGTCTCTAAATGGTTTTTCCCATGTCAAATTTAAGCTGGGCTCTGGCAGCGGCTCTGCTTGAGATTCAGGCATTGGCATCGGTGTGTTATCTTGTTGAGCAAGCAGACTTATCCATTTGTTGAAAAAGGGTGTGAAGACTTTAAATGGCGTACCTTGCTGACTCAGCACATCTTGCGGAACAATGATGTCAGTCGCTTGTACGTGAGTGTGAATCTGATGTTGCTGTAACTGTTCACACACTGCTAGATCGCGCTGCTGTTCGTGAATCGGTAAGTCGCGGTTAAACCAAAGATGTTTGATATTGTGGTTGAGACAGAAAGTGGTGATGGCTTCAGGGAGTTGGTCAAACGTGTCGGCATCAATAACATGCAACGGGATGCCTAGTGTTGCTAAGGTGTTAGCAAGAGACTTCATCAGCCCAGCGCGAAGGCCAGTTTTTGCGTCTGATTCGTTATGTTTCTCCCACTGTATTGGTGTAGGGGTTAGGATAACCGCTATGCCTTGCTCTGCCTTGCCCGCTTCGAGTGAGGCGAAATAGAGCGCAGGGTTATCCAGACAACGAAGATCGTTTCTTAACCAAACCAGATGTTCAATGTTCATTTTTCTGTGTTACCTTCAAACTGTATTACGAATACCAAGAGGCGATGGATAGGGGATAAAGTAGCTTTGTTGGTTTACATATTCACTGCCGTAATGCTTTAAGTAGTGACGAAGTAAAGTAACGGGAGTGGCAAGGTTAACTTCGCCGCGTCGGTATTGCTCAACCACATCTAAAATATCGTTGCGCACCGATACATCTACAGCGTGCTTTAAATACCCCACTAGATGCATAAGAACATTGCAATGGTTTTTGCGTTCGGCTGGTTTTGATAGTGTGGTCATTAAAATGTCAAAATAAGCCGTTTTTAATTCATCAAAAGGTCTTGGGTCATTACCTGAGAGCATGCGTCCAAGCTGACGATAAGTAGGTTGTGAGTGGGCCATGACCATGTATTTGTAACGACTGTGGAAGGCGATCAGGTCTTTCATCCGAGCATCAGCAGTCATGCTGTGACGAAAATCATGATGAGTGAAGACTCGCAGCAAAAAATTTTCACGCAGTGCGGGGTCATTTAAACGTCCGTCTTCTTCAATCGGTAGCAATGGATAGCGTTGTCTCAGTGCTTTGGTAAAAAGTCCGACACTTCTTTGCATGTGCGGGTGACCATTTTCCTGATAAACCTTGATTCGTTCCATGCCACAACTTGGTGACTTTTTCATCAAAATATAGCCGTCTAAATGGTCTAGTTTTTCTAGGTACTGGTTAGACGCCGCCATGAAAACATCAGAAACATCTTGATCAGAATGTTTGCTGAAAACCATTCTTGGTGAGTTAGGATCGCCCTCTAGTCGTAGCGTTGGGCGAGGTGTACCGAAGCCGGCCGCCACTTCAGGACAAAATTTCTGGTAGTCAAAATATTGGCTGAGTATGTTGTCACAATAGTCTGAATGACTATGGCCACCATTAAAGCGAACATTGTCTCCGAGTAGGCAAGAGCTGATTCCAACTGGGATTTTATGGGGCAATTGATCCGGTGACGGTTGCGAGTGCGTCATAGTTGAATCCTCCAATATTCTTCTATTTTGGGTCTTTAATGTATTGAATAAGTGAGAGCGCGCTGAGTAATGCGCCTTCTGCGTCGCCTTGACATAGCCAATCACCAACCAATCCAACGTTGTTTTCTGCTGACCAAGCAAAGGCGTTATTGCCTTTATTTTCGGTAAATCGACTGAAGAACCAACGATGTGGCTCACCGTGTTTTAGTACTCTGTGTTCGGTTATGTCTGCAAAGGCTTGCAGAAGTGTCTGGGTGACCCATTCTTTATCATGATCAAGGTGCTGTTTAGTCCAATCTGGATGAGTTTGAATGACCCAACGATCTATTTTTTCACTGTGACGCATGGGTTTGTAATTGTCTTTAATCATGCGTTTGATTAGTGAATTTTTCGGTTCAATAAGCGCATTTAGATCACATGTGTCTGTTTCTAACCACATTGCCCATTGTGATTGATAAGAAGCGCTTGCTTGATTTGCTCTAAGTAGGAGTACCGCCAATTCGCTGTGAGTGGCTAATATTGAGGCCGCTTGCGGTGCTGGTGCTGCGATAATAATGGTTTTCGCTATCACAATGGGTTGGTACTTATCGTCTCTTAGTTGCCAGTGTGGTTGCTGGTTTTTTTCTGTTATTTGCTCTAAGTGTTGGATACGAGTATTTGTGATGAAATGTGTGTTACCTAGCAAATGACGTGTAATAGCGCTCATTTTGGGAACACCCACAAAGGCTTGAGTATCCGCTTTATTGAGTTGTTTCCATGGCGCAGCGACATGCTCTTTAGTCAGTTGTTTGAAGAGTTCAATCACTTCGGGCTGCTTAGCAACAACGTAAGGCGTACCAAGATCGCAGCTATGATCATCGTCTATTCTTTTGCTGCTTGCCCGACCGCCACTGCCGCGGCTCTTATCAATGACACATACCGTTTTGCCAGACTGGGATAGCAAATGCGCACATAAGCTGCCAGCAAGGCCTGCACCAATAATGGCAATATCAAACGTTGGAGTGTGAACTTGACCGGTAGATAATGTGTTCATTTCGTTTTTTCCCAGTGTCCATGTTGCTTTTCTTATACAATATAGAAAACTGTATAAGAAAAGCAACTGGATTGTACAAAAAAATTTGTATAGTTTTATTGGCGTCGTTTTTGGTGGTTATAGAAGTTTAGGTCACAATAGGTGAATTGCCTTATATGAGTGATGATTTGTTGGAAAAATGTATGAGTCGATCGAATCAAGCGGTAAAAACACACGGTGAAGCCTCCCAAGAGGTTTTAGATGAATCTGCGTTATCGAGTGGTTCAGGGTATTTTCCTATTCGAGATTTATCCTTAAAAACGGGGGTGAACTCTGTCACGCTTAGGGCTTGGGAGCGGCGTTATGGTTTGTTAAAGCCGAAGCGTACAGCAAAAGGGCATAGACTTTATGACCAGACTGATGTGTTGCGTGTAGAGGGTATATTGCGCTGGGTTCAGCAGGGTGTTGCTGTCAGTAAGGTAAGAGCTTTATTAGAACAAGGCGCTGCATTCGATGGCGTCTTACCTTCCAGTGAATGGTTGGAGTGGCAAGAGTCTTTAATCCATGCCGCAAAAATGTTTCAGGCTGATAAGATCGAACAGATGTACCAGCAAATTTTTTCTCAATATCCTGCTGAAATTGCGATACGAGATTGGTTGTTACCGAGCTTTGAGCAGTTAGGGAAAGGGGCGTTTTTAGCGTTTTCTGAATCGGTCATATTGTCATGCCTAATGACGCGACAAAGTCATTTTAACGTTCAGAAAAAGAGCTTACCTAAGATGCTAATAACTGGTCTGTCGTCTCAGCGTATCTTATGGTGCTATATGTCAGCGGCTATCTTACTTGATAAGGGGGTGTCGTGTCGTGTGGTGCCAAATATACAACACAGTCAAGATTGGTCTAGCCTTGTTGAGGCAATAAATCCAAGGTCTGTATTAGTCTTTTGTGAAAATGAATTTGCTAATAAAGTGACTGACTTTATACAGCAAATACAGCAATGGCGACGGCCTGTTGGTGTCATAAGTCCAAGCTTTTGGTTAGCGACTCGTGAAGTTGCTATGCCTGAGGTTGCGCAAGTAAATGTTTATTCTGAGCTTTTAGAGGGCGTAGTGGATTTCTTGGGTAAAGTGTGACATTGAAAGTAAAAAGCTATTAGATAAATATCTATAATATATTTTTCTTATATTAAGCCTTCCCTTAGTCTCTATAGTAAATCAACAGGAGACTCAACATGGCTAAAACAATGACTTTTGCGGTAATGCACTTTTCGATAGCGTTTTCGGTCGCGTACCTTATAACTGGCAGTTTGTTGGTTGGCGGCTTGGTGGCGATAGTGGAACCCGCTATTAATACGGTCGCGTTTTATTTTCATGAAACTATTTGGAATAAAATTCAACAGACCAATGTGGCTTCTGAGTTGAGCAACACTATTCAGGCTGCAGGGGAAAATTACGCCCTAAGATCGATGTGATTTTTTACAGACGTTAAAAATGCCCCACCAGAGTAATGTTCCGGTGGGGGCGTGTTCATTAAATCATTTGATAGGATTTAATAAGAAGTACAATACTACAGCAACCGCGATCGGAGCTGTGAACTTCATCGAAAAGTTCCACAACTTGTAGATCGTATCTGAGGTTTCTAGCTCATCTTTTGCAAACTTATCTTTCACTATCCAGCCAGCAAACAATGCAATCAAAATACCACCTAGTGGCAACATAATGTTGGCAGTAATGTAATCTAAGAAATCGAATGTGTTTTTGCCGAAGAAAGTAACGTCAGCCATAAAGTTAAACGAACCTAGGCAGGCAATCCCCAATCCCCAAACAATCACGCCTAAACCAATAGAAGCGGTAACTCGCTTCATTTTCAAGCGTTCTACCAAAAAGGCAACAGTTGGCTCTAGTAAAGAAATCGCGGATGTCCATGCAGCAACACCGACTAACACGAAAAACAGAGTGCCAAACAACTGGCCAAAAGGCATTTGACCAAAAGCTACAGGCAGTGAAATAAACATCAAGCCTGGGCCTGCGGCTGGATCCATACCGTTTGAGAAGATAATCGGGAATATAGCAAGACCAGCCACTAGAGCCACTAGAGTATCCAGTGCACCAATAGTCAAAACTGTTTTACCGATAGAGGCTTTTTTGGTCATATAAGAACCATAAGCCATAATGGTTCCCATGCCAAGAGATAGGGTGAAGAAAGAATGACCCAAAGCAATTAGCGCTGCGTTCCATGTGAGTTTGCTAAAGTCAAAATGAAACATAAAGTTCCAGCCTTGAGCAAAACCGCCAGTCGTCATTGCATAACCAAGTAAGATGATTAGTAAAACAAATAACGCTGGCATCATAATGCGAGTAGCGGTTTCAATCCCTTTATTAATACCTGCTGCAACGACAACGACGGTCATGATGCTAAATAAGGTATGCCAACCTAGAAGAGTGGCAGGGTCTGCAAGAAGAGCACCAAAGGCAGTTCCTGCCTCATCAGATGAAATGCCACTCATTTCGCCTGTTAGCATGACTTTTATGTAGTGAAGTACCCAGCCACCAACCACAGAGTAGAAAGAAAAAATTAGAACGCCAGACAGCATTCCCATGACACCAATTAGGCCCCATTTTTTAGTACTGTCAGATTCTTCTGCTACGTCACTTAATGCATTTATTGGATTTTTACGAGCACGTCGTCCAATAAATACTTCGGCCATCATTATCGGGATACCAACCAGTAAGATACAAGTTAGATACACAAGAACGAAGGCGCCACCACCATTCTCGCCGGTAATGTAAGGGAATTTCCAAATGTTACCCAAACCGACAGCAGAACCTGTAGCTGCCAAAATAAAGATCCATCGGCTCGCCCACGAGTCCTGGATTGATGTTTTATTTGTCATAATTATCTCTAAATGGTTGAAAGCAAAAACATAAACAGCGATCAGAGTTGGTTTTTTGACCCATACCTATGCTTCCTATTTTGCCAGCACGAAATATTGCTGGTAAGCAAAACTCTGAGTAGGGGCGGGATTTTCCGAATTTCGATAGGGATATGCAACTAAAAATGTTTTTTTGTGGCGTTTTCTATCATTTTGCTTGTTCCTTACCTTTTAAAATGAATTATCAATCAATAAGGTTACGCATGTAATAGTTAGTTCTCTAAATAAATATCTGGACATATATTTGATTTCATGTAGAATGATTAGACATCAAATTAAATTGTTTTAAATATCAGTTTATTGACGTTAAGCCTCTTTATTTAGGCGGTTACGATGTTTGGTAACGGTCCGGCTTATAAGTTTAACTGGTTATAAATACTTTGTTTTCTAATGGATATAATTATGAATTCAGAAAGAATTGTGTTTACTAAACCCAGTGCGATAGATGGTATGGCTGTTAATCAGTTGGTGGCAGCCTGTCCACCACTGGATACAAACTCGGTGTACTGTAACTTGCTACAAGCAAGCCATTTCAACGAAACCTCGGTTGTTGCTAGTGTGGAGGGTGGAAGTATGTTGGGATTTGTCTCTGGTTATATTATCCCCAATCAGCTAGACACTTTGTTTATCTGGCAAGTAGCGGTTAGTGAGAAGGCGCGTGGGCAAGGTTTAGCGAAAAAAATGCTTTTATCACTACTGGAAAGAACAGCATGTGCAGGTGTGCGTTACATTGAAACTAGTATTACAGCATCAAATGAAGGTTCATGGGCTTTGTTCCGACGACTGGCAGACCAGTTAGAAGCGGCTTTAGAAGAATCTGTAATGTTTGATAAGAAAGATCATTTTAAAGGATTACACGATACCGAACATTTAGTCAGGATCGGTCCTTTTTTCAAGAAATCAGAGATCTGATGGATTTATCAGGAGATAAGTTAGAAATGCGATGAGTCCTAAAGTGTCGTTCTCAGTTTTTGCTTTCTAACATATTGCTCAAAACAACAGTTTATTCACTTAAAGGATGATGAAAATATGAAAATTTTTGACGAAATCGAATCAGAAGTACAGTCTTATGCCCGCTCTTTCCCACGCGTTTTTCACCGTGCACAAGGAGGCTCACTTGTTTGACCAAGAAGGTAATAAGTACCTAGATTTCTTGGCGGGCGCAGGTACTTTAAACTACGGCCACAACAATCCAGTGTTTAAAGAAAAATTGGTGGAATACATTCTAGAGGATGGAATTACACATGGTCTAGATATGCATACGAAAGCCAAAGGTGAATTCCTTGAAGTATTCAAAAAGCACATTCTTGAGCCTCGTGGTCTTGAGTATATGGTGCAGTTTACTGGACCAACGGGTACTAACGCCGTAGAAGCAGCGCTGAAATTGGCACGTAATGTCACTGGTCGTGAAAATATCATCAGTTTTACCAATGGTTTCCACGGTTGCAGTTTAGGGGCTTTATCCGTAACGGGTAATTCTCATCATCGTGGTGCTGCAGGTACTAGCCTTGGTGCTGGCGTTTCTACCGTACCCTTTGATGGTTATTTAGGTGATGGTATTGAAACTACTGAGTATCTTGACAAGGTTCTATCTGATTCTAGTAGTGGTGTTGATACGCCTGCTGCCGTGATTGTTGAAACGGTACAGGGCGAAGGTGGTATTAATGCCGCAAGCTTTGGTTGGTTGCAGAATCTAGAAGCCGTTTGTAAAAAGCACGGTGTTCTTCTAATCGTTGATGATATCCAAGCGGGTTGTGGTCGTACTGGTACCTTCTTCAGTTTTGAAGACGCTGGCATTAAGCCGGATATCGTTACTATGTCGAAATCACTAAGTGGTTATGGCTTGCCGTTCGCAGTTGTTCTTATGCGTCCTGAGTTGGATGAGTGGAAGCCCGGTGAGCATAACGGTACATTCCGTGGTAATAATCTTGCCTTTGTTACGGCTAAAGTAGCCATTGAGACTTACTGGAAAGATGATGCGTTTGAAAAAGAGATTAAGCGTAAAGGTGAGTACATTCATGAGCGTACACAAGCGATCGTCAATGAATTTGGTGAGGGTAACTTCACTCTTCAAGGTCGAGGCATGATGCGAGGCATTAACTGCGTGAGTGGTGAGTTGGCTGGCAAGATTACTAAAAAATGCTTCCAGAATGGTCTGATGATCGAAACATCTGGCGCTGATGATCAAGTCGTTAAATTCCTTTGTCCGCTTATTATTAGTGATGAAGATCTAAAACAAGGTATTGATATTTTAGAGAATGCCATTCGTGATGTGTGTGCTAAAGAAGACGATATGCCTGAGGCAAAAAGTTATTTTGATGAGAACTATGATATCGCTGTCTAGTCTCTCTTATACAAAGCCGCCTTCTTATTTTGAGGGCGGTCTTTTGTGTCGAACACTTGAGTGAAGTAAATAGTAAGTCAAAAACCTCAAGTTTCTTTCGGTAACGCTTTACCGACAATGAAGCGATCTTCGGATCATAAGGAGAAAAGAATGTTTGCACGTGATTTAGCTGAATGTGAAAAAACCGAACGCCGTGTTGTGTCTCCAGACGGAAATTGGGAAAGCACTCGTCTTTTATTGAAAGAAGACAATATGGGCTTCTCTTTCCACATTACGACTATTTATGAAGGTAAGGATTTTGATATGCACTATCAAAATCACCTTGAATCTGTGTATTGCATTTCTGGCGAAGGTGAAGTGGAAAGTCGCGAGACGGGTCAAAAGCATCATATTAAGCCAGGTGTTGTTTATGTGCTAGATAAACACGACGCACACACCTTACGAGCGTTTAAAGAATTGAAATTGGCTTGTGTCTTCAATCCGCCTATTACTGGCAAAGAAGTACATAACTCCGAAGGCGCTTACGAGCTGTTGGATTAAGAATACATATAAAATCAATTCGTTAATATTGAAGGAGTAGATGAGGGGGTACGATAATGTCCGCGTCGGCATCAGCTTTAGCAAGAAATGTTTTTTATGATACGAAGCTTTTGGAACAAGAGCTTTCAAGTAAAAAAATTCTAGTGAAGAGTGGGTGAAAAAGAACATACGAGGAGAACAAAAAGATGTGTATCCCTCTAGACAGTATTCTTCACCAACGCACATTCATCGCCAAGACCCCGTTATTTACTCCAATGACCGAAAAAAAGCGCCGCTCGAAGAAGCGCTTTTAGATCAGTATGAAAAGAAAGGTTTTTTATTCTTAGATGATCTTTTTGATGATCATGAAGTGGCTGATATGCAACGACATATGCAGCGCTTACGAGACAGTGATGAAATAAAGCACAGAGCAGAAAGTATTACAGAAGTGAGTAGCGGTGATGTTCGTTCGGTGTTTGATGTTCATAAGTTGAGTCATTTTTTTCAGAGTATCGCACAAGACCCACGGTTAGTTCGAATTGCAGAATATCTTTTGGGTGACGAGGTTTATCTTCATCAGACGCGTTTGAATTATAAGCCAGGATTTCGTGGAAAAGATTTTTACTGGCATTCGGACTTTGAAACATGGCATACGGAAGACGGTATGCCGCGTATGAGAGCCTTGAGTATGTCGATTACACTGACTCCCAATGATTATCATAATGGCCCTTTGTTGTTGATTCCGGGTTCTCATCAAACGTTTATATCTTGTGTTGGTGAAACACCAGACAATAACTACCTTTCTTCGCTTAAAAAACAAGATGTTGGCATTCCAGATGATGTCTCATTGCAGTCATTGATTGAGCAGAATGGTATTGAAGCAGCTGTTGGTCAGCCTGGCAGAATTATTTTGTTTGATTGCAATCTGCTACATGGCTCAAATAGCAATATTACTTCATCGCCTAGGTCGAATTTATTTTTTGTCTACAATGCCTTGTCGAATCGTGTGGTTTTACCGTTTGGTAATACGGCGCCAAGGCCTGAATACATCGCGGCTAGGAAGTCGATTAAAGGCCTCAAAAAGAGCGATTAGTGCTTAAATTTTCCGCAACCTTATGACAATATAGCGGCAGTTTTAAATTTCGGCATAAGTTGGCTTTTAGCCCCTTAAAAATTGGAAAAATGATGGGACAACATACAGTTGAGAAAATCGGCGGCACGTCCATGAGTGACTACCGTTCAGTTAGAGATAATATAATTTTTAAACCCACTTTAGCGAATAATATGTACCAGCGAATATTCGTTGTTTCTGCTTATGCAGGTATGACAGATAAGCTGTTGGAGCATAAGAAAACGGGTGACGCAGGTGTATTTGCTTTGTTTGCTCAGGAGCGCAAGCAAAACAATTGGTTTCCTGCTTTGCAAGATGTTCGCAATTCAATGTTGGCAATCAATCACAGCCTATTTGAAGCGGGAGAGCTACGCCATAAAGCGGATGCTTTTTTAAATAGTCGTTTGAAAGAAGCTCAAGAATGTTTAGAAGACTTGCATCGTCTTTGTCAACACGGACATTTCTCAATTAGTGAGCACCTTGCGACAGTTCGTGAAATGCTTGCCAGTCTTGGCGAGGCACACAGTGCTTGGAATACCGCGCACCTTTTACAGCGCGACGGTGTAAACGCTGTGTTTGTTGATTTGACCGGTTGGAATAGTCCAAGTCATATGTCGCTTGATGAGCGTATTCTAGATGCGTTTAAAGATATCGATTTAAGCAAAGAGCTTCCTATTGCGACAGGTTATGCGCACAGTGAAACAGGTCTAATGTCTACTTTTGACCGTGGTTACAGTGAAATGACATTTAGTCGAATTGCGGTTCTGACGAAAGCTCATGAAGCCGTTATTCATAAAGAATTCCATCTAAGCAGTGCCGATCCTCGTTTGGTTGGTGAGAGTAAAGCGGTGCCAATAGGTCGGACCAACTACGATGTCGCTGATCAGCTTGCTAATCTTGGGATGGAAGCGATTCATCCGAAAGCGGCGAAAGGTTTACGCCAAAGTGGTATATCATTGCGTGTGAAGAATACCTTTGAGCCAGAGCATACTGGTACGCTTATTACTGGTGATTACGTCAGTGATGCACCTTGTGTTGAGATCATTGCTGGCTGTCGTGGCGTATTTGCCGTGGAACTGTTCGATCAAGATATGGCAGGTGATATCGATAAATTTGATGTGGATATTCTTAAAGTATTAAGACAATTCCATGCGCATATCATCGCTAAAGACATTAATGCGAATACCATTACACACTATTTGGCTATCAACCTGAAAACCTTGAAGCGTGTCATGAGAGTATTGCATGAGCGTTTTGCAGACGCTGAGATTACGCAACGTAAAGTGGCGATTGTTTCCGCGATAGGTAGTGATATGAAAACCACAGGTATGTTAGCGAAGGCGGTAAAAGCCATTGCAGAACAGAATGTGAATGTGTTGGCAATGCACCAATCTATGCGTCAGGTAGATATGCAGTTTGTTGTCGATGAAGAAGATTACGAAAAAGCCATCTGCAGCTTACATAAAGAATTGGTTGAAGTGCATAATCATGGTCGAGCTATCTGTTTAGCGTCCTAATCGATAAGTAATTTGTCCAAGTGAAGACTACCAACCCTAAATGTTAGAAATGACATTTAGGGTTTTTTTATATTAATGAGAGGCCTTTGACGTTTAGAGCCTTAATTTTGCCCTAGTCAATGTGAACGATAGGGCTGCCGCGATTGAATTCCTCCGCTGTCACCGCTTTACTCACATAGTAGCCTTGACCAAAGTCACATTGAAAATTAGCGAGCATTTTCCACTGTGCTCTGGTTTCTATGCCTTCTGCTAATACTTTAATATTAAGTTTATGCGCCATGGCAATAATGGCTTCGACAATTTTTCGGTCGTCTGGGTCTTCTTCTAGGTCTATCACAAAGCTTCGATCAATTTTTAATAAATCCACGGGAAGATTTTTTAGCTGAGAAAGAGAGGAATATCCTGTGCCGAAGTCATCAATCGCAATACAAATGCCCATGTCTTTAAAGGTTTGTAGCAGTGCTCTTGCGAGGTGGACGTCTTCAAGAATAGATGTCTCAGTGATTTCAAAGCCAATTAAATTAGCCGGCACTTGATATTTAATCAGCAGCTCTTTAACTAAAACAACAAAATATGGGTCAGACAATTGCGAGGAGGCAAGATTGATATGCAGTAAAATATCGGGTCTATTCTCCAATTTACGTCTAGCCAGATAAGCAATACTTGTTTCTAGAATCCAGTAGCCTAACACCACAATTTTTCCCGTGCTTTCGGCCAGTGGAATAAAATCATTGGGGAAAATTAAGCCTTTTTCAGGATGATTCCAGCGGATCAGAGCTTCTGCACCAATGACTTGGTTGGTATGAAGGTCAAACTGGGGCTGAAAGTACAGTTCAAACTCATTTTTTTGCAAGGCCTGTGTTAAGTCTTCTTCTGCTTTGACCAAGTTATGAGTGCTGATTTTCATATTTTCAGTATAAAAAGCGTATTGATTTTTACCTTGTGACTTTGCTTGATACAAAGCCATATCTGCGTTCTGCATAATAGTGACTAAGTCATAGCCATGTTCAGGTATCATGGCAATGCCAAGAGAAGTACTGAGCATGTACTCACGTGTCTCTAGTTTTGCTGGAGCACGAATGCTCTCTAATATTCGTGTGGCTTTTTCGCCTGCTTGTTTTTTACTGCTCACGTCACCCAATAAAATACCAAATTCATCGCCACCTAAGCGGACCACTAAGTCGGAAATACCTTTTAATTTAGTGAGACGATTTGCCACAATAACCAGAACATGATCTCCAACATCATGACCTATGGTGTCGTTAATGCGTTTAAAGTTATCGAGATCAAAGTAAATAAAGGCTGAAATACGCTTAGCCTTTTGATTATCAAATAGTATTTGTGGAAGGCTATCTTGTAGGTAACGACGGTTTGGTAAAGCAGTTAAAGGGTCCTTATAAGCTAAATCTTGCAGTTCTGCGGTTTTTTCTTTTACTAAAACTCTGAGTCTAAGTGGCTGAAGTAAAATACCGTATAGCGACATAGCGAGTAAAAGCGCCACAATAATAGAAAGCATATAGCCTGATATTCTGCGTTTTTCTAATTGTTGATCTAAATCACGGCTAACGCTAAGGGTCCATTTACCAACGGGCAGAATCAACTCCGTTGACGCTTTGATATCCGTTAGAGGCATAGCTGAAGAGAAAAGAGGAATGCTTTGGTTGCTATCTGCGTAGATTCTGGTAAGGCTGAATTGATAGCCCTCTTTCTCCAGTTGTTTTAACTGTGTCGTTTCTAATAGATTTTCTAAATACACAACTGCCGAAGCAAATCCCCAAAACAATTCATATTGGGTTTCTTTATGTAAAAAAACCGGCGCACGACTAATCACAGCTACACCGCCTTGAACGAGAGGAACGGGACCAATAACAAAGAGTTGGCGATTTTGAATAGCTAATAAGGCCTCATCTTTGAATCTTGGTGTTGATACAATATCGAGTCCAATGGCGGCTTCATTGCCCTTCAGTGGATAGATTTGTTTAATAATACCGTCTGGTGAGAGTTGCAGGTTTTCAATGCCACCAATTGACTGTATCAGTTTGTCTGCGTAGCTATCAAACCATTCGGTATTACCATTATTTAGTTCAACTTCATAAGCTAATATTTGCGCCGTGGTAAAAATAGAGGATAGACGGCGTTCGAGAAGAGAGGCTTGCGTGCGAGAAAGGCCGCTTAAAATAGATTGTTGTTGATTAATAATGGAATTGGTCGTGGATTGGGTCCAATAAACACCAAATAAAGCAATAGCAAAAAAAGCGACCAACGAGAAAAATAGAGCTGAAGGCTGTTTAAACTCGGCTTTTTTCAATGAGCTATCCTTTATTCGATAATTGATAAACAGTCTGGAATCATACACATAAATTGCTTAGAGGTATTTGGTTTTTTTGTAAATTCATATGAGGTTATTGTTTTGATTATATTGCATTAAGCGGCAGTTAAACCAAACGATAGTTGATGGAGAGAAGAAGAGTTCGCCACGATTTAGTGATCAAATCGTGGCGTGAAAAGCCATTTATACTAGGGCGAGAAAGACACCTGCGACGGCAATCAAGCTACCCATAATGCGAGTCAAAATGGGAGCTTGAAAACGAGCCATTATAATAGCAAAGCCGATACCAACAATATGCAACAGTGCGGTTGCAGCAGCAAAGCCTAATGCATATTCAGCTCCGTTAGCATTCAAAGGCATTTCTAAACCGTGAGCGGCGCCATGGAAAAGAGCAAACAATCCAGCAATGCCAGCACAAACGGCAATAGGGAAACGTGCCGCGCCAACTAACAAAGCGCCCATCAGAATCACCGACAAGACAATGCCTTGCTCGATGAAAGGAACTTGCACACCCGCAACCGCTAATCCGCCACCAACCAACATGGTGCCAACAAATGCGGCAGGAATCGCCCACAAAGCACGACCACCAAGGCTTGCAGCCCAAAGGCCAATGGCTAGCATCGCTAACAAATGGTCCAAACCACCCATAGGGTGCATAAAGCCCGTCATAAAGCTGGTTGTGTGTTCGTGTCCTGGGTGAGCGGATGCAAGAGCGGGTATAGCGGCAACAAGTGCGGCTAATGCCATTTTAAGCGATAAACGCATGGATTTGTCTCCAAAAAATATTTATAAATATTAAGACCGTACAAAATGGTCTTGTCTAAACCACCGCTCTTGCGGCTGGAACAGAAGATTCTAACATACCCACAGTGTGGGTAAATTGAATGATCTTGCCAATCGATAACGAAATATTCAGCTGCCAACAAAATACGGTGGTAAATTAATCTTCTATTTAGTGTTAACTATCCATTTCATAATCAGTCTGATTTAATTTGGGCAATCAATCTGGTGTTTACCTAGGAGTGAACTATGGCCTTCCATCTATGGACTTTGTTTTTCTTGGCTTACTTGGTGACCACTCTGTCACCGGGGCCGAACGTATTGTTGGTGCTTAAGAACAGTATTCAATTCGGTTGGAAATCAGCCTTCATTACTATTTTCGGTAATTTGACCTGCCAGTTGTTGATCGTGTGCTTAGTTGCTTTGGGTGTTGGCGCATTGTTACAAACATTGCCGGTTTGGTTTCTGGTGATGAAAATATTAGGCGGAACCTATTTGATTTACCTTGGGATTAAAGCGTTACGATCCAAAAAGAAATCTACTTTTGATGCTATAGATAATACAGTTGTCACTAAGTCGACTAAAACCGGACTTGCGCTGTTTGGTGAGGCGTTCTTGGTTTCAGCCAGTAACCCTAAAACGTTGATATTTTTGTCTGCCTTTTTACCCCAGTTTTTAACCCTAGAATCGCCAGCGTATCAACAGTTTTCGATCATGTTTATTACTATCTGCGCTATCGTTACTAGCGTGCATATCGGCTATGCTTTTGGTATCGCTCGCCTAGGAAAACGCTTTTCATTAAAAAACATGGAAGCAAAAATCACCAAAATAACAGGCGGCTTGTTTATCACCATGGGTGGTGGAATATTGTTGAGTAACCGATAACGTAAACGGAAGGACGTATACGAACAAACTAACAATGATTGTGAATAGAAGTATGACAGAAAGCCTTATTTACTCTATTTATTAGGTGGCAATAAGGCCTTGTTACTAGGTGTTTCCAAAATATTACATATGATGAGACAGTTTCACTCCAAAATTCACGCTGTGATTGTTTTCGAATGTTACTTCATTGCTCGCTAGATTAGCCTTAGCTTCACCAATCCATGTATAGGATACGCCTGTCGTAATGGCAGTGTTTTGTGTTGCTTGATATTTTAGCCCAGCAGTTAATGAAGTATAGCCATCGGTTGGTGACAGGTTACTAACTAGGTTTCCTGATGGTTTTTCATACGCGATGGAGAGTAACCCTGTAAAGTTGTCTGTTAGTTTCTGGCCAAGCCCGAGAGAGTAGGTGAGAGAGTTGTCTCTATAACCAACAAGGTTATTTGCTTGATTGACAAACTGGGTGAAAAGCGGGGGAGTGATTTTTGTTTTGTTCCATTCAACCCAACGGGCAGAAAACATCAGAAGTGTGGATTGTGTAATACCAGTCTGAAAGTCGAAGTTTAATGATTTAGGCATATCGACGTTAAACGACGTCTCTTTCGTAAAAGAGGAACTGACTATATTTTCTTGGCTATCAAAATTCACCTTTATCGCTGAGTGATAGGTTAACGAGGTCCGAAGCGCGATATCTGGAATTTCATAGGCTGCGCCCAACAGATAACCCCAATCGTTCTGAGTATCTGTTTTCATGGTGTAGAGTAGATTGTTCGATCGCTGATTGACGGTAACATCACCACTTGATGTGACATTTCTTAGCCCGCCATAGACTGAAAAAGGAGGATTTATTTTATAGCGAACGATTCCGCTGATGGCTATGGTATCGACAGAAGCACGGGTTCCAGAAAGGGGATAAGTCGAATTTGAAGGGTAGCGAATATCTGCACCAAAAGGTTGATCTACAATAATGGCTATGGAAGTTGAGTTGGACACGTCTTGTTTATAGGCGCCACCGAAAAAATAGCCTTTTTTTGCCACGTTTCCTGATTGGATTGAATCCGTTAGCTTGCCTGATACTTCTGGATCAACGCTATAGGCGCTTAATTCAAGATACGTTCCTTGCTCGAATAGAGGGGCAATGGGTTGTCTTGATAGATCCATACCGCCGGCATATACCTCTTTGGCACTAATTGAGCAAAGAGTGATCAAAATGACTATGTTTTTCATGAAACTTTTACCTGTTATCGGTTCTATGTCGGCTTAACGTTTAAAATGATGCTGTAAAGCAAATAAAAAATATTTGGGCGTGTCTTTTATGGCGGCCAATAATAAAGTAATTGTAAAGGATTGCTAAATGGTAAATCGGTTATTTCTAAAGTCTGAGGCTGAACGATTATGGCGAGCGGTTGGGCGCAAGATGGCGCGGTGCAAGATCAAATAGACGCGACGGTAGACTCTGAAGTCGAGCGTGCAAAAAACAGTATGCCAAAAGGTAAGAGCCTGACTCATTGTGAAGCATGCGACGCAGTGATTCCTGAGCCTCGTCGCAAAGCCATTCAAGGTGTACGTTTGTGTATTCAATGTCAGTCTGAGCAAGAGAAGAAAGGTCGAACGTCTTGGTACAATCGGGCGGGCAGTAAAGACAGTCAGCTAAGATAAAATCGATAAGTTGTTTTTGTCATTGCATTGATATTGGTTCCAGTATTCTTCATGGAATCTGTGTATTTATCGTTGAATTTAGCCTGCTTGATCTTCTCTGTTGTGGTAAGGTTTCGCTTATCTAAAAGGGCGTTTTGATCATGAGTCTAACGCACTGTTTCTTTCAGAATAAATTAAGGATGAGCTTGTGGTAGACACTTACTCAACAGAAGTAAATAAATTAGAGAAACTGCGTGCGGCTTGGTTGCCTGCGGTGGAGTTTCTTTTGGCGAAGCCGTTGCCGAAGCCAAGTTTGATGGTTTTGAAGTTGGTGATGACATTGCCAAACCAGGTGCGGTATTTGAACACGCCGATGAACCATACCGTTATAAGATTCAGATGCCAGCTCGTGTCTTCAGTAATGATGTCATGTTGTTGGCGGATGTCATTCAAGAAATGGTTCGTGGGCAATATCCTATCGGTTTTGAAGGCGCTAAAACGCCAGCACTGTGTGAAGGTGTTGCGGTCTTTGGTGCAATTACCGCCATCAAGCAAGTGTTTGGTGAAGAGTCTGTCGATTCATATCTAAATGCATTGCGTGAACAAGCGTTTCCTTATTACGACGCGTTCTCTTATGTGGCGGTTTTGTTAGCTGAAGATCCACAAGCCATTAAGAAATTACGTGGTGTTCAACCTTTCTTGTACAAGGTAGAGCGAGTGGATTTTGAGGCTGCTCAGGTAGAAATAGACCGTAAAATCAAAGACATTCTTTTATTGGCTTTTCGTGCTTAACAACGACGTTACATCGAACAGAAACAAAAATGCCGCGTGATCGCGGCATTTTTGTTGGTAATGTTAGCTAAGTATCGTATTAGCTTTTTAGTTCAGACAATTCTTCACTAAACCAAATTTTGCGTTTAAAGCGAGGGTTTTTAGACGACATATCGATTTTATAAGGGTTAGGCTCGTGGATCTGTGGCAAATCAAGAATGTTGCAAAGCTCTTGAGCAAGCCATTTCTCTACTTTTAGCACAACCATTTTCTTACGCAAGCGACCTTGCTCATCACGGTTTAAAATCGTGGGTAGGGTATTCAGCGTTAAAATCTCACCAATTGCTGGATGCGCCATACGCTCACGACCTTCATCGCTGGCATAAAAATGCGATACGGCAAACACCATGCGTTGAGGATTGATTTGTTGTAAGAATTGGCAAGATTTTACCACGGTAGAACCCGTGCGAACCATGTCGTCAAACAATACAATGCTCGCACCATCTAGGCCGTCGAAAGTGTGTTCGCTTTCTTTATGGAGAGTGATTTCTACTTTACGTTCAGCGGTACGGTCTTTGTCTAGCATAATAAATTTTGCTTTGCTTAGGCCGAGTGTTTTGTACATTTGCTTAACGAAGTCACGTGCGCCTTTATCGGGAGCACAAAGTACTAATCCTTCCCCATCTTCACCGTAATGTAGAATGTTTGAATTCAACAAGTAATGCGCGTAAATCTCATAAGGAATTAAATTATGGAAGTCACCTTCAAATACTTCGGTAAACATCTTTTGAACGGACTCGGAATGGTTGTGAATGGTCATCACAGTGTCCACGCCAGATAGTTTTAGCAACTGTGCATAAAGTTTGGCAGTAAAAGGCTGGCCATCGAATTTTTTAATATCTTGGATATCACGTTCAAAACTGGTTTCGCCTAAGCTTTGGTGAGGACCACGATCTTGTGCACTATAGAAAAGATCTGGCTCGACCAAAATGACGCGGTCGGCTCCGTTCTCTTTTGCTGCACGGGCGATGATCAGGTTAGACATCGCCAGTTCTTGACGACTTTTTACGTGGCTGCCAGTACTCACAATGATGACAGCCTTACCCTTGAGTTTGCGGCCAATATTATCGAAATCGGCTTCATCGGAGATAAACCGAGGGCAAAACTCGGAATTCATGAACTGCTTCATACTGATTAAATCAGCGATGTCTTCGTGTTGCCCCATTGCATAAGCGACATCAATAGCAAAAGGGTTATCGGAAGAGTTACTAACAACGACGACATTAGTAGCCTGACCGGTCAACAAAGTCATGATAGATCCTTAACTAAGGGTATGGGAATTTGCGCTGATTTTAATACTTGTAGGTTTGTTTCGATAGGGTTGATTGAGGATAAATGGCATTTTTATAAGGATTGGACATGGCTAGGGTCACTTATGCACCAGATAATGGCTGCCAATATCATGCTTCCTATCTTGAAACATTTAATTTGAGTGAATAGATTGGAACCCTTTGCCCTGCTATATTCTGATTAAGGCTTGTTTATAAACCTCTCTAAAGAGACTCGTGCGATTATGACAGACATTCGAAATATAGAAAAAACACTGCTATCTGACAATTGGTATACCTTGAATAAGTTTTCTTTTGAACTAAAAGGCAAAAATGGTCAGTGGCAACGTCAAGAGCGTGAAGCGTACGATAGAGGAAACGGCGCAACTATTTTGCTGTACAACGTTGAAAAAAAGACAGTGGTACTGACACGACAGTTTAGAATGCCTACTTTCGTTAATGGCAATCAGGATGGCATGTTGATTGAATCTTGTGCTGGATTATTGGATCAAGATAACCCCGAAGATTGCATAAAACGAGAGACGGAGGAAGAAACGGGTTTTAAAGTCGAGCAGGTACAAAAAGTCTTTGAAGCCTACATGTCACCCGGTTCTGTGACAGAAATTTTATACTTCTTTGTGGCTGAATACTCGGACAACATGAAGGTATCCGATGGTGGCGGCCTCGAGCACGAGCAAGAAAATATCGAAGTGCTAGAAGTGGATTTTCAATTAGCGTGTGACATGATAGTTTCAGGGGAAATTAAAGATGGTAAAACCATTATGCTGCTGCAATATGCTAAATTAAACGGTTTGCTATAATGCACAAGTAAAATTTAATGCTTCCCCTGAGTTGAGTTAGCCTATTTTTTTGTGCCAGAATAAAATCAACTTGGTGCCGTTGATGACGCGTTAAATTCTTTATTTAAACGAAATTGATGTGGAAGATAAACTGGCGCTGTTGGTGGCAAATGGTGCCAGATGGATTTTAAGGTAGCCACGGTAGCTGGCCCATATAAGTTAGCTGGCACGCCAACAGAATTGAGCCAGTGAGCGATCCAAGGGTTAAGTGGATTATCGTCAAAACCGAAAAAGGTCATCTGTTTAATAGGGTCTAGTCCTGCTTCTTGTGCACGACGATATGCGCCATAGGCTAGCATATCGCTGAGGCAGACAATGACATCCGGTCTTTTGGGCATGTCTAAAAAAGTTTGCATGCTTTCGTAACCAACTTCTAAATGATTAAGTCCTGCTACGTGAGCGTGAGGGATATCGTTGGGATCAATACCAGCTTCTGACAACCTATCTAATAGGCCTCTACGTCGCTCTACAGCGGCAGTAAAATTGAGTGAGGCATGAATGATCCCAATGTTTTTCTTTCCATGCTGTAAAAGTAAATTTGCGACATCTACACCGGCTTGGTAATTATTGATGCCAACATAATAGCTATGCTCTTGATCTGGGGCGGGGCGATTAATAAAGAGTAATGTCGTGCCACTGTTACGGTAATCAGTTAAAAGTGCACTTTGAACGGCACCAATGATGACCACCGCACGAGCCAACTGAGACTGCATTTCTCGTAAGTATTCGTCTTGTATCGTTGCTTCTTCATGAGTATCGCATAAGGACATAATGTAACCCTCCCCCTTAAAGCCAGCTCTATCGATGAAGCGATGGCTGACATTGCAGGATTAGCCAAGCTTGCCGCTAATACACCGACCATCCGACTTTCTTGACATCTTAACGCTCTGCCAACGCTTGCTGGTCTGTAGCCGAGTTCTTCCACCGCTTTTTTGACTTGAAGGATCGTTTGTTCTGATGCCTTGTTGGTAATGCCGTTGATAATACGAGAGGCGGTTGCAGTCGAAACATTGGCATGAGCGGCGACCATCGCTAAAGACGCTCTTTTATTCGAGGTGTTTTTTTGCTTTCTGCGCGGAGCTGATGGCATGTCTCTTCCTTGGGATAAAGGCATTAAAGAGCCAAGATTTTAGCCTTGATCGATAGTGGCAACAAGCAAGTTACTGATGTTGCTGTTATTAGGTGTGCTTTCGCTCTTGAGCGAAGTGTAATGACGTGGTTATACTTATTTGGTTAATCGATTAACCAAATAATTTTTAAGCATTCAATACAATAAAGATAATAAGGACTGTTGTTATGAAAAATAAGCAAACGACGCGTTACGCTGCTGCGTTACTTGTGGTGTCTTGTGTTCCATTTTCTGCGGTACAAGCTGAAAATAGAATTGATATTATCCGAGCAGATGCCCCTGAATTAGCGGCTTATGGCGAGCAGACAGTTGGTGTTAGACAATTAGACTTTATTCATAAAAGCCAAATAGACATTGTAAACACAGACACTAATAGAAAAGAGGATGATGTTTTTCCGTATTACGATCGTCCATTAACTGTACAGGTTTGGTATCCTGCTGCTTCAAATGCCAAGGGGGAAACGGTCTTAAAGGCGCTGATCCGAGATGGCAAAACCCTAGTTGATCTCCATGGTAAGGCCATAGTAGATGCTCAACCTGCGACTACTAAAACGTTGTTTCCGCTCGTAATTCTGTCACACGGTTATCCAGGTAATCGTTTCTTGATGTCACCCATCGCGGAAAATATTGCCTCAAAAGGATATGTCGTGGTGTCTATTGACCACACTGATTCAACTTACAGTACTTTATCTAAAATTAGCTCAAGCTTGGTGAATAGAACCAAAGATCAGTTGTTTATTTTGAATCAAATAGATCGTTTAGCAAAAGATAAAACCTCCTTTTTGTATAATCTAGTAGATGTAAACAATACTGGGATTATTGGTTATTCAATGGGCGGGTATGGCACAGTGGTGACCGTGGGTGGTGGTTTGACGCAATACGCTTTGGATCAAAGAGAAGGTTTTTTCTCTACACCGAAAGGCACTTTAGATCAGTATTTGAGCGGAAGTAAAGAGTATCTCGCCTTAGCGGATAGTCGAATTAAAACCGCGGTCACTTTTGCGCCTGCTGGGATGAAAAGGCATTTTATGGATTCAAACACAGCAAAAGGTATTCGAGTTCCTATGCTATTTATAGCGGGGTCGGTGGACGATGTGGTTGGCTATGAAGACGGTGTGCGTGCTTTATGGAAGTCGGCAACCAGTGTTCATCGCTCTTTGCTGACATTCGACTATGCAAATCACAATGCAGGCGCACCGATGGCACCACCTGAAGAAGCCAACAAAGTGGACGCTGATTTAGGCTTTAATTTAACCATGCATTATCTTGATCCTGTTTGGGATAACGTACGCATGAATAATATTTCAACACATTTCATTACCGCGTGGTTAGGTCAGTATTTGAAACAGGATTCTGCTATGTCGAGCTATTTTGATTTAGTACCTCTATCGAATGATGGTCAATGGAGCAAAGATAAAAATGGCATGGAGAACTCAGACAATACCTACTGGAAGGGTTTCCCTAACAGAAGCGCAAGTGGCTTGAGATTGGAAACCTTAAAGGCTGGCTCTTAAAAAAACAGCCAGCAGCGTCATGTATTGATAACCTAGGCAAGACCTCTCAGCAGTTAATAGGTCTTGCCTTTAGTTTGTGTTATGGGTAAATGATGAGCTAAAGGATGATCTAAGGTAACGCTGTAATTTTTTCGAAATTGCATTGGCGTGACATTGAAGGCGAGTTTAAATTTTTTAGCAAAATAGGCTGAGCAGTTGAAACCACTCTCAAAGGCAATGTCTGAGATTGGTTTATTGCTTTCCGTTAGGAGTTGAATGGATTTTCGTAACCGATAATTTAACAGGTAGTTGTTTGGTGAACAGCCTAGAGCGTTGCGGAATATTCGATAACATTCACTTTCGCTGATATTTGCTGTCTGACTTATATCGGCAATGGAAATGCGCTCTCCATAATGACCATGAATGAAATTTAGCAAGGTTTGTATTCTTCTTTCGTTCGTCTTTGAGCGGTTTTGAGTTGCGGTGATGTCTTGCTGATTGGTACAGAAGATGTGCCAGAATTTCATTAGCGCAATGTTCATATAAAACTCGCGGTCAGAGCCTTCTTTTTTCCATACATCAAAGGCTGTCACCAGCTCATTGATGACTTGCTGGTGCCAAGCTTTGTTATTGGAGAATTTATAAAATAGCAGCTCTTTGTTATTGAGAACAGGCAGCACATGCTTTTTATAAATCAGCCCAAAATCAACACCACCCAATATTTTGGGACTGAACACCACGTTGAGTATTCGACAGTCTTCAGAGCCATGATTCGTTAGCTTGTGTAAGGTGTTGGCATTGATAAAGACCATTTCGCCCGTTCGGATTATGTCGCTGGAATGAATGCATTCAACCTTTGTTGCGCCTTCTACCACCAGTACAACTTCAATTTCGTCGTGCCAGTGCCATGGTACTTCGCCACCAACAAAATGGGAAAAGCGTTCGTCGTAAGATCCACAGGGAAAGTCATGACTTCCGTGAATTGTGAGTTCTCTACCATTCTCTTCTGTTTCAATCTTATAAATTTGCATGGCATCGCTTAGTAACGTTGTTAGGTTAAATGGCTCGGCAGAATTGTTTTGATAGAATCGTTATATTTTAAGAGAGTATATGCCTATAGATAAAAAAAATTAGGCGGTATTGTTCTAAGTCGTTCAAAATAGCCAAATTAAAATAGGTAATCAATGTCATGCTTTTGCTTTTTATCATCTATATCGCTTTTATCAGTTTAGGTTTACCTGATGCCGTGCTTGGTTCATCTTGGCCGATTATGAAAAACGACTTAAATGCCTCGCTGGAATTTGCCGGTGTTATTTCTCTCATCATCAGTGCTGGCACCGTGCTCTCCAGCCTTTATGTGACAAAAGCGATTCATTATTTTGGTATAGGAAAAGTCGTTGCGCTAAGTGTCTTGCTGACTGCGATAGCATTATTTGGCTTTAGTATGTCCAATATAGCCTGGGCGCTTGTGTTCTTAGCTATTCCGTTAGGTGTTGGAGCGGGCGCTGTGGATGCGGCACTGAATAATTTTGTTGCCTTGCACTACAGAGCCAAGCACATGAACTATCTGCATTCATTTTGGGGTGTTGGTGCGACCGCTGGACCACTTTTAATGGCGAATTATTTGGCTCTCAAAGATGGTTGGCGCGATGGCTATATGACCATTGCGATTGTGCAATTTTTACTGGTCATTTTATTATTTGCTTCGCTTCCTCTGTGGAAAAAATTTGTCATTAGCTCAGTAAGAAGCAATGAGACCAACACTCCGTTAGTGACAAATGCTTCCGCACTAAAAATGAAAGGTGTCCCACTGCAGTTAGCGGTATTTTTTAGCTATTGCTCAATAGAAATGAGCACTGGTTTGTGGGCGGCGAGTTATCTCACAACAGAGCGCAATATTTTACCAGTAGACGCTGCTTTTTGGGTCGCCATGTACTATTTAGGTATTACAGTAGGGCGCTTTGCCTGTGGCGTTATTGCTGAAAAAGTGACAGAAGAAACCCTTATCCGTTCAGGCGTTGTCATTATCTTGTTTGGTTGCATTTTGCTTGCGCTACTGTTTTCAGATGAGACTCGCCAAAATAGGCTTGATATTGATTGGGTTAGGTTGCGCCCCAATTTTTCCTAACACCATTCAAATGACACCTAAACGTTTTGGCTCATCGGCATCGCAAGCCATTATTGGTTTATCTATGGCCACGGCTTATATCGGTATCATGGTTGTACCGCCAATACTTGGTTTCACCGCAGAGATACTCACCTTTGCTTCGTTCCCCATGATATTGCTGTTGCTGGCAGGCATTATATTGCTGACCACCGAACGCTTAAGGCGTTATCACAGCACCTTCTTACGTTAATAACGAAGAGAGGCATCATGATGAGCACCGAGAATAGACCAAGCATACAGAGACAACAAACCATACTATTGCTGCTAGCATTGGATGGAAAAGTATTCTCTGAGACACTAAAGCCGCGATTTAATGTGTCGGATAACATCATTTGCAACGATATGATTTATTTAGAAAAAGCGGGCTTGTTAAAGCGTATTGACGGTGGGGCAATGGCAGTAGAAGAGTGTTCGGAGTCACAAAAAGAAAAGTAGTGGTTATCTTGTCTTACTCACCGTCAAATTTTAAGAGTGATAAAGATACAGAAATAAAAGCCAAGCCTAACAAAACACCACACGGCTTGGCTTAGACTTCATCACTTTTTTATCCGATAAACCTAAGCTCTCTCGCATTGCTGATAACAACTCGGTTTCCTCGGGCAGACGGCGCCGCGAGAGCAAATCAACCTAGCATCGTTGTCTATGCCCCGTTCTACCCAGTTGATATTAAGAATTTTCGCCACGCTCATGAGGTCTTTTTTGATGCTTCTTGGTATCTGTGAGGAACCGCCTTTGGTGACACACGCTTGGCGTAAATCGGCCGCGATGGAGAGGGCGTCTTTGCCTTGAGCATCAATAGCAGGATTCAAGTCAATGCCGGAGCAAAGTACGTGGCTATTGCCGGCAAGATCTTGCACCTTGATTGATTCACAGGCGTATATTCGCGGCTCGTCGCCGACATTAAGAATCGATATTTGTGCGGAGGTGCCTGTACTTGGTTCGCTGATTTTGCGAAACACCGACCAGTGCTGGCATGGGTCTTCCACCATGCTCATGTTGCCCCAAGGCAAAGGAATGCCATTGCCTCGATAGATGGCTTTGAGCTTACCTGGCGCGTAGGCATCGAAATAATGCCAATGAGGATAAGGTGACGCGGCCGTCATGCGACGCATGGTGACGGATTCAGAAACACCTGCCAGTTGTGCGGTATTAAT
This sequence comes from Marinomonas rhodophyticola, assembly GCF_026113935.1. Lineage (GTDB taxonomy): Bacteria > Pseudomonadota > Gammaproteobacteria > Pseudomonadales > Marinomonadaceae > Marinomonas > Marinomonas rhodophyticola. The sequence continues at coordinate 325,736 of NZ_JAPEUL010000011.1, forward strand.
TTCGTAGCCATTGCGATCTAACATTTGTCGAAATGGCACCTTTGGGCACAGCAAAGCGCCAGCAAAAAAACTGCATTCAAAATCTCGCCACGCGAATAAAATATCCTGAGCATCCATCCCCGACGATTGTATTTTTGCGTTTTTGGCTTGTAAGGGGGAAATTTCATTTCGCCCTGTAACTAGCACATTTTTCAAACCGTCTTTGTCATGCAAAACCGTGTGGCCAATGTGTACCGCAAGGTTGTACTTGAGACGCTGAGGCTGATTTTTCATGATCTGATTGATGTAAATCGTGCTTGGCGGATCAAAAAAAGACGTCACCACATGGCTTTCACCAACACCCATTTCCTGCAATACCGCTAAGGGTGTTTTTTTAAACCACTTGATTTGCAAGCCCATCTGCTTAGTGATGGCGACAATCTCATCAAGGCTCAATGGCAAGCGTTTGAGACCAACTTCTTCAGCAGCGCGCTCTAAATCGGGGAAATGATTTTGATGATGTTCCTGGTGGACTGAATCAACAAATGCGCAAATTGGCGACCGCTGGTACCGGTTTGGGAAAGCATTTCAGGAATGGCAATTTGCAGTATTTCTTTGGAGAACAAAAAGTTTGGCTCTAATGCCATACCATTGATGCCACCACCAGACCCTTTCGTTGGCGTAATGGCGTCTTCTTCTGGAACATCATCCAAAAACCATTCAACCTCTTTTTGAAAAACGCTGGCGATGACTTCCAATACGTCTTCACTGGGGATGCGTTTCCCCCTTTCTATCATGGATAAATAAGACACCGATGGGGCCGATTCTGCGTCCACTTTTATGCAGCGCGCCGACAGATCTTCCATGGTCAAACGGTTGCGTTTACGCAGGTTGCGGATCTTAGTACCCAAAAAATGGGCTTTACGATTGAGGCTATTTTTATTTTTCATTTTTGTAAAATTTACACTGTGTAATTCTTATTGTGAAATTTTATCTTAGTCGGGCATAGACTATAAATCAAGCAATCGTAAGAGAGATCAAATGCATTGCTAACCCTAAGAATCAGAACGATAAGAGAAAGAAGGAAAGCGAGATGAATATGCCCCAAGCAAGAAATAACAGTGTGCTTCATCCAGGGTTTTGCCACTTCATTAATGAGGAAGTGCTGCCGCTTCACGCTATCAAACCGACAAAATTCTGGCGCGACCTTGAACAGTTGATTGCCGATCTGTCACCAATTAATCGTCAACTTTTGGCGACTCGTGATCAGATGCAGCAACAAATTGATCAATGGCATTTGGATCATAAAGACCAAGCCATGGACACAAAAGCCTATGAGGCCTTCTTGCGTGAGATCGGTTACTTGGTTGAAGAGGGTGACGATTTCACCATTACCACCGCGAATGTCGATGAAGAGATTGCTCATTTGGCTGGACCTCAATTGGTTGTGCCAGTTAAGAACGCACGTTTTGCATTGAATGCCGCCAATGCACGTTGGGGCAGTTTGTACGACGCTTTTTACGGTACGGATGTCATTGCGAAAACACAGGGGCTTGAGACAGGTAAAGGCTACAACCCAGCTCGTGGCGAAGTGGTGATTGCCAAAGCCAAAGACTTTTTAGACGACGTGTTTCCGCTGGAGTCTGGTTCTCACAAAGACGTGATCAGCTACGTGGTTTATTACCATCATTTGTTGGCCTTTTTTCAAGACGGCAGCCAAATCGGCTTAAAACAACCTTGTCAGCTGGTGGCGGTAAATGGTCAGCGCAGTGAGCCAGAAGCCATTTTGCTAAAAAACAATGGGTTGCACGTAGAAATCCAGTTTGACCGTAACGGCAAAAACGGTGTGAAAGACCCAGCCAATATCAATGACATTCTTATCGAATCAGCTCTAAGCACCATTATGGATAGTGAAGATTCAGTGGCAGCGGTGGATGCGGAAGACAAAATTGAGGTTTACCGCAACTGGCTAGGACTGATGCAAGGCACGCTGGAAGCCAGCTTTAGTAAAGATGGACAGATGCAAACGCGCCGCATGAACCCTGATCGTATTTTTACGGATTTAGACAACCAAGAATACCGTCTACATGGCCGTTCTTTGTTGTTGATTCGCAATGTGGGTCACTTGATGGAATGCGACTTGATGCAAGATGAGCTGGGTAACTTTGTTCCCGAAGGCATTATGGATGCGGTAGTTACTGTGTTGATCGGTGCCTTGGATTTGCAACGTAGTAAGGGCATTCGTAACAGTAGAACCAGCAGCATTTACGTGGTGAAACCTAAGATGCATGGCCCTGAAGAAGTGGCGTTTAGCTGTAAGTTGTTTGGTCGAGTTGAGCAGATGCTTAGCTTACCAGAAAACACCATCAAGATCGGCATTATGGATGAAGAGCGTCGCACGACCTTGAATTTGAAAGAGTGTATTCGCCAGGCGAAATCTCGGGTGTTTTTCATCAATACCGGCTTTTTGGATCGTACTGGCGATGAGATTCATACCAGCATGCAAGCAGGGCCGTTCTTGCCGAAAGATCAGATCAAAACTCAACCTTGGATTCAGGCCTATGAAAACCGCAACGTCGACATAGGTTTGCAATGTGGTTTACCGGGCAAGGCACAGATCGGTAAGGGTATGTGGGCGATGCCGGATGAAATGGCGGCCATGATGGCAACCAAAATTGCCCATCCAAAAGCCGGCGCCAATACGGCTTGGGTGCCTTCGCCAACGGCGGCGACATTGCATGCTTTGCATTATCACCAAGTGAATGTGTTTGAAGTGCAAGATCGCATAAAACATCGCCAGAAAGCGAATCTAACGGATTTACTGACCATTCCGACGATTCCAAGCAATTTGACCTTGTCGGACCAAGTGATTGAGCGGGAAATTGAAAACAACGTTCAAGGGCTATTGGGTTACGTAGTGCGCTGGGTTGAAGCGGGTGTCGGTTGTTCGAAAGTACCAGATATTAACAACGTGGGCTTGATGGAAGACCGTGCGACGCTGCGAATTTCCAGCCAGCATTTGGCGAACTGGTTGCTTCATGGAGTTTGTAGCAAAGAACAAATTGATGAGGTGATGCAGCGTATGGCGCGGGTGGTAGATAAGCAAAACACAGCGACGGAAGGATATCGTCCGATGGCACAAAATGCCAAGAGTCTAGCGTTTAAAGCCGCGCAGGATTTGATTTTTAAAGGCGTGATTCAACCGAACGGCTACACCGAGTCCCTTGCTTCATGCTTATCGAATGCAGGTGAAGGAAACTCACTGAAAACGAATTAATAATTAAAGAATCTGTTCCCATTTAAACAACCTAAAGAGCGAGAAAAACGATGCATACTTACAAAAATAAAACGCAACAAGCTAGCCAAACGATTCATTCTCAAGGACCAACTTGGGCGGCGATGAACCCAGAATCAGTGGTTAGAATGCAATTGCAAAACCGTTTCAATACAGGGTTAGACATCGCCAAATACACGGCTAAGATCATGCGTGAAGACATGGCAAGCTACGACAAAGACCCAGCGAACTACACTCAGTCTTTAGGTTGCTGGCACGGCTTTATCGGCCAACAAAAAATGATTTCTATTAAGAAGCATTTTGGCACCACGCGCAGCCGCTACTTGTACTTGTCAGGCTGGATGGTCGCTGCGATGCGTTCTGAGTTTGGCCCTTTGCCGGATCAATCTATGCATGAAAAAACGTCTGTGCCAGCGTTGATTGAAGAACTCTATACTTTCTTAAAACAAGCTGATGCCCGTGAGTTGCAGCATCTTTTCAAAGAAATGGATGACGCGAGAGCCGTCGGAGATCAAGTACGTGAGCAAGCGGCGCAGCAAAAAGTCGATAACTTTGAAACGCACGTTGTGCCGATTATTGCGGATATCGATGCGGGCTTTGGTAACGAAGAGGCGACCTATTTGCTAGCGAAGAAAATGATCGAAGCGGGCGCTTGTTGTATCCAGATCGAGAACCAAGTGTCTGATGCCAAACAGTGTGGACACCAAGATGGTAAGGTAACCGTACCTCACGAAGATTTCTTGGCGAAAATTAACGCTGTGCGTTATGCATTCTTGGAGTTGGGCGTGGACGATGGTGTGATCGTGGCTCGTACTGACTCTTTGGGCGCGGGTTTAACGCAAAAAATTCCAGTGTCACAAACATCTGGTGATTTAGCTGAGCAATACAATGCCTTTATTGACGGTGAAGAAGTGACCTCACTAGAGCAAATGAAATCTGGTGATATGGCGATCAAACTAGGAAATCGTTTAATCAAACCCACGCGTTTGCCGAATGGTTTGGTGCGCTTTAAACCGAATACAGGTGAAGATCGTGTGGTGTTGGATTGCATCACCTCTTTGCAAAATGGCGCGGATCTATTGTGGATTGAAACGGAGAAACCACACATTGGTCAAATTGCTGCCATTGTGAATCGTATTTGTGACGTTATGCCTAATGCCAAATTGGTTTACAACAACAGTCCGTCTTTTAACTGGACGTTGAACTTCCGTCAGCAAGTGTTTGATGCGTGGTTGGAAGAAGGGCAAGACGTTAGCCAGTACCAACGTGAGAAACTGATGTCACAAGATTACGATGGCAGCATGTTAGCCGAGGAAGCCGACGAGCGTATTCGCCGCTTCCAAAAAGATGCCGCCGCACAGGCAGGAATCTTCCATCATTTAATAACCTTGCCGACGTACCATACAGCCGCCTTGTCTACAGACAACTTGGCAAAAGACTACTTCGGTGAACTGGGCATGTTAGGCTACGTGAGAGAAGTGCAGCGTAAAGAAATCCGCCAAGGATTAGCCTGCGTGAAACACCAAGACATGTCTGGTTCTAATATAGGAGATGACCACAAAGAGTACTTCTCTGGTGAGCAAGCATTAAAAGCATCAGGTAAAGACAACACCATGAATCAATTTGCAGTCTGATGAAATGAAATAAGCGTCAGAGTGTATTGATAACAAAAAACCAGCAGTTTCCCCCTGCTGGTTTTTTTATTAGAGGGGCTTGTTCTTCATCTAGCAAACTCTTGCTCGCTGAGCGGTTTTTTGCCCAACCCTAAGCAAAGTCTTGCTCGCTGGTGGCTTCGACTTTATTTAAGTCTTTGAAAGTATTGGGTATTTTTCTTTGGCATCTATATTGCTCTTCTGGATAGAGTGTTCAAGAACACGTTTTTACTATTTTACGAATAAGGAATTTTATTATGCCAACGCCATGTTATATCTCTATCGAAGGTGAATCTCAGGGTCTGATCACTGCGGGCGCTATGTCTGTTGATTCTATCGGTGACGTGGGCTTGGAAGGCCATGACGACGAAATGCTGGTGCAAAAGTTCGACCACAACGTAACGGTGCCAACCAACCCTCAGTCTGGTAACCCATCTGGTCAGCGCGTTCACAAACCATTCAAATTCACCGTTGCTCTGAACAAAGCGGTTCCACTGCTTTACAACGCGTTGTCGTCTGGTGAAAAACTGCCAAAAGTGGAATTGAAATGGTACCGCACCTCTGCGGAAGGCAAGCAAGAAAACTTCTTCGTAACGGCGCTTGAAGGCGCGGTTATCGTGGACATTCATTGCGAAATGCCACACTGCCAAGACCCAACAATGGGGAACTTTACACAAAACCTAACGGTCTCTATGGCTTACCGTAAGATCACTTGGGATCACATCAACTCTGGTACGTCTGGTTCTGACGACTGGAGTAAGCCAATCGAAGCGTAAGCTTGTATTGGTACGGGCCGCCTGTTCACTCAGGCGGCCTTTTTGCGTATTTTTAGACCGTCATAACAAAGGAAACTGGTATGGCTACATTGACGTTTACATTGGCACTCGACGGAATAGAAGAAGATACCCTCGTCGTTCGAGAATACCAAGGGCATGAATCGATCTCTGATTCTCTGCTGAAAGATGGTTCGCCTTGTTATGGCTTCCGTTATCAATTGTCTCTTGCCAGTCGTCAATCGGACCTGTCTGCCGACACCATCGTCGATAAAAACGCCGAGCTACGCCTGTTTCGCAATGGCGAATTAGTACAACGTGTGCACGGCATTGTGCGTCAGTTTGAAAAAGGCGACACTGGGCACAACTTTACCTACTACGGCTTAACCCTCGTTCCTGCACTGGAACGTTTGTCTTTACGTCACAACAGCCGTATTTTTCAAAAGAAAACCGCCCAAGCCATCATCACCCAACTGTTGGATGAGATGGGCATCACAGAACACCTTTTCACCACCCAAAGAACGCCCCTAGAGCGCGAGTTTTGTGTTCAATACCGTGAAACCGACTTAGACTTTTTACATCGATTGGCCGCCGAAGAAGGCTGGGTCTATTACTTCACCCACGAAGAAGGCAAACACCTGCTGCACTTTGCTGATCAAAGCCAGTTTTTACCTAAGTACCCAGAAAAAATCCCGTACAATGTATTATCCGGTGGTGGCTCAGACGATCTTTACATCTCCACTTTGACGCACCACACACAAAGCTTACCAAGCCAAAGCACACTGAAAGACTACAGCTTCAAAAAGCCCGATTACCGCTTCTTGCACCAGCAAGAGGGCGAGAACATGGATTACCAGCTGCCCAGTTACGAACACTTCGATGCCCCGGGGCGTTTCAAAGACGACGTGACAGGCAAAGCCTTTTCTCGCATACGCCTAGAATACCTGCGCCGTAGTGCTCGCACTCTCGTGGGAAAAAGTAACCACGCAGGCATCCAAGCTGGCATGAAAATCACCATCGAAGGGCACAACGAAGACACCATCAACCAAGAGTGGCTGCCGGTCTGGGTCGAACACCACGGCACCCAGCCGCAAGTCTTGGAAGAAGAAGGCCAAACGGGCAGCACCACCTACAACAATCGCTTTACCTTTATTCCTGCCACTACCAACTGGCAAGCGACACCACAACCCAAACCGAGTGTCGACGGCCCCATGATGGCCACGGTTGTTGGCCCTGAAGGGGAAGAAATTTTCTGTGACGAACACGGACGCGTCAAACTGCACTTCCCATGGGACAGATACAGCGAAGCGAATGATCACAGTTCCTGCTGGGTGCGTGTCTCCCAAGGCTGGGCCGGTAACCAACATGGCATGATGGCCATCCCACGAATCGGCAGCGAAGTCATCGTCAGTTTTTTAAACAGCGACCCAGATCAACCGATCGTCACTGGCCGCACCTTTAACGCCAAAAACACCCCACCGTATTTATTGCCGGACAATAAAACCAAAACCGTGTGGCGCAGCGACACCCACCAAGGGGAAGGCTTTAACGAGATTAGCTTCGAAGACCAAGTCGACAACGAAAAAGTCTATGTACACGCGCAAAAAGACCACGAAACCGATGTCCTCAACGACAGCATTACTCACATCGGTCACGACCAACACAGACAAATCGACAACGACCGCTTCACCCAAATCGGCGGTGAAAACGGCACAGGCAACGACCACCTGATCATCAAAGGCGAAAGTCGCCACAAGATAGATAAAGATCACACACTTATGGTGGACGGAAGCTTACAACAGAAAGTAGGTTCGAAAGCGGTGCTCGATGCTGGGAACGAGATTCACCTAAGCAGCGGTGTGAAATTGGTGGTTAACGCAGGGGCTGAGACTCACCTTAATGGCGGGGGAAGCTTCCTAAAAATTGATGGTTCAGGGGTTCATCTAGTCGGTTCTGCCATCAACCTAAACTCAGGCGGTGGTGCGGGTTCTGGCAGTGGATTTAGTGGGGCAGTACCCGAACTACCGCTCAGTGTTGTGTCACCGGAATACGATGCCAACCTTGAGGCGCCAGAGGGCAATGAAGCGCCAATAGTGGCAACTGCAGCATTAAAACATCAATTGATATCGGATCAGTTGCAAAATGAACTAGTCACCGAAGTGTGTCAAAAGAGAGCCGACGGAACCTGTCCTTTAGGTGATTGTCCTTGTGGGAATAATTAACCGATGATTACATCAGATACGTTAAATCTACATTCGGATTCATTTGAGGCTGGCTTACAGTATTACCTAATTGCTAACAGTGTTCCTGCTAGTACACCAACATTAAGTGCTGATATTTATACCCACAGCAACAGTGTAGAAAGTGCAGCTTTGTACCTTGATTCCGATCTTTCCACATTCCTTGATGTTAGTCCTTATGTTATTCGGGTACGTGAAGGAGATCATTTGCTTCAACAATACGAGCAGAATGCACTCACAAAAAAAGGTTGGACAGGCGTTTTAATTGCGGTGACTGAAGAGACCAGCTTTGAAGCGTTACTGGCTCATTTACGCCAGCGTTTGTTTGTGTCTTTTTCCTCAGGAAGAAAAGGCATTTTGCACTATTCCAACCCCAACGTAGCAAACTATTTTTTTGGTGAAACGGAGTTGCGTACCAACACAGAATCATGGCTTGGAATGATTAAACAAGTTTGCTGGTATGGCGCAGAAAATTCACCCAACCAAGGATTATGGTGCAAAGTTCAAAATCATTCAGATAAAGCAGAAGCTCATACGCCATCATGGGTGATAACGCCGTCACAAGAAGCGGCTTTTAAGCTGCTGAATATTGATAGAGCGTTAACAACATACTTCACGAATGTTTCGTTAGATCTAAAAGATAGCCATATATGGACTCAATATCGACGCTACTTCAATGAGGCAGAGACACTGGGTTTTGCTGATCTAGACAATATTTATCAATACCTTACTTTATGTCGAGCGCAAAATAGCCCATGTGATCAAGAGCATTATAGTGCTGAAAAGGTGGCTGCCAGTTTGTTTGAGCGCCTTGATATAAAAGCTATTCAGTCATTGAATGAAGCTCAAAAATTACATCATATAGAAATGCTGATTAAAAAGGATGAATCGTATGCCAACGGATAAAATAGGCTCAGGCCCTGCCTGTGATGGCACTAAAGTATTTATCGAAGTCACTGGGGTGCAGCATGATGCAAGCTGCCGTTTTCAGTTTTATGATGCGCAAGACGCGAGCCGCAAAGAAGATATTGAAGGTCAGCTGGTCTCTATGCCATTGGTGAATACGACGATTAACAGCTGGCCATGGCAGCAAAACGCATCTCCCGTGGATGCTTGCTTAGCGATAGCAGGGCAGCAGGGTGATATCCTTTTGCCGTTATTTAATGATGTTCAGCCCAAAGAGCGTGTGGATGGCGAGCAGGATTACTTAATGCATGCGGTGGTGCCATTGACGCTGCTGCCTACTTATAATCCTCACTTACAAGATAATGAACGCTACGCTCCTTCACGTAATGGCTACTTCTACGTGTTTTATAACAATAAAGCATGGCGGGAACTGGAAATACATGCCTCTGATAGCGAAGGTGTGCAGTTCTTCGACGTGGACTTGTCTGCCTATCGTACCGGTGAAAACGAGACTTTTTCGTCAGACAAACGAGAGGCGGTGGGTAACCCCCTAAAAGATATTTGGCTACCAGTAAAAGACAACAACCAAGACACGCTTGTCTACCTTGCCTATTCAGAGGTGCCATGGAGCGGCGAGCGTTTAAATTATTTTGAAAATAATGTAGCAGAGCTGCAGAAACGCGCGCAATCCTTACACGAGTTAAGAGGCGCTGATAATCCACCCAGCCATAGACAAAAAGAGGCTTGTGTTCTACTTGCGAGCGACTTACCTGAAATGCGAGCTCGCGCGGACATTGAATGGCATATTGGTGAGCCACTTAAGTTTAACCGTGACCTAAGCGGAAGTTGGCTAAATCAACAATATACAGACATCAAAAATGGCATAGAAAATGCCAATAACAATGATGATGAACAATTCGAAGCCCTGATGCACCGAAGTGCGTTCCAGTACGAATACGGTATGAAAGAAACGGCGTTGAAGTCTCTGATCACCAATGACAATGATCTAGATATAACTTGGGAAGCGTCATAAAGCTTAGATTATCTGAGTGATGCCAAAGCTCGCCAGCTAAGAACCTTAGTGCTCGATGATCCTATATTTGATTTAAAACAGCGTGCCTTTATGGTGCTTTCTGGTGCGGCGTACATGCAGCAACTGTATGTGAATATGAGCCAACAAGAGTATTATCAGACCGCCGAACTGACACAACAAATGATCATGACAGAACGGTTTGGTGAAAAAGAGAATCCGCTTTATAAATTCAACGATGATGTCAGCCGTGATTTAAGCGGATGTTTTCATCGAACATTGCGTACACGAGAACGCTTGATTGCCAACCGTGACATCAAAGAACTGCAATATCACTTGGATCAAGTACTTAATAGTCAACGTACGGCCGATGTATTACGTGATATATCTTCACTAAATGGCCTTAATTCAGCAGGTGCACATAAGATCGTCGGTCATGCTATGAGCGCATTGAGTATTAACATCGACAAAATTGACGCCTTTTCGAAATACCAGTACATACATGACTACTTGCCGTCTGATCAACCGCTAAATCAGATAAATAGCCTGAGTGTAGAAGACTGTCATGCCACCCTCAGAAATGTCTTATCCTCCAGTAGCCATCCTCTTTGTAAAGTGCTATTTGTTGAAGAAGGAGCTGTTCCCTTAGACTCTGAATATACGTCTCCAGAAGCTTTAAATGATGGTTCCGGCTTTGCCACCCCTCAAAGCCTAGCACAATGGAGCCTTAACGACTTTGTGCTCGAAGATGACCAGCTGGAAGTCATTGATCTCGTGTTTATTACCAAGAGTAACGTGGCTGCTTCTTTGTCAGATAAAGCACAGGATGCATTTTCTCAAGCAAGGCGTGTAAGCAGCATTCTAGATAATATTCTAAAGGGTTACTACGAAGCTCTGATGTCTATAAAAGATGTGGCTTCAGAAGCCAAAGTTATTCAATTTAACCAAGCCTATGCATCCGTATTGGCATTAACGAAGGCAACGAATCCGACCTATCTTGGGAAAATGTTGTTCACCTCAGCCCAAGGAGCGCAAACCAAGGGCTATGTAGTGGGTGTGCATGGTCAAGGGTTGAAATTTGGCCTGAGTGCCGATGATAGAGAGCACATTAAAAACAAAAGACGTAAAGGGCTACAAGGTCAATTGCGTGAAGAAAATGGCCGCTTAGTGGTGGCATCTAATAAAAAGCCCTTTAATAACGCGGACAAGGCCAACTTAGCGGAGCGTGGTAATCTAAAAGTGGTGGTGTTGCCAGAAGACAGCAACATGGCACAAGCCTATAACCAAGCCAATACCCAGCGTGCTTTGCGGAACATGAACAATACTGAGATTAACAGCAGCAACGCCTACGAGCGCATACGAATCCCGTACTGGATTGTTGCTATTGAAACCGTGAATTTGGTGTTAAATCTTAAGCACCTGACTACATTTAAGGAAAACGGATGGCTTTATTCTGGTTTAAACATAGCAAGTGCTTCTCTTGACTTGAGCGTGGCGGTGACCCATGCGGCGAATTTGCATGGACAAAATGCTTCTTGGTTAACTCGCGCAGCGAATAAGGAGATGGTTAAGGTATCCGGTAAAGTTGCGTCCTTTATTAACTATTTTACTAATAGTGCTAAATTGGTTGGCAGTCTGAGCCGTTTAGCCGTGGCGGGGCTTGTTGGTGGCTTACTGACCGCAGGTATGGCGGGTTGGGAGGCGATTCGCTTGTCAGCTAAGAATGACGACGATGCCAGTATGGCGATGGCGATGGTTGCTGTGGGGACAACAATGTCTACCCTTGCTACGGGCTTATTTACCACTGGTGCGCCTATTTTATTCGGGATGGGGCCGATTGCTTGGTTAGGCATTGGTATTGCGGTCTCGGGGGCACTCTTATATATGTTGTTCTTAGACACACCTATTGAAGAGTGGTTAAAAAATGGCCCCTTTGCAGAGGATCCAGGTGAACAATACGCCCATCTGCAAGATAATAAAGTCGCGTTCGAGCGCTTTGTGAATTGCCTATTCTCTGTGGAAATAAAAGCCTATCCATATGGTATTCAAACAGGCTTACCAGAGGACTTTAATGTCGCCATGCAGTCTAAAGGCGTCACCCATGCGATACAAGTGAGCAGTAACCTCGCTGCGCTCATGGGGGAGGACAACGCCCGTATCGATTTTTATGTTCGTCCTGCGGCTTTGGAGAAAATTGAAACCCGCTCTTCTCGAACCGCCGCTATTTCCCATGACGAGGAAGTCAAACCGTTAGGCAATCGAGCATTACCGATTCTCGCACAATCGGATGGCTCGGATGGCACCGTTTATTTTGTAAAACACGATGTTGCTTTACCTCAAGCCCATAGTGAAAGTGCTTGGTTTGGCGGAAAGCATCATACTTACACTTATTCAAAAGCCTTTATTGCAAGAGTGAGATTACACATTGGCGATGAAGTGTTTCCCATGCCAGCATTGGATAAAGTCACTTTTGAGGACGAGGTATTTGATCCGCCGCGTTTTACGGAGGATGAAACATCTTGGATCAATCAAGCCGTTACCATGACGCCGAGTCAACAAACCTGACAGAATTGAAATAGATACGACTTCTTAGAGCCACAAGCAGCTCGCTCTAAGAGTGAACGAATTTGCGCCATAAGCGCTAAACAGTAAAGGATCAAATACATGGCTTTTGTTAACGCCACCACCAAAAAACAAAACGACTCGCAAACAGAATCGGAGAATACCATCAGCCAATATCAAGACACGGCTTATAACTCACAGAATTTTCCTGCTCAGAAGCCACGCCAAGAAAAGGGCTTTTTACGCCGCATGATGACTAGCGGCAAACCTTTTTCGTTCAGCCACACCACGGACAGCATCACCGTCTATGGTCTGGACGATATGACACCCTCTAAGATGACAGAAGGAGGAAAAAGTTCAAAACAGAGTTACTGGAATGAAATAAGTCTTAATGGAGAATCTTTAAGTGGCTGGTCCCAATTATATTTTTTAATAGTTGGCATCGCCAAGATGTGTTTAATGGGCTTGTTGCCTTTGTTGTATGTCATTTTTCTACTAATGTGGTGGTTAGGGGGGGCTGGAATGAAGGCCCTTCAGAAGCTTTTTCGGAAGTTACTTTGTACGCGACCTTGCCTTGTTTACTCATTTATGTTCATTTTCTTCTGTTGAATGCGGGTTATTTTTTTGTTGCACCTTTTTTACGGTCTAAGCGAGTGTTTGAGTTAAACCGCACGACGGGTATGGTGACTTTGTTTAAAAAGAATAAGCCTTATTTTACTCATCCCTTTATTGAGTTTGATTGTGTATTGATGTCGTCACCGACTCAGCAAGGCTTTTTAAATTACTCGTTAACTTTAATTCATCGTTACCGTGATTATTCTGTAGGCGTGCCGATTAGCGGTTCCATGGGCGCCAATCATAAAGTGATTGAATACCTTCGTTTTTGGAATATGGTGCAGCGCTACATGGACATCAGCCAACCGCTGCCAGATATTTTAGTACTAGAGCCAGCTCGTCAACGTGACCCAACCACCATCGCGTACGACAAAGAGCATAACCGCAACCCAAGATACTGGCGCGATATGACAGACGAAGAGTTTAAGCAAAAAATGGACGAGATCGAAAAGGCTCAGAAAAACACCCCAGCGACAGGCAAGCCAATCGATATCTTCAAAGGCCCTAACTCCACTGTAAGCAAAAAACACAATCGTAATAAGAAGAAGTAGCCAATGGACTCGGTGGTTAATGAAATAAGCGTCAAAGTGTATTGATAACAAAAAACCAGCAGTTTCCCCCTGCTGGTTTTTTTCTCTAGTGTTCAATATTTCTAAAATACTCTACTATCTAGCAGATAAATCAGTTGATTTTCGCTGATAGTCTTATGCCTAGATATTAAGAGAGCATGTTTGAATCATTCACGCTATATGCTTAGTGATAAGCAAGTCAACCATATTAGCTTAAAGGATTTAGCTCAACGCTCCAGGTTTGGTGGAGTATTTTATTTGCTGGCCTTTTGGGCTGCGGTTTTTAGCTCCACGGCAGCACGAGCACACTTGGAGATTATTGGTGCTTTTTCTTTCTGTTTTTTGCTGTTACAAATTTATCGTTTAGTGTTGTTTTTTAGCGTTTCTTCATCTAATGCTATGGATATTTCTTCATATTTTTCTCGTTATGCATTTGTTTATAATGCTTCTGCTATTGTTTGGGTGAGTGGATCCGCTTGGTTATTTTATGTTAACCCAATGGTCGATTTAGCGGTGTCAATCAATATGATGGCGGCGGCGGGTATTAGTATTGGTGGTGTTACCGTATTGGCCCCTTCTTATAAGATAATGCGCAGTTATTTTGTCTTAATCTGTTGGCCATTTGCCTTAGCAGCGGGCTTGCTTTTGGATAATCCAGGTAATTTTATTGTTACCGGTTTAATATTAGGTTATGGGTTATTTATTTTTCTAACAGGGAAGCAACAAAATCGCATTTATTGGCAGGCACTGAATGATAATTTAAAACTGTCAGAGCAGGCGGAAGAACTAGAAAAAGCCAAGATAGCTGCTGAGTTGGCTGGTCAGGCTAAAGCGAATTTTTTGGCCGCGATGACCCATGAGATACGAACGCCAATGAATGGTGTTTTGGGAATGGCTCAATTGTTATCTATGGGAGATCTTAATGAGCAGCAGAAACAGCAAGTGACGGTCATTAATAATGCTGGCCGAACATTAATGCATATTATTAATAATATTTTAGATTACTCTAAAATCAATGCAGAGCAACTAAAATTAGAAAAAATCGAGTTTAGTCCACGTAATGTCGTAAATGAAGTTGTATTACTTCTGTCCCCGCAGTTTGATATAAAGCCAATAAATTTTCTCTGTACGTTTGGTGATATACCTGAATTAGTACAAGGCGATCCATATCTGCTACATCAAATTCTTTATAACCTCATCGGAAATGCTCTTAAATTTACCCATGAAGGGGAAATATCTATTGAGGTTTCTTCTAAGAAAAGTCATGCCGAAAATACACTGATCTTGTCGTTTGTTATTAGAGATAGCGGTATTGGTATTTCATCTGAAGACCAAGGTAAAATTTTCGAGCAATTCTATCAAGTTAACCATTTTAATCCCAATATTCGCGGTTCAGGGCTGGGGCTGAGTATTACTCAACGCTTAGTCGAGCTTATGGAGGGGACTATTTCGGTTGAAAGTGAATTGGGGGTGGGAAGTGTTTTTACCATTGAGCTTCCGTTTACTTTGATTGCACAAACGATGCAACAAAAATCGTTTAAGTCATCAACAAAAATAGGGGGAAGCCTGACCTACAATCAGATTTACACATTCTTTTAGTTGAAGATAACAAGGTGAACCAAATGCTCTGCGAGCAATTCTTTCTAAAATTAGGATGCTCCGTTGACTGTGCAGAAACAGGCATAATGGCACTGGAAAGGTTTAATAGTGCCCAACCTTATGATGTTATTTTCATGGATTGTAATATGCCAGAAATGGACGGATTTTTAGCAACGTCAGCTATTCGACAGATAGAAAGAGACAGACACTTAAAGCAAACACCGATAGTTGCTCTCACTGCTCATGTTGAGGCTAGCATAAAACAAAAATGTCTTGATGCTGGCATGAACGCATTTTTAAGCAAACCTTTTTTGTTTGAAGATTTAGAAGCTATGGTTACTAAAATTCGAAAAGAAGGAAGTCTTTAACGTAGAAATAATTTCAGAATTTAATTGTCATTTAGAATTCATCAAATCGTCACGGCCGTCTTTTATGCTTTAGAAACAATTTCAATAATCTATATGTGCGAGCATATTAAAAAGGCAAACGATGATGGATAAAATCTGGTTAGCAAGTTTGATTTCTGTGTGTGTTTTATCTGGTTGTACAAGCAATGGTTCGACAATAAAAAATTCTGACTTTGTGGCGAACTTTCCGAAGCAAGGGAATCCCATTACCCTATTCGGTATTGCGTAACGATCTTGTGGATGCAAAAACCAATCAGCCATTTAAAATTCGCAATGGTGGTTTTGGATCGGCAATGATAGGGAATCCAAATCAAGCGAATCAGTTTTATGCGTTAACCGATCGCGGTCCAAATGCAGATTACAGTGGTGATTATGGTAAAGGAAAGAGTTTTCCTGTGGCCGATTACACGCCTCGTATTGGTTTATTTGAAGTGTCGTCAAACGGTGCTATTACCATGGTCAAGAGTATTCTATTAAAACGACCTGATGGTAGTTTGATTTCTGGCCTTCCCAATACATCGGCGTTGGGTGGTACAGGTGAAACACCTTATCATGCTGATGGTAGGTTGGTGTTAGAAGACGACAGCAAGCCGTATGATAAAATGACCAACCCTATTAAATTGGACGATTATGGCCTAGATGGCGAAGGTTTGGTTGCGCTTAAAGACGGTACGTTTTGGGTGAGTGATGAATATGGTCCACATATCGTACATTTTGATGCTAATGGCGTCGAAATTGGCCGTATTAATGCTTTTAAAGACGATAGTCGGGTGAGGTTTCATTTGCCTACGGAATTTCAACATCGTCGTGCTAATCGAGGCATGGAAGGTTTAGCGATTACACCTGATGAAACCACCTTGGTGGGCATTATGCAATCGACATTGACGAACCCCGATAAAGCAGCGCATAAAGGCGATTTGACTCGTATTGTCATGGTGAATTTGAATAATGGCCGCACTGAGCAGTATCTGTATCGTCAAGAGAAAACGGAGAATTCCAATTCTGAAATTTCTGCGTTAACGGCTAACCAGTTTTTGGTGTTAGAACGTGATGGAAGTTTTTTACTTGGAGGTCCTGATGGTACATCAAAGGCTAAGCCGAATGCTCAAAAACAGGTTTATCGTGTTGATTTAAGTACGGGAACACCGCTTTCGACAGTGTCTCTATCTTCTTCTATTAAGCAAGATGAAAGTCATGGGTTGATGATTGATGGGCTGACCCTTGAGCAATATGTACAGAAAAACGGTTGGGATGCATTAGCGGCAAAAGGGATCAAACCTGTCAGCAAAACCTTGGTGGTTGATATGGTGAAGGAAGTGGCTTATCCACACGATAAGATGGAAGGTTTATGGGTGATTGATAACAATCATCTTGGGGTACTAAACGATGACGATTTTGCTACTTGGTCAACTAACGGTAAGTTGGAGCAAAAGCACCTTGATCAAAGCACAATTGACTCGAATCGTCTCTACATTATTAAAGCAGATTTGATGGGGAATTGATCGATCTATCAAAACGACGAAAGAGGAATGTCTAAGGGCATTCCTTTTTTATATCCTAAATAAGCAGAGTTATTCCCTAACTCATTGGCTCTTATTATGTGTCATTCACTATTATTTTGCTTTTTTTCAGTGGTATTGGTGTTGGCAAGCTAATTGCTGTTTACGGCGATCTTCAATGCTTTCAAGGATATTTTTAGTGGACATGTTCCTTGTTAAAAACCAATCAATCATTAAGCATTTTATCAAAGGGGTGGATAAGTACGATCAAACATTAAAATCACTGGGTACTTGGTGGGAAAAAATTGCCTTAATAGGCAAGATTAATAGTTTTGAAGTTGCCTCGACAATTTTAGAGGATATGGATAATACCCTTGGGCAGTTCCAAATCTTGCAAAAGCGATTGATCGAAAGTTTGACAAACGAGCATGCTCGAAAAGTAATTATGCAAGATCTGTCTCGCTGCCAGATGGCGATTGATGTGTTAATTCGTAACCTTTTTGAGCGAACGGCTGATATTGGCTTTTTAGCTACAGACCATAATGTTGTCAAGTTTTTAAAAAATAGTGATAAAAAAGAAGAGGATGGCGTTTTTTTAAGACAGAGATTTCAAGCCTATGTTGATATTTATTCAGTTTATCAAGATGCGTTTCTCATTACGCTTGATGGGGAGGTGGTGTTTCAGCTTAGCCAGCCTTCACGACGAGGCAAGGTGCAGGATGCGTTCATTCAGCAGGCGATTACATATCCAGATCGCTATGTGGAGTATTTCGGGCAAACGTCTTTAATGGCGGGTTCTCTATCAAACCTTTTGTATGCTAATGCGGTAATAGATGAGGGACGCGTTGTTGGTGTTATTGTTTTGTGTTTTCGCTTTCAAAATGAGCTAGAAGAAATTACCAATCATCTTTTATTTGAACAGGAGGATAATCACTTTCTGCTCTTAAATGGTGCGGGTGATGTGCTGTTTGCTCCACAACGTTACCAGCAGGATTTTCCGATGCATTTGTCTATAAGCGCTGTGCCAAAAGTAGTGCTGTTTCATCATAAAGACTGTGTGCAAGTGACGACCAAAGGCCAACCTTATCAAGGTTATACTGGACCTGAAAATTGGCATATGGGGTCTTTATTAGTATTAGAAAACATGGATAGGGGCGTAAGTGATACACAGGATCATCAAACATTAGTTGCTGATCTTGCTGGGCTTATTTCAGCAGATTTATTTGATATCCGTCGCCAATCTATTTCTATTAATGATGATTTAGAGTTGATTGTTCTGAATGGCATTATCACAGCGGCTCGCAAAGATGCAGTAGAGTTTGTGCCGGTATTAGAAGCCATCAAAAAGATTGGTCGAGACATAGACAATGTGTTTGCGAACTCTATTGAATCATTGTTTTCTACTATTATTTCAGGTCAATTGAACGCAATAGCTCTGCAAGCTAACTTGGCAGTAGATATTATGGATCGTAACCTTTATGAACGTGCAAATGACTGTCGCTGGTGGGGGTTGAGCACGTCGTTACAAACGGCATTGTCAACACCAGAGATTGATAAAAATCGTATTCGTCAGACATTAGAGAAAATACACTCTTTGTATACTGTTTATCATAACTTATACGTTTATGATCAAAATGGGCGTTATCTTGCTTTTTCAGATGACACTTATCAACATCAAGTTGGACAGACTATAGAGGCAAATTCTGCAGGAATGGGCGTGTTTCATTCGCAAGATATTTACTCTTACTGCGTATCGCCATTCATGCCTTTTGATTGTTATGGTGGTGCACATACTTACATTTATAATGCCGCTATTCGTAGCCCTGAAAAAAACAATGTGGTGGTTGGTGGTATCGGTATCGTATTCGATTCTACGGTAGAGTTTCGTGCCATTCTTAATGATATTTTGCCTAGAGAGAACGGTGTTGTAAAAGCAGGTACGAAAGCCTTGTTCACCACAGATAAAGGCTTTGTCATTGCAAGTTCGTCAGATGATCATGCTGTTGGCAGTGTCTTTTTTCCTGAGATTAGCCTGACTGAACTCTTTCAAGATGGCAGTACAGCAACTGCTATTAGATTCGATGGCAATGTGTATCTTATTGGTGCTGCGATGTCGAACGGATACCGAGAATACAAACGTCAAGATGGTTATGAGAATACGATTATAGCTTGGGTACTTGTGCCTTGTTAGCCTAAAATATTCATATGACGTCATGGAAGACGTCTTTATTTTAATATGTGTTTTATTTTTCTGTGCGTATCTCTGATTAAAAACTGTACTAATAGCAAAAACTTAGTAACCTATTGATAAGGTTTTATTCTTCCACTCATGGCATCTGCCCTAAGAAAGCTTGTATGAATTTAGAGTTGTTATTTTCCATTGCTCCTTACCGCTGGAGTGCGATTGTAACTGCCATTTTTTGCGGTGCGATTGTAGGTTTAGAGCGGCAGCTTAGGGGAAAGCCTGTAGGTATAAGGACTTCGGCACTGATTGTGCTCGGAACCTATGTGTTTATTACGTCTTCTATGTTGGTTGCAGTTGATATAACGGATCCATCACGAATTATAGGGCAGGTGATTACCGGTATTGGTTTTCTCGGGGCAGGTGTTATGTTGTCAAAAGACGGTTCTGTGATTGGCGTCACTTCTGCAGCGACCATCTGGGACTTCTAGCCGCAATAGGTGTGTGTATTGCTATTATTGACTCTTATGTGGCGATAAAACTGTCTTTTATTGTGGTGGCTATTTTATATGGCGTGGACATTTTAGAAGTATACTCTTCGGCTTTTACTCGAGGGGTACATTCTAAATATAGTCGATGGCGTAATAGAGAGTAAATACACTGAAGAGTTATTGGAGGACTAAAATGGTTTCTGGTTATCGCATTAGCTGGGATTATAAAGAGATGGACTTTGATGTTATTCATCATTACATATCAAATACCTATTGGGCTAAAAATATTCCTCAAACAACATTGAAAAGAGCGCTTGATAACTCATTATGTTTTGGCGTTTTTTCTCAGGAAGGGAAGCAAATAGGTTTTGCTAGAATGATTACTGATCAAGCCACGTTTGCTTACTTAGCCGATGTATTTATTGATGAAGAACATCGTGGAAAAGGATTGTCAAAGTGGCTAATGCAGGAAATTCATGATTACCCATCGTTACAAGGTTTACGCAGAATTCTATTGGCGACACGTGATGCTCATGGTTTGTATGGGCAATTTGGGTATACACCGTTGAATTATCCTGAAACCTTTATGCAGAAATGGAATCCGGATGTTTATAATGAATTTGATTGAGACTGGCGGATGTGGACTATTTTGATAGCTCGACTCTGTTTCGTCCATTTTCTTTGCCTCTGTATAAGGCTTTGTCCGCTCGCTTTGTCATATTTAATGCATTATCGTTGTGTTTTTCATATTCAGTCACACCTAAGGTAATGGTAAGTGGCAGATTGAAATCACTAAAGGTTTCTTTTGATACTAGGTTTCTTAGATTTTCGGCAATCAGTGCTGCGCCATCCTTACTGGTGTTGGGTAGGATGATGATGAACTCTTCTCCACCAAATCGAGCAATAATGTCTTGGTTTCTAAGATTTCTTTTGAGTAACTGACCTACCTCAATCAGACAGATATCACCAATATCATGTCCGAACATATCATTCACTTTTTTGAAATAATCAACATCGATCAAAATTAGGCTTAACGGTGACGACGTGAATAGTGATTTTTTAAGTTCTATACTGAAATAGATGTTTAGCCCTCGTCTATTTAAAAGACCCGTTAAAGGATCTTGAGTATTTTCCTCATTCAATTTTGTTGTCAGTTCTGCGTATTTACGTAAGAAGAAATGACCAAAAAATGCACTAAAAATAATCGCTGCTGTTAACCAAAAACCACGATCAAAGGATTTTTCCGCTGAATACACCTCTTCTGTCAGATCGGTCAGAAGATGCCCAAATACAGTTGCTGATAGCGTACAAATTACAAGAATGATCGTGATCGCAATAGACTCTCTGGCACCACCTATTAACGCTGCTAAAATAGGATAAAGTGGTAAAAAATAGGCGACTTGACTATTTACTCCGCCGGAAATGGCGAGAGTTGGCATGATAATGATTAGAGCGACAATAAGTGAAAGGGTTATCTCCCATTTCGGGACAATATGTGCTCTGACGACAAAATAAAAAACAGAGGTAAGGATGAGGTTTACCACAGCTGACCATAGAAAAATGTCTGATAAGTCAACAAAGAGTGGCCTGATAACCAGTGAGGATGCCAAGGTTAATATTGACAGCTCTATGATCCGTAAGGTCAGCGTATGGTTGAGCTGAGTCTGTGCACTGTTTGGCATAATTTTATGAGTGTTATCCTGTTTTTAGCCGCTAGTAAGTCTTCAATACTATATTTTACAACTCGTAGCCTATCTAACTTCCTGATCAGTTAGTTTTTTAGGGTATGAAAAAAGACAAAATCTAGCAAGTTTCTTATATGTCTATTTTACTAAACAAAGAACACGGAACTATATGCTAAATTCTTTTCTTTTTTGTTATGTGTTGTAAGGGGTGTTCTATGTTCTTAAAAAATCGTATCTTGGTGTTTGTTACCGTATTGTTTGGATCAATGACATCGCCTTTAATGGCGGCAACATTTGAGGTTCCTCGGTCGTTTGAGATCATGTATGTTGACCTTGAAAGTGCAGGCCGATTCGGCAGTGACTTTAAAGTAGACCTTGATGCAGGTCAGCACCAGATTGTGGTACGTTTTAATAAATTATTACGCAGTGGTGGTGATACTCAAGTCTTTCAGTCTGAGCCAATTGTACTGGACTTACAGTTTGAAAAAGATACGTATCTTACGTTAAAAGCGCCATATATATCGACCCGAAAGCAAGCTGAGGCGAATGCCAAGAAGTCCACAGTTTACCATTCATGATGAACTAAGCGGCAAGGAAGTTGATTATCAACACCAAATTTTAGCAACGAAATCCGGTTTTCAAAATACACGTGATTATGTGGAAGAGATTGAGCGTTTAACAGCGAAGAATGCTTCACATGACATATCCTCTACTGGCCCTGTCTCTGCTCCAACTACCATGTCTCAAGATGTTGCGTTTGATATGATGAAATTCTGGTACAATCAATCCAATGATGCAACTCGTAAGGATATTCGTATTTGGATTGCTGATGATGCATATAATCCTGCTGCATCCAGTATTCAATTCGACATGTCACAATTTTGGTTTAAAAAAGCCAATCAAGAAGACCAAAAAGCCTTTCAAAAATGGTTGATAGAGTAATACATGGTTAACTAGTTCCTTTGCGGATAAAAATGCCCAATGTTTATTGGGCATTTTTATTGGATTGTTATTTGGCTGTTACTGTTTTTGCGTTAGTAAATTTTTGGTTGAATTTGTCATTGACCCAAAGCGCCATCAAGATAATTCCGCCGCCGATGGCTAATCGAAAAATATCGGCATCGCGATTCCAGAAGACCACATTGACAATTATGCCTGCTGGGATGAGCAAGTTATTTGCCACAGCCAACGTGCCTATGTTCACCATCGTCGCCCCTTTGTTCCAAGCAAAATAGCCTAAACCAGAAGCCACAATCCCAAGGTAAATCAGAATACTCCATTGTAGCGTCGTTGTAGGCAGTTGTTCTGTGTTGCCCATAGCGATATAACATGGAATGACCACCGCCAAGGCACCAATAAAAAACCAACCAAATACCGTGCGTTGTGGCAGGTCTGGGCGCTCTTTTGCGATTATTCGTTTATAGCCTACTTGGCCTGCGGCAAAACACATGTTGGCACACTGCACTATAATTAAGCCTTTGATGAAGCCTTCGTCCACACCTTGGTAACGGATCGCGACAGCGCCAAGAATGGCCAATGATGCGCTGATGGCAAAGCCGATGTTGAGGCGTTTATCCAGCATGTCGTTGATAAGTGTGACATACAAGGGGGTCATTACAGTGAACAATAGCACTTCTGGAACGGAGAGATACAAGAAAGATTGATAGTAAAAGCCGTACATAATACCAAGCTGTAGTGCGCCACATATCATCAGTTTTAGGGCGATTTTTGCTTCTATTTGACGCAGTTTTAAAAAAGGTAAAAAGACCAATGTTGCAAGGGATACTCGCATCAGAACAGAGAACCAAGCGTCGACTTGGCCAGCAAGATAAACCCCAATTAAACTAAATGAAAAAGCCCAAAGTAAGGTAACGGCTATAAGTATTGGCATGCAGATTTCTTCCATAAGAAAATATTTCGCAAAGTTTACCGATAAATTGAGCTACGGTAAATTAGTTTACTTTTATATTTCAATGGGTTTACTAGTGTTATTTTTGTGATCTATTTTTTGATTTTGTCTTTTTGTATGCACAGTTGGGTGGAAAGTGATTTGATTGGGGTAGTTCATCTTTTCTTGATCTAATCGATATGCTGTGTTTATCGCGGCTGACCAGGGAGTAAAACCTTGATCTAGGTTAATAATTTAAATATTTATCCTGTTACCTTTTAGTCACAGACATGTTGTTTGACTAATAAGGAATCGATTATGAAAGCTATACTTCCCATTGCCCTTGTTTCTGCGTTTTGTTCCTCTGTTGCTTTAGCCCATGATGCTGGTGATATTTTTGTTCGTGGCGGTCTTGCTGTGGTTATGCCGAATGAAAGTAGTGATAATGTATTGAATAAAGGTGAATTAAAGATTGATAACGATACTCAGGTTGGAGTGACTTTGACCTATATGTTGACGGAGCAATTTGGTGTTGAGCTATTAGCTGCTACACCTTTTACTCACAAAGTATCGACAAAAGGTTTGGGAGAAGTGGCCGAAGTCTCTCATTTACCGCCTTCTCTCATGGCGCAATATTATTTTGCTCAAGCGAACAGTCAAATTCGTCCTTATGTTGGCGCTGGCGTGAATTATACCGTTTTCTTTGATGAAAAAGGCAAAGGGGCGTTAGCTGGTACGGATGTGAATCTTGATAACTCTTTTGGTTTGGCAGCTCAAGTCGGTGTTGATGTGAATTTTGCTGAAAACTGGTTTGCGAATGCATCGCTTTGGTACATGGATATTAACACTGACGTGCACACAAGCGTTGGAACCATTGATGCTGATATTGATCCAGTCACCTTTATGGGCAGTGTGGGTTACACCTTTTAATATTGTTCTGCGATTAATGACAATGAAGGCTTTGATTTTCGGATCAAAGCCTTTTTTATTGGTGCTTTTTAGTGTTTATATTCGAAACCTTTTATAATGTTTTATCATTTTTGTAGTAGGGAAGCCTGAATCGTGTCTGAGTGGTTAACCAAATATGAAGTGCAATTCTATGCCTTTTTAGATACTCAAAAGCATACCGATGTCGCTCACGATCTCGCTCATATTAATCGAGTGGTTAAGATTGCTCGGCAATTGGCCTGTGAGGAACAGGCCGATCTAGCGATAGTGATACCAGCGGCGTATTTGCATGATTGCGTGTCTTTGCCCAAAGATCATGTACAGCGGCATCTAGCTTCCACGTTGGCAGGAGACAAAGCCGTTGATTTTTTGCGTTCAATTGCTTATCCAAAAGAGTATTATGACGCAATTTATCATGCGATTCGGTACCACAGCTTTAGTGCTGATGTGAAGCCAGAAACGCTTGAGGCCAAAATCGTTCAGGATGCTGATCGATTGGACGCTCTGGGGGCTATCGGTATTGCTCGTTGTATGCAAGTGAGTGGTGCAATAAACAGAGTTTTATATGCGCAGGATGATCCCTTTTGTGATGAGCGTAAGCCTGATGATGGACGTTATGCAATTGATCATTTTTATAATAAGTTGTTTCGTATTGCGGATGGTTTAAACACGCCTTCGGCTAGGTTGGAAGGCAGGAGGCGTGAAAAAATAATGCGCATTTTCTTAGAGCAATTAGCGTTAGAAATCTAATGACATTCTGCTTGTGTAAAAAACGTATTATGCTTTGTTATTGATCGCATTCAGGTTCGAGAGCATTTTTTCACCGATGGTCAAAAAATGCTTCAGCTCTTCATCGCTAATATCTGCCCTCATCTCTTTTAGTACCGCTTGATCGGCACTGGCTAACTCTTGATAACACTGCATTCCACGTGGCGTTAATTTGAGAAACTGACTGCGTTTATCTATCGGGTTTGGCATTTTGGTCACGAGTGACTGATTTATCAACTCCTGGACCAATCGAGTGATCTGACCCTTGTCCTTCTCTGTGATGTCAGCAAGATAATTTGCGGTGCAGTTTTGTGTATCGTGAATGTTTTTTAAAATCATAAAATACATTGGAGATAGGGAGAGTTGTTTTTCTTTCATGATGTTTTTCATGGAAGTCTTTAGCCCGCCAATTGTATTCATGAAGAGTGTTTGAAGCGCTGATTCAGTATTATGCATAGTGATTCCCATGTAGTTGACAAAGTCAACTTAATGTATTATAGTTGCTTTTGTCAATTAGTTTTATTCTCACACTATCATTCCTTGGAAGGGTATCTATGTCAAAAAAAATTCAGAAAGTTGCCATCATTATCAGTTTTATTGTGGTTATCGGGGGATTTTTAACCTTTTTAATGACTTGGCGAAATATGGGTTTTTCTAGTCATTTTATTGCTGCTTGGTTGTCGTCGTTTGCATTGTGTATTTTATGTATTGCACCAATCGGTGGTGTGATTTCTATTGTGACGAATAGTCTTGTCAATAAAGTGTTTTACACTTTGTCTATGATGCAAAAAAATATTGTTTTCGGGCTTATCATGGCGGTGATAATGGAATCTATTATGGCTATCGTAACAACAATAAATTTGCATGGTTTTCTTGTTCTAAATGAGTTTGTTGCTTTGTGGGGGGCGACTTTTATTTCTGCGTTACCTGCAGGTCTGGTTATTTCTATTTTAATGTCGCTTGTGATTAAGCCAAAATTGGCTGTTTTTTGGGCTAAAGCTTAAAATAATTTCTTGATATGAAAGCTATTAGAAAAAGATGATGAGGCTCAACTTAGTCATCGCCCGATGTGGTTTCCACGACTTCAATAATACTCAGTGGCCGATTAAGCAAAAAGCAGATAGCAGTTGCCTTGTTCCATTCCGACAGTGGCTTTCTTTAATTGACTGCCTTGGCAAGGACCAGTAATACATACACCATCTGAAGGTGAAAAAAGGGCGCCGTGGTGGTGACATTGTAGATAATCGCCCTCGTCGTCAAGTACAGACTCAGAAGACCAGTTAAGGGGTTTGTTTTGGTGGGGGCACAGGTTTTCGAAAGCGATAATCTGTCCCTTTTGTTTCGTGACTAAGAACGTAGACTGTTCGACAGTGATATTGAGCGCTTTGCCTTCTGGAAGGTCGTGCGCGTTCGGTATTAGATATTTATTAAACACGTGATTACCGCACTTTTTTATGATGAATGTTGTTTATTCCAACAGAATTGCTGCTTTCCATAATTATGCGAACTAAGAGAAGTTACGATTACAGCGATACTCTTAGTGGTGTTTTGTCCAATTCTGTTGCCGACTGAGCTGGTGAAATTCAGGAAAATGTCAGTTAAATAAACTTTCCGTGATCAAAGACTCTAAAGTGCTATTACTCACGAGTCAATATGCAAGAATTAAGTTAGTTGTTTTTGGATCGTTGCTTGCTGACATCAAGCTCCTTATAATTGTCAGTTATGACTAAAAAAACGCCTGCAAAACCTTCGTCTAAGTCCTCGACACAAAAGAAAAAAACCTAAATCTTCTTTGCTGAAGAGAGTATTCAGCACCCTTTTTAAATGGGGGCTCATCGTTACTTTAGTTGGTAGTATTCCTTTCTCTGTTTGGGTGTGGTGGTTGAATGGACAAGTGGTGAGTCGTTTCGAAGGGCAGAAATGGCAAGTGCCTTCTGAAGTCTACAGTGCGCCCATAGTTTTGCGTAATGGTGCACCTTGGAATAAGCAAGATCTTGAAGACTTACTAGAAGAGACAGGGTATCGATTTGGGCGTAACAGTCAGAATGTTGGTTGGGCTGCTCGTAGTCAGACAAAAGTAAGCGCTCATTTGCGCTCATATATTGATCACTTAGGCTTTCATAAAAGTGAAAGACGCATTTTTTCGTTTCAAAACGGACGGTTGGTGATACAGGCACTGAATGGTGACGAAATTGCAGAAGCGAGAATTGAGCCTCAGCGTATCGGTTTTTTGTATGGTGGTAATACAGAGAGCCGCCAAATTTTGACCTATGATGACATTCCCAAGCCTTTAATGGATATTTTGATTGCTGTTGAAGATCAAGATTTTTATGAGCACTGGGGGATTTCTTTAACCGGTATGGCTCGCGCTTTGGTGGTGAATTTTACTCATGGCTCACGACGTCAAGGTGGTTCTACTCTGACTCAGCAGTTAGTTAAAAATATGTATTTGACTTCTGAGCGTACCTACACGCGTAAGCTGACAGAAGTCGTAATGAGTATCCTGCTTGAATATCATTATTCAAAAGAAGCCATTATTACGGCTTATATGAATGAAGTGTATTTGGCTCAGCTGGGTAATAGTGCCTTACATGGCTTTGCCGCTGCGAGTCAGCATTTCTTTGGTCGTCCACTTAATGAGTTAAACATTGACGAGTTTGCCTTGCTGGTGGGTATGGTGAAAGGTCCTTCTTTATATAATCCCGAACGCTTTCCAAAACGCGCCAAAGATAGACGTAACATGGTATTGGCAGTATTGAAAGGTCAGGGACGGTTATCCGAT
Organism: Marinomonas rhodophyticola; assembly: GCF_026113935.1. Taxonomy (GTDB): domain Bacteria; phylum Pseudomonadota; class Gammaproteobacteria; order Pseudomonadales; family Marinomonadaceae; genus Marinomonas; species Marinomonas rhodophyticola. Next base: position 353,606 of record NZ_JAPEUL010000011.1, read on the forward strand.
GCAGATTACAATCGTTTAATAAAGCAGCCTCTTCGGCTCGCCAGTAAGAAAAAAGAGCGTTCTATATTTGGCGATTATTTAGACTTGGTGGCTATGCAGCTGTCGAGAGATTTTGATGAAAGCACTCTGGCAACCAAGAATTTACGAATTTACACTGGTGTTGATATTCGAGCCCAGCGTGCGGCAAGTTTAGCTATGCAACGCCAAGTGCAGGTGTTAGAAAAGCGAGACCCTAAACTAAGAGGGTTACAAGGCGCTATGGTGGTAACAGATAGACTGTCAGGTCAAGTTCGCGCTGTCGTAGGATCAAGTGGTCAAGTTTATACGGGATTTAATCGAGCATTAGGGGCGGTGAGACCGATCGGTTCATTAGTGAAACCTCCGTTGTATTTATCAGCATTAGCAACGGGGCGTTTTACTTGGTGGTCTAAGATTGAAGATAAAAAACTGCGTTTTAATGTAGGTGGGAAAACTTGGGAGCCTGAAAATTACGACAGACAGACCCATGGAGAAGTGCATCTTTATGAAGCTATGGCAAAGTCCTATAACTTGGCCACGGTGTCCTTGGCGCAACAAATAGGCTTTGATCGAGTTGGTGACACTTTAAGGCAGCTTGGTGTGAAACGACCATTTACTATGCATCCTGCTGTGGCTTTGGGGGCATTGGAGTTATCGCCGTTTGAAGTGTCACGCTTGTACCAGCCAATAGCATCGCAGGGAAAGAGTAGTGAGCTTGGTGTCGTACTTGCTGTGATGGATCAGAATGATCAGCTCATGAAGCGGTTTGATCAACATAATGATGTGCCTTTCACCGATGCTGTGTTGGCTGTAACTTTGGATGGAATGACAAAAACACCAAAAATTGGAACGGCGCGTGCTGCTCAAGCGGCCTTTCCAAATCTGAATTTTGCCGCTAAAACGGGAACAACCAACCAACAAAAAGACAGCTGGTTTGTTGGCATTACAGGTGATTACTCGTCTACGGTATGGTTGGGGGATGATGACAATGTGCCATTAAGTATCACTGGCAGCAGTGGTGCGCAAAACGTTTGGATAGACTTTACTCGTCATGTTAATCCAATCTCTTTACCTGAAAACTTGCCTGATGGTGCTGCACGTTTCAGTGTATTAGACAGTCAGTTTGAAATTGCGGCGGATCGTTGCAAAGAGAAGACGACATTAGCCTTTATTCTAGGAACTGAACCAAAAGATAGTAGCTCATGTTTTTGGCCTTTTTAGTTTGTCTTTATATGAAAGATAAAAAGAAGATTGATAATTCTTTTATTCTTATATAGCCTTTTAGGTTGTTGAAAATAAAAAGGTTACTGTTTAGGTCGATCTTTACTGAGCATTTTAGGTGCCTTTACGGAAGTAGGATATTAGACAATACAGGAGATTTAGTTGTCGTACTGAGAAGACGTGTTAGGCTCTTCTTGGAAATAACACCACCTTGATACTTAGAAGAAAAATGCTTTTGGTTATTTTAATTTTATAGGTAATGGAGTGGCGCGGCTATGCGGCTTTACACATATGCAGTTGGCTGTTTTTTTGCAGCAACTTTTTTTAATGCTGGTATGGCTTTTGGCGTAACAAATTTGCCTCTGACCTCTTCTTGTAACGCTCTCACAGCCACAGGTAATTCTGAGTATCCACCTTTCTTGTGGCGAGAAAATGACACATCAACAGAACTTCATGGTGTGAATCGCCTTGTTATTGATGAGCTTAGTCGGCGTATTGATATTCCTATCACACTTGTTCATTCTGGTCCTTGGTCTCGTGCTCAGACAGAAGTTAAAAATGGTCGTATTGATTTAATGGCTGGGGCTTTCTACACGAATGAGCGCGCAGATTATATGGATTATTTCACGCCTGTGATATTGCATACGACAAGTGTTGTTTGGCAGCGCAAAGATAAAACTTTTCCTTTTAGTAAAAAGGAAGATTTAAAAGGTAAGTGGGGGGTCACGGTCATTAACAACAGTTTTGGTCAAGAGTTTGATCAATATGCCCAGCGTAATTTGAATATTTTGGCTGTTTCTAGTCTATCACAAGCTTTGCGTATGCTTGAGGCTGATAGAGTGGATTACGTTTTGTATGAAAAGAGCCCTGCTCATGCTTATGCCACCATGTTGGGATTGTCCGATTTTATTGTGGCGGCAGTGCCATATATTAGTAGTGAGGGTTTGTACCTGACTATGTCTAAAAAATCGCCTTGTAATGATAGCGGAATCAAACAGCGTATTGCGACGGCGCTGCAAGAAATGAAGCAAGATGGCTTTACTGAACAAGCACTGATTAATGGCGTTCAAGAATGGGAAGCGCATAGTAGCATTAGTGTGGTCTTGCCTTAGTATGCTGAGAGCAAAAAAAGCGAAGCAAAGTTGCTTCGCTTTTTTATTTTTAGCGATTTAACAAGGACTGGTATAAATCAACCCACTGATCTGTAACAGCTTCCCAACTGTAATCATAACGCATGGCATTTTGTTGTTTTTGTAGCCAGCGATTGCCATCATAGAAGCACGCCATGCATCTTTCCATGGCCAGTTTTAGGGATTCTCCATTGGCCTCTTTAAAGACAAAGCCATTGGCTTTGTCGCCCTCTTCAAACACAGTGTCTGCTAATCCTCCGGTTTGCCTTACAACGGGTAATGTGGCGTATTTTAAGGCATACAGCTGTGTTAACCCGCAAGGCTCAAAACGTGAGGGTATGAGCAGGGCATCGATACCCGCTTGTATTCGGTGAGAGTAATCTTCGAAATACCCAATACGAACGGCGACTTGTTGCGGGTAATTTTTTTGTAATTCTAAATAGCCTGACTCTAGGTTTTTATCACCAGAGCCAAGCACAATCAGTCTAGCACCCTTGTCTAATAATGAGGGCATAACGTGTAATACAAGATCCAGTCCTTTTTGTTCAGTGAGTCGACTCACAACACCAAATACGGGATAGTTAAGGTCTTCTGACAACGAGTTTTCTCGCAATAAAGCAAGCTTGTTTGTTTGTTTTAAATGAAGCGTGTCTATGTCGTAATTTTGCGGAATGAGTGCGTCTTTTTCTGGTGACCATTGGTTGTAATCAACGCCATTGAGGATGCCACTTAATTTATTTTGCATCGCTCTTAGGGTGCCATCTAGGCCGTCTCCATATTCAGGCGTGAGAATTTCTTGTGCATAGGTTGGACTGACCGTGGTAATTGCGTCGGCATACACTAAGCCTGCTTTAAGTCCTGAGAATCGACCATAAAACTCCATGCCATGCATGCTTAAGAGTTCTGGTGATAAGTGTGTGTCTGAAAATTGATTCATATCAAAACTACCGTTATAACGTAAATTATGTACGGTGGTTACAATAGGAATGTGGTCTACTTTCCAACTTTTAAGATAGGCAGCTGCAAACCCAGTTTGCCAGTCGTTTAAGTGTAGAACATCTGCTTGCCAATCTATTAGGTTGCCGTGCAACGCTAATGTTGCAACAGCCCAAGAAAGGGCGGCAAAGCGTATGTGATTGTCTTGAAAGTCGATGCCATTTTTGTCGACGTAGGGACCGTCTTCACGCTCGTAAAGTGCTTGGCATTGTAATAGCCAGATTGGTGTGTCATTGTCAGGAATGTGGGTTTCAAGTAACAGTAAATCTCCAACGCCAAATGGATTTCCTAAGTTGATACTCTTTTGAATAGGCGCTACTTTTTTTAGTATGCCTTGATACGCTGGCATGATAAGTTTGATATCGTGGCCTTTGTTTCTTAACGCGACAGGTAGTGCGCCAGCCACATCGGCTAATCCACCTGTTTTGATTAGGGGGTAAATTTCGGAAGCAGCAAAGAGTATTTTCATTATTAGTCATCTTATTGATTTGGAATAATGATCAGAGTATACCTAAATAGGACTTCAAATAGGTGTGTTGATAAAAATTTTAAGGGCATCACATGGATTTAAATACGGCGCGTATGAAAACTTTGTCCATTATTCTAGCCGGTGGACGTGGTTCAAGATTAAGACAGCTAACGGATAATCGTTCTAAGCCTGCAGTGCCTATTGCGGGTAAATATAAAATTATTGATTTTCCTCTCTCCAATTGTATTAACTCAGGTATGCGTCGTATTGCCGTCCTGACTCAGTATCGCTCTCATACATTGAATCAGCATGTACAAAGAGGTTGGAATTTTCTGCGATCGGATTTTAATGAGTTCATTGAACTATGGCCTGCTCAGCAACAGACTGGCAGTGACTGGTATCGTGGTACAGCCGATGCCGTGTATCAAAACTTAAGTATGATAGATGGTTTAGACAGCGAGTATATTCTGATTCTGGCTGGTGATCATGTGTATAAACAAGATTACAGTTTGATGCTGCAAGACCATATTGAAAGCGGTGCAGATGTTACGGTGGCGTGCATAGAAGTGCCACTGAAAGAAGCGGATCAGTTTGGTGTAATGCATGTTGATGAAAACGATAACATTATAGCGTTTGAAGAAAAACCGGCTAATCCACCTACGATGCTTGGTAAGCCTGATGTGTCGCTTGCTAGCATGGGTATTTATATTTTTAATACGAAGTTTTTGTCTGAAAACTTACGTTCAGATGCAAGCGATGACGAATCAAGTCATGATTTTGGTAAGGACCTTATTCCTTTGTTTGTTGGGCGTTGCAAAATTAAAGCTCACCATTTTTCCAATAGTGTCATTAGTAATAGCAGTTATCCTGATAAGCCGTATTGGCGTGATGTAGGAACATTAACGGCCTATTGGGAAGCGAATATGGATCTGACAAGATTGGTGCCAGAGTTGGATTTGTATGATGAAGAGTGGCCGATTCGAACAGCGCAGTATCAACGACCTGCAGCAAAGTTCAATTATAACTACGAAGAGCGCATTGGTACGGCATTGAATTCAGTCGTGTCGGCTGGCTGTATTGTGTCGGGTTCAACGGTCGAGCAATCCATTCTATTTAATAATGTTCGAGTAAACTCTTATTCTCATGTGATTAAATCTGTAGTTTTGCCTCGCTGCAATATCGGTCGGCATTGTCGTCTTAGTAAAGTGGTGGTGGATTCTGACTGCCATATTCCAGAAGGCACGATAATTGGTGAAGACCCTGTTGCAGATGCAGCTCGCTTTTATCGAAATTCAGACGGTATTACTTTAGTGACGCAAGAGATGATTGAGGCATTGCCTGAATAGTACTTTCAAGGAATGATTGTTGATTTAGTAAGAAGCCGCTCATATCAGCGGCTTTTTTGTGTGCCTTGAAAAGCTTTGTTTCATTATCTTGTGTACCGGTGCCTTGTAAAATGCTGAATTGGACGCATTAGTAGGGTTTCGCTTTTAGATTATTGAATAGAGAATTGGTTATCCCCGTAACCTGTGGATAACCCTATTGGTGAATCTTTGATAACTTACGCAAAACCAGTCGGTATGCAGCTTTGGACATTGGTGTTCATTTCTTCTTCAGTCTTTCATTTGGCGTAGTGTATTGGGTAAATATGTTTGTATTTTCACCTATTAGTGAGGAGGTTTTATGTTTACGGGTATCGTTCAGGGGACCGCGATGGTCAAAGCGGCCGATCAAGTGGGTCGTAACAAACGTTTAGAGGTGGTGTTTCCAGCCGGTGTTATGCTGGGTCAGCAGCTTGGGGCAAGTGTGGCTATCAATGGTGTTTGTCTTACCGTTGCTGAGATTGGTCATGATGTTTTGACATTTGATGTAATTGATACCACGTTGGCGTTAACCAATATTGGCCTTTTGCAGGTCGGGGATACGGTAAACTTTGAGCGTGCTGCTAAAATGGGGGACGAGATTGGTGGGCATGTTATGTCTGGTCACATTATGACGTCTGTTGCCGTATCGCGAATTGAAAAAATTGAAGAAAGTGTCCATATCCGCTTTACGACAGATCGTCAGCACGAAGTGGATGCAAGACGTTATTTGTTTGATAAAGGTTATGTGGGTCTAAATGGTGCGAGTTTGACAATTAGCGCTATTGGTAATGATTGGATTGAAGTGTCTTTGATTCCAGAAACATTGAGATTAACGACCTTTGGTATGTTGTCACTAGGAGATCGAGTGAATCTTGAAATCGATGCGCACACTCAGGCAACCGTCGATACCGTTGAGCGTATCTTGAAGCAAAGAGGGATTGTTTTGCCTTAAATCACTTTCGAACGGATTTAAGAGGCTAATTCTTCTTGGTTTTGAAATAAATGGAGTCCTTGCCCAATTTTCGGTAGAATGCTCGCCAATTTCTATCCTGAAAACGTGTTGGTGCGTATTTCTTATGATTGTCATGACGATGGTGTTTAATTCTTCTGTCACTCAGAATGAAATAGGTGTTTAACGAGCGTTTTTCAACAGGTAATCATTCAAATATCGCTTTTTAAGTGTGAGTAAATAGTGTCTTCTAATAATCTTAAGCACATACGCAATTTTTCGATAATTGCCCATATAGACCACGGAAAATCGACGTTAGCCGACCGCTTCATTCAGACTTGTGAAGGTCTGAGTGAACGTGAAATGTCTGCTCAGGTTCTTGACTCGATGGATATTGAGCGTGAACGTGGTATTACCATCAAGGCGCAAAGCGTCACGCTCGATTATCATGCGAAAGATGGGCAAGTTTATCAGTTGAACTTTATCGATACACCGGGACATGTTGACTTTTCTTACGAAGTGTCGCGCTCCCTTGCTGCTTGTGAAGGGGCATTGTTGGTGGTTGATGCTGCACAAGGCGTGGAGGCACAGTCTGTTGCAAACTGTTATACCGCCATCGAGCAAGGCCTCGAAGTGATGCCTGTGTTGAATAAAATTGACTTACCACAAGCAGAGCCAGAACGTGTTAGTGCTGAGATTGAAGAGATCATTGGCATTGATGCGATGAATGCGGTGACGTGCTCGGCAAAAACAGGTTTGGGAGTGGATGATGTATTAGAGCGCCTGATTGCGACGATTCCACCGCCAGAGGGTGACGTTGATGCGCCTTTGCAAGCGCTTATTATTGACTCATGGTTTGATAATTATCTGGGTGTAGTGTCTCTTGTTCGTATCAAACAAGGCACGTTGCGTAAGAAAGATAAAATTTTCATTAAATCAACCAAACAAACACATCCGGTTGATATGACAGGTATTTTTACGCCTAAGCGAAAAGAAACTGGTATGCTTAGAGCGGGGGAAGTTGGCTATGTTGTTGCGGGTATTAAAGATATTCATGGGGCGCCTGTAGGGGATACCATTACCCACGCTTCTACGCCAGATGTTCCACAATTAGCGGGTTTCCAAAAAGTGAAACCTCAAGTTTATGCGGGTGTGTTCCCTGTTAGCTCTGATGACTATGAAGATTTCCGTGTTGCCCTTGATAAGTTGACATTGAATGATGCTTCTTTGTTCTTTGAACCAGAAAGCTCGGATGCGCTAGGTTTTGGCTTCCGTTGTGGTTTTTGGGTATGCTGCACATGGAGATCATCCAGGAACGTTTAGAACGTGAATATGATCTAGATTTAATCACGACTGCGCCAACGGTAGTGTATGAAATCGAATTAAATAATGGCGATGTAATTAACGTTGACAGTCCATCAAAAATGCCAGATCCTGGTTCGATTCGAGAAATGCGCGAACCAATCGTCGAAGCCAATATTTTAGTGCCACAGGAATATCTGGGTAACGTTATTACGTTGTGTGTGGAAAAGCGTGGCATTCAAAAAGATATGCTATATGTTGGTCGTCAAGTGCAGTTGCGTTATGAGTTACCCATGAACGAAGTCGTCATGGATTTCTTTGATAAACTAAAATCTTGTAGCCGCGGTTTTGCGTCGTTAGATTACAGCTTCTCCCACTTTAGTGCTGCACCTTTATGTCGATTAGACATCTTGATCAATGGCGAGCGTGTCGATGCTTTGGCGCTGATCATGCACAAAGATAACGTACAGTATAAAGGTCGTGCTTTGTGTGAAAAAATGAAAGATTTGATTCCGCGTCAGATGTTTGACGTGGCGATTCAAGGTGCTGTGGGGGCAAAAATCATTTCACGTACGACAGTGAAAGCGTTACGTAAAAACGTAATTGCCAAATGTTATGGTGGTGATGTGAGCCGTAAGAAGAAATTGTTGCAGAAGCAAAAAGAAGGTAAGAAGCGTATGAAGCAGGTAGGTAACGTTGAGGTGCCACAATCTGCTTTCCTTGCGGTTTTGCAGCTAGACAGCTAGAGCCAGAAAAACAACAGGCGTGCTCAGCACGCCCTGATGGAGAAATGAAGTATGGGTTTTGATTTCGAATTGATACTGGCCATTGCGTTTTTAGTGACGGGTGTCTTCTGGGTGTATGATCGTATTGTGTATTTTCCCAAGCGTAAAGCTCTGTTGGTAAATATGCCAACAGAGACACGCAAAGCTCTCAGTAAGGATGCCCAGCAGCGATTGGCGCAAACACCTAAGCTGGTGGTGGAGGTGAAGTCCTATTTCGTTATCATTGCGGTGATCTTTGGTTTGCGATCTTTTGTTGTTGAGTCCTTTCAGATTCCGTCAGGATCTATGCTGCCAACATTAAAGATAGGTGATTTTATTCTGGTGAATAAGTTTGACTATGGACTTCGTTTACCTGTCTTAAATACAACCATTATTCCAACTACAGAACCAAAACGTGGTGATGTGGTTGTATTTAAATACCCACTTGATCCTAGTTTAAACTATATTAAACGTTTGGTCGGTTTGCCTGGTGATCAAATCAGCTATCATAATAAGACATTGATGGTTAATGGTGAGCCAGTTAGCAAAGAATTTTTAGCCAAGTTGCCTGTGTCATTGAACCCAAATCAAGAGCCAGTAGATGTATTTTCTGAGCACTTGGGTGAGGCACAACACGAGATTTATAATAGTTACCGATTTACCCCACATGAAGGTGAATGGACTGTACCAGCAGGCCATTATTTTGTGATGGGTGACAACAGAGACAATAGTGCTGACAGTCGATTTTGGGGATTTGTTCCAGATGAAAATATGAAAGGTCGTGCTTTTTATGTATGGCTGCATTGGGACGAATTTTTAGTATCCCAAGTTTTAAAAATAACGGTTTGATTGAATAAGTATTTTTTGGAGAAATTTTGAGTTCATCGTATCAGAAGCTGAGTCAGCGCATAGGGTATTTTTTTGCTGACCTTGGACTGCTTGAACTGGCGCTAACGCACCGTAGTTTTGGTGGGAAAAATAATGAGCGCCTTGAGTTCTTGGGTGACTCTATCCTTAATTATGTGATTGCGGAAGACCTTTTTCATCGTTTCCCAAAGGCTAAAGAAGGCGAATTAAGTCGTCTGCGGGCATCGCTAGTAAAGGGTGATACTCTAGCTGAACTGGCAAGAGAATTTGAGCTGGGAGATTATTTGAAACTGGGGGCTGGCGAGTTAAAAAGTGGTGGTTTTAGACGAGATTCTATTTTAGCCGATACGGTTGAGGGCATCATTGGTGGTATGTACCTAGACGCGGGCATGGAAGTTTGTCGTCAGCATATTTTAGCCTGGTACAAAGAGCGCTTAGATGCGACATCCTTAAAAGTGGTGACCAAAGATGCAAAGACGAGGCTTCAAGAGTATCTTCAAGCCAGAAAGCATGCGTTACCTCAGTACGATGTTGTGAATATTGTAGGCGAGCCTCATGACCAAACTTTTTATGTGCATTGTCATATTGAGCTTTGTGAAAGTGCCATAGAAGGCAAGGGAAATAGTCGTCGAATCGCAGAGCAAAATGCTGCAGCAAAAGCCTTGAAAAAATTGGAAAAGAAAGATGTCTGACGTTGAAGTGACGCACTGTGGTTATATTGCCATTGTTGGCCGCCCAAATGTGGGTAAGTCAACTTTGCTTAATCATATCTTAGGCCAGAAATTATCCATAACGTCGCGAAAGCCGCAAACCACCCGCGATCAGATTCTTGGTGTAAAAACAGAAGGCCATGTTCAGGCTATTTATGTGGATACACCCGGTTTGCATCTGGGGGAGGCCAAAGCCATTAACCGCATCATGAATAAAACCGCAGCGGCGGCATTAAAAGATGTCGACGTGGTGCTGTTTGTTATCGATGCGGATCGTTGGACAGAAGAAGATGAGGCGGTGTTACAAAAAGTGAAACACGCTCGCTGTCCCGTTATTCTGGTAGTGAATAAGGTGGATCAACTTGATCAAAAAGAAGATCTTTTGCCACGTTTGGCAAACCTAGCTGACCGGATGGATTTTGCGCAAATTGTTCCAATATCCGCCTTGCGTAATAATAATTTAGACCGTTTAGAACGTTTGGTTGAAAGTTATATGCCAGAGGGGACGCAGTTTTACCCTGAGGATCAAATAACCAATCGCAGTTCACGTTTTTTGGCCGCTGAAATTGTTCGTGAGAAGATCACACGCCAGCTTGGTCAAGAAGTGCCTTATGAAGTGGCCGTGCAAATTGAAGAATTTGTCTATGAAGAGACGGCTATTCATATTAGTGCGCTGATTTTGGTGGAGCGAAATGGGCAAAAACGCATCATTATTGGCGAGCGTGGTGATAAAATTAAGCTAATAGGCAAAGAGGCGCGTATTGATATGGAGAACTTATTTCAACATAAAGTCATGTTGAATCTCTGGATTAAAGTGCGTTCAGGTTGGTCTGATGATGAGCGTGCCTTGGCCAGTTTAGGTTACCAGGAAGAATAATCTCAATGCGCGTTTCTGCGTATGTCATTCATACTCGGCCTTTTCAAGATGGCAAAATTCTGCTTGATGCATTAACTCTTGAGCAAGGTTTGATTCGAGGTGTTTGGCGACTACCAAAAAAAGAGGCTCGGGTCATTCCTGGGCCTTTTTTATGTTACGAAATGGAGCTTTCTGGTCGCGGTGACTTAAAAACCGTGAAAAGTTTGGAGTCGGTAAAAGCCGCTGCTGTGCTTGAGGGGTTGTCTTTGTACGCGGCTTTTTATGTGCATGAGTTACTTGAAAAGCTTTTGCCTGCCAATTTGCCATTGCCTGAGGTGTTTGCATTATATCAATGGCTGATTGAAAGTCTGCATTCAGGGGTGGTTATTGCGCCCTTGTTACGTCGATTTGAGGTGGGGTTATTTTCCGAGCTTGGTGTCGGCATTAACATGATATCTACAGGTCGTGGTGAGCCTCTTGAAGCGCGTCAGCTTTATCAATTTCACTATAAGTTCGGTTTACGGCCTTATCATGGTGAAATACCAAAACAAACGCCTATGTTGTTTGTTGAAGGGCAGATAGCCCTTGATTATCACGCAGGCAAATGGACGGATAAACAAGTGTTAAGTCTCGCCAAGGAGTTACATCGTAACTGGCTGGATAGTTTATTAAATGGCAAGCCAATCGTTTCGAGGCGCTTATTGCCAAAGCAGCCTTTTCAAGGTGATCGGCATCTCGGGGTGCCTATTTTTCGTGCCTTGTGATGATTTACGTTATTAAAGGGGGGAGTTTGATTATCGGAGTTGGGACGGATTTGGTTGAGATAGCACGAATCGCTCAGTCAGTTGAGCGTTTGGGAGAGCGTTTTATTGACCGCATATTGACGGCTGCCGAAAAACAACGCTGGTTAGAAATCAGCAACGCAGATAAAGCCAATGCTTATGTCGCAAAACGCTTTGCAGCGAAAGAAGCGGCAGTGAAGGCGTTAGGAACAGGGATTGGTTCGGGGGTAAGTTTTCAACACTTTAGCATCAGTAATTTGCCTTCTGGACAGCCGGTTCTCATGGTTGATGAAAGTATTACTGCGCGCTATGACTTCCCTGTGGCATGGCATTTAAGTCTAACGGATGAGAAAGTGTATGCTCAGGCTTTTGTTGTTCTCGAATCTAAGGTGTTGAGTGCAAAGATTGAGGCCAAGGAATAAGCTTTCTGTGATTCAGAAGTTCTTCAATGGCTTCAAGAAAGTCTTCTGCCACACCGTCAACATCTTCTAAACCTAACTCTTTTAAATGTGTTTCTAAAAAGCCAGCATGGCGAGCAATATTAATGGTGCCAGTGTATTTGGAGGCTCCATGTATTCTATGCACTACTTCTATGAGTTTTTCAGTATCTTGTTTTTCTAAGTGATGTTGAATTAACTTTTTTTCCGCATCTAGAGAGTCCGCTAGCATATCAAACATCTCTTTTGCTATGTCGGCTTTACCATCAACGACAGCGAGTGCTTTGTCTAAATCAAAAATATTGACGAGCTTGTCATCTACCTGATCTTGAAAGGTTTTTGTATTATTACGCCATGTTTCAATGGTGGCGAAGAGTAGCTCTTCATCGATGGGTTTGGTTAGGTAGGCATTCATGCCGCTTGCAAGTATTTGCTGTTGCTCTGATCCCAAAGCGTGTGCTGTCAGTGCGATAATAGGAGTATTCTTATAATGCTTTAGTTGTCGTAACTGTTGGGTCGTTTCCATGCCATCCATTTCAGGCATTTGAATGTCCATAAATATTAAGTCGAATTTTTCATGTATTGCCATGTCTATCGCTTGGCGTCCACTGTAGGCTGATGACACCCTGACGCCGGCTGGCGTGAGCCAATGATTCAGTAGTTGCAGATTGACTGGAGAATCGTCCACTGCCAATATTTTAAAGTTTTTCAAGTGCTCGTGATTGGCTGGTGAGAGTGCTTTCTGAGACAGTAACTCGATCGGTGCTTTGTTGATGTGTAACAATGCTTTGTATAACCTGTCTTGACTGATTGGTTTAAGTAGTATGTCACTGCATAGGCTCTTTAGATCAGGATAGTGCGCTATTTGACCTGGTGGTTGTACCATCATAATACTGGGAATGGCATATTGTTGCGCGCAATAACTAATCAGTTCCCGTGCTTCTGTCGTGTTTTGGTCGTCAGGAGTAACGCTCAATAAGATGGCGTCAATGGCATCGTGTTGTTTGTTTAAAGTCGAGATGATCTGTTCTATGTCTGAGCAGGCGACATAGCGAATACCAATACTATCTAAGTAGGCCGTTAGGTAGTTTTTATAGGTGGTGCTAGGTTCGAGCAGCAGGACGCGTCGATCCAGTTTCTTTTTGTGCTGACTGAGTTTATTTGACCTTTTTAGAGTGATAGTAAAGCGAAAAGTTGAACCAATGCTTGGGTCACTACTGACTTCAATTTTTCCTTTCATCTGCTCGACCAGTTTTTTAGTGATGACCAGTCCTAGGCCTGTTCCCCCAAACTGTCGTGTGGTGCTGGTGTCTACTTGAGAAAAGGGCTTGAATAGACGATGTATCTTGTGTTCCGGTATGCCTATGCCGGTGTCAATGATTTGGAAGGATAAGGTGATTTCCTGAGAGGTTTGTGAAGCGATGGATACTTTTGTGCGTACTGATCCTTGATGGGTGAATTTAATGGCATTGCCGATTAGGTTTGTTAAAATCTGCCGAATGCGAGTGCTGTCACCAACAAACCATTCCGGAATATTCGCGCAAAACTCTGGTACTAAATCAATTTGTTTTTCTTTAGTCAGTAAGTTAACACTCAACGTCTGATAAACATCATCTACTAGTGCTTTTAAGTTGAAGTGATTGTTTTCTAGATTTAATTTTCCTGCTTCAATTTTCGAGAAATCCAAAATATCACCAATAATCGCTAGCAAGCTGTTTGTTGATTGCTCGATGGTATCTACATAGAGTCGTTGTTGGGGATCGGCAATGTCTTTTTGTAGCGTTTTTGTGTAACCTAAAATGGCATTCAGAGGCGTGCGAATTTCATGGCTGATGTTGGCTAGAAATTGCGATTTCAAGCGATTTGACTCCATTGCCTCTCGATTGGCGATGTGCAATTGCGCGCTTTTTTCCTCCATGCTGTCCATGCTACGCCGGATGTCTTCGGTCGATTGTTCTATGCCAATAATGAGTTCTTCATGGTGGTGTTCTAATCTCTCAGTTAGATCAAGTAGGTCCTTTTGCAGTTCCGCGTATTCTAGTGGTAGTTTCGTTAATTTTGCGGCTGAGAATTGGCCTTTAACGAGCTTATTTAAAGCCATAGCAAGCTTATTGAGAGGCTGTGTTAAATGCGTTGAAATATGATATGCGCTTAAAATTGTTAGTATGTTTAGCAAAACCAAAATAGAGATGATCAGGCTGGCGTATTGATATTTTGCTATTTTGATCGCAGATTTGTTGGCCTCAATTTTGACCCAGCCAATTAGATTGCGTTGGTTGGTAGGATTAAATAGGTCCGTTTGGGCATTGAATATGCCGTCCAGTGAATTATTAGCGTAGTAGATGGCGCTCATTGATTCTAGGTGGTCATCGTATTCGATAATGTGACTTTCTTCTGTGAAAGCCATAATGTTTTGTATGGGTGCGTTGCCCAGTTCAGCAATGATTTTTTGCTCGCTGTTGAATAATTGCACGCTGTTGATGTCGTGATTGCTGAGGGCGTTTTGCAGTATTCGATACATCATGTTTTGATCGGAAAAGACAATCGCATATTCGCTGGTCATAGCGACTTGCTCTGTAATTTGTTTAGTTCGCTCAAACAACTGGCGATTCAAATCATCAAAACGAGTTGACAGTAAAAAAAGGCTGGTGAGCAGTGAGATAACAAACACAGGCGTGAATAGCGCCCAAAAGAGTTTACGGCTTACGCTAAGTGGTGACAGATTGGTGAGGAAATGCAATTTCATCGTATTACTAATCTGCTTAATGAATTAATAGCAGGCCAAATTGCCTTTGCTCTGTCGATCTGTGCATTCTTTTTCATAGTTATCGCATGTCTGTTTTTCACGGCTGGATGGGGCATGAATATAGGCACATTCACGCCATTTCTTTCTTAATTCAATGGTATCTAGCCCAGTGAGGTCTTCAGTGGACTCTTCACAGCTACTTAGTAAAAGTAATAAAAAAAGTAGTGTGAAAACGCGTGTTACGAGCATACTCTTGCCCTAGAATGTCAAATCGAAACTAAGTTTATAACGCTTTCTTATTGTACTGTTTGCCATTAGTGTTCTTAAATAGTTAAGTTTCATTCCCTAAGTCATCAATGTCAATGAAGTTTTTATATGATCCAATATCCTAGTATTGAGTCCTTGATTGGGCAAACACCTCTGGTTCGCTTGCAGCGAATCAATCCAAATCCACGCAACACGGTGTTGCTAAAATTAGAAGGTCAAAACCCTGCTGGATCAGTAAAAGATCGTCCTGCGCTTAACATGATACTTCAAGCTGAGTTACGTGGAGATATAAAGCCAGGCGATAGTTTAATTGAAGCAACCAGTGGTAACACCGGTATCGCTTTGGCCATGGCCGCAGCGATTAAGGGTTACAAGATGCATTTAATCATGCCAGATAACATGAGTCAGGAGCGTAAATCAGCGATGTCGGCTTATGGGGCGATTTTGCACTTGGTGACAAAAGAGGAGGGCATGGAAAGAGCACGTGATCTTGCTCAAGAGATGCAGGATCAAGGTATTGGTATTGTGCTCAATCAGTTTGCTAACCAAGATAATCCTAATGCCCACTATCTGACCACAGGTCCAGAAATATGGCAGCAGACTCAGGGGACTGTGACACACTTTGTTAGCTCTATGGGGACAACTGGAACCATTATGGGGGTATCCCAATATTTAAAAGAGCAAAATAAAGCGATTCAAATTATTGGTCTTCAGCCGCAAGAGGGTTCGAGTATCCCTGGTATTCGTCGTTGGCCAAAGGCGTATCTGCCTTCGATTTTTGACGAGACTAAAGTAGATAAAGTGATGGATATCTCGCAAACCACAGCAGAAGTGACTATGCGATGTTTGGCAAAAGAAGAAGGGATTTTTTGTGGTGTGTCTTCTGGCGGTTCGGTTGCGGCAGCCTTGGCTTTGTCCGAGCAACTCGATAATGCTGTCATTGTTGCGATTGTTTGTGATCGTGGAGATCGTTATCTATCAACAGGGGTGTTCGATGGCTAAAAGACCTTTTATTAATTAAGGGCTTGTTTTCGCGTACAGTTCTAGGGATAGATGCGATAGAATACTTGGGCATTTATCCTATTTGACCAGAAAAATAGTCAGGAACAAGAGAGCCCCCTTTGAGAAAAAGAACCCCCCAGCGTCGTGCCCCTAAATCTCAGTCGATAGGTCCCATACAGACTTTTAACGTAGAGGGACTAACTCATGAAGCAAAGGGTGTTGCGCGTTTGCAAGGAAAAGTAACCTTTATTGAAGGGGCTTTACCTGGAGAGACAGTCGCTGCCCAAGTGACCAAAAATGGTCGTCGTTTTGATGAAGCGGTGTTAACTCATATCATCGAACCTAGTGTCCACCAGGTAGAGCCAGATTGTCAGCATTTTCATGCTTGTGGTGGTTGCAGTTTTCAACATTTAGCAAGAGAAAAGCAACTTTCAGCAAAGGCGGACTGGTTACAAGGCCAATTGCGCCATCTTATTACGACCCAGTCTCTTGAATTACTGTCGGATACTTCTATTGGCTATCGCCGTCGAGCGCGTATCGCTATTGATCATAAAAATGGTCAAATGGTGTTGGGGTTTCGTGGGAAAGCGTCAAATGACATAGTTTCTATTGATCGTTGTGTTGTGTTGACGGATAAGCTTCAAGTCATACTTCGCTCCTTGAAGCAAGCATTGTCAGTCAGTACTTTGTTTACACAACTTGGGCATGTGGAATTATTGGAAGACACTAAAGGGGTATCCGTTTTATTTCGCCTAATATCTCCAGTGTCTACTGAACTGCAAGCTATTTGGGAAGATTGGGCAATAAAAGAAAATACGGCATTGTATTGGCAAGCACCGAAAGCGAGCAGAGCAGACGTTACCACGGATAAAATGCGCTATTATGATCTTAGTAATCTAAGACTGAAGTATCATCCGCAAGATTTTATTCAAGTCAACGCCAGTATGAATCAAAAAATGGTGTTGCAGGCACTAGATTGGTTAAAGCCAAATAAACAGGATGTCATAATGGATTTGTTTTGTGGCGTGGGAAATTTTTCTTTACCTTTAGCTCAGCTGTCAAAATCGGTTATTGGGGTAGAGGTTCAGGAGGGGATGGTTGAGGCTGCTAAGGAGAACGCTCGCCTGAATGGCCTTGATAATGTGTCTTTTTTGGCGGCAGATTTGACTAAGCCCGTAAAAAATGAACTTTTAACGCAACAGATTACCAAAGTATTGTTGGACCCACCTCGTGCGGGTGCGTTTGAGTTTTTAGACAGTTTAATAAAAATCGGACCCATGCAAATATTGTATGTTTCTTGCAATGCTTCTACTTTAGCGAGGGATGCCGAGTATTTAGTTGCAAAAGGATATCGTGTTTTACGTGTTAGTTTGATGGATATGTTTCCGCAAACATCGCATGTAGAAACCATGATGTTATTGCAAAAAAAGAAGTAAATTGAAGGGCGGATAAATGGTAACGGTAAGAAAAGATCATCCTGTATTAGACGATGGCAGTGTTGATATTGATGCCTGGATGGCACAGTTTTCTCATTTGGTTGATGACAGTGCTCGCGTTCCTTTGCGTATGGCCTGTGAATTGGCCCGCCAATCAGAATTAAAAAGTGCCAGACCTTCTTATTGGGGCGCGCAAGCCAGTACTTTTCGTGCTGGATTAGAAATGGTCGAAATTCTGTCCGGTTTTCGGGCGGATCAAGATTCATTGGTTGCTGCAGCTTTGTACCGAGTGGTACGAGAAGATCAATTGCCTATTTCTCGTGTGACTGAGATGTTTGGTCGTAAAGTGTCTTCGATTATTGAAGGGGTAATGCGCATGGGTGAGGTCTCTAAAAACCTCACCGCCGATTCTGCGGCTGAAGTGCTTGGTAGTAGCGAAAATCAGTTGGAATCTTTGCGTAAAATGCTGGTTTCGATTATTGATGATGTTCGTGTTGTGCTGATTAAGCTGGCTGAGCGTGCCTGCGCTATTAAAGAAGCGAAACATCAGAATGAAGAGCGTCGTGTCGCTGTGGCGCTTGAAGTGCAGAGTGTTTATGCCCCTTTAGCCCATCGTTTAGGAATTGGCCATATCAAATGGGAATTAGAGGATCTCTCTTTCCGCTATCTGTATCCTTCTGATTATAAACGAATCGCGACCTGGTTGGATGAGAAGCGTCTTGATCGTCAGCAGTATATTGATGATGTGATTGCCTTATTGGATGAGCGTTTGAAGGGCATTAATATACACGCCGATTTAATGGGACGAGCCAAACATATCTACAGCATTTGGCGCAAAATGAAGAATAAAAACATCGGTTTTGATGAGGTGTACGACGTCAGAGCGGTGCGTATCTTAGTGGATGAGCCGATGGAGTGTTACGGCGTTCTTGGCATAGTACACAATTTGTGGCGGCCTATTCCCCATGAGTTCGATGATTATATCAGTAACCCGAAGTCAAATGGCTATCAGTCTTTGCACACTGCGGTTATTGGCCCTCAAGGAAGAGCGCTGGAAATCCAGATTCGTACCCACAAAATGCATGAAGATGCCGAATTGGGCGTGTGCGCACATTGGAAATATAAGGGAACGGATTTAAGCTCCAACAGCACCAGTTATGAAGAAAAGCTGCAATGGCTAAGAACCATTCTGGATTTTCATGAAGTACAAGGGGATTTGGAGTCTTTATCTGAACAAGTTCGCAGTGACATTGAGCAAGATCGTATATACGTCTTTACGCCCGACGGCCATGTCGTTGACTTGCCTATTAATGCTACCCCCGTTGATTTTGCCTATCGAGTACACACAGAAATTGGTCACCGCTGTCGTGGTGCCAAAGTAAATGGCAAAATCATTTCACTGGTGACGCATTTAAAAACGGGTGATAAGGTTGAAATCCTGACAACGAAAGAAGGCGGTCCTAGTCGTGACTGGTTGCACCCGACTTTAGGGTATGTGCAAACCAACCGAGCCAGAGCCAAAATTCAGAACTGGTTTAGGAAAGAAGACAGAGAAAAAAATCTAGACGCGGGTAAGCACCTTCTGGATAAGCAGTTAAAGCGCCTTGGTTTCGATGATAATCGTATTGATTTACAGGCGATTTCCTCTCGATTTAATTTTTCTTACGCAGATGAGGTATATGTAGCGCTTGGTGCTGGAGACATTCAGCTAGCGCGAGTGCTGCGCGTCATTGACGATTTTTACAGTCTTAATGGTGAAAGTGCACCAGCGCGTCCTATTCGCTTGAAAAAGAGCCGTCACAAATCGTCTGATAACGATATTCATATTTTGGGTGTTGGCAAGCTGCTTACCCAGATGGCGAAATGTTGTAACCCTATTCCTGGTGATGACATTGTTGGTTATATAACTCAAGGTCGAGGTGTATCGGTACATAGGCAAGATTGCATTAATATTGTTCAACTTGGGCTAGATGAGCCGGAAAGGATTATTGATGTGAGTTGGGGGGAAGAGCTAGACAACCAATATCCAGTAAACATTCAAGTTGAGGCATATGACAGAACGGGATTGTTAAACGATATTACCAGCTTGCTGGCCAATGAAAAAGTCAACTTGCTGTCGATGAATACGTTATCCGCTAAGGAGAATCATACGGCGAACATTCGCTTTACTATTGAGGTAGGTGAGTTAAGTGTATTAAGTAAGTTATTACATCGTATTAATCAGTTACCCAATGTGCTTAATGTATTCAGAGAGAGGGACTTTTGAGCAAATCAATGCAGCAGTTGCAGTATCTAATGCGTTGTCTTCGGGATAAAGAGTTTGGTTGCGTCTGGGATAAAAAGCAAAACTTTAAAAGTGTTGCGCCTTATACCTTAGAGGAAGCCTATGAAGTGCTAGATGCGATAGAGCGTGAAGACTTTGAGGACTTGCAGGAAGAACTAGGCGACTTACTGTTTCAAATAGTGTTTTATGCGCAAATGGCCGAAGAAGAGCAGCGCTTTTCGTTTGATGAGGTGGTGAATGGGATTGTCGAAAAGATGCTGCGTCGTCATCCTCATGTTTTTCCCGATGGCGATATAACACGTTTTGGTGAGCCAACATTGCTTACTGATCAGCAAATTGCTGATCAGTGGCAGCAGATTAAAGCATTGGAGAAAGGGGATAGTGAGAAACGTCTCTTGGCGGATATTCCTGCTTCCATGCCCGCGTTAATGCAAGCGGTGAAAATACAACAAAAAGCCGCTAAGGTGGGGTTTGACTGGCCAAACGTTGCTCCTGTATTCGATAAGATTCGGGAAGAACTAGACGAGCTTGAAGAAGCAATGAAACAGCAAAACGTTTTGCACATAGAAGAAGAAATGGGCGACGTTTTGTTCGCTGTCTGTAATTTAGCTCGTCATTTTAAGGTATCACCCGATGTGGCATTGAATAAGACAAATATAAAATTTCGTCGCCGATTTGGTCGCATAGAGACTCTTGTGTCGATGCAAAATAGAAAATTAACAGAGTGTTCTCTCGAGGAATTAGACCGTTATTGGGAGCAGGCCAAACGAGAAGGTTTGTAGACTGCGCATCTATTTAATGGATAAAAAGAACGCCTTTAAGCTGGTGCTATTGGTAATTTTAGGAGGGTGAAGTGAGTGATCGTCAGGCGTCATTACGTGAAAATGTTAGGTTGCTGGGAGATTGTCTTGGCGAAAGTATGAGTAATCATTTGGGCGAAGGCTTTCTTGAAAAAGTAGAAAACATACGCCAGCTTTCGAAAGATGGCCGTCAATCTGGAGATTCGGCAGCGCTTATTCAGGCCTTAGAAGCTTTAGAAGACAAAGAGATTGTGCCTGTCGCTCGAGCATTTAATCAGTTTTTGAACTTATCTAATATTGCGGAGCAATACCACCGAGTTCACCGTCGTCGTACGAATGAAAGTTTAGGTGTTTACCATAATCCCATAGGCGATTTACTGACCCGCCTTTCCAAGCAAAATTTTACCGCTGAACAAATGATTGCCTCATTGCAATCACAATCTATTGAACTTGTGTTGACAGCTCATCCAACAGAAGTGGTTCGTCGCTCTTTGATTCGAAAATATGACAATATTTCTAGCGAGTTGGAAGCCTTAGACAAAGACAATATTTTACCACTCGAAGAAACCAAACACATACGACGCTTGAAGGAAATTATTACACAAGCTTGGCACACGGATGAAATTCGTGAAGAAAGGCCGACACCAGTTGATGAGGCTAAATGGGGCTTCGCTGTGATTGAACAGTCCTTGTGGCAAGCCGTACCACGCTTCTTTCGTCAACTGGATGAGCAGTTTAGCCAATTTTCTAAAGCCGATCGCTTACCGCTGGATTTAGCGCCCATTCGTTTTGCAACTTGGATGGGCGGTGACCGTGATGGCAACCCAAATGTTACTCACAAAGTGACGAAAGAAGTGACTTTGCTGGCTCGTTGGATGGCGGCTGATCTTTACATAAAAGATCTCAACGTGTTGCGTTCTGAATTTTCTATGACGCAATGCAACGCAGCATTGCGTGAGCGTGTTGGTGACAGTGCGCAACCTTATCGCGAAGTGTTGCGACACTTAGAGAATAAAATGCTGGCGACCAAAAATTGGGCGAAAGCAAGTTTGGATGGAAAGCCGACTTCATCTGAAGATGTTTTTCTTGATATTCAAGAGCTTATCGATGATTTGGTATTATGTTACCAATCTTTATTAGATTGCGGTATGAAGGTTATTGCCAATGGCTCTTTGTTGGATCTGATTCGCTGTGCTGCTACATTCGGTGCCACCCTTGTACGATTAGATGTTCGCCAAGATGCTTCTCGTCATATTGATGCCTTGTCTGCGATTACACGTTTTTATGGCTTAGGTGATTATGCTGAATGGGATGAGGCGTCTCGGCAAGCCTTTTTGTTAACTGAGTTAAACTCTAAACGACCTCTGTTACCAATGGAATGGACACCGACTGCAGAAGTAAAAGAGGTGCTGGATACCTTCAAGATGATTTCGAAAGGGCAGCAAAACTCTTTTGGCTCTTATGTTATTTCCATGGCGAGTGCTCCATCAGATGTTTTGGCAGTTGCTCTGATGCTGAAAGAGTCTAGTGTGAGCTTTCCTATGCGCATAGTGCCTTTGTTTGAAACATTGGCGGATCTGGACAATGCTGAACCGATTATTGAGCAATTATTTTCGATTCCTTGGTATAAGTCCTACATCAATGGTCATCAAGAGGTCATGATTGGTTACTCAGATTCAGCGAAAGACGCGGGACAGATCGCAGCAACTTGGGGGCAATATCGTGCCCAAGAAGCCTTAACACGTCTTTGCAAGAAGCATGGCATTCACCTGACTCTGTTCCATGGTCGCGGCGGCACCGTTGGTCGTGGCGGCGGTCCAGCTCATGTGGCGATTCTTTCTCAGCCACCGGGTTCCGTTAATGGAGCGATTCGTGTTACCGAGCAAGGGGAAATGATCCGTTTCAAGTTTGGTATCCCTGATATTGCCGTGCGGTCTCTTGAACTGTATTGCTCGGCTGTAATGGAAGCCTCTTTAATACCAGCTTCTCCTCCGAAAGAGGAGTGGCGTGCCATTATGGATGAAATGGCGGAAGTGGGGATGAATCAATATCGTTCAATAATACGTGGACATGAAGATTTCGTGCCGTATTTTAGAGCCACAACGCCAGAGCAAGAGTTGGCAAAACTGCCATTAGGCTCACGTCCTGCCCGTCGACGTTCTGATGGGGGGTAGAGAGTCTACGAGCTATTCCTTGGATTTTTGCTTGGATGCAAATTCGTTTGATGTTACCGGCTTGGTTGGGGGCTGAGAGCGCATTACAACAAGGCGTTGATTCTGGTAATTTGGAAAAATTACGTGAGATGCACAAAAAGTGGCCGTTCTTTGGTGCGTATTTAGACATGTTGGACATGGTGTTAGCAAAAGCTGAGTTCCGAAATAGCGGAATATTATGAAAAGCGACTTGTTGGTGAAGAACTGCAAGGTTTAGGGCGCTTGTTACGTGGTAAATTGAAGCAAGTAAGCGAGCTTGTGAAGTTGTTGAAAAAACAAGAACGCCTTATTGAAGACAATAAAACCATTCGTCAATCTATCGATGTTCGAAATCCTTACATCGACCCATTGCACTATTTGCAAGCTGAACTTTTGTATCGCAGCCGTAAAGATGAAGGTAATGCTGAGGTGAATAAAGCGTTAATGATTACGATGGCGGGTATTGCCAGCGGAATGCAAAACACAGGTTAATGGGATTATACGGTTAGAAAATGCTCACTATGAGTAAGAAAATGATAAAAAAAGACGCGTAAATTTGCATAGTGAAGGGCAGCTTGGGTATGCTTGGCGACCATTCAATTTTTTAGCATGCAAATGGTTTGCCTGAACACTTTGTTGCCGTGCATATTTTACGTCAATGGTTTGTTGTGTTGGTCACCTTTGCTATTCAGTTTACGTAGTTTTTTTGGAGACTTTTTATGCGAGTAATATTATTAGGCGCACCAGGCGCTGGTAAGGGCACTCAAGCTCAATTTATTACGGAAGAATTTGGCATTCCTCAGATCTCTACTGGAGACATGTTACGCGCCGCAGTCAAAGCAGGAAGTGAGATGGGTCTAAAAGCCAAAGCGGTAATGGACGCCGGTCAGCTTGTGTCTGATGACATTATCATTGGTTTAGTCAAAGAACGTCTTACTCAAGAGGATTGTGCTAATGGTGCCCTTTTTGACGGCTTTCCGCGTACTATCCCTCAGGCAGATGCGTTGAAGGATGCGGGTGTTAAGATTGACTATGTGGTCGAAATTGATGTAGCGGATGAAGAAATTGTTAAACGCATGAGTGGTCGTCGCGTTCATGAGGCATCCGGTCGCACTTATCATCTAGTTTACAATCCACCGAAGGTAGAAGGTAAAGATGATGTTACAGGTGAAGACCTTGTTCAGCGTGCTGATGACGTAGAAGAGACGGTTCGTCTGCGTTTAGGTGTGTATCATGAACAGACAGCACCACTTATTGGTTATTACCAAGACTGGCTAAAAGCAGACAGTGCGACGGCGCCTAAATTCGTTAAAGTGAATGGTGTTGGTGATTTGAATGAGATCAAACAAAGTCTATTAGCATCGTTAAAGGCCTAAACACGCAATGGCGGTTATTTTAGCATTAGATACTTCAACGCCAGCTTGTTCAGTGGCGTTGTCTATAAACGGTGTTGTGTTGGAAGATTTCCGCATGGCGCCTCGCCTTCATAATGATCTGATTCTCCCAATGGTGGATCAAATATTAAGCCAAGCAGGGCTGACGCTCGCGAATCTTGATGCGATTGCGTTTGGCCGAGGTCCTGGGTCTTTTACGGGGCTGAGGATCAGTGCAGGTGTCGTTCAAGGACTGGCTTTTGGCGCTGATCTGCCTGTTATTCCTGTGTCAACGCTCGCGGCTTTGTCGTTGGAGGGTTTTCAAACCACGGGTCAAAATAATTGGTTGGCAGCGCTTGATGCCCGTATGGGGGAAATCTATATGGGCGGCTACTGCGTTAATAAAGTAGCGGGGAATTACCAAGTTGATGCATTAATTGAAGAATGCGTAGTGAAACCGACCGACTTGTCTGCGTTTTCCACTCATTTTAACGGTGTCGGTTCTGGTTGGTGTTATGACAATATTCTTACACCGTTGCTTCCTGTTCCTCCTGAACATGTTTTGGTCGACCTTGCACCTCGTGCGGCATGTATTGCTGAATTGGCTCTGCTGGCCTTTCAAAGAGGTGATATGGTCAGTGCATACGATGCGATTCCAACCTATCTAAGAGATGAAATTACGTGGGAAAAGCAGGCTCCTCGAATAGGAAAACGTTAATTGTATGTTGTGGTATCAAATTGTTTTCTTGGCCGTTATTCAAGGATTGACTGAATTTCTGCCAATATCGAGTTCTGCTCATTTAATATTGCCGGCACAGCTGCTTGGTTGGCAAGATCAGGGGTTGGCGTTTGATGTTGCTGTGCATGTAGGCACATTACTTGCGATCGTTGGTTATTTTAGAAAAGATATTGTCCAGATTATGGTGGCTTGGTGTATTTCTATTAGAGACAGGCAATCGACGCCTAATAGTCGGCTAGGCTGGTGGATTTGTCTGGCGACATTGCCAGCTTGTGTTGCCGGTTTGGTGTTTGATGGTTTTATTGAAACACATTTGCGCTCACTGGAGGTAATTGCCTACACCACCATTGGTTTTGGGGTATTGCTTTGGTTGTCAGACCGTTATGGAGCAACGACCAAATCAGAACAAGAGCTTGGTTTCAAAAGTGTGTTATACATCGGGTTTGCTCAAGCATTAGCTTTAATCCCTGGTACATCACGCTCCGGTATTACTATGACGGCGGCACGTTTTCTTGGTTTTAGCCGAGAAAGTGCGGCGCGTTTTTCGTTTCTTTTGTCCATCCCTCTTATTTTGGCAGCTGGTGGTCTAAAATCCATTGAGCTTGTGTCGTCTAATTTGGCGGTAGATTGGAGTGGGATCTTTATGGGCGTTATGTTGTCTGCTATCAGCGCTTATATTTGTATTTATTTATTTTTGAAATGGCTTAATACAATAGGTTTCTTTCCCTTTTTTGTCTATCGATTGATTTTAGGTCTCATTCTTTTAGCGATTGTTTATCTTTAATACCTTGGTTTTTTTGTACGGCTCAGCGTATAAGGTGTTTTATACTATTTCGAGGAGAGGTTTGTTTGCTTCATTCTATCGCGGTTGCAACAACAGATAGGTTTTTGGAACCTGATGCTCGACTGTCAGCTCAGTCGTTAGGCTTGCCTTTCTTATCGCTTACCGGGCCGATAAAGTTTGTTGCTAATTACGATTATCTTTTATTGCATACACCAGATGGTATTGCGGTGGCAAAGACGGGCAAGGCTGCGCCTAAACCTGTTTATGTGGATTTTACCTCTGGAGCGGTAGATCATAGAAGGCGTTTTGGTGGCGGCAAGGGCCAAGATATTGCGAAAGCGGTTGGTTTAAATAAAGGCTCTAACTTATCCGTGTTAGATGCGACAGCGGGACTTGGGCGAGATGCTTTTGTTCTGGCTTGCCTTGGATGCTCAGTGTCGCTTTGTGAGCGTGTGGGCTTTGTTAGAGCGATGCTTCAAGATGGTTTGTATCGAGCCGCATTTCACCATGAAGTGGCTGATATTGTGGCAAGGATGTCGTTACTGACTACGGATATAAGTGGTATCTCTAATGATGCCGTATTTGATGTTGTGTATTTGGATCCCATGTATCCACATACTGATAAATCGTCAGCAGCGGCCAAAAAAGAAATGGCTTTTTTTAGGGATTTAGTTGGAAAGGACGATGATGCCGATACATTATTGCCCCTAGCCATGGAATTGGCAAAGTATCGTGTTGTAGTAAAGCGTCCCAAAGGGGCAACATTTTTAAATAATACACAACCAACTTACCAATTAGAGGGAAAATCTGGGCGATTTGATGTCTATGTGCTCAAATCGCTCGATTCTCTTTCTATGTAGTATTATTTTAAGAGTGATATCTAATAATGTGGTGGCTTTTCTGCTTCAAAGTTAGGTTGCTGCTGGCGATAGGATTCAAGCTGTTTTCCTAACATCGTCAGTTTTTCTTGCATTAGTAGTAAATCTTTTTGTTGATGGATTAGCGCTTGATTTAAACTATCGATCGTATCTTCTTGAAATTGTAGTTTGAATTCCAGTTCGTCGATACGTTGGTTGATTTGTGAGGTGTTCATAGATACCTTCTGTGTGTTAACCTTAACAAGCTAAACTCGTATTTTAAGAACTCTTCTATAAAAATATATGGCGCAAGTATCGGTCATTTAAAATGTAAGAGTGGCGTGAAAATTGCTCTCAAAAGAAGTTGTGTATTTTACTACTATCTTCTTTTGCTTCGCACGGTGATTTTAGAAAGAGTTTAGTAAAATATTCATTTATTCACTTTTGCACTAATACGGAGTCTGTTTTCTTTGAAATTGGCTTCGCTTCACAATAATATTTAATTTGATAAGAGATATACTGTTATGAATGATCATCAGGATAATGTTTCGCGTAATAAAGAATCTTCTGTTGGTTCTGCTTTTTTCTCGTTACGTACATTTATAGTTAGCCTTGTTATTGCTTTGATTGTGCCTTTGCTTATTGCAGGCGTATTGCAAGAAGAGATCGGCCAACATTTTCTCGTGTATTTTGGTTTTATACTGGTTTCTGTTTACGTTGGTGCCATGGTGAGTCAAGTCGGCTCTGTAGGTTATGATTCAGACTCTGAAGAAGACGAAGATGATGATCGTGAGCAGGGAACCGTTAAGTGGTTTAACTCATCGAAAGGCTTTGGTTTTCTAACGATGGAGAATGGTGATGATGTATTTGTTCATTATCGCGCTATTCGTGGTCGTGGTCGTCGCTTTTTGGTTGAAGGACAGCTGGTTCGTTTTTATGTCACCGAAGGTGAAAAAGGCAAGCAAGCTGAGAATGTCTCTATTATTCGCGGTTAATTTTCTTATTTTTTTAAAGAGGTATTTATGGCAACAGTAACACTAAAAGGTAATCCTTTTGAAACGGCTGGTTCTCTTCCTGCGGTGGGCTTCTACTGCGCCAGCTTTTGAGCTTGTTAAAACGGATTTATCCGTCGCTACGTTGGCTGATTATAAAGGCGCTAAACTGGTATTGAATATTTTCCCTTCCGTTGACACGCCTACTTGTGCGATGTCTGTTCGTAAGTTTAATGAGTCAGCGGCAGCGTTAAAAGGCGTTAATGTACTTTGTGTGTCTGCTGATTTACCTTTTGCTGCGGCTCGTTTTTGTGGCGCTGAAGGGATTGATAATGTTGATACTGGGTCGACTTTCCGCTCTACTTTTGGCGAGGACTACGGTCTTGTTTTTACTACTGGTCCATTGACTGGTCTATTGTCACGTGCCGTTGTTGTTTTGGATGAGAGCGGCTCGGTAATCTATACTGAGCAAGTGGCTGAAACGGCTGATGAGCCGAATTACGAAGCCGCATTGGCTGTATTGGCGTAGTTTACCATTACAAAAAAAGGCCGCTTCTGAGTTGATTGGAAGCGGCCTTTTTTAATTAAAGTGATTAGTCGCCCCTGAAAAACTCTCAACCTATTGAATCTAATAGGTTTTTATAAGATAGTTAATGCTTAAACCTTACGATAAATACGCCTTTAGACCTAAAAAGTTGCAGAATGGGTGAGTTTTATGAAGCCTCGTCAGAGAAAGACCATGCCGCAAAAAGATTTGTTCCAACCTCAGCTCGTAGACATCATTAATCCCAATCATCCTTTAGTTCGACTGGCTAAGATCATTGATTGGAACCTGTTGGATAACGAATTGGGGGCACACTTCTCAACGGTTGGTGCAGCCGCGTTGCCAACGCGCCTTATGACGGGGTTACTGTATTTGCAACACTTGCATAACTTGTCTGACGAAATGGTATTAGAGCAATGGCTTGAATCGCCTTATTACCAATATTTTTGTGGCGAAACCTTTTTCCAACACGACTTCCCGTGCCATCCAACGAGTCTTGTTAAATGGCGAAAACGGTTAGGAGAAGAAGGCTGCGAATGGCTGCTTACCCAGACGATACAAGCAGGGCTAAAACTAAAAGTTATCAAACCAGCGAGCTTAAAACGAGTCGTAGTAGACACCACGGTACAAGAAAAAAACATCACCTTCCCAACAGATGCCAAGCTCTACAACAAGGCTCGACAACAGCTCACGCAGGTAGCCAAAGAACAAAATATCACGTTAAGACAAACCTACGACAAAGTCTGCCATGAGTTAATGCCAAAAATTGGACGCTATGGCCACGCCAAACAATATAAGCGGATGAGAAAAGCGATTAAGCAAGTCAAAGGCTTCTTAGGGCGAGTATTGCGTGACATAGATCGGCAAGTAAAGCGACAAGGATTAACGCTCACCCAAAAACAGGAAGATATACTCAACCAAGCTTATCGATTACTAAAACAAACTCGCCAGAGCAAGAATAAACTGTACAGCCTACATGAACCCAATGTGGACTGTATATCTAAAGGCAAAGCGCATAAACGCTACGAATTTGGCGTAAAAGCCAGTGTAGCCGTTACCGCGAAAGAATCCTTCATCGTGGGCGCAAGAAGCTATCCTGGCAATCCGTATGATGGCCATACGTTAAAAGATCAACTGCAACAAGTAGAAACCCTGACAGGCACGAAACCGGACAGCTGTTTTGTTGACAGAGGGTATAAAGGGTCTGGCGTGGAAGACATTAGCGTCTTGATTGCAGGTCAAAAACGCGGAGTCCCCAAGAAAGAGAAGCGCTGGATGGGAAGACGAAACAGCGTAGAACCCATCATAGGGCATCTCAAATCCGATGGAAAACTCAGACTATGCTTCTTAAAAGGTGTGCTAGGCGATGCGATCAACGTGATCTTAAGTGCCTGTGGTCAGAACCTACGTAAGCTACTGAAGTGGCTTTGTTGTGCCCCATATTTTGGAGCATTTTTAAGACGATTATGGCTGAAAATAACTTTTCCACTTGAAAGACCCAAAAATAGAATGGCGCTTCTTGCTTGAAACGCCATTATTCAGGGACGACTGATTATTTCTTAAAAAGAATTTTGTTAGTCTTTTTGAACTGGAATCGTGTTAGTTGTACGTTCAACGCTATTGTCTTTATTTAAGTAGACTAATTTGGGTTTGAACTCGTCGGCTTGTGCTTCGTTCATTTGTCCATAGGCCGCAATAATAACTCGATCACCGACTTGTACTTTTCTCGCAGCTGCGCCATTCATTGATATAGTGCCGGAGCCAGGTTCAGCCAGAATGACGTAGGTATGAAAGCGCTCGCCGTTGTCGACGTTGTAAATGTCTATTTGTTCGAATTCCCTGAACCCCGCTAGCTCTACAAGGTCTTTATCTATGGCGCAGGAACCATCGTACCAAAGCTCTGCTTGGGTAACGCTAGCCATGTGAAGTTTGCCTTTAAGAAGTGTAATTTGCATGTGTAAAATCTCTATTAAGGTGTCTGTGGAGCGTATGTTATCAAAGGGGGTTAATTCCAAATAAATGGACCTTCACCGTGGTGGTTAATTCGCCACCATAGATCTGGATCCTGATTGCCTTCTTCTTCCCATCCTTGGAAATTGCAGCGTACTTCGCAGTCTAGTGCTTTAAACACTTGTCTTGCACAGGTTATATCATCTTCCCAAGGGGTTTTATCCGAGTCGAACCAGATCGAGGTGAAGCGTTTTCCTGCCGCCTGTTCAAGGATGGTAACTTCTACTTCATTGCTTTGCCACAGAAGGGTCAATTTTGAACAAAGAGGTCCACTGGTACTTTTTTTGACAAGGGTGAATGATGTTTCCAGCCAAGCGATGATGTTTTCTGTCGGGCAAGACAATACATATACTTCAACGTCTGTTTGCATTACCTTAATCCTTATTTTTGATCATGTGATAAATTCTAAGAACGCTCATAGATAAGTAGCCAACAAGCGTCCAAAGCACACCGCATCCCGCCAGTATTAATCCAAATAATGCAATAATCTCTTGGGAAAAAGAATCGGCAAGGACGCGATCTGCCACCATGAGCATCAGTATGCCGAAAACGAAAATTAATCCGCCTTGAATCATTTTGATCAGTGCCGACCTTGGGTTGTTGCCTAGCTTCATGGCTAATTTATGTATGGCGTTTTTCATTTATGTATGAATCTAAGCGTTATTGGCAAATAGATTTTTTAGAATGCGTGCGTATATTTCAGAAAGACGATTAAGGCTTTCGGCTTCAACACATTCATTAATCTGATGGATGGTGGCATTGATAGGACCAAGTTCCACAACTTGTGTGCCCATTTTGGCAATAAATCGACCATCAGAAGTGCCGCCAGAAGTAGAGAGTTCTGGTGTAATGTTGACCGTTGTTTGCACTGCTTCAACAATGGCATCCACCAATTCTCCAGGTCGCGTCAAAAATGGTAAGCCGTTATACGTCCACTCAATATCGTAGCGTAAGTTGTGTTTATCCAAAATGTCAATGACACGACGTTTAAGGGCGTCAAAGTCTAACTCTGAAGAAAAGCGGAAATTAAATTGGGCGTTCAATTTACCTGGCACAACGTTAGTTGCACCAGTTCCTGAATGGATATTAGACACTTGGAAGCTAGTGGGAGGGAAGAAGTCATTTCCATCGTCCCAATGAGTACTAGCCATTTCAGCCAGGGCTTGGGCGGCTAGATGGATGGGGTTCTCGGCGAGATGTGGGTAAGCGACATGCCCTTGTTTGCCATAAATCGTTAAATCGCCACTAAATGAGCCTCGACGCCCATTTTTAATAATATCACCTAGTGTTTTGGTGCTGGAGGGCTTCTCCAACTATGCACCAATCTACCTTTTCATTGCGTGCCATTAGCGCATCAACAACTCGGGTTGTGCCATCTACAAAAGGGCCTTCTTCGTCGCTGGTAATCAAAAAGGAAATTTGTCCATGATGATTCGGATGCTTACTAACAAAATCTTCAACGGCGGTCACCATAGCCGCAAGACTGCCTTTCATATCAGCAGCGCCACGGCCGAACAACATGCCATCAACAATCCTTGGTGAGAACGGTGGCACTTTCCATTCTGCTTCTGGGCCTGTCGGTACGACATCAGTATGTCCAGCAAAACAAAGATTGGGGCCAGATGTACCTCGTTTAGCATAAAAGTTTTTTACATCGCCAAAAGGCATGTATTCGATTTCAAAATCTAATTTTTTTAATCGTTCTATCATTAGATCTTGGCAGCCAGCATCTTCTGGAGTGACAGATGGGCGAGAAATAAGATCCATGGCAAGTTTTAGTGTGGATGACAAGTCAGACATTCTTTACCTTTGCGTTGGTTTTCGCTACCTTAGATAAAGATTCTGTTACTATAGCAGTAGATTCTTATAAGGTGGCGTTATGAAATTGGGTGTCGTTGTTTTTTTGGGGTTACTTGGTTCTGGTTGTAGCCTTTTCCAGCAGCCTGTCGTTCAAGAGTCGTATTTCGTTCCAGTCATTCGCTCGGATGTTTCTACTTCGGGATATGTACCGAGTGTTACCCCTGTGGTGCCACCTAAGTCTAACAAAGAAAGACCTCGACTTTACACGCCTATTTTGCGCTAAAAAAGGTTGGCATACTCTTCTGGGCTAAAGCCCAAATGAATAGACCCTTTGGCGATGACTAAAGGTCGCCTGATAATAGAGGGTTGCGTTACCATAACATGAATAGCGCTGTCGTCGTTCATGCTGCTTTTTATTTCTTCATCTAGCTTGCGCCACGTGGTACCACGCTTGTTGATGATGCTTTCCCAGCCGATTGCATCTACCCAAGCTTTTGCTGTTGTCTCATCTAGTCCTAATTTCTTATAGTCATGAAAAGAGTATTCAATATTGTTTTCATCTAGCCAACGAAAGGCTTTTTTCATTGTATCGCAGTTTTTGATGCCAAATATTTGAATCATAGTCTCATCCACAAAGCGCCATATTGAGTTGAGTGTTCAATATGGCGCTTGGTTGTTGATTGGTTAAGGTGTTGAGTATTAGTTGTGAGCGTGTAGCATTTCGTTTAATGCGATGGCTGCTTTGTTGGTTTTACACTCAATTGTGCCTGTCTCGGAGTTGCGACGGAATAACAGGTCAGATTGACCTGACAGCTCGCGTGCTTTCACCGTAGAGACGACTTGGTTGTTTTCATCTAGTACGGCAACTTTAGAGACCCGCTGTGATGTAAAGTCCAGATTCAACGATACAGCGATCACCAAGACCAATACCAATACCTGCATTGGCGCCAATCAAGCATTTTTCACCAACAGCAATGACAATGTTTCCGCCACCGGATAGCGTTCCCATCGTGGAGCAGCCACCACCAAGATCGGAGCCATTACCAACCACAACACCGGCAGAAATACGACCTTCAACCATGCTGTTACCAAGTGTGCCAGCATTAAAGTTTACAAAACCTTCGTGCATGACGGTTGTGCCTTCCGCTAGATGTGCACCCAGACGGACGCGAGCTGCATCGCCAACGCGGATGCCCGTAGGAACGACAAAGTTGAGCATTTTAGGGAATTTATCAACGCTGAATACTTCGATTGTGCGGCCTTCCATGCGAGCGCTTAATTGACGATCGGCGAGTTCTCTTACGTCGATTGGGCCTTCACTTGTCCAAGCGGTATTGATCAATAAACCAAACATGCCATCTAAGACGGTATTGTGCGGTGTCACTAAACGATGAGAAATTAGTTGAAGTTTTAAATACACTTCTGCTGGATTGGTTGGGGCTTCATCTGTTGCTAATACGCATAAAATGACAGGTTTGGTTGAGGCTTTTAGGCGAGATGCTAATTCGGCTTGCTCTATGTTGCCCGCTTTTAAAAGATTCATGTGTAGACGATTAAGGTCGCTTTCATCTAGCACTAGGGTGTTATTTCCACCCTCATAGTTGGTGCTTTCTAATAGCGCATCTACGGTGTTTTTTTCAGGGGTTAGGCTTGGGGAGGCGTAAAAAATTTCTAGCCAATTGCCTTCTTTATTTTGTGTGCCGATGCCAAGACCGAACGCGAAAATGGTATTGCTCATATTATTTCTCCAACTAAGAGCTAAGGGGTTATCTGCGATTGAGGAAGTCTCTGATTCTTTTGGCTGCCTCAACGCATTCAGATTCTTCTGCAACCAGTGCCATACGAACATGATGGCTACCAGGGTTTATGCCTTCTACTTCTCGACCTAAATAGCTGCCAGGTAAAACCAGAACTGACTCTTCTTGGTATAGAGCAGTACAAAAATCTTCGTCTGTCATGGTGAGTTTAGGCCAAAGGTAAAAGCCGGCTTCTGGTTTGTTAATTGGCATAACAGGCGATAATATTTCTAGTACAGCATCAAATTTTCGGGTGTAAATTTCACGATTTTTGATGACATGCTCTTCATCATCCCAAGCAGCAATGGAAGCATCTTGGTGATGGATCGGCATGGCACAGCCTTGATAGGTGCGGTATAGCAAGAATGGCTTCATGATTGAGGCATCGCCAGCAACAAACCCTGAACGTAGTCCTGGCATGTTTGAGCGTTTTGATAGTGATTGGAATATTAGGCAGTGCTGGTAATCTTTGTTGCCTAATATTTGGCAAGCTTCCAATAGTCCTAAAGGGGCTTGATCGCCAAAATAGATCTCAGAGTAGCATTCGTCTGCCACGATAGTGAAATTGAAGGCTTTGGCTTTTTCAATCAAAAAAGCGTATTCCTCTAGGGTTGTGATCGCACCACTTGGGTTGTTGGGTGAGCACACAAACAAGACTTCACAGCGTTTCCAAACATCGTCACTGACATTGTGGTAGTTAACTTTGTAATCTGTTTCGGCGCTGCAGGGTAGAAGATGCATCTCGGCTCCCGCAAGGATGCCTGCGCCTTCGTATATTTGGTAAAAGGGGTTGGGGCTAACAACAAGCGAGTTTTGTTTTTCACCAACTAGGGTTTGAGTGATGGCGAACAATGCCTCACGCGTTCCTGTTACAGGTAAAATTTGTGTGTCAGGGTTGAGGCTTTCTAGCTTAAAACGACGCTTTGCCCATTGGCTGATCGAGTCTCTTAATGGTAATTCGCCTTTCGTACTCGGGTACTTGCTGATGCCACTTAGGCTTTTGGCTAGTGTGTCAAGGACGATCGCGGGTGCTTCGTGTTGAGGTTCCCCGATAGTGAGCTTGATAAGCGGTTTGGCTGGGTTCGGTGTTATCCCTTCGATAAGCTCAGCGAGCTTTTGAAAAGGATATGGGTGTAAAGAATGTATAAGAGGGTTCATTGTCTTTATTCCATCGCTTGAGAAAAACGGTCTATTTTCTCTTTTAAAAGGGTGCAAATCTTATTCATACTCTCTTCGTCCGTAATAAGATCGCCATTTTCTTCTGTAATATAAAAGGTGTCTTCTACTCTCTCACCTAGTGTGGCGATTTTGGCTTTATGTAGCATGATGTTGTTGTTCATAAAAAACTGGCCAATCAAAGCCAGCAAACCTGGTCTGTCGGGGGCAGTTATTTCAAGTGCTGACCAAACCTCTTCTGGTTGGCTAACAAAATGCGCAGTGGCAGGAGAGTTAAATATTTTTAGAATGCGTGGTGTGTGACGTTGCACTACGCTTTCGTATAATGATGGGGTTTCGAGTTGTTCCATCAATGTTTTTCGTATTAAAGTGATGCGCTCTTTGTCGAGATGTAAATTGGTGTCACTGTCATTGCTATCCATCACTACAAAGCTATCTAAACTGTAATTGTCGGTTGTATGGCTAATTTTAGCGTCTAATATGGTTAGCCCTAGTTGCTCAAATGTTGCGGCGGTCACAGCGAATAGATGCTTGCTAATTAAGGTGTAAATAAAAATTTTACTGGCACCAGAAAAATTACGTCCACCAAGGGGGTGATAGCAATTAGCGGTTTATCGCTTGGGCGATGACGCAGTATGGCTTCAGTGTTCCAGGCAATTTCATCACCATTTGAACGGATGAAGTATTCCTCTTCGATGGTTTCCCAGATGGCTTCCGCTTCCATGATGTCAACGTTGCGTTCAATAATGATTTCTAAGGCGCGTTGTTTATGTTCATCACTAATCATGTCTGCATCAATCGGGAAATCCAATCCACGACGAAGAGCGCGTTTCGTTTCTAAATAGAGTTGGCGCATCAATGAAGCTCGCCAGCTGTTCCACATGGTCGGATTTGTTGCGTTTATATCGGCAACAGTCAGGATAAAAAGATAATCTAGATGCTCTTGATCCTTTACGTAGCTGGCAAATTCCCAGATCACTTCAGGGTCTGAAATGTCTTTGCGTTGTGCGGTAACCGACATGAATAGATGGTTTCTGACTAACCAAACAACAAGTTCAGTGTCTCGTTTAGAGAGTCCATGGCGTTCACAAAACGCTTGGGCATCGACACAGCCGAGTTCTGAATGATCACCACCGCGACCTTTTGCTATGTCGTGATATAGACCTGCTATATAGAGCAGTTCGACTTTTGCAACATGGCGAATGGCTTGTGCTGAAATTGGGAATTTTTGTTTAAATTCTGGCAGCCAGAGACGACGTAGGTTTTCAACCAGTTGAAGTGTATGGGCATCAACTGTGTAAATATGGAAGAGATCGTGCTGCATTTGGCCTATTATTGCACCAAATTCAGGTAAATAACGTCCAAGTAGTCCAAGATGTTTCATGGATCTTAAAATACTGGTGAGCCTATATCGACTGGATATGATGTCTAGAAAGAGATCGGTGTTTTTTTTGTTGTTTCTAAATTCGTCGTCAACTAGATCAAGGTTATCCCGCAGTTGTCTCATCGTATTGGCGCGAATACCCTTGATATTCTCATGGGAGCCTCAATAAAACATATATTTCCAGCATACTTGAAGGGTTATCTTGAAACAGCGTGGTAGAACGAGCTTCTAATTGCCCGTTAACCGTTTGAAAGTGGTCGTTGATCACCTCGATGCTATTGATGGCGTCCTTTGTTAAAAATGACTCTTCAAAGTGCTGCAATAGTAGATCGTTAAGCTGTTGAATGGCAGCCACGCTTTGATAGTAGCCTTGCATGAAGCGTTCTACATTGCGCTTTAGGTCGTCATCGTCAAAGCCAAATAGCTTAGCCAGAGTTCTTTGGTGGTCGAAAAGTAAGCGATCCTCTTTGCGGCCAGCCACCATGTGTAAAGCCCAGCGGATCCGCCATAAATGGCTGACGGCGCCTTTTAGTTGTATGTATTCGTCTTCAGATAAAAAGTGCTTTTCAATTAAGGCGCTAAGTCGGTGTGTATGTAGATGGCGCTTGGCAACCCAATCGATCACTTGCATGTCTCTGAGCCCGCCAGGGCATTCTTTTAAATTGGGTTCTAGATTGTAGGCCGTGTTTTGATACTTAGCATGACGTTGCTTTTGCTCAGCAAGCTTGGCTTGATAAAACGAGTGACCGTCCCACATTTGTGATATATCAATATGCAGTTTCAGTGTGGCTAATAGATCGACTGGGCCAGTGAGTGTGCGTGACTCAATTAGATTGGTGATAATGGTGATGTCTTTTGCCGCCATCTCGGTGCATTCGTCAATGGTACGAACGCTGTGGCCAACATCTAAATTGATATCCCATAAGAAAGTGATAAAGGCTTCTATTTTGTCTTTAGGCGCCAGTGCTTCGTTATCGATTAAGATAAGTAAATCGATATCGGATTTGGGGTGTAGCTCACTCCGCCCATATCCTCCGACAGCAACAAGGCTGACATTGCTTTCTAGGTGTAAGCCTTTGGCAGTCCATGCAGCTAACATAATTTCATCGTAAAAAGACGATAATCCCTTTACGAGTTTTTCTATCGGATGAAGAGAATGAAAAAAATCGTTATAAAGGTGTGTTTTTTCTTCAATAATGGCTCGATAGCGCGAAACTGAGCAGCTTGGTTGGGCTAGCTCCTGTTTTTCTTCCTGAGTAAGAAGTGGCGGAGCGTCTGGAAAAGCAGGGAAGTCCATACAAAAGCCTCGAAGAATAAATAATTATGTTAGTACTGTTTGATTTGTTGGGGTGCTACATAGCGGTAAACCCAAAAGGTATCGCGCTTCATTTAAGCGAAGCGCGTTTCTTCAGGTCGACGAGTAAGAACTTCAACACCAGTTGCGGTAACCAGTAAGGTGTGCTCGTATTGTGCTGATAATCGACCGTCTTTGGTTTTAGCGATCCAGTTATCCAGGCCAGTATGTTTCACCTGTTTTTTACCTGCATTAATCATGGGTTCTATGGTCAATGTCATGCCTTCTTCTAACATCACCCCTGTTCCTGCTTTACCGTAATGTGCTACTTGCGGTTCGCCATGAAACGTTGTGCCAACGCCATGCCCACAATATTCCTCGACCACTGAATAATGGTGTTTGTGTGCGTGGGCGGAAATCGCTGCGCCGATATCACCAAGGCGTACACCGGGTTTTACCATATCAATGGCAAGGTAAAGACATTCTTGAGTTACTTGGGCAAGACGCTCTGCATGGGGGAGGGCTGGGCCGGCAAAAAACATTTTGCTGGTATCGCCGTAATAACCATCTTTGATAATGGTGATGTCGACGTTAACCACATCGCCTTTTTTGAGTGGCTTGTCGTTTGGGATGCCGTGACAAATAACGTCGTTGACTGAAGTACAGCATGATTTTGGAAAACCATGATAGTTGAGGGGAGCTGGAATAGCGCCTTGTACTTCAACGATGTAGTTGTGGGCAATGATATCAATTTGTTCGGTTGTCACGCCTGGCACAATAAATTCTTCGAGCATGACTAAAACATCTGCAGCCAGTTTGCCAGCGGTACGCATGCCTTCAATATCGCTGATGTCGGTGAAGCGCGTTGCAGCAGGACGAGGCGTCCAGCTTGGCACTTCAATGCGGCCATTTTGGGTTAATGCTTCAACTTTCTGTAGTATTTCATTGCTCATAATGTAGGTGTCTTAGATAGGTTTATGTCTATATTGAGACCTTTGCACGACTACTGTGCTCGTCAATACTTTGTTAAAAACAGACTCAAAATGCTCATTTATAACCCATAAGCTCGGCTTTGGCTTCCTGCGTCGCCCTAATAACTACATCCATGTAGTTATCCGCCTTTTGTCTGTTCTTGCCTCGTCTTGACTTTGCTCGCGACGCCGTGCGAAGGTCTCATTGAGAGTAAGTTGCGAGACATTCTACATGACTTGAGCGCCAGAATCGCCTCTCTCATGGAAAAAAACGCGCTTCAAATGATGTGTAAAAACACGTTCAAGTCTTTTGGTTTGTCGTTGAATATGGTATAAAACGCCCGCTTGTTAGGATTGTACCTAAAACAAGCGTTTTTTTAAAATCAACGATCTTGCCGCAATTAAATAAAAGTGTCTTGGGTGTCTTAGGTTGCTTTAAACCTTATTCGATTGACGCTTTTAGCTGGTAAGCACATATAACCCAAATTTAAAGGATAGTAAAATGCCTACAGTTTCTATGCGCGACCTATTATTGGTTGGTTCACACTTCGGTCACCAAACTCGTTACTGGAACCCAAAAATGAAGCCTTTCATTTTCGGTGCTCGTAACAAGATTCACATCATTAACCTTGAGCACACAGTTCCGGCTCTTAACAACGCTCTTGAGCTTGTTAAAAAAATGGCTGAGAACAAAAACAAGGTATTGTTTGTTGGTACTAAGCGTGCTGCATCTAAAACGATCAAAGAGCAAGCTGCTCGCTCTGGTATGCCATACGTTAACCACCGTTGGTTAGGTGGTATGTTGACTAACTACAAAACCATTCGTGCGTCTATCAAGCGTCTACGTGAGCTTGAAACACAAATGTCTGATGGTACATTCGATAAGCTGACTAAAAAAGAAGCTTTGATGCGTACTCGTGAGCTTGAAAAACTAGAGCTTTCTATGGGTGGTATCAAGGATATGGGCGGTCTTCCAGATGTATTGTTTGTCGTTGACGTTGATCACGAGCGTATTGCGATCAAAGAAGCAAATAAATTAGGCATTCCTGTTATCGGTATCGTTGATACAAACAGTGATCCAGATGGTGTTGATTACATTATTCCTGCTAACGACGACGCTATCCGTGCTGTTCAGTTATACGTTGGTGCTTTTGCTGATGCGGTTCTAGAAGGTCGTAATGCGACTGCTGGTACTGCTGATGAATTCGTTGAAGTAAACGAAGCGACTGAAGCGTAAGCAAACTGTTTAGTTTGTTCTGGTTTCTAAAGGGAGGTTTCTTACCTCCTTTTTTAAATTTGAATTGTTATAAAGAGGATTTAACATGGCCGCAGTATCTGCAGCATTAGTAAAAGAGCTACGTGAACGTACTGGCCTTGGCATGATGGAGTGTAAAAAAGCACTTGTCGCTGCTGACGCTGACATTGAAGTGGCAATTGAAGAGCTACGTAAATCAAGTGGCATGAAGGCAGCTAAGAAAGCGGGCCGTACAGCAGCTGAAGGTACCATCATCATGCGCGTTGCTGATGATGCTTCTTACGGTATCTTGGTTGAAGTAAACTCTGAAACAGACTTTGCTTCTCGTGACGAAGGCTTTATTGCTTTTGCCAACAAGGTAGCTGACGTTGTTTTCACAACAAAACAAACCGATATGGAAGTGTTGTTGGCGGGTGAAATCGGCCAAGCACGTGAAGCATTGGTTCAAAAAATCGGTGAAAACATCTCTCCGCGTCGCGCAGTCGTTGTTGAAGGTGGTTTGGTAGGTGGTTATCTACACGGTAACGGCCAGATTGCTGTATTGACTCAATTGGAAGGTGGTTCTGACGAGCTAGCTAAAGATGTTTCTATGCACATTGCTGCTGTTTCTCCTCGCGTAGTTCGCGGTGAAGATATGCCTGCTGAAGTTCTTGCAAAAGAAGAAGAAATTGTTCGTGCGCAGCCAGACATGGCTGGTAAGCCAGCTGAGATCGTTGATAAAATGATTGTTGGTCGTATGAAGAAATTCTTGGCTGAAAACAGCTTAACTGAGCAACCTTTCGTTAAGAACCCAGACG
Source organism: Marinomonas rhodophyticola (assembly GCF_026113935.1). Taxonomy (GTDB): domain Bacteria; phylum Pseudomonadota; class Gammaproteobacteria; order Pseudomonadales; family Marinomonadaceae; genus Marinomonas; species Marinomonas rhodophyticola. Next base: position 393,970 of record NZ_JAPEUL010000011.1, read on the forward strand.
TAAAAGTGGGTCAATTAGTGAAAGACGCTGGTGCAACAGTGACTTCTTTCATTCGCCTAGAAGTGGGTGAAGGTATTGAAGTGGCTGAGGTGGATTTTGCCGCAGAAGTAGCAGCACAGCTTAGAGGTTAATTCTGAGTTGTAATGTCTTGCAAAAAAAGGGGCAGCTTGACTGCCCCTTTTTATGAGAGCTAGGTTTGATGAGTGTCGGTGATAGGATTGACCTCAGTGAGTTAAGAAAGAAAACCATTGCCGGAGGTTGATATGTCAAAAGAAAAGAGTCCAAAATACAAACGAATTTTGCTTAAGCTAAGCGGCGAAGCCTTAATGGGTGATGAGTCCTTCGGTATTGACCCTAAGGTATTGAATCGCATAGCGCTTGAAATCGGTCAGTTGCGCGGTATTGGTGTTGAGGTCGGTATTGTTATTGGTGGTGGTAACTTGTTTCGTGGTCAAGCGCTGAGTCAAGCGGGTATGGATCGTGTGACGGGCGATCACATGGGGATGTTGGCAACGGTAATGAATGCATTGGCGATGCGTGATGCACTGGAACGTGCCAATATCGCAACTCGAGTGATGTCGGCCATCACCATGACAGGTATTGTCGAGCCTTATGATAGACGTCGTGCTATGCGTTTAATGAAAGAAGGTGATGTGCTTATTTTCTCGGCTGGGACAGGTAATCCTTTCTTTACGACAGACTCTGCTGCTTGTTTGCGCGGCATTGAGATTGATGCTGATGTCGTACTGAAGGCAACAAAAGTGGATGGTGTCTATTCTGCGGATCCGATGAAAGACCCTTCCGCGGTGAAATATGATACATTGGGTTACGATGAGGTACTTGAAAAACAGTTGGGTGTCATGGACTTAACTGCTATCTGTTTGACTCGTGATCACGCTATGCCGATACGTGTTTTTAATATGAATAAGCCGGGAGCCTTGATAAATATCATGGTTGGTGGCAATGAAGGTACACTGATTAAGTGAGGAAGTTATGATTAACGAAATTCTTAAAGATGCAGAAGATCGAATGAATAAAGCGGTTTCTTCTGTTGAATCTGCGTTTAAAAAAATCCGTACAGGTCGTGCACACCCAAGTATATTAGATCCAGTTAAAGTGAACTACTATGGTACAGAAACGCCTCTTAACCAAGTGGCAAACATTACAGTCGAGGACGCGCGTACTCTGGGGATTTCTCCTTGGGAAAGCAATCTTGTGCCAGAGATCGAAAAAGCGATTTTTAAATCCGATTTGGGGTTGAATCCTTCCACTAGCGGTGGTCTTATCCGCATCCCTATGCCAGCCTTGACGGAAGAGACTCGTAAAAATTATTTCAAACAGGCGAAGAATGAAGCGGAAAATGGTCGTATTGCGATTCGTAATATTCGTCGTGATGCAAACGGAAGTTTGAAAGACTTAGTGAAAGAAAAAGAAATCTCGGAAGACGAAGAGCGTCGTGCTCAAGATCAAGTTCAAAAAATAACAGATAAGTATGTGGCTTTAGTAGAAGAGCGTCTTGCTGCGAAAGAAAAAGACTTGATGGAAATATAATAAAGGAGGCGGGCTTCGGCTCGCTTTTTTTATCGACTAGGGTGACGCTATGTCTGAATTAGATGGCGCTGACGTTGATTCAGTTGTCGTGCCTGCGCATGTTGCTATTATCATGGATGGCAACAATCGCTGGGCCAAAAAAACATCTTCCGAGTATTGCGGGTCATACAGCAGGTGCTTCAGCTGTCAGGCGTGTAGTTGAGGCTGCCGCTAGAGACGGCGTTAAAGTGTTAACGTTGTTTGCTTTTTCCAGTGAAAATTGGAAGCGTCCAAAGCTAGAAGTGGATGGGTTGATGACGCTTTTTATGCGGTCTTTGAAAAAGAGCTAAAACGTTTAAACGAGCACAAAATAAGACTTAGAGTGATTGGTGATCTTTCTGGCTTTAGTCACGGTTTGCAGAATCAAATTAAGAATGTTGAAGAAGCAACAGCAAGCAACACTCAAATGACGCTGGTTATTGCTGCGAACTACGGTGGTCGTTGGGATATTGCTCAGGCTGCAAGGTCGATAGCTGAACGTGTTGCGTTAGGTGAGCTTTCTCCAGAAGATATTAATGAGGCGGTATTGGGTGAGCATATGCAGTTAGCCGATTTGCCACCGCCAGATTTGTTGATTCGAACATCAGGGGAAGAGCGCATTAGTAATTTTCTACTTTGGCAGACCGCCTACTCTGAATTTGTCTTTCTTCCGGTGTTATGGCCGGATTTTGAACAACAACATTTTGATGAAGCAATTCAAATTTATCAAAATCGTCAACGTCGTTATGGTGGTCGATAACCATGTTACTCCCTCGAATTTTAAGTGCCATCGTGATGGCAGTGTTGTTTGTTTATGCCGTTTTTGTTCTCAACGCTGCGCATTTTATTTTTGCTATGGCTGGAGTGGTTGTTTTAGCAGGTTGGGAATGGGCGCGTCTATCTGGTGTTCGTAATCAGGTGGGGCGTATTGCGTTTGCGGTCTTTATCGGCGTTCTTTGCTTGTCTATTTTGAACTTAAATATTCATGAAATGTCACTGTATTTGAGTCTCAATTTTATGGGGGGTTGCCTTGTATTGGGTAATGAAATATCCAGTGCTTCTTTTCTGGCAGCATACCTTTAGTCGCTTATTGTTTGGTATGTTGGTGCTAGTAACGACTTGGTCAGCATTGGTTATGTTAAGGCAGTCTGACAATTTTTTAGTGTGGGTGCTGCTGTTGATGGGGCTAATATGGGGAGCTGATTCAGGCGCCTATTTTGTTGGGCGAGCTTTTGGTAAAAGAAAGCTGGCTCGCTTTGTGAGTCCTGGTAAGTCATGGGAAGGTGTGGCAGGCGGTTTGGTGCTGACGCAAATCGGTGTGACTGTGTTTGCCTTATTGAGTGATTTTACGTTTGTACAGTGGTGTGTATTGTCGTTTATTGCTTTACTGACTTCTTCCGTCTCTGTCTTAGGCGATTTAACAGAGAGTCTATTCAAGCGTCATGAGCAATTAAAAGATTCAAGTCACCTTATACCTGGGCACGGTGGTGTTATGGATCGTGTCGATAGTTTGACGGCGGCGGCACCTATTTATGTATTATTATTAAGTTTGACTGGATGGCTTTGATGCAAGGTATTTGCTTATTAGGCGCGACAGGTTCCATTGGTCAAAGCACGTTAGATATCATAGCGCTGCACCCAGATAAATTTTCCTTGGTTAGCGCATCGGCCAATGAAAGCGTTGATAAAATGGCGGAGATATGTCGCCGCTTTAAACCTAAGCGAGTGGTGGTGGGGTCTAGGCAGGCTCGTGACCAGCTGGCTCTAAAGTGTCAAGGTTTGCCAACGTCATTTGAGTGGGGCGAAGAGGCACTGGACTCTATTGCTGCTGATCCCGATGTTGATCAGGTGATGGCGGCTATCATGGGGTTTGCCGGGCTAAAGCCAACACTAGCCGGTATACGTGCGGGTAAGCGCATACTTCTGGCAAACAAGGAGTCTCTGGTGACAGCAGGCAAATTGTTTATGGATGAAGTTGCAAGGCATAATGTAGTATTGCTGCCCATTGATAGTGAGCATAATGCTATTTTTCAAAGCTTGCCCCAGAGCTCTATTGGCGCTCACAAGAAGGATGTTGCTAAAATTATCCTAACTGCTTCAGGTGGTCCTTTTAGAGCTTGGTCTTTAGAAGACATGGCTTCGGTGACCCCCGAGCAAGCTTGCAAACACCCTAATTGGTCTATGGGGCAAAAAATATCGATTGATTCAGCGACTTTGATGAATAAAGGGTTGGAGTTAATCGAAGCGTGTTGGTTATTTGATGTGACGCCAAATGAGATAGATGTTGTGGTTCATCCGGAAAGCATTATTCACTCAATGGTTTCTTATGTTGATGGCTCTGTGCTAGCGCAGATGGGCAACCCTGATATGAAGATACCTATTGCTTATGGTATGAGTTGGCCTGATCGGATTGATACTAGCGTGGCACCATTAAATCTTGTGGATATATCTCGCTTGAACTTTGATGCACCTGATTTAATGCGTTTTCCGAACCTGCAATTAGCGGCTGATGCTTGGTTTGCAGGTGGTACGGCTATGGCCGTCTTGAATGCGGCTAATGAGGTTGCTGTAGCGGCTTTCTTAAATCGTCAGATTCGCTTTTTAGATATTGCTCGTATTAATGAGCAGGTACTGGCTGGTGCTAATATCGTAGCGGTTAATACCCTTGACGATGTATTCGAGGCGGATCTTTATGCACGCCGCCTAGCTCTTGATGTGATCAATCGCGGTCGTTTTTTATGATACTAAATATCCTTTCTATTGTTGTTGCTTTAGGTCTTTTAATTACTTTTCATGAGTTTGGTCATTTTTTTGTTGCGCGTCGTTGCGGTGTGAAAGTGCTGCGTTTTTCGGTTGGTTTTGGAAAACCCATTTATCGTTATGTGGGGAAGACAGGGACTGAATACACGCTAGCAATGATTCCATTGGGTGGTTATGTTCGTATGCTAGATGAGCGTGAGGGTGATGTGCCTGCATCCTTACGCAGTCAGGCGTTTAACACAAAAACAGTTTGGCAGCGCATTGCTATCGTTGCGGCAGGGCCTATTGCCAATTTCATTTTGGCGGTCATTATTTACGCGTTAGTTGCTTTACTTGGTATTCAGTCACTTGCGCCTAAAGTCGGTCATGTTGCGGCTAATTCGCCATTGGCGCAGACCCAGATTCAAGCAGGGGATGAGCTGATTTCTATTGCGGATCAAGCTGTTGTCTCTTGGGAAGATGTAAATTTAGTGCTAGCAGGCTTGATCGGAAAAACAGGAACCATTATCGTTCGTTATCAGGTAGATGGTCGAGATTATCAGCAAGAGGAGGCGATTCGATTAGATCGTTGGCTGGTAGGAGAGGAGCCTAACAACTTAATCCAGGCGTTTGGGGTCGTGCCATGGCGACCTGATGTGTTACCTATCATTGCACAGGTTGTAGAGGATGGGGCTGCAGCGAGTGCTGGTTTTCAGGCTAATGACAGAATTCTTAGTGTGAACGACCAGTCTATATCAAATTGGCAGCAGGTCGTTGCATTGGTGCAAGCCAGTCCTAATAAAGCACTAGATGTTGAGGTTCAGCGAGGGCAAGACGTTGTTAAATTATTATTATTGCCCAAATCTACGGAGCAAAATGGTAAACTGATAGGGTATGCTGGACTCGCTGTTGTTCCGCCTCAATTAGATGAGAGTGTTGTCAGAGAGCGCCATTATGGTCCGTTTGAGGCAATTTCTTATGGTGTTGAACAAACGTCTAAGATGGTATCTTTGACAGTTTCTTCAGTCGGTAAGATGCTACAGGGTTTGATATCGGTTGATAATTTATCTGGGCCGATAACGATCGCCAAGGTGGCGAGTGCATCTGCAGATTCAGGTTTGCAGTCTTTTTTGAAATTCATGGCTTACCTCAGTGTCAGTTTGGGTGTGCTTAATTTGTTGCCTATTCCCATGTTGGATGGTGGGCATTTAGTATTTTTCGGCATTGAAGCTATACGCCGGAAGCCAGTTTCTGAAAAAATTCAGGCTATGGCTTATCGGGTTGGTGCTTCTCTTTTATTTGCTTTAATGGCTGTTGCCATTTTTAATGATATTGCCCGCTTGTAGAGAGGTATATGTGAAAGTCGTTTCAGTAGTATTTTTGGCTTTAATAAGCGTGCAGAGTGTTGCAAAAACCGTAGAGGATGTTCGAATTGATGGCCTAGTTCAAATGCCATCTGCTAGAGCGTTTGATGTAATCGGCTTTGATAAAAGTGAGTCTTATGATTCGGGCAAGGTCTATCAAGCGATTAGCGCTCTTTTTAACACAGGCTACTTTAGCGACATTGATGTGTATGAAGACAACAATGTATTAGTGTTTGATGTTGAAGAGCGTCCCTCCATAGGTAACTTGACGATTGAAGGGAATGAGTCTCATTAAAACAGAAGATTTGGAGCGAGGTCTGAAGTTATCAGGCTTGGAGATTGGTGAAATATACAAGCCAGAAACGTTGAACCAGATTGTTCAAGAGACTCCAGCGTCAATATTATGCACTTGGTCGCTATAGCGCTAAGGTGGATATTTCTGTTGAGGAAATGCCTCGTAATCGTACAGGTATTGTTATTAACATTGATGAAGGTGATACGGCAAAAATCGTTCATATTAACATTGTCGGTAACAAGGATTTTGACGAAGAAACCTTAACCAAAGACTTTGAATCAAGAGAGACAGGTTCTTGGAATCCTTTTAGCTCGGCAGACGAATATGCCAAAGCCAAAATAGAAGGTGATATTAATACCCTAAAGAGCTTTTATTTAGACAAAGGCTATTTGGATTTTAATGTGGTGTCTAGTCAGGTGAGCTTGTCGGCCGATAAACGTGATGTTTATATCGTGATTAACGTCGAGGAAGGTCAACCTTATAACATTAATAACGTTTCTTTAAGCGGTAGTCTGCCGATTGCAGAAGATCGCATATGGAAACAAATCACGCAGAAAAGCGGCGACGTTTTTTCTCGTAGTGAAGTGACAAAGATTATTGAAGGGATTTCGACGGAATTAGGTGATGATGGCTATTTGTTCACAAACGTCAATGTTATTCCAGAGAAGCTTGATAATCATACGGTGAATCTCAGTTATCAAATCGCGCCAGGTCCAAAGGTTTACGTACGTCGTATTACATTTAGTGGTAATAGCGAGACTCAAGATGAGGTATTGCGTCGTGAGATGACTCAGTTTGAAGGGGCTTTGGCAACGCATTCTAAAATTCAATCCTCTAAGCGTCGTATTGAACGATTGGGCTTCTTTGGCAGTGTTGATTTAAGAACTCGACCTGTGGCGGGCACGTCAGATCAGGTGGATCTTGATGTTGTCGTTCAAGAGCAAGCATCTGGCAGTATTCAAGCAAGCATTGGTTATTCTCAAGAAGATGGTACCGTGCTGGGTTTTGGTATTTCTAAGCGTAACTTTTTAGGGACAGGTAATAAGTTATCTTTTAATGCGTCGCGAACAAATCAGACGCAAGATTACTCGATTAGTTATGACAATCCCTATTTTACAGTGGATGGCGTGAGTCGTGGTTTTGAAATATTTTATAAAACCAGTGATCATGCCGATGATGATGTTGAGGATTATGATCTTGATTCGATCGGTGCTGGCGTTAGTTATGGTTACCCAATATCGGATACCCAACGCTTGGCTTTTGGTTTGACAGTAAAAGAAAGTACAGTGAAGTTGGGCTATGACCCTTCTAATGAAACAAAAGACTATGTTGAAACCCACGGTGATAACTATGACGATGTTATTGCTAGTTTGACTTGGAGTGATAGTGACTTGGTTGGTGGTGTGTTGCCAACAGATGGTTATTCAACCAGAGCAACCTTAGAGGTGGCTTTGCCAGTAGGTGACCAAGAATATACTAAGCTTGGTTTGACCTCTCAGCGTTATTGGAGTATGACCGATTCGAATTTGTGGCTGTTCCGCTTAAAAGGTCGTTTAGGTTATGGTTCTGGATATGGTGACACGGATACTTTACCATTCTTTGAAAACTACTTCGCTGGTGGCTCTTATTCGGTACGTGGTTATGGTGCATCTTCATTGGGTCCAAAGAACTCATACGATGCAGATTCGACAAACAGCAGTTCTGCGTTAGGTGGTAATATTCTGATGACTGGAACGGCGGAATTGATCTTTCCTTTACCCATGGTTGAAGATCATAAATCAGTTAGAACAGCGTTTTTTCTAGACGGTGGTAACGTATTCACTGATACCTGTTTGGCTAGTAATACCGAGTGTAATGAAGGTGTTGATTTGGACGAAATTCGCTACAGTGTTGGTTTTAGTTGGACTTGGATTACACCGATCGCGCCACTGTCATTCAATTTTGCAAAACCTTTAAATTCAAAAGATGGCGACAAAACAGACTTCTTCCAGTTTCAGCTAGGTACCACATTTTAGTTTAGATAGCTTTTTTTAGTAGGATGTAAGATGAAAAATATATTAATGGTCATTTTTGTTCTGTGTTTGACAGCCACGGCTCAGGCAACAGAGGTTGCTGTCGTAGACTTTAGGGCGGCTCTTTTGCAAAGTAATATTGGTCAGGAAGCGGCCAAAGAACCTAAGCAAAAAGTGGCCGCTATGGATGCTCGTTTGAAAAAAGAGCAAGAGGATCTTGAAGCGTCTGCACAAAACTTAAAGCGTGATGAATTGACTTTATCTGAAGAAGAGTTCAAAAAACGTCGTCAACAGCTTGGAGAGCGTCAAAATCAGGTACGAGCTTTGGCGGCTAACATGCAGCGTCAAGCGAAAGAGCTTGAACAGCAGTTGATACAGTCGTTGACACCAAAAGGCGAAGCAGCTTTAAAATCATTGATTGAAGAACGAAAACTGGACTTAGTGTTAAACAGACAACTAAGTTTATATGCCAACGCGGATGCAGATATTACTGACGAACTAGTAAAACGTATTAATAAGGACAATTAATCTATGAGTTATACGCTAGGGCAGTTGGCAGCCAATGTTCACGGTATAGTAAAAGGAGATGAAAATCTCATCATAGAAAAGTTAGGTACGCTCGAAAAAGCCACTGAACAAGAGTTGAGTTTTTTAGCGAATCCTAAATACCAGAATCATCTATCGACGACTTCGGCTGGTGCTGTACTTGTTAAAACAGAAGAGCTTGCTCAACTAGTGGATAACGCCATTATTGTTCCAAACCCTTATTTGGCGTTTGCTCAATTGTCACATTTATTCGTTCCCGCCACACAGTGTTGGACTGGGATCCACTCAAGTGCCGTTGTGTCATCTAATGCGTTATTAGGTCAGGATGTAACAATAGGTCCTAATGCCGTTATTGATGATGGCACAATTATTGCTGATGGCTGCATTGTTGGTGCAGGCTGTGTTATTGGGCGAGGCGTTAGAGTAGGTCAAAATACTCGACTGTACCCCAATGTTACGCTTTATCATGATGTCGTGATTGGTGAGTCTTGCATTATTCATAGTGGAACTGTGATTGGTGCTGATGGCTTTGGCTTTGCTCCGGATCAGGGGCGTTGGGAAAAAATTGATCAATTGGGATCTGTGGTTATAGGTAATCATGTTGAAATAGGTGCTAATACCACCATTGATCGTGGTGCTATCGAAAATACGTTAATTGGTGACGGGGTTATCATAGATAATCAAGTTCAAATTGCTCATAACGTTATAATTGGTGATAATACAGCGGTTGCGGGGTGTGTTGGCATTGCAGGTAGTGCAAAAATAGGTGCGTTTTGCACTATATCCGGTGGTGTGGGTCTTGCTGGTCATATCACTATAGTGGATCACGTACATATTACCGCTATGACTATGGTGACTAAGTCTATTTTAGAGGCTGGTTCATATTCTTCTGGTATGGGGATGGAGCCAACCGCTAAGTGGCGTCGCTCGGCCGCAAGGTTTAGAAGAATTGATAGTATGGCGAAGCAAATTTCAAACTTGGAACAACAAATTAAAAAGCTTTCAGATAAAGGTTGATGTTTAATGATGGACGTAAATGAAATTCGTCAGTATTTACCTCATAGGTACCCATTTTTACTAGTAGATCGTGTTGTTGAGATAAATCTGAACGATTCCATTATCGCCTATAAAAATGTAACGATAAATGAGTCCTTTTTAATGGTCATTTTCCTAATCACCCAGTTATGCCGGGTGTGCTGATTATCGAAGCCATGGCTCAGGCGGCGGGCATATTAGGGTTCAAAACAATGGATAAGAAGCCGGAAGATGGCTCTATTTATTATTTTGTTGGTGCCGATAATACGCGCTTTAAACGCCCTGTAGTGCCTGGGGATCGTTTGCAATTAGAGGCAAAAATCGTTGCTGAGAAGCGTGGTATTTGGAAGTTTGAATGTAGAGCAACGGTTGAAGGACAGCTGGCTTGCTCTGCGACTATTTTGTGTGCAGACAGGAAAATATAGTGGCGATACATCCAACTACTTTAATCGATTCGAAAGCAGAGATTGATCCCAGTGTGGAGATTGGCCCTTTTTGCGTGATCGGGCCGAACGTAAAAATTGGGGCTGGTAGTATTATTAAATCTCATGTTGTTATTAATGGTCACACAACAATTGGGCGTAATAATGAAATTTACCAGTTTGCCTCTGTTGGAGAAGCGAACCAAGACAAAAAGTATAAGGGTGAACCCACACAGCTTATAATTGGTGACAATAATGTTATCCGTGAAAATGCGACGATCCATCGGGGTACTATTCAGGATAATGGCGTCACCGTAATTGGTAATCATAACCTGTTTATGGCGAGTACGCATGTTGGGCATGACTGTATTGTGGGAGACCATAATATTATGGCTAATTTTGCAGCATTAGCGGGTCATGTTCGAGTCGGTGACCATGTCATTCTTGGCGGTTATACGGGAGTTCATCAGTTTTGTCAGGTTAACTCTTTCAGTATGTGTGGCATGGGATCTATGGTGGCTAAGGATGTACCTCGGTATGTTATGGTTTCTGGTAGTCCCGCGAAAGCACATGGTATGAACTTTGAGGGTATGCGTCGTCGAGGTGTGCCTGCTGAGATCATTCGAGCATTACGAACGGCTTATAAGACAGTGTACCTTAAAGGTTTAACGTTAGAGGCAGCCTTACAAGAATTAGAAAAAGAAGGCGTGTTTGGCATTCCTGAAGTAGCGGACTTCACTTTGTCAATCCGGCAGTCAAAACGTGGGATCGTCCGATAGACGTCATATTTTAAAAAGAAAACCCCGGACTGTTTCGGGGTTTTTTATTATAGAGGTTGGATAGATGCAAATGACGTCTGTGACACGTTATGTATTGGTTGCTGGTGAAGCATCTGGTGATATTTTGGGTGCTAACCTTATTGCCCATTTAAAAGCGTTGCAACCTGATGCCGTATTTGAAGGAATTGGCGGGCCGCTAATGGAGGCTCAGGGGTTGAAAAGCTTGGTGCCTATGGATCGCCTTTCGGTCATGGGGTTAGTCGAAGTTTTGGGTCGTCTACGGGAGTTGCTTGGTATTCGCAAGCGGTTGTATGTTTCCTGTTTACAGAACCCGCCAACGGCTTTCATTGGTATTGATTCTCCTGATTTTAATATGCCGTTAGCCCGTAAATTGAAACAGGCGGGTATACCAACTGTGCATTATGTTAGCCCTTCTGTATGGGCATGGCGTCAGAAGCGTATTTTTAATATTAAAAAATCCGTTGATCTTATGTTGGCTTTGTTCCCCTTTGAACTACCGATTTATCATCAACATGATATCCCTGTGGTTTGTGTTGGTCATACGTTGGCCGACGATATTCCTTTTGAAAACGATGCTGTTACTGCTCGCAAGGCGTTAGGGTTGGAAGGAATTCAAGGTCCGGTGTTTGCTATTTTACTGGCTCCAGAGAAGGTGAAGTGGCTCGTCTGGCTCCGCTTTTTATAGAGGCGATGAAGTTAATTAAACACAAAGAGTCAGAGGCCACTTTTTTAATACCAGCTGCAAACGCTGAAAGGCGATTACAGATTGAGGCGATGTTGCAAGAGGCGAATGCAGAAGCCATTTTGATTGACGGTCAGTCACGTACCGTGATGATGGCCGCTGATGCTATTTTGTTGGCTTCGGGTACGGCCGCATTAGAAGCGATGCTTGTAAAACGACCTATGGTTGTCTCATACCGTGTTAATGCACTGACCTACGCTATTATGAAAAGGATGGTGAAAGTACCTTATGTGTCTTTGCCAAATTTGTTGGCCAACGAGGCGTTAGTGCCAGAGTTGTTACAAGATGCTGCGACACCTGATAATTTAGCCGCACGTTTATTGCAGACTTGGCGGTCTTTTATAGGAGATAAAGCGATCCAAGCTAAGTATTTGGATTTGCATAAAATGTTACGTAAAAATGCGAAGTACCAGGCTGCTCAGGCGATTGTGTCTATGCTTAATAAAGAGACAAAATAATGGAGCCTTTTGTTAGTCAGGTATATTTTGGCGATTTGTTGGCTGGGGCTGATGAAGCTGGGCGAGGGCCGTTAGCTGGCGAGGTAGTGGCGGCCGCCGTGATTCTTGATCCATTACGTCCTATTAAAGGGTTAGCAGACTCTAAAAAGCTCAGTGAAAAAAAACGTGATGCTTTGTTTATTGAAATACAAGAAAAAGCGTTAGCTTACGGTATTGCCAGCGCTTCTATAGAAGAAATTGATGCTATCAATATTCTTCACGCCAGTATGCTAGCTATGTCTCGTGCGGTTGCTTTACTCTCTATTGTGCCGGAACATGTTCTTATCGACGGTAATCGTATTCCTCTCAATTTACCTTGTTCGGCAGAAGCCGTTGTTAAGGGGGATGCTCGGCATGCTGCGATTTCGGCAGCATCTATTTTAGCAAAAGTCACTCGAGATAGAGATATTGTTAAAGCTGCAGAAATTTATCCGCAGTATGGCTTTGAAAAGCACAAGGGCTACCCAACTGCACAGCATCTTGAAGCGATTCGTCTACATGGTATTACGCCCATTCATAGACGTAGCTTTGGCCCAGTTAAAAAGATTTTAGAGGGATAATATTTTGTCCACATCATTTATACATTTACGAGTCCACACGGAATTTTCTTTAGTCGACGGCTTAGTAAAAATCAAAGGCTTACTTGGTACGACTGAATTTATGTCCATGCCAGCGGTTGCCATTACGGATGAAAATAATCTTTGTGGTTTTGTGCGTTTTTACAAAGGTGCGATGGAAAAAGGCATTAAGCCCATCTGTGGTGCTGATGTTATGGTTGCTGAAGACGATGAGGTAGAGTCGAGATATCGTTTTACTTTATTGGCGATGTCTAATAAAGGCTATAAAAATATTATTGCCATTATTTCGAAAGGCTATCAGCTAGGGCAAGTGGAGGGGCGTCCGGTTATACAGCGAGAATGGATAGAGGCCCATAGTGAAGATGTGATTGCTCTGTCTGGTGCAGGGTTTGGCGATATCGGTTATTTATTACAGAAAGGCCGTAATGAGCAGGCCAGAAGCCGAATGGCTCATTGGATGTCGGTATTTCCTGATCGATTTTATATTGAATTACAACGAACCAGTCGCTCAGGAGAAGAGAGTTATATACATGCTGTTGTCCCTTTGGCGAGTGAGCTTGACTGTCCCGTCGTGGCAACAAATGATGTACGTTTCTTGAAACGAGAAAACTTTGAAGCACATGAAGCGCGTGTATGTATTCACGATGGTGTGACCTTAGATGATCCTCGGCGCAAGCGTCGTTATTCAGAAGAGCAATACTTTAAAACGCCAGAAGAAATGGCAGAGCTTTTTCAAGATATTCCTGAGGCGCTAGAAAATACAGTAGAAATTGCCAAGCGTTGCAGTGTCGATGTTCTATTGGGTGAGTATTTTTTACCAGATTATCCTGTGCCAGAAGGCATGACGATGGAGGCGTTTTTTAGCAAACTATCCTACGACGGTCTGGTAGAGCGTTTCAATTTTCTAACCAAAAAATATGGCGAGCGCATCGAAAAGCGTCGTCAAGAATATTGGGATCGTTTGGATTTTGAGTTGACCATTATCAATCAGATGGGATTTCCCGGATATTTCTTGATTGTAATGGACTTTATTCAGTGGGCGAAAGATAACGGTATACCGGTTGGCCCTGGTCGTGGTTCTGGTGCCGGTTCTTTGGTGGCTTATGCGCTTAAAATTACCGATCTTGATCCACTGGAATACGATTTACTATTCGAGCGTTTTTTAAATCCAGAACGGGTATCTATGCCCGACTTTGATATTGATTTCTGCATGGATAATCGGGATCGAGTGATCGATTATGTTTCTCGCACTTATGGCCGAGATGCGGTGTCTCAGATTATTACTTTTGGTGCCATGGCGGCAAAAGCGGTAGTTCGAGATGTTGCTAGGGTGCAAGGTAAGCCATATAGTTTGGGGGATAAGTTATCGAAGCTCATCCCGTTTGAAATTGGTATGACGCTTAAAAAAGCCTTGGAAGAAGAGCCTGCGTTACCTGAGTTTTTGGCTGGTGATGAAGATGCCGCCGAAGTGATGGAAATGGCGATTTCTTTAGAGGGGGTGGTGCGTAACTTTGGTAAACACGCTGGTGGTGTGGTAATCGCACCAACTAAGTTGATTGATTTTGCTCCCCTTTACTGTGAAGAAGACGGCTCGGGTCTGGTTACCCAATACGACAAAAACGATGTTGAGGAAGCCGGTTTAGTCAAGTTTGACTTTTTGGGATTAAAAACACTGACCGTTGTGGATTGGGCGGTAAAAAACATTGATGCGATCAATGCCCTAGAAGGAAAACCACCCTTAGATATTGCGCTGATTGATTTGGAAGATCAGTCAACGTACGAGCTGCTAAAACGCGCAGAGACGACCGCGGTCTTCCAGCTGGAATCTCGTGGTATGAAAGAGTTAATCAAGAAGCTTCTACCCTCGCGCTTTGAAGATATTATCGCCTTGGTGGCCTTGTATCGTCCTGGACCATTGGGGATCAGGCATGGTGGACGACTTTATCAATCGTAAGCATGGTCGTGCAGAGCTTGCCTTCCCCCACCCTGATTATCAACATGAAGATTTGATTCCGGTGTTGGAACCAACTTACGGCATTATCTTGTATCAAGAGCAAGTAATGCAGATTGCTCAGGTGCTGGCTAAGTTCTCTCTAGGTGGCGCTGACTTACTGCGTCGTGCCATGGGTAAGAAAAAACCTGAGGTTATGGCTGAGCAGCGTTTAATCTTTATGGAAGGGGCGCTGAAAAACAATATTGATAAAGACTTGTCAGGTAACATTTTTGACTTGATGGAGAAATTTGCCGGTTATGGTTTTAACAAATCGCATTCGGCTGCCTATGCTCTGGTTTCTTATCAAACCGCGTGGTTAAAAAATCATTATCCCGCACCTTTTATGGCAGCAGTTTTGTCTGCTGATATGCAGAATACGGATAAGATCGTTATTTTCATTGAAGAATGTCGCTCAATGAAGCTGGCGTTAGAGTTGCCTAATGTGAATGAGTCCGTTTTTAAATTTACCGTGAATCCAAAAGGTGCGATTGTTTATGGGCTTGGCGCGATTAAAGGTGTGGGTGAAGGGCCGATTGAAGCGATTGTAGAAGCACGGAAAGAAGGGCCATTTGAACATATTTTTGATTTTTGCCAGCGTGTTGGTCGTAAAATAAATAAGCGTGTTATGGAAGCTTTGGTTCGTTCTGGAGCGTTTGACACCATAGGTCCGAACCGAGCGACGTTATTTGCTTGTATTGATGAGGCACTGAAACGAGCTGTTCAAGATGCTAAAAACCAAGATGCAGGCATGATGGATTTATTTGGTGTCGCGGTAGAAGACAATGCACAGGATGCCTATAAAGAAATAGGTATCCAGCATGAATGGACGCCACGTCAGCGTCTTGATGGTGAGAAAGATACACTTGGTTTGTACGTGACAGGCCACCCGATAGATGAGTACGAAAAAGAGATTCGTCGCTTTGTTCGTTCAAAAATTGTGGATTTACAGCCTAAGCGTGGTGATACGCAGATTATGGCAGGTTTGATTGTAGACTTGCGCATTACCAAGAGTAAAAAAGGTGGTAACATCGCTTTTGTTACATTAGATGACCGTTCTGCTCGGATTGAAGTAACGGTGTTTCCTGATAATTACGACACTTTTAAAAACGTAATCGTTAAAGATGAAGTGGTGGTTGTTGAGGGGGAAATTACCGTAGATGAATTTCGTGGCGGTCAGAAAGTGATTGCTCGTAATATTCTTGATATTGCTCAGGCACGTGTGCGGTATGTGGAAGCATTGCGTATTACGTGGACATCCGAAACCGTCACGCCAAACGAAATACAAGCCTTGGCAAACGCCATGGCGTCATATCGTGGCGAGGGTTGTGATGTGGTGATAGGCTTTGATACGCCCCAAGCGTGCGGTGATATTCGTTTAGGAAGTGGTTGGAAAGTTCGGCCGGATGACGAATTAATTCATCAACTTCAGAAACAATACGGTAAACAAAATGTTCAGTTAGTGTATACTTAGTCTCATTTAATAGTTTTTGCAATGGAATGCGGCGTCGAGACGCGCCTAGTAGAGCTGTGGGACAATAGGCTATCGCCTTTTGTCTTTGAATTTGATGGCAACCAAACAGTAGTGTAATTAAACATGAATTTAAATTATCTCCCTTTTGAGCAGCCGATTGCTGAGACTCGAACAAAAAATTGAAGAGTTGCGTTTAGTTGGTAATGACAATGAACTCAACATAAGCGATGAAATTAGTCGTCTTGAAGATAAGAAAATAGCATTAACCAAGAGCCTATTTAGTAATTTAGGGGCATGGGAAGTTTCTCAATTAGCGCGTCACCCAAAGCGCCCGTACACTCTTGATTATATAAAACATGCTTTTACCGATTTTGAAGAAATGCACGGTGACCGTCATTACGCTGATGATCGTGCGATTGTTGGTGGTATCGCCCGTTTAGATGGCCGCTCAGTGATGGTTATTGGTCATCAGAAAGGTCGCGAAGTCAAAGAAAAAGTATTGCGTAATTTTGGTATGCCTCGCCCAGAAGGTTACCGTAAGGCACTGCGTCTTATGGAAACGGCAGAGCGCTTTAATATGCCTATTGTTACATTAATCGACACACCTGGGGCGTATCCTGGTATCGGTGCTGAAGAACGCGGTCAAAGTGAGGCCATTGCCTTCAACTTGGCGGTAATGTCTCGCCTTAAAACACCGATCATTTCGACCGTAATCGGTGAAGGTGGTTCGGGCGGCGCATTGGCTATAGGCGTTTGTGATGAGCTAATGATGTTACAATACGGCACGTATTCCGTTATTTCTCCTGAAGGTTGTGCGTCTATTTTATGGAAAAGCGCAGATCGTGCGTCTGACGCGGCAAAAGCCATGGGTATCACCGCCCAGCGTCTTCAAGAGCTAGGTTTTGTTGATACAATCATTCGAGAGCCTCTTGGTGGTGCGCATATTTCTCATGAAGAAATGGCGCAAAGTTTAAAGAAAAATATTTTAGCGGCGCTTGATCGTATGGAAGCGTTGACGACAGAAGAGTTACTGGCTCGTCGTTATAACCGTTTGATGTCCTACGGCTTGTAAGATATTTCTATTATGAAAAGCCTCCTATCTTTAGGGGGCTTTTTTGTCTCTCATCCTATGTTTTGTGTGCTTTGTCTATAGAGCCTGTGATGACGTATTCTACATTGAAACCACTATCTTCCTTGTCTCCCCTTCGATTTAATATGAATTGGATTGATGCTGTATTTTCCGAAGAGGAAAAAGTATGGGTCGGTTTTAGTGGCGGCGTTGATTCGCATGTTTTATTACACGCTTTGGTTAATCAAGTATCTATTGAGCAGAAACAAAAAATCGCGGTGATTCACGTTCATCACGGTTTAAGTGCTAATGCAGATGCTTGGCTTAAACATTGCGAGTGTATTTGTGAACGCCTTAGCGTGCCTTATGTCGTTGAACGGGTACGATTAAAGGCGCAAGCTTCAGTCGAGGATGCCGCACGTAATGCTCGTTATGAAGCATTCCAAAAGCACATGAGAGGACGCGATGTTATATTGCTTGCCCATCATGCGGGGGATCAAGTTGAAACCGTGTTATTTCGTTTGCTGCGAGGCACAGGAGGAAAGGGCTTAGCAGGCATTCCGCAAGAAAGGTTGCTTGGTAATGGAACGGCGCGTTTGATTCGTCCTTTTTTAACCGCATCAAAAAATGATATTGAGGATTACGCACGGCAACATGGACTTGTTTGGATTCATGATGAGTCAAATCTTGATGGGCGTTTTACGCGTAACTTTCTTCGCCAAAGTGTTGTGCCTATTCTGACAGAGCGTTTTCCTAGCATGGAGCAAAATATAGTGTCCAGCACTCAGCGGATTACAACCGATTATGCGATGCTTGCTCAATTTGCTCAGCAACAGTTAACCATGTGGTGTAATGAATTTGGTGGTTTGGATTTGTCGCATCTTGTCGAAAAATCGACAGACGAACGACTTTTTTGGTGGCGATACTTTCTACAGGGAAACGGCGTTTCATTGTCGCAATCTCAGTTAGAGAGCGTCGAAGCCATGTTTTCTAGTGCACAAGATAAGCAGCCTGAATTCAGGTTCTCTCATGGAAGAGTGATGCGTCACCAAAATGCGGTCTATGTGCTTCCTATGGACGAAGATGTGACGCTGGCACCATTGGTGTCCGGTGAAATGCTGTCACGTGCGTTTGATCAAATTTGTATCAGTGGAAGCGATGGCTGTGTCTTAAAAGCTCGTCCTCAGGGGGAAAATCTTATGATGCCCAATGGTCAAACCCGAAAATTTAAAAAATGGCTTAATGACCAGGCGATTCCAAGCTGGTGGCGAGATCATTTGCCTTACTTGTATCATGGGGATACTTTGGTGGCGATTGGTGATCTTTGGCGGCATCCACATTATTCGCACCTCAACATCACATGGCAAGTAAACAGGATTTTGCCATTTCCAAAATAGAATTTTCATCTCGTTTTTTCGTGTTATTGTGCTTTTATTTAGCTGTTAGCTGCACATTTTTTTGGTGTTATCTCGATATAATCCTATCCTTAATTTAGCACTAAACTGTTTATCTTGTTTACACGGCCTGCCTTCTTTCTATGACAGGGTATTGATTATGCTTCAGACTGTTGTTTTTGGTGGGCTAGAGTTTAGCCCACTGGTCATTTATTTTCCGATTGCCTTTTTATTGGCGGCGCTGACACGTTTTATTCTCCATCGTTTGAACTGGTATGATCGCATTTGGCGGGTAGCTTGGTTTGAAGTGTCCTTGTTTGTTTGTTACTTGGCGTTCACTGTGTATGTATTAAATGGAAGGTAAATCAATGACGAAATATCTGCGTATTCTTTTGACTGTGTCGATGGTATTGCTGGCTGTTTTTGCTGGGCGTTGGGTGTGGAATGAATACATGCATTCACCGTGGACACGCGATGGCCGCGTGCGAGCGGATATCGTGACAGTAGCACCTGATGTTTCTGGATGGGTGACAAATCTGAATGTGATTAATGATCAAGCGGTTAAAAAAGGCGACCTGCTCTTTAGTGTGGATCAGCAGCGTTATCAAGCGGCACTCAATCAAAGCAAAGCCAACACAGAAAATGCTTTATATTCTTGGCAGCTAGCAAAGCATAAATATGAGCGACGTACTGCTCTGCGAAGCCAACATGCTATTAGTGATGAAGATTTGGAATCAGCTCGAATCAACACTGATATTGCGAAAGCGAATTATGATTTGGCTGTGGCTCAAGAAATGACGGCGCAGCTTAATTTAGATCGAACCCAGATACGTGCACCAGTGTCAGGGCAGATTATTAATTTGAACTTACATCAAGGTAATTATGTTGCTCAAGGTGTTGCGGTTTTTGCCATCGTACAGTCTGATTCATTTTATGTGACTGGTTATTTTGAGGAAACTAAGATTCCGCTTGTGCATTTAAATCAATCAGCCAAGATCACTCTATTAAGCGGTGGTGAAGTCCCTTGATAGGACATGTGGTTAGTATTGGTAAAGCCATCGCGAATATCAATACTCAGAGCAATGGGCAGCTTCTCCCGCAAATACAACAAACATTTAATTGGGTGCGTTTATCGCAGCGAATCCCTGTCGATATAAAACTGGATTCCCTGCCAGATGGTACCCAGTTGAGTGCTGGTATGACCGCTACGATTCACCTTACTGAGTAGTAAGGAGAATCGTTTTGGGAATCGTCCTTCGTAATCTGTTTTTACCTGAAAAACAGGCGGTTATTTTTGCCCTTAAAGGTGTCATTGCCATGGCACTTGCATTAACGATAGCCCTTTCTTTAAATCTTGATCGACCATATTGGGCGCTAGTGTCCGCTGTTTTTTTACAAATGCGACCTGAAAGTGGTCTGGTGATTGAAAAGGCCATTTGCCAAATTGTTGGCACTGTCATTGGTGGATTGTTTGGTATTTTGCTGTTGATGCAATTTATGTCTTATCCCTATGTGGCGCTGGGGGTGCTGGCCTTATGGTTAGGGTTGAATGCCGCTTTATCTGCTATGGTTCGTCAGGCTAATTTTGTGTATGCCTTTGCTATGGCTGCGGTGACCGCTGAAATCATTGTATTAATGGTCATGGTGAAGCTACATCTACGGCCGATAGTCAGGCGGTGTTTGTGGTTGCACAGGCTCGAGTCAGTGAAATTGTTATTGGTTCTATTTGTGCCGGTGTGGTCAGTCATCTGTTTTGGCCTGTCAAAGTCAAAGACAGTTTGCAGCGACAAGCCAGGTCGGTGATTAATCAGACACTGCAATATTTGGTGACGGAGTTGGATAAATCCGGTACTCATGAGAACCGTCATACGCAAATAGATAGCATCATGGCGACCTTGGGTATGGTCAGTGAGGATTCCAGTGCGGTCAGTTACGAGGGACCAAAGGGGCCAGGGCGGACACGAGCCGCCAACCAATTGGCTCAGAAAGTCTTATCTTTGTTGGCATTAGTGCAAATTTTTGGTCGTTTGCAGCGGCGTCATGCTGAACTGATGACGCCAGTGTTAACTCAACTTCTTGATCGATTGAGAGACGCATTTGGGCGCATTGCGGAGTCAGATGATTTTGATTACTGCTTAGAGCAAGTGAAACTCTTGCGAAGTGACCTTAGCAAGTATCGCTCGAATAATGACTCGGATTTGCCTTTTGAATCTCATATGTTGAATGTTGGGGCAGAGATTACTTCTGAGCTGACAGTATTGTTACGCGCTTTTCGCGCGTTAGAGGAGCGAGACAGTACGTTATTGAATGCGCCAAGTATGCAGACTTATCAAGATCCATTGGCTGGATTAATTATTGGTATTCGAACCACGATGGTGTTTTTGATTGGTGCAACTATTTGGGTGGGCACTGGTTCTTCAGCTGCGTTGATGATCATGATTCTACCTGTTATTTTTTCCATCATGCTAGCAAGGTTGCCCCTGATGATTTTGAAAGTGGTTTTAAAAAGGCTGCTGATTGGCGTTGTCGTGGCGTCATTTGTGGCGATTTTCTTTGCGCTTAACGTATTGTCGCAAAGCTCAGGTCAATTAGAGATTTTATTACTGGTTTTGGCTGGGCCGTTTTTTATTGGTCTATTGCTTTTGGCCGATAGGCAAACGTTGCCCTATGGCTTAGGGTTTTGTATCCCTTTTTCTATTCTTGTGAGTCCAAGTCGTGATATGAGTCGGACTTTTTCTATCGACTATACACTGAGTTCTGCGATGGCAATTTTTGCTGGCGTGTGTATTTTATTTTGGGTGTTTCATCTCATTACCGGACCAAGTATTCAGTTGTTAGTCCATCGTATTTTCAAAACAACCTACCAAGATTTATTAGAGGCTCAATCAGCAAGCTAGCCCAATAGCTTGGTATAACCGTCGAATGGCGGATCGGTTGTTACGTTTAACGAACTATGATCAAGGTTCTACATCGCGAGCCATTACAGATCTGGCATTGACTGCCTTGAACCTTGGGCATGTTTCTATTCGCTTGCGTTCGATCTGTGAAAGCTTAGCTGGAAAAAAGCCATTGCACTCATTAGAAAATTGGCAGGCAGCTTTAGCCAATGCTTTTTTATTGGCAAGTAAAGGCCGCTGTGATGATGGCTTTGAAAAAGCTTGCAACTCTTTATACGATGAGTTGATTCGGTTAGTGGGGGATGCTAATCAGGTTGAGGTCATTCAAGGTATGTTCTTGCGGATCAACCTGACGTTTGAAAGGAGTGCGGAAGCCATTGCTGCTCAGAGAGTCTAGACAGCCTAGACTCTTAACAACCAATCTGCCTGATCCTTATACGTTGCGACTAATTCTGCGTTTAGTCCATCGCTTTGATTTATTCTGTCCATAGCCTGTTCATGATTGAAGTTCCAAGCTTTCATGTGTCGTTTTGCTAAGCGCTCGATGGCGACTGTAACGGGGATGTCTAAAAACCAATGTTCGTCGAAGAGGGGTTGAGACGCTTGCCAACCATCGTTTTGATGCAGCAAGTAGAGTCCTTCAATTAATATGACCTTTGTGTCTTTTTTGATGGTTATATCGTCTTCAATCGGGTCACCTATGGCATGATCAAAACTTGGCCACAAAATATCGTCTTTCTGATAGCCTTGCTTAATAAGCTTAACGCGTTCGATAAAAGCGGTGCTATCGAATGTCCATGGAGCGCCTCGTCTGGCAAATGCTTCTTCTGCATTAGGCAGGGCGTTAAGTTGGGCTTTCGATAGATGAAAGCCATCCATTGAAAGGCAAATGACTTCCATGTTTTGTTGTCTGCTGAAATAGTTGAGTAAATAATCTGCGAGTGTGCTTTTGCCTGAACCTGGACCTCCCGTTAACCCGATTAATGTTCGGTTAGGTTGATTTAAGTAAGCGTGGATTTTATCTAAGGCAATATGTACATCTGTTGAATTTGCATAGCTATCATTCATATCAAGGGCCATAAATTTTCCTGTTGTTGTTTTTTATTGCAGTACTTTAGCATGAACTTATTGTGTTGATTCGGCATTTTAAGTGAACTGATCGATGGTTGGATCCGTACCTAAAGAAAATCACTGGAGTGTATTAGCATGCAACTAAAAGAGCTTAAAAAAATTCCTCATATCGATAAAGTGAAGCTGCATTCTTTAGAGTCAAATTTGTATCAGCTGTCCGTTATCATAGGGGATAAAGAAGAGTATATAACAACCAATGAAGGGCGTTTTTTAACCAGCCATAACAAGTTAGACTTACAGGCTTTGTTTAAGGATAAGAGCGTTGGCACCATGGTGTTATGTCACCAGAGTGCTTATGATGAAATGGTCGGTCAACCAGTTGGTGTTGGCAACACGCTAGAAGTGCCACTTGGAAATACTGACTTATCTTAAATGATTGAGACTCATGTTGTTTAAAACTTGCATCTTCTCGCCATTTTTTTCTTTTTGGGAAAAAATTTTCGCGTAGCCATGGGTGGCGTTTGCATGCTCTCGCATAATTGCTTCAGCACGGCTTCCTTGTCCGTTGTGGATGGCGTCAAACACGGCATGATGTTGCATGTGGGCGAAATTAAAGCGGCGATACTCTTGAGCCAAGTTGTTGCGATCGAATGCCAAGGCACTAACCGATGCAAAAGGTAAGTGTTCATTGCGGCTTAATGCTTCAGCGATGGCTGGATTTAAGCTGGCTTCGATGATAATTTGATGGAAGCGCTGGTTCATGTCATGGTACATGGCGAGGTCTTGTTCATTGATACTGCCTTTCAAAAACAAATCATCGCCTTGTTTTAATAATTCTCGTAATTCCTTGGTCTGCGCGTTCGATAACGTATTTTCCGCTGCTTGTCTAGCTGCCAATCCTTCTAGTACGCCTCGCACTTCGATAGAGCCGCTAATTTCTGCCTGTGTTACTTGGCGTACCATATAGCCTCGACCTGATAATTTGGTTAGTAGGCCTTCTTGCTCTAGGGTGCGAAAAGCAATACGAATAGGTGTTCGAGAAACCCCCAATTGTTCCGCTGTGGGAATTTCCGCAAGGCGTTGTCCTGACTCAAGCTCCCCCGACAAAATCATTTGTCGTAAACGGCTGATAACATGTTGGCCCGGTTTGCTCATTGAGTCTGCCTTTAGTCGATTGGTAAAAAATAATCATAACGTATACACCGGAAAAAAAAGTAACCATTGGATCCAATTGATAATCTTATATTTTTCAACTGTTTAGCGTATGAACTATTATTCATAATATAATCATTGGATCCAATTTATGCATAATAATCTTGTCTTATCAATTATTTTGATTATATTGGATCCAATAAATAAAAATAAAAGCAGGAGAACTTCAAATGAGTCAGCAAACTTATCTTAAAAACGCATGGTATGTGGCCGCCATGTCCGAAGAGGTAGCGGGCAGCAAACCTCTTGGCCGTAAAATCTGTGGCGAAAGCATTGCTTTTTATCGTTCTCACGATAATGAAATTGCTGCGGTATTGGATTTTTGTCCACACCGTGGTGCGGCGTTGTCGTTAGGTTATGTCGAAGAGGGTCTTTTAGTTTGTGGCTATCACGGTTTAAAAATGGGCGCTGATGGCAAAACCAAAGAGATGCCGTTGCAGCGTGTAAAAGGCTTTCCTTGCATGAAGTCTTATGCGGTAGAAGAGCGTTATGGTTTCATTTGGGTATGGCCGGGCGATCAATCACAAGCCGATAAAAGCTTGATTCCTCATTTGGAATGGGCGGTCAGTCCTGAATGGGCTTATGGTGGCGGTTTATACCATATCAACTGTGACTATCGTTTGATGATAGACAACCTCATGGACTTAACCCACGAAACATATGTGCATGCTAGCAGCATTGGTCAAAAAGAAATTGATGAGTCACCTGTTGCTACAAAAGTGGATGGTGATAAGGTTATTACTAGCCGTTTTATGGAAAATATTATGGCACCACCATTCTGGCAAGCCGCACTTCGTGGTAACGGGCTAGCCGATAATGTCCCCGTTGATCGTTGGCAGATTTGTCGATTCAGTCCACCTTCTCATGTGATGATTGATGTTGGCGTAGCTCATGCAGGAAATGGCGGCTTTGAGGCGCCAGCAGATAAAAAAGCCAGCAGTACCGTTGTGGACTTTATTACGCCAGAAACCGAGACCTCAATTTGGTATTTTTGGGGAATGGCGCGTAGCTTCAAGCCGGAAGACCAAGCGTTAACTGATACTATTCGAGAAGGGCAAGGTAAGATTTTTGCTGAAGATTTAGAGGTGCTTGAACGTCAGCAACAAAACCTTTTGGCGTTTCCTGATTATGATTTATTGAAGTTAGACATTGACGCGGGTGGTGTTCAGTCAAGACGTATCATTGATCGACTGATTGCTAAAGAGCAGACCGCCAGAGCATCAACTGCGGTGTCGCCTTCGCAGCCAGCGCCACTTCAAACAGTGTCATTTTAATATAATCAGTGCCAGCCAGAGAGTAGCTCTCACTTACTCTCTGGCTATGGTCTAAAAAAATAATAGGTCAGGAGAGCCAAATGATTCCGGTCATTGTAAGAAATGTTGTTACCGAAGCGCAAGGTGTGGTTCGGCTTGTGCTAGGTTCTTTGGATGGCTCAGAGTTGCCCACTTTTGAAGCTGGTGCGCATATTGACATTAAGTTGCCAAGTGGTTTGGTTCGTCAATATTCATTATGTCGTTTGCAATCGGAAGCGCAGTACTATGAAATTGCAGTATTAAAAGACCCACAGTCAAGAGGTGGGTCGGTAGAGGTGCATTGCTTGGAAATTGGTGATGAGTTGTCTATTAGTGCACCTAAGAACCACTTTCCTTTGATGGACACAAAACGTCATAGTGTCTTGATTGCTGGTGGTATTGGTGTAACACCAATACTGCCAATGGCGCAACAGCTACAAAAAATGGGGTTGTCTTTTGAGTTCCATTATTGTGCAAGGACCCCAGAGACAGCGGCGTTTGCATCGGCATTAAAAAGCGGTTCTTTTGCGGATAAAATGCATTTTCATTTCAGTGAAGTCGCTGAATCTGGTCAGATGGATGTAGTGAGTGTTTTATCTCGTCATGCACATGATTCTGAATTGTATATCTGTGGTCCGGCTGCCTTTATTGATTATGTGTTATTGCAAGCGAAAATATTAGGTTGGCCTGAAGATAGATTACACCGAGAATTTTTTCAGCCCCTGTTCTGGATGAAAATATTAGCGAAAATACGCCATTTAAAGTTAAAATTCATAGCACTGGTGAGGTCTTTGATGTCGGTGCTGATCAGAGTATTTTTGAAGTACTAGATAACAATGGTGTTTTCTTAGCAGTATCCTGTGAATCGGGCGTGTGCGGTACGTGCCAGACGGGGGTGATCGACGGTGTTCCTGACCATCGAGATGTGTTTTTAACGGATCAAGAGCACGCCTCAGGAAAGCTTGTCATGCCATGCTGTTCTCGTTCAAAAACGCCCATTTTAGAGCTAGACTTGTAATGTCTGTCCATGGGGGTTGCTTTTCATATCATATTGCCTCTTCTTGCTGAGTAACTGATTCTTCACTCAATGTAAAACAACTGTGTTTTACATTGAGTGAAGGGGCTGACAATGTTATTATTTTCACCCGTCCTGAAGGTGCATTGATCTGTGCCATCAAATCTCATTTTTTTATATTTTAAGGCGGGTTAAACACTCATGGCGACACGATATATTTTCGTTACAGGCGGTGTAGTTTCATCTCTTGGTAAAGGTTTGGCAGCAGCATCTTTGGCCGCTATCCTTGAATCTCGTGGTCTAAAAGTCACCATGCTAAAGCTAGATCCTTATATTAACGTGGATCCTGGTACCATGAGTACCTTTCCAGCACGGCGAAGTTTATGTCACAGAAGACGGCGCTGAAACTGACCTAGACCTTGGCCATTATGAGCGTTTTATCTCCACTAAAATGGGCAAACGCAATAACTTCACCAGTGGTCGTGTTTACCAACATGTTTTAAAGAAAGAACGTCGTGGCGAATACTTGGGCGGAACAGTTCAAGTTATTCCTCATATCACCGACGAAATCAAACGTCGTGTTCTTTCTGGTGCCGAAGGCGCAGACGTGGCGTTGGTCGAAATTGGTGGCACGGTAGGGGATATTGAATCACAACCTTTCTTAGAAGCGGTTCGTCAGTTAAAAGTAGAGTTGGGTCCACGTCGCGCATTGTTTATGCATTTGACTCTGGTTCCTTACATCCGCACTGCTGGCGAAACAAAAACCAAACCTACTCAGCACTCTGTAAAAGAGCTTCGTTCTATTGGTATTCAACCTGACATTCTTATCTGTCGTTCAGAAGTGTCTATTGAAGCGCCAGAGCGTAAGAAAATTGCTTTGTTTACTAGCGTTGAAGAACGTGCGGTTATCTCGCTTCCTGATGCAGACACAATCTACCGCATTCCACAGATGTTAAATGACCAAGGCTTAGATAGCCTGATCGTTGAATATTTCAATCTCGATTGCGATATGCCAAATCTAGACATCTGGAATAAAGTGACTCAGGCTAAATTGAACCCTGAGAAGCAAATCAACATCGCCATGGTTGGTAAATACATGGAGTTGTTGGATGCTTATAAATCCTTGATTGAAGCAATGGATCACGCTGGTATTCATGCCCGTACAAAAGTGAAATTGCACTATATTGATTCTGAAAGCATTGAAGAAAAAGGCACAGAAGCCCTAAAAGGAATGGATGCGATTCTCGTTCCTGGTGGTTTCGGTGAGCGCGGTGTTGAAGGTAAGATATTGACGGCTCAGTATGCTCGTGAAAACAAAGTGCCTTACTTAGGTATTTGTTTGGGTATGCAAGTAGCCGTAATCGAATTTGCTCGTAATGTGGCAAATTTAGCCGGTGCGCACAGTACCGAGTTTAATTTAAAAGCAGAGAACCCAGTTGTTGGTCTGATTACAGAATGGACTAATGCAGAGGGTTCCAAAGAAATCCGGTCAGAGGAATCCGATCTAGGCGGCACTATGCGCCTTGGCGCGCAGAACTGTAATCTTACGGAAGGCACAAAAGCCTTTGAGGCTTACGGTAAAGCAGTTATTAAAGAGCGTCATCGTCACCGTTATGAAGTGAACAACTTTTATGTTGAAGCGTTGGAAAAAGCAGGTCTGACGATTTCAGGTCGTTCAGAAGACAACTCCTTGGTAGAGATGATTGAAATTGCTGATCACCCTTGGTTTGTTGCTTGTCAGTTCCATCCGGAATTCACTTCGACGCCTAGATATGGACACGGCCTGTTCAGCGCCTTTGTACATGCGGCATTGAAATATGCAGGTAAAGAAAAATAAGTAGAGCAAACAGGCAGTTTGTGATTTTTCATTTATTTTAAGAGGTTTGTTATGAGTCAAATCGTTGATATTAAAGCCAGAGAAGTTTTAGATTCTCGTGGTAACCCTACCGTTGAAGCGGATGTTATTTTAGCAGACGGTTCAGTAGGTTCAGCGTGTGCACCGTCTGGTGCCTCTACCGGTTCTCGTGAAGCTTTAGAATTACGTGATGGCGATAAAAGTCGTTATCTTGGTAAAGGCGTATTAAAAGCAGTTGCTGCGGTAAACGGTCCAATCCGTGATGCTTTAATTGGTAAAGATGCCCTTGCACAAGCCGAGCTTGATCATATTATGATTGATCTTGATGGCACAGAAAACAAATCTACTTTTGGTGCTAACGCTATTTTGGCGGTTTCTTTGGCGGCAGCGAAAGCAGCAGCGATTTCTAAGAAAGTGCCATTATACGCTCACATTGCAGACATTAATGGTACGCCAGGTGTTTATTCGATGCCTGTGCCTATGATGAACATCATTAATGGTGGTGAGCACGCAGACAACAACGTTGATATTCAAGAATTCATGATTCAGCCAGTTGGTGCGCCAAATTTCCGTGAAGCGTTGCGTTACGGCGCTGAAATCTTCCATGCGTTGAAAAAAGTATTGAGCGACCGCGGTTTAAATACAGCAGTGGGCGATGAAGGTGGTTTTGCTCCTAACCTTGCCTCTAATGCTGAAGCTCTGGCTGTTATTAAAGAAGCCGTTTCGGCTGCTGGCTATGAGCTAGGTAAAGACATCACGTTAGCCATGGACTGTGCGGCATCTGAGTTTTATGAAGACGGTAACTACAACCTAAAAGGCGAAGGTAAAGTATTCACTTCTGAAGGTTTCTCTGATTACCTTGCTGAGCTTTGTGAACAGTACCCTATTGTGTCTATTGAAGACGGCTTGAACGAGTCTGATTGGGAAGGTTTCGCTTACCAGACTAAAATTCTTGGCGACAAAATCCAGCTAGTAGGTGACGATCTTTTCGTGACGAATACGAAGATTTTAAAGCGCGGTATTGATGAAGGCATCGCGAACTCTATCTTGATCAAGTTTAACCAAATTGGCTCTTTGACTGAGACGTTAGAGGCTATCAAGATGGCTAAAGCTGCGGGCTACACAGCGGTTATTTCTCATCGTTCTGGTGAAACAGAAGACGCGACGATTGCCGATCTTGCTGTAGGTACGGCGGCGGGTCAAATTAAAACAGGTTCTCTATGCCGTTCAGACCGCGTTGCTAAGTATAACCAATTGCTACGTATTGAAGAGCAATTAGGTGGTAAAGCACCGTACAAAGGTCGCTCTGAGATCAAAGGTCAGGCGTAATTTCGTCTGACTTAATAAAGGGAGAACTTGGTTCTCCCTTTTTTTATTTTTTTTTGCTTCAATTCCTTCGATAATAAGGAATGTATTTTTAAGATGTTGAGGGTGTTGTATGGCACGGTTGTTAATTTTCTTTTTTGTTTGTGCCGTTGGCTATCAATCCTATCATTTGTATTTTGGTGAGCAGGGGATTAAACGTCAGGAAGAGCTAGCAAAACAGATTGCCTATCAAGAGCGTATCAACCTACGTCTAAAACATCGAAATCAAGCATTAAGAGCACAAGTGAACGATCTACGTCTTGGTGAAGAGGCGGTAGAAGAGCATGTGCGTAGTGAGCTGCAATATATAAAAGATGGTGAAGTATTTTATCGTATGGTGAATAAAAAATGACGAAGCCACTGTGGGTTCTTATTCCTGCTGCTGGCGTTGGTCAACGTATGCAAGCGAATTGTCCAAAACAATACCTATCTCTTGCCGGACAAACTATTTTAGACCGCACCATCGAGATTTTCATATCGCATCCACTTATTGCTGGTGTGCTCGTGGGTATTGGTGAGAATGATCCTTATTGGTTAGATTCTATGTGGTATCAGCATGACTGTGTTCACAGCTTTATTGGTGGTAAAGAGCGCAGTGATACCGTACAAAAAGGTCTGCGTTATTTATTGAATAGCTTGGATGGTCTTCAGCAAGAGGTTTTGGTTCACGATGCGGCACGCCCTTTGTTAAGTCAAACGGCATTGAACCGGATCATCAATCATCACTCTGCACAAGGTGCATTATTAGCCATGCCTGCCAAAGATACCGTAAAGCGACAGATGTCAGATCGGCCCTTGGTTGATGCGACTCTAGATCGTAATGCTATCTGGTTGGCACAGACACCACAGAAGTTTCCTGCGCACGCTTTGTTAGAGGCATTAGAGAAAACACAAGCGCAAGGAATCTCAGTCACAGACGAATGTTCAGCGATGGAGAGTGTTGGTTGGCATCCTGATCTTATTATAGGAGAGAGCAGTAATATAAAAATAACGCTTCCTGAAGATTTGCTTATCGCTGAAGCACTTTTTTCTTTTCTTCTGAATTCAAACAATAGGTGCCATTCATAGCATAGGAGTAACTATCATGATGCCGTTTCGTGTAGGCCATGGTTTTGATGTACATAAATTTGGCGAGGGCGACCACATTGTCATCGGTGGTGTTTCTATCCCTTACACTCAGGGGCTGGTTGCTCATTCCGATGGTGATGTCGCATTGCATGCGTTGACCGATGCGTTGTTAGGGGCAGCGGCTCTTGGGGATATTGGAAAACATTTTCCAGATACTGACGTTGCTTTTTCAGGCGCTGATAGTCGGGTTCTGTTAAAGCGTGCTTACCAGGAAATACAGGCTCTTGGTTTTTGTGTAGGTAATGTTGATATCACTATTATTGCTGAAGCACCCAAAATGCGCCCTTACATCGATGCGATGCGAACTAATATTGCTGAAGACTTAGCCGTAGATATCAATGTTGTCAATGTGAAAGCAACGACCACGGAAAAGCTTGGTTTTACCGGTCGTAAAGAGGGTATTGCTGTTGAAGCCGTTGCGCTTATTTTTAAACAGGCTCATTTTAATCAAGCTCTTTTTAATCAAGCTCTTTTTAATCAAGGTAATGTATGAATACCGAATGGCGATATGCTTGGTCTAAGCCGACTGTCACTGGGGATTTGAAAACCCATGTGCAAGACTTTTATGTCGAAGAGCAGTTGGGTTTTGAGCCTGATGGAAGAGGGGAATTTTGCTTTGTATTTATAGAAAAGGAAGGGGTGAATACCGACTTTCTCGCAAAGCGCTTGGCGCAGATTGCTGGCATAGGTCCTGATAAGGTGACTTATAGTGGTGTGAAAGATCGTCATGCCTGTACACGTCAGTGGTTTTGTTTGCATGTTTTGAATCGCGAGCCGGATTTTTCGACCATTCAGGAAGCTTTTAGGGAGCCGGAAAGTGTTCGTGTGATTGCACAGCTACGCCATTCAAAAAAACTGCGCACTGGTACACACTTAGCGAATCGTTTTGTGATTCGACTTCGTGAGATCAATGGCGATTTGGACGAGCTAGAAGGGCGCTTACATCTGATTAAGCAGGCAGGTGTTCCTAACTATTATGGCCCCCAACGTTTTGGCATAAACGGTAATAATTTGCATAACGGCAAAGACTTTGTCTTAAAAGGGCGGCAAAGTCGCCGTAAATTATCGAAAACAGAATCCTTTTGGTTATCGGCAATTCGTTCTTGGTGTTTCAATGAGGCATTAAGTGATCAGGTGGAAAACGGTATGTGGATGCGTTTATGTGATGGTGACATTGCACAGTTTCAGCATAAGGATGAGCAATTTCGCGTAAAAGAAGTTGGCGCACTCATGCATTTAAGTGTGATGCGAGGTCACATAAGTCCTGTGTTGCCTATGATTAGTGAGGGTTGGGAGGCCGGTACAGGTGCTCAACGTGAGCAAGTCATGAAACACTCCTTGTCAGACAGTGCCGAGCTGGTGGACGCTCTGATTGCTTTTGATCTTTCCCGAGACAGCCGACTAGCGCGCCTTGTGCCTATGAACATGGCGTGGGAATTGCTTAGGGAGAGGGAAGGGAGCGCGCAATTGATCGTTGAGTTTTCTTTAACCAAGGGCTGTTTCGCCACGAGTATTTTGCGTGAAATGATAGATTTTACGGATAAATCAGCTGAGAAATACCATGAGAATTTTGATCGCCAATGATGATGGCTTAGACGCGGTTGGTATACAAACGCTGGCACAATATTTACAGCAAGAATATTCGATTCTAATCGTCGCACCAGATCGTAACCGCAGTGGGGCGAGTAATTCTCTGACCTTAACGCGTCCAGTACAGCCAGTTAAAGTTGCTGACCATCAATACCGTGTTGATGGCACGCCTACTGACTGCGTTAATCTCGCTTTATCTGGCGTGATTGATGGTGACGTTGATTTAGTGGTGTCAGGGATTAATCATGGTGCCAACTTGGGTGATGACGTTATTTATTCGGGTACCGTTGCGGCGGCGATGGAGGCTCGACATTTGGGGCGTCCTGCGTTGGCTGTTTCTTTGGTGGGGAGTCAATATTTTGATACGGCGGCAAAGGTGGTTATGCAACTCTTGAAAGATGCTCATACATTGACTTTGCCTGCAGGAATTCTATTGAATGTAAACGTTCCAGATATTCCTTATGATGAGCTTAAGGGCATACAGGTAACACGCCTTGGTTATCGTCATAAGGCGCAAGCACCTATCTCGGCTCAACACCCTCGGGGAATGCCAAGCTTTTGGATTGGTGCTTTGTCAGGCCCACATGATGAGTCTGAGGGAACCGATTTTTGTGCGATTGAGAATGGCTATGTCTCAATTACACCGATCCATACAGATATGACTTGTTATGGGGTTCAACCTCTTCTCAAAGGATGGACCGACACTGTCACGCTATGAGCTTGCATGATCTCAATTGGCTAATCTCACACCCTGAACCCAAAGCAACTCAAATGGTTAAGTATCTTAGGGAGCAGGGTATTACGCATGACGAATTATTGGCGCTGATGGGAAGCCTTCCGCGTCATGAGTTTGTCGAGCCGGCATTTTCCCATTTAGCGTATTCTGCGACCTCTCTTCCGATAGGGCGTAATCAAACCATCAGTCAGCCGCTGACCGTGGCGAGAATGACGCAATGGCTTTTGACCCACGCCCGTCTTGGTCGTGTGTTGGAAATTGGTACAGGATCAGGCTATCAAACTCGAATCTTAGCGCACTTTTTTAATAAAGTTCATACCGTCGAGCGTCAGCATTGGCTTTACTTGCAGGCAAAGCAGCGCTTGCTGTCCATGGGGGTTAAAAATGTTGAGTATTTGTTTGCTGATGGTCAAACTGGGTGGCCTCACAAAGTAGAAATGGACGCTGTGATTATTACCGCGATGGCAAGCAAAATTCCGTTAGCCTTGACGGAGTGTCTAAAACAACAAGGCATTTTAATTATGCCGATCGATCATCCTAGTCCACAAATTGGTTGTTGGCGTAAAGAGGGTGAGCGTTGGAAATGTTTGGGAACTGAACCGGCGTTTTTTGTCCCGTTATTAGAAGGATTGGAACATGCCTAAATGGCTAAAAGTGTATTTGAGTGGTTTGTTGATGGGGGCTGCGGATGTTGTTCCTGGTGTTTCTGGTGGAACCATTGCTTTTATTTTAGGGGTCTATGATCGCCTGATTGGCGCACTAAGTGGTGTTAATAGACACAGTGCAAGCATGCTGCTTAAAGGTGATTTAAAGGCATTATGGCGTCATTTTGACGGTACTTTTTTATTGACGTTGGGTTCCGGTATTGTGACCAGTATTTTTTTGCTGGCGGGCCTAATAACGCATTTGCTGGCGGAATATCCTAGTTATTTATGGAGTTTCTTTTTTGGTCTTATTTTGGCTTCGGCGTATTTTTTGATTCATCAAATTATTGGCTTTTCTTGGCGTCATTTTGTTGGGCTTATTTTAGGTGTCGCCACTGGAGCCAGCTTATCGTTGCTTGTTCCTACGCAGTTAAATACTTCGTTAGTGATGGTTTTTGCCTCTGGTATGATTGCTATTTGTGCAATGATTTTGCCTGGTATTTCGGGTAGTTTTTTACTGCTTATGATGGGGATGTACGGTTTTATTTTGTCAGCGGTGAAAAACTTGGATTTCTTGGTGATCTTTATTTTTGCTGTTGGAGCTTTGATCGGATTGTTAAGTTTTTCCAAAGTTCTACATTATTTGCTTAATCATGCCAGATCGATGACCTTGTCTTTTCTGACGGGTGTTATGCTTGGGGCACTAGTAAAGGTTTGGCCTTGGAAGGTTACGGACACTTGGACGTTGGTCGGAGATAAAAAATTGCCTTTAGAAGAGCATCTTGTTTTACCTTGGAACTTACCAAGTTTTTATTGGCCAAGTGATTTATTACTTCCTTTAGTGTTTGTTTTGATTGGGTTCTTGAGTGTGATTCTTATTTCTTACATATTTTTACCAAAATTAGACAAATAGTAATAATTCAATTTAAGCGAATATTGGGGTAAAGCACTATCCGTTGTCTTGTCTTTAAAAGTCATGATTTTTTCTTGCCTACTTGCTTGTTAAGTAGGCTTGTATTTTTTTGTCTTTTGCTGACTGGGTGCTCCTATGAAGTGTTGCATTACCCTACACAAGACAACTCAAAATTTGCGTCTAATGGTGCGAGTGTTTCTTCTATCCCGACATCAGGTGTGTACATAGTACAACGCGGTGACACCTTGTTTTCTATTGCTTTTCGGTATGGTTTGGACTATCGAGAGTTGGCAAAATTTAATCGTATTGCTGCCCCCTATACTATTTATCCAAAACAAAAAATTCGTCTAGGCGGTCTCTCAAAGTCGTCATCGGTTATCGTGAATAATGAGGAACCCAAAGCGGAAAGTATTGTCAAACAGAGAGAGCCAGTTGTTGAAACGGAGAAAACGATTCCCTCTATACCCGCTTCTGCTGACGCCATTATAGTGTCTGAAAAGTTGCCTAAAAGCGTCACTAAAGACAAAAAAGACGAGAAAATATCTGGTAATTGGGCCTGGCCAGTGGATGGTAAGGTCACTAGGGGGTTTTCA
This sequence comes from Marinomonas rhodophyticola, assembly GCF_026113935.1. GTDB lineage: Bacteria > Pseudomonadota > Gammaproteobacteria > Pseudomonadales > Marinomonadaceae > Marinomonas > Marinomonas rhodophyticola. The sequence goes on from NZ_JAPEUL010000011.1 coordinate 428,807, forward strand.
AATGCTGGCGTTAGTAGTAAAGGTATAGATATAAAAGCGGAGCAGGGAGCATTAGTAAAAGCCGCCGCCGATGGTACCGTTGTCTATGCGGGCAGTGGTCTTATCGGTTATGGTAACCTTGTTATTGTAAAGCATAATGATGTATACCTTAGTGCTTATGCTTACAACGAAAGGATTTTAGTAAAAGAACAACAAAGTGTTCGGGCTGGAGATTCCCTTGCTGTGATTGGTGGTAAAGGAAGTGACAGGCCATTATTACATTTTGAAGTTCGACGTGATGGTAGGCCGATCGATCCGCTAGATGTTTTACCTAAAATAAATTAAGCGAGATGAGCGTTTAAGGAGGGGGCATGAAGTTAGCCAATATGGATAAAGAAGTAGCTAAGATTTCGGACACTGGTGATTTTGATCTTGATACGCTTGAGGATTTTGTTGAAGATGATGAACTGATTGACGAAGAGTTTGAGTCGGCAGTCAGTGCTCGTTATGCGGAGGCAGATACGAGTCGTCACCTTGATGTGACTCAACTCTATCTAAGTGAGATTGGCTTTTCACCCTTACTGTCGGCAGAAGAAGAGGTGTATTTTGCTCGCCTTGCTCTAAAAGGTGACCCTAAAGCGCGTAAGCGCATGATAGAAAGTAATTTGCGGCTAGTCGTAAAAATATCACGTCGCTATTTGAACCGTGGGCTTTCTCTTCTTGATTTAATTGAAGAAGGGAACTTGGGGTTAATTAGAGCCGTTGAAAAATTTGATCCTGAGCGAGGCTTTCGCTTTTCTACTTATGCCACATGGTGGATACGCCAAACCATAGAGCGTGCCATTATGAATCAAACTCGAACTATTCGCCTGCCAATTCATGTTGTGAAAGAGCTTAATGTCTACTTACGAGCAGCCCGTGAGTTGACGCAAAAGTTAGACCATGAGCCAAGCGCAGAAGAAATTGCCGAAATGCTAGATTGCCCCGTTGAAGATGTGCAAAAGATGCTTGGTCTAAACGAAAAAATCAGCTCTATTGATGCGGCATTTGGCGGAGATGATAACGACAAAAGCTTGGTGGAGATTTTAGCAGATACTATTCATCAAGGCCCTGAAGCAGATCGACAAGATGGTGACGTCTTACACAGTATTGAACTGTGGCTAGATGAATTGAGTGAAAAACAGTGTGAAGTGATAACACGTCGTTTTGGTTTACGTGGTCATGAAGCCAGCACGTTAGAGCATGTGGGAGCTGAAATTGGCTTAACACGTGAAAGAGTGCGCCAAATTCAAGTGGAGGCGCTGCGCAAACTGCGCTTGATTATGGATAAAGAAGGGCTGTCACTTGATGATGTGATTCGTTTTGAGGATTAAGAGCTTTGCTGCGAAGTTTGTACGGTTTTCTGTTGTGCTGATAACTTAGGAAAGCCCTAATAAAGATAAACTGATATATAAAAGATCCGTTCTATGAAGTGTCCAATTTTATGGGGGCACTTCATAACGGGTCTTTTTTATTAAGGCTCACCGCCGTGTTTTTAATGCTCTGTGTCTGGATTGGTAATGTTAGTAATGTGCTGATGAATTTGGCGCTTATATTTGTCCGACATACCTTTTACTTCATAAGCTAAAATTTCTTTGCCATTGTCTTCTATTATTTCTGGTAATCCAGTAAATACTCTGTTCTGTATGTGAGGCAGAGTAAAAATGTCATCACTAATGATAAGCTTGTTGACGCTTTCTGATCGACTGAGTTGGTGGATACTCTCTAGTAAGGGTTCTATTTTTTCTGGTTCGAAGCTGTTCTCTTTCACCATATTGGTTATTTGTTGGTTGCCTTGGTGTAATCCTAGATGGAATGTAAGCTTCGGTGTCTCTGCATATAACTCGTTTTCTAAAAGCTTATTGATCAAACCTAAGAAAAGTTGAGCGGTACATACTGCATTGATGTATAGATTATCTTCACAGTGATGAGCGCTGAAGAGAATCACAGCGGAGTCACTGTTGTATTGATGTACTTGACCTAAGTACACTTCGCTTGCTTGAAACATAGCTCGATATACGGGTGTCAGTAAATTTGCTACTTGGAGTGGTGTCAGGTCTTTATGCCAAGTTTCTAAATTTAAGATATCAAAGTAGAGAATGCAGCTACGTTGTCTGGATTCTTCGAAAATGGCATCAAAATTGATCTCGAATTGTACTTTTGTCGCTTTTGTAAGATCTTCTTGGGGGGCTTTTTCGATTGCCTCTTTAGTCTGTGGGAGTGTCTGTATAGTTTTAACGGCATCGTAAAGCTGCCTTGCTTCTTTATAAATAGGTGAAGGTAGTGCTTTTGGCTTACGACCTTTGCTATGGGATAGCAATGCGGTCGTGGCGTCATTGATAGGGAGAAAAGCCATTTTGTTATCAGTATGATCAACAATAAGGCAATAGTGCAAGTAAAAATGGCTACCCCAATTAGTAAGTTATTGAGGTGTTGTAGGGTCGCTTGTGCTGGCGTTTTATCCAAAGTTATTAAGACATGTCCGACTATTTCATCTCTAAACTTAATGCTTGAACTGTACACACGACGTTGCTCATTAGGGCGTAAGTCTTGTTCTGTTGAAATTCGACTAGTACTGCCGCTATTAGCCTCTGCGAGTAGTTCGTCTTTTTTATTGTAAACTCGAGCACTTAAAATATTGTCATCAACGACGAGACGATTGAGTAGCACGTTTAGGCTTAACAAGTCGTTATTTAAAATGGATTGTGTGGCATTGAAAGCAGCTTGGGTGGCTAAACTACTGCCTAATACTTCCGTCTGTTGAGACAAATAATTGCCAAGTGCGTGCGTCATAGTGTACCAAAAGATACAGACGGTCAGAATCATAAGTGAAATAAAAGTAGCAACAGTGACAGTATAGGCACTGAGCTTTTTACGAATAAAAGCCGTAATAGCTTTTGTTTTTGGTTGGGTGTCCATTCACTTCCTTTAGGGGTAACTCGTAAAACAACGACTCAAGTATACACGAGACTTTTGTTCAACTATCGTAACGACCGTGACTTTGTGACGATTCAAGCAAAATAACTAATCTATCGGGTTGAGCATCACTTTTATTGCACATTAAAGTGTCTCTATACACCATAACGGCCATTTTCTAAATTCTTTAAATTAGAACAGGTGCTTAGCGAAAAGAAAACGATTTGCTATAGTAACGACCTTATCGAATGAGGAACCTTTATGTCAGCCAGTATTACTCTTATCGGGTCTTTGACCCCTGAATATCTTAATCAATTTAATGTTTGGTTGGATAAACGAGGCTTGTATGGAGTGAGCCATGTGTTAACGGAAGAGAGTGATAATGTGTCTGTGGTGCAGATACGCCTTACCTCTGAGATAACCGATAGCAACGATTTTCGAGCTGCGCTTTTGAGTTTATCAAATGAAACCGGTATTGATCATATCTACCAAGCGACGATGTTGGACATACAGGCTGGTGGTTTGGCTGTTTTTGATATGGACTCTACGTTGATTAAAGCGGAAGTCATGGATGAGTTGGCCGTTGAAGCTGGCATTGGCAAACAAATTTCCGCAATTACGGCAAGCGCAATGCGTGGTGAAATTGATTTTGTCGAAAGTTTCGTTCAGCGCTTGGCGCTGTTAAAAGGTTTGAGTAGCGATGTTATGGATGGCGTTTATAACCGCATTGAACATATGGATGGTATTTCTACGTTAATGACAGTGCTGCATCATTTTGGTTGGCATACAGCGATTTTGTCGGGTGGTTTTACTTATTTTGCTGATCGAGTTCAAGCCGAATATGGAATAGCTGAAGTGCACGCTAATGTATTAGAAATTCAGAGTCATACCTTAACGGGTAAGCATTTAGGTCCTATTGTTGACGGCGAGCGTAAAAAATTCTTGTTGACGAGCATTGCCGAAAAACAAAAGATCGACATGAAGCAGACAATTGCTTGCGGTGACGGTGCGAATGATTTGCTAATGTTGAATCACGCCGCGTTGGGCGTGGCTTTGCATGCGAAGCCTTTAGTGCGAGAGCAGGCTCCTTGCCCAATGAACAACCTTGGACTGGATGGTATTTTATATTTGTTGGGTATGACCTCCAAGGACATTCGGGCATTGCTGTCTTATAAGTAATGTAAAAGACCGCTATTGTCCCTATAAAAAGCTTGTTATGATTCGGAGTTATAATGATAACAAGCTTGGCTGAGGTGTTATTTTGTCAGAGATAAAATTGTCTGATATCGATTTAAATTTGTTGTATGTTTTTCAGGTTTTAATCGAAGAACTCAATGTCACCAAGGCGGCGACACGGCTTAATGTTTCTCAGCCAGCGGTAAGTCGCTCATTGTCACGCCTACGTGATGTGTTTGCCGATCCTTTGTTCATTCGTACTTCTCATGGTTTGTCAGCTACAGCAAAAACACAAAGTTTAGCCCCGCTTTTGGCAGATACTTTAAAAGGGTTAGAGAGCCTTATTCAGCCTAGCTTGTTTACTCCCGAAACCAGTCAACGTCGCTTTATATTATCAACGACGGATTTTGGTACCTTAACTGTGTTGCCTAAAATTCTGGATCAATTTCGTCAAAAAGCACCGAGCGCAATTTTGGATGTTAAATCTTGGAATGAAGACATGGTTGCTGAGCTTGATCAAACGAATATCGATGTTGCTGTTGCTGTGTTGTCGAAAGAGCCTCCTGCGGGGATTCGAGCTATGCGTTTAAAAAGTGATCGTATGGTGTGTTTGGCTCGTAAGGATCATCCTAGTATCCAAGGTACGCTCACTTTAGAAGGCTATGTGCAGGCCAGCCATGTTCAAGTGGTATTAGGGCGTCGAGAGTATTTTGCAGTAGATCGTGAATTGGATAAAATAGGCCACAAGCGTCACGTCGCTGTGCATTTGCCTAATTTTGTACCTGCCGCAAGAGTGGTTATGGACAGTAATTTATTACTGACAGTGCCAAGACTTTTTGCCGAAGATATGGTGGGAACCGTCTCTGAAATAGCCTTGTATGAGTTGCCTTTTGCAACGCGTGAGTTTGATTATTCGATGATTTGGCATGAGCGTTTCCAACACGATGCCGCTCATGTTTGGTTTAGGGGGCTATTAAGAAAAGCGTTTCTTGATGCTTCGGTTAGAAAGCCACAGCCATAAAGGTTTACAAATCTTTAGTTGATAAGCGCGTAGTCCATTCTTTTGTTAATACTTCCACTAGGCTGTAGCGTCTAAGCTTCATCGCCTCGTCTAAATCCGCGAAATGTTCTTCGAGATAATCGTTTAAGATTTTGTCTCTTAGTAGAATGAGTGAGCGTATTTGCTCCGCTTGTTCATAGGTGACGTCTTTGTTTGTGATAAGAGCGTGAAGCACTTCTTTGCGTGACGAAATCTCAGTTTTGTAATGGTGTTTTAAAACGTATTGGGCAAGATCTAACATCGAAGCAACAAGCAGTTGAAAGGAATGCTCGATTATCATCATGTCATCTTTTGAGTAAGCAACGGTTTTTGAGGCTTTCCTGAAAGCATCGAGCCGTTTGATCATCGCATGTTGATGTTCATAGAGAGATTGTTCCCACTCAATGTTACGCATATTAATTCGCCTTATAACGAGAAAAAGTAGCACTCTAATCTTGCCGAGCACTACTTTCAGTTTAGATGAGTTCTATGGAAACAGGAAAGTCAGAAACCAGAGAAAGGATAAAAAGAATAAGAATGGCCGTATTCGATTTGCGTATTTGCTTTGACGTGCAGATAGCCTTGGCTCTGGCAAGCCGCTAACAAGGCGCCAGAACTTTGTTGAGGGTGCGCATAAGCAAGACCATCTTGACCGATAGATACTCGTAGGAATTCGTCACGCGTGATTGTTTTTGATCGGTTGAAGCCCGCATCAATTAGGTAAGATTGTGGCAATTGTACTTTCTGACCAGAGCAAATAGACAGTAAAAGGCGTGCGAACCAATGATAGGTGACCAGCGTGGAGCTTGGGTTACCGGTAAGCCAAGAAAGGGAGTGCCTTGAAGAGTGGCATGAACAAGGGGTTTTCCCGGTTTGATGGCGATCTTCCATAAATGTACGGTTCCCCGTTTTTCTAAGACACTTTTCACATGATCTTCTTCGCCAACAGAAACCCCACCAGAAGATAAAATGACATCGCAAGATTCAAGGAGTATTTGCAATGCGTCTTCTGTGTCTTTTGGGGTGTCAGCGGCATGAATACAGTGACTCACTAGATAACCTGCCTGAGTGACAAGTGCGCTCAGCATAGGACCATTTGAGTTATAGATCTGCCCAGCTTGTAATGTTTCACCTGGTGCGATCAGCTCATCGCCAGTGGTGAGTATGCCCACGCGCAATTGCTTGTAAACCGTGATGTCAGTTATGCCTAAACTGGATAAAAGGCCAATGTGCATTGCTGAAAGTGTCTCACCAGCTTGCACAACGGTTTGGCCTGTTTGCATATCCTGTCCTTTTGGGCGAATGTTTTCACCTTGCCTAGGCTGTTCATTAAAAGCCACTTTTTCGCCCATGATTTGGGCGTTTTCTTGCATAATCACAGTATCTGCGCCAGCTGGGATATTTGCCCCTGTAAAAATACGGGCGCAGGTGCCTGGCATCAAAGGCTGAGGAGCGTGCCCAGCTGCTATGCGCTGACTGATGCTGAATTGTTTTCCGGCTTGCCAATCGGCTGTGGCGAGCGCGTAGCCATCCATGGCACTGTTGGCATTAGGTGGCACGCAAATGCTTGCCACAACATCGGTTGCAAGGATGCGACCTACCGAGCTTGCTAGGGGGATTATTTGTTGTCCTACACGTACATTGGCACTCTGTTTGATTGCCTCTAAAGCTTCTTCAAAGGCGAGTAAAGTAGACATAAGTGTTAGGCCTCGTGCTGATGAGTGGTATCTGGGCCGATCAACATACTGACAAAATTGCAAGGACGATGTGAAGCGTTGAGTTGCTCGGCTAAAATACCATCCCATGCGGTTTTACAAGCCCCAGTTGAGCCTGGTAAGCAAAAAATAAGTGTTTGGTTGGCTAATCCCGCAATAGCACGAGATTGGATGGTTGATGTACCTATTTCTGTGTAAGAAATATGTCGAAATAGTTCCCCAAAGCCTTCGATGGTTTTATCAAATAGCGGTGTCATTGCTTCTGGTGTGCTGTCTCGAGAATAAAACCCTGTACCACCAGTGATGAGTACGACATGAGTTTCCTTGTCGGCGATCCAGTTGGAAACAACAGCGCGCATTTGGTAAACATCGTCTTTGACCAGCTTTCTTTCATTGAGTTTATGACCCGCTTGAGTCAGCCGTTCTATCAAGGCATCCCCTGATGTGTCTTCGGCAATGGATCGAGTGTCGGATACGGTTAGAACGCTGATATTGAGTGGGCGAAAAGGAGTCGGTGTTTTTGCCATAAGAATTCCTTAGTTAGCCTCCGGTTGCGCTCATGAAACGCAAGATTTGCGGGGCTTCAGCGAGGTTAAAATGATGTTTTTGAGGTTTGAGTGCAAGCGCTTCAATAATAGCGCTTTCCAATGATATTGAGTCTGTTGATGTGTTTCGAATGACACTTTTAAGTCTTTTGAGTGCTCATTGCCTAGGCAGAGTAATAAACGACCTTCAGCGGTTAACCTAACACGATTACAGGTATCACAAAAGTTATGGCTATGAGGGGAAATAACGCCAATTTTATGCTCGTAACCTGCTACCTGATAATAGCGTGTTGGACCACTGCTGGTCACTGAGCTGGGGGTTAATTCATAATGACGCCCTAGGGTTCTAATGACCTCATCACTAGATAAATAGGTGGCTGCACGATTATGGTCGGTGATTATTCCAAGCGGCATCTCTTCAATGAAACTGATGTCCATTTTGCGATCTAAGGCAAATTGTGCAAGATCAAAAAGTTCATCATCGTTATGATTCTTGAGCATGACGCTGTTAATTTTTAGGCGTTTAAAAGGCAGTTTGCTGGCGGTGTCGATACCGTCGATTACTTGTTGAAATTTGTCTCTGCGAGTCAAGGCGTAAAAGCGATCTGCTTTTAGTGTGTCGAGACTGATGTTAATGCGTGAGACGCCAGCGTTGAGCAAGGTTTGCGCCATTTTATAAAGTTGTGAACCGTTTGTGGTAATGGTCAGTTCTTCTAGTCCGTTCGTATTGGCTATTTGCTCAATGGCCCAGAGAATATTTTTGCGCACCAAAGGTTCACCACCTGTGATACGAATGCGCTTGGTGCCCATTGCTATAAAGGTTTTTGCTACATAAACGATCTCTTCTAAAGACAATATGTGATCTCTAGGCATAAAAGTGACGTCTTCGTCCATGCAATAGGTGCAACGAAAATCGCATCGGTCAGTGACCGAAATACGTAGGTAATCTATTTTTCGACCAAATGGATCGATTAGAGCGGACATGGACAAAATACCTCACAATCTAGGTGTCCATCAAAGCAAAAAAATGTCACTTTAGCAAAGTGAGACAAAAGATTTTGATCAGATTCTTAGTATTACTGTATTTTGTGCAGATTTTCTGTTCAGACTGTCGCAAAAAAGACGGCATAATAGAAAGTAGTATATTAAGTAGGAGGGACGTTGTGAATCAAGTTGTGAATAATCTAATCGGTTTATTAAAACTAGAGCGTGTTTCCGCCACTCAATTTATTGGTCGTAGTCAGGATATTGGTTTTCCGAAACTATTTGGTGGGCAAGTTATTGGTCAAGGTCTAAGCGCGGCAACTCAAACCGTAGAGGGACGTTTTCCACATTCACTGCACTGTTATTTTCTAAGGCCGGGAGATTCCGCTCACCCTATCGAATATGACGTTGAGGTGATTAGAGATGGCGGAAGTTTCAGTGTTCGGCGGGTAATTGCTTCGCAGTTTGGTAAAAGTATTTTAGCGATGACGGTGTCGTTTCACATCACCGAAGAAGGGTTAGACCATCAGGATGCCATGCCCAATGTTCCGGTCCTGAATCCTTTCAGTCTGAGCTGTCACTTTATCGAGAGCATGCAGATGAAATTCCATCAAAAGTGCGAGATTTGTTTACGGCAGACCGACCTATTGAATATCGAATCGTGGAAAATCAGAATCCATTTCGTCCGCGTCCAGGTATTGCGAAACGTCATATGTGGATTCGTAGTGTGTCTGCTTTACCCGATGAAGCATTAGTTCATCAGTCTATGCTGGCGTATACAACAGATTATGGTTTTATCGAAACCGCCTTGATGCCGCATGGTATTTCAATTGGTAGTCCTTACCTAACGGTTGCTAGTTTAGATCATGCTATTTGGTTTCATCGTCCATTTAGATTGGATGAATGGCTACTGTATGTAGCGGACTCCCCGTCGGCGAATGCGGCTCGCGGCTTTGTTCGTGGGCAAATTTTTAATCAAAAGGGCGAGTTGGTGGCCTCTACTGCTCAAGAAGGTTTGCTGCGTTACTCACGTTAATTGTCAATCAGCAAACACTATTTATGTATCAAAGGTCGTGCTGCGTTAATGCCCATAGAATGTGCTCTTTCACTAACTCAGAGGAGTGAGGGAGTGCATTTTTTAATGTTTGTATGGTGGTTTGGTTAGTAGGTGCATTACCAAGCGCGACAGCAATGTTTCTACGCCAGTTTTCAAAACCAGTTCGACGAATAGGGGAGCCTTCGGTATTTTTCAAGAAGGCCTCTTCGTCCCACTCAAATAATTCAACTAGATCTGCTGAATCCAGATTGTGTCTAGGTTGGAAATCCTCTTCTTCGGTGTATTTTGCGAACTTGGTCCAAGGGCAAACTAGCTGACAATCATCACAGCCGAAAATCCGATTGCCCATTTTACTGCGTAGTTCTTCTGGAATGGCGCCTTTATGTTCAATGGTGAGATAAGAAATGCACTTTCCCGCATCCAGAACCCAAGGCTCAACAAAGGCATCAGTTGGACACTGAGTTAGGCAGGCGGTACAGCTTCCGCAATGTCTTGTTTCAGTAGGTTTGTCGACAGGAAGTGGTAAGTTAGTAAATATTTCACCGAGCAAAAACCAGCTGCCGGCTTTAGGGGTCAGTAATAAGGTGTTTTTGCCAACCCAGCCCATGCCGGCTTGCTCGGCAATTTGTCTTTCTAAGATAGGGGCGCTATCGACAAACGCTCTATAGCCATGATCGCCGACTTTTTGCTCTATTTTCTTGGCTAATTGAGTAAGGCGTTTGCGAATTAATTTATGGTAGTCACGGCCCAAGGCATAGCGAGCGATATAGGCTTTGTCTTTGGTTTGCAGTCGTTTTACGGTTTCGACTGATTGGGGAAGATAGTGCATGCGAAGGGAAATAACACGACGAGTTCCCGGATGCAATTGTTCCGGATAAAAGCGCATGTCGCCATGATTGGCAAGATAGTCCATACCTGCATGGTATTTGTTATTAAGCCATTCGTTAAATTCGTCTTTGTATTGTGCAAGGTCTGGCTCAACAATACGAGCTTCAGCAAAGCCCAATTCAATTGCCCATGATTTGATGTCATCAGCAAGTTGGTTTAATTCTTCTGGGCTGGATAAAAACGAAGGAAGCAAGTGAGTACCGAAACATTAGACGCTAGGCTAGAAACTCCACCTAGCGTGAAAAAACAAAAAACTAGTAAAGCTGAGAGTCGCCTTTCACCACATCCATCAATAGTTTGATGAATTTACGATCAGCTTCTGTGTGTTCTTCTTGGATTTTTATGGTGGTTTGGTTTGAGACTTCTTCCGCAATGCGTTGGTACGCATTTGGCTGGTTGATATTTTCTTTGGCGATACGGACTAATTCTCCAGCGAGTTCTGGATCCATAAGCATCTTACGAAAACAGCGCAAAAATTCATCAATAACTCGTTGTTGGTTAAGCTCATTAGCCATGGTAGAACTCCTAATCAATTTATGCTGCTATGACACCATGAAGCGTGGGTTAGAGCAAGTTTTTATACACTTTGTGTTGACAAATCTAGGGCATAAAGACAGAATCAAATGCTATATTATTCGACGACACCCTGTCGATGACGTCTTTCTTTGGGCCACTAGCCCATCTCAATCAGATTTTGTCTGATAAGCACAAGTGTAACATGACGCAATACTGTCATCTTGCACTTCTCCTCGCGAAAAAACGCGGACAGTGTAAAAACTGCGATTTCTTGCGTTTGAGTGTTTGTTACTTTTATATAAGCACCTCTTATTTTTAAAAGTTACCTCAGTTAGTTTAGCAAACATCGTTTTATCAACTTTAATCTGTTCGTCTTATGCGGTTACAATAGCCACACTAAAATTAAAAGACAGATACATACTATAGAGGGTAACAAGGTGGAGTTATTATCCGGTGGTGAAATGATCGCCCGCTTCCTCAAAGATGAGGGAGTTGAGTATATCTATGGTTATCCAGGTGGAGCCGCACTTCATATTTACGATGCCTTGCATCGTCAGTCTGACGTAAAGCATATTCTGGTTAGGCATGAACAAGCGGCAACGCACATGGCGGATGGTTATGCGCGTGCCACGGGCAAGGCCGGTACGGTTCTTGTCACCTCTGGTCCAGGAGCCACCAATACGGTAACAGGTATTGCGACGGCTTATATGGACTCTATTCCCATGGTCGTTATTTGTGGTCAGGTAATGAGTTACTTGATCGGCGAAGATGCGTTTCAGGAAACTGATATGATTGGCGTGTCACGTCCAATTGTGAAGCACAGCTTTACAGTGAAGCATCCTTCTGAAATTCCTATGATCATGAAAAAGGCCTATCACATTGCCAGCACTGGTCGTCCTGGCCCTGTTGTCATTGATGTGCCAAAAGACATGACCATGCCTGGTGATAAGTACGAATACAAATACCCAGAGTCGGTTTCTATTCGTTCTTATACTCCACCAACAAAAGGACATAGTGGTCAGATTAAAAAGGCCGTTGATTTGTTGTTGGCTGCCAAGCGCCCAATTATTTATGCTGGCGGCGGCGTTATTATGGGCGGAGCATCCGATTTACTGGTAAAACTGGCTAAGTCTTTGAACGTGCCTGTTACTAACACGCTGATGGGCTTGGGTGGCTACCCAGGAACAGACAAGCAGTTTGTCGGTATGTTAGGCATGCATGGTGCGTATGAAGCGAATATGACCATGCATCATAGTGATGTGATTCTCGCGGTTGGCGCACGTTTTGATGATCGCGTAACCAATGATCCAGATAAATTTTGCCCAGGGGCAAAAATTATCCATATTGATATTGATCCTGCGGCCATTTCTAAAACGATTCGTGCAGATGTGCCTATTGTAGGGCCAGTCAGTCAAGTGTTGGAAGAAATGCTGTCTTTAGTGGAAGGCCAAAGTTCAAATACCGAAGCCCTAGTTGGTTGGTGGAAACAAATCAATGAGTGGCGTTTGGTGCATGGTGGTCGTTATGACACCAATGGCGATAAAATTAAACCTCAAGCCGCAATTGAAGCATGTTGGCGTGCAACAAAAGGTGATGCTTTTGTTGCATCTGACGTAGGTCAGCATCAAATGTTCGCTGCTCAGTACTATAAATTTGACAAGCCAAACCGTTGGGTAAATTCCGGTGGTCTAGGCACGATGGGATTTGGTCTTCCGGCGGCGATGGGTGTAAAAATGAGTTTCCCTGCGGAGACAGTTGTCTGTGTGACAGGTGAAGGCAGTATTCAGATGAATATTCAAGAGCTTTCGACTTGTCTGCAATACGGTTTGCCAGTGAAAATCTTGTGCTTGAATAATGGTTATTTGGGCATGGTTCGCCAATGGCAGGACATGAACTACGAAGGTCGCTATTCAAATTCGTACATGGATTCATTGCCTGATTTCAAAATACTGATGGACGCTTATCGTCATAAGTATGTGGAAATTCGTACTAAAGATGAACTCGATGCCAAGATGGAAGAAGCGTTTGCGATGACAGATCAGTTGGTCTTCATTAATTGTTACGTGGATCCAGAAGAGCATGTATATCCTATGCAAGTGCCTCGTGGTTCTATGCGGGATATGTTCTTGAGCAAGACGGAGCGTACCTAATATGAGACATATTATTTCTGTACTAATGGAAAACGAGCCGGGTGCTTTGTCGCGTGTCGTTGGTTTGTTCTCGCAGCGTAACTTTAACATCGAGTCATTGAACGTGGCGGCAACAGACGATCCTACTTTGTCTCGTCTTACACTGACGACATTTGGGTCTGATCAGGTTGTAGAGCAGATTACTAAACAGCTGAACAAGTTGATTGATGTCGTGAAGCTTGTGGACTTGACCGAAGGTCAACACATTGAGCGTGAGTTGATGTTGGTTAAAGTGCGTGCAACGGGTGCTCAGCGTGCGGAAGTAAAACGCACTGTTGATATTTTCCGAGGCAATATCATTGATATGACGCCTTCTATTTACACGATTCAAATCGTAGGTGAGTCAGATAAACTGGATGGGTTCTTGCAAGCATTAGGCGGTGCTCATTTGCTTGAAGTAGTTCGTACTGGTGTGTCTGGTATTGCTCGTGGTGAAAAGACACTGTCTTTGTAATCGCCTACTACTTTTGTAGTCGTCTCATTGAAAGATTGAAAAAGCCGCGCTTGTACGCGGCTTTTTTTCGCGTAAATGTCAAATATTAAAGAGAGTTAAATGGATAAGACGAATTGGAAATTGCTTAAACTGTTGGAGCAGAATGGTCGTTTAACTTATGCGGAACTGGGTAAGTTAGTACATCTGACTGCACCTGCGGTCGCTGAGCGAGTTCGAAAGTTAGAAGAGTCTGGTGTCATTACTGGCTACGGTGCAAAAATTAACCTAGAAAAAGTCGGAATTCCCATTACTGCGTTGGTGGAGTGTCAGGTTTACCGAACCAAAGAGCGGGAGTTTAAAGCGTTAGTGCTCAGTTTGGATGAAGTGATTTCTTGCCATAATGTGACAGGGCCTTACGCTTTTGTGCTTCGAGTTGCCGTTCGTTCTATGTCTTTATTGGATGAGTTGTTAGAACGTTTAATTGATTTAAGTGACACCAATACCATGATGGTGCTTTCAACCCCAGTTTCACGAGAAATGCCGGTGAATATTGAAAAAGGAGTTGAAGCTGATATTAATTAGGGTTGTTGGGCAAGCTCGATAGGTGTTTTTGTCTGACGTGGCCATTGGCTAATAATCATCCCCGTCATAATAAAACCACAACCTACCAAAGCGCGAGTAGAAAGAACTTCCTCCATAAATATCCAACCACCCAATACGGCAAATACCGCCTCAGATGAGAGAATAAGAGCACTGATACTAGGTGACACATTTTTTTGTCCCAACGTTTGTAATGTAAATGCAATACCAGATGAAGCGACGCCAGCATAGACTAGGGGCCACCAAGCCATTTTAATGCCCTCAAGCGTTGGTGTTTCTAATGCGAAAGCGGTGATAGAGGCTAATATTGTTGCTACGAAGAACTGAACGATAGAAAGTGGCAACGCGGATACATATCGAGATAAATAGCCAATCAGCAACACATGTCCTGTCCAAAAAAACGTACCTAATAGTTCTATTGCATCGCCTTTGTTGATGGATAGGTTTGGCCCAACGGTTAGGCTGTAAAGACCAATTAGTGCTAGACCAACTCCAATCCAGGTATGTCTTTCAGTTTTATGACCGAGTATAAGTCCCAGTATCGGCACGAACACAATGTACATGCTAGTGATGAAACCTGCGTTACCTGCAGTTGTATATTGCAAACCTATTTGTTGGCACGTAAAGCCCAAAAACAAACAATTTCCCGCCGCTAGGCCACCTAGCCATAACTTAGAATTATTTTGAGATTGCTTGGGTTTAAAAATAAACAATAAAGGTAAGAGTGATAGCGTTGCTAATAGAAAACGCATAGCGTTAAAGCTATGTGGTCCAAGGCTTTCCATGCCAACGCTTTGGGCGACAAAGGCAAAACCCCAAATGGCGGCGGTGGCCCATAAAAAAATATGTGCGATTGACATAGCTAATCCCTAATTATTGTTAACTGAATGGCAATTTTACTGAGTGAGGGTAGGTTTCCACAGATGAAAGAAAAAGTTATTCGAGCGTTTGGCTTTGGATAAAAAAGTAAATTTAAGGTTTTACTTTTGCAATACAGAATTCTAACTAATTGATTTTTAAACCTCTTAATATGTTCATTTTTGTATTACCGAAAAGGTTAAAAAATAGGCTGACAGGTGAATGGTTTGGCTGTAGAGTTGCGCCAAAATTTAAAACTTACAGTGATTTCTAATTAGATCGATCTAACACACTATTGAGAGAAACAAGTGCTATGACATTTAGTGTTTGGTTGGCAACGGCGCCGTTGCTAATGTTGTTGTCTTTGGGGCCAGGCCCAAATAATTTTACTGCGATGCACAATGGGATTCAGGTTGGTGCGACAAACGCGGTAATTGCTGTGGTAGGTCGAAATCTTGCTTTTAGCATCTTGATGTTAATTTCAGCACTGGGTTTGGGGGCTATTATTGTCTCATCCATTTTCTGGTTTAGTGTTATTAAATGGTTTGGTGTTGCTTATTTGTTTTATATAGGCATTAAAACATGGCGTAGTGCGGCAATTGTACTTGAAGAACATGAAAGCGAGTTGGGGACCAAGGCAAAACGTGGCCATATAGCGCGAATGCGTCAAGAGTTTTTAGTGGCGATTGGCAATCCTAAAGCCGTATTGCTATTTACTGCTATTTTTCCGCAGCTACTTGATCTTAGTCAGCCAGTACCTATGCAGTTTTTTTGGATGGGATTAACCTTTTGCTTCACTGAGTTTATTGCCGCGTATGTTTACGCGATGAGTGGTAAGCAAATTCGTCGTTTGATTCGCAGTCCTAAAGGCATGAAAAACCTCAACCGCGGTATGGGCAGTGTGTTTGTTTTAGCGAGTGCGTTTTTAGCAACCGCAACACGTTCCTAAATAAGTGTGAAGTGTTGAAATTAAATAAAAAGGTGACACTTGGTCACCTTTTTGCGCTCTAGCTTAAATAATTTTTCTTAGCTGTGTGCTTTTAAGAACTCTTCACTTAGGTACAGTTCTTCGTTGCTGTTTACTTTCACGTCACGGCTTAGAATCATTTTCGCAATGTCTTGCGCTTCTTCTAGTGAATGCATTTCATAGGTACCACACTGATACTCGTTCAGTTCAGGAATATCTGCTTTGGATTTTACCTTTAATACGTCTTCCATGGCGGCTTTCCAGGAAGCGGCGACAACATCTTCTGACGGTGTGCCGATTAAGCTCATGTAGAAACCAGTTCGACATCCCATTGGTGAAATGTCGATAATTTCAACACTGTCGCTGTTTAAGTGATCACGCATGAAGCCTGCAAACAAATGCTCCAATGTGTGAATGCCTTTCTCAGAAAGGATCTCTTCATTTGGCACGCAGAAGCGTAAATCAAATACGGTGATGTCATCGCCTTTAGGTGTTGACATGGATTTGGCAACACGTACTGCAGGTGCGTCCATACGAGTGTGGTCAACACGGAAGCTGTCTAATAATGGCATAAAATCTCTCCTACTGAACTCAACGAAATCATCGTTGTTTTATAAATGGTGATATCAATGATCATTATTGTACATGAAGTTTCGAATCTTTGATTGGGCTTTTTGGCGACCTTAAATATTCGTAGCTGAGCGCTAAACAAAAAGCGATAACAGCAAAGAGCATGCTTTGTCCGATGAATAAGACCATAAAGCCGCAGCTTATTAAGGCTATAAGGGCCAATAGTTGTGTGGCACGATTTACCAACTTAAATGCTGCAATGCAGGTCAGAGCGTAAATGAGTAAAAAGCTGCCGTTTGTCATTTCAATGAACCATGACATCTTCCAGCCTGAAAGCTCTGAAAACAGAATAGAAGATAGGGTGATTACGCCAACAAGAAAAACCGCCTTTTCCGGTGCGCCGTTTCTATTAAGGCTCATAAATAGTTTAGGTAATGCGCCTTGTAGTGCCATGGATTGCACCATACGGGAGAAGCCTAAAATATAAATAGCGACGTTGGCAAAAGCAATAATATAAGCGCCAACAGCAAAGAATCGACTGCTGGTTTCGCCCATGAGTTTGCTGACTAACAATGCCAGTGATTGGCTATTAGTGACTTCGTCTCCATAAGTATGGTGCCAAGCGATCAAGAGTACCAAGCTTAGATAAGCTAAAATAACGATAGTAATGCCACCTAGCAAGGCAATCGGAAAGTCGCGTGTTGGATTTTTGAACTCGGCACCCATATGGGCCATCACTTCTATTCCTAAGAAGCACCAAAAAATTACCCCTGTGGCGTACAGGGTCTGTTGCCACTGAGATGGTGTAGAAGGTGTTTCAATGACTTGACGACTGTCTTGGATGTTGCCAATGAAGCAAAGCCATAGAATAGAAGCTATCATGACAATCACGATACCCGTTTGAAAACGTGCTGATGTTTGCATTCCCACAACAGCGAAGAAAAGCATACCAGCAAGTGTTAGTAGGCTAAAAAATAGAATCCATTGATCCGATGTTTTAAATATGATGGTCAGGTATGCGGCAGCGACTTTAATCGCTACGGCTGGGCCGACGAATAAAATGCTGAGGAATAACCAGCCGACAGCTTTCTCGTATTTTGAGCCAAATGCTCGACCTATGTAATGAGATGCACCGCCAGCAGAAGGGTATTTTGCACCAAGTAGCGCAAATATAAAGGCGATGGGGATGATCATGCCAGCGGTAATAAGCCAAGCATAAAACGCAAAGGAACCAGCCTGTGCAACAGACATGGCGGGTAAAATCATCAGTCCAGTACCTATGAAAGTGGTGACAGTCATCGCTATGCCTTGTAGTGGGCCGAGAGTTTTTTTGTATTGAGTCATTTGTTTGCCTGTACTTGTTAAATTCAGTGGCTGTTTTTTATTGTCGCTAAGGATAAAATAGCCGGATGAATAATACGCTATACAAGTTGACCCTATTAGGGCGCATTTTGCCGGAAAAACGGTCAGTTTGAGTGGCACATCACAAGAGAGGAATACTGAGTGGCGGATCACTATGATCAGAAAATATTGGCTTTGCTCGTGGGGGATGCCCGACTGTCTGTTTCAGATATAAGTCGACAGGTAAATTTGTCCCGCTCCGCTGTTACCGAGCGAATTCGCCGTATGGAAGAAAATCGTACTATCACTGGATACCACGCGCATACCTCTGTTTCAAAAGAAGATGGCGTGACGGCCTATTTAGCGCTTACTTTTAGACCGCTCTCTTGTGATCTTGTTCAGCCCTTGATTAATGCCATACCTGAAGTAAAGCTTGCTCATTCTATTAGTGGTGATTTGGATTTATTGCTCTTGGTTCAGGCCAGTTCTATGGCGCGCTTGCATGCCATTCGAAGTGAAATGGACAGTTGGCCAAATCTACATAAAATTGTAACGCACATGTGCTTAGCAAAGCGTGTAGATCGATGGTGAAGGTGTTTAATTGTCTTTCTGTATAAAAATGAGGTGTCGATCTGATAGCTTGGAAGCTTAAAGAAAAATGGTCTATTAAAGCGAGATCTTACGATGATTTACTGACATTGTCGCTCCTAGGTGCATTATGTGGATTATTCAGTGGCTTAGTGATGGTCTTTTTCTATGCTGTCATTTATTTGCCTACTCGCTATTTTTTGGGGGCAGATTTTGATGCATTTGAGATTTTACCTGTAGAGTGGCGGATTGCTTTAGTCATCATTTCTTGTACTGCCCTAGCGAGCCTCTTGACACTCCTTCCCGCTCGTTATCACAAGGTTGGCGTACCTTATGTTATCGAAAGACTGAATTATCATGGTGGTAATTTGCCTATTGGGAATGGTGTTGTGCAGTTTTTTTCTGCAGTCATTGCCTTAATAGGAGGACTTTCTATTGGTAAAGAGGGACCTGCGGTACATTTGGGCGCAACCATGGGAGGCTTTCTAGCAGCAAAGGCTAAGCTTCCCCAATATGGGGTTGAGACGCTGTTGGCTTGTGGTGTTGCTGGTGCCATCTCGGCCATATTTCAAACACCCTTGGCTGGTGTGTTGTTTGCTTTTGAAGTGATTTTTTTGGAATATCGTCAGCGTTATGTATTGCCAGTTTTGCTGTCTTCTGTGGTTGCGACTCTGATTAGTCATTATGTTATTGGGCCTTTGAATATATTCAGTATTGGGGATATTTCGTCAGTTGTATTTTCGGCCGATCTTTTTGTGGCATGTTTTATTTTGGTTGTCTTTATCGTGCTGTTGTCGGCTTTATTTCTCCATGCGCAAAAAGTCTTGTGGCACCTGAGTGGTTTTTCTGTCTGGTTGCGCTTTTTTATCGTGGCTATTGCGACGTCTTTTGCGGCGGTTTATTTGCCAGAAGCACTGGGCAGTGGCTACAGCTCGCTGAGTCATTCAATATCGGGTGATTTGTTGGTTTATTCTCTGCTCCTGTTAATAGTTGTGAAAACCCTATTAACGGCATTGACCATTGGGTTGGGAATACCGGGTGGTATGATAGGTCCAACCTTTATTATTGGGGGGCTGGCTGGTGCTCAAGTTGCTTTAATGTTTGATCATGGGGCGGTTGATATCGCTTTGTTTGCCTTGCTTGGAATGGCTGCAATGATGGCCGCTTGTTTTCAAGCTCCGCTGACGGCATTGGTCGCTATTATTGAAATGACTCACTCCTCTGAGGCAATTGTTCCGGCTTTATTTGTGATTGTGTTAGCCTGCTTATTAATGCGTGTATTCTTTCACCAAGAGTCAGTTTTTGCTGAGCGTCTAAGTTACATGGGGATGTCTTCTAATATTAGTCCCTTTCAACGCTATTTACGTCATCACACCGTTAAGCCAGTGGCTGAAGACGTTTTGGTATTACCTGCCAGTGTTCCTCTTGAGCAAGTAAAGGATTTGGCATCAAGTATGGTAGACTACGCTGTATTTGAAGCTGGTGGTCAGTGGCGGCTTGTCCGTCGCGTCGCTTTGTTAGACGCATTACAAACGTTAGACTCTGGACCTCAATCGTGGTTAGTTTTTCAGGATGAAAAGGTGTCGATGAACTTATCATTGGCTTTAGAATCTACTTGTATTCCTTTAATAGATGAGCCTCCCTCATTGGAGGCAATGTTGAGTTGGTTTCAAAAAACAGGGCTGTCTGAAGTGTTGGTGTCCTTGTCTATGTCTTCTTTTAGTCTGGTTGCAAGACACCGGCTTGATCAATTTTTGTTAAAAAGTGATTAAAAAATTACCTCGTTAACGTTAGTCTAATGCTTTTATTTTAGATTGCTCGCTTACTAGATGTATTAAATTATTGGTTATAGGATTTGAAAATATGAGTCGCTCAGAAGATCTATATGCACGCGCCCAACACCGTATTCCTGGTGGTGTCAATTCCCCAGTGCGAGCTTTTAATGGTGTAGGTGGTACGCCTATTTTTTTCCAGCGTGGGGAAGGCGCTTATGTCTATGATGAAGACAAAAAACGCTATATAGATTATGTTGGATCTTGGGGGCCAATGATTTTAGGTCATTCTCACCCTGATGTGTTAGACGCAGTTAGAAAACAGCTAGATTTTGGTTTAAGTTTTGGAGCGCCAACAGAAGTTGAAATCACCATGGCCGAAAAGGTTTGTGAACTTGTCCCTTCTATGGATATGGTACGCATGGTGAACTCGGGTACTGAAGCCACCATGAGTGCGATCCGATTGGCTCGTGGTTATACCGGACGCGATAAAATTGTTAAGTTTGAAGGTTGTTATCATGGTCACTCAGATTCTTTATTAGTAAAAGCTGGATCTGGTGCATTAACGCTTGGCGTTCCGAATTCTCCTGGTGTGCCTGCAGATTTGGCCAAACATACTATTACACTGCAATACAATGATATTGAAGAAGTGACTCGTTGTTTTGCAGAAATCGGGGATCAAATTGCTTGTATCATTGTCGAACCTGTTGCTGGCAACATGAATTGCATTCTGCCAGTTAAAGGATTCCTTGAAACCTTGCGCCAAGTGTGTGATGAATCAGGCGCTGTGTTGATCTTTGATGAAGTGATGACTGGGTTCCGCGTTGCCCTTGGTGGTGCACAGGATCATTTTGGTATTGTTCCTGATCTGACAACACTAGGTAAAGTGATTGGCGCTGGCATGCCGGTTGGTGCGTTTGGTGGTAAACGCGCCATCATGGAATGTATATCACCGTTAGGTCCCGTTTATCAAGCTGGTACCTTGTCTGGTAACCCTGTTGCTATGGTGGCGGGCTTGGCTGTTTTGAACAAAATTAGTGAAGAAGGTTTTCATCAAACTTTAGGTTCTAAAGCTGCTCGTCTTGTGGCGGGACTAAAAAAGGCAGCGGACGATACTGGTGTGCCTTTCTGTGTTGTGAGTGTGGGGGGGATGTTCGGCTTTTTCTTTACAGAGTCGACAGCAGTGACCAGTTTCAGCGAGGTTCAGCGTTGTGATTTGCCGCGTTTCAAGGCCTTTTTTCACCATATGTTAGAAGAGGGTGTGTATTTTGCCCCAGCTGCGTTTGAAGCGGGTTTTATTTCTCAGGCGCACACTGAAGAAGATATTGATTACACAATAGAAGCCGCTAAGCGTTCTTTTGCTAAGCTTGTATAAATAATTTGTGGAAGGAAGGTTTACAGCATGTCCATTGATGATATCAAAAAATCACCAGTTGATGAAATTGAAGATATTGACGTTGGTGATGACAAAAAACAGCCCCACAAAGGGGTGTATTTATTACCAAATTTGTTTACTACGGCGGCACTTTTTTCAGGGTTTTACTCTATTATCGCGGCTATGAATGGGAATTACTCCCATGCAGCAGTGGCCATTTTTATTTCTATGATTTTTGACGGCTTAGATGGTCGTGTGGCTCGCTTGACTCATACGCAAAGTGCCTTTGGTGCGGAATATGATTCTTTAGCGGATATGGTGTCTTTTGGGATCGCACCTGCATTAATTGTATTTACTTGGTCGTTAGCACCACTTGGTAAAATTGGTTGGATTGCTGCGTTTATTTATGCAGTTGGTGCAGCACTGCGTTTGGCTCGTTTTAACACTATGATTGGGGTTGAAGAAAAACGTTATTTTACTGGGCTTCCTAGTCCCGCAGCGGCAGCCATTGTGGCGGGTGTTATTTGGGCTGCGAATGATAATGGTATCTCAGGCGAAAGTATGGCGACACTCATGGCTTTGCTTGTTCCTATTACAGGCCTGCTAATGGTTAGTAATGTGAAATATCGCAGTTTCAAAGATTTGGATTTGAAAGGGCGTGTTCCATTTGTGGTTTTGTTAATTGCTGTTTTGATTTTGGTTTTTGTGGCTTTACAGCCCGCTTTTGTGTTGATGAGTGTGTTTTGTTTATATGGGGTGTGGGGACCGCTTGGTATTGTGTTTAAGCGATTGCGCTAGAGGATTGTGATATAAAAAAGCATTCTGCTTTATTGCGGGTGCTTTTTTTGAACTAGTAGCGTGCTCCCTTGTCAATAATTTTAATAACATAAGGGGACATGCTATGCTGATTTTGAATAAAAAAGCGTCTGATTGCTCTGAGTCAGAAGTGACTGATAAATCCATTTATCTGAATCGCCGTCAATTTATGAAAACCACTGCAAGTTTAGCGCTTGGGGTGGGGGCTGTTGGCCAAGTGTCAGCGGCCTTACAAGAGGGGAACCCTTTGTTACCTCCGCCTTCTCTCAAATCCTCCTTTGATAATATAGCCGAAACGCCTTTTGGCAAAGATGACAAACTCTCTCCTTATGATGTTGCCACTTCATACAATAACTTTTATGAATTTGGTTATGGTAAAAGTGATCCTAAAGATCGCGCATCTCAGTTTAAAACCACGCCGTGGACCATTACTGTTGAAGGTGAGGCGGCCAAAACAGGGGTATTTGATCTAGATAGTATTATCAAAGATTCCATGTTGGAGGAACGAATCTATCGACTTCGTTGCGTGGAAGCATGGTCAATGGTTATTCCTTGGGTCGGCGTTTCTCTTGCTACGGTCCTTAAGCGTTTTGAGCCAACGTCAAAAGCTAAATATGTTTACTTTGAAACCTTATACGATCCTAAGCAGATGCCCGGTCAATTAGGGAGCGGACTGGATTGGCCTTACCGAGAAGGGTTGCGTATTGATGAGGCGATGAATTCTTTGGCTTTTCTTGCTGTTGGTATGTACGGAAGTATTTTGCCAAATCAAAATGGTGCACCTGTTAGATTGGTTTTACCTTGGAAATATGGCTTTAAGAGTATCAAATCGATTGTGAAAGTTCGTTTTGTAGAAACAATGCCTGAGACGACTTGGAATATGTTGGCGCCTAATGAATATGGTTTCTATGCTAATGTGAATCCCAGCGTTGACCATCCCCGTTGGTCGCAACAGCAAGAAAGGCGTTTGCCTGGTGGCGTGCTTTTTCCAAATGTTATTGAAACAAAAATGTTCAATGGCTATGAAGAGGAAGTGGCATCTCTTTATGCGGGTATGGATTTGAAAAGGTTTTATTAATATGGCTGGTTTCTGGGATAGAAAGGAAAAGCCCTATGTGTTGATATTGTTTGCTTTGCCATTTTTGTGGATGTTTCTTTCCTTATTAATGGGGCAGTACTTTCCCGATCCGGGTAAGTTACTGATGAGATTGAGCGGTATTTGGGCATCCATATTTGTGGTCGCGGTCATGGCCATGACATTGATTGGAAAAATAGGGGGCTTGAAGTTTGTTAATCGCTACCGTCGTTTCATCGGTCTAACGGCTTTTTTCTATTCGTTGCTCCATTTTATTATCTATTTAATTTTATTTGCTGGGTTAAGCTGGACTTGGATTGCTTCAGATCTTATTGAAAAACCCTACATTTATGCTGGTGTTTTAGCTCTTGTTATCATAGTGATTTTAACAGTAACAAGTACAAAATTTATGATGCGCAAGCTAGGGAAGAGGTGGAAGCCGTTACACCGCTTCATGTATTTAGCCGCTATAGCGATACTTGCTCATTTATGGTGGCAGGTTAAAGATGATATTTCGCTAGCTGTCTATTTTTCTTTATTATTAATTCCTTTGTTAATATCTAAAATACCTACGCTACCTATATATAAGCATTTTTTTAAGAAAATCTAAAAAAAGTACTTGCGCAGAAAATTTAGGGATGTATTATACGCACCCACTGACACGGACAACGACGCAAACAAGAGTTTGCACTTACTAAGGTAAGTAAGTTGAACGAAGTATCAGACGCTCTTTAAAATAGATAATCAGATAATTTGTGTGGGCGCTCGCTGGAGGCTTCAGAAGATTGTCCGGATTGGTTTTTAACTGATTCGAGATGGTCAAAAAAATTGAAGTCTTGCGAAACGTCTAACACGTCAATTCGCTTTATGTTGTTTCGTTGTTCTTCGGGATGATGAAATGATTAAGTTATTGTTAGTGTAATAGATTTTGAGTAAGCAAACTTTTTAACTGAAGAGTTTGATCATGGCTCAGATTGAACGCTGGCGGCAGGCTTAACACATGCAAGTCGAGCGGTAGCACGGAGAAACTTGTTTCTTGGGTGACGAGCGGCGGACGGGTGAGTAACGCGTAGGAATCTACCTAGTAGAGGGGGACAACATGTGGAAACGCATGCTAATACCGCATACGCCCTGAGGGGGAAAGGAGGGGACTTTTCGGAGCCTTCCGCTATTAGATGAGCCTGCGTGAGATTAGCTAGTTGGTAGGGTAAAGGCCTACCAAGGCGACGATCTCTAACTGGTCTGAGAGGATGACCAGTCACACTGGGACTGAGACACGGCCCAGACTCCTACGGGAGGCAGCAGTGGGGAATATTGGACAATGGGCGCAAGCCTGATCCAGCCATGCCGCGTGTGTGAAGAAGGCCTTAGGGTTGTAAAGCACTTTCAGGGGTGAGGAAGGGTGATTGGTTAATACCCAATTATCTTGACGTTAGCCCCAGAAGAAGCACCGGCTAACTCTGTGCCAGCAGCCGCGGTAATACAGAGGGTGCAAGCGTTAATCGGAATTACTGGGCGTAAAGCGCGCGTAGGTGGTTTGTTAAGTCGGATGTGAAATCCCAGGACTCAACCTTGGAATGGCACCCGATACTGGCAGGCTAGAGTATGGTAGAGGGGTGTGGAATTTCCTGTGTAGCGGTGAAATGCGTAGATATAGGAAGGAACATCAGTGGCGAAGGCGACACCCTGGACTAATACTGACACTGAGGTGCGAAAGCGTGGGGAGCAAACAGGATTAGATACCCTGGTAGTCCACGCCGTAAACGATGTCTACTAGCCGTTGGGTTGTAATGACTTAGTGGCGCAGCTAACGCAATAAGTAGACCGCCTGGGGAGTACGGCCGCAAGGTTAAAACTCAAATGAATTGACGGGGAGTCCGCACAAGCGGTGGAGCATGTGGTTTAATTCGACGCAACGCGAAGAACCTTACCTACTCTTGACATCCAGAGAAGAACGCAGAGATGTGTTTGTGCCTTCGGGAGCTCTGAGACAGGTGCTGCATGGCTGTCGTCAGCTCGTGTTGTGAAATGTTGGGTTAAGTCCCGTAACGAGCGCAACCCTTATCCTTACTTGCTAGCGGGTAATGCCGAGAACTTTAAGGAGACTGCCGGTGACAAACCGGAGGAAGGTGGGGACGACGTCAAGTCATCATGGCCCTTACGAGTAGGGCTACACACGTGCTACAATGGCGTATACAGAGGGCTGCGAACTTGCGAGAGTAAGCGAATCCCAGAAAGTACGTCGTAGTCCGGATTGGAGTCTGCAACTCGACTCCATGAAGTCGGAATCGCTAGTAATCGTGAATCAGAATGTCACGGTGAATACGTTCCCGGGCCTTGTACACACCGCCCGTCACACCATGGGAGTTGATTGCTCCAGAAGTAGGTAGTCTAACCGTAAGGAGGACGCTTACCACGGAGTGGTCAATGACTGGGGTGAAGTCGTAACAAGGTAGCCCTAGGGGAACCTGGGGCTGGATCACCTCCTTAAACGATAGAAACCTCTGGTGAGCGTTCACACAAATTATCTGATGTCTAATTTATGAGAAGCACAGAAGTGTTTTAATCTGTTGTTCTGTTGGTTAGAGCGTACCCCATTATTTTGGTAAAGAGTAGGGTGAGGTCGACCGAACTAAAACAAACAGCAAATTATATTGTATTTGGGTCTGTAGCTCAGTTGGTTAGAGCGCACCCCTGATAAGGGTGAGGTCGGCCGTTCAAATCGGCCCAGACCCACCAGAATTCCAATAACTTCGTTATTTAAGATCTCGTTTAGCGAATTAAACGTCGACCTTAAAAGTCTTGTTCTTGAAATTCTGGTATTTAATTGGAGATGTTTATTCCAATTAGCAAATACGATCTAGAGAAAAATGGGGCTATAGCTCAGCTGGGAGAGCGCCTGCTTTGCACGCAGGAGGTCTGCGGTTCGATCCCGCATAGCTCCACCATTTACGGATCATTCTGTGTAAAAGATTAGAAGAGAGTTCTAAGCAAGACGCTAAACATCTTATGCATTCGTGTGTTGGGTGATTTTTAGTCTCTGACTTAGTGCTTTGCACTAAACTTGCTCTTTAACAATTCGAATTTTGAAATAGACGATAATCAAGCGTCAAACCGGTGGAAAGCATCTTTAACCTAGATGACTTTCTAAATCGTAAATCCAGAGGGGTACAAAAGCCCTTTGGTATGTGATCCGAAACTATTTTGGGTTATATGGTCAAGTGACCAAGCGTGCACGGTGGATGCCTTGGCAGTCAGAGGCGATGAAGGACGTGGTAATCTGCGAAAAGGTTCGGGGAGTCGATAAACAGGCTTTGATCCGAACATGTCCGAATGGGGGAACCCACTCTACTTGTAGAGTATCCCACAGTGAATACATAGCTGTGAGGAGGCGAACGAGGGGAACTGAAACATCTAAGTACCCTTAGGAAAAGAAATCAACCGAGATTCCCTAAGTAGCGGCGAGCGAAAGGGGATTAGCCCTTAAGTGGTTTTGGTGTTAGTAGAAGGCTCTGGAAAGTGCCGCGATAGAGGGTGATAGCCCCGTATACGAAAACACCTTAATCATGAAAACGAGTAGGACGGGACACGTGTTATCCTGTCTGAATATGGGGGGACCATCCTCCAAGGCTAAATACTCCTGACTGACCGATAGTGAACCAGTACCGTGAGGGAAAGGCGAAAAGAACCCCTGTGAGGGGAGTGAAATAGATCCTGAAACCGTGTACGTACAAGCAGTGGGAGCGGACTTGTTCCGTGACTGCGTACCTTTTGTATAATGGGTCAACGACTTATTTTCAGTAGCAAGGTTAAACATGTAGTGGAGCCGTAGGGAAACCGAGTCTTAATAGGGCGTTTAGTTGCTGGGAATAGACCCGAAACCGGGCGATCTATCCATGAGCAGGTTGAAGGTTGAGTAACATCAACTGGAGGACCGAACCCACATCCGTTGAAAAGGCTGGGGATGACTTGTGGATAGGAGTGAAAGGCTAATCAAGCTCGGAGATAGCTGGTTCTCCTCGAAAGCTATTTAGGTAGCGCCTCGTATCTCACCATTGGGGGTAGAGCACTGTTTGGGCTAGGGGGTCATCCCGACTTACCAACCCCATGCAAACTCCGAATACCAATGAGTGCAATTACGGGAGACACACGGCGGGTGCTAACGTCCGTCGTGGAAAGGGAAACAACCCAGACCGTCAGCTAAGGTCCCAAAGTTACAGTTAAGTGGGAAACGATGTGGGAAGGCTTAGACAGCTAGGAGGTTGGCTTAGAAGCAGCCATCCTTTAAAGAAAGCGTAATAGCTCACTAGTCGAGTCGGCCTGCGCGGAAGATATAACGGGGCTAAAACTGTACACCGAAGCTACGGATGCTTAGTTTACTAGGCATGGTAGAGGAGCGTTCTGTAAGCCGTTGAAGGTCAAGCTGTAAGGCAGGCTGGAGGTATCAGAAGTGCGAATGTTGACATGAGTAACGATAAGGGGAGTGAAAAACTCCCCCGCCGGAAGACCAAGGTTTCCTGTCCCATGTTAATCAGGGCAGGGTGAGTCGGCCCCTAAGGCGAGGCAGAAATGCGTAGTCGATGGGAAACAGGTTAATATTCCTGTACTCGTGCATATTGCGATGGAGAGACGGAGAAGGCTAGGCCAGCACAGCGATGGTTGTCTGTGTTTAAGGCGGTAGGTTTAGGGCTTAGGCAAATCCGGTGCCTTTTAAGACCGAGAACTGATGACGAAGCCTCTTTTGGGCGAAGTGGTTGATGCCATGCTTCCAGGAAAAACTTCTAAGCTTCAGATATGCAGGAACCGTACCCCAAACCGACACAGGTGGTCAGGTAGAGAATACCAAGGCGCTTGAGAGAACTCGGGTGAAGGAACTAGGCAAAATGGTACCGTAACTTCGGGAGAAGGTACGCCGGCCGGTGTGAAGGACTTGCTCCGTAAGCACTAGTCGGTCGAAGATACCAGGTGGCTGCGACTGTTTATTAAAAACACAGCACTCTGCAAACACGAAAGTGGACGTATAGGGTGTGACGCCTGCCCGGTGCTTGAAGGTTAATTGATGGGGTTAGCGCAAGCGAAGCTCTTGATCGAAGCCCAAGTAAACGGCGGCCGTAACTATAACGGTCCTAAGGTAGCGAAATTCCTTGTCGGGTAAGTTCCGACCTGCACGAATGGCGTAACGATGGCCACACTGTCTCCACCCGAGACTCAGTGAAATTGAAATCGCAGTGAAGATGCTGTGTATCCGCGGCTAGACGGAAAGACCCCGTGAACCTTTACTATAGCTTCACAGTGAACTTTGAACCTACTTGTGTAGGATAGGTGGGAGGCTTTGAAGCGGTGACGCCAGTTACCGTGGAGCCACTCTTGAAATACCACCCTGGTATGTTTGAGGTTCTAACTCAGGTCCGTAATCCGGATCGAGGACACTGTGTGGTGGGTAGTTTGACTGGGGCGGTCTCCTCCCAAAGAGTAACGGAGGAGCACGAAGGTGTGCTCAGCATGGTCGGAAATCATGCATAGAGTGTAAAGGCAAAAGCACGCTTAACTGCGAGACAGACACGTCGAGCAGGTACGAAAGTAGGTCTTAGTGATCCGGTGGTTCTGTATGGAAGGGCCATCGCTCAACGGATAAAAGGTACTCCGGGGATAACAGGCTGATACCGCCCAAGAGTTCACATCGACGGCGGTGTTTGGCACCTCGATGTCGGCTCATCACATCCTGGGGCTGAAGCCGGTCCCAAGGGTATGGCTGTTCGCCATTTAAAGTGGTACGCGAGCTGGGTTTAGAACGTCGTGAGACAGTTCGGTCCCTATCTGCCGTGGACGTTTGAGATTTGAGAGGAGCTGCTCCTAGTACGAGAGGACCGGAGTGGACGAACCTCTGGTGTTCCGGTTGTCACGCCAGTGGCATTGCCGGGTAGCTATGTTCGGACGGGATAACCGCTGAAAGCATCTAAGCGGGAAGCCTCCCTTAAGATAAGATCTCACTGGAACATAAGTTCCCTAAAGAGCCGTTCGAGACTAGGACGTTGATAGGTTGGGTGTGTAAGTGCTGTGAGGCATTGAGCTAACCAATACTAATTGCTCGTGAGGCTTGACCATATAACACCAAAGTGGTTTTTAAAGCGGAAACGCTACAATCACAGACACAGATTACGATAAAGCATCAGCAATGATGAGCATCGGTTTGATACTTGGTTATCACTATTTCAAAATGAATTGTTAAAGATCCAAGCACGTATTCGCGTGTTTTGGTGAGACCACAAAGACGCCCAGCCAGAACAAAACGCAAAACGAATTGCTTGACGATCATAGAGGCGTTGAACCACCTGATCCCATCCCGAACTCAGAAGTGAAAAGCGCCATCGCCGATGGTAGTGTGGGAGATCCCATGTGAGA
>NZ_JAPEUL010000012.1 GCF_026113935.1 Marinomonas rhodophyticola
TTGAATGCTAATGCCAATATTGATATTGACAGAATTACCTCTGATAGTGTGATTAATAGCAGTGAATCCGCAGATGGTGTGATGGTTGGTATCACTGGTTGGGTCGGCGGGGATGCTAAGCCTGGTGATACGGTTACTATTACTTTGGATGGCGAGGTGATTGGATCCGGTATTGTTTCAAATGAGCAAAATGCCTCAGGTAAGTATACATACTCTGTTGATGTTTTAGGGTCCGACCTTGCTACTACAACGTTGGCTAATCCATTTGTGACGGCTACCGTGACAGGTACTGATGAGGCAGGTAATCCCTTCTCTGCAAGCAGTACAGAGATCTTTAAAGTTGATACATTTGCCGATGTTGATGTGTTTTTAGCTGAAAACAACAATGATGGCGTGGTTAATTTTGATGAGGCTGGTAATTTAACTGTTGGTGGTTGGTTAGAAGTTGGAGGAAATGTCACCTCTATCACTGTTACTGACAGTGAAGGTCAAATGGTTACTCTGACTGGTAATATTGTGGTTTCTGAGGATGGCAGTGGTTGGGCATATTTCGAAACTAATATTGATGTCTCAACACTTGCTGATGGTGAGTTAAGTGTGGTCGTTAATGTAACAGATGTTTATGGTAACGAAGGGGTTTCTAACCCTCAGTCGATTGTTAAGGATACAGTGGCTGATGCCGGTACGGTGACCGTGAATGCGATCACTTCTGACGATGTTATCAACGCGGAAGAAAGTGGCCAAACTATCACTGTGTCAGGTAAGGCCGTTGGTGGTGATATTTCCGTTGGAGATGTTGTCAAGATGACTATTAACGGCAAGGAATATTCTACGACGGTTGCTGTCGGTGGTTTATGGGGCTCTTGCTGTTGCTGGCAGTGATTTGGCGGCTGATACCGAGTTCGAGGTTGTCGTGACGTCTTCTGATACGGCTGGTAATACCGTTGAGAGTAAAACAACGTCTACTCATGTCGTCGATACTACCGCGCCAGATTCACTTGTTATATCACTTAACACTGATAGTGGTAGTTCAGCGAATGACAATTTGACTAATGATGGCAGCTACACGATTACTGGTATCGAAAGTGGCGCTACGCTTGAATATTTTGTTGATGGAGAATGGATCACTACAGCACCAACCACAACAGAAGGTGTGAATACAGTTACTGTTCGTCAAGTTGATTCTGCAGGAAATACGTCTGAGAGTAGTACGTTAGAGTTTACTCTTGACACAGTTGCTGAGGTGGCTGGTGAAACAGTGTCTATGAATGAGGATTCTGCTGAGCCGATAGTCATTAATATTCTCGCAAATGATGAAAGTGGTGCCGTATTGGTTCTCGAGCGGTGTCTCTTTTGACTCTGAAAAAGGGACTGTCACTGTCAATGAAGATGGCACACTACTCTTTACACCGGCTTCGGATTTCAGTGGTGAGGTAGAGATTGCGTATCAAGTTATAGATGAGGCTGGTAATACGGCTTCAGCGACGGCAACCGTCAACGTCACGCCAGTCACTGATGTGCCAACAGTTGAGTTGACGTTGGCGCCGACTACGACAACTACTTTGTATAGCGTAGATTTATCCAACGTGCTAGATGGAGTAGAAGATCCAGTTGGTAATCCAGCTGGTTTTACTGTGACTGCTTATAACAGCGACAATGATGTCGTTGCTATTTCCATTAAGGATTCAGGAACGCCTACTGGTTTCGGTGTGACGGGACAGGCTAGTAACGGGGCGGACTCAGAAATTGGTAAGCAAGAGAAGTTAGTCGTCGAGCTTGATAAGCCGGCTTCATCCGCAACATTCGAGTTGGCTTGGTTAAATAGTTATAATGAGACGGCTGTTTATACTGTCAAGTATAGTGATGGAACATCGGAGACTTTTACCATCGATGGTAATAGTGACGAAGGCGGTTATGATCGAATTGGTGCTCCTGTAACGGTGAACGCGCCAGAGGGTAAATCCATATTGGCAATCGAGTTTTCTACACCGACAACTGGGGATCGTGTTGCGACAAGTGATTACTTGCTTCATAGCGTTTCTTACGAGTCAGCTGTAACAAATTACATCGTAGACATTACGGCTGCTCCGACAGATACAGACCATTCTGAAAACATTACTGAGTTAACTGTGACAACGCCAGAAGGGACATCCTTGTCTGGAGCTGAAAAGTTGGGGACAGAGAATGGCATAACAACTTGGAAAATCTCGCTAAACAGTGGTGGATTTACAAATAATGTGGAGGTTGATCCTGAAACTGGTGTTGTTACGGTTAAAGGTTTAATACTGTCAGTTCCTGACAACTTTGATGGTGAGTTGTCAGTAACTGCGACAGCTACAGCAGTAGATCCAGGTGCTGCTGCCGTTTCCGGTAGTGCAACTTGGGAAAATTCTGCCCCTGAGCTAGCGTTTGCGGATGGTTCTGATTCTGTGGTCATTTCCGAAGAAGATTTGCTTGATAGCGATTCTGCAGCGGCGAATGGTGTCTCAGTGACTGGGACATTTAGTATAAGTGATGCAGAAGGTCAGAATTTGGCGTTATCACTTGTTGCTCCAGCTGAGGTCATGACATCAGGTGGTGTAACCTTGGTTTGGACAACCGACAGCAGTGGCAATTTGGTCGCCAAAGCGGGTGAGACTGAAATTATTCGTGTGGCGCTTACAGACACAGATGGTCAGCATGGTTATGTGGTTACTTTAAGTGGTCCTGTGGATCATGGTGATACTACATTGGGGGATGCGGTCACTGTTGACTTTGGTATTGCAGTCAATGATGGTCTTGTGACAACGACTGAGTATGTCTCTGTTTCGATTGAAGATTCTGCGCCTGTTGCCGTGAATGACGAAGATAGTATTATTGTTCGTCGAGAAACCTTTGAGGTTACTGGAATAGAGGCAAACTGGGTAAGCTATCAAAATGGTTCTGATATTCGTAAGTTTGATAGCGATGACAATGACGATGGTTTGGATCAGATTCGTTGGGGTAGTCCGGCAGGTTCAGGCTCTCAATCGGGTTATGGTTTTGTAGATAATGATGCGAACCTCGATGGCCGTTTTGAGTTAAATGAAGATATCGTGCTTGGTACATTTACTCACTACAATTACCCTGTTTATGACGGTGGTGCTATCACAGCAGCTTCTATGGAAGTCGCTTTCTCTATCACCGATGACACTGGTGCGACTCAATCAGTCACACTAAAAGTAGACTTTGATCATAATGAGACCGTTAACTCAAGCGATGCTTTAGCTTCACGAGATATTGTTACGGTTAAAAATACTTTTGTGACATTTGAATGGGAAGGTGAGGTTTATACTTTACAGGTTGTTGGTTTTAGAGAAGTCGGTAATTCAGATGGCGATATAATTACTTCTATTTACACGGATGAAAATGCATCGACTAGTTACGAATTGGTTGTTCGAGTTGTTGAAGGTGAAGGGTATAGCCTTCCCGAAACAACAGGTAATGTGCTTGAGGGCGATGATGGTGTCGGGGCTGATGTACTCAGTCAAGATGGCGATATTTCTGTTGTCAGTGTGGCTCTTGGGGGTATCTGTTACTGAGTCTGATGCGAATGTTGGTTCTAGCATTCAGGGGCAATATGGTAATTTAGTGCTTAATGCAGACGGCAGTTACACGTATCAAGTAACGGTTTCTGTAGACAAAATTCCAGCTGGCGCGCAAGAAACATTCTCTTACATGATCCAAGACTCAGATGGTAGTACATCATCTGCGACTTTATCTATCAACGTCGGAACGAACACGGCTCCCGTTGCTCAGAATGACCTGTTTGCTGGTGAAACTGCGCAAGGATTAGTGATAAGTGTAGAAAGTTTACTTTCGAACGATACAGATGTAGATGGCGATACTTTAACTGTGACGAGTATTAGTAATGTTCAGAATGGGTATGCATACCTGAATTCTGACGGGAATGTTGTCTTTACGCCGGCATCAGGCTTTTCTGGAACTGCTTCGTTTGACTATACGGTTTCAGATGGCAATGGCGGTACAGATACTGCGACGGCAACCATCAATATAGTGGCAGATGAAGAGGGGCAGGCTAGTGTTACCGTGACTCTTAATCGAGTTGAACCTCAAGTTACCAGTGATATCTGGCAGGGATTTGAGGAAGGTCATACTTTTGATATTCAAAAATATGACTGGCATGATTGGTATAATGTAGGAGGTAATGACTACAAAAATACAGGTGATACAAGAGTTCAGTTTACGGACATAAATGGTTCAAGTGATGTATTACTTAAAGGAAGCACTTGGTCTAATTCAACTATTACAACCAATCAAGGTGATGATTTTATTCAGATCACTGGCAATTCGAGTGCTGTAATCTCAACGGGTGATGGCAATGATAGTGTTGCTCTAGGTTCTTCTACTAACAGTGGGTCTTCTATTTCTCTTGGATCAGGTAATGATTCTTTGTATGTAAATGGTAACTTAACTGGTAGTGTAGATATGGGAAGCGGTAAAGATAAGATTCTGATTGAAGGGAATCAAAATGGAAGCGGTACGATTACTACTGGCTCTGGTGATGACACTGTTGTTGTCCGTGGTGATGCAAATGCGACCATTTCGACAGGTTCTGATAACGACACAGTTTACGTAGCTAAGACTCTTAATAGTGGCGCTAATATAAATACTGGAAGTGGTAATGATAAGGTATTTGTAGGTGGCAATGTTAATTCAACTATTGATATGAGTGATGGCGATGATGTCCTTATTATAAAAGGTGTAGTAAATGGGACATTAAAAGGTGGACTTGGTACAGATTCATTGTATTTGTCGGAATATACC
The DNA here is from genome assembly GCF_026113935.1 of Marinomonas rhodophyticola. Lineage (GTDB taxonomy): Bacteria > Pseudomonadota > Gammaproteobacteria > Pseudomonadales > Marinomonadaceae > Marinomonas > Marinomonas rhodophyticola. Next base: position 4,807 of record NZ_JAPEUL010000012.1, read on the forward strand.
ATTGCACAGGTTCGATCTCTGATTAATAACGGTAGAATATCAGGCTTCGAAAATATTAAGGCAAGTGATGGGATAGTACAGGGAAGTGACTTTTCGGTTTCTTCTTCAGATCCTTTTGTTACATCCTCTTCTGCCGTTTATTACACCGTGTCTATTGATGTGTCTAATTTGGCGAGCGATGAAACTTTATCGAGTGTTGTCATCGATGGCGTTCCAACAGGGGCCAAATTGCAACAGAATGGCGTGGATCTCGATATAAATGATGATGGAACCTATACCGTTTCTGTTGATAGTGGTGTTACTTCAATAGACAACCTAACAATTGTTAGTAGCTCTGATTCTCCGCTTGATGATTTTGAACTTACGGCATCTATTAATACCAATGGTGTAAATGATGATTTGATTGGTACCACAGATGAATCTGTTATTGTTGGCGGTTCCGGTGATGATTTCTTGTCTGGTACTACTGGGGAAGATTCATTATTGGGTAACTCTGGCGATGATGTGTTGTTTGGTGGTAATGATCAAGTTTCAGATACCCTGATGGGAGGCTCTGGTAACGATATCTTTATATTGAATGACACAGCAGATGTGTCAAATATCGATATTATTACCGATTTTAACGCGGCTGAGGACGCATTAGATTTAACTGATCTGTTAACAGGAATAGAAGGAAACCCTGGTAAAGATGCTGATGCCGATGCGATTACCAAGTTCTTAACAGATAACGTTAAGGTAACAGATGGACATGTTAAAGTTGGGGGCGAGGATGTGGCTGAATTTGGTTCTGCTTCTAGTTTCGATTCTAACTTGGATGGTTCGGTGTCATCGACTGATTCGATCAAAGTTATCTACAATGACCAAGAGTACAACATCAATATTGATGGTTAATCTGAGTCTGAAAAGACGAAAATAAAAAAGGCCGAATCGTTATGCGATTCGGCCTTTTCGTTTCTAAAACGTGTTTAGTCTAGAGTGTGATTATTCTTGTTAACTTAAATTATACGCTTAAGCCAATAGGGCAGCTCACGCCTGTGCCTGCGAGGCCACAATACCCATTCGGGTTTTTGTGTAGGTACTGCTGGTGATATTCTTCAGCAAAGTAGTAGGTATCGAGTGGCTCAATCTCTGTGGTGATCATGCCGTGGCCTGCGCCGAGTAGTTCTTTTTGGAAGGCCGCTTTGCTGGCTTCCACAATTGGCATGTCTTTATCGTTTGTTGTGTAGATAACAGAACGATATTGGCTGCCGATATCATTGCCTTGGCGCATACCTTGGGTAGGATCATGGTTTTCCCAGAAAACTTTAAGGATGCCTTCTAATGAAATAATAGAGGGGTTAAATACAACCTGTACGACTTCGCTGTGGCCTGTTTGTCCTGAGCAAACTTCTTCATAGGTTGGGTTGGGGGTGTAGCCGCCCGCGTAGCCAACAGAAGTGACGATAACACCAGGCGTATTCCACAACTTACGCTCGGCCCCCCAAAAACATCCCATGCCTAGGATAATCTCAGATTCATTAGGGTTTTTAGTGCGGACAAACGGTTCATTGTTGACAGCGTGTATCCCAGAGATTTTAAGAGGAGCACTTCTACCAGGAAGAGCATCGGCTTTAGCGGGGATTGTTGATTTTTTGAGAATGGTTTCAATATTGCTGGGCATTTATATCTCCTAACCATATGGTCGAAAAAGTATCGTAGCTATCTTTACCCTGCCATAGTCTTTTATACAAGGTGTTATAGGTGTCTCTAACGTAGATCTGCGTTTACTGATATTAGATAATGAGGGGGAAAGGTCAATTTTCAACTATTCGTAGATATATTCTCAAGTGGGCTTGACTCTTGGATTAATCTACCTATAATACGCACCTCGTTAGCAAGGGTTGAGCAAATTTGCTTAACCAACAAGCATTGATGAATGTTTGTTGTTAATGATGATTAGTCGCGGGATGGAGCAGTCTGGTAGCTCGTCGAGCTCCATAACCCGAAGGTCGTTGGTTCGAATCCGGCTCCCGCAACCATTTTAAATAAGGTAGCAAGTTCCTATTTTTAATTCTAAATAGAGCAATAGCGTATCTTATTTTAGATGAAATCTAATCAAACGAAATCGTTAGTGATTCTTGTAAAAGTTAATTTGTCGCGGGATGGAGCAGTCTGGTAGCTCGTCGGGACTCATAACCCGAAGGTCGTTGGTTCGAATCCGGCTCCCGCAACCAATTCGTAAAGCAGTAAGAATTTATAACCGTTTTGTAAAATATATTTCGAAATTAACCTATTTAATCTCAATAGGTTGCATGTCGCGGGATGGAGCAGTCTGGTAGCTCGTCGGAACTCATAACCCGAAGGTCGTTGGTTCGAATCCGGCTCCCGCAACCATTTTGAAAAGGTCGTTGGTTCACTTTTTAATTAAGAAAAGGGACTCCCGCAACCAATTCGTAAAGTAGTGAAGAATTGGTCATAAAGATTATATCTACACATCAAAAAATCTATATATAGATTCGTTGTCGCGGGATGGAGCAGTCTGGTAGCTCGTCGAGACTCATAACCCGAAGGTCGTTGGTTCGAATCCAGCTCCCGCAACCATTTCTTAATAAAAAATCTTAGGCTCACTTTTAAGTAAAACCAAGTTCTCATGCAACCAATGAGATTTATTGTCTAAGCAGAAAGTTGTCTCACACCTTTATTTTTCCAATATTTTCCTATCTTAGTTCTATTTTCATTTTAAATGCAGTGTTCTTATCAATTGTTTGTTCTTTATAGTTCTGACATGATTTTTGCGGTCAGCTCGGTTCTAGTTTGAACAGTAGTTTTTTTAAAAATGTGGTTTAAGTGAGTTTTTAAGGTCGCTAGGCCCATATCAATACGCTTAGCAATTTCTTTATTGTTCGCCCCCGAAATAAGCATTTCTAGTACATCCAATTCTCTGTCGGTTAGATTATATCGAGTTTGCAAACTGGTACGTTCTTGATCTCGCTTAGGAAGGTAAACCGTGTTTAAACTGTATTCCATGAAGGCGTGAACGGAGTGTAATAGATCGATTTCTTCCTTAGTAAAATCTGACAGAGACTTGTCTCTTAGTAAGCTAATGACGGCAATAATCTCATTGCGTGAATTCCGAAAAAATATATCCAACACATACCTATGTTGGTACTTCTGCATGAATTCTAGATAGTAGCGGTGTTTCATCAAACGTTCAGTTGAAATTTGGGAGCTGAGTGTGACAACGCGATCATTGGTATCTTTAAAATTTCTAGGATGAATTGGATCAAGGGCAAAATAAGTTGAAGTGTAGGCTTTTTCAATTTCAGAGGGCGCGTTGGAAATATAGGCACCTTGATGCTTCATGTCTGGTTGTACCAAGAAAAATACCGAACTGCTTATTTTGATAAGGTTATTAATTAATTCGAGACTTTTGGCTTGAAATAAACTTGGAAACTGATGACTCTGCAAACTTTACCACCAACTGATTTTATCACAAATTGCTGTTGTTTTACTCAAACTTGAGGTCAACCATCTGGTGGATACAATAGCAGATTTGGCTCGTCTAGTATGTAGTTTCTATTTTACGGTTTTTGTAGGTGCTACAATGGAAAGTCAAACAGAGTTGTTATTAAAACGACGCCATAACACTATTGGTAAGTATTCTCCGTTATTTTATGAACAACCTATTCACCTCGCTCGTGGTGAGGGGGTTTGGTTATACGATACGGACGACAATAAATTTTTAGATTGCTACAACAATGTGCCTCATGTAGGGCATTGTCACCCCAAAGTCGTTAATGCCATTACTCAGCAAGTTACGAAGTTAAATATTCATACTCGCTATCTGCATGAAAACATTGTCAATTATGTTGAACGGCTGACTGCTACCTTTGCTGAGCCTCTTAATGCCGCTATGTTAACTTGTACAGGAAGTGAAGCAAATGAGTTGGCTTTGCGTATGGCACGCTTTATGTCTGGCTCGCAAGGAATAATAGTAACCGATGCGGCTTATCACGGTAATACGGAGGCCGTTGGTGAATTGGGAACAGGATTTATGCCTGAGGCTCAAAGAACGAAGCGAGTGCGTTCTTTTCCTATTCCAGATACGTATCGTGGTCTTCCAAATGTTCCTGTAGAAGAGTTAAAAGACGCTTATCTTAAGCACATCAAAGCCGCGATCAATGCTTTTCAAGAGGATGGTCTTGGTGTAGCTGGTATGTTGGTTTGTCCAGATTTTGCTAACGAAGGTTTGCTCAATCTTCCTGACGGCTTTCTTGAAGAAGCGGCTGAAATGGTGCGTGCAGCAGGCGGTTTTGTCATTTTTGATGAAGTTCAAGCTGGCTTTGGTAGAACGGGCAAGCATATGTGGGCGCATCAGTGGTATGACGTTGTTCCTGATATTGTCACGATGGGGAAACCCATGGGAAATGGTTTTCCGTTGGCGGGTATTGTTTCGAGTTTGGATAATATCAACGCTTTTACAAAACATGCTATGTATTTTAATACTTTTGGTGGAACACCTGTCGCTTGTGCTGTCGGTAATGCCGTATTAGATGCCTTGGAAGAAGACAATCTTTTGGAAAATGCTGTGACGACAGGACAATACGTGACGGAAGGTCTACTTAAATTACAAGAAAAATTCGATTTGATTGGTGATGTAAGAAGCCGAGGTATGTTCTTTGGTGTGGAGTTGGTATTAGATAAAACCTTAAAAACACCAGCTAAAGTACAAGCTAAGCAAATCGTTAATTTCATGCGTCATCATGGTGTATTGATCAGTACGATTGGTCCTAGTGACTCGGTTTTAAAGATTCGTCCCCCTATGCCATTTAAACCAGAGCATGCAGACATTTTACTCGCTGCTCTGTTTAAGGCGTTTGATGCAGTATCTCAAGAGGTGGGCGTATGAGTAATAAAGTTGATGATCGTTTAGCCCAGTTAACTCATGCCGCTGAGGCTTCTTTAGTACATTGGAACTTAGAAGGTTCCAAGCTGGATTTAATTAAATACCGTGAAAATGCAGTTTATAAATTAACGACTGCTGACGGTGAGCGTTACGCATTACGGATCCATCGTCCAGGTTATCATGAATATGCTGCTTTGCTTTCTGAACTGCAGTGGATGAGCGCATTATCTGAGTTTGGTGTTGCAACACCTGATGTCATTAAGAATATTAATGATGAATTAATGACTAACATTGTTATTCCTGAAACGGGTGAAGAGGTCTTTGTTGACTTATTTGGTTGGGTCGATGGAGAGCCTATCGGATCTGTCGAAGAAGGGGTGGCAATGACACCAGAGCAAAGTTATGAGATTTATCACACCATTGGTGAAATTGCTGCACAGCTTCATAACCAATCATCTACTTGGACTTTACCAGAAGGTTTTAAACGCCACGCTTGGGATCAAGAAGGTTTAGTGGGTGAAATGCCATTCTGGGGGCGTTTTTGGGAGTTAGAATTACTGACCCCAGAGCAAAAATCTAAGATAGAAGAAGCCAGAGCGAAAGCGATTGAAGTGCTCCAGAGCATTGAAAAGACGGATCAAAATTACGGTTTGATTCATGCGGATTTCGTTCCCGAAAACTTGATGAAAGAAGGTAATAAAGTTCGTCCTATTGACTTTGATGACGCTGGTTTTGGCTGGTATATGTTTGAGCTTGCCACGGCTTTGTATTTTATTCAAAAAGAAGCACACTTTGAGGATGCCAAAGCGGCATTAATAAAGGGCTACCGTTCTAAACGTGACCTTCCTGACAGTGAATTGGCTTTGTTAGATTTGTTTTTAGCGTTACGAAGCTTTACCTATCTGGGTTGGATTCGCAGTCGACAAGAAACTCAAACCGCAAAAGAGTTAGCCGAATACTTGATTGAAAGAGCGATGAGTCAAGTAAAGCAATTTCTCGCGTGGGCCGATAACTATCAAGCTCCATAAATTGGTTAAGATGAAAGCGCTTATTAGATAGTGATAATAAAAAGATGGGTTGTTATACAAAACAGCCCATTTTTATGTCATTACCAGTAAGGTAGCCCTTTTACATGCTGAGACAACGCTTCTGTGAATGCCCTTTGCAGGGGGGTGACTTGTTTGCGGTTGGCGTAAACAGCATAAACGCCTAAGGTTTTAGGCTTCCATTCAGGCAATAGTTTTACGAGCTTTCCATTTTCTATTAATGGCTGCACTGTTGGGAGTGGTTGTAAGCTTATTCCGTTGCCTTGTAATGTTGCAGCGAGCAATACTTCTGAAAGATTAGCGCTTATGTTCCCTGTAATAGGAACAGATTCAGGTCCATTTGGCCCATCAAAAACCCAAGCTGAGCGACCAAAATAAGTGAAAGATAAGCAGTTATGCTGACTTAACGACTGGGCGTCCTGAGGCGTTCCATGTTTAGCCAAATAAGCTGGAGATGCACAGATAACAGATCGGCATTCTCCTAATTTTCTGGCGACCACATTGGGAGCTAATTCATTGGTAATTCGAATGGCTAAATCTATGCGTGACTCAATCAAATTCACCGATTCATCAGTCGACATTATGTCGATAGATGTGCCGGGCCACGTAGAGACAAAGTCATGGATTACATTCATTAAAAAGCTATCTATTAGTGAATAACTGGCTGTTATTCTCAGCTGTCCTTTAAGTGTCGGTGTGTTTTTATTACGAATTCCTTCTAGATCTTCAGTCATTGCCAAGAGGTTTTGAGCAATTTCTAATGTTTCTTCTCCTATGGATGTCAGGCTGAGGCTTCTTGTTGTTCGGTGGAGTAGCCTTATATCCATCCAGCTTTCGAGTTCGGCAAGATATCTTGATACCTTTGCCCTAGACATATCTAGTCGTTCAGCAGCAGCACTTAAGCTGCCTTGCTCTGCAATGGTCACAAATACATGTAATGCGGTGAGTCTATCCACGTAAGTATCCGTTTATTAGATCGAAAAATGAGACAGTGAAAGTTAATTTATAGGGTATTTAGTCGGAATTCAATCAAATATAGTATCGTTATTCACAAACAGCTTCTTAAACATTATGAAAAAAGGCAATCGTATTATGACTAAATTCTCTTCGATAATTCTTACCAGTGCGGCATTGGTTGTTGGCTCTGCATCTGCATCCGATTTGACATTCTCACAATATAATCCGGGGGAAAATGCAATTTTCCCTGTTACCTCTGTGTTGGTAAGTGGTGAGAAAGACGCCATTTTGTTTGATGCACAATTCAATACACAAGATGGACAGGCTTTGGTTGACATGATCAAAGCAAGCCACAAAAACTTAAGCATGATTTATATCTCTGCTGGAGATCCTGATTACTACTTTGGCCTTCAGTCTTTAGTTAAAGCGTTTCCAAAAGTCAGGGTGGTTGCCAGCCAAGCGGTAGTTGAACACATTCAAAGTACAAAAGATGCCAAGCTAGAATACTGGGGACCTATTATTGGTGATGCTGCGCCAACTAATATTGTAGTGCCTGAAATACTAAATGATACGACATTGATGTTGGACGGTAAGGCCATTGAGATCAAAGAGATTAACACTCATCAGGCGTATGTGTGGATTCCATCTATCAAGGCTGTATTGGGTGGTGTTTCAGTCACTTCTGGTATGCATGTCTGGACAGCGGATACGCAAACGCAAGCTTCTAGACAAGAGTGGACTGAATCCCTTAAAAAAATGGCTGCTTTACAGCCAGATGTGGTTATTCCAGGTCATTATTTGGGTGCGATGCCTGCAAAAGCGGAAGCGATTTCTTTTACTATTGATTACCTAACAGCCTTTGAAAAAGAATTAACAGCAGTAGAAAAGCTCAAAGCAAACAAGTCTGATGCCGTAATTAAAGCAATGAAAAAACGTTATCCAGAACTGCCAGGTGAAAGTGATTTGGAGTTGAGTGCAAAGGTGAACACTGGCGAAATGCAGTGGTAATTTTGTCATTAAATAAGGTTGCTCTATGAACAATAGGGCAACCTTATTCTACAAATGTATCCCTCAGATATGAGATCATTATGGTGAATATTGAATACAGACCTGCATCTGCAGATGATTTTGATGCTATCGTTGAAATCTTCTTGGCGAACATGAACCTGAGTATTTTCACCACTTCAACGGATAAGGACGCGTTACGTAATTTGGCGGTTATTTTTTTAGCGAATGATTTTCGTAATGCAAGCTATATGCAAGTCGCTGAATGTAAGGGGGAAATATGTGGTGTGCTTATAGGTATTACTCGAACGTTATCTACGAAAGCGTTAGTTTTTGATTCCAAGCCTTTGGTTAAACAGGCGAAAGCTAATTTACGTAGTTTTGAGGAGGGCGTTAAAGTACTGTCTGATTTAGCCAAAAATAAAAGCCCAATATCGTTCACAAACAACAGTGCTATATCTGATTGTGACAGTGAGTTGGTATTCTTTAGTACCAATGCAAAATATCGACGTCATAAAATTGGCTCTACTTTAATGACGAGGTTTGAGACATTTTTGAAAGAGTGCAATGCAAAAAAATATTTTCTTTATTCTGATAGTCTTTGTACATATCAGTTCTACGATAATAATGGTTTTCAGCGAGTAGAGAAAAAGCAAAATACCTTTAATCCAAAGGTTGAAAACTACACCTATGTTAAAAAAATTATTTAATTTTTTTAACATAGGTGACTGTAATAAATGGTTGGTTTTTAATAAGTATTAAGGTTGTTTGATTTTTACTATGTTAAATGTAGCTTGCGGTATTCTTTTGAGAACCATCCCTGTAAAAATTTTAAACGCTCTTGAAAAGTGAGCTTGATTAGAAAATCCACATTGATAAGCAATTTCTGAAATGTTCGAATAGTTTTTTTCTGATGATGAGAGTAATTGCGCTGCTCGTTCTAGTCGTTTCAAAATGATATATTGCTTAGGTGATGTATTTTCCTGGGCAAATATTCGTGTGAGATGACGCGAAGAAAGTTCACAAGTCATTGCTATCTCTTCACAACTTAAATCTGGATTATGTAAGTTTTCAAAAATATAATGCTTAGCAGCGATTAAATAGCTTAAACCAAGGGTGTCGCTATTATTAAAGTTTTCAGATAGTATACTTCCTAATAGATCAATGATTTCGTGTTTAAATGTTTCAGCCTTATTTTGGTTCGGGTCCTCTAGATATTGCATTCCGATATGATAAAGCGTTTTAATTAGAAAACGATTTCTTTTAGTATCGTTTTTTATTATTTTAGGGGTGTCTAGATTTATTGTCTTCTTGAACAATAAATGATGTCTTTCATAGGGTATGTCAAAGGTTAATTGTTTCATGTTGGATGAAAAGCCAAAAAGGTAAGGCTTATCTGTTCTATAAATGATGAGATCATTTATATCGGGTTTGAAACATTCTTTACCTTGATAAAAAAAGTATGGCTACTTAACCCGAGTGAGAAAAATATAGACTCCTTTGGTAAATCTTTAACAATATGAATGTTTCTTTCGACAACATGTTCATTGGCACGTATAAAAGCTATACCAAAATTATCTATGTGGATGTTCTTTCCCGAGGCAATAAATCCTTCATCTGAAAAAGTGGAACAGCGTAAACCGATCAACTGCTTACCGTTATAGTTTTCCCAGAATTGGCAGCGCTGTTCGGGAGGAGTTAAACTTGTACTAATTGAATCAATTCTTACTGATGTGGTCATTATTCTTATTACTCCCAGTAATTAGGACTCTCTACATTTTAATGATAATTATTATCTTTTATTCCTTTGGTCTTTTGATTTCCAGTCTTGGTGACTAAAGATATCCTATTTTTAATACTACATAAATAGCGGATTGACACATTCGGATTGCCTGATGTTTGTCCGTTTTGATCAAAAAATATGGCAGATAGTATCAAACTCATATGGCAAATCTTTCTTAGAATTTCTACGTTGAAACAACAATAATAAGATTAGGAGAATGTTATGCCTGAGTTAGCGAAAAACGAATTTTGGAAGGGGCTAAAACCAATTGAAAACTGCCTTATGCCAGATTCGAAACCAGAAGTCTATTTGCCTGATGTTGCCACTGACGATTTAAAAATGTACGTCCCTTTTACTGAGACGGTATCATCGCGCCCGTTATGGATCTCCCCTAGTGAGAATCGTTGGTGCGACATCCTTATGTCGACCAGTGCAGGATTGGTTAATCGTCATTATCATCCCCATGAGGTATTTGCCTATACCATATCTGGAAAATGGGGATATCTAGAACATGACTGGACTGCCACTGCTGGCGATTTTGTCTATGAAACCCCAGGAGAAGGACATACTTTGGTGGCCTATGAGCATGACGAGCCTATGAAAGTATTTTTTATCGTTAAAGGGCCATTAATTTGGCTAAATGACGACGGTAAACCCGATGGCTATTTTGATGTGCATGACTACATTGCTATGTGTCGAAAACACTATGAAGAAATAGGCTTAGGTGCTTCTTACGTGGATAATTTATTCCGTTAAGACTCTACAACACACTTACTCCATAAAATTAAAATAATATGCGGTAGCAATTAACATTGATGCCGCAAGGAGCATTATTATGAATGGTCAGCATTCAGTTAAATACGAAAACACTTTATTGTGTATTCTTTTTTAGCATTCGGCTTTGTTTTTTTTGATCGTTTAGCAATCTCTTTTTTATTTCCTTTCATGCAAGAGGAAATGAATCTCACTAATACCGATTTAGGTCTGTTATCGTCAGTTCTAGCATTAGCTTGGGCACTTTCAGGTGCTGTTGTTGGGGCTTATTCAGACCGAAAAGGAATTAGAAAGCCTATATTATTAGTCGCTATCATACTATTTTCTTTATGTTCTGCGATATCTGGTTTGGTTACCACATTTCTCACCTTGCTGGTGTTCCGCTTAATTATGGGATTGGCAGAAGGGCCAATTTTACCATTATCACAATACCTCATGGCAGAAGCATCAAGTCCTAAACGTAGAGGCTTCAATATGGGAATCCTACAAGGATCTGCTGCAGGTTTACTTGGTGCTGTTGTTGCACCAGTGGTATTGGTGGGTTTGGCCGAATATTACGGTTGGCGTCATGCGTTTGTTTTATCCTTGATTCCTGGTTTGATTATTGCCTTTCTCGTCTGGCGTTTTGTAAAACCAGATGATGCGGTAACAAGTGAACGCAAACACATACAGAAGGAAAAAGTTTCTTTCATAGACCTTTTAAAATATAGAAATATATTGGTATGTGCGCTGATTTCTTGTGCTTATCTTAGTTGGTTTGTCGTACTCGTCTCATTTACGCCCACCTTTTTAGTAAAACAACGCTTATTGGAGCCAAGCAACATGGCCACAGTGATGAGTTGTCTTGGTATCGCGTGGGTATTTTGGGGGGCTGTGGTTCCTGCTATTTCAGATCGGATAGGTCGTAAAGTTACGATTATTGTATTCTCTTTGGTTGCAGCATGTTGCCCAATTGTCCTTATGTTTGCACAGGGCACGCTGTTGCTAAGCTCTTTAGTCATACTCACCTATACAGGATTGGGGTGTTTTACTCTTTTTATGGCGACCATTCCAGCAGAGACAGTGCCTAAGGCTCAACTAGCGACCGCTTTAGGCTTGATTATGGGGTTTGGTGAATTGGTCGGTGGTTTTGCTGCTCCGATGTTAGCGGGTTTAGCAGCAGACCATTATGGCTTATCAGCCATTATGTGGATTAGTTTTTTTGCAGCACTTACCGCAGCCTTCTTCGCAATTTTCTTAAAAGAAACCGCACCAATTATTGTTAATAAAACGGCAGTGTTGTCTAGCAATAATTTAGGAGGAATATAATGCAAGCACTTCGATGGCATAATGCCAAAAACATTAAGGTTGAATCTGTTGAGCTTTCACCAATAAAGCCCGATGAGGTTGAAGTTAGCGTAGCGTATTGTGGTATTTGTGGGAGTGATTTACATGAATACATCGATGGACCGCATGCAATACCGGTAAACAGTTGCCATCCCATTAGTGGGGCTTATGCCCCCATTACCCTTGGACACGAATTCTGTGGCACTGTCTCGCAAGTAGGCGCTGAGGTTGTTGGTATCAACGTTGGTGATCGTGTTGCTGTAGAGCCAGAATATCGTTGTGGTCATTGTCAGTATTGTAAAAAAGGGCAATATAACCTTTGTGAGTCTATGGGATTCATTGGATTGATGGGCAATGGTGGCTTTGCTAGTAAAGTTAATGTACCAAGTTATATGCTGCATTTGCTTCCTAATAATGTGTCTTTTGAGCAAGCTGGAGTATTAGAACCTGCGGCGGTTGCACTACATGCAATTAACCAATCGTCACTACAGGTAGGGCAAAGCTGTATTGTTTATGGGTTAGGGCCAATTGGTTTATTAATTATTATTTTGGCTAAGTTAAAAGGGATAGAGAATATATGTGCAGTTGATATGAGCGAAGAACGTCGCTCTTTTGCTAAAAAGTTGGGAGCGACGGCAACATTTGACGCAAAGAAAAGCGACGTTATGTCCGATATCGAAATGTACATGCCTTCGGGTTATGATGTGGCCTTTGAGGCTGTTGGACATCAAGCAACCTTAACAAATTCGATTCATTCGGTGAAAAAAGGAGGCGAAGTTATTTTGGTTGGCTTGATGGGAGATGTCACTATCAATGCTTTCTATCTCGTTAACAATGAAATAAAGCTAATTAGTAGTGTAGGCTATAGAAATGTCTATCCTGAATTGATCCAGTATATATCACAAGGAACACTTGATATTGCTCAGATAGTTACTAAAAAAGTATTATTGGATAATGTTGTTGAAGAGGGCTTTGAATCGTTAATTAAAGATAAAAGCCAAATTAAAGTATTAGTGAGTCCGGCTGAATTCATTAGCTAGTATCTTATTACATAAGATAAAAAAGTACTCTGAAGCATCATACAGAGTACTAAAGAGAGTAGAATAAATGTAAAGTGATCTGTTGTGTTGAAAAGACAGATATACTTGGAATTGCTGTGATAATTCTGAATAAAATTATCCGTAGTCTTGTCTTTATCCATCACATTTAATGTATTAACAAACAGTATTAGGTTTTTATTTGAGCGTCTCAACCCAGTTAATGCAAAGCATGTACTGGGTTAAAAGCGGATATGTAAGGCCTATTAATGTGTCTACTGATCAAATGTCATCATGAACGTTATAGACACCTAAGGTACTTTGATAAGAAGTGCCTTAGGTGTCGCTTTACATGCTAAGCAATGGAACTACAGATGTATTTCATCTCTAAATAGTCTTCGATTCCATACTTAGAGCCTCACGACCTAGCCCCGATTGCTTAACCCCACCAAAAGGCGCGACTTCATTGGAGATTAAGCCTGTATTGTGACCCACCATGCCATATTCCAAGGCTTCGGATACACGAATCATGCGAGCATGATCACGAGTAAAGAAGTACGCGGCTAGGCCAAAGATGGTGTCATTCGCCATTGCGATAGCTTCTTCTTCCGTATCGAATGGGAAAAGAGGAGCTAAAGGGCCAAAGGTTTCTTCTTGAGCAACATTCATTTCAGGTGTAACGCCCGTTAGAATAGCGGGTGTGATAAATAATCCACCTAAACGATCACCACCATGTACTAACGTCGCGCCTTTACTAACGGCATCTTTGATGTGTTCTTCTACTTTCAAAATGGCCTTTTCTTCGATCATAGGGCCAATGTCTGTGCCTGCTTCAGCGCCATTACCTACTTTTAGAGCTTTGACTTTTTCAGTTAGTTTGGCGGCAAAGGCGTCATAAATACCACGTTGCACTAGGATTCGGTTTGCACACACACAAGTTTGCCCAGCATTGCGGTATTTGGAGGCCATGGCACCTTCAACGGCTTTGTCCAAATCGGCATCATCAAAGACGATGAATGGCGCGTTGCCGCCCAATTCAAGAGAGACTTTTTTGATGGTGTCTGCACATTGCGCCATTAACAAACGACCTACTTCTGTGGAACCCGTGAAAGACAGTTTGCTCACCACATGGCTATCAGTTAGCACTTTACCAATTTTACTGGCTGAACCTGTCACTACTTGGAATACACCAGCAGGGATGCCAGCGCGTTGAGCAAGCTCTGCAATGGCTAAAGCCGTCAGGGGCGTTAAATCAGCAGGGCGCACAATCATTGAACAACCTGCTGCTAAAGCTGGAGCGGCTTTGCGAGTGATCATAGCGGCAGGAAAATTCCAAGGCGTAATCGCTGCTGTTACACCGATAGGTTGACGAATAACCGTAAGTCGTTGATCAGCACGCGGTGCAGGAATCGTATCACCGTAAATGCGCTTCGCTTCTTCGGCAAACCATTCAATAAAAGAAGCGGCATACGCAATTTCGCCTTTTGCTTCCGCCAGCGGTTTACCTTGCTCAGATGTCATGAGCAGAGCTAAGTCGTCTGTGTTTTCAAGTATTAGTTCAAACCAACGACGTAAAATAGCAGAGCGTTCTTTAGCCGCTAAGGCTGCCCATTTTTTTTGGGCGATTTTAGAGGCTTCGATCACCGCAGGGATTTCTTCAGGAGAAAGGTGAGGAATCTCGACAATAGTTTCGCCTGTTGCAGGATTGGTAACAGGATGGGTGGTTTTGGCTTTTGCTTCAACCCACTCGCCATTGACAAAACAACGAGACTTGAGAAGGGACATATCCTTTAACATGAGTATCACCTATTTGTTGGTAAATAAAGTAAGCTATTTTTGTACTAATCACATCTCTATTATCAAATCTTCATCGATCAAAGTAAATAGGTTAACATGTTAACTAATTTTTCTTTGATAAAGAGACGGTATCATGAATATAAAACTCTCGGTTGTTGACCAAACGCCAGTGCATGGGTTGCACAGTAAAAAAGATGCGCCTTTGTTAACGGTTGAATTAGCTAAACATTGTGATGAATGGAATTACCATCGTTATTGGGTTGCAGAACATCATGACAGCGTGCATTTCGCGAATCCTTGCCCTGAGATCTTAGTTGCGCATTTGGCCAGTATTACACAACGTATCAAAGTCGGTAGTGGCGGTGTGATGCTATCTAACTATAGTCCATTAAAAGTGGCAGAGTGCTTTTCTATGCTGGCGTCACTTTTTCCTGGACGTATTGATCTTGGTGTTGGGCGTGCTCCAGGTGGGTCCGCAATGACGTCTGCCGCTTTAGCCTTTCCCAATAAAGTCTTGAACGGCCAGTTTTATGCTGAGCAAGCAGATCTGCTAGCAAGCTTTATTCACGGGACGTTTAAAGATAATCATCCTTTTAGCTCAATTCGTGTCATGCCAGAAGTAGGTGATGTACCGGATTTATGGATGCTGGGGTCAAGTGGTGGTAGTGCTGAGTTGGCTGGGCAGTTAGGCTATCATTTGGCTTTAGCGCGATTTATTGATTCTGAAAATTGTCATCCACGTATCTTTGATGCGCACCAAAAAGCGTGGCAACAAGCGGGTCATGAACATCCGCTTCAGCGAATGTTGGCGATTGCGTGTATTTGTGCAGAGACAGAAGAGGAGGCAAAACTTCGAGCAGGAACTGCTGTGTATCGTAAGTTCGCTACCCATATAGGGCAGCGAGAAGATTTTTTGACACCTACCCAAGTTCGCGACAGATACCAGTCAATGCCAGTATCCCATCAAGCTTTATTTGATCGTATTGAAGCCAGTTATACGATTGGGACACCAGAGCAGTGCTGGGCTGAAATGGAATCTCTTGTTAAGACTTTTTCTATTGAAGAGTTTTCTCTTGTGACTGTGACATATAGCCAAGCGGATCGTTTAGATAGTTACCGTTTGTTGGCAAAAAACTTATAGAAAGTGGCATTTTATAATGCGTCAAAATAAAAAACAGGCTGATTCATCAGCCTGTTTAAACACCTAATCATTTTATAAACTAAGAACTATGCGGCACTTAATTGAGCTTTGTTGACTTTAACGGGGGCTGTTTCTGTTAGGAACAGCGATAGCAGTAAGGCCATGAATGACCCCGCAGCCGCAATCCACATGACAATTTGAAGACCATAAGCATCGGCAGCAAAGCCAGCAACTACAGGTGTAATAAATCCACCAAATAGCTCACCAATTCCCATAATCAAACCGAGCGCCGTTGCCACTTGTGTAGATGGAACGGTTTCAGCCGGAATGGTTGCCATGAATAAAGTAAAACAGCCAAGTCCAGTGTAGGTCAGGAAGATTAGCGGAAGCATAGTGTTAGCGTCATCAACAAACAGTAAAACCATTGGACACAAAGTGGCAATCATGGTGAACAAAATTAACGTAGGTTTGCGGCCAAATCGGTCAGATAAAGCAGAAACAATAAACCCCCATACCATCCAAGCAAAACCGAGGCTGGTCATAATGCCTCCCATGACCTCAGGACTAAACCCTTTTAATTGCATCAGATAGGTTGGTGTGAAGGATACTAAGGTGATAAACCAAGAGATGTAAAAGCAAGAAATCAGGATACAAAGTAAGATGTTCTTATTTTTCAATAAGGTTTTTATGTCTGCTTTGTTGCCAATAGCGTGGCTGCTTTGCATCTCTTTGTGTACATGTTTGTTTCGTACGAAGAGCATCATCAAGGCGGCAATGATTAGACCCGGAATAATGGTGGCGTAAAAAGCACTGCGCCAGCCGTAATCTGTTGCAATCCAAATAAGCACCGGAGGCGCAATAACCGCACCGATTAATCCTGGCGCTGAGGCATTAACCAAGCCCATATTTAAGCCTCGGCGTTTTGGTGATGATGCGGCTGCCAATAATGATTGTGAAATGGGGAGCACAGGTCCTTCGGCAACGCCCATCAGACCACGGAATATGAGTAGGCTAATGAAGCTGGTTACCATGCCGGATAGTGCAGAGCAAAGCGTAAAAGCGATAACCGATAATATGAGAATGTATTTTTTTGATTCCTTGCGATCAGCATAGGCTCCCAGTGTCATGCCTGATATGGCCCACATTAACGATAGGGCAGAAGAGAGCATGCCTAAATGGCTGTTATTTAAGTCCAAATCCTTTGCGATAAAAGGAAACAAAAAAGACAGCGCTAAGCGGTCAAAAAAGACAAAGCCAAACCCTATAAAGAGAATGACAAGTAGGCGATTTTCATAAGAGTTTATTTTCATTATTAGATCTCTCTTTCGTTATTGTTATTCGTTGTTGAGAATAAATTCAGCGCAACGCTCTGCGATCATAATGGTCGGAGCGTTAGTGTTACCTGATACAATGGTCGGCATAATAGAGGCATCGCAGATGCGTACACCTTTTACCCCATTAACACGGAGCTTAGTATCGACGACGGCTTGCTCATCAGAGTCCCATACGGCAAGTGCCAACAGGGTGATAAACGGTTTTAGCGTGGCTGCGAATATGTGCTTCGATTTCAGCGTCTGAAATATCTTCTTTGGAGGAGGGACGAAGTTCTTCGCTGATTAGTTCAGCCATGGCTGGCGCACGTATAATCTTACGAGCCAGTTTTACTCCTCGGATAAGGGTATCTACGTCGTCACGGTGTGATAACGCACCGCTTTCGAAAATCATTGAGTCTTTCGGGTCTGCACTGCGTAGTCGAGCGAATCCTCGGGATTTAGGTCGTAAGAAACAAGGGTTGATGGAAATGCCGTGACCTTCTATAGGCTCGCGGTCCACGTCACCAACCAAAGTAGGTAGCACATGGAATTGAATATCAGGACGACCGCAATTGCTGGTATCAACAAAGCCTCCGGATTCAACCACGTTAGACGTCAATAAACCTGTTTTAAAACAAGTCCATTGGAAACCATAAGACAGTGCTTTAAGGCCTTTATCACTGCCCAGTAAGCTAATTGGTTGCTTAGTACGCCCATAGATACTGACTTCTAGATGATCTTGATAGTTCTCTCCCACTTCTGGAGAATCGTACAGCGTTGATATGCCGTGTTGGGACAGTTGATTTTTTGGACCGATACCTGACAGCATTAAAATTTTGGGGGTTGATAATGCGCCAGCGGTTAAGATGATTTCTTTCTTCACAGAGAGTATTTCTATCTTGCCCGACTCATTACGCAACTCAATGCCTGTCGCATTGTTATCACCATCAAAGATAATCTTGTTAACGTAACACCCAGTTCGAATTTCTAAGTTTGGCGCGTTTTCAACCTCTTTTAGGTAAGTTGAAGCGGTGCTACCACGGCGTCCATCAAAGGTGGTTGTGTGGTAGAAACCAACTCCATCTTGTTTTTCGCCATTAAAGTCATCGTTATAAGGAATGCCGGTTTGTTGCGCCGCTTTTAAAAAAGCTTGGCTTAGAGGATGCCGGAAACGAGTGTCGCTGACACGCAAGGGACCATTTGTACCGTGGAAGGGTTCGCTTAGACGCATATGGTTTTCTGAGCGCTTGAAGCTGGCTAGGACATTATCCCAACCCCAACCATCGCAGCCGTTGCGTTCCCACTCATCATAGTCTTCCTTCTGACCGCGGATATAAAGCATAGCATTGATTGAGCTGCCTCCACCGAGTGTGCGACCTTGTGGAACATAGGTTTTTCGTCCACCTGCGTCAGGTTGTGGCTCGCTCTCGTAGACAACAGACCGTTTTGAGCCAATAACACGAATGAAAGTGGCTGGCATATGAACGAATATAGAATCGTCTTTTGGGCCATCTTCCAGTAAAACGACTTGAAAACCTGCTTTTACAAGTCTATGCGTCACAGTGCAACCGGATGAGCCACCGCCCACCACGATGAAATCAATAGACTTCATGAGTAAACCTCTCGATCTTATTATTGTGTTTGAATTTTTATGTGTATGAGCATAGAGGTTTACTGAGAGGGAAAATTGACTTGATCGGACGGGCAATTTTACTCTATCGGACATTTTTAGTCGGCATCATATGTTCAAAATACTTAACATGTTTACTAAGTGATTGTCGAGAGGTATGATCAAAGCCAGATTATCTAGATATTCATCCTTAAAAAACAAAAACTATATCGAGGGATTTATGTCGTTCTCAGCACAAGTGCGAGTCTCCACTCGAGATATAGACCTTATGTCTCGACGTCATTATTGGGAAGAGGCCGTTAACCAATATATGATTCATATTGATTGTCCTATCGCTTCGAATTTAGCATTAGAAGCCGAATTACGACATTCACACGGTGACATTATTAGCATCAATCATATTGAAGCGAATGGACATTCTGTGCAACGCAGTCGCACTGATATTGATGAAGATGGTCGCGATGCCTTTTTCATTTGTTTAATGACAAAGGGGAATGGTTATTCGTATCAAGGTATGGATTGCGCGAGTCATATGCCAGGAGATATGGTTATTTATGATACGGCAAAACCCTATGGGCATGGTTTTCCGAATAATATGGGGATGTATGTATTAGGTGTTCCTCGCATTATTGCTGAACGAGAGTTCGGCATTATTGATAATCTCATTAAAATAGACCGTCATTTACAGTGTGGCACCTCATCAACAAGCGCTATTTTTAAATTATTAGAGAGTAATATTGATAGTCATCACAATTTTCAGTTAAAAACAGAAGAGGTGATGCATCATATTCAAGTTCTGTCTGGACTGCATGGTGCAAAATTCAATCAGAAAAACCGGAATTTATTGTTTTTCAAATGCAAGGCATTTATCGAACAGCATTTAACGTCAGCGGATTTAAATACAGATATGGTCAGTCGTCATTTGTTTGTGTCGTGCCGTCAAATAGCCCGAGCGTTTGAAGCCCATGGTATGACGATGAGCCGATACATATGGCAATCAAGATTGAATAAAAGCCGTGATGATATTTTAAATTTAGACAATTTGAGTATTACGGATATCGCTTATAAGTGGGGGTTTAGTCACTCTTCGCATTTCAGTCGTGCCTATAAACAGTATTTTAATGAATCACCTCAAGAAACCAGAAAACGAAAAAGACAGCTCTTGGTATAGGAGTTGTCTTTTGATGGACTGCTTAACTTTCCAGTGCGATGACGTCACTTAATAGTCGACTAAGTTCTTTTAATTTGTCTTCGCCGAGTTTTTCTTTGATTCGTTGATAAGCTGCATCGACTTCTGGACGAAATTTTTTAACCGTTTCATTCCCCTTTGGCGTTAATGAAAGTAGGGAAATACGTTGATCTATTGGGGATTTTTTGCGTATTAAAAAGCCATCTTCTTCAAAGCGCGTGATAATGCGTGTCAAACTTGGGCTAAGAATACAGCATAGGTGCGCCAGTTGTTTTGCCTCTAACTCTTCATGATCGTTTAACACACGTAAGACTCGCCATTGCTGTTCTGTAAAGCCTGCTTTTTGTAGGACAGGTCTAAAAAAAGTCATGGATGATTCACGAGGTCTTAATAATTGCAGTGTCAGGGAGTCTTCTAATCTTTTCATGTAATCTCGATAATATCTAAAATTATGGTGTTGATAGCATCAAATACGCTTTCCTAAAAAAATATTAGCGCATGGTCTGTTGCTATCTTCTTGTTACGATAGTTTTGTGCGTAACACTTTGCTAAAAGTGTACATCCTAAGATGGCAAAGGCAATCATAGATGGATGCAAATCCATCATTAACGGCACGGCTTGGGCAAAAACCGCTCCAAAGCTTAGTTGAAGAAAGCCTATCAGTCCTGCAGCCATACCTGCTAATTTATCAGCAGCGCCAATCGCAGCACTTTGGTAACTTGGTTGGCTAATTCCACGGCCTAGTGTTACCACAGACATGGGTAAAAAAAGGCTCGCAAAACTAGTTGGTAAACTGATTTGTAGTATCAATAAAATACTAGCCCCAAGTAAGCAAAGACTGTTTCCAAGCTGGATTGATTGGTCTAAGGAAAGGCGCTTATTTAACAAGGTACTCATATACCCACCTAGCATAAAGGTACCCGATATCAGAATAAACCAATAGCCGTAAGCTAGATTATTCTCGCTCAAACCTTTGGTTAGATGTGGGGAGGCACTTATAAAGAGATAAAAACAAAGTGCTATGAAGGTATTTGCCATGGTGTAACGGCTAAAAGAATGTTGACGAATCAAGCTCATATAATGATTAAGCATCATTGAAAGGGTGAGCTTTTGTGGCTGTTCAAACGCAGGCTTAATCAATTTGAGGCTGAATAGTAGCAATATTGCGCCTTGAATGGCGGAAAATGCAAAGATGGCTTGCCAACCTATGTGGGTATTGAGCGTGCTGCCAACCAAAGGTGCGATACTTTGTGAAAATGCAATGGCCATCACGATATAACCCATTTGTTGAGCGGCTCGGTCTTTGCCTGAGCTGGCAACCAATAAGGCTCTCGCCATTGACATACTAAATGCACCACCAATGCCTTGTAAAATACGACCTAGTAGCATTAACCATAAGCTGTTTGTTATGAGGGCGACCAAGCCACCTACAATAAAAGTTGAAATTCCTAAGAGAATGGTCGAGCGATTACCAAGTTTAGTGATTACCGCACCGACAGAAAATTGCCCTAGTGCAAGTGCTGCTAAATAGAGTGAGTAATTTAACTGCACCATTGATGAATCTATATCCAGTTGCTCCGCGATTGCTGGCAAAGCAGGTAGCATTGCATTAAGTGCGATAGGGCTACACATAGCCAGAAAAATGAAATAGGCGATAGGAATCATGGGAAACTTAACTAGTTAAATAAATCCAGTATACAGACATAAAAAAATCCCACGAGGGGATTTTTTAGCTTTTTACCAAACATGTTAATGAATAGTGGCTATTGCTGCTATGTTGGGTTTTAAGACAGTTGAGTTAATAGCTGATGTAGCTGTTGCTTGAACTTCGTGAGCTCGTCTTCTTCCAACTTAGAAAAGATATCTTTTTGCTGTTGGTCTGATATTGCCCATAAGCGCTCAGCCATATCATGGCCTTTTTCGGTTAGGGCTAGTTCACCATTGATTAAGCCAAAACTTTTCAAGCTTTCGACACTTTCAACGACATCGACCGATGGGATGGTGACGAGATGGGTTAAATCTTCAATGGTAATTCCAGTTGTGTCACTTAATACCAGCAATAAGCGAGCTTCACTGGTGCTAAGGCCAGTCGCAGACTGCTTTGGTAAATAGTTTTCTTGAACTTTTTGCAGGACTTTATGCATAAGATAAATGGCGCTGTCATGCAGGCGAGCAAGTGTTTTGTCTGATGCAAGGTTTTGAGCCGGAGTTTTAGCTCCTGTGAAGGGAATCGCCCCCGCATAGCTACCTTGCACATAAAGTAACGGTGCACGGCCATAGTTTGCGAATTCAACGACTTTGCCAATCATGATCCAATGATCACCACCGTCGACAACTTGGTATTTTTCACATTGAAAATTAGCCGCTGTATTGATGAGTAAAGGAGCACCACCAACCCCAGACAGTGTCTCAATATTCGCAAATTTATCGTCGCTTGGTTTGGCAAAATTATTGGATAAATCAATTTGATCCGCGGCCAAAATATTGACAGCAAAATGGTCTGAATTTTCAAACACAGCATAACTGCTTGATGTTTTAACTATGCTCCACAGTACCAGCGGCGGATCAAGAGATACAGAGTTAAAGCTATTGGCTGTCACACCAACTTGCTTACCATCAGCGGATTTAGCGGTAATAACGGTAACACCTGTTGCAAAGTTGCCAAGGCAACGACGGAATTCTTTAGGGTCAAAGCTCATAGGATTCTCTCTTATTCTTATGTGTATTCAGATCTAACCATGATAAGTCATGGTTAGATCTCAGTGTGTCAATATTTAAAGTAGGGACGGATCTGGTTCTAAGCCCATAACTTCTCGACCGATAATTTGTGCGCAAACATCGTAGTCTGTATAAGCATGAGGCTCCGCACATATGACAATCTCGGAATAGTCTTTGTGCTTCTTTGTCTAATAGCCAGTTGTTGGCTCCAATGGCATTAAATAGGCGATCAACGGCTTCGATACACATTTTGACTGCATAAGCTTGGTTTGTTCTCCAATGAGCCAACGTGTAACGATCTGGGTAACGATGAGCTTCAGCGTATTCTGCATGTTCTTCCCAGGTTTTTTCTAAAAAGGCGCGAGCCGCCAAGATTTGATGGGTTGATTCGCCAGTACGAAGGATCGCCGGGATAGCGGCATGAACCTTCGCTCCGGTATAAGCTCGAACACGGTTAGATGTCACTTCTTTGTAGACTTCTAACATTCTCTCCGCTGTACCCAGCGCCATAGCCGCAAATCCAGAGGCAAAGTAAGGGCGGTATGGAGAGTAGAAAAGCTTACTGTCTGGGTATAAGCCATAACCAGCAGATTTACCTTCCATCATGTCTTTGGCTTTTTGGATGCGATGCTCTGGTACAAAGGCGTTTTTGATAAGCAACGTTTTTGTGCCTGAGCCTTTCATTGCCATCGAGTACCAGTCGTCCTCGATGTTGTAATCTGAGGCAGGAATAACCGCAAAGCAGTAATCTTTTGCTCCTTCGGCATTGTCACGTAAAAAGCCCACTATTGCCCATTGTGCGTGGTCACAGCCACTACTCCACTTCATTTCACCATTAAAAATAATGCCGCCATCGGTTTCTTCATATCTACCAAACGGCGCAATACTGCTGCTTGCCATTGCATCTGGATTGTCTTTCCAGACTTCGTCTTGGAGTTGTTTTGGGAACATTGCGATTTGATGATTATGCGTACAAAGCAAACTAAAAGCCCAGGCGGTACTACAGCATGCGCCTGCTAATGCTGCGATACAGTCACCGAATTCAGGTAGGGATATTTCGTAACCACCATAAGCTTTAGGGAGAAAGGCTTTATGCAATCCTACTTTTTGCAGTAGCTCTATGTTTTCGGTAGGTACTTTTCTAAGTTCTTCTGCTTTGTCTGCATTTTTAGCAATCTCAGGTAATACCTTTTTTAGCTCTTCTAATAGTGGGTTTTGACGTTTCATGCACTGTGTCCTCTTATTTTTTTGTCTTTAGTTCACACAGTATTGATATTCGGTGGTCTTAAATGAATGTGCTTTTTAAGCAAAGTTTGGGACTTTTCTAGAAAAAAAATTTTATTATTGTCTCGTTGTAAAAAAAAACGAGCTGAGTGATATAAAATACTTGAAATTAGTTAACATGTTCACTAATTTGTTATCTTCTTGAGGAAATAAAGTGCATGGATTTTTACAACATGGCTGCTTAGTCAACTTTAACATGACTGCTTAGTCAATTTTGTAAAAGCGTATGAGGGATAAAAATATCCCTATAGGGACATAGAAGGCGTTAATTTGAGAGAGTAGTTTTGATGTGTATTATTAAAAAGGAACGATAAAAATGAAAAAACAAATATCTTATGCTTTAAAAGTAATAGCCGCTTCTACTTTGTTGATTTCGACTGTTGCAAGTACGGTTTCTATTGCCGCTGATTATCCTAATCGTCCAGTTAAGTTCATTGTTCCATGGCCTCCTGGTGATTTGGAAGATGTATTGACTCGCGTTATCGCCGAAGAAATGTCAAAAGAAACCGGTGTGCCTGCGAGTGTAGTCAACAAACCAGGTGGTGGCGGTGTACTAGGGGCCACAACGGTTGCGCAATCTCGTCCTGATGGTAGTGTAATAGGTTCATTTGTCGTCGACTTGGTAACAAGTCAGGTTGTTGGGGGCAATGCTCCATATGCTGCTGATGCCTTTGTTCCTGTCGGCATTTTCTTGGATTACCCATTTGTTTTGGCGGTTAAGTCAGATGCACCTTACAGTACTCTAACGGAATTGGCTGAATATGCCAAAACACATGATGTCTCTTTAGGGCACTTTGGTTATGAAGCAACGCCCACTGCCATTACTTTTCAGGCAGCGAAAAAATTAGGCTTTAAATTTGCCTCTGATTCTGCTTTTGATGCTTTAGATTGCTCTGTGTTAGCTAATGGTGATGCGGATGTTATTAATACAACAACGCAGCAGATTCTTCCTTGTTTAGATTCAAAAGACGTGAAAGTGTTAAGTTCTTACACTTTCAAGCGTTTGTCAATTCTTCCACAAGTGCCAACTTTGAACGAAGAAACTGGCATTTCTCAAACACTGTGGAATGGTTTGTTTGTTAAAAAAGGCACCCCCCAACCTATTATCGATAAAATTGCTGCGATTGCAGAAACCGCTCTTCAGTCACCCGATGTGCTGAAGTTGCAAGAAAAATACGGGGGCTGGCGTGTATTGGACAAACGATAAAGATGCACAAAAATTGATCACTCTAGATTTCGAAAATGCAAAAAAATTAGTCTCTGAAATAAAGTAACTATTAATTTACGTGCTTCAAATTGCTCAAAATAAAAAGAATGGTGGAAAACATGGTTTTAGACATTATTAATCCAGCGACTAAGCAAGTTTATAAGTCAATTCAGACATCTACGGTAGATGATGTAAATGACTCTGTCGAAAAGGCCAAGGTGGCCTTTAAACAGTGGAGTGCAAAATCACATGAGGAGCGTACTGCGGCCTTGCATAATGTGGCGAATGCCATAGAGGCAGCAGCACCTGAGTTGGCTGAAATTATTACAGCAGAGCAAGGAAAGCCTCTGTTTCTTGCTCAGTTTGAAGTAGGTGGAGCAGTGGGCTGGACTCACTACAATGCGGATTTAAAGCTGGATCCTGAGGTGCTTGAAGACAGTGATGAGCGTCGTGTTGAGGTACATCGTATGCCTGTTGGCGTTGTTGCCTCAATTACACCTTGGAACTGGCCTTTAATGATTGCTATTTGGCATATTATGCCAGCTCTTCGTGCCGGCAATAGTGTGGTGATAAAACCTTCTTCTCTCACGCCAATCAATACACTGCGTTTAGTCGATATTATTAATGAGCACACAATGCCTAACTTGGTGCAGTGTGTCATCGGTGAAAAAGAAGTTGGTGAGCCTTTGGTGTCCCATCCAGATGTTAAAAAAGTTGTCTTTACCGGTTCAACACCTGTTGGCAAGCGTATTGCCTCTTTGGTGGCTGGTGATCTTAAAAAGGTGACGTTGGAATTGGGTGGTAATGACGCAGGTATTGTTTTAGAAAATGCCAATGTTGATAAAATCGCAGAAAAGATTTTTATGACGTCTTTTGTCAATATGGGTCAAACCTGCGCATGTCTGAAGCGTCTTTATGTCCACCGTTCTAAATATGAAGCGCTATGTGATGCTCTTGTAAAAATAGCCGCTGCACAGGTTGTTGGTAATGGTATGAAAGAGGGTGTGACGTTCGGCCCGGTACAAAACGTGAATCAGTATGAAAAAGTGAAAGCGATGATTGCTGATGCTCGCGAGTCTGGTGCGGAAGTGATTGCTGCAGAGTTGCCATCTGGTTTAGATGGTTACTTTATTGCTCCAACTATTATCAAAAACCCACAGCATAATATTGATGTTGTTTGTCATGAACAATTTGGTCCGGTGCTTCCGGTTATTCCTTACGATGATCTTAATGATGTCATGTCAAAAGCCATTCATGAAGAATTTGCTTTAGGCGGTTCTGTTTGGGGTGAGCCTTGTGATGAGCTTGACTGGGTTGTGAGCCAACTTGATTCGGGAACAGTCTGGGTAAATAACCATGCAGAAGTACTCCCTCATGTGCCATTTGGAGGCAATAAGTCTTCTGGATTAGGTGTTGAGTTTGGTATGGAAGGCTTGTTAGAGAACACTGTTCGTAAGGTTGTTAATCGCGCGAAGTAAGTTCCAATGCTGAGATCCAGTCTTCTTTTCAGATGACTGGATCTTTGGAGTCCAATAAATGCGAAATATTTTATACGCGTCTGATTTGGAGCAGGGTAGTAGGGTTGTTTTACATGCTGCTTTAGAACAGGCCTCTTTGACTAAAGGAAAGATTTTTTTCCTACATGTTTCTGAACAATTTCATCGTGGTAATGATGATTCATTCGGAGGCTTTAAATTAAAGAAAGCGCATGATGCGCATCTCGAATCACTAAAGGAAGAATTACGAAGCTACATGAAACAACGAATCCATAACTTTGTTGCGGAAGAGTTGAATGATGTTGATTTTGACGAAGACAGTATTGAAGTGGTCGTTCGTTTTGGTGATCCGGCGAAAAAAATTGTTGATACAGTGAAAGATGTTGGAGCCAGCATGTTGGTGATGGGTGACCGTCGTGTTAACGCATTATCGCGAATGTTTCTAGGTTCTACTGCACAAAAGGTGATTCACAATACAACGGTCCCTGTTTTGATCGTCCCTATTTCTAATACTGTTTCTAACCGTAAGCGAGGGGATCACAATGGAATATGAAAATCGCAAGTCCAAGCTATTTTTTTTGGTAATGACCCTCATCAGTTGCTATCTAATCTTTTCTTATCAAGGCCATACAGTAGAGATTAAGCGTGATCATGGTTGGTATACTCAACCTTATGTTGCGCCATTGTTTGGTTTAGGTTTATTGGCTTTTTTTCGTTTATCAAATTGCTGTTGGTGATTAAACCAATAGAGGGAGAAAAAGGCTTAATAGATAGTTTAGTGGAAAGCTTAGGTGAGTATCGAGTTGTACTGATTACTGCCGTTCTTTTCTTTTTTTATGTCAACATTATCACGATGGTAGGCTTTGCTATATCAACCACATTATTTGTCTTATCCATTGTCTGGTTAAGTCGTTTATTGTCGCCAATTTGGGTATTGAATACTCTTATAGCGGTTGCGCTAATTATTCTTATTTTTAGGGTTGGGGTGAATATCTGGATACCAGATGTAGTCTTGTATGAAAAGCTATTCAGCGAGCAAACCCTTTGGTTCATGAACAAATATTTTTAGAGATTTCGTATGGATTTAATTGCATTAGGTATCCATGAGGTATTTGGGAACGGCGTCATTTGGGCTGTTATAATCGGTGCCCTTATTGGTGTGACTATCGGTTCAATACCAGGTTTAGAACCAGCGGGTGTTATGGCTATTTTGCTGCCTTTGACCTTCACAATGGAGCCGCTCTTTGGGGTGACTTTATTGTTAGGTGTCTATGGTGGTGCTTGGTATGGAGGGGCTATCCCTGCCATATTAATGAATACGCCCGGAACCCCTGTAGCGGTTCTGACGACCTATGATGGATACCCCATGGCCCAAAAAGGGCATGGTAAAAAAGCTCTATCTATTGCCTATACCTCTTCGTTTTTTGGTGGCATTGTGAGTGTTTTGTCTTTGGTGTTTTTTGCGCCAACCTTATCTCAGGTAGCTACCCTATTCGGAAGTGCTGAATTCGCTATGCTGGCATTGCTTGGGATGGTTTTTGTGGTGCTTGCTCATAATAAGTATGCGCTCGAAGCGGCAGCCATGATTGGTTTGGGGATGTTTTTAGGTTCAATTGGTATTGATCGATCCTTTAATTCCCAAGTGTATACTTTTGACCAGTCTTGGTTATTGGCCGGAGTGCCATTAGTTCCAGCGGTTATCGGCCTTTTTGCTATGTCTCAAGCCTATGTGCTGATTTCTACCAAAAGCGGTGACTCTTTCAAAACTAAATTAGAGGGGACTGGGCGTTTTGAGGGTTTTGTTGTGCTGATGCGCAATAAGGTGACAGCGATTCGTTCGGCCTTGTTGGGGGTTGTTATGGGATTATTGCCTGGGGTGGGAGAATTTGGCTCACAATTTTTCTCCTATACCTTGGCGCAGAAGTTCTCTAAAAATCCAGAAGAGTTTGGTAAAGGTGCAGAGGCTGGTATTGTGGCATCAGAAACCTCTAACAATGCGGTAACGGCGTCCGTTTTGGTTCCATTATTGGCGTTTGGTATCCCAGCAGACGCATTAATGGCCATGCTGTTGTCGGTGTTTATGGTGCACAACTATACACCAGGGCCTCGTTTGTTCAGTGAGCATCCTGAGTTTATTTCTGGTCTGTATGTTGCCTTGTTTGTGATGAATATTTTTATATTCATATATTTAACGTTTGCTTCAAGATTCATTATTAATATTACGAGAATTCGTGGCCGTTTTATTGGTGCCTTAATTTTTGTTCTCGGATTTTTAGGTGCTTACAGTCAAAATTATCAATTTACTGATGCCTTTATTGCGTTAGGTTTCTCTGTGATTGGCTATGTGATGAAACGAAATAATGTTCCGGCTGTGCCTATCATTTTAGGTTTAGTACTAGGGCCAGTGTTTCTAAACCGTATGCGTCAAACACTGGGCGTCTCTAATGGAGAGTTTAGTATTTTTATTGAGCGGCCTATCGCTTTAACACTGCTTACGGTGACCGTTCTATCTATTCTGGTGTTTACTTTTAGCAAAATTAGAGAAAAGCGACGAGTAGCTTGATAGTTGTTTGACGTAGATACTAGCGAACTAGCGAACTAGCGAACTAGCGAACTAGCGGGCCTCACAATGTACTTTTTTTACACCTTATTTCATCTTTGGATGAGACTTGTTTAAAGGAGTCTTTAGTGGTGTGCCTGCTACAGTGTAATTCTTAATGGGTAAGAGGAGCGATATTATTTGAAATATAGAAACCGATGTATTGTCTTCAAAAACACCATTCAAAGCAGTATTTATCGTTTTAAATGCTTGATGACTTTATTTACTGAAATGTGTGCTTAGATAGAAAACTGAGCAAAGCGTGCCGCAGCATGCCATCATAATCAAAAGGCTTTCTGGAGTGCCATCAAAGAGTAAACTTGCCAGATAACTGATGAAACTTCCCATGGCAAATTGCATTGCGACTAATAACCCTGAAACCGTACCTGCTTTTTCTGGCAGTTGTATAAAGAGTATTGCTAGGCTATTTGCACCAATAGCCCCCGTTACACTGATATAAAGCATGGTGCCTGTGACAAATAATGCGAGTGGTACTTTATTGAAACCAATCATTCCCCAAATAATTAACGTTGCGACAAAAGACACGGCTACCACCACACGCAATGCCATGCTTACGTTATAGCGTTTGCTTAAATAAGAGTTGAGCAAGGTTGCAATAATAATAGCGAAAATGTTCGCAGAAAACAGTAAAGCATAATGGGTTTCGGAAAGTTGGAAATGCTTGATGTAGACAAAAGCGGATGTCGCAATAAAAGCAAACATACCTGCGAATGAAAAGGCATTTGTCAGTACGTATTGAATCAATAAAGGGGCACGTAAACATTCAATGTAGTTTTTACAGTAATGGCCAACACTAGGCTTTGCGACCACATTTTGTTTTACGTCTGGTAATAACAGAGCGCTCCCCATAAACGCCACCATTGAAAATAGCGCTAAGAAGTAAAAGATCCAGCGCCATTCAAAATAGCTAACAATATAAGCGCCCAATATTGGCGATATCAGCATGACCATCATAGAAATGATGTGCATATACGATAGTATGTTGGCAGCACGTTTTAGTTCATATAAATCTCGAACTAAGGCTCTTCCAAGTACGGCAGCGGCTGCCCCTCCTAGAGACTGTAGAAAACGGAAAAGCACTAGGCTTTCGCCAGTCGATGCCATGGCGCAACCAATACTGCTAAAAAATAAAATCCAATACCTGCTAGCAATAAACGTTTCCGACCTAACATATCGGATAAAGGGCCAAAGATAATCATGCCTATGGCCATCCCAAGTAGAAAAACAGTGATTGTTGTTTGTATCAATTGATCTGTAGTGCCTAAATTATCAGCGATAGTCGGTAGACTGGGTAGATACATATCGATAGACAGCGGCCCAAAAGCGACCAAATAGCCAAGTAACGGGATGGTTAGTTTTTTTAAAACAGAGGACATGGAAGCTCCTAATTTAAAGGCATGTGGCGTTTTGGCACATTGTTCATTCATCAACTAACTAAAGTATTTATTGCGATAGTTGCACAATCAATATCCTGTTGTTCACTGCCGCCAGAGACGCCAATTGCCCCAATGACGATGCCTTGAAGTAAAATGGGGATGCCGCCACCTAGAAAGGTAAAGTCTGGTTCGCTCTGTAAAGCGAGTAAGGTGTTATTTCTTTCTGCAAGTCTTTCTTGCCATTGCTTGGTTGGTATACCAAATGATGCAGCAGTAAAGGCTTTCTTATGGGAAATAGCTTGGGATAGAAGAGGTGCATTGTTCATTGCCGCACTGGCAAGAGTTCGACCAGAAGAATTAACAATCGTTATGCAGATGTTGATACCACATTTTTCCGCTTGATCCATCGCAGCACTACAAAGTTGCAGTGCTGCCTGCGTAGCTAGATCTTGTTTTGTAATGGTTTTATTGAGCATGTACCTACCTAATAGGGAATATTACGTTTACCTGCCCAGTACCTGAGCTTGGAAAGTAATTGGTAATGATTTCCGCCTTTGCGTTATATTTATCCCAGCCTAATGCTCCAAATAGCATCGCAGTGTCATGCATACCGCCTTCACCGCAGCAAAATTTTGCGTATTCAGGTAGCATTGCTAGGAATGTTTTTGTGTCACCAGCTTGCCAGAGATCTAAAACACGAAGGTCAACTTGACGGTGAAATTCACGAGAAATAGTAAATGTTCCGTTATTTTGTTCGTATAAATGATTCTCCCAAATTTGATGAGAAAGTGAGCCAGAGGCGATTAGCATGACATTGTTATTGCTACTTTCAATGGCTGCATGAATGGCTTCACCAACGCGACGAGACTCTTCTAAGCTGTGAACCGTACACCAAGCGGCAATAGAGACCACTTTGAAATGTCTGTCTTCGTTCATGTAACGCATTGGCACAAGAGTGCCATATTCTAAGTCGAGTGTTTCAACTTGGTGCGAAAGCATATGCACACCTTTCTCCGTCGCTTTAGTCGCAATAGCATTGCCTAGTTCTGGATTGCCTTCATAAGAGTAAGACAAGTTTTGAATAAAATGGGGAAACTCATGGCTTGTGTATATGCCTTGATAGTGGGCGTTGGCATTAATATGATACCCAGCATTTACCAACCAATGTGTATCTAAAACTACAATAGTATCGACTCCTGCCGCTTTTGCACGACGTGCAATTTCACGATGACCATCAATAGCAGATTGTCGGCATCCTGCTAATCGGCCAGGTTGTTCTGACAACAGCATGGTTGGAACGTGTGTTACTTTTGCCACAATACTTAAAATACCCATAATAACTCCTCAATCATATTATTTTAATTAACATGTTAAGTAAAATGTTTTTTGAGTGTCTTAGTCAATGTATTTGAAGTTTAGCAATAGTTACTTTTGATCTAGGACAAGGTCTTTAACACTTGTTGTAAGACCGTGCTCACAGATAAGTATCTTATTGTGAATGTTTCTTTGTCAGTGAGATATTTGTAGATCAAGATTATCAAGTGGGATGTGTGATGGGATATAAGTTAGTTAATATGAGTTGTTAGAGAAGGGGGGTATAAAGAAGTATTTGGCTCAGATTCAAACTGGTAATCATAGTTTGAGCTAAAGTTTGATCTGAGCTAACGAAACTTATTCTATGATGGATAGATAGTGCTTAACAAAGTGTTCACTATGGATTACCCATTTCAATTTGGTACCTTTTTCAAAAAACCAAGCATCGCCTTTTTTGTAAGTTTTTTCTTCCCCAGTATCAAGAAGGGTTAATGTTACCTCTCCTTCAACAACAACTGCATGCTCATGAAAAGGGTATTCCATGTCAAATTCACCTTTGGTACAGCTGAAGTAAGCACAGCATACCGCTGAATCAGGAGCACCATAGACGACTGCACCTTTAATAATACAGTCTCCTTCGATTTTGTTAGCACCAAGATCTGAAATAGTTCCCCATGGCATAAGCTCAATGCTTGATAAATCGATACTATTCATTCTCATTGATAATCCTCTATATAGATAAAAGTTGGCTTTAATTAGACAGTTACTTACACTAGTGCTTTTATTGAAAACAGATATGTCCCAAAAGCGGTGTTTTTTCAAGAAAATATTCTAATCGTGTTATGGATGCCTTTTAGAAAGTGTTGACGTAATTTTTAATTAATTAAATAAGTTCTTTCGGTGATTATTTATGTCGTATGGATCGGTTATTCTACCTTTCTATAGTGCTTGCGAAAATCTGAAGGACTTCATTCCAGTATTTTTCAAAAAGAACCGAGAGAAATAAGAAGGATCTATATAGCCTAATGTGTAAGCGATCTCGGTGAGGTTTTTATTCGTATGGGATAGCAAGCGTTTGGCTTCCAGTAAAACACGCCCATTTATCATTTTCTTTGGGCTGAGTTTGGTTATTTTTTGCATAAATAGTTCAATCGGCTTTCATTTATTTGTAACGCATCACAATAAAATTGTATTTGCTTCTCGATTAAAAAATGTCGCTCTAGTAAGGTGCTAAACTCTCTAAAACAGAGAATTTCACTCTGATTGTGCTGTTTTTTAGGCTGCTCGGAGCCTGAGAGTCTTAGCATGTTTATCAAGATAAGTTTAACAAGTGTTTCAATACAGTCCTGTTGATATAGTGCAGATTGGTTCCATTCCAGCTTGAGCATTTTAAAAAGCGTTAATAATTGCTCCCAATGATGTTGGCCTAGCCCTGTTTCTTTTTGTTGATCGATATGAAATGGCATAAGCAATGAGTTGTGATTGCTGTAGGCATTCAGTTCGGCCATGATTTTTTGTAAATGAGTGTTATGAATGGTGATGACATAGCCAGGCGCTGTCGGTTCTGTTAAAAAGGCGTGTGGTGTGGCTGGCGGTGTATAAAAGGCGGCACAGCTTTCCGTTTCGTAAACATTCTGATCGATATTGAACAGCGTTCTACCAGATAAAATGAGGTGTATTTGACAATATTCAGCATGCAAATGCATAGGCATATCACGTCCGAAAAAGTCGGCCATTTTTCCAAGCACATCAAAATGGATAGTGGCGTCTTTGTAAGCGACATCATAATCCTGACCAATATTGATATTTGGAATCCACTCTTTTTTCATTGAATTCGTTTCTTTATTTTAGTGTTGTTTTTTTTAGGA
This sequence comes from Marinomonas rhodophyticola, assembly GCF_026113935.1. Classification (GTDB taxonomy): domain Bacteria; phylum Pseudomonadota; class Gammaproteobacteria; order Pseudomonadales; family Marinomonadaceae; genus Marinomonas; species Marinomonas rhodophyticola. Next base: position 38,573 of record NZ_JAPEUL010000012.1, read on the forward strand.
GTATGGCACAGAAATAGTAAAAAATCCCAGCGCACGAATTAGCGTGACACTGGGCAAAGTAAGGGTGATCAAAAGATCAAACATCTGAGTATGTTAACTGGGAGGCCTACCTACTCAGATGACAATCAGCATTTAATAGACGGACGCTGTTGTTTCTTTATGGGAATTTTGTTCAGGTTTGAACTCATTCACCAAAGCCTTAGTGCTGTTCATTAGCAAGCCTGTGTCACTGCCTACGGCGACAAATAATGCACCAAGCGATAAGTAATGTTTGGCTTGTTGTTTGTCGGCCATCAAAATTCCTGGTGCTTTACCGGCGGCCACGATTTTTTTAATGCTCTTTTCAATTACTTTGACGACTTCTGGGTGGTTTGGCTGTCCAATGTATCCAAGCGAAGCACTTAGGTCTGCCGGTCCAATAAAGACACCATCAACACCATCTACAGCAAGAATGTTATCCAGTTCTTTGACTGCTTGAAGAGACTCTATTTGTACCAGTACACAGATTTCGTCATTGGCGGTTTTTAGATAATCCGGTGTTCTATTGAACTGGGAAGCACGTGCTAAGGCACTGCCAACACCACGAATCCCCGCTGGTGGATATCGAGTTGCTTTGACTATTTCTGCTGCTTGCTCTGCGTTGTCGACCATGGGGGCCAGTATTGTTTGCACGCCAAGATCAAGAATTTGCTTAAGCGCAACATGGTCAGCCCATGCTGGACGCACGATTGGATGGCTAGCAAAAGGCGCAATGGCCTGCAACTGACCTACCATGGTTTGCAGAGTGTTTGGTGCGTGCTCACCGTCGATCAATAGCCAGTCAAACCCTGCGCTCGCAATGAGTTCTGCAGTATAGTTATTCGCTAATCCAAGCCACAGTCCAATCTGTGGCTGGCGGTTTTTGAGTGCTATTTTGAAAGTGTTTTTAGGGGCAGACATGTCTATCTCCTAAGCAAAATGACAAGATACTGAGCCAAGTGGGCCATAGTCCACATTGAACGTATCACCTTTGCGGGCAGCTATTGGCCGAGTAAAAGAACCACCAAGAATAATTTGTCCTGGTTCAAGCTCAACATCAAATGGTGCTAATTTATTGGCTAACCATGCAACCCCATTGGCAGGGTGATTGAGTACACCTGCGGCAACGCCTGTTTCTTCAATTATGCCGTTACGCTGCATAATGGCTGATACCCAACGTAAATCTATTTCGCCGACTTTGATTGGACGGCCACCTAAAATGATAGCGGCATTGGCCGCGTTGTCCGCGATGGTGTCAAAGACTTTGCGAGGGCGTTTGCTTTCTGGATCTATCGATTGGCTGCGGGCGTCAATCAGTTCAAGTGCAGGGATAACGTAATCTGTTGCGTTATACACATCGAAAATCGTGCAGTTTGGCCCTTTCAAGGGTTTTTTAAAACGAATGCCAGTTCGACTTCGATACGCGGAACAATGAATTTGTCCGTTTCGATTTCGCAGCCATCGTAGTACAGCATGTCATCAAGCAAGGTGCCGTAATCTGGCTCATCTATTTGTGAGGCTCATTTGCATTGCTCGTGAAGTGAGTCCAATTTTATGACCAATTATTGTGCGACCTTCATTCAATTTCATTTGTACCCATTCGCGTTGAATCGCATACGCATCGTCAATCGTGATATCTGGGTAATCTAGTGAAATTTGGCGAATTTGAACGCGTTCTTTTTCTGCCTGATTAAGTCTGTTTGCACAGGAAGTAATGATGTCGTTTGAAAGCATGTTGTCCCCTTAACTATTTAAGTTCTTTAGATATTCTGACTCAGAAATAATGGTGTTCTTGAGGACACCAACGCCTTCAACTTCTGTTATTACCACATCTCCAGGCTTAACATCTGCTAGTCCTTCTGGCGTACCTGTGAAGATCATATCGCCGGGCGATAACGTCATAATGTCACTTAAATAGGCGACTAGATGTGGGATGTTAAACACCAAATCTTTCGTATTGCCTTCTTGCTTTAATTCTCCATTGATGTAAGTACGTAACATCAGGTTATGTGGGTCTTTGACCTCTTTTGCATCAACAATATAGGGGCCAATAGGAGTACAAGTATCACGGCTTTTCACGCGCAGATTAGGGCGGTAATAGTTCTCTAAATAGTCACGGATGGCATAATCATTTCCTACTGTATAGCCGCCAACATAATCCATAGCTTCTTCTTTAGAGACGTTTTTCGCTTCTTTGCCGATGACCACAACAAGCTCACATTCATAGTGCATGTAGTCGACATTGTCTGGACGATAGGTCTTTTGGTCATGACCAATTAAGGAGTTTTTGTTTTTCAAAAACACCAGGGGTTCTTCTGGTGCTGTGAAAGAGAGTTCTGCCGCATGGTCGGCATAGTTGATGGCCAAAACAAACATTTTGCCTTCGCAAGGTGGTAGCCAAGAGAAAGACCCTTCTTCTAATATTTTACCTTGCTGAGTGACGACTTGATTTTGTTCATTAATCGTGACGTCTAATGTTTCATTGTTAAAAAGTATGCGTGCGCTTTTCATGACTACTTCCTATTCTTGTTCTACTGGGTTGACTAGGCGGCCAACGCCTTCGATCTCTATCATGACACTATCACCTGGTTTAATTTCTAAATCGGGTGTGCGTTCCGGTGTGCCTGCGATGATGATGTCTCCCGCTTCTAGGGTCATGAAACTGCTGATGTAGCTTATTATTTCTTCAACTGAGTAGATTAATTGGTCAGTATTGGTATTGTGTACTAACACGTCATTAACATATGTCTTAATGTTCAAATTATTGGGAGTGCTGACGGCTTCTTTGTCTACTGTCCATGGGCCAATAGGGCAAAACGTATCGCGACATTTTGCTTTGACCGCTGGGCGGTAGAAAGACGTTTCTGCAAGGCTTACCTCGTTCACAACCGTAAAACCTGCAACGAAATCTAAGGCGCTGCTGACATCAACACGAGTGGCGTTTTTACCAATAACGATACCCAAGGAGGGTCCCGCATAAATTGGACCTTTATCAACCGGTACCTTGATCGTACTTGCGTAACCAATGTGAGTGTTGTCCGTTTTAATATGAAGAACAGGCGTTTTAGGTGGTTGAATGTGTGGTTTTTCGTTGAAAACGTGCTCTAAGGATTTCACCAAGGCTTTATCGTTTAGAGCGACACCAATGACATTCCCTGACGTTGGAGGAAGAATGGTGTCGTCTAGTTTAATTTCGTAGCTGGCATCGGCTGTTTCTGATACCACTTTATTTAATTTTTTTTGTCTGTAATGAAACATGTTTTTTGCCAATTATAGTTAACATGTTAATTATAATTTCGCAAAAAAGATCTCTTGTCAATACACCTTTTGCGTTACGGAAGGAATTTACAGAATAACTCTGCTTGTGATTTGATTTTTAGCTTGCGATAGATATTCTTGCGATGATTCTTAATCGTTCCTTCTGAAACGAGAGCATTTTTCCGCAATCGAAGCAGAGGATAAGCCCTCTAAAATAAGCCCAACAATCTCCTTTTCCCGTTTGGTAAGGCTCTGTGATTCTGGGTGAGAGTAATCGTTGCTTTGATTGAGATTTTTATATTCTAGGAGGGGAGTGCGCTCTCGTTGATTCCCAATACGCTCATGAGTTAATACAGCTGCTTTGATGGCATTGAGGCAAGGGTGAGTCTCTTGATGAACCGCTTGTAAGGATAGATCGTTGTCTTTGGTTGAATAGGCGATACATATTTTTGTGTCGTCATTGGTGCCGATGACGATATTGGTTTCATTGCACCAACCAAGACGCTGATAAAATGTGTCGTAGTAAGTCGAATGAAAAAAATCCTCATTAACAATACTGTCTAAGGTAACCAATTCTTCTTGATTCTTACCATAAATCACATCGTAAATAGGGTCTAACAAATAGGCAGATTCACAGTATATTTTGTCCATTTCTGTGATTGGGTAGTCTCCTAAGAATACGGGATGGTTTGTTTTTGAGTAGCTAACAATTCTGATGTTAGAAATAGAATCTAGAGCTTTTATTGAGTAGACAACTTGATCATAAAAATGACGTTGACCAATGCTCTTAATGAGAGAAGGCAAAATATCGTAAGGACTGATGTTTACCATTTGTATGCGCTCCCGTTTGTTGTCAGTTATTTGATTAGGGCACGTCCGTGATAATTTCACATCTGTGACAAATGTCAATTAATGCAATAAGTATTCCAATTTTTGATGCATGCAAGCCTTTTCATTAAATGTATTTCATTGTTGCTAAGTAGTCTTGACAGGCATGCATGTTGAGTTTAATTTATTTAACATGTTAACTAAATCGATGTCGAGGTTTCTCGTCCGATTCTTTGTCAGGAGAATAAAGAAAAATGATTAAGAACTTGATAAACGGCAAATGGGTTGAAAGCAAAGAAACCTTTCAAACTTTTAATCCAGCGACAGGCGAAATGTTGGCCGAAGTGGCTCATGCATCTGATGAGCAGGTGGCTGAAGCGGTTCAAGCTGCCAAAGATGCATTTCCTGCTTGGGCAAATATGCCAATAGCGAAGCGTTCAAAAATTATTGAAAAGTTGGGCGATCTTATTGCTGAGAATGTTGAAGAATTGGCTCGTCTTGAAACTTCAGACACAGGGCTGCCTCTATATCAAACGTTGAATGCATTGATTCCGCGAGCATCAAATAACTTTTATTTTTTTGCAGAAAAAGCAAAGCAAATGAATGGTCATACCTACCCTGTTGATGACCAAATGCTGAACTATACCTTGTACCAACCAACAGGTGTATGCGCGTTGATTTCTCCATGGAACGTACCGTTTATGACAGGTACTTGGAAGACAGCACCAGCCCTAGCATTGGGCAACACAGTGGTAATGAAACAGTCTGAGCTGTCTCCGTTGACAACAGATTTTCTAGGTCGTCTATCTATCGAAGCGGGCGTGCCACCAGGTGTGTTTAATATCGTCCATGGTCTAGGTGCAACAACGGGTAATGCCATCATCACGAATGATGATGTAGATGCGATCTCTTTCACTGGCGGTACTTCAACGGGTAAACACATTATTGCCAATGCTGGTCTTAAAAAAGTTCTCTATGGAGTTGGGTGGCAAATCACCAGTAATGATCTTTGAAGATTGTGACTACGAACGCGCGATGGACGCTGCGGTATTTGGCATTTTCTCGATCAATGGCGAGCGTTGTACAGCAGGTTCTCGTATTTTCGTACAAAAAGGCATTTACGATAAGTTCGCGACGGAATTTGCTGAGCGAGCGAGCAAAATTAGAGTTGGCGATCCGACAGATTTGAATACTCAAGTAGGCTCTTTGATCAGTCAACAACACTTCGACAAGGTTACTGGCTACATTCGTATCGGTATGGAAGAGGGCGCGACATTGATCGCAGGAGGTCCAGATAAGCCAGTTGATGAGTTACCAGATCATCTTAAAGGCGGTCATTTTGTTCGTCCAACGGTATTTAGAGATGTGACCAATGATATGCGTATTGCACGTGAAGAAATTTTTGGGCCTGTTGCGGTATTGATTCCATTCGAAGATGAAGCTGATGTCATTGCCATGGCGAATGACAATGAATACGGCCTAGCGTCTTACTTATGGACGCAAGACGTTGGCAAGGTTCATCGTATCGCGCAAAAAGTAGACGCAGGAATGATATTTGTGAACTCGCAAAACGTACGTGATCTTCGTACGCCGTTCGGTGGCAAGAAAGCGTCTGGTACTGGTCGTGAGGGTGGTGATTACAGCTTCGAAGTGTTCTGTGAACCTAAGAATGTTTGTATCAGCATGGGGTCTCATCATATCCCTAAGTGGGGCGTTTAGTTTAAACATTGGCGAGAGCTTTATGCTCTCGCTCTTGTCGGAGCACTTTTATGCCACATTTTGTTTTTGAATATTCTGCCAACCTTGAAGGTCGCTTAGATTTTCAAGCAGTGTTTAAAACGCTGCATGAATACATTGTTTCAACGGGGCATTTTCCTTTGGGTGGTGTGCGTAGCCGAGCGATTTGTTGTGACCATTTTCGCGTAGCGGACGGTCGTGATGATTTTGCATTAATAAATTTAAACCTAAAAATAGGTCATGGGCGCAGTATGGAAGTGCGTCAAGAAGTAGCGGAAAAAGTCTTTGCTATCTTCTGCGAATGGATGAAGCCAATCACTGATAATAGCTATTGCCAGATCTCTTTTGAGCTGACTGAGTTAGATCCGGTTCTTAAGTTTAATAAAAACAATATTCATGGCCTTTTTAAGTAGAGCATGGATTTACTAAGAATCGATTAAAAATAATTATAAATAGAGGGTAATCGTGATGAAATTTAAAGGTATCTTTTCTGTTGCTGTAGCCGCCACTTTGTCTAGTATGACGTTCGCTGAAACTATCCGTGTGGCGAGTTGGCTACCACCAACCAATCCCATGAACGAGGTTATTATTCCAGCCCGGGGAAAGCGATTTCTGATGCGACGGGTGGACGAATTAATGTCGAAATTGTCTATGGTTTGGGTCATCCTAAAAGCATGTGGAACTTGGTTGAAGATGGTATTGTTGATGCCAGCTATAGCTATCATGGCTATGCTCCAGGCCGTTTTGAGCTACCACAAGTCGTTGAGCAGCCAGGTTTGGGGGCCAATGCAGAAGCGGCTTCTTATGCGTTGTGGACGACTTATGAAAAGTTCTTTTCTGATTCTCATGAGTTTGATGGTCTAAAATTACTGGCTTTATTTACCCATGGGCCTGGTCAAATTCACTCAAATTTTCCAGTTACTTCCGTTGATGAACTTAAAGATAAAAAAATTCGTATTGGCGGTGGTGTACAGAGTGTTATTGCTGAAAAGTTGCATGTGACAGCCGTTGTAATTCCAGCACCAAAAGTCTATGAAATGATGCAACAGGGCGTTATTGATGGAGCATTTTTGCCTACAGTGGAACAAAAAGTGCTGCGTCTTTCGGAAGTGACTAAGTATTTGACGATTTTTCCAGATGGCCTCTACATGGGCAGTTTTTCTATGTTCATGAACCCTGATACGTTCTCAAGTTTTAGTCAAGCAGACCAAGATATTATTAATAAAATGTCTGGAGAAAAACTGTCGGTTATGGCTGGCATGGCATGGGACGCAAGTGATGCGTCTGGCATCGATGCCGCGACAAATTCTGGAGTTAAAGTAACGATGCTTTCGGACAATTCAGATCTAGTGGCACAGTTTAATGAAAGGCTAAAGGGTGTGTCGGATGTTTGGGTAAAAGAAGCAGATGAAAATGGTTATAAAGGTAAAGAAATCCTGACATACCTTCGTGATACCGCTCACCAGTACGCCGCTAAGCACGGAGAGTAACGATGTGGTTATCTGCGATGGTTAATAAACACCATGGAGAATTTGGGCTGGCTAAGTGGCTAGCCTTCATTCTTGAATTGGTATCGTCAATTGTGCTGCTCGCCTTGATGTTATTGACTTGTTTTGACGTGATTGGGCGATATGTTTTCAACAATTCTATCAATGGTACAACTGAGCTGACGGAGTTGGCTCTTTGTATTATCGTCTTTTGTCAGCTGCCTATCGTAACCCTTACTAGTGCGCACGTGGTAGTGGATATTCTTGATCGCATATTGCCTGTGATTTTTATGAGAATAAGCAGTTTAGCTATTAACCTGACAATTGCAGCTGGTTTTTTCTTTTTATCCGAAAGAGTTTGGTTCCAAGCGGCTAGGTCCTTGCGTCGTGGGGTCATGACAGAGTTTTTGCATATTCCTGTGGCGTATTTCATTCAGTTTATTGCCATCATGATGTTTGTGACAGCTGTTATTCTTGTGCTTAAGGCTTTTTATACGGCTTTTTCAAAAGCGGAGATATCTAAATGATTGTTTCAGCTTTTGGTTTTGCCACTCTTCTTGTGCTTATTTTAGTTTTTAGAATGCCGATTGCTTTTGCTATGGGGGCCGTTGGTATTGTTGGATTTGGTTATTTGCAAGGTCTGAGTCTTGATAACCTGTTTGATTTTCGTTGGACAGGGCCTTTATCACTGGCTGCCAATCGCATTATCGATACATCACAAGAGTATGGTTTATCTGTTATACCTCTGTTTATCTTGATGGGGAACTTTGTTACCAAAGCAAATTTGTCTGGTGAGTTATACAAAGCCTCCAATGCTTTTCTGGGGCATCGAAAAGGTGGTTTGGCGATGGCAACCATTGTGGCTTGTGGTGGGTTTTCGGCGATATGTGGCTCGAGTCTAGCGACATCAGCAACCATGGCAAAAGTCGCTATGCCGCCGATGAAAAAGTATGGTTACAGTGATGGCCTTGCCAGTGCATCTATTGCCGCAGGTTCTACACTCGGTATTTTGATCCCTCCTAGTGTTATTTTGCTGATGTATGGTTTGTTAACGGAGACCAGTATACGCGAATTGTTTGCTGCAGGTTTTTTGCCTGGCTTACTGGGGATTTTACTGTATCTATTGGCGGTGAAATTTGTGGTTTGGCGGCATCCAGAAAAAGGCCCAAGTGCGGAGCGCGCAGGGGGGCTGAGCGTATACAAGCGCTGAAAAATGTTTGGGGTGTTTTGCTCTTATTTTTGGTGGTAATGGGAGGGATTTACCTTGGCGTTTTTACACCGTCTGAAGCGGCAGGTGTTGGTGCTGGTGGGGCTTTCTTAATTGCTCTAGTGCGAAAATCTCTAACCTTAGAGGCGGTTTTCCATGCCCTGATTGATACAGGTAGAACAACGGCTATGTTGTTTACCGTATTAATTGGCGCGTTAATCTTTTCTGATTTTATTACCATTGCTGGTTTGCCCGCTGAATTATTGGCTTTTGTACAAAGTTTCAACCTGTCTGCATTTGGTGTCATTTTAATTATTATTGCAATTTATTTGGTCTTAGGAATGGTTTTCGAAAGTTTATCTATGATTCTTTTAACGGTTCCTATCTTTTATCCTTTGGTACAAAGTCTAGGTTTTGATTTGGTCTGGTTTGGCATTGTGGTGGTTGTGGTGACTGAAATCAGTCTTATTACCCCGCCAGTAGGGATGAATGTTTTTGTGTTGAGCGCTGTTTTGAAAGATGTCAAAGCGGGAACGATTTTTAAAGGGATTACACCATTTTGGTGTGCCGATATGGTCAGGCTTGGCTTAATTGTGTTTTTTTCATCGGTCGCTCTTTTCTTGCCAGAACTGTTATATAGATAAACACTATTTGGAGATTTACTATGGGTAAGTTAGCTCTTGCTGCAAAAATAACACACGTACCATCTATGTATCTTTCGGAGCTTGATGGCCCTCAAAAAGGCTTTCGTCAAGCAGCCATTGACGGCCACTATGAGATCTCTAGGCGCTGCCGTGAGTTGGGAGTAGATACCATTGTTGTGTTTGATACACACTGGTTGGTTAATGCGAATTATCACATCAATTGTGCACCACACTGGGAAGGGGTTTATACCAGTAATGAGTTGCCACACTTTATTAATAATATGGCGTACAGTCTTGATGGCAACCCAGAGTTGGGACGTATTATTGCTAAGGTTTGTAACGAACACGGCGTTGAAACCATGGCTCATGATGCGACAACACTAGCACCAGAGTATGGGGCGTTGGTACCAATGCGTTATATGAACTCAGACCAACATTTTAAGTGTATTTCAGTATCAGCCCTATTAACAGTGCATTACTTGAATGACTCGGCGCGTTTGGGCTGGGCAATTCGTGAGGCGATTGAAAAATACTACGACGGTACAGTGGCTATTTTGGCGAGCGGCTCATTATCCCATCGTTTTGCTCAAAATGGACAAGCGCCTAATTTTTCAACGAAAGTCTGGAGTCCATTTCTAGAGACTTTAGACCACCGTGTCGTTGAAATGTGGGAAAATGCGGAGTGGAAAACATTTTGTGAAATGTTACCTGAATATGCGGCAAAAGGTCATGGTGAAGGCTTTATGCACGATACAGCGATGTTGCTTGGAGCGCTAGGCTGGTCTGACTATGATCAAAAAGTAGAAGTTATCACTCCGTATTTTGGTAGTTCTGGAACAGGGCAAATTAATGCTATCTTCCCTGTCTCTCCACAAACAGGTGACGCCGTACCTGCTCCTCAGGCCTCTACGGAAAATGGTACTTTTATTTATGGTGCTAGTCGTTTGTAAAGCATTCCATTTGTACAGAACATAAAATAATGGCTGAATGTAAGTATAGTTCAGCCATTATTTTGCAAATAATTCTGCCTTTCATTCCCCACCTTTCAGTTGCTTTAGTCTTTGACAATCCTAAGTATGCTATTAGCACCACTAAATGTCCCTAAAGGGATATTTTAATGGGAATTTTTTATATATAGGATGAAGAATCTTTGATTTAAATTTCTCTTTTTAAGGTCGTTAAAAAATAAATATTTTTATGAGTAATACATAAGAATGCGAAAATTAATATTGATTTTTTTAACCTTATTTTATCTTTAAGAGAAGTGTTAATTACTAATATAAAAATATAAACCAAATGTTAATAGGTATGGCTATGAGCGAGAATACGAAAATCGATTTTATTTACCTTTCTGAGTCAGACATGATCAAAGCTGGTGTGACTGATATGCCCAGCTGTGTCGATACGATGGAAGAAATGTTTGGACTTTTGTATAAGGGCGATTATCGCATGGCTGGCCCTAATAATGATTCTCATGGTGCCATGATTACCTTTCCTGCTGAATCTCCATTCCCTACGATGCCAAAGCCCACTGCAGATCGTCGATTGATGGCGATGCCTGCTTATCTTGGTGGGAATTTCCAAACATGTGGCGTGAAATGGTATGGCTCAAATATCGCTAACCGAGAAAAAGGCTTACCTCGCTCTATCTTGATGATGATTTTGAATGATATCGATACTGGAGCGCCTTTGGCTTATATGTCAGCAAATTTGCTGTCCGCTTATCGGACGGGGGCTATTCCTGGTGTAGGGGCACGTCATTTGGCTCGTAAAGACTCGAAAATTATTGGCCTTTTAGGTCCTGGGGTAATGGGGAAGACGACCGTAGCGGCTTTTATTGCGGCCTGTCCTGAAGTCGACACGATTAAAGTGAAAGGTCGTGGTCAAAAAAGCTTAGACAGTTTTGTTGCTTGGGTAAAAGAAACCTTTCCTCAGGTTACTCGTGTTGAGGTTGTTGATAGTGTTGAAGCCGTTGTTCGTGATTCGGATCTGGTTTCTTACTGTAACTCTGGAGAAGTTGGTGATCCAACGACTTACCCAATTGTTAAGCGTGAGTGGGTTAAACTCGGAGCGTTTTTAGCGATGCCTGCTAGCTGTCGTTTAGATGATGGCATGGAGCAAAAAGATGTTCGTAAAGTCCTTGATAACACAGGTTTGTATGAGGCTTGGTACGAGGAGGTGCCTAAGCCTGCTCATTGCGTGATTCCGCTTGTGGGTGTTCGTTGCATGGACATGATTGCAGAAGGCAAGTTAACCCATGACGATATCGAAGACCTTGGCAAAATTGTTTCTGGTGATTCGCCTGCTCGTCGAAATGAAGACGAGATCATCATTCTTTCTGTGGGCGGTATGCCAGTAGAGGACGTGGCATGGGCAACGGTTGTCTATCGTAATGCTGTTGAAAAAGGCATTGGGGTGAAGCTGAACTTATGGGATGTCCCTGCATTGCGTTAAGCCGCTTTATGTTTTTTTGAAGGCTTTTTCTGTGAATAAGCAGAACCACCTTATTTTTCCAAATCATATTATTTAGATTGAATATTAGGCAAAGCATATGACTAAAATTGTAAAAGCTAAAACTGGCTCAAAATTCGAAGAAAGTGCGAGCTATTCACGATTGGTTGCCGTAGATAATTGGATTTTTGTTTCCAATACCGCTGGCCGTAACCCTGACACACAAGAAATTCCGGAGGATGTAATTGAACAAGCCGAGCAGGTGTTTAAAAACATCGAACGTGCCTTGGCCTCAGTTGGTGCAACCTTAGCGGATGTGGTTATGTCTCGTGTATTTATTCAGGACCCAGCACATATTCACGATGTTATGAACTTTATTGGTACAAAGTTCAAAGGAATTAACCCAGCATCGACAGCAACTTGTCCACCATTGGGTTCAACGGTTTACAAAGTTGAGATTGAAGTGACTGCATTTCGGGGAGCATCTACCGCAAATGTTGAAGAAATCTCCATAGGCAAATAACCGTTTACTTTCAGTGGTTAGAATAAGATTTAACTTCTCTATGCTTTCAGGAAAAAGTTATGACCAAAACACTTGAAAAGGTTGAGACCCAAGATCAACTTCCTGATTCAACCCGTGTGGTTATCATTGGGGGCGGCATTGTTGGTGTGACGGCCGCTCTTGCTTTAGCAGAGCGAAATATACCTGTTGTTCTTTTGGAAAAAGGTCATATTGCCGGCGAACAATCTTCTCGAAATTTAGGTTGGATTCGTAAAACTAACCGACATTTAGATGATGTTCCCTTGGCGCAAGCTGCGGATAAACTTTGGGCAGAGATGCCTGATCGAGTTGGCCGTGATGTGGGCTATAAACAAGCCGGTATTATGTTTTTAGCGAGAACGCCAGCGCAACTGGCAATGCACAAAAGCTGGTTAAAGTCTGTGGAGTCTCTTTCATTGGACTCTAGAATGGTTAGTCCTCAGGAAATTGATGAATTAGTACCGGGTGGCAAAGGTAGCTGGCTTGGTGGTGTTTATACTCCTTCAGATGGTAACGCAGAACCGTCTATTGCTGCCCCTGCCATTGCGAATGCAGCCATTAAAAAAGGCGCTGTTATTGTTCAGCAATGTGCGGTGCGTAGCTTGTCTACCGAAGGGGAAATTCGTGGCGTTGTTACAGAAAAAGGGGACATTCGCTGCGAACAAGTTTTGCTAGCGGGTGGTGCGTGGTCAAGACGCTTCTTGGGCAACTTGGGGATTTCATTCCCAACACTTCCGTTAATCTGTTCGGTATTGCGTACTAAACCCATGGAAGGACCAACCAGTATAGCGGTTGGAGGACCTGATTTTTCTTTCCGTAAACATCAAGATGGTGGTTATATCATTACGCAGCGAGGCAAATTAGATGCTCCGATTACTCTGGATCACCTGTTAATTGGTCATAAATATCTTGACCAGCTTCGTACTCAGCGTAGTTTTCTGAATGTCTCAATGGGAAGCTATTTCTTTAAAGATTTAGTGCTTCCTCGTCGCTGGGGGGCAAACAGCCGTTCTCCTTTTGAAAAGGTCAGAACCAATGATCCAGATTTTAACGCTGACTTAAATCAGCAGGCGCTTAATAATCTCCGTCAAGCATGGCCAATTTTTGAAAAAGCAGAAATTGCTGAAGCATGGGCTGGCATTATTGATGTGACACCTGATTCAAATCCGATAATTGATCATATTAAATCCATTCCAGGCTTAACCGTGGCGACGGGGTTTTCAGGACATGGCTTTGGCACGGGACCTGCCGCTGGGCAATTAGCGGCAGATCTAATCTCAGGTGTTACACCTATTATTGACCCAAGTCCTTATCGGTTTGAACGGCTATAGTGCCATGAATGCAGTGTTGGAAAGCGTTACTAAGTAGCGAAAAGCAGACAAAATTGTCTGCTTTTTTATTACAGAAAAAAACAGTTTATTAAGCTACAAAGCAGCCACATCAAAACGGCGTAGTGGCGGCTGTTGTTAATAATGGTTCGAGTCGGTATTTGGTAACGGCTGGTCATCAATAATCCGAGTCCTGTTAACCCACTGCTACCGGCTGCGATGGCCCAAGCACTTAAAAACAAAAAGCCCAGCTGGGTTGGGTCTGGATTTAATGGTAATAACATAGGGCTGGCAATGGCGACACTTACGACCAGGTGTATGCCAATGACGCCGGCGATGATCATGGCCGCCAAGGTAAGAGAAAATAACAGAGGGCTAAAGGTAAAGGTATCAAGATTAAAAAACTGCGGATAACTGAGGATAATGGCGCTGATACCACTGGAAAAAACACCGGCACCAAGGAAAAGAGCAAACTGACTGCCTATCTGTGGCAGTTTATGGTTTACAAAGTGAGACAGGCTCTTTTGTCTTGATTGAGTGCGCATTAAAAGAATGGCAGCAATGGGTGCCAAAATGCAAATAAGCACGAGTATGCTGATATCAGGCCAAATAAAATGAAAAAAATCACACAGGAAGCCAAAAATATGGGAATAAACAGGCTTTCTAAGCGAATGGGGTAGCCGTGAAAGTCGCCTTTGGTGCGTCGGTAAGCTTCAAGGCTTGAAAAAATAATCGAGATAGTCGCCATTAAAAGACCTGGTAGCAGAGTCTTTTGCCATTGCATGCCGGTGCATACGTAATGGCCACCCCAGTGGCGACAAAAAAAGGTGACCACCATGCAGCGGCAGAAAAACTACGCGTAAGAACAAATTGCTGTACGGGCGTTAGTCTGATTGCTCCCTTCATACGATCCGCAAACACCATGATCACCGATAGATTAATTACAGCACCTAAAACTTGCACGCCAATAGCGGTGTTAAAAATAGCGCTTAAACCTTTTGGCAAAGGGCGGCTTTCATCTTTGGAGCCAGTAAGATCTAAAAAAGACACCGCAACAAACATCGCCAACATGGGTAAGTTGACCGCAAAAACTTGTTGCCAAGTCATCCATGTACCTTTTGAGGCGGCAAACAATAGCGCCGCTATTCCTATTGCCATTAACCAAGAGACTTGGCGTTTTGCACTTGGCGCTAAAGTATGCCACATGGCGAAATTAGCGGACCAAGCCAGTATGGTTGGAAGCAATACAGAAATGAATGGCGGAACAGTTAATAGATAAAAAAGCAAAGTGCCCAGTACCAGCCAACCGGTGTGTTTTTTTAGAAATGTCATTATGTGACAGATGTTCCTTGTGTCATGAAGGCATATTTTCTTACATACCTAGCCTTACACCAAATACTGATACATATAAAAACAATGGGCAATAAAATATTGTGATTATGCTGTGTGATTTTTAATCCTTATTAAATGAGCCGTTTATAAAAAACGCCACACACAAACAAAAAAAGATAATACCGCTTGGTAAACCATCGATTTACATTCCTCTTACTCCATCCGGAGATCGTTCACTTTATAAAAATAACAAGGAATGAAAAGATGAAAAAAATCGTTTCTATGAGTCTGCTGGCGACTCTTTGTGCTGCGACATCACTTCCTGCATTGGCTGCAGGTGAAAAAATCGGTTTATTAATGTCTGACTTACGCTTAGAGCGTTGGCAGAAAGACCGTGATTTGTTTACTCAAGCGGCGGAATCTATGGGCGCAGAGGTCTATACTCAGTCTGCCAACGGCGATGTAACGACTCAGATTTCTCAGATCGAAAACATGATTTCTCGTGGTGTTGATGTGTTGGTTATCGTGCCGGAAAACGGTGAGGTACTTGGTAATGTTTTGGCCGAAGCCAAGGCCGAAGGCATTAAAGTGCTAGCGTATGATCGCTTGATTAAGTTTGCCGACATCGACTTGTATGTGTCTTTTGACAACATTCGAGTGGGAGAAATGCAGGCTGAAGCCTTGCTGGGGTTAAAACCTACGGGCAATTATTTTTTGATGGGCGGCTCACCAACGGATAACAACGCAAAGATGTTCCGTCAAGGTCAGATGAATGTGTTGCAGCCGGCTATCGATGCGAAAAAAATTAACGTAGTGGGTGACCAATGGGCAATGGGTTGGTCGGCAGAAGCGGCCTTGAACATTATGGAGAATGGGCTGACGGCCAATGCCAATAAAATTGACGCGGTGGTTGCGTCTAACGATTCAACCGCAGGTGGCGCGATTCAAGCACTTGCCGCACAAGGTTTGAGTGGCAAGGTGGTCATTTCTGGCCAAGATGCAGACTTAGCCGCGGTGCGTCGTATTGTTGCGGGCACACAAACTATGACCGTGTACAAGCCGATTTCCAATCTTGCCAAAACCAGTGCAGAGATGGCGGTGAAGCTGGCACGAGGTGAAAATATTCAATCCAATGGATCGGTGAATAATGGCACAAAAGAGGTTAATGCCGTATTACTTGCGCCTATTTCTGTTACCAAAGCTAACCTAGATGCCACCGTGATAGCCGATGGCTTCCACTCTCGTAATGATGTTTACAACCCTTAACTTTTTATTGTATGGCGCTCCATTGAGCGCCATTTGCTGTTTTTTTGTATGCAAAAAAGCTGTAGGAAAAGAGGTGTAAACATGACGCAACCATTATTGGACATGCGCGGTATTGTAAAAAGCTTTTCGGGTGTTCGTGCGTTGAATGGCGTCAGCATTCAGCTTGCTCGCGGTGAGGCCTTGTCTATCTGCGGGGAAAATGGTTCTGGTAAATCGACTCTGATGAAGGTGCTCAGTGGTGTGTGGCCTCATGGTTCCTATGAGGGTGAGATTTTTTTCGAAGGTAATCTGGTGAAAGCCGCGACCATCCGCGATACCGAAGCGCTTGGTATTGTCATTATTCATCAGGAGCTAGCGCTGGTGAAAGAATTATCGGTATTGGAGAATATTTTTCTCGGTAACGAACTGGGTTCTTTTGCACGACTCAATGACGAGGAAATGTATCGTCGCACGTCAGAATTGTTGGCTCGGGTGAAGCTTAATGTGTTGCCCGATACGCCAATACGAGATCTTGGCGTCGGCCAGCAGCAGTTGGTCGAGATCGCCAAAGCGTTGAATAAAAACGTGAAATTGTTAATTTTGGATGAGCCAACCTCGTCTTTGACGACGACAGAAATTGACATTTTGTTGAACATTGTGGGTGAGCTAAAACAACAAGGTATCGCCTGTATTTATATTTCTCATAAATTGGATGAGGTGTTGGCTTTATCCGATTGGGTTACTGTGATTCGAGATGGTGACCACATTGATACCAAGTCCGCGGCTGATCTGACGCAAAATGACATCATTAGTATGATGGTTGGTCGCGAATTGGATGAGTTATTTCCGCGTGAAGAACACGACATCGGTGATGTGGTTTTGCGCGTTAAACACGCTACCGCCAAACAAGCAGGCGCGCCCCAGAACCAGGTAGACGACGTTAGCTTTGAATTGCGTCAAGGGGAAATTCTTGGTATCGCTGGTTTGATCGGTTCTGGCCGTACTGAGCTGATGCAATGTCTGTATGGTTCTTACGATGGTGAGTATCAGGCAGAGATCGAGTTAGAAGGCCAAACGGTCAACATTCGTTCTCAACGTGTGGCGCTAGAGGCTGGTATTGCCATGGTGCCAGAAGATAGAAAGCGTCATGGTATCGTGCCTATTATGAGTGTTGGTCGCAATATTACGCTATCCGTATTAGGTCAATACTCTTCTTGGTTTGGCGCCGTCAATGAAGACAAAGAAAGTCATGATATCAACAACTACATCGCACAACTAAAAGTCAAAACGGCCTCCGCAGATTTATCGATTAAAAACCTCAGTGGCGGCAATCAACAAAAAGCCATCATCGCCAAATGTTTGTTAACCCATCCGAAAATTCTGATTCTCGATGAACCAACTCGCGGCATCGATGTAGGCGCTAAATATGAGATCTACAAGTTGATGTTTGCTCTAGTGAAACAAGGCATGTCCATCATCATGGTGTCGTCTGAATTATCCGAAGTAATAGGGATCAGTGACCGAGTATTGGTGATGCACGAAGGGCGTTTAAAAGGGCAATTTGACCATCAAGGTTTGACCCAAGAAATGATTATGAATTGTGCGATCAAAGAAGGTGTAGCGAATGTTTAAAACAATAAAAACCAGTCAATTACAACTGTTTGCGATGTTGGCAGCGATGCTGCTGATTGTCGTCTTTTTTTCCATTGCCACCGATGGGGCGTTTATCTCGCCACGGAATATTTCGAACTTGATTCGCCAAACGGCGATTGTGGGCGTGCTCGCGATAGGGATGGTGTTCGTCATAATTAGTGCGGAAATTGATTTGTCGGTTGGCTCTATGATGGGCTTATTGGGTGGTATTGCGGCGATTTTGGATGTTTGGTTTAACTTTCCGATTTTATTGACTGTGTTGGTGACGGTGGTCGCGGGTTTGGCTCTTGGTTTGTTTAATGGTTGGTGGGTGGCCTATCAAAGGGTGCCATCGTTCATCGTTACCTTGGCGGGCATGTTGGCGTTTCGCGGTATTTTGGTGGGTTTGACCGATGGTGCCACCGTTGCACCAACGTCGAGTTCACTGGCCGTTATTGGTCAAAGTTATGTTCCTTCTGGTTGGGGCATCAGTGTGGTGGGCTTATTGTGTTTAGGTCTAATCGCAAAAGTCTATGCTCGACGCAAGGCAAGAAAGCAACATGGCGTTGAAAACAAGGCGGCGAAGTTTGAATACGCAAAAGCCTTAGTTGCTGTGGTGGTGTTGTTGGTCTTGTTGTATGCCTTGGAAAGTTATCGAGGTATTCCAACGCCGATTTTGATCATGGGCGGATTGATCCTTATTGCCACTTATGTTGCCAAACGCACTGCCTTTGGTCGTCGAGTCTATGCTATTGGTGGCAACATTGAAGCCACTCGTATGTCTGGGGTGAACGTTGAGCGCACCAAAATGCTGGTGTTTGGCTTTAACGGCATGATGGTGGCAGTGGCCGCTTTGATTCTGACTTCTCGGCTTGGTGCGGGTTCTCCAGCGGCCGGAAACATGGCGGAACTGGATGCCATTGCGGCCTGTGTGATTGGCGGAACCAGTTTGGCTGGCGGTGTTGGTGCGGTATTTGGTGCCATCATGGGGGCGTTGATTATGGCAAGTTTAGACAACGGCATGAGCATGCTGGATGTACCAACTTTTTGGCAATTAATCGTCAAAGGCATGATTTTATTGCTGGCTGTCTGGCTGGATGTGAAAACCAAAAAAGCACAGTAAAGGTTAGCGCGCGAAGGTTGGATAGGTTTTGTAGGTCGTGGCTTTAGCCCGACGAGACGTGATTTGTTGCGGTCATGTTTTTTGTCGGCATATTTTCTAAAGGGTAAATCACGACCTACCAGATCGGCGTAAACCAAAAAAAGCGCAGTAAAACTTCGTGCGCGAAGGTTGGATAGGTTTTGTAGGCCTGATGAGGGAGGTACGACCGTGATCAGGCGTGAGACGTTACGTATACCGTTAACCGTCAGATCACGCCTTCGTTCCTCGGCTCATCTGACCTACAAGATCCACAGAAGTCGTTTAGCAATAATCATGACGATTAACAAAATGAAGGATATGTTTTATGTATATCGGAATTGATCTCGGCACTTCTGGTGTCAAAGTAATTTTAATGGCAGAAGACGGTAATGTCGTGGCAAGCTGCTCTTCGCCTTTGTCAGTGTCTCGGCCGTTTGATCTTTGGTCCGAGCAGAACCCAGAAGACTGGTGGCAAGCGACGGATTTGGCCATGTTACAGTTGGCTGCAGAGAATGATTTGCAGGGTGTTAACGCCATTGGTTTATCGGGTCAGATGCATGGCGCAACCTTATTGAATAAAAAGGGTGACGTACTACGGCCTGCAATCTTATGGAATGACGGCCGTTCCCACGAAGAATGTTTGCTATTGCAAAGGCGCTGCCCAGAAGTGCAAGCAATTACGGGTAATTTGGTGATGCCCGGTTTTACCGCGCCTAAGTTGCTGTGGGTAAAACAGCATGAACCAGAAATTTTTGGGCAAATTGCGAAAGTGTTGTTACCAAAAGATTACCTACGTTTTCGGATGACGGGCGAGTTTGCTACTGACGTTTCTGATGCGTCTGGCACACTGTGGTTAAACATGGAACAACGCGTTTGGAGTGACACCATGTTGAGCGCCACAGGATTGACGGCTGAGCAAATGCCTTGTGTGTTCGAAGGAACCCAAATCACTGGTGTGATTTATGACGATTTAGCAAAACGCTGGTCTATGCCCATTGTGCCTGTCGTAGCGGGGGGTGATAATGCCGCTGGTGCCGTGGGAATGGGCATTATTTCACCTCAGCAAAGCATGTTGTCATTGGGTACATCTGGGGTGATTTTTGCAGTAAGTGATGGCTTTACCGCCAATCCTGCGGCGGCTTTGCACAGCTTTGGTCATGCTATTCCAAACACTTGGCACACCATGTCAGTGATGTTGAGCGCGGCAAGTTGTCTTCATTGGGTGACGAAATTAGCTCAGTTTAGCAGCGTGGAAGCAGCGCTTTTAGCCGCGGAAAATCGCATAGATCACGATACTAACCTCACCTTTTTGCCGTATTTAAGTGGCGAAAGAACGCCGCATAATGATCCTAATGCAAAAGGTGTTTTTTGGGGAATGACCCATGAAACCACCGCAGCGGATCTTGTTCAGGCGGTGCTTGAGGGCGTGACCTTCGCTTTGTTGGATGGGTTAGATGCTGTACGTTCTGCGCAAACCATCAACGACAGTATTGATGTGATTGGCGGCGGCGCTAAAAGCGCGTATTGGCTACAAATGTTAGCCGATGTCTTTAATGTGCCAATGGATTCCCGAGAAGGTGGTGAGGTTGGTCCCGCTTTGGGAGCCGCACGATTGGCGGCAATAGGTTATCAAGGCCAAGAAGCGTTAAAGACCATTTGTACCAAACCCGAGCCTCATTAAACAGTATTTGCCTAATCAAGCAAACGCCACTCGATATACTGAAAAGCGCGAGCGCTTTCAGGCGTTATATCAAAGAGTAAAAGGATTTTGATGCGCGAGAGCGGTGCCTTATGACACCGCTCTTTTTATGACAAACTTTCTCTCATTACGATTTCTGTTATTCCCTTTCTGATTTTTATCATTCTCTAGAACTAATGGACTCTCAGAGAGTATTATCGAGCCAGCTAGAATAAAAATTAGAGACGCTTTTGTATGTTTGAAAAACGCTACCGACTCAATCTCGTGTTCAATGCCAACAAGGTCTACGATCGACAAGTGATCGAAGGAATTGGTGAATATTTGCAAGCCGCGCAATGTGACTGGGACGTTTACTTTGAAGATGATTTTCGCTCTCGCCTTGATGCGCTAAAGCATTGGAAAGGGGACGGCATTATTGCCGACTTTGATAACCCAGAAGTGGAAGAGATTCTTAAAAACACAGATATTCCCACCGTGGCAGTGGGAGGGTCTTATCACCATAAAAAAGACTACCCTAGATTGCCTTATGTGGCGACGGACAATGCGGCCTTAGTGCGCTGTGCGTACCAGCATTTAAAGCGTAAAGGCTTGCCGCAGTTTGCTTTTTACGGTGTCCCCAGTACAGATTACAGTCGTTGGGCCAGTGAGCGGGAGCATGCGTTTGTTGAGCAAGTCCGTTCTGACGGCTTTGAACCCCATGTGCATCAAGGTTTTTGTACGTCGGCGGAAATTTGGGAAACGGCACAGCATGCGCTTGAAGCTTGGCTGAATAATCTGCCTAACCCCATTGGCATTATTGCCGTTACCGATTCCCGCGCGCGCCATTTGTTGCAGGTCTGTGATCATTTGAATATCTTGGTGCCGGAGCAAGTTGCCATTGTTGGGATTGATAATGAGAGCATGGCAAGGTATTTAAATCGCACCGCCTTGTCTTCCGTTGAACAGGGTAGTAAGCAAATGGGCTATGAAGCGGCAAAAATGCTGCATAGAATGTTGTTAGGTTATCCTGTTGAAAATTCGTTGGTGGTGGTCGATCCCATCGGTATTGCGGAAAGACAGTCATCGGATTATCGCGCGTTGCACGACCCATATGTCATCCAAGCCATGCACTTTATTCGTCATAATGCTTGTCGCGGGGTAAAAGTCGCACAAGTTGTGGACTACATTGGTATATCAAGAACTAATCTAGAAACCCGCTTTATCGACGAAATTGGCTGCTCAATGCACGAACAACTTCACATGACCAAGTTTTATCGCGCTTGTGAATTGATCACCTCAACTGATTTACCGTTTGATGAAATTGCCCGAACTTGTGGCTATCCTTCCGTGCAATACATGTACACGGTATCACGTAAAAACCTAGGCATGACGCCGGGGAATATCGCGTGTCGTCGCGGCTTGGTAAAGACAATAAGCTGTGATTTGAATATTTAAAAAAACTCTTGCTGCATTTTGGCAGTGCCGTTAAGTATACTTCCCTAAAAGCTATTGGGTTCTGGATGATTGTTTGACGAATAAAATGGGCTGGTAAGCGCTTGATCTATTTGTCTTTATTTGGAAAACTTGGCGAGCTTTACATCTAATTAAGATCGTTCATGAAAGGGGAGTATAAGTTTGTCTGCGACCATCAAAGACGTTGCGTTACGGGCTGGTGTATCGACCACGACAGTCTCTCATGTTTTGAATAAAACGCGCTTTGTGGCGAAAGCGACACAAGAACGGGTTCTCCAAGCCGCTGAAGAACTCAACTATGCGCCCAGTGCCGTGGCACGCAGCTTAAAGGTAAAAAATACCAAAAGCCTTGGCATGTTAGTCACCACCACCTTGAATCCCTTTTTCGCCGAATTGGTCAACGAAGTAGAGAAGTGTTGTTACCGAGAAGGTTACAACCTTGTGCTTTGTAATACCGATGGCGAGCTAGAAAAACCAATTCTTATCTACGCATGCTAACGCAAAAACGTGTTGATGGTATTTTGGTCATGTGTTCCGCCTATGACGATTCGCTGTTTAGCTCTTTGATTGGCCAGCGTAATTTGCCTATGGTGGTAATGGATTGGGTACTCCTCTGATGACTATGTTGATCGCATTCAAGACAACTCAGTAAAAGGCGCGCATTTGGCTATTCAGCACCTTATTGAGCAAGGTCATAAACGCATTGCCTACATTGGTGGCCCGTTAGAAAAGTTGCCCGCGAAGCAGCGTTTAGACGGTTTCATTGAAGCCATGGAGCAAGCAAATCTGGTCGTTCAAGACGACTGGGTGATTGAATCTGACTTCGAATTTGAAGGCGGTAAATTAGGGATGCGCCAATTGTTATCTTGTGCGAGTTTGCCAAGTGCGGTGTTTATCGGTAACGATGCCATGGCAATGGGGGCCATGAGCGAAGCGCAATTGTCTGGTATTAAGATCCCGCAGCAATTGTCTGTCATTGGTTATGATAACTGCCTGTATTCTGCCTATTTTAGCCCGCCGTTAACCACCATTAATCAACCTAAAGAGCGATTAGCCGAGTTGGCAATCAGTACCATGATTGAGCGGATTGAGAATCCGCGCCAAGAAGGCAAGATGATCATGTTGGAGTCCCAACCTAGTGGTTCGTTCGTCGGTCGCTGCTGTATCGACAATATAGCGCCAATGTCTTGTTATTTTCTGTGTATTTTCCTTTCAGATTGTTGGGGACTCTCTGCTCGATTCTAGATGAAAAACGCGTTTTAAGATTGAGAATAGGGCTTGTTGGAAGTCTTTTTATAGAGAAAAGTCCTTATAATTCAGTCGCTTGATTGTTTGTCGTTAAATTACACCAGATATTCATGTTTTAGTGTCTTAACTGTTTGATAAATAGGGTTTTTTTCTTATCGGTCAAGAATTCATTGACAAGCTCCATATGCTTAAGATAAAAATAGCAAACGATTACGCAATCGTTTGCTATTCGATATATTTTAATAAAAATAAGCATACCGGAGACATACAATGAAAAAGAAAACCTTCTTGAAATCTTGCCTTGCTGCGACATTACTGACCTTGGCTAGCACCAGCGTTTTAGCTAGCAATGGTTTGATCGCCATTATTACCCCATCCCACGACAATCCATTTTTTAAAGCCGGTGCCGAAGGCGCTGATGCGAAAGCCAAAGAATTGGGTTATGACACCTTGGTGGCGTCTCATGACGGTGATGTAAACAAACAAAACCAATTGATTGAAACAGCCATTGCTCGTCAAGCCAAAGCGGTGATTTTGGATAATGCGGACGCAGACGCCAGTATTGGATCGCTAGAGCGTTTGAAAAAAGCCGGCATTCCAGCTTTCCTATACGACCGTGAAATCAATAAAACCGGTATCGCTGTCACGCAAATCGTATCGAATAACTTCCAAGGCGCTCAGCTTGCTGGTGAGAAGTTTGTCGAATTAATGGGCGAAGGCGGTGAATACGTTGAGCTAGTAGGGCCAGAGTCCGATACTAACGCGCAAGTACGTAGTGAAGGTTTCCACGATATCGTTGATAACTTCCCTGAGTTCAAAATGGCGGCTCGTCAGTCTGCCAACTGGAGCCAAACTGAAGCGTTTAGTCGTATGGAATCGATTTTACAAGCGAACCCAAACATTAAAGGTGTGTTCACTGGGAATGATTCTATGGCCTTGGGTGCCGAAGCAGCACTTCAAGCTGCGGGCCGTAAGGATGTTTTCATCGTGGGTTTTGATGGTCTAGATTACGCACGTGATTCGATTCTAAAAGGCTCCAACATCAAAGCAACCGTTATGCAACCAGCCTACGCTCAAGCACAGCGCGTTGCGGAACAAGCCGATCTTTACATTCGTACAGGCTCAACAGGATTGCCAGAAAAACAACTCATGGATTGTGTATTGATTGATGGTTCTAATGCGAAAAACCTAAGTAACTTCGCGCTCAAATAATAACAACCTGACTCGGAGTCCTCGCCTATGAGGGCTCCGGCTCTTTGGGTATCATTATGTCTTATAAAAAACTCTTTCAATGTATCGGGCTTATTGCCTGCCTTAATCTGCTGACAGCCTGTACTGTTACGGACTTAGATGCTGAAGGCAATCCTATTATCCCTAAAGATCCAAATGCCGTGGTTAGCTTTGCAGACTTTACTTTGTCGGAAGTAGCCGATCAGCTTTGGCAGCCAAAAGTCTTGCCTGAAGCAACACAAGCATTCACCCCGTGGGAAAGCATTAAGTCCCAGTTGGATGCGCAGCAAATTAACACCAAGCAAAGCTTTTTTGTGCGTTTAGATGGCACCATCGAAAGCGTGGATTTAGGCAAAATGAAAGGCGTGGTTAAGCTTAAAGTAGGCGATACCAATATCGATCTGCAAGTTGGTCGCATCATCAAAGGTAATGCGATTCGTGATGCCTCTCAATATGTGTTGTTTGATGATTTTAAAAACCAAATTCGTTTCGCTCAAATCTCCCGAGAGTTGAACAATCGCGCTATGGCGGCTATTGGTGAACCAGATGCTAGCTGGGTCGGTGAAACAGCTTCTGTTATTGCTGCGATTACCATAGATCAAAACGTCATCAGTGATGCTGTGCCAATACAGATTACTCGTGGAGGCAAATGATGAGCCAAGCTAACGCAGACATCGTCATTCGCGCTGAAAAAATCTCCATGATTTACCCAGGCACTATCGCGTTAAACGAAGTGGATTACCGAGTTTATCGTGGCAAGGTGAACGTCATCATAGGCGAAAATGGCGCGGGTAAATCCACCTTGATGAAAATTCTGGCGGGTGTTCAGCAGCCAAGCAAGGGTACTATTTATCTCAACGATGAAGCCGTGTCTTTTCAGCACACACGGGACGCTGCTGCCAAAGGCATTGGCATGGTGCATCAAGAGTTGAATCTGTTTGGCAACCTCACGGTGGCGGAAAATATTTTCTTGGGACGGGAAAAACAGCGAGGCCTGCTGCCGCTAGACACAGCGGAGCAACATCGAGTGACTGCTGAGACTCATGGCGCGTCTTGATCAAGACATTGCGCCATCTGAATTACTGTCTAACTTGAAAGTTGGTCAGCAGCAGTTGATTGAAATCGCCAAAGCCTTGGCCGATGAAGCCGATGTGCTGATTTTGGATGGAGCCCACTTCGGCGTTGAGTAAAACCGAAGTCGAGCTGCTTTTCAAAGTGATTCGAGATTTAACCGCTCAAGGTGTTTCTATCATCTATATCTCCCATCGCTTAGAAGAGCTGATGGCGATTGGTGATTACATTACGATTTTACGCGATGGGTATTTCCAATCTGAAGCGCAGGTCAAAGACATCGATGTGCCGTGGATCGTCAGAGAAATGCTGGGTAGCGATCCGGTGTCTACTTTCTTAAAACCAGGTCGTGAATTTGGCGAACCGGTGCTCAATGTCAAAAACATTAAGCTGATCAACGAAATGGGTCATACCTTGGTTGATGACGTGTCGATGAATGTGAAATCCGGTGAAATTGTGGGCGTGTATGGAGCTCATGGGAGCGGGTCGAACTGAGCTAATGGAATGTCTGCTTGGTTTGCAAGAATACTCAGGTGACGTGAAGATTGCGGGGCATAAAGTGCCTGCGAAAATGGACACCAGCGAACGCATTAAATTGGGCATTTGTTTGGTACCAGAAGATCGAAAAAAGAACGGTATTTTTCCCATTTCGTCAGTGAGCAATAACATGACGATTTCGAGCTTGTGGCGTCGACTTAAGCATCGTTTTTCCATCGATGAAAAAGCCGAAGCCGAGGCGGTGACGTCCGCTATTGGCGATTTATCCATCAAGGTATCGTCTCCTGATATTGAAATACGCGCATTGAGCGGTGGTAACCAACAAAAAGTGGTGATTGGTCGAACCTTGTTAACCAGTCCGAAAGTGTTGTTATTGGATGAGCCAACGCGTGGCATTGATATCGGTGCCAAGGGCGACGTGTTTAACATGATGGTGACACTTTCAGAGCAGGGAATCGGCGTGTTGTTCTCAACCTCTGACCTGAAAGAAATCATGGCGGTTTCTGATCGCATTCTGGTGATGTCCGGAGGCAAACTAACCGCCAATATACTTCGATCTGAAGCCACAGAATCTGCACTTGTGTCAGCAAGCGCGCAAGGACTTTAATATGAAAATTTCTCAAAATATGGCGTCTCAACCATCGTCGGTTTTCTCTGGCGAAAGTCTGTTATTACTGGCGTTAAAAATGCGCACCTTTATTGCGTTGTTTTTAATCCTCGCTTTCTTCACCTTTATGGTACCGGGTTTCTTGGCGGCGAGTAGCGTGATCATCATGGTGAAGCACATTGCCATCAACGCCTTTTTGGCACTTGGTATCACCTTCGTTATTATCACCGCAGGTATCGACCTTTCTATTGGTGCGATTCTGGGATTTTGTGGCATGGTTGCGGGTTGGCTGATTACTAAGGGAATCGTCTTGCCGATGTTTGGCATCGCCATTTTTCCTAGCGTTTGGCTGATTGTTCCTATCGTTTTGGTTATCGGTGGTTTGATAGGCGCTGTTAACGGTATTTTGATCACCCGTTATAACGTCGCGCCTTTTATTTGTACCTTGGGCACCATGTATGTTGTGCGTGGCGCGTCCATGTTGTTGTCTGGTGGTGAAACCTTTACGGGTTTATCCGGTAATGAACAGCTGGGCAATACGGGGTTTGAGTTAATTGGTTCTGCGAAACTCTTGGGTTTACCTTACGCCATTTGGATGATGTTTATCCTTGCCGGCGTGATTGCCTACATCGCCAAAAGAACGCAATTTGGTCGTCACGTGTTTGCCATTGGGGATAACGAACATTCTGCCGAATTGTCTGGTGTGAAAGTGCGCAGTGTCAAAGTTTGGGTTTACACCATTTCTGGTTTTTGTGCGGCGATTGCGGGCATTGTGGTGTCTTCACAGTTGGTGGCTAGTCATCCAGCAACGGGTGTCTCTTTTGAAATGAACGCCATTGCCGCCGTGGTATTAGGTGGAACCTCATTGGCTGGTGGTCGCGGCACCATTATGGGTACGCTGATTGGCGCTTTCGTGATTGGTATTTTAGCCGATGGTTTGGTGATGATGGGCGTGAGCGAATTTTGGCAAATGGTGATTAAAGGTGTGGTGATTATTCTTGCTGTCATCATCGACCAAAAACAAAGCCGCTTACAGCATAAAGCCGCCATCGTGCAGCAAAAATAGATTATCAATATTTGCTTTCAGCCTATCTGTGATTAGGGAAAAAACATGCTAAAAAATATAGATCCTTTGCTAAGTGGTGAATTACTGAACGTGTTACGTACTATGGGTCACGGTGATGACATCGTTTTGGTTGATCGTAATTTTCCAGCGGCTTCGATGGCGGCTGGAAAACCAGTTATTCGTTTAGATGGTGTGAACGTCATTCAAGCCGCTAAGGCAATTTTATCGGTACTGCCGTTGGATACCTTTGTTGAGCAGCCTGTGACTCGTATGCAAGTGGTGGGCGAAGACGAATCTGTGATGCCAGAAGTGCAGCAAGAATTCGCCGCTGTTTTAAAAGCGGCTGACAGTGACAATGCGGAAATGGGGTCGTTAGAGCGTTTTGCTTTTTATGACGCAGCAAAAAAAGCCTACGCTTTTGTTGTGACTGGCGAAGGGCGAGGTTACGGCTGCTTTCTATTGAAAAAAGGCGTGATCTTTTCTTAATTTTTCGTAAAACCAAGTCATAAAAAACACAGGCCAGCTTTCGTTGGCCTGTGTTTTTTTGTCTTTATTGGTTCAGCTCTTACGAATGAACCTATTTAAAAATATAGCCATTCACCATGTTTTCTAGCATCTCTTGACGACCAGACACTGGCTTAGGATCGATGTTGTTTTTCTCGGCGTATTCCGCAAGATCTTGCAATGTGTGTTTGCCCGCTAGAATATCGGCACCCAAGGTGTCATTCCATTTCGCATAGCGTTGATCTACAAAGTTCGCCAATTTCTCATCTTCGATCATTTTCACCGCCCGTTCTAATGACAGGGCCAAGGTGTCCATGGCGCCAATGTGACCGTGGAATAAATCTTCCAGATCCATCGATTGACGACGTAACTTGGTGTCGAACATGTAGCCGCCCGTTTTGAAACCGCCCGATTTTAGAATTTCATAAGTAACCAGCGTGTATTCTTCCACACTAGTTGGGAATTGGTCTGTATCCCAGCCTAATTGCGCGTCGCCTTGGTTGGCGTCGACAGAGCCAAGAATACCCAATGAGCAAGCCGTGGCAATTTCATGGTGGAAACTGTGACCTGCCAAGGTCGCGTGGTTGGCCTCGATGTTGACCTTGATCTCTTTTTCAAGACCAAACTCTTTTAAGAAGCCATACACCGTCGCCGTATCGTAATCGTACTGATGCTTGGTTGGCTCCGCGGGTTTTGGTTCGATCAACAAGGTGCCTTCAAAACCGATTTTGTATTTGTGCTCAACCACCATTTGCATGAAGCGGCCAAGCTGAGCGCGTTCGCGTTTTAGATCGGTATTCAATAGGGTTTCATAACCTTCACGGCCGCCCCACAGAACGTAGTTTTCGCCTTTAAGGGCTTTGGTGGCGTTCATCGCATGAAATACCTGAGTCGCTGCGTAAGCAAAGATTTCAGGGTTCGGATTGGACGCTGCGCCAGACATGTATCTTGGATTGGAAAAAGCATTCGCCGTGCCCCACAATAGCTTGATGCCAGTGGCTTCTTGCTTGGCCTGAAGAACCTCAACCATTTGCGCGAAGTTATTAATGTACTCTTTGATCGTGCGGCCTTCTGGGCTGACGTCCACATCGTGAAAGCTGTAATAGGGCACACCCAGTTTAGTGAAAAACTCAAAGGCAGCATCGGTTTTTAGCTTTGCTGCTGCCATTTCTGAATCCGCTTTAAACCAAGGACGATCAAAGGTATTTGCGCCAAATACATCGCTGCCTTGCCAACAGAACGTGTGCCAATAACATACCGCCACGCGTAAATGCTCCGCCATGGTTTTCCCCATCAACACCTTGTTCGCATCGTAATGTTTGAACGCAAATGGGTTGTTTGAACTCGCGCCTTCGTACTTGATAAATGGCACGGTTTTGAAAAATTCGCTCATTTTAAAAACTCCTGACTATTGTTATTTTTTGTCCCTACGAATCATTGATTTTTTAGACTGGAGCATCAATTACGAAATTTTCTGAGCGCGTTATTGAATTTGTTGGGCATTTTGTGTGGAGTTGTATGGGTTAATGGCTTTGCTCCGATCGGGGAAGTTGTAATAAGATTAGGGAACAATTATTACGGAGGGCAAAGGAATGCCAGTTATTAGTCGTTTTTACGGTATATTGATTGCTATGTATTTTAATGATCATAATCCACCACACTTCCATGCGAAGTATTCAGGGTATGAAGCGTTATTCGCATTTGATGGGAGGATACTTGAAGGGAGTCTACCGAAACGTGCATCTGCTTTTGTTCAAGAATGGATTGCAATGCATCAAGCAGAACTAGAAGAGAATTGGTCTCGCGCGAAAGCGGGTGAACCTCTAAATGACATTGCCCCATTGGAGTAAACAATGCTGCATATTACGTCCGCTAAATATTTATCAGGCTATAAGTTGTGGATTGCCTTTGATGATGGAACCTCAGGAGAAGTGGATTTGGCCAATGAGTTCTCAAAGGCTCGATGTTCGAACCTCTTAAAGATTTGGCCGAGTTTCAGAATGTCTCTGTCGATCCAGAGCTAGAGACTATTGTTTGGCCTAACGGCGCAGATTTAGCACCAGAGTTTTTAAAGGTATTGCAGAAAAAGCAGAGTAGTGCGTTTTAATATAAATTTGAGTTTAAACAGTCACATTTTAAATTTTTTGTTCAGTCTTAATCCTATTCTTAAAAATAGGAAGCAGAGGAAAAAGAGATTAATTTGAGTGACTGAAATAGTTGTGAAGTTATTTTTTCAGTCATCGGGTCAATTGGTTTCGTTAGTAGGTGTAATCTTGGCTTATATTGAATCTAAAAATCTGCTAGCTCTGTTGCTAAGGTTGAGGGTGTGAGGTATGAAATTATCAGTCAGTGTGAATTAATTAAAGTATCAAGAGTTCACCTCGAAACTGTATGAACTCTTTAAGTAACTTTTATTAAAATTGATGACTTTTAGTTGTTTAAACCGAATAGTTGGTTTTAATTTATAGGAAGTTTCCATCGAGATTGAAGCGTGTGCGATTTTTAAAAGAGAAGAATCCAAAAAAATTGAAGGACGATTATGGATGGAAATGAAGTTATCATTATTTTTATGGCAATTATATGGATCCCTCTATGTTTATGGTTGTTAATTAAAATGCCTAACGCAAGAAAGTGTGGTTCATGCGGCCAACCTTTAAATATTCAACGTCAAAAAACGTATCATTTTTTTATAGATAAAAAAAATATTGAGATATGTAGAAATTGTTCCAAAAAAATAACTCCATTCATTCCTGGAGAAATTAATTTTAAGAAAAATAGTCCAGTTAGTATCAGTGTTGAAAACAATTCAATTAGTGAAATTATTGAAGAAATAAATCCAAAAAATAGAAGTGGCATAAAGCAAAAAGTTGGCCTTGTCAGTGCTCTTGATAAAAGTATTTCAACTAGTGAAGTGTTTGAAGAGATAAATCCAAAAACTAGAAATAGCATGCCGCAACAAGTTTGCCAAATTAGTGCTCTTGGTGAAAATATTTCAATTAGTGAAGTGCTTGAAGAAATAAAGGCTAAAAATTGTCTTTGGCTGGATACCGAAACTACAGGCCTTTCTAGTAATGATGAAATTATTGAAATATCAATATGCACGCATGATAAACAAGTTGTTTTTGACTCAATACTAAGCTCAAAAGTTACCTGTAATGCACAAGCTAGGGCTGTACACGGTATAACTGATGAACAAATTTCTAATGGAATGCCGATAGAGTCAGCGAAAGCGATCTTACTTAAATTGTTGGAAGGGAAAACGATAATATCGTTTAATGTAGACTTTGATTGTCAAATGCTATTTCAAACCATTGGGCTGAAAACTAACAAAAGATTCTGTGTAATGAAGTGGAGTCAATCTGTTCTTGATTACGAAAGATGGCCTCGACTTGAAAAAGTTTGCGAACGGCTTAACATTAAACAGCTAGAAACACATCGTTCTTTTTCTGATACTATTACTACCATTGATGTATTCAATAAGCTGCTTGATCTTACAAGTAATCATAAATCTCTTCTACGTGACTTTGCATCGATTGATCTAAACACTATAGATCGACTGGACGATGGTGATACTCTATTTTTATCGCCTAATTCAAATATCTTTGCTTTTGATCGTCTCATAGACCGATATGGGAACGATATTATTGGCATCCGTTCAAAGGCTCTAAAGAGGATGCTTAAAAAAGAAGGAACAAGGGTTTTTGTAAAAAATACTCGTAAAGGAAAGACGTTAAAAGTTCAATATATTGGTGAACCTGATATGCGGCTGCCAATATCCATGGGAGAGTTGAGCAATAGATTGGGTATGTTGAAATTAAAGAAAACCAATCCAAATAAATACTTAAAATTAAATGCAACGATTGCTCTATCAAGTATAAATAAAGCTACAAATAATGTTGTAGATGGCATGTGCTATTTTCCTTCAATTGCTATTAACGCAAAGATATATGAAGACTTAGAGTGTTTGCCAATTTTTCATAACAGCGACAGAGATAGCATTGCTTTTATAATCACCCACCCAAAAAGCACACTGAAAAGGTTATTTGCTCTGGGATTACAAGGATACTCATCAATTCTAACAGTGGTTGAGCATGATAAAAAAATCACCATTACTGCTTATCATCTTCTGGATGCACAAAACATAACTATTTTAAATAGTTGGAGCCTTGATGGAGAGAAGGCATGGTCAGGTGATTACTAATCAACAACAAATTAAAGAATACCAAGCCACCCACCTTTAGAAGCCAGTCATAGCAAGGGATTGGGTTTTACTTGGTGATTAAATGCTGCAAATAATGCTTCTGTTTTTGTGAAAATGATGAATACTGAACAGGCAAGTTTGTTTTCGTCTAGTATGAATCGGAGTGGTTATGTCTTTTTTAGTGTCTATGTCAAAAGCCTTTTTTGCTTCTTATATTGAAGAGTTGATTGTGCAGTATGCGCGAGAAAATGTAGAGTCTGGTCGTTGGCAGAAAACAGGATCATTGTCCCGAGCCAGACGAGATATAGAAAGATTGTTACCGCGTGGAATCGACACGGACAACAATCATTTTTTTGAAATGAGAGTACCAGAAGAGAGCGAAACAGTCGGTATGATATGGCTGTCGTTAGAGAACAGTAGTACTACGAGTACGGTGTTTATTTACGATTTAGAAATCAAGGCAGAACATCGCCGCAAGGGCTATGCCAAGCTTGCTCTCAAGGAAATCGAAGACTTCGCCGCAACGCACAATATCGTCAATATTGGCTTGCATGTGTTTTCTCATAATGACGCGGCCCAAAAGTTGTACGCTAAAATGGGTTATGAAACGGTCAGTGTGAATATGGTCAAGAGAATAGATCAAGCGACAATGCCATAGCGCTGGTTTTGTATCTGCGTTCAACTCTGATTGCTTCAAGCGCTGCGTTGCTCAGCGCTGATCCTTGTATCCTCAACGTTATTTTTCCCTATAAATCATTGTCTGTTTAGACTTGAATTTCCTTGGCCTTTATTTCTGAGGCGGTGGCATAAAAATCCGTAAAGAGTCGAGCTCTCGCCGCGAGCGTAAAAAAATAGGATTTGCATTTTCTATTAATAGAAATAATAATGATTCTTCTTATCGTTATCTATTTTGGAGAATAAGATGCCTTTTACCTTACCCGAATTGCCTTACGCTTATACCGCTTTAGAGCCGCACATTGATGCGTTGACGATGGAGATTCATCACAGTCGTCACCATCAGACTTATGTGAATGGATTAAATGCTGCTCTAGAAGGAACAGCTTATGCGGATTGGTCTCTTGAGCGTTTGTTGCGCGAGATTGCGTCATTGCCAGAAAACGTTCAGGGGGCGGTGCGCAATCATGGTGGTGGTCATGCGAATCACAGTTTGTTTTGGTTGGTGATGTCACCAGAAGGGGGTGGGGAGCCACAAGGACCATTAGCAGACGCGATTCAGCAAAGCTTTGGTAGTTTTGAAGAATTTAAACAACTGTTTATTAAG
Source organism: Marinomonas rhodophyticola (assembly GCF_026113935.1). Lineage (GTDB taxonomy): Bacteria > Pseudomonadota > Gammaproteobacteria > Pseudomonadales > Marinomonadaceae > Marinomonas > Marinomonas rhodophyticola. Next base: position 72,280 of record NZ_JAPEUL010000012.1, read on the forward strand.
GCGGCATTGAGCCGATTTGGCAGTGGTTGGGCTTGGTTGGTGAAAGATCAGCAAGGTAAATTGCAGGTGACCAGCAGCGCCAATCAAGACAGCCCATTGATTGATGGATTGACACCGATTTTAGGCTTGGATGTTTGGGAACACGCTTATTATTTGCAGTATCAAAATAAACGTCCTGACTACGTTGCGGCATTTTTTAATGTCATCAACTGGTCGCAAGTCGCTGTGTGGTTTCAGGAGTAAGCATGAAGTTGACTCTGTTGTCGTTACCTAAGATCCGCGTGAGAAAGTGGATCGGAAGCATCATTTTAGTACTAGGTGCTTACACCGCCATCGATCAGTTTGTGGTGTTGTTACAACAACATTCTCAGGTGCGTTATGCTTTTTATGCGGGTGTTGTGGCGGCAGCGGCGACGGCTATGGGCGCATTGCCTGCTTTGTTTCTGCATCGCTTATCGCAAAAATTGCATGACGTTATGCTGGGGTTTGGTGCTGGGGTAATGTTGGCGGCTTGTATGTTCTCTCTGATTATCCCTGCTTTGGCGTTGTTGGAAGGCAGTGGTGCTTCGCCATGGTATAGCTCCAGCTCTGTTGGGGTGGCAATTCTGCTTGGTGGCGCATTTATGTTGGTGTTGGAACGGCTTGTACCACACCAACATTTTATTAAAGAGGAAGACAGGTTACGTGGTCAGACTTTGCGGCGCAGCTGGTTATTTGTTTTTGCCATTGCTCTGCATAATATCCCGGAAGGTTTGGCGATAGGTGCGTCTTTTGCCAGTGGTAATGTGTCGGCGGCTACAGCGTTGACAACAGGTATCTCGATTCAGGATATTCCTGAAGGATTAGTGGTTGCCATGGCGTTGTTAGCCGTGGGCTACAGCCGTTTATTGGCGGTGGGTATTGCTGTGCTGTCAGGTTTGACGGAGCCTGTTATGGCCGTTATTGGTTCGGTGGTGTTGGGGGAATCTAGCGTATTGTTGCCTTTAGGGTTGGCTTTAGCGGCTGGTGCTATGTTGTTTGTGATCAGTCATGAAATGATTCCTGAATCTCATCGTCAAGGTCATGAGTTGGCGGCAACAAAAGGCTTAATGTTGGGTTTTGTGCTTATGATGCTGTTAGATACGGCGTTGGCTTGATTGCATAAAAGTGGTGCACTAATGACGAAATGGGCTTTTTTGGCCCATTTTTTGTTGTTTGTTAGTGACTGGTGGTGTCAAAAAAATGCCTTGGGCCTTTAAAATAAAGCGTTCTGTATAACTGGCACACAATCTGCTACATCAAAAATGTTCGTACCCTTGGAAAGTCGAACATTACAATTTAGATTATCAATAGAGAGCTAGGGTTCCGATTTCGATCTTATCGAAATGACTGGTCCGAGAGCTTTCGACCTTGACAGTTTCAAGGTTACACGGCGGGACAAAAGCCCGGGAGACCACATGGCGATATGGCCAAGGGTACTCCGTGTGTAATTAAACAAACTGAAAAGGTAGCTTCCATGAAAAATTCCGCAAAAAAAGTAACCGTTCTACTGTTTACGCTTCTCCTGTCTGCAAACACCTTTGCTGCTGATAAATTTAAAGTGTGTTGGTCTATTTATGTCGGTTGGATGCCTTGGGCCTATGCGGCGCAAGAAGGTATTGTGAAAAAATGGGGCGACAAATATGGTATCGACATCGATGTGGTGCAAATCAATGATTATGTCGAATCCATCAACCAATATACCGCAGGCCAATTTGATGCCTGTGCGATGACGAACATGGACGCGCTGACCATTCCGGCGGCGGGTGGCATCGATAGTACGGCATTAATTGTTGGGGATTTTTCTAACGGTAATGATGCGGTTATCTTAAAAGATAAAAACCAGTTGGCGGATATTAAAGGGCAGAATGTCAATTTGGTCGAATTGAGTGTGTCTCATTATTTGCTAGCTCGTGCCTTGGACTCTGTGGGTCTTAGTGAGTCCGATGTGAAGGTAATTAACACATCTGATGCTGACATGGTGTCTATTTATGGAACCCGTGATGTGACGTCCGTGGTGACTTGGAATCCTTTGCTAAGCGAAATCACGTCCATGCCTAATTCAAACAATGTGTTTGACTCTTCACAAATCCCTGGTGAAATCATCGATATGCTGGTCGTTAATACCGATACGCTTAAAACGAATCCTAATTTAGGTAAAGCCTTGGTGGGTGCGTGGTATGAAGTCATGGCGTTAATGAGTGGTACGGATCAAGCAGCGATTGATGCGCGTACTGCCATGGCGGAAGCCTCTGAAACGGATTTAGAAGGCTACGATGCACAACTTGCCAGCACGAAAATGTTTTACACCCCACAATCCGCGTTGGCTTTAACAAACAGCAAAGAATTGATGGCAACCATGCAACATGTTGCGGAATTCTCTTTTGACCATGGTTTATTAGGTGATGGCGCGCCAGATGCCGGTGCCATTGGTATTGAAACATCAGCAGGTGTGTTTGGTAACGCCGACAATATCAAACTTCGCTTTGACCCCACTTACATGCAAATGGCTGCTGACGGCCAACTCTAATCATCCAAAGTAAACGCTCTGCTTAATTAACGATGTTTAAGTGGAGCGTCATGGGATAAAAGCATGAAAAAACTCATAAATTATAAGCCGAATCGAACGAACGTCATCTTACTGGGATTATTGCCATTCGCCTTGCTCATCCTCGTGTATATGGTGAACTCAGATGCCCGGCTGGCTATTAATCCAGACGACAAACTGTTACCAGCGTTTAGCCAAATGGGAGAGTCCATGTATCGCATGGCATTTGAACCCAGTAAGCGTTCTGGTGAGTTGTTGTTTTGGCAAGACACGGCAAGCAGCTTGACGCGTTTGGCTTTGGGGGTCGTGATTGCCGCCATTGTTGGCTTGTTTGTTGGGGTATTAACGGGTGCCTTGCCTATTTTTGCAGCGGGCTTTTCGCCTTTGCTTACGGTTGTGTCACTGGTGCCACCACTGGCCTTGTTACCGATTTTATTTATTGTCGTTGGCCTTGGTGAAGTGTCAAAAATCACCTTGATTGCAATAGGGATAACGCCCTTTATTGCCCGAGATATCCAGCGACGTACTCAGGAGATTCCAGCTGAGCAACTGGTGAAAGCACAAACCTTGGGGGCCAGTACCAGCCAGATTCTAATCCGTGTGGTATTGCCGCAAATTATGCCGAAGCTGATTGATGCCATTCGTTTGTCTTTAGGGGCGGGGTGGTTGTTTTTAATCGCGGCGGAAGCCATAGCGTCAACAGATGGGCTGGGTTATCGAATATTTTTGGTGCGTCGTTATTTGTCTATGGATGTGATTTTGCCTTATGTGGCGTGGATTACACTGCTGGCATTTCTGGTGGATTACCTGCTCAGTAAATTAAACCGTCGACTCTTTCCTTGGAGTGTGGAGGCGCAATCATGAGCGAGAAAAAAGTAGCAAGAACCATGATTCAAGCGAACAACATCGGCAAGCGTTATGGTCAAGATATTATTCTTGAGCGTGTCAATGTCAGGGTGCAAGAAGGAGAGTTTGTCACTTTAGTTGGCGCGTCTGGCTGTGGCAAAAGTACTTTTTTGAAAATGATCTTAGGTATTGAATCGGCCACTGAAGGCGAGTTGCTTTTGGATGGTAAGCCGATACCCAATGAGCCAGGTTCAGATCGCGGCATTGTATTTCAGCAATATTCGGTTTTCCCGCACATGACGGTGTTGGAAAATGTCAATCGCGGCAAAAGGTTTTCAAAAGTCGTCTATTACTGGTTACTTGTTTGGTAAAGAGAAAAAAATCGCCAAGCAAGAAGCCAGTGAAATGCTAGCGCAAGTGGGTCTTGGTCATGCTTTAAATCGCTATCCCCATGAGTTGTCTGGCGGTATGAAGCAGCGTCTTGCTATTGCCCAAGCGGTGATATGTAAACCGCGTATTTTGCTTCTAGATGAGTCCCCTTTGGTGCGTTAGACCCTGGCATTCGAGCGGATATGCATACCTTGGTATTGGATCTTTGGCGCAAGCATAAGCTGACTATTTTTATGGTCACTCATGATCTGAAAGAAGGCTTTTACCTCGGAACGCGTTTATGGGTGTTTGACAAACTACGCCATGACCCTCATGCACCAAATGCTTATGGTGCTTCTATTACCTATGACTTACCAGTCGGCCATATGGCTGAGCCACTTTTTGACGAAATTGATCAACGTATTCGGCCGCTCTCCAATGTTGACCAGAATACGGAGGACACTGCATTATGAAGAAATACAAAACCCTTATCCCCGCTGCCAGTCATTGGTCGCTTCGTGTGCGTCGAGGAATGCAAATGACTCTGACGGATATGGAAGGTGAGGCCAATGTGGGCATGGTGTTTTACAACCCAGAAAACGTACTGGAGCGTTACAACGCACCTGACACCTTAAAAGGTCAACATACTTTTAAACTCACTAAAGGTGATTGTTTATATTCCGATATGGGGCGTATTTTTGCTTCCATCATTGAAGACACTGTTGGCTGGCACGAGACGGTCAGTGGTAACTGTCATGCTTCACACATCGAATCGAAGTGGGGTAAACGTGACTATCAAAATGATCGTAATGATTGGATGCAAAATGGCCACGATGCCATGTTGGTAGAAATGGCTAAATACGGTTTAAGCAAAGCCGACATTGTGGCGAATTTGAACTTATTTAGCCGAGTGGGTACCGACGCCGAGGGCAATATGTCCTTGGTAGAGGGCAATAGCCCAGCGGGTTCCAGTGTCACCTTACGTTTTGAAATGGACACCTTGGTAATACTGCATACTTGTCCGCATCCATTGAGCAAAGCAACAGACTACCCAAGAAAGCCGATTTTTGTCTTGTTGGAAAAAGCCGCGCCTGTGGCAGAAGATGACTTTTGCAAAATATCTCGCCCTGAAAATCAACGGGGTTTTGCCAATAACGAACTTTATTACTTTGGTGCGGGGGCCTAATCATGATCAAAGAAAGCCTATTAAAAGCAGAAAGCGCCAATGCGATTTACCACGTGGATGCCGGTGATTATTTTATCGGCGTCGTGAAAGCAGGTTCTACGTTTCGAATTGTTGACTTAGAAGGCAACCAAGCCGCGGATACTTTGTTTTACAACGCTAATGATCCGGCTGAACGCTACAGCGCCACCGATACGATTCGTGAACAAGGTAATGTGTATTTAACCGCTGGGTCGGCAATCCGCTCCAATCAAAACAATGTCATGTTGGAAATCGTCGCTGATACCTGTGGTCGCCATGACACCTTGGGCGGCGCTTGTGCTACCGAGAGCAATACTGTGCGTTATGACTTAGAAAAACGCTGCATGCACGCCTGTCGAGACAGCTGGATGTTGGCGATTGCCGAAAACCCAGAATTTGGTTTATCGAAGCGCGACATCAGCCACAACATCAACTTCTTTATGAATGTGCCTGTTACGGAAGCGGGTGGTTTGACCTTTGAAGACGGTATTTCTGCACCAGGTAAATACGTGGAAATGATCGCTAAAATGGATGTCATTGTGTTGATTTCCAATTGCCCACAGTTAAATAACCCTTGTAACGGCTATAACCCAACGCCAGTGGATATGTTGGTTTGGAATGCTTAAGGGATCTGTTCAGACGGTAATTGTCGTTATTTCAATAGTCTATATCAACTCAGTGGACGGCCACTGATGTTTATCTCGCTCCTAGACGGCCCCGCCAAGGTTGAACCATGTTTAACAAGGTTTTAATTGCTAACCGTGGCGCTATCGCGACACGTATTATTCGTACTCTCAACAACATGGGTATAGGCTCGGTGGCGGTATACGCTGAATCTGATGCGAAGAGCTTACATGTCAAACGCGCAGATGAAGCGTTTTCTTTAGGCGAAGGTGGTGCCAGTGATACCTATTTGGATATGGAGAAAATCCTGCGCATCGCCAAACAGTCTGGTGTTCAAGCGATTCATCCAGGGTATGGTTTTTTGAGCGAGAATGCGTCCTTTGTGCGACGTTGTGAAGAAGAAGGTGTCGCGTTTATTGGCCCCACCGCTGAACAAATGATTGAATTTGGCCTAAAGCATCGAGCACGTGAATTAGCCGAAAAAGCCAAGGTGCCATTATCGCCGTAGGTTCTGAACTGCTCACTGATTTAGAAAGTGCTTGCCAAACAGCCAGTCAGATTGGCTATCCAGTGATGCTGAAAAGTACGGCGGGTGGTGGTGGCATTGGTATGCATTTATGCCACGATGAGAAAGGCCTGAGAGACAGCTTCGATTCCGTACGTCGTTTAGGTGCTAATAACTTTGCCGACGATGGTGTTTTTTTAGAGAAGTTCATTGCTCGCGCTCGTCACATCGAAGTACAGATTTTTGCCGATGGTAAAGGCGGTGCATTGGCTCTGGGCGAGCGAGATTGTTCCAGCCAACGTCGTAACCAAAAAGTCGTCGAAGAGTGTCCCGCGCCAAATTTAACCGACGACGTGCGTAAACAGCTTCATCAAAACCGCAGAACTATTATTGTCATCTGTTCAGTACCGTAATGCTGGAACGGTCGAATTTATCTATGATATGGACACTGATAAATTCTATTTCCTTGAAGTAAATACGCGTTTGCAGGTTGAACACGGCGTGACGGAAATGGTTTACGGCGTAGACTTGGTGGAATGGATGATACGCCTTGCCGCTGGCGAAGACCTTGCGCCAGAAGAGAAACGTGTTTCGCTTAAAGCACATGGACATGCGGTACAAGTACGTTTGTATGCGGAAGATCCTTATAAAGATTTTCAGCCTTGTGCTGGCTTATTGAGTCAGGTTCAGTGGCCGCTTGCTAACACTAATTCTGATGCTGTCGCGGGTGTTCGCATCGACTCTTGGATCGAAACCGGCATTGAAGTGTCGCCTTACTTTGATCCTATGCTCGCCAAAGTCATCGTTCATCAAGAAGATCGCGATGCCGCCTTTGCTAAACTCAAAACGACGCTGGAAAACTGCGTTTTATATGGCACAGAAACCAATCTAGATTATCTCAAGCAATTGGTTGTTGATTCTCTGTTGTTACGTGGTGAAGTGAGCACTCGTTATCTTAATGCATTTGTCTATCAACCTAAACGCATTGATGTGTTAAGTGGAGGAACTCAAACCACGTTGCAAGATTTTCCTGGCCGTCAACATCATTGGAATGTTGGCGTACCGCCTTCAGGCCCATTCGATAATTATCATTTCCGTTTAGCGAATCGCTTGCTTAATAATCTGGATTCGGCCGCGGCCATGGAAATTACTCTACAAGGCCCAAGCTTAAAATTCAGCTTTGAAACCTGTCTTGTGGTTTGTGGGGCAGTGATTGACGCGAAAATTGATGGACAAGCCATCGAGCAAAATACTGTGGTCACCATACAAGCGGGTGAAACGTTAACCTTGGGGCGAATCAAAGAGCAGGGTGCGCGGGCGTATTTAGCCGTGGCGGGTGGTTTTGATTGCCCAGATTATTTAGGCTCAAAGTCGACCTTCACCTTAGGGCAATTTGGTGGTCACAACGGTCGTGCTATTCAAACGGGTGACGTGTTGCATGTGCTTGAATCTCAGGGATCACTAGCTTCTAGTGCTTTGCCTGCTGAGTTGATGCCAGTACTTGGCAATCAGCATGAATTGCGGGTAATTTACGGCCCTCATGGCTCGCCCGATTTCTTCACCCCTGAAGACATCGAGATGTTCTTCGGTACAGACTGGGAAATTCACTACAACTCCAGCCGCACGGGCGTTCGTTTGATTGGCCCGAAACCCAAATGGGCACGTAACAACGGCGGTGAGGCAGGGCTTCATCCATCGAATATTCACGATAATGCTTATGCGTTCGGTAGCGTCGATTTTACGGGCGACATGCCAGTGATTCTCGGGCCAGATGGTCCATCTCTTGGTGGTTTTGTCTGCCCTGCGACTGTTATTACGGCGGATTTGTGGAAGCTTGGTCAGTTACGTGCAGGCGATAAAATCCGTTTTATTCCTGTGACCTTGGAAGACGCCGTGGTGTTAGAAGCCTCGCAAAATGAAGGCTTAGCTAATCTATCGGCGTTTGAACAAGCTGTTTCACCTTGTGAGTTTTCTTGTGAAGTGCAGACGCCGATTCTGAAAACCTTATCGGCGGACCGTTTCGGTGATGAAATTGTCTACCGTGCGGCGGGCGATCATTTCTTGCTGGTGGAATATGGCGAGCAAATGCTCGATATTCGTCTGCGCTTTCGTGCTCATGCCTTGATGCAATGGTTAGAGCAGAACCCGTTAAACGGCATGCGAGAGCTTACGCCTGGAATTCGCTCCTTGCAGATTCATTACGACAGCCAACAGCTGAGTTACACCGATTTATTAGCCCATTTAGAAGCGGCGGAGCAAGCATTAAGCACACAGCTTGATGAACTCACCGTGCCGTCAAGAACTGTCTATTTGCCACTGTCTTGGGATGATAAAGCCTGCCAAGAAGCCATCGATAAATACGCCCAATCCGTGCGCTCTAACGCGCCTTGGTGCCCAAGTAACCTAGAGTTCATTCGTCGTATTAACGGCTTAGACAGCATTAACGATGTGAAAGATATCTTGTTCAGCGCGAGCTATTTAGTCATGGGCTTGGGGGATGTGTATCTCGGTGCGCCAGTGGCCACGCCGGTGGATCCTCGTCATCGTCTCGTGACCACTAAATATAATCCAGCGCGTACATGGACGGCAGAAAACTCGGTTGGTATCGGTGGTTCTTATTTGTGTGTGTATGGCATGGAAGGGCCGGGCGGTTATCAATTTGTCGGCCGTACGCTACAAATGTGGAATCGCTACCGTTTGACCAGCGCCTTTAGTAAACCTTGGTTATTGCGATTTTTCGACCAGATTCGCTTTTACGAAGTGAGTCACGAAGAACTTGATCAGATCCGTAAAGATTTTCCGCACGATACTTTTCATGGAAATAAGAGCCTCAATACGAATCGAAGAAAGCACCTTTTCCCTTTCTGACTATCAGGCGTTTATCGATGACAACAGCGACAGCATTGATGACTTTAAAAAAATTCGTAATCAGGCGTTTGAAGACGAGCTAGCGCGCTGGCACGCCAATGGACAATTCCATTTTGATACGGACGAAGGTGAAGCCGTCGCCACAGACATCACTTGGAGTGAAGACGCTACCGTCGTTGATAGCCCAGTCTCCGGCAGCGTATGGCAAACCCAAGTGAAAGTAGGTGATCAAGTGAAAGCGGGGCAACTTCTGGTGGTTTTAGAATCCATGAAAATGGAGATTCCTATTTATGCGACATCGTCTGGCGTGGTGTCCGATTTGCTATTAAAAGACGGTAGTCGCGTCAACGCCGGCCAGGCCATCGTTGTGCTAGAAGAATTAGTGACGGAATTAGTGGAGGGAAAAGCATGAGCATCAGTATGACGACTAACAATACAAGTGAGAACACATTAGACATGGGGTTCAGCGCCTTGCGTGAGTCTTATAAAACAGGTATAGCAACACCAACCAGCGTGATGGCCGACATTCGTCAGCGCGCGGCTGATTATAAAGATCACAATATTTGGATTCATCTATTAACCGAATCGGAACAAGCGGTTTGGCTGGATGCTTTAAAAGACAAAGACATGGACACACACCCTTTATGGGGATTCCCTTTGCCATTAAAGACAATATTGATCTGGCGGGTATTCCCACTACTGCGGGTTGTGAAATCTTTGCTTACACGCCAAAAAAATCATCTCAAGTGGTACAGCAGTTGATCGATGCTGGGGCGATTCCAGTAGGTAAAACTAATCTAGACCAATTTGCCACAGGCTTGAATGGTACACGTTCACCTTATGGAGCTTGCCATAACGCTTTTAATTACGATTATATCAGTGGTGGCTCCAGCTCGGGATCCGCTGTTGCTGTTGCTCTTGGGTTAGCGAGTTTCAGTTTGGGAACAGATACGGCTGGTTCCGGTCGTATTCCAGCTTGCTTCAATAACTTGGTTGGCGTGAAGCCGAGCATCGGTTTGTTATCGGCTACAGGTATGTTGCCGGCTTGTCGTAGTTTGGATTGTATGACGATTTTTGCCTACAACACGGACGATGCCAATATTGCTTTGGGGGCGGCAGAAGGTTTTGATGAGAGAGACGGCTATAGCCGTCAGAACCCATTTGATAACCAAGCACGTCATTATGGTTTACGTACTGGCCCTTTGAAAGTAGGCGTGATTCCAGCTCATCAATTGAAATTCTTCGGTGACAAGAGCTACGAAAAAGCCTACTTGCAAACCTTGGCGTTATTGAAAGAACAGGGCTTTGCTTTCCAAGAAATTGACTACGCGCCGTTCGATGAAATCGCCCAACTTTTGTACGAAGGTCCTTGGGTGTCCGAGCGTTATATTGCTACTCAGCCATTAATCGATGAGAACCCAGACGTGATTTTCCCTGTGGTACGCGAGATCATCTCACCAGGGCGGCAAACCGCCAGCAACATCATTGTTTAAAGCACAATATCGCATTAATGATTTGAAGCAAATTTGCCTAGCGCAAATGGCACAGGTCGATTGTTTGCTGACACCTACAGCAGGTCGTCACTTTACCGTGGCAGAAATGCTAGTGGAGCCGATTAAACGAAATAGTGAGTTGGGTTATTACACCAACTTTATGAACTTGATTGACTTGGCTTCCATCGCCGTACCTACAGTGATGACAGAGAACGACATGCCATTTGGTATCACGCTCGTTGGGCCAACTTTTAGTGATCGTATGTTGATGTCCATTGCTAACCGCATTCAGCAAGCGCTTCCACTTAAAAAAGGGGCTTTAGAAGTAATGGCGACGCCAAGCAACACGACACCAGTGGGTAATAATCAAACCATCGATGTGATGGTTTGCGGTGCCCACTTAGAAGGCCAACCGCTCAACTGGCAATTAACCGAACGCGGCGCTAAGCTGAAAAGCAAAACCACCACAGCGCCGGTTTATCGTATGTATGCTTTGGCAGGCGGCCCACCGCTGCGTCCTGGATTGCTATTGGACGAATCGAATGGGGCGGCGATCGATGTCGAAGTTTGGTCTGTACCGACGACAAACTTCGGCAGCTTCGTCGCTGGTATTCCAGCTCCCCTTGGTATCGGTAAAGTCAGATTGGCAGACGGCAGTCAGGTGGCAGGTTTTATTTGTGAACCTTATGGCATGGAAAACGCGAAAGACATTACGCACTTAAATAGTTGGCGAGCGTATTTAGCTACATTGGAATAGTCTTTTTTTTCAAAGCCACCCACCTTTGCAAGTCAGTTAAATCAAGGGGTTGAGTTTTGACTTGCTGAATCATAAATATACTGTATATAATTACAGTATATTTTCTCAGGAAGAGGGAGCCATTATGCCGCAGCCAAGAAGTCAGCAAATCAACGTTAGTGATACGCCATACTACCATTGTGTTTCTCGTTGTGTGCGACGGGCCTTTTTGTGTGGTGAAGATCCGTTTTCAGGTGACAGTTTCGAGCACCGTCGTGGCTGGGTTGAAAACAGGTTGCTGTTTTTAGCCGGCCTCTTTTCTATCGATATATGCGCTTATGCTGTGATGAGCAATCACCTTCATGTGGTACTGCATGTCAATGTTGAAAAAGCGGCGAAATGGTCGACACTAGAGGTGTTAGAGCGTTGGCATAAGCTTCATAAAGGCACTGTATTTACGCAACAATATGTAAAAGGTGAGGTGTTGCCTGAGTTTGCGTTAAGCCTAGTCGAGGCTTCAGCAGAGACATTTCGCAATCGGCTGATGGACATCAGTTGGTTTATGAAAGAGCTTAATGAGCCAATTGCACGACAAGCTAACGCCGAAGACAACTGTACAGGAAGATTCTGGGAGGGCCGTTTTAAATCTCAAGCGTTACTGGATGAAGCGGCATTGATTGCCTGTATGGCTTACGTGGACCTCAACCCAATACGAGCCAAGGTAAGCGATGCGCCAGAAGAGGCCGACTTTACCAGTCTTAAAAAACGTGTGGACTCAGCTAAGATGCAAAGGCAGCCAAAGCGATTGTTGCCTTTTATTGGTAATCCGAGAGAAAACATGCCTAATGGCTTGCCATTTTTCTTATCTGATTACCTAGAATTGGTCGATACGACGGGACGTATTATTCGAGATGATAAACGAGGTGTAATAGATGGGTCATTACTGCCCATTCTTCAACGGCTTAATATATCATCAGAGAATTGGCTGAGCATTACGACACAGTTTGGTGAAAAAACAGGTCATGTCGTCGGTAAGGAGCATTCAATCGCCTATTATTGTGAAGCGCATCAGCGACAGCGTAAACCTCGAGGCAGCGCTAAGCTCCTTGCTTAAATAAAATCTTAAACTGCCAATCATGTATTAGGGTTGTTTTCAAAACCGCCTTGTCTTGCCTTGTCTGAAATCCTATTAAATGCACTTTTTCTAGAGTTGAAGATTGTCATCCCACGTTTCGCTTACTTATATCGTCAATTGTCGCTATTTTATCTGTGTGCTCTGGTAGTAATCTTTGATTATTAGAGTGTGTGTCTTAGTTAATAGTTAAAATGTGTGTCCTAATTGTTGGTAGACAAGCTTTGATTATTAGAGTGTGTGTCCTGGTTGTTGTTTGAGTATTAGAATGTGTGTCCTAGTTGTTGATGTATTTGGAGTGGAGGAGGTTGGGGTTAGATTCTTTTTTAGGATATTTACGGTGAATTTGTTACAGTTTGCCGTTAGTTAAAAAAATAAGGTAGCACTTCTTTATTATGCCCATTAGAAATTTATTCGCTTCACTGCCTATGTTTGCGGTTGAGCCTGACCAGTTCCATGTTCTGCAATCTGCCCTTAGTTTTCGAGAGTATTTATTAAAAGCGATTCATAATGCGACCTCTAGGATTTATTTGGTGGCTCTTTATCTTGAAAATGATGAAGCGGGCAGGGAGGTATTGACAGCGGCTTATGAAGCCAAGCAGCGTAATCCTAAGTTAGACATTGTTATTTGTGTGGATTGGCATCGTGCGCAGCGTGGTTTGATTGGCGCGGAAAAAGCTGCAGGTAACGCGGCTATGTATCAAGAGTTTGCAGCGAAATATGAATACGATATTCCTGTGTATGGTGTGCCAGTTCGTAATCGTGAAGTGTTTGGCGTATTGCATCTAAAAGGTTTTGTTGTCGATGATACGGTGATTTACAGTGGCGCGAGTTTGAATAATGTGTATCTGCATTATCAAGAGCGTTATCGATTTGATCGTTATCATGTTATTCAGAATGCGGCATTGGCAGACAGTATGGTGGGATTCATTCGCAATGAGATGATCCGTCATCCCGCGGTGAATAATCTTGCAGACGCCGGATTGCCGTCGACGAAAGAGTTAAAGTCAGTGATTCGACAGTTTCGAGTTTCACTGGGCAAATCTGCTTATGCTGGCGAAAAGCAATTTGTCGGTGATCAGCATGTAGCGGTAACGCCTATGGTGGGTGTCGGTAAACGTTTTAATGCTTTGAACCAAAAAATTACAACATTGCTGGCGGAGGCGAAACAAGAGATTGTTCTTTGTACACCGTATTTTAATTTACCGAAAGTCGTGTTGAGGGAAGTGAAGCGCGCTATTAAGCGCGGTGTGAAAGTGCATGTTGTGGTGGGAGACAAAACTGCCAACGATTTTTATATCGCGCCAGATCAGCCTTTTAAAGCCATTGGTGGTTTGCCGTATTTGTACGAGATGAATTTACGTAAGTTTGCCCGTGCAAATGAAAGCCATATTGCGTCGGGTGGTTTGTCGATTCATTTATGGAAACACGAGTCTCATAGTTATCACCTAAAAGGGCTTTGGGTAGATCGTCGTATCATGTTGTTAACAGGCAATAACGTTAACCCAAGGGCTTGGGCGTTGGATTTAGAAAATGGTTTATTGGTGGACGATCCGCAGCAGCATTTGCTGGCAAAGTTTACGGCTGAGTTTGATAATATTCATCAGCATACCCAACGGATTACGTCCTATAGTGAGTTGGAAACCATCCATGATTACCCTGACAAGATTCAAAGGCTGTTGAAGAAAGTCATTCGGACTCGGGCGGATAGACTGCTAAAACGGATTTTGTAATAACAATTTTATAACCCACCAAAACTAAAAAAGCGAATCAAACGATTCGCTTTTTTAGTTTTGGTGGGTGTTTTTTGTGTGGTAAAGCTGAGCAGTATCATGCTGTTTTATTTATCATTAAGGTTTTTTTGAACCGTATTGGAGTACCAGTTCAAAAAGTTGATCACACCGAATTCGTAGGTTTCGGAATACGGTCCAGGTTGGTAACCAATGGAGTTGATGCCTAGCTGGTTGCGTTCACCTAATACTTTGTCCTGTTCATTGGTGGCATCCCACACTTTTCGTAGCGTGTCTGTGTTGTAGTCTACGCCTTCTACGGCGTCTTTGTGGACGAACCATTTCGTGGTGACTATGCTCTCTTGGGCGGAAATAGGTAGCACACGGAAGACGATGAAATGGTCAGATTGCATGTGGTTCCATGAGTTGGGTAAGTGCAATATGCGCATGGAGCTCCAGTTCGCGGTTTTTGATTCGCCCCAAGGTTTTCGTGCAAGCAGCGGCTCCATCTATGGTCATCACCTTAGTGCCTTTTTTAAGTGGCATGCGCACAATTCGGTTGCGCTGTATTTCACCAAAGCTTTGATGTTTGTGAGGAATGCCTTCTGCATCCCATTGCGCGGCTTGGGCGTTGTAGTGGTCGAGGAAGTCTTGTGGTGCCCGCGGGTCCTCGGTGTCGTCCCATTCTAATAAGGTATTCAGCAGTTCAGGGTGACTACCGGCACAGTGGTAGCATTCACGGTTGTTTTCTAATACCAGTTTCCAGTTGGCGCGTTCGTACATGGTCGATTCGACGGCCAGTTTGGTATTTTCTACATCGTAGGGTTCCATGTATTCGTCAAGTGTTGTTAGGAAGTCATCAAATCCATCATCTGGGGCAGTTTTGCCTAGGCAGACAAAGATAAAGCCTCCGCCAGTTCTGCAAAACGCCGATTTTAGGCCGTGTTGTTTCATGTCGAAGTTTTTATTCATTTCTGTGCCAGCAAACAATAGGTTGCCTTTTAGATCGTAAGTCCACTGGTGATAAGGGCAAACCAAGTTGGCGACTTTGCCACGGTGCTCTGTGCAAATAACAGAACCGCGGTGACGACAGGTGTTATGAAATGCATTCACCTTGCCTTCGGCGTCACGTACGATCAGAACGGGGTTTTGTCCAATTTCGACGGTAAAATAGTCGCCTTTTTTCGGAATTTCGCTGGTCATGCCAACAAATAGCCATTCTTTTTGAAAGACCTCTTCCATATCAATTCGAAACATATGTGGATCATTGTAGAGCTGTGCGTCCAATGAGTAGTTGCTAGAACGTTTTTCCAGCAATGTTGACATGGCAGTTTTTGCTTCATCTAGAGAAGCGTGGCGTACATTCAGCAGGTCGTGTTGTTGATTCATCTTTCTGGGCCTTACATGACAAAAAGAGTGATGGACTGTTTAACAGTGTCGTTTGTTGTGAGGCTATATTGGCGTAATCGAGAGCGAAAGAAATGACTATTCACGACACGATAAGATACCTAAATCGACTGGCAATCTCTTGTCTCTTCTGACGTTGGCTGCCATGAGCAACTTATTGTCGCAGAGAGTTAACTTGCATGGCTCAACAGGATCCAAAATGGCTCGAAAAGGTGCGGTTCAATTATTTTAGATACGCTACATTTATTAAGAGACTTCCATATGACTAACTCTACAAAGACGGTGAACGCTGATTATTTGGCACCAGTACATACTCAGACTTGGGTAAATGGACGACATAATGTTCGTTGTGTGAAGGTAATTCATGAAACTTGGGACGTAAAAACCTTTTGTTTTATGGCACAGCAGCCCGTTATGTTCTTTTTTAAGCCTGGACAATTTGTCACGTTAGAGTTGGAAATCGAAGGTAAGCAGGTGATGCGCTCTTATACCATTTCGAGCGCACCATCTGTGCCTTATAGCTTTTCGATTACGGTAAAGCGGGTACCTGGTGGTGAAGTATCGAATTGGTTGCATGACAATATGACAGTGGGTTCTGAGCTAGCGGTTCATGGTCCGGTGGGGCAGTTTAACTGTATCGATTTTCCAGCAGAGAAAGTATTACTGCTTTCTGGTGGTGTTGGAATTACCCCTGTTATGTCGATGGCGCGTTGGTGGTTTGATACGAATGCGGATGTAGACATCACTTTTATTCATAGCGCGCGTTCACCTCGGGATGTGATTTATTCTCGTGAGTTGGACCACATGGCGGCTCGCTTGGATAATTTTGG
The DNA here is from genome assembly GCF_026113935.1 of Marinomonas rhodophyticola. Lineage (GTDB taxonomy): Bacteria > Pseudomonadota > Gammaproteobacteria > Pseudomonadales > Marinomonadaceae > Marinomonas > Marinomonas rhodophyticola. The sequence continues at coordinate 88,590 of NZ_JAPEUL010000012.1, forward strand.
TTTGTACTTAATTGTTGAGCGTATGGAAAATGGTTTGCCGTGGCAAGGCTACCGAGGGTATTTGGACGCGGCGAAGCTGGATATGATTTCACCCGATTTTATGGAACGTGAGATTTTTTGCTGTGGTCCTGCGCCCTATATGAAGGCAGTGAAAAACCTGCTTCAAGCAAGAGGCTTTGATATGAGCCGTTACCACGAAGAATCCTTTGGTGCAACGCCAGCAGAGGTAGTGGAAGACGCTATTGAGCAAGCCGAAGTCGCGCAGGCAGAAGCCGAAGCGATGAATCAAGCGGATTTATTGCGTGTTGAGTTTTCTGGTAGTGGTAAAAGTATTCAAGTGATTGCGGGGGAGACCTTGCATAATGCTGCGGCAAGGCTTGATCTTATGATACCCAAAGCTTGCGGGATGGGGATCTGTGGTACCTGTAAGGTATTTGTCAAAGAGGGCGAGACTCAAATGGATCACAATGGTGGTATTACCGATGATGATGTTGAGGCCGGTTATGTGTTGTCTTGCTGTACTGTACCTAAATCGAATGTGGTTATTGAATATTGATTTTTATTAAATAAGCGTTCAACAAAAGCGCAATGCTGGTCTATTTTAGTGCGTGATGCTATGTTCTACTGGTTGGTCTTTGTAGAACAGGGGAGAGGTGATTTTGCTTCATTAAATTGCTATTGCTCTTTAAGCCTTGTGATACTTTGACTTTGTATCTCCTTAAAAATAATAAAAGCGCTTCTTGTCGTTATTTAGGAATGCTATCTAGAAAGTGGTCTGGATTTTGCCTAAGAGAGAAAGGAAGCACACATATGAGGACATTGATATGGCAAATAACTCGACCCTAGCTTTTAGTGCAAGGGGCACAACAAGAGTAGGATTTTTACTGCTTGACCATTTTACTATGATTGCGCTTGCTTCGTCGATTGAGCCTTTACGAATGGCGAATCAGTTGTCAGCGGAAGAACTGTATAGTTGGAGTTTGATCTCTGAAAATGGGCAATCCGTAACGGCCAGTGACGGTTTGAGTTTGACGCCAGATCTGTCCATGGAGGATAACGCTGAGTTCGATTTGATTATTGTGGCGGGTGGTATTGATATTACTCGTACTTTTACTGCGAAACAGGTTTCTTGGCTGGTAAAGCAATCTCGTAAAGGTGTTCAATTAGGCGGGATTTGTACTGGTGCTTATGTTCTAGCCTATGCCGGCTTGCTCAATGGTTATCAATGTAGTGTGCATTGGGAATGTTTGACCGCCCTGCAAGAAACGTTTCCTAAAGTGAACTGCAATAATAAGTTGTTCTCCATCGATAAAGATCGCCTGACGTCTTCTGGTGGCAGTGCGCCGATGGACATGTTTTTGAACATGATGACTAAGCAGCATGGTCCTAAATTATCGAATGCCATCTCTGATATGTTTATTTGCGATCGTATTCGCAGTGAATCTGACCAGCAACGTATGCCAATGCGTCAGTTTAATAGTGTGGGTATGTGTACGCCTAAGTTGGTGGATGTGATTGAGTTGATGGAAAACAACTTAGAAGAACCCATTGAGCTAGATGAATTAGCCACTTTTGTGGATGTGTCCCGCCGTCAAATTGAGCGAATGTTTCATCGTCATTTGGATTGTTCTCCTTCCCGCTATTATCTGCGTTTACGGCTTGAAAGAGCGCGCAAACTATTGAAACAATCGAACATGTCGATTGTGGAAATTTCCATGGCGTGTGGCTTTATCTCGACACCGCATTTTAGCCGCTGCTATCGCAAACACATTGGCGTGTCACCTCGTGATGAGCGAAAAATTGCTTGGAAAGGAGAAGTGGCGGAGTCGCTACTTGAAGAAAAAGGGGCGGCTATTATGTACATTGCCCATGCGCAAGATGCGTTAAATCATTCACACAGTGAGCCCAGTTATGGGTCGGTTGCGGTGTAGTTTGTTGGTTTAGTATGTCAATAAGGAGCCATGCAAAAGGCTCCTTATTTTGAGGAAAACGGATGTCTATGGATTGTGTTCACAATACATAAGACTTTCTTTTCCTATCACGCTTCTCTCTTCACATAGCCAGTTTGCATAGACAGTATGCTCTTTGTTGCCTTGTACGATGAAAAATGGCTTGCGCTGTGATAGTAGCCAAGAATCTAAGTCTGTCGAGCGTTGTTTGGCCTTACCGGCTGAATAGTATTGCGCCGAGAAAGGGCGTTTATGCAGGTAGAATAAATCGCTTTGTGTGGCTTCAGATTGTTGTTTCCAGTTTGCCATTATTTTGTCTTCGGAACGTTTTTCTACCCAATCAAAATGCAGCGCACTGATGAGAATAACCAGTAAAATAGGGGTTATAAATCCTACTTTGTAAAGCCAGTTTGCGAGCGGCTTCTGGTGGTGCAAATGCACAACTAATAGCGCAGTTGCTGGCAGGGCTGGCATCACGTAGCTGGCTAAGATGTTGCCCGAGAAACTGAATAGAATCATTGGTGATAGCATCCATAACAGTAAGAAGCTACCAAAGCCATCAGGGCTTTCTTCCACGTCTTTGGCGTCTTTTATCGAGCGAATCCACTGCCAAATAACCAATGGGCTCCATGGCAGCATGGAAATAAAAGCGTATACCCAAATCGTACCGCGTGTTCTTTCGTGTGCGCTGCCATAAAGGTCGCCTTGCCAGCCGCTGACGATGAAACGTTTAACATGCTCGCCAATGATGAAATAGTCTAAAAAGCCCGGTGTTTTGTATTCTGCAATAAGGTACCAAGGCACGGAAATGAGCAAAAAGAGCAGTGTGCCAACGCCCCAAGGCAAGGTGCGCCATAGTTTTTTCCAACGTGCATTGGGAAACAGCCACACGCTTAGGCTGATGCCAATTAATACCAGCGCCAATGGGCCTTTTGATAGCATGCCTAAGGCCAGACCGATAAAGAATAAATAACCCCAGACCTTGCCTCTGTTGTTCCATGCTTGCCAGAAGCTGACCATGCTAAGGGCGATCGAAAAAGTCAGAGCGGTATCTGTCATGACCGCGCCACTTAAGACAATGAATGAGATGGTTGAGGCTAAGATACTCGCACAAAAAATACCCATGACGGTGGATTGAAAATGGTCTTTGCCAAGTTTGTAAATTAAGCCAATAACTCCCATTCCAACAAGTAGGTGTGGTACGCGTGCCGCAAATTCATTAATGCCAAATAGACTGAAACCTAGGCTGCTGAGCCAAGTGAAAAGAGGCGGTTTTCCCCAAAAGGGCACATTGTAGTCAAACATGGGGGTGATCCAATTGCCTGTTTCAAACATGATGCGCGCCATTTCACCATAGCGTGCTTCAGTGGTGTCCATTAATGGATACAAAGCAAGCGACAGCAAGCGCAGCGTCAATGTGCTGATTAGCAAGGTAAGCAGCAGTTTGGCAGAGGGGAGAGAGAGCATTGGCTTTTGCATTATTCAGCGTCCACAGAGTGAAGAGTTGGTTTGGTTAGGGTGTTTTCCATAAGTACATACAAGGGGCGTTGTTTGGATTCAATGAACAATCGGCCAACGTATTCACCCAGTACCCCAATAGATAAAAGCTGAATGCCGCCTAAAAATAATACGACAAGAATGGTGGATGGATAACCTGCTACAGGATCGCCCCAGACGAGGGTTTTGCTAAGAATAATCAGTGCCATGATAAATGCGATAGCCGATGTTGTCAGACCGGCCATAGTGGCCCAGCGTAAGGGTTTGGTGCTAAACGATGTGATGCCTTCCAGCGCTAAATGGATAAGTTTTGAGTAATTCCACTTTGTGTTGCCTGCTAAACGAGGATCGCGGTCAAAGGTAAGTATTTTTCGGGTAAACCAGGCCAAGCCAGCAACCCTTTCATAAAGCGCGTTCTTTCTGGCAAAGTGTTGATGACTTGCACGACTTTTTGATCCATCAAGCGAAAGTCGCCGACATTTTCTGTTATTGGGTGATCACTTATTTTTGACATAAAACGATAAAAACAATGAGCCGTGGTACGTTTAACCCAGCTTTCACCATGACGCTCGCGGCGTTGCATTTCGACCACTTGGGCACCATCTTGCCACGCTTTTACCATTTCCGGAATGTATTCTGGTGGGTCTTGTAAATCAGCATCCAATAAAATGACGCCGCGACCTTCAGCCATTTTCATGCCAGCGCTCATAGCAGCTTCTTTGCCAAAATTTCGGCTGAGGCGTAAGTTGCGCACTTGATGCAAAGGATGTTTCAATTGGCTTACTAATGCCCAGCTGGCGTCTGTGCTTCCATCATCAACATAGACGATCTCACAAGGCTGCTTAAGCAAAGAAAGGGCATCACAGACGCGTTGGTGGCACACTGCCAAAACATCCGCTTCGTTTAGGAAGGGAATAATCACGGACACGAAAGGTTGGGCTTTGACTTTGGGTTCTTTTGCGGCCTGTTTAACGTTTGCATATTGTCTGTATTGGATGGCTTTCATGGCGGTTCTCCTGCTCAGGAAAAGGTTCTTGAGTCTCATCCTACTTACTGTCTTGTCGCAAAAAGGTGATTCACTTTTTTTCATGCTGTTGTGTGACAATAGGCCTTTATTAGGCCACTCTTCTTATATTGGCATTTTGGATGGTTGAGATAACGATGAAATTACTATTAGTGGAAGACCATAAAGACATTGCGGGCGTTATTTTTGATTATTTTGAAATCAAAAACTACGTGTTGGATTATGCGAGTAATGGCCTGCAAGGGTATGAGTTGGCAAAAACCGAACATTATGATGCGATTATTTTAGACGTTATGTTGCCCAAAATGGATGGCTTAACTGTCTGCAAATCGTTGCGCGAAGCGGGGATTGATACTCCGATCCTCATGCTGACGGCGCGTGATACCAAGGACGATATTTTATCCGGTTTTGAGCATTTAGCCGACGATTATTTGATTAAGCCTTTTGATTTGGAGATTCTTGATTCTCGATTGCAGGCTCTGGTTCGAAGGCGTAAAGGCAGTGTGGCAAATAAGATGCTGACCTTTGGCCATTTATCATTGGATATGAGTACAAGGATATTACAGCGAGAAGGCAGTCGTTATTCTTTAAATCCCTCTCAATACACGATTTTGAAATGTTTGTTACAAAAAGCCCCTGACGTGGTATCGAAAGAAGAGGTGTGTGATGCGTTATGGGGAGATGAAGAGCCAGACAGCAAGGTGTTACGAAGTCATATTTATCAATTGCGGAGCCTAATAGACCGTCCGTTTGAGCATGCGTATCTAAGAACCGTTTCCAAAGTGGGCTATCGTCTGGTTGCCGAAGGTGACGAATGAAACCGATTAAAACCGCTAAGCAGTTAACTTTTACATATTTCTCTATAGTAGCGTTCGCTATTATTGCTTTTCACTTTTCTATGTTTACTTCAATGATTGAAAACATAGAAATGATTTACGCCGAAAATCGTATGCTTAAAGATAGGAACACAGCCGTATCTCTATTGAATGGTACAGAGCAGACGCATGTGTCTGTTCCACCTTTCTCTGAAGTTTATGTGGGGAAAGAAAATCTACCTGCATGGGTGATATTAAATCCAAAAATGACAAACGATAAACCCTATGAATTAGATGACGGATCCGATACGCCGCTGGAAATTTTTTCAATGCACTCTCAGTTGACTATAAACGGTGAGTTAAAAGATCTTTACGTACTTCATTATGATGAGATTTATGAAATTTCCGAAGAACAAATGTTTGAAACGCAAAGTACGCAGTTGATTTTATCTTTGTTGTTGCTGGTGGTGAGCTTGTGGGTGGTGATGAGAATCTCGGATCGTTTAACGAAACCGCTTGCTCAGCTGTCTAAAAGCCTTGGTGAAAAAACAGCAGCGAATTTGTCTGCCATAGAGTTGCCGGAAGGGGCTGCGACGAGAGAGATTCGTCATCTGGTGGATCGGTTAAACAGTTACCAAGACCAAATCAAAGATCTGATCGAGCGTGAGAGAGCATTTAATCGCTATGCAAGCCATGAATTACGTACGCCTCTAATGGTGATTAAAGGCGCTACCACTTTGTTGGGCAAGTCCGACTCTAAAGTGTTTTTAGAGAGACAACGCGTTCGCATGATGCAAGCATGTCAAGAGATGGAAGATTATATCACTACGCTGTTGTCTCTTACTCGAGATGAAGATTTAGACGCTATTGCGTCGCGTGTCGTGCAATCCAGTGAATACGAGAGTATTAAGCAAACGCATTTGGCTTACCTAGCGGACAAATCGGTAGCAGTTGATATTATTGAAACAGGTCAGGTGGTGACCAAGTTGCCAATTCCTACTTTGCATATTTTAGTGGGAAATTTGTTAAAAAATGCCATGGCTTGTACTGATGAAGGCCATGTGAATATTGTTGTGGCTGAGAATGAAATTGCCGTTGTGGATACGGGCTGTGGCTTAAGTGGTAAGCCAGGTGGCGAAAGTTACGGTTTAGGTTTAATGATAGTGCGGGATATATGTGCTAAGTATCATTGTTCGTTTTCACTGGCGGACAATGTTGGACAAGTAGGGTGTACGGCGAAAGTGGTCTTTCCAACGCCATCATAATTCGAGCGGCTTTGCTGTATTTTTATCTAAAATATCGATCTTTTGAAACCAATAACAGCATAAAACAATCGACTTAGTAGATGATACTATAGGTGCATTCGTTACACTATTTCTTGATGGAGAAACAATATGAGCTCATCCATTTTAAAACGTATACCACTGCAAATGTTTTGGCCAACGTTTGATCCCTTTTTATTTTGTGCATTTCATAATGATACCTACCCCAAAGCCAACGCTTTTATGGGGCCTGATGCGCCGTTGAACAATCGTCCAATAGGGCAAGATTTTGGCGGTATTGATGGCTGGCGTATGTATCACGGTAAAACGATTCCTGGTTTTCCGGCCCATCCGCATCGTGGCTTTGAGACAGTGACTATTGTCAATAAAGGTTTTGTTGATCATGCTGACTCTATGGGTGCCGCGGGTCGCTATGGAGAGGGCGACACGCAATGGATGACAGCGGGAGAAGGCGTGCAACATTCTGAAATGTTTCCTTTGTTGAACCAAGACGATGTGAATCCTTTGGAGCTGTTTCAAATCTGGCTGAATTTGCCCAGTAAAAATAAAATGGTGCCACCACATTTCACCATGCTTTGGAATGAAGATACGCCTGTGGTTAATGTGCCAGACAGTAATGGCCTAGAGACACAGGTTAAGGTGGTAGCAGGGACTTTCCAGCAGGTCGAGCCTTCGCCTTGCCCACCAAACTCTTGGGCGGCGGACAGTAAAAACGATGTTGCTATCTGGTTGATTGATTTACCAGAAAATGGAGAGTGGGTATTGCCAGCGGCAGGAGCGAATTTGAGTCGAGCTTTATACTTTTTTGAAGGTGAAAAGGTCTCGTTAGATGATGCGAATGCGTCTATTAATGAAGCGTTTGTTTTAAAAAGTGATGCGGCTGTGGTGTTGCGTAATAAGGGTAAAAAAGCCAGATTTTTATTGTTGCAAGGTCGTCCAATTGGCGAGCATGTGGAGCAGCATGGGCCGTTTGTGATGAATACACGTGCAGAACTTCAGCAGGCGTTTCAAGATTATCAGCGTACGCAATTTGGTGGTTGGCCTTGGCCGCGCCATGATCAAGTACACGATAAATCGAAAGGGCGTTTTGCTGAGTATAGCGCGGAACAAGCCAAGGCTTGATTGTTAAAAAGTACAGTTGATTAAAGCTTAGAGGGATAAAATACCCAAAAGCGAGAGAAAACATAATTGAGCATCATGCCTATGGCTACGCCAGGTATCATGGCTAAATAAGGCCATAAAAGAATCAGTGTCGTGTTGGGTGTTGCTGGTGGGTGAGACATTAGTATCAGATAGCAGCCCCAATTGGGCACAAAGGCAACCACTGAGCCGCCTAAAAATTGCAGCCATTGTAATACGGCGGCTTTTTTGTTGTCTTGCTCTGCTTTTTTGAAGGTGATGACGCGGTTCCACCACCAATTTGAGCTGGCAGCGACCCAAAATGCCATGGCACGCGCTAGCAGAGGAGCAATCCACATCGACAGCAGCAGCATGCTGCTCAAGTCGACCAGAAAACCTACACCACCAACAATGGCAAAGCGAAAAAATGTGTGTTTAAAAATTGAGTTCATGATGGCATTCTAAATGGGGAAACATCAAAAAAAGGTGAAATCACCTTAATCTGGATTATTGCTTAACAAACGAAAAAGGATCGAACATGAAAATACTTGCATTTGGTGCCAGCTCAAGTCGTCAATCCATTAACAAGGCTTTGGCTGGTTACACGGCTAACTTGGTGGATGGCGCTGACGTGACCTTGCTGGATCTTAATGATTTTGAGATGCCATTGTTTAGTGAAGACATTGAAAAAGCATCAGGGGTGCCAGCACAAGCGCACGCTTTTGTGAATGCTATCGCACAGGCCGATGCGATTGTGGCTTCATTTGCCGAGCATAATGGTTCGTATTCCGCAGCGTATAAAAATATTTTTGATTGGGCGTCTCGTGTCGAAAAAGCCGTTTATCAAAACAAACCGGTTATTGTGCTTTCTACCTCGCCAGGTCCGGGTGGGGCAAGCAGTGTGCTTGCGCAAACGGTGAATAGTATGCCGTATTTCAAAGGTAATGTGGTTGGAAGTTTGAGCGTGCCGAACTTCTATGATGTGATGAAAGATGGCGATATTGTAGATGAATCGGTGAAGCAGTCTTTGGCAGCGCTGGTCGCAAAACTATAAGGAGCTACTGATGCCTTATATCAATATCCGGATTACCGATGAAGGGGTAACCAAAGAACAAAAACAGGCGCTTATTAAAGGCGCGACAGATTTGTTGGTTAATGTGTTAGGTAAAAATCCAGCCACTACCGTCGTCGTGATCGATGAAGTCAATACGGATAACTGGGGTGTTGCTGGGGAGCAGGTAACCGAATTAAGAAAGAAATAAAAACCACTTGTTAGATTCCTGTTTGGAATCCAACAAATAAGTTTTATTCCTTTTACAAATACCGCTCTTGACCGCATGCTAGCGCTTTCTTGTATTCTTTAGGAAGCGTTAAAGCATGTGGATCTTCATTACTCTGTTCGCTGCAGGGTGTCAGTCAGTTCGAACAGCGTATCAAAATACCTTGGCTCGTCAAACTGGTTTCTTGCATGCCACTATGGCGCGCTCTTTGTACGGTATGCCCTTAGTCACTCTGTATCTGGTGTTTTGCTGGTGGCTATTCGGTTGGGTGTCGGTCGAAAATAAGTCTGTTTTTATTGTGGCAGCGACTCTCTGTGCCGTTGCGCAGATTATGGCGACCTATTTTATGCTGCGTGTTTTTCAGTCTGGTAGTTTTGCGCTAGGAACCTTGTTAGCTAAAACAGAAGCCGTGTTAGCGGCGTTAATTGGCTTGCCTTTACTGCATTATACTTTGACGTTCGGGTCTTGGTTGGGTATTGCGTTTGGTGTATTGGGTGCCATTGTGATGAGTGTCCAATGGAAAAATATCAAACAGGCCCATAAAGATTTGTCTTTGTTATTAGGCTTGGCGAGCGGATTGTGTTTCGCCATTACCTCAGTGACGGCGTCTATGGCGAGTCATGCCTTATCTGGTTCGATTATTACTCGCGCTGGTGTCACATTATGGTACGTTTTAGCCTTGCAGTCGGTTATTTTATGCAGTATTCAGATGTATAAAAGCAAAGATATCTTGGCACCATTCAGGCATGAGTTTGTGCTAAGTTGCAAGGTGGGTGTATTAAGCTCGTTAGGCTCCATTGGTTGGTTTACAGGATTCGCTTTAGTCAATCCTGCCTTGGTAAAAACGCTGGGACAAATTGAGATTCTAGGTACTCTGTATTATTCAAAAATGCGTTTTGCAGAAAAAATGACGAAGCAGCAATGGGTTGGTGGCGCTATGATATTGATTAGCGTTATCTTGGTGGTGACATCGACCATTAAGTGAGGGCAGTATGGAATCCAATAAAATTAATTATGTTGAATTACCCGCGCGGGATTTAGCGTTAAATAAAGCGTTTTTTAGCAAAGTATTTGGTTGGGGCTTCAAAGATTATGGCCGGAGTATTCGGCTTTTGAAAACGCCGGTTTAGATGGCGGCTTTTTTCAAGCGAACTTTGTTCGAGACCGCAAAATGGCGCGGCGTTGATTATCTTGTACAGTAATGAACTGGACGTGGTGTTTGAAAAAGTGCAGGCGGCGGGAGGCACAATTGAGCAGGTGATTTTTGATTTCCTCGGTGGCCGTCGTTTTCACTTTTTAGACCCGTGTGGTAATGAATGGGCAGTATGGAGTGAGCCTAATGAGTAAAAATATGGCCTTTGCACTGCGTCGTGTAAAGGCCATTTATAAGCATGCTTAGTATGATTGAGGCGTAAACTCACCGCAATAATTAGTATTCCACTTCTCTAAAACACCGTAATAGCTTTCGCCTGTGGCAATCAGCCAATGAAGCTTGCAGAAGGCTGCTTCTAAAGTCATGTCTTTGCCACTTAATACGTTCATTGACGATAGTATAGATCCCGCGGCATAAGCACCTTGAGAAACGCCACCGTGCAAGCATTGCGTTAAATTTACGATGTTTTTCTTGCGCAACATGGCTTCCGTTAAGAAGGATAAAAAGGCTGGATTCTGATCCGGTACATTACCAGCGCCATAGGTCAATAGTACGATGGCTCTGCAGTTATCGTCGTCTAAAAGGCTTTGATAGATAGTGGTTGGCTGGCTAGGATGCAGTGTGATAACACCAACGGCGCCTTCCCTAAAGCTGACAAGCTTATTTTCAAACCTTGTGTCGGACGTATCTCGGTTGCTGTCAATCATGCGAGCTGGGTACAACTGCATGTCGATGGCGAGTTCCCCTAATAAATCATCGTTTGGCGTATGAAAAGCTTCAAACCGGCCGCTACTGATTTTTTGAATACGGTTGCCACGCATCAGTTTGCCATCAAAAACAAGACTGACATCGGCTATTCTATGGGAGATCGCCAATGATAACGCGGCTTGCAAGTTAGAGGTGGCGTCACTGCGATTCATGCCAAGCGGGATTTGCGAGCCTGTAAGGATGATATTTTTCGCGCAAGCACCGAGCATGAACGACAAGGCAGAAGCCGTATACGCCATGGTGTCCGTACCATGAAGAATGACAAAGCCATCATAATCTCGCCAATGGGTTGCTAGAATGGACATTAGTTTTGTCCAATGTTTTGGCGTGATATTGGCACTGTCAATCAATGGCGATATTTCCAGTACTTCAAAAGAGGGAAGGGTATTTAGACTCATTCCCAATGCTATTTCTATACGTTCTTGTAAGCCAGAAGCAGGGGCTAAGCCCTGCTCTGTCTGAACCATGCCTATAGTGCCGCCCGTGTATAAAACCAGTACTTGCGCGCTCATATTACCACCTTACTAGGAGACAGCATGGATTGTGGGCTGAGCAAAATATTCACCTGCTCTTCCGTGAGTAGATTTTCCTCAATAACCAGAGCCTTGACAGTATTGCCAGTATGCAGTGCGGTGTTAGCAATGCGAGAGGCATTGGCGTAACCAATATAGGGCACCAGTGCGGTGATGATGCCGATGCTGTTTTCTACGTGGCCTGCGCAGACTGCTTCATTAGCCGTGATGCCGCGTATGCAGCGAGTTTCCAGCATCTGGCAGGCTTCTTTGAGCATTTTTAGGGAGTTTAGTACGTTATAAATGATCATCGGCTCCATGGCGTTTAACTGTAACTGACCAGCTTCAGCGGCTAAGGTGACTGCAAGATCAGAGGCGATAACTTGATAAGCCGTTTGGTTCATCGCTTCAGGAATCACAGGGTTTACCTTACCAGGCATAATGGAGGAGCCAGGCTGCATAGGAGGCAAGTTAATTTCCCCTAAGCCTGTACGTGGCCCACTTGAAAGCAGGCGTAAGTCGTTGCTCATTTTGCTTAATTTAATCGCAAGGCGTTTCAATATGCCGGAGAAAAAGACAAACGCTCCCATGTCCGATGTGGCTTCCACTAGGTTGCTGGCGGGTACCAGTGGCTTAGTTGAAATGGTGGCTAATTTTTCGACTACCAATTTGGCGTAACCTTCTGGCGTATTGATACCCGTACCGATTGCGGTGCCACCAAGGTTCACTTCACAAAGTAGTGCACATGCTTCACTGATGCGGTCAATATCTTCGCCCAGAGTAACGGCAAAGGCGTCAAATTCTTGTCCCAATGTCATGGGAACGGCGTCTTGAAGTTGTGTACGACCCATTTTTACAATGTGTGCGAATTCACGTCCTTTGGCTTCTAAGGCTTCTTTGAGTGAAGCAAGGCTAGGAACAAAGTTGTCGGCAGCAAATTGAATGCCTAGACACGCAGCGGTAGGGTAGGCGTCGTTGGTGGATTGCGAGCGGTTGACGTCGTCGTTTGGGTGTAGGTATTTGTATTCGCCTTTTTCGCGCCCTAATTTCATCAGCGCAATATTGGCAATGACTTCGTTGGCGTTCATGTTGGTCGAGGTGCCAGCACCGCCTTGGATCACGTCGACAATAAATTGGTCGTGATATTGGCCTTGGATCAAATCTTGGCAGGCATAGACAATGGCGTCGGCTTTTTCTGGCGTGAGCAGTTTCATTTCTTGGTTGGTTCTAGCCGCGGCCGCTTTTACCATCGCCAACGCTTTGATTAATTCAGGAAAGTGTGAAATCGGAACGCCAGTAATGGAAAAGTTCTGAGCGGCACGCAATGTTTGTATACCGTACAATGCGTCAGCGGGAACGTCCATATTGCCAAGTAAATCGTATTCAGAGCGAGTATTCATGATTTGCTTCCTGACGCCCCACTGTTGGTCAGTGGGGCGTTATCTAAGTTGAGTTATTGGTGGTTTTTGTCGTTGATTGACGGGGCGCTAGGCCAAGATGCTTGATCTAGATCCAAATCGGCGAATCGGTTGGCTTCGAACGTTGGCATTTTATTGCCCTGTTTGCGTTGATCGTCAAAGTCTTTCATGATGCGTTTGGCGACTTTAAAGAGTAGAGCAAGCGCAAACAAGTTAACCAATGCTAGTAAGCCCATGCTTAAATCCGCAAAAGCGAATACTGTGCCGAGATCAAGGATAGCGCCGGTACAGCAAAGGCAGATGATGATGACGCGGAAGGCATTCATGTAGAAGCCATGATTGTCGGATTTTGTTAAGTAACTAACGCTGTTTTCGCCCAAATAATAGTTGTACAAGATGGTGCTGAAACCAAAGAGTAGTAAAGCAATACTGACGAACATACGGCCATAGTCGCCCATGTGTGTCGCTAATGAGGCTTGTGTTAGGGCAACGCCTTGGACGGTATCGGTACTACTTGGGTCATACGCACTGCCAAGTAAAATGATCAGCGCCGTACAAGTACATAAAATAATAGTGTCAATGAAAACGGAAAAGGCTTGAACTATCCCTTGGTTTGCTGGATGTGGAATGTGTGCTACCGCCGCCACGTTTGGTGCGCTACCAAGACCTGCTTCGTTGGAAAATAGGCCACGTTTTACACCCATCATAATGGCGGCACCTATGCCTCCACCAATCGCCGGTTCTAGACCAAATGCACTTTTAACGATCATGATCAGCATATCTGGGATGGCGCTTAAATTCATCGCAAGCACGATAAGGGCGATGAGCAAATAGCCACCAGCCATAATAGGCACTAAAATTTCAGCGACCTGTGCAATACGTTTAACACCGCCAAAAATGATTAGGCCAACAATGAGCGCCATACCGATGCCGCTGTAATAAGGTTGTATACCAAAGGCGTCTTCTAGGGAGGTCGCAACGGAATAGGATTGTAAGGTGGTAAAAGCAATACCAAATGTGGCCAGTAGAAGGATGGAATACGTTACCGATAGCCATCTCCAGTGTTTGCCTAGACCGCGTTCGATATAAAATGCAGGGCCACCACGATAAGTGCCATCGGCTTCCGCTGTTTTGTAGGTTTGTGCCAGCATGCATTCGATGAAGCTGGTGGCCATGCCCATCAGGCCAACGACCCACATCCAGAAGATCGCACCTGGACCACCAATTGTTATGGCCACTGCAACGCCGGCAATATTACCGCCACCAACACGACCCGCGACGGATAAGATTAAGGCTTGAAAAGAACTTAAATGTTTGCCGTCCGCCTCATGATGTTTGGCGGTAAGGATGCTGAACATATTGCCAAAATAACGAAATTGTACAAAACGGGTTGCAATAGTGAACCAGATACCAATGCCAATTAATACGGCAATAAGAACCTTGCTCCAAAGTAAGTCGGTGAGAAGGGATAACATGAATGATGACTCCTAGTTTTTTAGATTTATTAAGGGGGAATTCAGACGCTCATTGGAGCGAAAAATTTCTAGGAAAGGGAGTTCGTAAATAGGCGCTATCTGATGCTAGTTGATACTGATGGAGCATCAACTAGCATCATTTTTTAAGTGTTTTTAACAAGAGGATTTATTACACTGCTGGTGTTTGATGTTGGCTTATTTAGGTGAGGTAAATAGTGGCTCAGGATTTTGCGGTTAACTTGCAGTTGTTGTGCAGCTATTATAAATCTGTGGCTGATGTGTGCCGCCGATTAAACATCAATCGTGCGCAATTTAATCGCTATCTTAATGGCACGACAGTCCCTAATCATAGTACACAGCGTCGTATAGGGGAGTTTTTTGGTGCTGGTTCCAGTGAGATGGCTTTACCTCATAGGCAATTTATTATCTTGGTGCAAGCGCGTCCGATTCGTCAAAGCGAAGATGTCAAAACACTTGCCCCCGAGCAGCAACATTTTAATCAGCTTAATCAGTCCGGCCAACAGGGGTTGGCTAAATATTGTGGTTATTATTTTGAGTATTATCTTTCTATGGCGTGTCCGGGAAAGATTTTGCGTACCTTAGTATATATTGAGTCACAAGGTGATAAAACCTACTACCATAGAACTGAGCGGCTAAATCCAAGGAACCTAAAGAAGTCTTTTCATGGTGTGTATAGTGGGGTAGTGCAGTTGTTGTCAGATCGATTGTTTTTGATCGATTATGAAAGGCAAACCCATGTGGAAATGACCCAGACGATTCTTTATCCGTCTTTTCAGAATCGAGTGGAACGATTAACGGGTTTGCGTTTAGGTGTGTCTGGGAGTGGTGAAAGAGCGCCATGCTGTGCACGTGTCGTGTACGAGTATTTAGGTTTGAATGTTAATAAGAAGCGCGCTATGGCGCAATGCGGTCTGTACGATATGGACAGTGATCAGATAGACAAAGATATTTGCCAGTCAATCAAAAATGATATGAAAGAAGGTGACTGGCATTTTAGGGCGCGATTTTAAGCGTCTTTAGTTTGGTCTGTTTCAGGTGTTTCTGTTGCCGTGGCCAGATCTGGGTTTGCAATGGCTTCCGCTTCCATTTTGGCGCGCTCTGCTTTAGAAATGTACTTTGGTTTTGCTTTTTTGGGTTCGCTTTCAAATTCGCTTGTTTAATACGTTTGGTAAGTATGTCTTTGATTTTTTTGCGGCGGTTCATGTTTTGTTCCTATAAATGATGCGGTTGTCTGATTTAATAACCCAAGAATGACATTCAAGGAACGAAAAAAAAGCCCTGATCAGTGATCAGGGCTTTTTATGTTGGTACCAGTAGGCGGACTCGAACCGCCACACCCGAAGGCAACGGATTTTGAATCCGTCGTGTCTACCAATTCCACCATACTGGCCTTGAAAAAGGTGAGGCGTATTCTAGGTGATTTTTAGGATAAGTCAACTTCTGAAAACAGTATTTTTTATCTTTTTAATATCTGTTGGGTTGGAAGTACCCTTTTGAGTGGTTTTTCGCTAGAATAACGGGTCGTTTTTCCTAGGTAGCTTTCTTTTTATGCGCGTTTCTGATTATCACTTTGATTTACCTGACTCCTTAATCGCTCACTATCCGACGCCAGATAGAACGGCCAGCCGGTTATTACACCTTGATGGTTCTAGTGGGGGAGTGGTTCATCGTCAGTTCCTGGATGTCTTGGATTTGGTTCAGCCTGGCGATTTGATGGTGTTCAATAATACTCGCGTGATTCCTGCGCGCGTCTTTGGGCAGAAGGAGTCTGGCGGAAAAGTAGAGGTGCTCGTTGAGCGAGTTATTAATACAAACGAGGCGCTAGCGCATGTTCGTGCGAGTAAGTCACCAAAAGAAAACAGTAAGTTGCTATTAGGGCAAGACAAAGGCGAGCATATTGAAGCGACTATGGTTGGTCGTTCGGGAGCTTTGTTTCATCTTGTTTTTAATGAGCCTGTTTTAGATGTGCTAACGCGTGCTGGGCATATGCCGCTACCGCCTTATATTGAACGTCCTGATGAAAATAGTGATCAAGAGCGTTATCAGACGGTTTATAATCAAAAGCCTGGGGCGGTTGCAGCGCCAACGGCTGGGTTGCACTTTGATGAAGCTTTGCTAGAAAAAATCAAAGCCAAAGGGGTTGAAATAGCATTTGTTACCTTGCATGTTGGTGCCGGAACTTTTCAGCCTATGAAGGTCGAAAATGTAAAAGACCATATTATGCACGCTGAATATGTGGAAGTTGAGCCTAGTGTGGTTGAGCAAGTTAAAGCCACTAAAGCGCGTGGTGGTCGAGTGATTGCGGTTGGTACGACCAGTGTGCGTAGTCTAGAGTCGGCAAGCCAAGGTGGTGAAATCGCCCCAATGCAAGACGATACCAGTATTTTTATTTATCCAGGTTACGAATTTAAAACCGTAGATGCGTTGGTGACGAATTTTCACTTGCCAGAATCTACGCTGATCATGCTGATTAGTGCGTTCGCAGGTTATGATCATGTGATGGCTGCTTACAAAGTGGCAGTAGAGCAAAAGTATCGATTTTTTAGTTATGGCGATGCCATGTTTATTACACGAAATGCGCAGGCTAAAGGCCCGCAAGGTGAGGAATAAGACGAATGTCTGATAAACGTCCAGAATGTTTTATGGATTTTGAACTTCACACGACGTCAGGAAAAGCACGTCGTGCAACCTTGACGTTTCCTCGTGGGAAGGTTGAAACGCCGGCTTTTATGCCTGTTGGTACTTACGGTACGGTAAAAGGCATGTTGACCAAAGATATCGAGGAAATTGGTGCAGATATTATTTTGGGTAATACTTTCCATCTTTGGTTGCGTCCAGGAACAGAGGTAGTGAAGGCTCATGGAGATTTGCATGATTTCACACAATGGAAAAAACCGATTTTAACGGATTCAGGTGGTTTTCAAGTATTTTCACTCGGTGAAATGCGCAAAATTACCGAAGAGGGCGTAAGTTTTCGCTCTCCCATTAATGGCTCGAAAGTGTTTCTAAGTCCCGAGATTTCGATGCAGGTTCAGCGTGATCTTGGCTCTGATATTGTGATGATCTTTGATGAGTGTACGCCGTATCCTGCGACGCCAGAAGTGGCTGCCAAATCCATGCGCATGAGTTTACGTTGGGAACCAGCGTTCGAAGGACGAACATGGCGACAGCCCATCTGCGTTGTTCGGTATTATCCAAGGTAGTATGTATGAAAACCTTCGAGATGAGTCACTAGAAGGGTTAGTGAATATCGGTTTTGACGGCTATGCCATTGGCGGTTTGTCGGTTGGTGAGATCCAAAGATGAAATGATGAAGGTGTTAGATCATATCACACCGAAAATGCCAGAAGATAAGCCACGCTATTTGATGGGAGTGGGAAAACCTGAGGATTTGGTGGAAGGTGTTCGCCGCGGTGTTGATATGTTTGACTGTGTGATGCCAACACGTAATGCCCGTAATGGTCATCTGTTTACTTCAGATGGTGTGGTGCGCATTCGGAACTCACAATATCGTCATGATGTGGGACCTCTTGATAAAGAATGTGATTGTTACACTTGTAAAAACTTTTCTCGGTCTTATTTACATCATTTAGATAAGTGTCAAGAAATGGTAGGGGCGCAATTAAATACGATTCATAACCTACGATATTATCAAACACTCATGGCGGGATTGCGTCTAGCGCTCGATGAAGGTAGATTTGACGCCTTTGTTGATGAGTTTTATGCAAAGCGAGGCCTAGATACGCCAGCTTTGAGTGAATAATAAACAAAATTATGTCAATTTCTTTACGTAAGAAATGACAACAGTTTCATAAACCATTGGAGAGTTAACACCATGATCGCATTGATCTCACCAGCTTACGCTGAAGGCGGCGCACCAGCAGATGCAGGTATTTTTAACCTAGTGCTTCTTGCGGGCTTCGTTGTCATTTTTTACTTCCTTATGTGGCGCCCACAAGCGAAACGTGCAAAAGAGCATAAAAACTTGATTGCATCGCTAGCGAAAGGTACTGAGGTAGTAACTGGCGGTGGTGTATTGGGTAAAGTGTCTAAAGTTGATGATAACTATGTAGTGCTTGAAGTCTCTGAAGGCATTGAAATGAAATTTCAAAAGTCTTCTGTTGCTGCGGTATTGCCAAAAGGAACGTTGAAGTCTATTTAACTTTCCTAGAAAGGCGCCTAATGTAGGCGCTTTTCTTTTTCCGATTTATTAAATTTTGAGATGTTTGCACTCTGTTGCGAATAATCATCTCATTTTAGGTGTAAAGGATTTTTCATGCTTAACAAGTACCCCTTGTGGAAGTATTTGCTAATTCTTCTTGTTTTGGCTTTGGGGCTACTCTATGCCTTCCCAAACCTTTATCCGGATGATCCAGCGCTACAACTATCTACCCAAAAAGCAACTGCGGTTGTTGATGAGCAAACTTTGCTAAGAGCAAAGAATGCGCTTGCCAATGCGAATATAGAATTAAAAGAAGCAGAGCTTACCTCTGCTGGCGGTACCTTGCGCTTTAATAGCGGTGAGGACCAACTTGCTGCTAAGCCAGTTGTGGCGGCAGCATTGGGTGATGACTTTGTAACAGCGCTCAACCTTGTTCCTACGACGCCGGAATGGTTGTCTTCGCTAGGAGCTGGGCCTGCTAAGTTGGGTCTTGATTTGCGTGGTGGCGTGCATTTTCTTTTGGAGGTGGATACGCCTGCGGCACTTAAGCAGAGACTTGAAGTGAGTGCCAGTGAGATGAAGGCGGTGTTACGCAAAGATCGTGTGCGTTACCGCAGTGTTGATATAGAAGATGGTGTGTTGTCGGTGCGTTTCTTGCAGTCTGGCGATATGGCATCGGCGGAAGTATTGTTAAAAAAGAATTTCCTGAATACCGTTATGCCACTCGTCAAGAGACTGATGAGTTTTATCTGGACGTAAGTTTTACCGAAGCCGCTAAGAAAGAGATTGAAGCGTATGCTTTGCAGCAAAACTTAACCACACTGCGAAATCGTGTTAACGAACTTGGTGTAGCGGAGCCGCTTGTTCAGCGCCAAGGTAGTAGTCGTATCGTGGTTGAGTTGCCTGGGGTGCAAGACACTGCTGCAGCAAAACGTATCATCGGTGCAACGGCTAACTTAGAATTTCATCTAGAAGCTGGCTTGGAAGATAATGGCGCAGACATAGAGACTTTAACTTTTCGTGATGGCAGTGGGCGAACGGCGCGTTTAGAGCGTGACATCATTATCACGGGTGACAGTGTTTCTGATGCGAGCCTCTTCTTTTGATGAAAATGGCCGACCACAAGTGAATATTAGCTTGGATGGCAAAGGCGGCAAACAAATGAGTAAAGTGACTCGTTCTGCCGTTGGCCGAAACATGGCGGTTGTATTTATCGAGCATAAATCTCGTAGTCGTTTTGTTGAGACGGACGGCAAGATGGAGGAGGTGCGAAGAAGTTATAGCGAGAAGGGTATTATTTCTTTAGCCACGATTCAAACCACTTTAGGTAATTCATTCCGTATTACCGGATTAGATAGCCCTCGTGAGTCTTCCGAGCTTGCCTTGTTGTTGCGTGCTGGAGCCTTGGCTGCGCCCATCTATTTTGTTGAAGAGCGTACTATTGGACCGAGTTTAGGTGCTGAGAACATTAAGCTGGGGATTAACTCAGCGCAGATCGGTTTGCTGGTTGTTATGTTGTTCATGCTGGTTTACTACAAAGTATTTGGTATCTTTGCCAATGTGTCTTTGGCGTTGAATATTATTCTTCTGATGGCTTGTATGTCTATCTTGGGGGCAACCCTCACTCTGCCAGGCATTGCTGGTATTGTGTTGACGATGGGGATGGCCGTGGATGCAAACGTGTTGATTTTTTCAAGGATTAGAGAGGAATTGGCGAGTGGTATGCCAAGTCAGCAAGCCATTCACTCTGGTTTTAATCGTGCATTTACGACGATTCTTGATGCAAACATCACAACCTTGCTTGTGGCTGTTATTTTGTTTGCGGTAGGAACAGGCCCTGTTAAAGGTTTTGCAGTGACTTTGTCGTTGGGTATTCTAACTTCAATGTTCACGGCAATTGTGGTTACTCGTGCACAAGTTAACCTTGTGTATGGCGGTCGTAAAAACAAGAAACTGTATATTTAGGAGAGCGCCATGAAAGTGACAAATATTCCATTTATGGCAATGCGTAAAATCGTAGCTGCTTTTTCGATTGCGTTGATCCTTATTTCTCTTGGCTCTTTGGCGACTAAAGGTCTGCAGTTTGGCTTGGATTTTACCGGTGGGACCTTGATTGAAGTGGTATATCAAGAGGCGCCGGTATTAGACGACGTTCGTGATTTGCTTGCTCAAAATGGTTACAGTGATGTAGTTGTGCAGAACTTTGGTTCTCCTACTGATGTTGTTGTGCGGATGGCAAATGCTTATACGGCGACCTTGGGTGATGAGGTGTTGTCGACGTTGCAAAACAATGGCTCGAATCAGGTGACATTGCAGCGCTCGGAGTTTGTTGGTGCGCAAGTTGGTGAAGAGTTGCGTGAGCAGGGCGGTTTGGGCATGTTGCTTGCCTTGGCGATCGTGATGATCTATGTGGCTGTGCGTTTCCAATTTAAGTTCTCTGTTGCTTCTGTCGCAGCATTGATTCACGACGTTATCATCACTTTGGGTTTTTTCTCTTTGTTTGAGGTGGAGTTTGATCTGACCGTATTGGCCGCTTTGTTGGCGGTAGTTGGATATTCGCTCAATGATACCATTGTTGTATGTGATAGGATTCGTGAAAATTTTCGTATTATGCGTGATACCACCCCATATGATTTGGTGAATGATTCGATTAATCAGACTTTAGATCGTACTTTAATTACTTCTATGACCACGTTGTTTGTTTTGGTTGTGCTGTTTTTCTTGGGCGGTGAGCCGATTCATAATTTCTCTATGGCGCTGTTGGTCGGTATTATTATCGGTACGTATTCTTCTATTTTTGTTGCGGCAAATTTATTGTTGGCAATGGATGTGAAGAGAGAAGATCTGATTCCAGCTCCGAAAGAAGAGTTAGAGGACGATTTGCCTTGAGCTTTTTGCTTCTCTAAATAGCCAAAAAAGCCTGCTTTATGCAGGCTTTTTTGTGGGCTTTTGCTATGGCTATATTTGTCGGTATTATGGTTATTATTTATTCGTATAACATAAGGTGAATAGTTCAATATGCGTTTTCTGATGTTTGGTTCATTGCTCTTGTTGATTAGTCTTCAGGCTAAGGCTTTGGATTTCGGGGCGATGGATAAAACCGCTCAGAGCTTTTCGAACATTAAGACCGTTCATATTGCGCATAAGGGGCAAGTGGTTTGGGCAAAGGCCTACAATAAGGCTAATATTAATGCGGTGACGAATATTAAATCGGCGTCAAAATCGCTGATGTCGGCTATTGTTGGTATGGCGATTGATCGTGGCGTGATAGAGGGTGTGGATCAGCCTATTGCGTCTTTGCTGGCGGACCAATTTCCCAAGAATCCAGACCCTCGTTTAAATGATATTACCATTGGGCATTTACTTTCCATGCAAGCGGGGTTGGAGCGGACCTCTGGCCGTAACTATGGTCGTTGGGTGGTTAGTGATGATTGGGTTAAAACGGCTTTGTCATGGCCTTTTATTGATGAGGTTGGGGGTGATATGCAGTATTCAACGGGTAACACGCATCTGTTGTCCGCGATAATTATGCAGCAAACTGGTCAGCATACTTATCTTATAGCTAATCAGTGGCTGCAGGGTTCAGGTGTTCGAGTGCAAAGTTGGGAGACCAGTCCAACGGGTATTCCAATGGGGGGAATCAGGTGGGTATGACGCCTTCTTCTTTGTTGGCGTTTGGGGAGCTGTATCGGCGCGGAGGTTTGACAGATAAGGGTCAGCGTTTACTTTCTAAAGAGTGGATTGCACAGAGCTGGACACCTAGAACGCAGTCTCGCTTTCATGAGGGTGAATATGGCTATGGTTGGTTTATTCAAACTTTTGCTGGTGTGCAAGGGTATTACGGTTGGGGTTATGGTGGGCAAATGATCTATGTGTTGCCTGACTTAGCGCTAACCATTGCGATTACTTCAGAAGAAACGCTGCCCTCTGGTCGAACGGGTTATCGGGATAGTTTGCATCAGATGGTGAGCAGAGATATCGTGCCAGTGGTCAGTGCAGCTCAATGATGAGGATAGAAAAGCCTGCTAAGAGCAGGCTTTCTAGGCTTGTTTGGATTCGCACTATTTCGTGACGACATTGCCAAAATGCATACCCATTTTTGTGGGGGTGTCAGCTTGCAATGACTCTTCCCAATTAACTGCATTTTTCCCAAATAGTACAATGGCGGTGGAGCCGAGTTTGAATCGGCCCATTTCTTCGCCTTTTTTGATTTCAATATTATTAAGTTCTTTATAGTCCCAAGTGACAATGTTTTTGTTAAAGGGTGTCACTTGCCCAGCCCAGACGGTTTCGATGCTGGCAACAATCATGGCGCCAACTAATATTACTGCCATTGGACCTGCCTCTGTATCAAATAAGCACACGGTGCGTTCATTGCGAGCAAAGACGTTAGGGATTTGTTCCGCTGTTACCTTGTTGACCGAAAATAGCTTCCCAGGTATGTGAATCATTTTTGTTAATTTGCCAGAAAGTGGCATATGTACGCGATGGTAATCTTTAGGGGATAAATAAACGGTGGCGAAAGAGCCGCCTAAAAACAGATTGGATAGTGATGCATCGCCTCCTAGTAGGCTAGTTAAGCTGTAATAGTGACATTTAGCCTGAAACAGCGTGCCATGTTCAATGTTGCCAAGTTGGCTAACGGCCCCATCGGCGGGGCAG
Source organism: Marinomonas rhodophyticola (assembly GCF_026113935.1). Lineage (GTDB taxonomy): Bacteria > Pseudomonadota > Gammaproteobacteria > Pseudomonadales > Marinomonadaceae > Marinomonas > Marinomonas rhodophyticola. The sequence continues at coordinate 111,728 of NZ_JAPEUL010000012.1, forward strand.
GCGATACTATTTTCTTCGTTACAAATAGGGCGTAGTTCGGGGCGGATTGCGCGGGTAAAAAAGTCATTGAAGTTGCGGTATGACAGTGCGTCACTGTTGATGGCTTCGCTCATGTCTACTTGGTATTTTTTTACAAACTGACTGATAAAGGTGTTTTTAACCCAAGTGTTTTCACATTCGGCTATTTTGCCGATAGCACGTGATAGGGTTTTCTGTGGTGTGATGTGTTGTGCAAATGCAAACAGTTGATCTTTAGTCACGTTATTTATCCTGATAGATGAATTTATAGGGTGGTGTGGCTGATTAAAGAAACGATTTTCTTAAGCGTTTTGTAATCATTCTCACTGAATTTTGTTCGTGTTTCTAGCCAAAATATGACCATTTCGTTTGCTGATGTCTGTGTTGAGGCAAGCATAAGGTGGCTGTTTTTATCAATGATTTGGTCTGATTTGTGGGGTAATTCACTGACTATTTTGTCAAGTTTTGCTCCGGCCAAATGGGTGGCTGATGTTTTTTGAGACAATTTTTTAAAAATGCTTGAAGGGGTATTCCATTTAATGGCTTTAATGACTTCTATGTTGTAGCCAGACTGATACAGCGGAGACACTTTATTGTCCGAGTGTCTAAACAGAATGCTGTGTTGGGCGTTGGGGATTGCTTTTAAAATAGTCTTTAACGCTAGGCTGGCTTTTTGCTTTGTCCCCTGATTGTTTGACTTAACTACTGCTCTTCTGAGTTCAGCAAGTGGTGATAGAAGAGCGTTGGGGTTCGTAGGTGGTACGGCTCTTTGGTTGTAAAGATTGGGATCAAGGAGTTGTTGGGCGAGGGATATTTTTCCGCCTTTGTTAAAGAGCTTTGCTGCCTCAGTGCTTGCTAAATGAGCTATTTGGATGATCTCGCCGATGCGGCGGTGCATGATGGTGGCAACAACTCGGTAGAAGAAAGGTAAGTTTTTCGAGTCCCATTTCATACGGTTGGCTTCATGGGCTACTTTATTAGCACAGTATGAAAAAATAAGAGGGTTGTTAGTCAAAATAGTGAGTCTTTTATCTTCGGTAAAGCCCGGCAATTCATCTGGGTGGTGTGCTAAGTGGGCAAGTGTTTGTAGTTCTTTTGCGTTCGGTATGTGTTTGGTTAAAAATGATTCAATGACTTTGTTGGGGGTGTGCCAATGAGTGCAGAGGTGTACGGTAAGTTCATCAATGCGGCACCCTAAGGTGTTAAGTTCGGCTTGACTGGCTTTTTCCCCTCGTTGAATTTTTTGTTCTATTACAGTCATGGTTGGATAGGCATAAAACCACAATAGCCATCTGGCGGCATCGCGAAATAATGTGATCCAAAAAATATCATCTTCGTGGCTGGTCAGTTTTTCTATCGCCCAACGCCTAGCAATGGTTGCGGCTTCATAGCTGATTTGTATTTCGCTTAAAAAAGCGATTAACGGCGCTGGCTTTTCTTTCGCATTAAGATTGTAAGGAGCAAATTGTGGGAGTAATTTTTCTATGCCATTCATTCCGACCATGGCAGCAGCATGAAAGGGTGTTTTTATTTCGCTATTCTTATTTGGTACGATGCGATTTGCTTCATTCAGGATAGCAAAAGCCAACAGTGGGTCTGATGCTATGTTGGCTTGTATTCCATCCAATGTGTCTTCTGTTCGTTTGATTTGAGTTTTGAGACGAGCGAGGCTAACTGCTTGAACAGGAAATTTTTTGTTTTTCAGAAAATGTAGCCATTCATTTAGGCCAGAAGGTGACTTGTCTATCATAGCTGGTTACATTAGTGGCTCTTGTTAATGTGTGTTTAACGCGCTCTTATGTTTTTGATCTCATCAATCATACTGTATATTGAGTTGAGAGAATACTTTGTCAGTATTAAGGAATAAAATATGTTTGCATTAGCTGGCGTGTTAGTGGTGATTGTTAGTGTGGTGTTTGGCTATTTGGCATCACATGGAAAAATGCTGGCTTTATGGCAGCCTTTTGAGGTGATTATTATTTGTGGGGCTGCGTTGGGTGCTTTTATGATGGCCAATCCATTTGTTGTGCAGAAAAAAGTATTGGTCATGTTGCCTCAGGTATTCTCAGGGAGTCGACATAATAAGCGATTCTATACGCAGTTGCTGGGGTTGATGTATTGCCTGTTTCAAAAAAGTCGTCAAAATGGTTTTTTGGCAATTGAAGAAGACATTGAGTCACCTTTTACGAGTGAACTATTTAATCGTTTTCCGGACGTTATTCGCGATCATGAAGTGGTCAATTTTTTAACGGATAACTACCGTATTTTTACATTAACCGGCTTGCCAGCTTATGAGATCGAGGCAATTATGGATAATGAGATAGAGCAAATTCAGGAAGAGCTGGTTGCCCCGAGTCATGCGTTAAATCGGGTGGCGGAAGCCTTACCTGGATTCGGTATTGTTGCCGCTGTATTGGGTATCGTTATCACTATGGGGGCGATTGGTGGCCCGTTAGAAGAAATTGGTACTCATGTTGCTGCTGCGCTGGTAGGGACGTTCTTGGGTATCTTTTTGGGCTATGGTTTTGTCGGACCAGCCGCTACTCATTTAGAAAATCTTGGTACTCATGAATTGAAGGCGTATTTATGTATCAAAGCGTGTCTGAATTCGATTGTATCCGGTTATGCACCGCCTGTAGCGGTGGAGACTGGGCGTAAATTGCTACCGCCAGATATGCGTCCTAGTTTTATTGAATTAGCAGATGATCTTAAGCAGTACCGTTAATATGGACTACGGCACAGAGGAGAATAATTGATGGCCTTAGGTTCTAACGGATTGGTGATTCGGCGCGTTAAGAAAATAAAAAAAGGCGGACGTCATAGTGGTGCCTGGAAAATTGCTTTGGCCGATTTTGCTTTGGCAATGATGGCGCTTTTTTTGGTGTTGTGGATATTGAGTGTGGCTTCGCCAGAAGAATTGGCAAGTATCGAGGGATATTTTCAAGATCCTACAGGGGCTTCTACGGCGGGTTTTAGTGCTAATCCGATTGATTTGGGGGGAGTCCGGCAAAGAGTTCTGAGAGAAAATTGGATCTGCAATTGCCTGAGTCAGGGAGTGCGGATGTGACAACGAGAGATACGCAGATGGGGAATGGTCCTGACACTGCTGAGTCCAAAAGCCTTAACAATATGGTGCAAGAAGAGCTAGGGAAGATGAATGTCTTGCTTTCTCAACAGCAAAATATGCGCATTGAAATTACGCCGCTTGGCGTTCGAATTACATTATTAGATGACCCGAATAAGCCGATGTTTGAGCGTGGTAGTGCTCGTATGATGCCAGATATTGAGAATACGCTTTTAACAATGGCTCCGATTTTTAATAAAATCACTAATCCTATCGTGATTACTGGGCACACAGACTCTTCTAAATTTAATGATACCGGTAGTTTGGATAACTGGGATTTGTCTGCCATGAGGGCGAACGCAGCACGCCATATTTTAGAAGAAGGTGGGGTTGACGATAAGCGAATTGCTCAGGTGATCGGTTTATCTGATACCATACCTTATAATCGATTTGAGACTGATAGTGCTCAAAATCGACGTATTAGTATTACCTTGTTAACGGATGATGCGTACAAAAAATTGCTGGATCAGAATCGCCGCAATTTTGGCAACCCTGTCCAGCAATCAGATTTGAAAATCACACCTGAAACGGTGTTTTAAAAGGCTTGGTTTTCTCGAATAGACTGTTTTATCCGTAAAAAGCTTTGGAAGCGGTGTTCTGTGATTTTGCCTTCTGCTAAGGCTCCAAGAATGGCGCATCCAGGTTCTTTCTCATGGGCACAATCGCGAAAACGACAGTAACCAATGTGTGGCCGAAACTCTATAAAGCCATTTAATAGCTCTTCTTCAGAAATATGCCATAAGCCAAATTCACGTATACCTGGTGAGTCAATAAGATCGCCGCCTTTCGGCATATGGAACAGTCTGGCTGTGGTAGTGGTGTGTACGCCTTTTTTGCGTTTTTGAGATAACTCGCCCACACTGATGTCAATACTTGGTAGTAAAGTGCCTATAAGAGAGGATTTCCCTACACCGGATTGGCCAACAAAGACGCTGGTTTTGTCCTGCAGGAAGTTATAGAGCGCTTCCATGCCTGCCTGGTTTTTAATCGAGGTTCTGATGATCTTATAATTAAGATCTTCGTAGGTTTTAATCAGAGTGTCTAATTCTTCTTTGTTACTGTCGTCGATCAAGTCGCACTTATTGAGCAATATGACTGGAGGTATGCCAACGGTTTCTGCAGCCACTAGATAGCGGTCAATTAAGTTGGCATGTGCAACAGGCTCTGCAGCAATAACGACGATGATATGATCTATGTTGGCTGCAACGGGTTTTATTCTGCCGTGCATGTCTGGGCGAGATAGAGATGTATTTCTTGGTGTTGTTGCTACGACTACGCCACCTTCATTTTGTTTAGGGCGCCAAATGACTTTGTCACCTGTCACAAGCTGGCCTAAGTTGGCACGTAAATTACAACGTGTAGAGATGCCAATAAACGGTTCTTGAGTGCCTTCAACTTCTACTTGTGTGCCAAAGTGAGAAATGATGATGCCTTCTGTCTCGGGGCCGAGATCAGAGGATTGTAAAAGTTCTTCGGCGATATCTCCTCGTTTCTGAGTGCGTTCAACGCGCTCTTTATGAATTCTTTCGATTCGCCAAGTTTGTTGTTTAGTAAGTTTTCGCTTCGACATTAGATTCGTCTGGTCATAAAGTAAGGCGCATAGAGTATAATGCTTGGCATTGATAATAAAGGACTTGGAAGATTATGAGCTTAAATGAAGAGAATTTAGTGTGGATCGATCTTGAAATGACAGGATTAGACCCAGAAACCGATACCATTATTGAAATTGCGACGGTGGTAACTGACAAACATTTGAATGTTTTGGCTAAAGGGCCGAATCTTGTGGTTCACCAAGAGAAGGCCGTGATGGATGCGATGGATGAGTGGTGTACGAAACATCATGGAAATTCAGGGTTAACAGCAAAAGTGTTAGCATCAACAATTAGTATGGCGCAGGCGGAAGAAGAGACGATTAAGTTTTTGGCGCAATATGTTCCGGCAGGAAAATCGCCTATTTGTGGAAATAGTGTTGGCCAAGATCGTCGTTTTTTGTATCGCTACATGCCTAAATTGGAAGCGTTTTTCCATTATCGTTATTTGGACGTGAGTACGGTTAAAGAGTTGGCGAAACGCTGGAAGCCAGAAGCGCTGGATGGTTTTAGTAAAGCTGGTTCGCATTTGGCTTTGGATGATATTTTAGAGTCTATCGGTGAATTGAAACACTACCGTAAAACCATGTTTGGCTTGGACGATTAGGGCGGCCGTCCTTTAGTCAACGGTTAATTAACCTCTATAACGTTAGCGGACTTGTTGTCCGCTAATTTAGTCCGGAGATGCCATCCCATATCAGTTTTAACCACGGTTAAAAAAAGACAGCTATACATGGCTTTGAAGAACAGCGCTGTGGATATTTTATAGTGCAGCCATGCGCCAAGTTGTACCCCTAAAAAGGCGATAGGGGTGAAGCTAAGCGACAGCAGTATGTTTGATGTGTTGAGCTGTCCTAACATGCCATAGGGTATTAGTTTTACGTAATTGATGGCGGTAAAAATAACCGCAGCGGTGGCAACGTATTGGGTTTTATCTAGATTGGCTCTCAGCAAATATACGCTCATTGGTGGTCCGCCAGCATGGGCGATAAAGCTAGTGAATCCACCCAAGGCACACCACAGTTTTCCCGCTATGGCGCTAAGTGGTTTTCGTGTTGTGTTGGTGTTTTTTCTTGGCCATGAGTTCAGTGTAAAGCCTACTGCAATGACTCCGACCATGATTTTTAACCACTCTGTCGAGAACCAAGATGCGGTTAAGCCGCCAATAATCACGCCAACTATTGCCGCTGGAATGCATTTCAAGAGTTGTTCTGCGTTCCATTTTTTCCAGAACTTTTGCACGGTAAATATGTCCATGATACAGAGAATGGGCAGCATGATGGCGGCAGCAAGCGTTGGTGAGGTTTGCAGAGATATAAGTGGTACGGCAAGGATGCCAAATGCACCAGAAAATCCCCCTTTCGAAACACCAGTGATAAACACGGCAATACCAATCAGTGAGATGAGCAACCAATCCATAGGTATCCTTGTTAGTAGGGGATGTGTGTGAATGATAAAGTCTTGTTTACTAATTATGCGCCATTGATACTTGTTTCAAAAGACTTGTGTATTAGAATTGCCGTTATTGTTTTGGTTTGCCTGTATGTTGAAGTGAGAAGGGCTAGTTGGTGATGCGAATAGAAAAAGAGATTTATGGTGAAGAGGCGATGGAGGGCTTGGGTGCGATTGTTTCTTCCGCGCTAAAAGAAGGGGGTGTCGTCTATCTAGAGGGTGATTTAGGTATGGGCAAAACGACGCTAGTAAGGGGGATATTACGCGGTTTGGGGTATCAAGGGCCTGTAAAGAGTCCAACCTATACCATCGTTGAGCCGTATGAGTTTATGGGTCTGGAGGCTTATCATTTTGACCTTTATCGGGTTGGGAATGCCGAAGAGCTTGAGTTTATGGGGATTCGTGATTATTTCACTGTTGGCAGCTTATGCTTGATAGAGTGGGCTGAAATGGGGCGTGGGGTGCTTCCTGAGGCTGATCTGGTCATTTCTTTGGGATTGATCCGGCATGGACGTCATGTTTCTTTTATTGCGCAATCAGAAAAGGGGAATGTGGCGTTAAATGCACTAGCAAAGGTCATAACTTCTTGATGTATAGATGTCTTTACTATAAGTAAGATTGAGATCCACTTAATCAGCGGTTATAGTGTGACAGATATACTAGCTAGCTGTCTGATATGCATACTAAATTTCAAATTTGTCTTTTTGTTTTTATTAATTTAATCCTGTCTGTCGCATGTTTAGATGTGTTTGCGGCAGAGGTTCGAGATATTCGTGTTGCCCAACAGGAAGGGGTGACGCGTTTGGTCTTTGAGCTTTCTGAGCTTTCTGAGCATCGGATTTTTCCTCTTTCAAATCCAGAGAGGGTGGTCTTAGATGTGAGTGGCGTTAATCTAGAAGCGTCTGTGGTTGATGGGTTGTCAGCCTTGTCTTCAGATGTGTTGATGCGCGTTCGCTACGCTAAGCGTGATAATGGTGTGCGATTTGTGCTTGATTTGGCGCAAGCCGCTAAGGCCAAAAGCACCGTGCTGGCCGCCAATGGCACCTATGGTCCTCGTATATTAGTCGAGCTTGAGTACGGTGTTCGAAAGCCTGCCACTGTCGTCAAAAGCTTGGCGAATTTGTCGAAAGAGAAGCGTGACATTGTGATTGCGATTGATCCGGGGCACGGTGGAAAGGATCCTGGTGCTTTGGGGCAGCACAATGTTCGTGAAAAAGATATTGTGTTGTCTATTGGTAAAGAGTTGGCAAGCCGAATTAACGCCGTAGAAGGCTTTAAAGCTGTTTTGACTCGGTCTACCGACACTTATCTTCAGTTGCGTGATCGTTCTCGAGTGGCGCGTGAAGCCAATGCTGATTTATTAATTTCAATACACGCTGATGCGTTTACCAAGGCAAGTGCTCGTGGCGCTTCAGTGTGGGCGCTCTCGTTAAGTGGTAAAACGTCTGAAATGGGTCGATGGCTAGCTCAACAAGAAAATTCTGCTGACTTAGTTGGCGGTATTTCGCTTGATGATAAGGATCAGTTGTTGGCAGAGGTGTTGCTTGATATGTCTATGAACTCCACCATTCAAATGAGTTTGAATGTGGGTGACAGTGTTTTGGGAGAAATGAAGAATGTGGCTGTCTTGCATAAGGACAGTGTTCAGCAAGCAGGCTTTGTGGTTTTAAAGTCACCTGATATTCCATCTATCTTGATTGAAACAGGTTTTGTTTCCAATAGTACTGAAGCGAAAAACTTATCAAGTAAGACTTATCGTGTAAAGCTCGCAGCTTCAATAGCCAAAGGCGTGATTGGGTATTTCACTAAGAATGCCCCAGACGGCTCTCTGGTTGCATGGAAGCAAAATAAGCATACAGATCGTGTTTATACGGTTGGTAAAGGGGATACCTTGTCTGAAATCGCACGTCGCAACCAAGTTTCCTTGCCTGTTTTGCGTCAAGCCAATAATCTCAATAATGATGTTATTTGGATTGGTCAGAAACTTGTTATTCCTGCCGGATAACGCCATATTTAAACCCCTTGTGTCGGAAGGGGTTGTCATTTTTGAAGGTCGTTCATGCAAAGAATTAATCTTTTATCGCCACGTCTAGCCAACCAAATTGCTGCGGGAGAGGTGGTTGAACGACCCGCTTCCGTCGTAAAGGAGTTGCTTGAAAACAGTCTTGATGCTGGCGCCTCTCAGCTTGACATTGATGTTGAGCAGGGGGCGTTAGGTGTATAAAAATACGAGATAATGGCTCTGGCATTATGAAAGAGGATCTTTCGTTGGCCTTGAGTCGTCATGCGACAAGCAAAATTGTCACCTTGGATGACTTGGAAGCGGTGCGTACTCTCGGTTTTCGTGGTGAAGCATTGGCCAGTATTAGCTCTGTGTCTAGGATGCACCTTACGTCTCGAGCCGAAAATGAACAAGAAGCTTGGCGTGTTGAGGCGGAAGGAAAAGACATGGCTACAGCGGTTCGTCCTGCGTCTCATCCTCAGGGTACGACCATTGAAGTACGAGATTTGTTTTTTAATACCCCTGCCCGTCGTAAATTCTTGCGTACTGAAAAAACGGAGTTCGCCCACTTAGAAGAAGTGGTTAAGCGACTGGCATTGAGTCGTTACGAAACGGGTTTTCGTTTAAGTCACAATGGCAAGCAGGTTTATGATCTTCGGCCCGTAACCGATCAGCTCCATGCTGAGCATAGACTCGCCACCTTGCTGGGGAAAAAGTTTATAGAAAACGCTTTGACGCTTGATGTTGAAGCGGCGGGGTTGCGTCTGTGGGGGTGGATTGGTCTACCGACATTCTCTAGGTCTCAGGCGGATCTGCAGTATTTCTTTGTGAATGGCCGTGTGGTTAAAGATAAGTTGGTGGCTCATGCTGTGCGCCAGGCTTATCGCGATGTTTTATATAACGGTCGGCACCCTACGTTTGTTTTGTACCTTGAGTTAGATCCTTCTACCGTGGATGTGAACGTGCATCCTACTAAGCACGAAGTGCGTTTTCGCGATGGGCGCTTAGTGCATGATTTTTTATTCAGTCGAATTCATAAGGCAATCGCGGATGTTCGGCCAGAGTCTGATGCTGCTCCTACCGGTATGAATGACCCCGTAGGGAGTGGTGAAGGTGCGCGCGCAGTGGATATTACTGAGCAATCGGCTTTGCCTTTATCTAATCGCGCTACAGCGTCCTCTATGGATTGGATGAGATCAGCGACGAATTCGGTGGCTGCCTCGGAGGTGCGCGGACAGCTTGATGGCATGCGCCGTCTATCGGGTTATGCGCAACAATATGTGTCTTCAACGGAAGTGGTTGACCCTGAAACAGGAGAGGTCAGGGAAGTCGCTCCTTTAAGCGATGTGGGGCAAAATGAGAACCCATTCGAGAGGTCAGAGTCTGATTATCAAACCGTGCCGCCATTAGGCTTTGCCGTGGCACAGTTGCATGGTGTGTACATTCTCTCAGAAAGTGAGCAAGGGCTTATTTTGGTGGATATGCATGCAGCTCATGAGCGCATTGTGTATGAGCGTATGAAGGCGGCTTTTTATCAAAAAAACATTTCATCTCAACCCCTTTTAGTTCCCATTAATATTGCTGTGTCGCAAAGTGAGGCAGATCTTGTTGAGGAAAGTGGTGAGGTGTTTGGTGCGTTTGGGTTCTGTGTAGAAAGAACAGGATTAGAAAGTGTTATGGTGCGTGAAGTCCCCGTTATACTTATACGGGGTGATGTGGAAGGTCTAGTGCGTGACGTCATCAGTGATTTGTCGGCGAACGGCGTCTCTGATTTGTTGGCGTCACGGGCAAATGAGTTGATGGCGTCAATGGCTTGTCATGGTGCAGTGCGTGCGAATCGTAAGTTAACCATTGCAGAAATGAACAGTCTTCTTCGTGATATGGAAGTCACTGAGCGGAGCGGGCAGTGTAACCATGGTAGGCCAACTTGGGCGCATTTGAGTATGTCTGATTTAGATAAACTCTTTTTGAGGGGGCGTTAATATGGCAAAGCCACATGTAGTTTGCTTGATGGGGCCGACGGCTTCAGGGAAGACTGGGTTGGCAGTTGAGCTTGCCCAGCACCATGATTTTGAAATTATTAGTGTGGATTCGGCGCTTGTGTACAAGGGTATGGACATAGGAACCGCAAAGCCAGATGCCGCTTTGTTGGTAAAGGCGCCACATAGACTGATTGATATTATCGATCCTGTTGAATCCTATTCGGCTGCCGATTTTGTTTTGGATGCCGTCGAGCACGCACAAGACATTTTGTCTAAAGGGAAAACCCCGCTTTTGGTGGGGGGGACCATGATGTATTTTAATGCATTGCAAAAAGGTTTGGCTGAAATGCCTAATGCAAATGCTGAAATGCGCGCTATGATTGAAGAGGAAGCATCTGAAAAAGGCTGGTCGTCATTGCATGAAGAGTTACAAAAGGTTGACCCTGAAGCGGCTTTGCGTATACATCCCAATGATCCACAGCGTTTGCAAAGGGCGATTGAGGTGTTTCGATTGACAGGAAAGTCTATGACTCAGCTTTGGGCGGAGCAGGAGTCTGTGTCTTTGCCGTTTGAGATGATTAATTTGGCCGTTATGCCGAAAGAGCGCAGTGTTTTACATCAACGTATCGAACAGCGCTTTTACGATATGATGGATCAAGGTTTTTTGGCTGAAGTGGAAGGGTTTTATCGACGTGGCGATTTGTCTATTGAGATGCCTTCTATGCGTTGTGTCGGTTATCGGCAATTATGGCAATATTTAAACGGTGACGATTTGCTAGATGATGCTATCTTTAAAGGTATCGTCGCCTCACGTCAACTGGCTAAGAGACAGCTTACTTGGCTGAGAGGGTGGGAGGATTTGATGATTTTTGACAGTTTGTCAAAAGATCTTGTGCCTGATGCCTTGAATTACATCGAAAGCAGGATTATATAGGGGAAATAGATAAAAAATTGGTGTAGTATCTACGGTATTGTTTTATCAATATTTAATTTAATTTTTTGCGCTTAACTTAAGGAGATTCCAATGTCAAAAGGGCAATCATTACAAGACCCTTATCTAAATATTCTACGCAAAGAAAGAGTGCCAGTGTCTATCTTTCTTGTAAATGGAATTAAACTTCAAGGTCAAATCGAATCATTCGATCAGTTTGTGATTCTGTTGAAAAATACCGTCAGTCAAATGGTTTATAAACACGCCATTTCTACGGTAGTACCTTCTCGTACTATCCGCGTCCCGTCTCCTGATCAGCCGGAAGATGCTGCTGAATAGCTTGTCTTTCACAGGGCAAGCAGAGGAATACCAGATTGTTTTTTGAACGTCCCGATAGTGGTGAAATAGCTGTATTGGTCCATATAGATTTTCGTGATCAAAGTGAATCTTATGGACCTGAAGAGTTTGTTGAGCTTGCTATTTCGGCTGGCGCAGATCCCGTTGCGGTTGTAACGGGATCTCGTCAGCGTCCTGATGCTAAGTACTATATTGGTACTGGCAAGCTAGCTGAAATAAAAGACATTGTTGATCGTGAAGGTGCGCAGGTCGTTCTTTTCGATCATGCTTTGTCTCCTTCCCAAGAGCGCAATTTAGAAAGTGTTTTTCAATGTCGTGTGCTTGATCGCACAGGTTTAATTCTTGATATATTCGCACAACGTGCACGCACCCATGAAGGTAAGTTGCAAGTTGAGTTAGCTCAGCTTCAACATATGTCAACTCGTCTTATTCGAGGTTGGACGCACTTGGAACGCCAAAAAGGCGGGATAGGTATGCGTGGGCCTGGTGAGACGCAGCTTGAAACTGACCGTCGTTTGTTAAGAGAGCGTATCAAATCTATTCAAAAGCGATTGGAGAAAGTTGAGTCGCAGCGTGACCAAAGTCGTCGGTCCAGAGATCGATCTGCAGTGCCAACGGTTTCTTTGGTTGGCTATACAAACGCAGGTAAGTCGACTTTGTTTAATCGAGCAACAGGGGCGGATGTGTATGCCGCAGATCAGTTGTTCGCGACATTGGATCCGACTTTAAGACGTCTCGACCTTGAGCAGATTGGCTCTATTGTCTTGGCGGATACGGTTGGGTTTATTCGTCAGTTGCCGCACCGCTTGATCAAAGCCTTTCAAGCGACCTTAAAAGAGTCGTCTGAGGCAGACTTGCTTTTGCACGTCGTTGACGCTGCTGACATTTCTCGTGATGAGAATATGGCGCACGTTGATTCTGTGTTAAAAGAAATTGGTGCTGATGAAGTGCCGATGTTAAAAGTATTTAATAAAATAGATGCTTTGGCAGATACGGAACCTCGAATTGATAGAGACGCTGACGGGAACCCTTTCCGAGTTTGGTTGTCTGCTCGTGATGGTCAAGGTGTTGATTTGCTGAAACAAGCCATTGCTGAACTGTTGGCTGAGGACGTTTTTAGCGAAACGCTTTATTTGTCCAGTAAGTATGGTCGTATCAGAGCAATGTTGTTTGAGCATGGGGCGGTCAGGTCGGAGTATTTTGATGAAACGGGTCGATTTGTTCTTGATGTGAAGCTGCCGAAAAAAGACTATTTACAGATTTTGGCTCGCGCAGGTATGTCTGAGGATCAGATAGAAACTGCATGAGTCGCACAGGGTTATCATTAAAATAAAGTGGAGACGTAGTATGGCCTGGAATGAACCGGGTAATAACGACAATGACCCATGGAATCCAGATAAGAACCGTAATAATGGTGCTGGGCGTCCGGACGGAGGTCGTGAGAAAGACGCCGATAATGATCCTTGGGGTCGTAAACCGACTGGAGGTAAAGATCAAAGTCCTCCAGATTTGGATGAGGCCTTCCGTAAACTGATGGATATGTTGGGGGTTAAAAAATCCCGCAAATCTGGCGGTTCTAACGGTGGTGATTCCGGCATGTCTGGCAAATTTGGTGGCAGTTTAATTGCAATTATTTTGTTGGCGTTGCTTGCCTTGTGGGCGGCAACAGGCGTGTATCAGGTGGATCAACAAGAGCGAGGTGTCGTGCTTCGTTTAGGTAAGTATCATTCTACGGTTATGCCTGGGTTGCATTGGAATCCACCAATGATTGACTCTGTCAGTAAAGTGAATGTTACAAAAGTTCGTTCTCATGATCATAAAGCACTCATGCTAACGGTTGATGACGCTATTGTTGAGGTAGGTGTTTCGGTTCAGTACTCAGTACAGGATCCGAAGGATTTCTTGATCAACGTACGTAATCCTGAAGAATCACTTGCTCAAATAACAGAAAGCGCGCTTCGTCATGTTGTCGGCAGTTCTGAGATGGATCAAATTCTAACGCAAGGTCGAGAATTGCTTGCGGAAGAGGTGAAAGTAAGAATTCAGGATTACAGCACGGCATACGGTACTGGTGTGTTGATTTCGAAAGTGAACGTGGAAAATACTCAGGCACCAACTCAGGTGCAGGAAGCGTTTGATGACGTTATCAAGGCGAAAGAAGATGAGTTGCGTGTGCGAAATGAAGCTGAGTCTTATGCGAATGGTATCATTCCAGAAGCTCGTGGTCGTGCGCAGCGTATTCGTGAAGAAGCTGAAGCTTACCGCTCTGAGATCGTTGCTCGTGCAAGTGGTCAGGCAGATCGTTTTGATCGCTTGTACCGTGAGTACACGAAAGCACCAGATGTAACGCGTCGCCGTCTGTATATTGAAACGATGGAAACAGTTTATAAAGATGTGAATAAGGTTGTTGTTGACACTGAGGGTGGAAATAACATGATGTATTTGCCTTTGGATCAGCTTATGAAGCAGCGTGCTGAATCATCTACAGGTACTGGCTCTATGAGCTCCGGAAATATTGGAGCGTTAACTGATCAGGTGCTTGATGAGATACGTAAGCGCCAAAGTGCAACCATTCGTAGAGAGGGCAGAAACTAATGAAAGGCTTTTCTTTTTCAGTTTTATTTGTTGTTCTTCTCGGTGTGTTGATTGCTTCTCAGACGCTTTTTGTTGTCAAAGAAACAGAGCGTGCGGTTGTGCTTAAGTTTGGTGAGATTGTTCGGGAAGATGTTCAGCCTGGCCTTCACTTTAAGCTTCCGATTATGAATGAAGTTAAGAAGTTTGATGCACGAATTCTAACGATGGACTCTCGTCCTCAGCGTTATTTAACGCTAGAGAAGAAAGCTGTTATTGTGGATTCTTACGTTAAATGGAAAATTGATTCTGTTGCGAAGTTTTATCAAGCGACATCTGGCGATGAGTTTGTTGCGAACCGAGTGTTGTCTTCTCGTGTGGATACCGGGTTGAGAAATAAGTTTGGTGAGCGAACCATGCATGAGGTGGTTTCTGGTCAGCGAGATCAGTTGATGACCGAGTTGCGTGATGATTTAAATCGAGTTGCTCAGAATGAGTTGGGGATTTCTATCGTTGACATTCGTGTTAAACGAATCGATTTGCCGCCTGATGTTAGTGAATCTGTTTACCAGCGTATGAGAACGGAGCGTGAGCGTGAAGCTCGTGAGCACAGATCGAAAGGTTTGGAGCTGGCTGAAGGGATACGTGCGGACGCTGATCGTCAGCAGGTCGTTCTTGAGGCGGAAGCGCAACGTGATGCAGAAATGATACGCGGTGATGGTGATGCTAAAGCGGCCGCTATCTATTCAAAAGTGTATACGCAGGATCCAGAATTCTATGAATTTTATCGTAGTCTTCAGGCGTATCGCGAAAGCTTCAGCGGTAGCAGTGATTTGTTTGTACTTGAACCAGATAGCGAATTCTTCAAATATTTGAATAGTTCGACTCGTGGCGGTACGAAATAGCATCTATATTCGTCAATAATCGTACGTGAAGCCTATTTGTTAAAATGGGAAACATGGTACTATTACACAAACCGGGCCAAGCCCGGTTTTTTAATGGTCAAAATAAAGAGAATCTATGCAGGAATTGTTGCAGTCGCTGCTGGTTGGCGTCAGCCTTTTATTGATCGCCGAGGGTGTTTTACCTTTTCTGGCTCCCAATGTGTGGAGAGAAATAATGGTAAAAGCAATCGCGAGCCTCAGATTTGAATTTGCGCATTCTGGGGGCGGTTAGTATGTTTCTTGGATTAATGCTTCTTTTGCTGACACGAAGCTAAGAGGATAATTTAATGACATTAGCAGATCGTTGGTTGCTTCCTGAGGGCGTTGATGAGGCGTTGCCTGAGCAGGCTGCTAAAATCGAACACCTTAGAAGAACTCTGCTTAATCTCCACGAAAGCTGGGGATATCAATTAGTAATACCCCTCTTTTAGAGTATTTGGATTCCCTCCTTACGGGTGCTGGTTCAGACCTAGAAATTGAAACCTTTAAAGTGATTGACCAGCTATCGGGTCGGCTTTTGGGGATACGTGCCGATTTTACTTCCCAGGTGGCTCGTATCGACGCTCATTGTCTTAAGGATGATGGGGTTCAGCGTTTGAGTTATTGTGGTAGTGTCTTAAGAACTATGCCGGCTGGCTTAGATGGTACTCGTAGCCCTATTCAGTTAGGGGCGGAAATTTACGGTCATGGCGGTGTAGAAAGTGATATCGAAGTGTTGTCTTTGATGTTGCAAACCTTGTCTGTTGCTGGCTTGTCTAATGTTGTGCTTGATTTGGGGCATGTAGATGTCGTCAGTGGTGTTCTTTCCGCTTGCGATCTAACGGCAGAACAGGAGGGTAAATTAATTGAGCTTTACAAAGCGAAAGATTTGCCTGAGTTAGATCGATACGTAGATGGTCTTAACGGTCTGCGCGACGTTCAGAAACAGTGGTTGGTAGGGTTGCCGCGTTTGTGTGGTGACAAGAGTGTGTTGCAACGCGCGTCTGAATTGCTTGGCAGTGTTAATGAATCTATTCGTGATGCTATTGTTTTGTTGCAAGATGTGAGTCGTTCTATTTGTCAGCGTTTTCCTAATGTTGGGCTGCATTTTGATTTAAGTGATTTGGTTTCTTATAGCTATCACACTGGTGTGGTATTTGCGGCTTACGTTCCGGGTCATGGCAATGCGATTGCTCGGGGCGGGCGTTACAATAATATTGGCGAGGTCTTTGGTCGACCTAGACCCGCGACCGGTTTTAGCACGGATGTAAAAGCCTTGGTTGCTTTGACGGATATTGTTGTCAATAAACCAAAAACAGTACTGTCGCCAATTTGCTCAAGTAACGAGTTGTGGCTGAAGGTGAATTCTCTGCGTGCTGAAGGTTATCAAGTTGTAGAGGTTTTGGACGACCATTACACTGGAGAAGCGGATTTTAAGTTGGATTTTGTGGATGGGGCTTGGCAGTTGCTGCCGGTTCGAAGCTAGACTTTTCTTTAAGAACTATCTAAATGAGACCTGAAATTATGGGTAAAAATGTTGTTATTCTAGGCACTCAATGGGGCGATGAAGGTAAGGGTAAGGTTGTCGACCTGCTTACTGAGGATGTTGCTGCAGTTGTACGTTTTCAAGGTGGTCACAATGCTGGCCACACCTTGGTGATCGATGG
This sequence comes from Marinomonas rhodophyticola, assembly GCF_026113935.1. Taxonomy (GTDB): domain Bacteria; phylum Pseudomonadota; class Gammaproteobacteria; order Pseudomonadales; family Marinomonadaceae; genus Marinomonas; species Marinomonas rhodophyticola. The sequence continues at coordinate 128,344 of NZ_JAPEUL010000012.1, forward strand.
CAAGAAAACCGTCTTGCATTTGATTCCTTCTGGTATCTTGCGTGATGGTGTTCAGTGCATCATAGGTAATGGTGTTGTCTTGTCTCCGGCAGCATTGAAGACGGAAGTGCTTGAACTTCTTGAGCAAGGTGTGCCTGCCGTCGAGCGCTTGAAAATCAGTGCTGCTTGTCCATTGATTCTGCCTTACCATATTGCGATTGATCAGGCTCGTGAGCTTGCTAAGGGTGAGAAAAAGATCGGTACAACGGGTCGAGGTATTGGGCCTGCTTATGAAGATAAAGTAGCTCGCCGTGCTATCCGAGTTGGTGACTTGTTGGACTCTGAGCGCTTTGCTACTAAGCTGAAAGAAGTGCTTGAGTACTATAATTTTATTTTGACGAATTACCACAAAGTAGAGCCTATTTCTTTTGATAAGGTTTACGCTGAAGGCTTGGAAATGGCCGAGTTTTTGCGACCAATGGTGGCGGATACCATTACTTTGTTGCATGATTTGCGTAAAGCGGGTGCGAACATTATGTTCGAAGGTGCGCAAGGTTCATTATTAGATGTGGATCATGGTACTTATCCTTATGTAACATCTTCCAATACAACTGCGGGCGGAGCGCCTGCCGGTACAGGGTTTGGTCCTTTGTACTTGGATTATGTGTTGGGGATTACCAAGGCTTATACAACTCGTGTAGGGTCTGGTCCATTTCCAACAGAACTGTTTGACGAAGACGGTGAGCGTCTAGGTCGTCGCGGTCATGAGTTTGGTGCGACAACGGGGCGTTCGCGTCGTTGTGGTTGGTTTGATGCGGTGGCTTTGCGTCATGCGGTTCAGATTAACTCTGTATCTGGTATCTGCTTAACTAAGTTGGATGTGCTCGACGGTTCGTCTGTCATTAAAGTTTGTGTTTCTTACGCTGATGCTAATGGTAATCCAGTTGCGGGTTCGTTGGTTGATAGTGAAGGGTATGAGCAAGCCAAGCCTGTCTATGTCGAGATGCCTGGTTGGACTGAATCGACGGTTGGTGCGCCAAGTTTCGAAGCTTTGCCTAAAAATGCTCAAGACTATATTCGTTTCTTAGAAGAGCAAGTGGGTGTGCCTGTGGATATTATTTCTACTGGTCCAGACCGTAACGAAACGATTGTACTGCGCGATCCTTTCAAGCACTAAGTCGTAGCGTATTTTATTGGATGGTAAAAAAGCCGCATTTTGCGGCTTTTTTTGTTCTTGCGCCTAGCTAAGTTCATCATATTAGTATTCTTTGTAAATAGAGTGAAAAGAGGGGGAGGAGTTTGCTGGGCACTAAGGTAATATTTACAATTGAATTTATGGCGATGTAACCGTCTGCTAAATAATGGAAAAATGAGAGGAAATATTTATGGTTAAGTTATTGCTTGCTGATGATGATGCTCGTTTGTCGGATCTAATAAAGGAATACTTTGATGGTGAGGGCTATGAGGTTGCTCATGCTTGGAATGGTCGTGAGGCTTTAGAGCTGATGGCGGCTGATATGCCAGATATTATTATTCTGGATGTTATGATGCCGGAATTGGATGGTTTTGAAACGTTAAAGCAGATTCGTAACAAGAGTGCTGTGCCCGTTATTATGTTGACAGCAAAAGGCGATGACATTGATCGTATACTTGGTTTGGAGATGGGGGCAGACGATTATTTGTCAAAACCGTTCAACCCACGTGAGTTGCTGGCGCGTATTAAAGCGATTTTGCGTCGAGCTAGCCAAGAGCGCGAAGATGATCCAACAGCAGATATCGATCTTTCTGGTGTGTTGTTGCGTCGTAAAGATCGTACGGTTTATCTTGAGGGTGAATTGGTAGAGTTAACTACCTCTGAATATACTTTGTTGGAGTGTATGTTGATGGCCCCTGGTCAGGTGCTAACTAAGCAGGAGCTTTCTGAAAAAGCATTAGGCCGTAAGTTGACTATGTATGACCGTAGTTTGGATATGCATATCAGTAATCTGCGCAAGAAGATCGGCAATTTGGAAAATGGCGATCCGCGCATTAAAACAGTGCGTGGTGTTGGTTATATTTTTGTGTCAAATGAGCAGGGTGCTTAATTTTTTATGAAAAATACTTTTCTGCGTGTGTTTCTGGTGGTGTTACTGTCCAATATTATTGTAGTTAGTATTGGTTTAGGGATGGTGCAGTTTATTCAGAAACGCAACCAGGTGTCCGCTGATTTATTGGGTGATGTCGGTGTTCAGCTGGTCGCTGGGTATGAAAAGTTTGGTATTGTTTCTTTGCAAGAAGAAACGAAAAAGGCTGAGAAGCGTTTGTCTGGGACCATTTACTTGTATCAAGAAAATGGTCGACCCCTTCTTAAGCCTTTACCGCGTAATTTTAGAGAGCAGAATACGCCGAGTTCATCCACTCGGCCAGCGGCGGATTTCTTGCATAGTCAGTTTATTCAGGTAATTGGCGGTAATAATGTCCAATATTTACTGATATTTAAACCTGACCCTGAAATTAGTTCATTAGCGCCTGAGGCTGTGGTTGGTTTTTCTTTGCTTGGTTTGCTTGTTTCAAGTGGTGTGTTGGCTTATTGGTTGTTGGGGCCTTTGCTCAAGTTGCAGCGTGTGGCGCGTTCTTTTGGGCAAGGGGATATGACCGCTAGGGTAGAAAATAAGTTAGCACGAAGAAGCGATGCCGTCGGTAAGTTGGCGCGTGAGTTTAATGAGATGGCGGTGAGAATTGAAACATTACTGTCGTCCAAAGAGCGTTTGATGCGAGATGTTTCTCATGAGTTAAGAACGCCACTTGCTAGGATTGAGGTGGCGCTCACTATTGCGGAAGATAAGTATGGAGCGGAAGCGCAAAAGGGTTATCTTCACCGCATACGCACCGAACTGCATGAGCTTGATGAATTGATTGGTCAGGTGTTGACTTTAAGTCGCCTAGAGGCTGCCTCTCTTATAAAAGAAGAGATGGATCTTCAGGAATGGTTAAGTGAAATTGTTGCGGATGTGAGTTTTGAGAGTCAGCTTAAAGGGATTTCGGTGACGAAAATTGGTCGTATCCCGAAAACCATTTTAGGCGACCCTCTTCAATTGCGTCATGCAATTGAGAATGTGCTTCGTAACGCCTGTTTTTATGCAGGTTGTGGTGGAGTGATTGAGGTTGAAACTCAGGAAAAGGCAGGCACGGCCTTTATTTATGTGCGTGACAATGGTCCTGGTGTTTCTGATGATAAGTTAGAGAAAATATTCCACGCCTTTTATCGCTCTTCTGAGGCGAGAGAGGCGAATAGTGGTGGGTTTGGTGTGGGTCTTACTATTTCTCAGCGTATTATTCGTGCGCACAAGGGGCAAATAATGGCTCGCAATCGTGAAGAGGGTGGATTGGAAGTGTGTTTCCAGCTGCCAGTGGCTTAGGTGGTCTTCTAGAAAGAGTGTTGTATTGCGCTTTTGGAAAAAAGCCCTTGTTATTGTCTTCATAGGTAAGTAACATGCCCGTCGCAAGTTGGCTAGGCAGTCGCCGCTCGATTTATTGGGGGGAGGAAAGTCCGGCTTCGCAGGGTAAAGTGCCAGGTAACGCCTGGGGGGCGTGAGCCTACGGAAAGTGCAGCAGAAAATACACCGCCTAAGCAGTTTACTGCCGGTAAGGTTGAAATGGTGCGGTAAGAGCGCACCGCGCGACTGGCAACAGTTCGTGGCTAGGTAAACCCCACTTGAAGCAAGACCAAATAGGAACTCTTTGGCGTGACCCGCGCTGAGTTCGGGTAGGTTGCTAAAGACGTGCAGTGATGTACGTATTAGATGAATGACTGTCCACGACAGAACCCGGCTTATCGGCCAACTTGCAATTTCTTCTTCCTTTTATGTTTCCCTTTCAGGCTCATGCAGTCGACCTAATGGCTAGGTTGTTCTTTTAGTCTCTCATTACCTGAATTTTCATTTTAGTCTTTTTTTGTTTTGTTTTTAATCAAATGCCGCTTCATGAGCGGTTTTTTTGTGCCCGTTTTTTGTCTGTTTTCATTTTTACGCAATATTTTTTTACTATTTTGATAAAAAGGTGTTAAATTGTGGGATAAAGTGTCGATAAGTGGGATATGGCAATGTTTCGTGGGATTCATCAAGTAAGTATGGATGCAAAGGGGCGTATGTCGCTTCCTGCACGCTTGCGTGATGATCTTGCCCAATACGACGATGACGGCGTAGTGGTTACCATAGATCCTGTTTCTCGGTGTTTACTGCTTTACCCCTTGTCTGAGTGGGAGTTGATTCAGCAAAAGTTAGACAAGCTGCCAACTTTTCAGCCTCAGGCTAGACGTCTTCAGCGTCTATTGGTGGGACATGCAACTGATTTGGAAGTGGATAACGCGGGTAGAATTTTATTGCCTGCACCGCTGCGTGAATTTGCTCGCTTAGATAAGAAATTGACCATCCTTGGACAAGGCAAAAAATTAGAAATTTGGAGCCAAGAGGAATGGGAAGCTCAGCGTGAAGATTATTTGTCCCAAGATGCTCTTGTGGACTTACAAACAGAAACCATGATGGATATTTCTTTATGACAAAGACGATGGCAGAACACATAAGCGTCATGCTTAATGAGTCCGTCGATATGCTAGTAACCGACGTGAATGGTCTTTATGTTGATGGCACGTTTGGTCGTGGTGGCCATACTCGTTTGGTGTTGGAAAAACTCAATAAAGGACGTTTACTCGGTTTTGATAAAGATCCGGTGGCTATTCGTCATGGTAAATCTTTAGAGCAAGAAGATACTCGTTTCACTATCGTTCAAGACAGTTTTGCGAATATGGCGGAGCATATTTCTGCTGTATTTGGCGTGAATAAAGTAGATGGTGTGATGATGGATTTGGGGTTTCTTCTCCCCAGATTGATGATGCTGAGCGTGGTTTTAGCTTCATGAATGATGGTCCGCTGGATATGCGAATGAATCCAGAGAAAGGCATTAGTGCCGCTCAATGGATTGCTTCTGTTCATGAAAAAGAGTTAGCAGATGTGATGTATCAATATGGTGAAGAGCGTTTTTCCCGTCGTATTGCAAAAGCCATTTGTGAATACCGTTCACATACGCCGATTTTAACCACTCTTCAGTTGGCAAAAATTATTGCGGAAGCAAACCCTGCTTGGGAAAAAGGCAAAAACCCTGCGACTCGGGCTTTTCAAGGTATTCGAATTCATATCAATAATGAACTAGGGGATTTGGAGGTGGGGCTGGATGCCGCCGCGCAAGCTCTAAAAGTGGGTGGGCGTTTGGCCGTTATTAGCTTTCACTCTCTTGAGGATCGAATTGTTAAGCGTTTCATGAAGTTAAAAGCAAAAGGGCCTGAGTTGCCAAGACATTTGCCGATTCAAAACGCGCACCTTGATATTAAGTTTAAAGCCGTGGGTAAGGCGATCAAACCATCTCAATCGGAAGTGAGTGAGAACGTCCGGTCCAGAAGTGCTGTGTTGCGTGTTTTGGAGCGAGTCAGTGATTAACGCGCGTTTTTTGCCGCTGATATTTATTGTTGGGGTTTTGGTTTTGACCATGGTGTCCATGGCGGTGGTGATTCAAGTTTACGATTTTAGAAAAGACTTCTCTTATCTTCAAACGTTGAAGCAGGATGAAGTGGATTATGAAGTGAAATGGGGGCAGTTGTTGCTTGAGCAAAGCGCACTAACCCAACCAAGTCGCCTAGAACAGGCGGCAATTAAAGATTTGCAAATGCATGCACCTTCTCAGGATGAATTGATAATAGTGAAACCATGAATATTGAAAACAGTGTTCAAACCCCAGGAAAATGGCGCTTTATCTTCGTATACGGCTTCGCATTGCTGTTGTTTCTTGTTGCCGGAGGCCGTCTCTTCTACTTAACGGTGGTGGATAAGGATTTTTTACAAAATCAGGGCGAAATTCGAGCCGTGAGAACAGAGGCTATTCCAGCCACCCGAGGCATGATACTGGACCGCCGTGGCGAGCCTTTGGCAGTGAGTACGCCGACGTGGACCATTATTGCGAATCCTAAGGCATTGTGGAAGTTGCCGCGAGATCCTTCTCAAAACGTGGGACCCGAAGAGGAGATTAAGCGTCTCGCTGAGGTGATGGGTGTTGGTAGAGCTTGGCTGCAAGAAAGGTTTGAAGCAAATAAAAGTCGCTCTTTTATGTATCTAAAGCGGCAAATACCACCCCATGAAGCCGACGCTATCATGGCGGCGAACGTGGTTGGTGTGAGTAAAACAAAAGAATACAAGCGCTTTTACCCTGCTGGTGAAGTAGCTGCTCATGTTGTTGGTTTTACCAATATTGATGATAAGGGGCAGGAAGGCATTGAACTTGCCTATGATCAGGCTCTAGAAGGGCAGCCTGGTCGTCGCAGTTATGTAAAGGATCTGACGGGGAATATTATTCGCGGTGTGGGTGTGGAAGAGGCTGAGCACCCAGGTGAAAATATTGAGTTGAGTATTGATCTTAGATTGCAATATTTGGCTTATCGAGAGTTGAAAGCAGCGGTGACAGAGCATCGTGCTACATCGGCGTCTGCGGTGATTTTGGATGTGAAAACGGGTGAAATTCTGGCGATGGTTAACCAGCCGTCCTACAATCCTAATGATCGCTCTAAACTTGAATACGAAGAGTTGCGTAATCGTGCGGTGATTGATCTGTTTGAGCCTGGCTCAACAATGAAGCCTTTCACTATTTCTGCGGCGTTGATGTCTGGACAATATACGACAGAAACGACGATTAACACGTCGCCAGGCTTTATGAGATTTGGGCGTTTTACCATTCGTGATGCGGCTAATTATGGTGTTATTGATTTTGAAAAACTGTTAATCAAGTCAAGTAACGTTGGTGCTTCTAAGATAGCCTTGTCACTTCCACAAGATGCTATTTGGAATATGGATTATGAGTTAGGAATAGGTTCTCCGGTGGGGATTGGTTTTCCTGGAGAGGCGTCAGGTGTGTTGCCTTCTCATCCTAAGTGGCACCCGTCAGAAATTGCAACCCTATCCTATGGCTATGGCTTGTCTGTTTCCACTCTTCAGCTGGCGCAGGCTTATATGACGCTGGCTAATGGCGGCTATCGAGTTCCAGTTACTATTTTCAAACAAGATGCTCCGGCCGACGGAAAGCAAGTGATTCCGAATAAAGTTGCTCAAGATGTGGTGAAAATGATGGAAGCCGTTGTGCAGCGAGGATCCGGCAAGGCCGCACAAATTCCAGGATACCGTGTAGCGGGTAAGACGGGTACGGTTCATAAAGTGGGTTCAAAGGGGTATGAATACGATCAATATATTGCTCTTTTCGCGGGTGTTGCTCCAGCATCTGACCCAAGACTGGCGATGGTAGTCATGATTAATGACCCTAAAGGTCGAGAATATTATGGTGGTGAAGTTGCTGCCCCTGTTTTTTCTCGGGTCATGGAAGGGGCGCTGACAACATTGAATATTTACCCTGATTTACCTGAAGGGGCTCAGAGAAGTGCGTTTGCAGCCTAAGAAAGCGCCTTACCAAGTGGTGCAGGGTGGTTAGATGGGTCAAATTCATCATACTCAATTACTCGATTTGGCGGGGTGTCCTTTAGAGGACATTCCGCATTTTGCTGTTTATAGCCATTTGGAGACTGACAGTCGAAAAGTGGATGGCGATGCGGTGTTTTTTGCTTTGCCGGGCGTCGCATCAAATGGTTGGGATCACCTGGACCAAGTGGTTGCATTAGGTTGCAAAGTAGCGGTCGTTCCTGAATATCTTCATTTGCAGCGCAATGATATTGAGCTTCTGTCAGTTGCTGATCCAGCCAAGTTGTTAGTTGTATGTTTGCATGCATGTTTTGGACGCATGCCGAAAAACATGGTGGCGGTGACTGGTACGAATGGAAAATCTTCTATTTGTTTCTATGTGGCTCAATTGGCTCAATTTGTTGGCTTTAAGAGTGGTTTGGTGGGGACGTTTGGTGTGGGTCCCTTGGATAAATTGTCTGAGTCAAAACAAACAACGCCAGATCTTTTGTCAATGCACCTTATTTTGATGGCAATGGCGGACTCAGGTGTGGATTTTGTCGCTTTTGAAGCCTCTTCTCATGCTTTGGATCAGGGGCGTCTTGAAGGCGTACCCTTTCAGACTGCAGTGTTTTCAAACCTTTCTCGTGATCATCTTGATTATCATGGTGATATGAATTCATACGCACTGGCAAAGCAACGACTTTTTGCCTTTCCTAGTGTGGCGCATGCCATACTGTGTCTTGATGATTCCTATGTTGGTCTTATGGCTGAAGGTGCGGTTGATGCACATCGTTATTATTACAGTGAGCAACATTCAGCGGCCGACTTTTATGTTAAGCAGTTAGTGCTGGAGTCAGCAGGATGTCGATTTATTCTGTGTCATCCAGACGGTGAAGTGCCGGTGTTTTTACCCTTATTGGGTCGGTTCAACGTGCAAAATGCATTAGCTGCTTTGGCCAGTCTTTGGGCTTATGTTGATGACAAAGAGCGTTTGATCGCTGGTTTGTCCTGCTTGTCTGGCGCACCTGGTCGAATGGAAAAAGTCCATTTACCTCATTCACCGCTTGTTGTGGTGGATTATGCCCACACTCCCGATGCGTTAGCGGTGGCGTTACAAGCCTTGAAAGCGCATTCCAGTAGTCGGCTGATTTGTGTATTTGGTTGTGGTGGTGATAGGGATAGAGGTAAACGACCTTTAATGATGGCGGCGGCTATGCAAAATGCTGATTATGTATGGTTAACATCTGATAATCCTCGCACTGAGTCGATAGAGCAAATTTTTTCCGATATTTTAGCGCAAACCGATCAAGGAGAGGCTTTTAGTTTTGAGCCTGATCGTCGTGTTGCGATACGTCAGGCTATCTTATCCGCTGGCCCAGAGGATGTGATTTTGATTGCTGGTAAAGGGCATGAAACTTATCAAGATATTGAAGGTGTTAAGCATCATTTTGATGATAAAGAAGAGGCGTTGAGGGCGGTAGAAGCTTATGTTAATTGATTTGACTCTTTCGGATATCGCTCTGGCCTGTAATGGCAAGCTTGTTGGTGAGAACTGCGCTCTAAATGCGGTTGTCACTGATACTAGGAAGTTGTCTCCTGGTTGTCTTTTTGTGGCGTTGAAAGGTGCCCGCTTTGATGGGCATGACTATGTGAAGCAGGCGATTGATAATGGTGCGATCGCGGTTGTGTCTGAGTATGATGTTGATGTGCCTAATTATGTCAAAGTGGCAGATACCTCATTGGCTTATGGTGCCATTGCCCGCTTGATCCGTGGTGCTTTTAAGGTACCTGTTGTATGTATTACTGGCAGTAATGGTAAAACAACCGTAAAGGATTGGTTAGCGCAGTCACTTTCTGGCAAAAATGTGTTAAAAACACGCGCCAATTTGAACAATCAGATAGGTGTGCCGCAAACGCTGCTTGAATTGGAAAAGCATCATGATGTTGCCGTGGTTGAGACAGGTACTAGTTTTTTGGGTGAAATCCCTTTATTGGCTAGAATTGCTTTTCCTGACGTAGTGGTCTTGACGAATGCGACTGGCAGTCATTTTGAAGGATTGGGTAGTCTCGAAGGCATTGCTAAAGAAAAAGGTGGTTTGATTTCGGGCGCTGCTCCTGATGCCAACATTATTCTTAATTCAGATGATGCCTTTTTTGATTATTGGTGTGGTATCGCGGACGGTAGAAAAGTGTATTCTTTTGGTTTTACTGAGTCTGCGGATTTGTATGCCTCTAATTTAGAATTGGGGGCGGAATCGAGCAGGGCGGTATTTCATTATCGAGGCGTTGCTCTTCCTGTGTGTGTTGGGGGCGCTGGTCGGCATCAGATTGCAAATGGCATGGCTGTGGTGTTGGCTATGTTAGTCATCGGAGTTGATTTTAAAGAAGCGGTCGCTAAATTGGCTTCGCCAGTGTTGGTTTCAGGCAGGTTAGAGCGTCTAAAAACAAAAAATGGCGCGCTATTAATTGATGATTGTTATAATGCCAGCCCGTCATCGGTCAAAGCGGCAATTGATGTATTGGCGATACAGTCGGTAGAAGAAACTTGGTTGATTTTAGGTGCGTTAGCCGAGCTTGGGGATCAGCGAGACAGTATTCATCACGAGTTAGGGGTGTATGCTAAGAGTAAAGGGATTTCGTGTTTGATTTGTGTTGGTCCTATAGCAGGTATTGCTGGCGCGGCTTTTCGAAGCGAAGGTGGTAATGCAATATTTTGTAATACGCATAATGAAGCGGCGACAGTAGTTCGTCCATTAGATAAAAAACACGCCATTTTAGTCAAAGGTTCTCGCTCGGCTAAGATGGAAAATGTCATTGAAGCATTAATTAATTAGGATATTCCTTACCAATGTTACTTCTCTTAACGGCTTATTTAAGTAAATACCATACATTTTTTACTGTATTTAATTATTTGTCTTTGCGCGCTATTTTGGGTGTTCTTACGGCATTGGCTATTTCTCTTCTTATTGGCAATAAAGTCATTGTCTTGTTGCAACGTTTACAAATTGGTCAAGCAGTACGTAATGACGGCCCTCAGACGCATTTGTCGAAAGCGGGAACGCCAACAATGGGCGGGGCGCTGATTATTTTTTCCATTTCTGTCAGTACCCTTTTGTGGGGGGATTTGCGCAATCAGTATGTTTGGGTCGTGCTGCTAGTGATGTTGGCATTTGGCGTTGTTGGCTGGGTAGATGATTACCGAAAAGTGGTAGAGAAAAACCCACGTGGTCTCCCTGGGCGCTGGAAATATTTTTGGCAAAGTGTATTTGGTCTCGCCGCTGCGTTTTATTTGTATTACACCGCCAGTACGCCCGCGGAAACAGCGTTGATTGTGCCTCTATTTAAAGATGTGGCTATTCCTTTAGGCGCGTTTTTTATTGTGCTGACGTATTTCGTTATCGTGGGTACTAGTAACGCAGTGAATTTAACCGATGGTTTGGATGGGTTGGCTATCTTGCCAACGGTCTTAGTGGGCGGTGCGCTGGGTGTTTTTGCGTATTTAACCGGCAATATTCGTTTTGCCGATTACTTGCTTATCCCTTATGTGCATGGTTCTGGAGAGCTGCTGGTGTTTTGTGCTGCGCTGGCTGGGGCGGGGTTGGGCTTTTTATGGTTTAACACCTATCCTGCTCAAATTTTTATGGGGGACGTGGGTTCTCTGGCGTTAGGTGCGGCGTTAGGCACGATTGCTGTTATCGTTCGTCAAGAGTTGGTGTTGTTTATTATGGGTGGCGTTTTTGTGATGGAAACAGTCTCCGTAATACTGCAAGTCGCTTCCTATAAGTTAACCAAACGACGAATATTCCGAATGGCACCGATTCACCATCATTTTGAGTTAAAAGGTTGGGCTGAGCCAAAAGTGATTGTGCGTTTTTGGATTATTACGGTTTGCCTCGTTTTAGTGGGTTTTGCCACCTTAAAAGTACGTTAGGAGTTTAGCATGTCGTTGATCGGGTCAGATCGGGTAAGAGCCGTTGTCGGCTTGGGTGTGACAGGCTTGTCTTGCGTACGCTTTTTAGCCAGCAAAGGCATTGAGTTTTATGTGGTGGATTCCCGTGAGAATCCACCTGGTTTAGAGCAAGCAAAAGCGTTTTGTTCCGAAGATCGTATTTTTACCGGTGATCTAGATGTGCTTGAAACGCTAGGGGTGACTGAGTTGTTTGTCAGTCCTGGTATCGCATTGCGTACACCTGTTTTGGCGCGCTTGGCTGAGCGTGGTGTGGCGATGCGCGGTGACATCGATTTGTTTTGTGATTATGTTGACGCACCCTTTGTTGCTATTACAGGGTCTAATGCGAAAAGTACGGTGACGACTTTAGTGGCGATGTTGCTGCAAGCTTGTGGTAAAAATACCAAAGCAGGTGGTAATTTAGGCTTGCCAGCGTTGGATCTTCTTTCTCCTGGTACGGATTTCTACGTGCTTGAGTTGTCTAGCTTCCAGCTTGAAACAACTCACGCCCTACAAGCTGATTTGGCTTGCCTACTGAATGTGTCTGAAGATCATATGGATCGTTACAAGGATCTTTATGAATATCAACGAGCCAAACAGAAAGTATATCGTGGCTGTAAAGCCGCTGTTTGCAATAAGCAAGATATTTTAACCGCTCCCCTGTTGGCGGAAGGTGTTCCTGTTCGTGCTTTCACTACAAAGAGTTCCTGATCTAAAAGAGTATGGCATGCTCAAAGATGGGGATGGCGCTTGGTTGTGCAAAGGTGTTGAACGCCTTTATCACACGTCTCAAATTGCCCTAAAAGGCTCGCATAATCACGCTAATGTGTTGGCGGCTTTGGCCATGCTTGAGTTGCTTGGCGTAGACGTTATGTCTGATGCAGTAGGGGAGGTATTGAAAACCTTTGGTGGTTTGCCTCATCGCTGTGAAACCGTTCGAGTGCTAGACGGTGTAACGTATATTAATGATTCTAAAGGAACCAATGTCGGCGCTACGTTAGCGGCGTTACAAGGGCTTGGTTCTACAGCCAATAAAAAGGTGTTGTTGATAGCCGGTGGTGAAGGAAAGGGTGCAGATTTTCGTGCTCTTGCTAAGCCCATTCAGGATCTTGTGCGCATTGTTTATTTATTTGGTAAAGACGCGAATCGTATTGCTGAGGTGTTGTCGCCAGATGTCGAGGTTAAGCATTTCGACACATTGGATCAGATTGTATTAAGTATTGCTAAGGACAGTCAGGAAGGAGAGATTGCTTTGTTTTCTCCAGCCTGCGCGAGCTTAGATATGTATAAGAACTACGAAATGCGCGGTCGGCACTTTGCTCGTTTGGTTGCAGAGTTATGACATGGCTCAGCATATTTGATCGTGTGTCTTGGCGCGAGTTTGTAAAGGTTGATGCGCTTTTTCTTGCCGCTGTCATTTCTATTTTGGCACTGGGCATGGTGATGGTGTCCAGTGCGTCAATCTCCATATCAGAAAGTATTCACGGCCATCCTTATTTTTTTATGAGAAGGCAGCTGCTTTATCTTGTTCTGGGGTTGGCTTTTGGTTGGCTGCTGTTGTCGTTGCCTACAAGCCAATTACAGCAATGGGGCATCCTTATGATGGGATTGTCTTTAATTTTGCTGATTCTTGTACTGGTTCCTGGTATTGGGAAAAGCGTCAACGGCAGTCGTCGTTGGATCAATTTGGTGGTGTTTAATCTTCAGGCCTCTGAGGTCGCAAAAGTTTGTATGGTGGTCTATGTCTCTGGCTATTTGGTTCGAAGAGCGGATCGCGTTAGGGAAAGTTGGGTAGGGTTCGTTTTACCTCTTTGTCTATGTAGTATCTTTCTTCTCTTTTTGCTATTTGAGCCAGACTTCGGGGCTTCTGTTGTCTTGCTGGGTACCGTGATGGTGCTGCTTTTTTTGGGTGGGGCGCCTTTGTATCAGTTTTTATTACTGATGGTGGCAGCGGTTTGTATGCTTGGTGTCGTGGCGATTTCAGAAAGTTACCGTTTGAAGCGTCTGTTGAATTTTATTGATCCATGGGCTGATCCTTTTAACGAGGGGTATCAACTTAGTCAGGCGTTAATAGCTTATGGCCGAGGTGAGTGGTTTGGTTTGGGCTTGGGAAATAGCGTACAGAAATTGGCTTATTTGCCAGAAGCGCATACGGACTTTGTGTTTTCTATTTGGGTCGAAGAAACGGGCATGTTTGGTGGGCTGTTGCTGATTTGTTTGTTTGCTTTAATGGTCGGGCGTGCTTTCAAAATCGGTCATAAAGCCATGGCTCTTTCTCGTCCTTTTGCTGGTTATATGTGCTTTGGTTTTGCCATTTTGATTCTAGCGCAAGTGATTATAAATATCGGAGTGAATACGGGTTTTTTACCGACAAAAGGTTTGACATTACCTTTGATTAGTTATGGTGGTAGTAGTCTAATTATTACTTTGGGTAGTCTGTTTGTTGTGGCGCGAGTGGATGTCGAGAATCGTCGGGTCGAGTATGGCGTTAACACGGATTCATCTGATGTAAGTGGCATGAAAGAGAGCAGGAAATGAATAAGGTAAAAAAAGTCATTATAATGGCTGGCGGAACAGGAGGGCATATTTACCCAGCCTTGGCCTGTGCGCAGAACTTTAAGGATCAAGGGGTCCACGTACAGTGGCTTGGTTCTAAAGGTGGAATGGAAGAGTCTCTTGTGCCTAAACATGACATAGATTTGCATTCTTTGTCGATTAAGGGGGTAAGGGGGAAGGGTATATTTGGCCTGCTAGCGGCCCCTTTTAGAATTTTACACGCCGTTGGTCAGGCGGTGGCTGTTTTGCAAAAAGTGAAACCGGATATTGTTTTAGGTATGGGGGGGTTTGTTGCAGGACCAGGTGGTTTGGCTGCTCGACTTTTAGGTATACCGTTAGCGATACACGAGCAAAATGCCGTTGCCGGAACAACGAATAAGCTACTTGCCAGAGTTGCAAGTGTGAGGTTGCAGGCTTTCAACGGTGCACTTAACGACGCTATTAGTGTTGGCAACCCTATTCGTAGTGATATTTTAAAGCAGCGTGTTCGAGAGCCAAGAAGTGGCAGTGCAAGGCCATTGCGATTGCTCGTTGTTGGAGGCAGCTTAGGGGCGAAAGCTATCAATGATGTGATACCGCAGGTTTTGGTAAAATGGCCGTTTTCTCAGCGTCTGGATGTTTGGCACCAAACGGGTATGCGTCATTTTGAAGAAGTTTCTGAGCGTTACCAAGAGGCGAACGTAGAGGCTCGTGTTGAAGCCTACTTAGATAACATGGATCAGGCCTATTATTGGGCAGACATTGTATTGTGTCGAGCAGGTGCCATGACAGTGAGTGAGTTGGCTGTAGCAGGACTACCTTCTATTTTGGTGCCTTATCCACTTGCAATTGATGATCACCAGACTGCAAATGCTCGTTATTTAGAACAGGTTGGGGCGGCCTATCTGCTGCCTCAGACGCAGTTGAACTGCGAAAAAGTTATTTCTTTGCTTTCTGGTTTTATAGATAGTGAGGAGACGTTATTGAAAATGGGTGAGCAAGCGAAATTAATGGCTCATCCCAATGCGACACAAGATGTTGTTGCATATTGTTTAAGGTTAATAAAATCATGATTGATAATAAAGCTCAGTACGATATTCCTACCATGCGCCGTATTCAGAATATCCACTTTATCGGTATTGGCGGTGTGGGTATGTGTGGTATCGCTGAAGTATTGCATAACCAGGGTTACCAAGTGTCTGGCTCTGATTTGAAAGCGTCATCAACAACAGAGCGCTTAGTAGGGCTTGGTATTAAGGTATATCTTGGGCACGTGGAAGAAAACGTTTATGACGCTCACGTCATTGTTGTTTCTACGGCGATCAATGAGAAAAACCCAGAAATTATTTGGGGTAAAGAGAATCGTATTCCTATTGTTCGTCGAGCGGAGATGCTAGCAGAATTGATGCGTTATCGTCATGGCATTGCTGTTGCGGGTACGCATGGAAAAACCACGACCACGAGTTTAATGGCGTCTATTTTGGCGGCGACTGGTGAAGCGCCAACCTTTGTAATAGGTGGTCGTTTGACAAGTGCTGGTGCCAATGCGCAGCTAGGTAGTAGTGCTTATCTTGTGGCGGAAGCGGATGAGAGTGATGCGTCATTTCTGCATTTGCAGCCGCAAACCGTAATCGTCACCAATATCGATGCAGACCATATGGACACCTATGACGGTGACTTTGAAAAGGTCAAGCATACCTTTATCGAGTTTGTGCATAATTTGCCTTTCTACGGTCTCGCTGTGATGTGTATTGATGATGAAAACGTTCGTGAAATTTTGCCATCATTGAGTCGACCTATTTTGACGTATGGCATCGATCAAGAAGCGGATTTTTATGCGACGGATATTGTGCAAATCGGACGCTATTGTGAGTTTTTGGCGCACCGTCCAGATGGTGATTCGCTGAAAATTCGCCTGCCTATGCCGGGTCGTCATAATGTGCTGAATGCCCTGGCGACCATTGCAGTTGCAACGGATTTGGGAGTAGATGCCGCGGCTATTCAAGCTGGCCTGATGGGGTTTGAGGGGGTTGGGCGTCGTTTTCAAGAGCAAAAACCGTTGGCATTATCAGATGGCTCAAGCGTGATGTTCGTCGATGATTACGGTCATCATCCTAGTGAAGTGCTGGCAACGATAAAGGCGATTCGTGCAGGTTGGCCCGAAAAGCGTTTGGTAATGGTCTATCAGCCGCACCGCTACACTCGAACTCGTGATCTGTATGAGGATTTTGTACGCGTTTTGTCTCAAGTGGATGTGTTGCTGTTGCTTGATGTGTACTCGGCGGGTGAAAACACGATCAATGGGGCGGACAGTCGTTCATTATGCGGCAGCATTCGCCAGCGTGGCAATGTTGATCCTATTCATGTTGGCAGTGAAGCGGATTTGCGTTCTATTTTGAGTAACGTTTTGCGTGATGGGGATTTGTTGATTACGCAAGGGGCAGGCGATATTGGTATGGTATCCAAAAAATTATCAGTGAGCGGTATTTAACATGGTTCAAACACTTAAAGATTCCGTTATCGCAGTGATTTATGGTGGGCGCTCTGCTGAGCGCGATGTTTCCATGCAGAGTGGGCCTCTGGTGGCAGAAGGGCTGCGTTCAAAAGGATTTAATGTTGTCGAGCTCGACCTTTATGGGCCTGATGCGTCATTCGATCCTATTGTCCAGTTGCAATCGATTGAGTTTGATCTGGCTTTTATTGCTCTTCACGGCGGTGAAGGGGAGGACGGGCGAGTTCAGGCATTGCTTGAAATGCTCGGCAAGCCCTACACAGGAAGTTCACCTTTGTCATGTGGTCTTGCAATGGACAAGGTCTTAACGAAACGTTTTTGGAGTGGTATTGGCATTCCGACACCGGCTTATTTGTCTTTTGTCAATCATGCAGATGCCGATGTGATTGAGCAACAAATGTCTTACCCAATGATTGTTAAGCCTTCTAGAGAAGGTTCTACCATTGGTATTAACAAAGCGATGAATCGATCTGAGGCTCGATGAGGCTCTTTTGAAGGCGCTTGAATATGATTCTGACATCTTGGTTGAAGAGTTTATTGATGGGCCTGAATTCACGATTACGATTATTGATGATGTTGCTTATCCGCCAATAGGTTTAAAGCCTGCTCCAGAGCATAAGCTTTATGATTATGAGGCGAAGTACATAGCAAATGATACGCAGTATCTATTGCCGTGTGGATTGAATGAAGATGATGAAAATGAATTGCAAATGTTGGCGCTAGATGCATATCGCTCATTGGGTTGTTCTGGTTGGGGGCGTGTGGATGTAATGCGTGATCAAGCGGGTGTGTTTTGGGTGTTGGAGGTTAATACAGCGCACTGGGATGACATCGCACAGTTTGGTCCCTATGGCGGCTAAATATGTGGGGATTGATTATGCTTCTTTAGTCGAAAAAATTGCGCAAAATGCTTGGGATAAAGTAGGGCGTGATTGATTTATGAGAATAGCGGCACTAATAGGGGCGGTTTTATTGATAATCGTTGCCACTTTTCAGGGCGATGATTCCCCCGATACCTGGTTTGCTATTCAAAAGATTGAAATTAAGGGGCAACTAAAATATGCAACGAAAGAAGAGTTGCAGTCCGATTATTCTTCTTTGTTGGGTCAGAGTCTTTTGAGTGTCTCTTTGTCGAGTGTGATGGATGTTGTTTTGTCATCAGAATGGGTGGCAAGTGCAGAGATTCGTAAAGTTTGGCCAAATACGTTGCAGGTCCTTGTTCATGAGCATACGCCTCTTGCATACTGGGGAGATGGGCAATTGATCTCCACCTCGGCGGTTATTATTGCGCCGCCTAAGCTACCAGATTTGCCGCTTACTCGGTTTTATGGTCCAGAAGATTCCAGCGGTATTGTGCTTGAGCAGTTCGGTCTGATTAGTCAGGTGCTTGCTTCTACTTCTTTGCGTGTTGCTACTCTTACTTTAGAGCCAAGGGGCGCTTGGAATATCATTTTTACCAATGGTGTAGAGGTTAAGCTAGGTAGAGAGGATATTTTAGAAAGATTACAGCGCTTTATAGCCGTGTATAAGAGTGATTTATCGGGTAGAATAGACCAAATAACATCAGTCGATGCTCGTTATCCTCATGGGATAGCGGTAGGTTGGAAGCAAAATAAATGATATTGGCCTGTTTGTTGCTTTTTTAAACAGTAATGAAGGGCTTGTCATAACAACACGTGATGCCGGGAAGGTGAAATGATAGTCGGTTTGGATGTAGGCACATCGAAAGTTATTTGTTTGGTTGGCGAAGTTCTGGCTGATGGTAGTTTGGAAATTGTCGGTATTGGCTCTCATAGTTCAAAAGGCATGAAGCGTGGTGTTGTTATAAACATAGAGTCAACGGTTCAATCGATTCAACGTGCAGTTGAAGAGGCGGAGCTAATGGCGGGTTGTAACATACATTCAGTTTATGTCAGTGTGGCAGGTAGCCATATTCGAAGCTTGAACTCGCATGGCATTGTTGCTGTTAAAAATGGTGAAGTGCAAAAAGAAGATATTGATCGAGTGATTGATGCGGCTCAAGCTGTGCCGATTTCCTCTGACCAGCGAGTGTTGCATATTTTGCCTCAGGAATACCATATAGACTCTCAAGAAGGTATCAAAGATCCTCTGGGTATGTCTGGTGTACGTCTTGAAGCGAATGTGCATTTGATTTCTGGTGCGGTTAACGCCGTCATGAATGTTGAGAAGTGTATTAAGCGCTGTGGACTGGGAGTAGATGGTGTTATTTTGTCTCAGCTAGCTTCCAGTGAGTCATCTTTGAGTGAAGATGAAAAAGATTTGGGTGTGTGCTTGATTGATATTGGTGCCGGAACATCTGATATTGCTGTCTGGCTTGATGGTGCGTTACACCATACTGCCGTTGTGCCTGTCGCAGGTGATCAGGTGACCAATGATATTTCAATGGCTTTGCGCACCCCGACCCAACATGCTGAAGAGATTAAAGTAAAATATGCTTGTGCTATGTCCTCAATGGCGTCTGCAGATCAGGTTTTGCAAGTACCCAGTGTGGGCGATCGTCAGCCAAGATCCATCACTCGTCATGCTTTGACTGAGGTGGTTGAGGCTCGATATGAAGAAATTTACAATTTAATTTTAGATGAGTTAAGACGCAGCGGTTATGCCGAGCGAATCCCTGCAGGCATTGTAATTACTGGGGGGACGTCGCTTATGGAAGGTGCGGCAGAGCTGGCAGAAAAGGTATTTCAGATGCCAGTTCGATTATCTTTACCAGATTGTACTAAAGGAATGTCTGACATTGTCGATAACCCTATATATTCAACAAGCGTTGGATTATTGGCTTATGGTAGTAAAGAGGCTGACGTAACTGAAATCTCGAAACGGATGATGTCTAAGACGCAAACTAAACGAGAAACATCAGTTCTGGCTCCTAAAGAAATCGGACCATCTTTCAGTGCAGCGAAGGCGTGGCAGAAATTAAAACACTGGTTTCAAAGTTATATTTAGTCAGAATTGATTATGAATTTATTGAGGAGCGATAAGCCCATGAATGTCTTTGATTTAGCCGAAGATAATCTATCAGATAACGCTGTTATAAAAGTAATTGGTGTTGGCGGTGGCGGTGGTAATGCTGTTCGTCACATGCTCGAAAATCGATTGGAAGGTGTTGAGTTTATTTGTGCCAACACGGATTCAAAAGCACTAATCGGTTTCGAAACGGGTGTTTCTTTGCAGTTAGGCTCAACTATCACCAAGGGGTTAGGGGCTGGTGCCAATCCAGAGGTTGGTCGTGATTCTGCTCTGGAAGATCAGGAAAAAATCACCCAGTTACTTACGGGTGCTGACATGGTGTTTATCACGGCTGGTATGGGCGGTGGTACAGGAACGGGGGCTGCGCCAGTAATTGCAAAAGTCGCTCGTGAACTCGGCATACTGACGGTTGCTGTTGTAACTAAGCCTTTTCCTTTTGAAGGCCGTCGTCGTGCCAGAGTAGCAGAAGATGGTGTAAGAGAGTTGCGAGAAAATGTCGACTCTTTGATCACGGTTCCAAATGAGCGTCTTTTGCCTGTTTTAGGTAAGAATATTTCGTTGTTGAAGGCATTTGGCGAGGCGAATAACGTTTTGTTTAATGCGGTTCAAGGGATAACAGATTTGATTATGCGACCAGGTTTAATCAACGTTGACTTTGCAGATGTAAGAACGGTTATGTCTGAGATGGGGATGGCGATGATGGGGACAGGGTCTGCTTCTGGTGACGATAGAGCAAGAGTGGCTGCTGAGGCCGCAATTCATAACCCGTTATTGGAAGATATTAATCTCAGAGGTGCGCGAGGCGTGCTGGTAAACATTACTGCTAACGAAGAAGTTGGTTTGTCTGAGTTTACTGAGGTTGGTGCGATTATTGAAGAATATGCGTCTGAAGACGCTACTGTCGTGATTGGTTGTGCAATTGATCCTAGTGTAGGGGATGAAATGCGAGTCACGGTGGTTGCAACTGGTTTAGAGGGTCGCTCTACAGCTGAAATTCAATCTGCTGTTGGTGAATCTGTTGTCTCTCAACCGGTTATGGCAAAGGTCGGGCAATCTGCTGAAAGTAGTAGCGATGTAAAAGCGGCTGTTGCTCAGCCTGTGTCGAAGCCTTCATCTACGATGAAGGTGGAAAAGGTGGAGAAAGGCTTGAGTGAGAAGAATGAGTCAGTAGATTCAACTTCGATTTCAGGTGGCGATAAATTATCGTATTTGGACATTCCGGCATTTTTACGTCGTCAAGCTGACTAGTTTGAGTAAAAACGATGCAATATCAGTATGTTGGATTGTATAAAAAATGTGTTATTGATACTATTTTTTATAAGAATAGTATCCAGTCATAAAAATGTAGGAATATAATGGTACGCCAACACACACTAAAAAACATTATTCGAGCAACTGGAGTGGGACTTCACTCTGGCGAAAAGGTGTATTTGACACTAAAGCCTGCCCCTGTTAATACAGGTATCATATTTGTTCGTACAGACTTGGATCCAGTTGTTGAGATTCATGGTGATGCACGAGCAGTTGGGTCAACAAATTTTGCTACGGCTTTATGTCAAGGTGATGTGAAGGTTAGTACTGTAGAGCATTTGTTGTCTGCCATGGCAGGATTAGGTGTTGATAACGCTTATGTGGAAGTGAGTGCTAGTGAGATTCCGCTTATGGATGGAAGTGCTAGTCCCTTTGTTTTTCTTCTGCAGTCAGCTGGTCTAGAAGCGCAAAATGCTTTGAAACGATTCATTCGAGTCAAAAAACCGATTCGCGTTGATGAAGGTGATAAGTTTGCTTCTTTGGAGCCTCACTCAGGTTTTCGTTTGTCCTTTACTATTGACTTTCAGCATCCAGCCATTGGTGAAGATGTTCAGAGCACATCATTTGATTTTTCAACGACAACTTTTGTTAAAGAGATTAGTCGTGCAAGAACATTTGGTTTTATGAAGGATCTTGAGTACTTTAAAAACAATAATCTTGCTCGTGGAGCAAACATGGAAAATGCCATCGTTCTTGATGACTACCGTGTTTTAAACGATGAAGGTTTACGTTACCGCGATGAGTTAGTGCGCCACAAGATATTGGATGCGATTGGTGATCTGTATCTTCTCGGGCACAGCCTTATTGGTGAGTACAAAGCTTACAAATCAGGTCATGCCCTAAACAACAAGCTTTTGCTGGCATTACTTGAGCATCAAGATGCTTGGGAATACGTGGTATTTGAAGATGAAGCTCAAATGAATCCGATTTCTTATGTAGAGCCAGCATTTGTTGGTGCTTAGTAAGTGATTAATTCTTGATCGGATTGTGAAAAACCAGACTATATGTCTGGTTTTTTTGTATTTAGGTCCTTGATATTTCATGTTTTGTCACACATTACCATGATAGACTGTCTTTATTACTAATTGGCTACGATGAGTTCAAGATGTTAGGAACTGTAATTAAAAAAATTGTCGGCACAAAGAATGACCGAGAAGTTAAACGATACAGAAAAATCGTTGTACAAATTAATCAACTTGAAGAGTCCTTCCATAAGTTATCTGATGATGATCTATCTGGGAAAACCAGTGAATTTCGTGATCGTCTTGATAAAGGGGAATCACTGGATTCTATTTTACCGGAGGCATTTGCTGTTGTCCGAGAAGCCAGTCAGCGTGTAATGGGAATGCGTCATTTTGACGTACAGCTCATTGGCGGGATGGTGCTTAACGAAGGCAAGATTGCAGAAATGCGGACGGGTGAAGGTAAAACGCTGGTTGCGACATTGGCTGTATACCTAAACGCTTTATCCTCTAAAGGTGTCCATGTTGTCACAGTGAACGATTATCTGGCGAAGCGTGATGCTAACTGGATGAGACCTCTTTATGAGTTTCTAGACATGAGTGTCGGTGTGGTTTTTTCCGGACAAGACCGTGACGATAAAAAAGCGGCTTATCTGTGTGACATTACATACGGTACTAATAACGAATTTGGTTTTGATTACCTGCGTGACAATATGGTCTTTCGTTTAGAAGATCGTGTGCAGCGTGATTTGCATTTTTCTGTTGTCGATGAGGTTGACTCTATCTTGATCGATGAGGCCAGAACGCCGCTCATTATTTCCGGTGCGGTTGAAGACAGTTCTGAGCAGTATCGAAAAATCAATATGCTTGCTCCTCTTCTGGTCAAACAAGAAGAGAGCGAGACTGAAGAGTCCACCGGACACTATATTTTTGATGAATCACAACGCAGTATTGAATTGACTGAAGATGGTCACTCGTTTGTTGAAAATTGGCTGGTTGAACAAGGGATGTTAGCTGAAGGAGAGAGCCTCTACGCGGCAGGTAATCTTTCTCTTTTGCATCATGTGCATGCCTGTTTAAAAGCTCATGTGATTTTCAAGAAGAACGTAGATTATGTTATTCAAGGTGATCAGATTGTCATCGTGGATGAACATACTGGTCGAACTATGGCTGGTCGTCGTTGGTCTGAGGGGATTCATCAGGCGGTTGAAGCAAAAGAGGGTGTGACTATCCAAGCGGAAAGTCAAACGCTTGCCTCAACCACTTTTCAGAATTACTTCCGTTTGTATGAAAAACTGTCTGGTATGACAGGTACGGCTGATACCGAGGCGTTTGAGTTTCAGCAAATATACGGATTGTCGGTCATTGTTATTCCGACCAATCGCCAAGTGCAGCGTAAAGACTTCAATGATTTGATTTACATGTCAACGGAGGACAAGTTTGAAGCCATTGTGTTGGACATTGAAGAGAATGTAAAACAAGGCCGACCTGTTTTGGTGGGTACCGCTTCTATTGATTATTCAGAGGCTCCTTTCTAATTATCTTCTTAAAAAGAATGTTAAGCATAATGTTTTGAATGCGAAGCAGCATGAGCGTGAAGCTGAAATTGTTGCTGAAGCGGGGCGTCCAGGGGCGGTTACCATTGCGACAAACATGGCTGGCCGTGGTACTGACATTGTGTTAGGTGGTAATTTACAGGTTGAGTTGGCGCAGTTAGGCGAAAACGCCAGTCAAGAGCGTATTGACGCGTTAAAAGCTGACTGGAAAATGCGTAACGAGTCTGTTTTGGCGGCAGGTGGTTTGCATATTATTGGTACTGAGCGTCACGAATCACGACGTATAGACAATCAGTTACGTGGTCGTGCTGGTCGTCAGGGCGATGTGGGGTCGTCTCGTTTCTACTTGTCCCTTGAAGACAACTTAATGCGCATTTTTATGTCTGATCGTATTAAAAAGATGATGATGGCGCTCGGTATGGAAAAAGGTGAGGCCATTGAGCATAAGATGGTTTCCAACGCGATTGAAAAAGCCCAGCGTAAAGTCGAGGGTCGTAACTTTGATATTCGTAAGCAGTTGTTGGAATATGATGACGTTGCTAACGATCAAAGACAGGTTATATACCGCCAGCGTTTTGAAATGATGGTGTCTGAAGATCTATCTGAAGCCATTTTAGCGATGCGTGAAGAGGTAGTGGCAGGGCTGATTGATGAGTTTATTCCGCCGCAAAGTATCTTTGATATGTGGGATCTTCCAGGTTTGGAAGAAAAAATTCGCAATGAATTTGGTTTGTCTTTGCCTATTGTTAAATGGGTTGAAGAGGATAAGAAGCTATATGAGGAGCCATTACGTCAGAAGATATTGGACAGCTTCTTAGAAGATTATCAAGCGAAAGAAGCGATTGCAGGTGAGCAGCCATTTAGATCGTTTGAAAAGCAGGTGCTTTTACAGGTGCTCGATACCTTGTGGAAAGAGCATTTGCAAACCATGGATATGCTGAGACAGGGTATTCATCTACGTGGTTACGCGCAGAAAAATCCTAAGCAAGAATATAAGCGTGAGGCGTTTGAATTATTTCAGGGTTTGTTAGAGCAAATTAAGTTTGAAGTGATTCAAATCATTACTCGTGTGAAAGTTCAGTCGGCTGAAGAGGCTTCGAAAATTGAAGAGGCCCGTAGAAAGCAAGAAGAGAAAATGACGATGAGCATGATCCATGATTCTTTGGATGCACTGTCTGACTCTCCTGCAAGCGCGGATGATTCTCAGGAGTATCCTAAAGTGGGTCGAAATGAACCGTGTCCATGCGGCTCAGGTAAAAAATACAAACAATGTCACGGTCGTCTGATTTAATTGGAGAGTGTTTAAATGGCGGTAGGATTACATGATTTTCCAGCTATCCCAGAAATAAAAGGGATTCGGATAGGTGTTGCTGAAGCGGGTATCAAAAGACCGAATAAAAAAGATGTCGTTATTTTTGAAGTATGTGAAGGCGCATCGGTAGCGGGTGTTTTACTCAAAACGCTTTTTGTGCTGCTCCTGTTAGAATTTGCCAGCAGCATTTGGGGTTGTCTGGAAGTCGCTATTTGCTGATTAATACCGGTAATGCTAACGCAGGAACGGGCAAATTAGGTTTGGCTACTGCGTTAAAGACGTGTGAGTTTCTGGCTGATCAAACAGGCGTGAACGTAGAAGCCATCCTGCCGTTTTCAACGGGTGTTATTGGTGAGCCGCTGCCGGTTGATAAGATTATTGCTGCTATTCCTGCTGCGTTAGCTAACTTGTCGGCAAATAACTGGCATTCAGCCGGTGTTGGTATCATGACGACCGATACTCTGCCAAAGGGGTCGATTCGTACTTTTGATTTTGAAGGCAAAACTTACAGTATTGCGGGTATTTCAAAAGGCGCGGGTATGATTCGTCCTAATATGGCGACTATGCTGGGATACGTGTGTAGCGATATTGCTATGGATGTTTCAGTGCTCCAGTCAATACTGAAAGACGTTGTTAATAAAAGTTTTAACCGCATTACTATTGATAGTGATACGTCAACCAATGATTCTTGCGTTGCCATTGCGACAGGCGTGGCGGGTAATGCTAAAGTAACGTCTGTCGATGAGCCTCTTGCTCAAGCCTTTATTGTGGCATTTACCGAAGTGATGCAAGAGTTGGCTCATGCGATCGTTCGAGATGGCGAAGGGGCGACGAAATTTGTGACGGTTGAGGTTGTCGGTGCTGCTATTCAGTCTGATGCAACCAAAACGGCATTTGAAATTGCACATTCGCCTTTGGTTAAGACGGCATTGTTTGCTTCTGATCCAAACTGGGGGCGCATTTTAGCCGTTGTGGGTCGTGCTGGTGTGCAAGATTTGGATGTTGATAAAGTGCAGTTGCATATCAATGGTTTTGAGGTGGCTCGTAATGGTGGTCGTTCTCCAGATTATTTGGAGGAGCACGGTAAGCAAGCTATGGCGCCACAAGAAATTCATATAGTGCTTGATCTAGGTATGGGAGACGAATCTGACGTGGTTTGGACGACAGATTTTTCTCATGAATACGTTACTATCAACGCAGAGTATCGCACCTAATGTTGGTGAAAGTAGCGGCTGGGGTCATTCTTCGGAATGGTTCTGTTTTTATTGCCCTTAGACAATCGAATCAGCATCAAGGTAATCTGTGGGAGTTTCCTGGTGGCAAATGTGAGCCTTCCGAGGCTGTCGATGTTGCCTTGGTGCGTGAATTAAAAGAGGAATGTGGTATTGCCGTAACGGAGTATTCTTTTTTTAAAACGATCTCGCATGATTACGGTGATAAACAAGTTGAATTGCATTTCTATAAAGTCACTGGTTTTGAAGGTGAGCCAATGGGTAAAGAAGGGCAAGAGGTGCGCTGGGTGATAGTGTCTGATTTGCTGTCTTATGAGTTTCCTGAGGCAAACAAAGTTATTGTTGAAGCTTTGATAGCGGAAGTAAAATAGTACAAGCGTAGACTGTGAGTCAGTGTGCTGATATTAAGCGCCGTGTAGGTAAAAAAAGAGCTTCAAATTGAAGCTCTTTTTTTATTTTAGCTGAGTATTTTAGCCAGCAGTTTTCTGACGACGCTGGGTTCAAAAGGTTTACCACATATCGCATCCACACCTTCTTGGGCTATATTTGATAATTGGCTATCTTCTGAGTTTGAGCTTACCATTAGGATTGGGATATGGGCTAGTGCGGGGTCTCTTCGCACTGCTTCGGTCAGTTCTCGGCCATCCATTTCTGGCATATTATAGTCTGTCACAATTAGGTCAAATTCCATTTTACTGAGTAGTTCGATGGCTTCTTTGCCATTTTCTGCGAATTGAATGTCTTCTATTCCCATCGTATTGAGTGTTCTGCTGACGTGCTTTCGAGCCATAAGGCTATCATCGGTCACTAGCACACGTAGCATTTTGGGATCGAACATTTCTAGGTCTATTTCCTCTTCTACGATAAGATCCAGAGTTGCGTAAATGGCTCGTTGTAAGTCTGTTTTACTAAAAGGCTTGGGAAGTATGGCAAGAACGCCAGACTGTCTTAAGTGTTCGAGGTGATCTCTGTTACGCTCGCTGGAAATGAGCATGAAACATTGGTTTTCTGTTTCTTGATTGGCTCTGATTTTGTCAATTAAATCATTGGCACTGCCATCAGGTAAGTACATGGATGAGATAACTAGATCGGGTGGGAATGACGCCAGCGATTCTATGGTTTCTTGGATATTGTTTGCATAGTCTATTTTTCTTATGCCTGCTTCTTCCAGTGCTTTGGTGATGATTTTCTTTTGAGTGTCTGAGGGTTCCACAAGGAGAAAGGAAAGATCACTTATTGCTGCGTAGCTGCTCATACTGAAAACTGCCTATATTGATGTTAATACTGCTTTTTTTGCTCAGACTAATTTAAGCTTAATGATTGCTTATAGTGAATTCCATTATACTAAATAGGTTAACATGTTTTATCTAGTAAATTTGAATGTTAGGGGGTTTGATGTCGACAGCAAGTGCGTGTCATATTTTGGTGAAAACAAAGGCGGAAGCGGAGTCGCTTAAAGAAAAATTAGACAAGGGGGCCGATTTTCATAAATTAGCCAAGCAATTCTCTACTTGCCCATCAGGCAAGAAGGGAGGTGATCTTGGTGAGTTTCGTAAAGGTGATATGGTTGCTGCTTTCGATAAAGCCGTTTTTACTGGGCCTTTATTAAAAGTGCAAGGGCCGATTAAAACCCAGTTTGGTTTTCATCTCATTAAAGTGTTATATCGTTCCTGAGTCTATATAAGAGGAGAAAGGCTATGAGTCATCCTGTTCAGCTTGATGAATTGTATTTTGTGGCGCCCCAGCTTACTGAGTCTGATATTGCTTTACTTAAGGCGCAGGGATTTGAGCGAGTCATTAATAATCGTCCGGAGGCCGAATCGGATGATCAGCCTTCTGGTGATAGTTTACGTGCAGTGGCTGAATCCTTAGGTATGGAGTATGTTAGCAACCCTATCAATTTGGCGGCACTTTCTCAGGATCAAGTTGATTTTCAGAGACATGCTTTGTTGAATGAGAAAAAGACCTTGGCGTTTTGTCGAACTGGTACGCGCTCTTCGGTTTTGTGGGTGTTGTTAGAAAATAGTAAGGGAGTCGATTATAGCGAGCTGGTCGAGAGGGTATCAGGTAAAGGGTTTGACCTTTCTCGTTGTACGTCTGCTATGGCTCCATTGCTTAAATAGACTTTTTTGAGCTTTTTTAAAATAGTATTGGGAAATTATGGTTAGTCGTCCGTCACTAGAAACTGCTACCGCGTCAGATCCAGACCGATTTGTTGAGCCTTTGGAGCTTGGTAAGCGAGTAAAAGAAATTCGTCTTGCAAAAGGCTGGACACTTGAAGAGGTGGGTAAAAGAACTGGTATTGCTCGTTCCACACTGTCGAAAATTGAGAATGATCAAGTGTCGCCAAGTTTTACCATTGTACAGAAGCTGATTAAAGGCTTGGAAATGGATTTGCCGCAATTGTTTGTTGAGGCTAGTGAGCATTCTATTGCGGGAAGGCGTGACATTACTCGAAAAGGTAAAGGTGAGCCTCATCCGACGGCGACATATGAGCATGAGCTGTTAAATTATTCCATTAGTCGTAAAAAGATGGTGCCTTTTAAGACAACCGTTCGAGCTAGATCTTTTACCGAGTTTAAAGAGTGGGTTCGTCATGATGGTGAAGAATTTCTGTTGGTATTGCAGGGAAAGATTAATTTTTTCTCTGAGCTCTATGAGCCAATTGAATTAAAAGAAGGTGACAGTGTGTATTATGATGCCACTATGGGGCATGCTGTTGTGTCAACATCAATAAAAGATGCAGAAATACTTTGGGTGGTTGCCCGTTAATAAGTGATTTATAGAAGAAGGTTGTAGAACATTATGAAGCAGTGGGAATTGACAAGTTGGAGAGAAAAGACGGCACTACAACAGCCGGTTTATCCTAATGCGGAGCATTTAGCTCACGTCGAGAAAACATTAGGGAAAATGCCTCCGCTGGTTTTTGCTGGTGAGGCGCGGCAGTTGAAAAAAGCCCTAGCGCAGGTCGCCAATAGACAGTCATTTCTACTGCAAGGTGGGGATTGTGCGGAGAGTTTCGCGGAGTTTCATGCGAATAATATTCGCGATACGTTTAAGGTTATGTTGCAAATGGCCGTCGTTTTGACTTATGCCGGTAAATGCCCAGTTGTTAAAGTTGGGCGAATGGCTGGGCAGTTTGCCAAACCAAGATCGGCGGGAACAGAGACAATAAATGGTGTTGAGCTGCCGAGTTATCGCGGTGATATTATTAATGGTATTGAGTTTACGGAGCAAGCTAGGGTTCCAGATCCTGAGCGTTTACTGCAAGTTTATAATCAAAGTGCATCGACCATGAATTTACTTCGTGCCTTTGCTCAGGGTGGATTTGCAGATTTGCATCAGGTGCATCAATGGAATTTAGATTTCTTAAGTGCGAGTCCAGCTGGTAGTCGTTATCAAGGAGTCGCCGACAAGATAGATGATGCATTACAGTTTATGGAAGCTTGTGGTATAGGTCCTGGTTTAGCGCAACTTAGAGAGACAGATTTCTATACTTCTCATGAAGCGCTGTTGTTGCCATATGAGCAATCTTTAACTCGTAAGGATAGCTTGACGGGGGATTGGTACGACTGTTCCGCGCATATGTTGTGGATTGGTGACCGGACTCGCCAGTTGGATGGCGCACACGTAGAATTTCTGCGCGGCGTAAAAAATCCTATCGGTGTTAAAGCTGGTCCATCTATGGATCCTGAGGACCTTTTGCGTCTGTGTGATGTGTTGAACCCTGAGAATGAAGCCGGTCGTTTGAATATTATTGTTAGGATGGGTGTTGATAAAGTGGCGGAGGGAATGCCTAAGCTTATTCGTGCCATTCAGCGCGAAGGTAAGCAAGTGGTTTGGAGTAGTGATCCGATGCACGGCAATACAGTAAAGGCATCAACGGGCTACAAAACGCGCCGTGTAGATGACGTGTTAAGAGAAGTTCAGCAATTCTTCCAAGTTCACAATGCAGAAGGTACTTATGCCGGCGGTGTGCATTTTGAAATGACAGGGCAAAACGTGACTGAATGCGTTGGTGGTGCCTTTGAGGTGACGGAAGCGGATTTGGCGGATCGATATCACACACATTGTGATCCTCGTTTGAATGCAGATCAGTCTTTAGAGTTGGCTTTCATGATTTCTGAGACGCTAAAAAAAGCAAGAGCGTGATGTGCTGACAGCATAAAAAGGCCCAGATTGAATTGTCATCAATCTGGGCCTTTTTATTTGCAGAGATGATCAGCCTTTACGGCGACGAAATGCAGACGTGGCAGATTTAGATGTTACATCAATTTTTGCCATGATGAGTGCCATTTCTTCTGCTTCAGCTTGTTGCTGTGACTTCAATTTTTCTTCGCGTTCCTTTTTGGCGGCTCTTTCCGCCTCGTTTAGCATTTTTTGAATGCTGGCTTTGCTTTTGGCGCGAGGGGGCGCTTTTTTCTTTTCAGTCGCGGCAGCAACAGGTGTTCCTAGTCTGTCTTCACCGATAAGCTCGCCAAAAAAAGATTTGGCCGTTGGGGCGGACTCAATTGTCTTTTTTGGTAGTTCTACTGTTTTTTTCCGCAACTTTTCTTACTTTTTTAGGTTGTTCTGCTGTTGATACGCCATTTGAATCAAATAGCGCTTTTTTGCCAAAGTTTAGGTTGACGGATTTTTCAGCCGTCTGCGCAATTTTATAGCCTCGCAAACTTTCGCCGTTATAAATAGAAATATAATCCGTTTCTAATTCATAAAGCTCTTCTTTGTCGCTTGTTTCAAATAGTTCTTCAACTGTAAAAGCTTCAACGCCATTCTCCCTAATGTCGTTGTATAAAGGAAAGTCCAAACCTTCGCTTGTTGCTTCTACGTACTGCTCGAAACGTTGGAAGCCACTATTGAAAGACGTTCCAATGTAGTGTTTGCCGGAGATGTTATTTGTGATTTTAAAAACGACCAAAATCGCTGCCTCTTACGTAATATCTTTTAATAGCACATAAACCCCAGTCACCAGAGGTAATCCAAAGGTGACTGGGGTTTATAAGAAATGGGTTTAGTGTTTTACGACGATGTTGAGACCGTCACGAACATTCAAATGAACATTCTCAACTCGTGTGTCTTGCGCAATTAAGCGGTTGACCTGATTTACAGCGACGTCGCTGTTTTCTTTTGGGTCTAGAACTCTTCCTTGCCATAAGGAGTTATCAATGATGATAAGGCCGCCAGACTTAACAAGCGGTAGTACTGCTTGGTAGTAATTTAGATAGTTGCGCTTATCGGCATCAATAAAGACAAAGTCAAATTCCCCTTCAAGGGATTCGATTGTATCGAGCGCCGGGCCAAAAATCGTTTGGATTTTTGTGCCATGCTCGCTACGATCAAAAAATGATTGAGCGAATTCAATCGCTCTAGGGTTAGTTTCACAGCAAATGAGTTTGCCATCGCTAGGCATGCCCTCGGCGATAGAGAGTGCAGAATAACCAGTAAACATACCGATCTCTAGTGCGCGTTTAGGTCGGGCTATTTTTGCCAGGAGCTTCAAGGTGCGGCCAATGGTTTTTCCTGATAACTTGTTCGGGTAGCCCATTTCAGAATAAGTTCTTTCAACTAATTCAATTAATAGGTCAGGTTCTGCTTGAGTAGTCTCAATGCAGTAGTCGTCAAGGGTTGAAAGATCCATAGAGCCTTTTGATAAATGAAGTCTGTGTGAAACGGATGCTAATTTTACTCTGCATGCAGAGAATGTCTATGCCTTAAAGACAGAAAAAAGGCTTGATTTTTGTATGTTACTGTTTAGCGCCACTATAAACAGCAATTAAATTAGATTCGCATGCATAATCGAAAAATGCTAATTTATGCGCTGAAATTTACATGTGCTCTTTGGTATGGAGCACCACTGACTCCGATAGGGGAATAAAATGCCTGTAATTACTTTGCCTGATGGCAGCCAACGCTCTTTTTCAAATCCTGTTACTGTCATGCAAGTGGCTGAGGATATTGGTCCAGGTCTTGCTAAAGCCACTGTTGCTGGTCGTGTAAATGGTCAGTTGGTTGATGCCTGTGAGCTGATTTCTGATGACGTTACCTTAAGCATCATTACTGGAAAGGATTCTGAGGGTGTAGAGATTATTCGTCACTCTTTTGCGCACCTTGTTGGGCATGCTGTTAAGCAGCTATACCCGACTGCCGAAATGGCAATTGGTCCTGTGATTGATGAAGGGTTCTATTACGATATCGCTTATGAGCGCCCCTTTACTCCAGAAGATTTGGTGGCTATTGAAAAGCGTATTGGTGAGTTGGTTAAAACCGATTACGATGTTGTTAAGAAAATGACACCGATTGGTGATGCGCGTCAGCAATTTGTTGAACGTGGCGAGACCTATAAGGTCGCCTTGATTGATGATATGGACGAATCTGTAAAAGAAGTCGGTTTGTATCATCATCAAGAATACATGGATATGTGTCGTGGCCCTCACGTGCCAAACACTCGAGTGTTGCGTCACTTTAAGTTGATGAAGCTGGCGGGTGCATACTGGCGTGGTGATTCTAATAATGAAATGCTACAGCGTATCTATGGAACGGCGTGGAATGATAAAAAAGAATTAAGCGCTTATTTAACTCGAATCGAAGAAGCTGAAAAGCGCGACCATCGTAAGTTAGGTAAGAAATTAGATCTTTTTCATCTTCAAGAAGAAGCGCCTGGAATGGTATTTTGGCATCCTAAAGGGTGGCGTCTATACCAAGCCGTTGAGCAATACATGCGTCAGAAGCAACTTGATAACCACTATCAAGAGGTGAAGACACCACAAATTGTTGACCGTGTGCTGTGGGAGAAATCTGGGCATTGGGGCAAATATCATGAGAATATGTTTACTACGCATTCTGAAAATCGTGATTATGCCGTTAAACCGATGAACTGTCCTTGCCACATTCAGGTTTATAATCAGGGGCTGAAAAGTTACCGTGATTTACCATTTCGTATGGCGGAATTTGGCTCTTGTCACCGTAACGAGCCTTCTGGTGCGTTACATGGTATTATGCGTGTGCGTAATTTCGTTCAAGACGATGGTCATATTTTTGTAACTGAAGGTCAAATTCAACAAGAAGTGTCTGAATTTATTGCTTTGTTGCACGAAGTTTATGCAGACTTTGGTTTTGACAATATTATTTATCGCTTGTCTACTCGTCCTGAACAGCGTGTGGGATCAGATGAAGTTTGGGATAAGGCTGAAAAATCTTTATCAGACGCTTTGGATTCTGCCGGTTTGGAATGGGAAGAGTTGCCAGGTGAAGGTGCTTTCTACGGACCAAAAATTGAGTTCTCTTTGAAAGATGCCATTGGTCGTGTGTGGCAATGTGGCACCATTCAGGTAGATTTTTCAATGCCAACTCGCTTGGGTGCGCAATATGTGTCGGAAGATGGTTCACGCCAAACGCCGGTAATGTTGCACCGAGCGATAGTAGGATCACTTGAGCGTTTTATCGGTATTTTGATTGAAGAGACAGAAGGTGCCTTTCCGGTCTGGCTTGCGCCTGAACAAGTTGTTATCATGAACATTACAGACCGCCAAGCAGACTATTGCTCTGATTTGGCAAAAACATTGAATTCAAATGGCTTTAGAGCAAAACTTGACTTGAGAAACGAGAAGATCGGGTTTAAAATCCGCGAGCATACTCTTCAACGAGTGCCGTACATGATTGTAGTTGGTGATAAAGAAGTAGAGCAGAAACAAGTTGCTGTTCGTACTCGTACTGGCGAAGATCTTGGAGTGATGAGTATTTCCGAATTTGAAGGTTTGCTTCAAAAAGAAGTTGCTCGCCGTAGCCGTAAACAAGAAATGGAGATAGTACTATAAAAGGTAATATGAATCGTGGACGTACCGCTAGTAAGCAGCGTCCTCTAATCAACGAGAACATTCGAGCTACCGAAGTGCGTTTGATCGCTGCTGATGGTGAACAAGTTGGCGTTGTCTCTCTTGAAGAGGCACTAAAAGCAGCTCAAGAGGCTGCTTTAGACTTAGTGCAAATTGCTGATTCAGATCCGATTGTTTGCAAAATCATGGACTACGGCAAGCATATTTTTGAAGCGAAGAAAGCGAAAGCTGCGCAAAAGAAAAATGCGAAGCAGATCCAGGTTAAAGAAATGAAATTCCGTCCAGGGACGGAGGAAGGGGATTATCAGGTGAAACTCCGCAACCTGATACGTTTCCTTGAAGGCGGGGATAAGGCCAAAGTGTCGTTACGATACCGCGGTCGTGAAATGGCCCATCAGGAGCTTGGTATGCAGCTTATGAATCGAGTCGCAGCAGACTTAGAAGATTATGGTGTAGTAGAGCAAGCTGCGAAAATGGAAGGTCGTCAATTGACTATGGTGCTAGGCCCCAAAAAGAAGAAGTAATTTTAAGTAATTTGGCTTTAAGGGCTTCGGCTCTTAAAGACTAAACTATGGAAAAATTACACTAACATTAACGAATGCGAGAGTGGTTTTATCATGTCCAAAATTAAGTCACACAGTGGCGCAGCTAAGCGCTTCAAACGTACCGCGAATGGTTTTAAACATAAACAGTCTCATACTAGTCATATTTTGACTAAAAAATCGACTAAGCGTAAGCGTCATCTTCGTCCTATGGGACAGATCGCGCAGTGCGATAAAGCGTCTATTGTACGCATGTTGCCATACATCTAAGTCTAGATTTTTTTAGTTCATTAATTTATTAGTAAAAGGTTTATATTATGCCTCGCGTAAAACGTGGTGTTCAGGCTCGTCGCCGTCACAAAAAGATTTTAAAGCAAGCTAAAGGTTACTACGGTGCACGTAGCCGTGTATTTCGTGTAGCAAAACAAGCTGTTATCAAAGCTGGTCAGTATCAGTACCGTGACCGTCGTCAGCGTAAACGTCAATTCCGCGCATTGTGGATTGCTCGTATTAACGCTGCTGCACGTATCAATGGTCTGTCTTACAGCCGTTTCATTGCTGGCTTGAAACAAGCAGCTATTGAAATTGACCGTAAGGTTTTGGCTGACCTAGCTGTGTACGAGAAAGAAGTTTTTGCTGCTATCGTTGAAAAAGCGAAAGTAAGCTTGGCTTAATTTCTGACGTAGCCTTAGGGTGATTCAATCTTGATAGATGTAATCTTAATAGAGCGAGTCATTCAATGCAGTCTTTGATAGGGGAAGAGCCAATGGTTCTTCCCCTATTTTATTTTTTGGAGTGTGTAAATGGAGAACCTAAAGCAGATTCTTGCTGATGCGCTAAGCGCAGTGGCTGCGTCTGAGAGTGAGTCCGCTCTGGATGATGTACGTGTACATTATTTGGGTAAGAAGGGCGCTCTGACTGCTTTGTTGAAACAGCTTGGTAATGTTTCTGCAGAGGACCGACCAAAATTCGGTCAAATGGTCAATGAAGCAAAAGACCAAGTTCAGGAAAAAATTACTGAGCGTAAACAGTTTCTTGCAGAAGCGGCACTAAACGCTAAATTAGCAACCGAAACAATTGATATTTCTTTGTCTGGTAAAGGTCAGGACGTGGGTGGCTTGCATCCTGTGACTCGTACCATGGAGCGTATCGAGAACTTTTTTCCGTGGTATTGGTTTCGATGTGGCTGCAGGGCCAGAAATTGAAGACGATTATCACAACTTTGAAGCGTTAAATATTCCTGCGCATCACCCTGCACGTGCAATGCAAGATACCTTCTATTTTAATCCATCAACCGTACTAAGAACGCATACATCTCCAGTTCAAGTACGCACAATGGAAACGACTCAGCCGCCAATTCGTATTATTTGCCCTGGTCGTGTGTATCGTTGTGATTCAGATCAGACTCATACGCCTATGTTTCATCAGGTTGAAGGTCTGCTTATTGATGAAAATATTTCATTCGCAGATTTGAAGGGGATTTTGCAGCAATTTCTGAATGTTTTCTTTGAAGACGATTTGAAAGTGCGTTTTCGTCCTAGCTACTTCCCATTTACTGAGCCTTCCATTGAAGTGGATATCATGCGAACGAATAGCAAGGGCGAAGAGTCTTGGTTGGAAGTGTTGGGTTGTGGCATGGTGCACCCGAAAGTCCTTGAAATGTCAGGAATTGATTCCGAAAAATACACAGGCTTCGCTTTTGGCATGGGGGTAGAGCGTTTCGCTATGCTGCGCTATAAAGTGGATGACCTTCGTATGTTTTTTGAGAACGATTTGCGTTTCCTTAAACAGTTCAAGTAACCAGTCGACCTAGGATATTGTTATGAAAATTAGTGAGAATTGGCTAAGAGAGTGGGTCAATCCAGGTATCAGTAGTGATGACTTGGCTGCTCAGATTACCCTAGCTGGCCTTGAAGTGGATGAAGTATTACCCGTAGCGTCGGCATTTACAGGTGTTGTCGTAGGAGAAATTATCAGTGCTGAACCTCATCCGGATGCCGATAAATTGCAAGTGTGCAAAGTATCTGATGGCGTAGAAACTTTTCAGGTTGTCTGTGGCGCACCAAATGCACGTCCTGGTATCAAAATACCTTTTGCTAAAATTGGTGCCGTATTGGGTGCGGATTTTAAAATCAAAAAGGCCAAACTGCGTCAAGTGGAATCCTTTGGAATGCTTTGCTCTGCTTCTGAATTGGGCTTGAGTGATGACCATGATGGCATTATGGAACTGCCCGTCAGTGCCCAAACGGGCGAAGATTTCCGAGCGTTTTTAGGGCTTGATGATCAGATTATTGATGTCGACTTAACGCCTAACCGCAGTGACTGTTTGAGTGTTGCTGGTTTAGCTCGTGAAGTGGGCGTGTTAAATAAGTTGGATGTGACTCCGGTACAAATTACACCCGCTACGGTTGTTGTGGATGATGCTTTCCCAGTGCGAGTTGAGGCGACAGACGCTTGTCCTCGTTATTTGGGGCGTGTTGTACGTGGCGTTGATGTAAGTGCTCAAACGCCTCTGTGGATGGTGGAGAAGCTTCGCCGCAGTGGCATTCGCTCTATTGATCCAATTGTCGATATTACCAACTACGTCATGCTTGAATTAGGCCAGCCTATGCACGCCTTCGATTTGGCGAATTTGTCGGGTTCGATCGTTGTGCGCATGGCGAAGAAAGATGAGCAAATTGTCTTATTGGATGGTCAGAAAGTAACGCTTCGTGATGATACCTTGGTGATTGCCGATGAGAATGCACCATTGGCTATTGCTGGCATAATGGGAGGAGAAGGCTCTGGTGTAAGTGCACAGACGAAAGACATCTTTCTTGAAAGTGCTTTCTTTGCTCCATTGGCGTTGGCTGGTAAGGCCCGTTCTTATGGTTTGCATACGGATTCTTCTCACCGTTTTGAGCGTGGTGTGGATGCCACACTTCAAGATAAAGCCATTGAGCGTGCTACCGCGTTGGTTATTGAGATTGCTGGCGGTCAAGTGGGGCCTATCACTCATGCCGTAGCTGAGTCGGCGTTGCCAGACGCTGCGATTGTGACGCTACGTCGTAAAAAGCTAGATCAGTATTTGGCAATGTCGATTGACAAGGACTTGGTGACAGACATTCTAACACGTCTTGGCCTAGAGATGATTGAGGTGACAGACGATGCTTGGACGACCAAAGCGCCATCCCATCGTTTTGATATTGCGATTGAGGCTGATTTAATCGAAGAGGTGGCTCGTATCTATGGTTACGATAACCTTCCTTCTTCTATGCCTCAAGCGGCGGTGAATTTTACGTCTTTGCCTGAGTCGAAAACACAGATTCAAGTGTTGCGCTCTATTTTGGTATCGCAGGGTTATCAAGAGGCGGTCACTTACAGTTTTATCGATCCCGTATTGAGTAAACAATTTTTGCCGAATATTGAGCCAGTGCCATTAGCGAATCCTATTTCGGCTGATATGGGAGTAATGCGTCCTAGTTTGGTCCCAGGCTTAGTGAGAGCGTATCTTTATAATCAAAATCGTCAGCAGTCTCGTGTTCGCCTATTTGAAACAGGTCGCCGCTTTATTGGATCTGTTGAGGCATTGGCAGAATTAGACCAGCAGCAACAGATCGCGGGTTTAATTGCAGGCTCTCGTCATGCTGAAGCTTGGTACCACGGCAATGAGAAAGTCGACTTTTATGATCTAAAAGCACATGTAGAAGCTTTGTTTGCTTTGAATAATGGCGGCAAACCAACTTATGAGCGTTCTGAGTGCGAGTTTTTACACCCAGGTCGTTCTGCTGATATCTTCTTGGATGGTCAGTTTGTCGGTTTGATGGGGGAGTTGCATCCTCAGCTCTCTAAGACATTAGGTGCAAATCAGCCTATTTATGTTTTTGATATTGCTTTGTCGGCTGTGTTAAATGCGACCTTGCCAGAATACGAGGCGGTTTCTCGTTTCCCTGAAGTTCGTCGTGACTTGGCCTTGTTGGTTGATCGTTCTGTGCCTGTTAGCGCGTTGGAAAAAGTCATTGCTTCGGCTGCCGGTGATGCGCTAAAAAATGTTTTGGTTTTTGATGTTTATCAGGGGCAAGGCATTGATGAAACGAAAAAAAGTGTCGCTTTGGGCTTGACGTGGCAGCATCCTTCACACACTCTTAGTGATGAAGAAGTGAACAACTCAGTCGAACAAACTGTCGCAGCCTTGTCTGAGCAGTTGGGAGCCGTTGTAAGGGGGTAGATTTATGGGATCGTTGACAAAAGCGGATCTTGCTGAAAACTTGGTGGACACCATTGGTTTAAGCAAAAAAGACGCAAAAGACCTTGTGGAAGGTTTTTTTGATGTCGTGCGTCATTCTTTAATAGAAAGACAGCAAGTTAAGTTGTCGGGGTTTGGTAACTTTGAAGTGCGCGAGAAGAGTCAGCGTCCTGGTCGAAATCCTAAAACGGGCGAAGAAATCCCAATTACAGCGCGTACCGTTGTTACTTTTCGACCTGGGCAGAAGCTTAAGTCGAAAGTAGAAGACTATATGCAAGAGTAAGGTTGCTATTTAGGTTATTAAAAGCCATCCAGTAGGATGGCTTTTTTAATTCTACAGGATAGGGAGATCCTGTTGAGTCTTTCTGGGGCTTTCTATGTGATATTTGCCACACCCTTCGATGTTGGTCATAAACTTGAACGAGAAAGATATTTAGATCAATGTTTAAGCAGTTATCTGGCTGAATTTTAGTATGATGATTAAATTGAAAAAAACTTAATAAAAGTCTTCCCTTTTCAATTTGTTATAGTAATATACGCACCCGCTGACAGAGACAGAGTTTAACTCTTTCAATGTAAGTTTTCGGGGCGTAGCGCAGCCTGGTAGCGCACTAGCATGGGGTGTTAGTGGTCGCAGGTTCAAATCCTGCCGTCCCGACCAAAATTTGAGAAATGCCGCTATAGCTCAGTTGGTAGAGCATCTGACTTGTAATCAGAGGGTCCCGAGTTCGACTCTTGGTGGCGGCACCAGTTTTGGTCGAAGTTCTTTTCTTGATTATGGGAAAGAGCAAAAAAAGATTTTACTTTTAGTAAAGCCGCTATAGCTCAGTTGGTAGAGCATCTGACTTGTAATCAGAGGGTCCCGAGTTCGACTCTTGGTGGCGGCACCACTTCTTAGGAAGTTTTTAAAAGTAAACTGCGTCATGTAATGCCGCTATAGCTCAGTTGGTAGAGCATCTGACTTGTAATCAGAGGGTCCCGAGTTCGACTCTTGGTGGCGGCACCATTTACTTATAGATAATAAGTAAATCACAATTTGATTTAGCGTTAAGCCGCTATAGCTCAGTTGGTAGAGCATCTGACTTGTAATCAGAGGGTCCCGAGTTCGACTCTTGGTGGCGGCACCATTTACTTATAGATAATAAGTAAATCACAATTTGATTTAGCGTTAAGCCGCTATAGCTCAGTTGGTAGAGCATCTGACTTGTAATCAGAGGGTCCCGAGTTCGACTCTTGGTGGCGGCACCACTTACTTAATAAGTAAGTTTGGCAATAGCGTTGGATATTGTTGGGTGTGTAGCTCAGTTGGGAGAGCGTCGCCCTTACAAGGCGAATGTCGGGGGTTCGAACCCCTCCACACCCACCATCTTGCCGATGCAAAATGGCACGTCTGATGAGACGTTAAAAACAGTTGTGTTGGAGTGGTAGTTCAGTTGGTTAGAATACCTGCCTGTCACGCAGGGGGTCGCGGGTTCGAGTCCCGTCCATTCCGCCATCTTCTTCCCAGAGGATGTAAAACTAACGAGCGGGTGTGTAGCTCAGTTGGGAGAGCGTCGCCCTTACAAGGCGAATGTCGGGGGTTCGAACCCCTCCACACCCACCATCTTGCCGATGCTAAAGGCACGTCTGCTGAGACGTTAAAAACAATTGTGTTGGAGTGGTAGTTCAGTTGGTTAGAATACCTGCCTGTCACGCAGGGGGTCGCGGGTTCGAGTCCCGTCCATTCCGCCATCTTCTTCCCAGAGGATGTAAAACTAACGAGCGGGTGTGTAGCTCAGTTGGGAGAGCGTCGCCCTTACAAGGCGAATGTCGGGGGTTCGAACCCCTCCACACCCACCATCTTGCCGATGCTAAAGGCACGTCTGCTGAGACGTTAAAAACAATTGTGTTGGAGTGGTAGTTCAGTTGGTTAGAATACCTGCCTGTCACGCAGGGGGTCGCGGGTTCGAGTCCCGTCCATTCCGCCATCTTCTTCCCAGAGGATGTAAAACTAACGAGCGGGTGTGTAGCTCAGTTGGGAGAGCGTCGCCCTTACAAGGCGAATGTCGGGGGTTCGAACCCCTCCACACCCACCATCTTGCCGATGCAAAAAGGCACGTCTGATGAGACGCTAAAAACAGTTGTGTTGGAGTGGTAGTTCAGTTGGTTAGAATACCTGCCTGTCACGCAGGGGGTCGCGGGTTCGAGTCCCGTCCATTCCGCCATCTTCTTCCCAGAGGATGTAAAACTAACGAGCGGGTGTGTAGCTCAGTTGGGAGAGCGTCGCCCTTACAAGGCGAATGTCGGGGGTTCGAACCCCTCCACACCCACCATCTTGCCGATGAAAAGTGCACGTCTGTTGAGACGTTAAAAACAGTTGTGTTGGAGTGGTAGTTCAGTTGGTTAGAATACCTGCCTGTCACGCAGGGGGTCGCGGGTTCGAGTCCCGTCCATTCCGCCATTATTTTTGCTATTCAAATAATGGATGCAGTTAACGACTAAGTTTTGCACTTAGACTTAACGCAGAGTTAAACAGAGTGAAGTAGGTGACGCTTTGCAAATCTAACAAAGTACGAAAGTACATGTGACTCACTTCTCAGTTAATTCCTTTTATTTTTACTTTCTCCTCTTACTTATACTGTCATAAAGCTTTTTTTATCTTTATGTTACGTTATTTCCCAATATGTTAAATTCTCTGCTACCTTTCTATTAGTTCGTTATCTAGATGCTATTTTTTCTTGGCTGTTTTTGTTTTTTCGAATGATATTGTGTAAATATGCTATTGCGGAAGAAATACTTACTGGTAATATCAGGGTATGTGCTTCTATACTTGAAGCGTATATGTGTTTTGTAAGATCACAATATAATTCCCAATAAAAATAACAATGGAGCTTATTTATGACTACCTCCTCAAAATTCTTGTTTAGAGCAAGTCTTGTTGCGGCCTCTGTGGCAGCAGCGTCTTCTGCATACTCAGCGGGTTTTGCTTTAAATGATCATAGTGCGACAGCGTCAGGTAAAGCCTTGGGTGGTGTCGCGGCGTCTAATGCGGATATCTCTGCCAGCTTCTGGAACCCTGCGCTTTTTGTGAATGCTAAAGAAACGACTGTGTTTGTGTCTGGTGCTTACGTTATGCCGAGTATGGATGTGACGAACATTAGTGCTAATAATGCAACCGCTGCTGGTGGAACGGCTATTGCGGGTTCTACGACGAACAGTGATTCTGTTGATAATACATTTGTACCGTCGTTTTACTTTGCAAAGCCTTTGTCTGATAAAACAGTAGCGGGCATATCTTTGAATGTGCCGTTTGGTTTATCAGGCGATTATGGTGATGATTGGGCGGGGCGTTTTCATGCAACGGAAACATCACTTCAAGATATTGCCTTGAGTTTTTCTCTTGCCCATCGTATGAATGATTGGGTTTCTGTTGGTGCCAGTGTGCAAGTCCATAAAGCCGAAGTGGTTTTAGGGTCAGCTGTCGGTATTTCGGGTGTAGAGGGTGATGGGCGTATTGAAGCAGATGATACTGGTTATGGGTATAGCTTCGGTATTGCGATGGAGCCAAGAAAAGGGACTCGCCTTGGTTTGGGCTACCGCAGTGAAGTGGATTTCGACTTTAAGGGTGATGTCAAATATAAGAATGTTGCTACTTTAAATGCTAGTGCGCTTACTACTGGATATGACCTAATTGATACAACTGTATCGGATTCAATTACTTTGCCCTCTGTTCTTACTTTAAGTATGGAGCAAGATCTAACACAGAAATTGATTTTTGGATTGTCCGCTATTAGAACTGGCTGGGGATCTATGGACGGCCTGAATATCGATTTTGATAGCGCTCAACCAAATTCTGTTCTAACCTTTGGTTTCGAAGATCAGTGGATGTACTCTGCAGGTTTGACTTATGTCTATTCTGATCAGTTAACGCTCCGAACTGGTGTGGCTATGGATAATTCTCCTGTAACCGATAAATACCGCTCAGCACGTACACCTGATGGCGATCGTAAGTGGATATCCGTTGGTGCGACGTATGACTTTAATGATATGACATCGGCTACGTTCGCTTTTACTCATGTGATGATCGACGATGTGTCAGTTAGTCGAGATGGTACTGGTGAGGACCGCGCTCGTGGTAAGTTAAGTGCTGATTATAGTTCCTCTGCGAATGTTGTTTCTGTTGCGATGAACATGGCGTTCTAGCGTTTTCAGTTCACTCATTTGATTTGATTCAAAAGCCAGTGTTCTATTATGAATGCTGGCTTTTTTGTGTCTGAATTAAGAAAGGCATAGATAAACGGAAAAGGACTGATGGCGTCAGTATACCATGCGAAGTTCTTTTGCTTTGGCATTATCTTTGGCTGTCCAATCCGACATTGGTGACGGTTTGGCGAAGTAGTAGCCTTGCAGTGTATTGCAGCCGAGTGCAGCAAGAAGGTTGGCCTGCTCTTTGGTTTCTATGCCTTCAGCAATAACGGTCATACCAAGAGACTCTGCGAGCTGAATGGTGGATTTTACAATATCAACATGGCGCTGATCTCCAGGTAGTGGAGAAACAAAGCGACGATCTATTTTGAGTATGTTGGCAGGGATATCAACAAGCTGGCCTAAAGACGCTTGGCCAGTGCCAAAGTCATCTATGGCTATTGAGTAACCATATTGTGACAAACTCCTTAGGCGTTTGTGGATAAGTGGATGCGTCATAACAGAACTGGTCTCTGTTATTTCTAACTCCAACATGTCTTTTAGCCAAGGATTATCGGCAACTAGCGTCATTAACAGTGCAAAAAAAGCATCGTTCATCAATTCTTGACCGGCTAGGTTAAAAGCAATCGGAGTGTAAATGTGTTCTTTGTGCCATGAAGATAGTGTGTTAACGAGTTCTCGAACGAGATTTTCCGCAAGCAGTGGTAATAATCCCAATTTTTCGGCAATTTTAATAAAGGTGGTCGGGGGGATAAATTGCCCATCATTTTGCCAGCGAGCCAGTGCTTCAAATGAGCAAATTTGCCCGTTTGGCCTTACTTGAGGTTGCAACCATATACTAATTTGTTTGTTCTTAATGGCCGTACTAAGTTTTAGGCCGAGTTTGTGTTCTTCTATGAGCTTGTTTTCTAGGTTGCGGTTGTAATAGGAGAAACGCTCAGAGCTACTGGAGTATTCTAATGCCATTTCACAGTGTTCTAGTAGTTCCTCAGCTGTTTTACCATCCGTTTGATAGTAGGCAATGCCTACTTGGTAGTCCATATTCAATCTATTGCCGTCAACGGTTATCTGGCTAGGCAGAACAGAATGAATGAGAGCGGAGAGGTTTTTTTGAATGAGGTAAGCCTGACTCAGTGGCACGAAGCACGAAAACTTAACGCCACGTAGTCGACCAATAATGGTGTGTTCTGAGAGCTTTTTTTGCAGCATTTTGGCAAAATTGAGAATGACTTTGTTAGCATTGTCTTTACCATATTGTTTATTAAGCAGTTTGAACTGACTAATGCGTATAATGAACATGGCGCCAGTTAGATGTCGGTCTTGTTCATTAATACGTTGATTGGTTTGACTGCAAAAATGCCTGTAATTAGGCAAGAGAGTGAGTAAATCAAAATGGGCGAGGCGACTATTGGTTTGTTGTGTGCTTTCGAGTTGTTGCTGTATGGCTTTTAGTTGCGTGGTGTTTTGTAAGTGCAAAACATAGTAACCATGTTGTGTTAATGAGGCTCGACGTACCTCAATATGAACGTTGTTTTTTTGTTTTAGGGTGCATTCTACGATGTTAGATTGCCAAAAAAATTTTCCCGCTTCGCCTGTTGGAGATAGCCAATTCGCGATAGTGGAGTTGGTAACAGTATTTTCTTCCGAATCAGATAATAGCTCTCGAGCGAGTTGATTGGCTTTTAGTATTTTTCCGCG
Source organism: Marinomonas rhodophyticola (assembly GCF_026113935.1). Classification (GTDB taxonomy): domain Bacteria; phylum Pseudomonadota; class Gammaproteobacteria; order Pseudomonadales; family Marinomonadaceae; genus Marinomonas; species Marinomonas rhodophyticola. Next base: position 172,637 of record NZ_JAPEUL010000012.1, read on the forward strand.
CTGGTCACAAAGTAAGGTTGGTGTGCCTGTATTCTCAAAGAACTCTTCATATAGCGCATAATTGTCATTGAGTTTTTGGTAAAGCTGTTGCATGTGCGAAGCGTTGTCTTCAAGAGTCTGAATAATACGAGAAACGGCAAGTGGCAAGCCAATATTGAGTGTGACAAAGGTGAGCAGTTGAAAGTAAAAAGACGCGGTAAGATCGGTTTGTAGGCTGCTAAGGTTGTCTGTTGTGATCAAATAAAAAGGGTATATATTGATCACCATTGCTACCAGCGAGGCTCTAAAACTAAAGAGCAGTCGTGTGATCAAGGGTAACGAATAAAGAGAGATTAGAGCGTACTTTTCAGCGTTAAATTCGTTACTTAGAGTCAACAACAAAAAGCTGCTAGTAATTAATGTAAGCAGAAATAAGATGGCGGTGAGTTGAGTGTACTTTCTACTAAAGTACAGTAAGCCAGTGAGTAAGCAGAGGTAGCCTGCGTTTATCGTTAGAAAAGACGTATCGTTAATAAAATAAAGAGTGTGCAGCTCAGAAACAGCAAAGATAAAGATAGTAAGGGCGAGTAAAATCCTTAACGCGCTTTGCTGGAAGACTTTTTCGTGTCCTTCAGCCGCTGAGTCAGAATTAAGTAAAAAATATCGCTTTAGAAAATGAATAAACATTAATCAACTTCATAATGTCAAAAAAGAAGCCGCAGTTATTTGCGGCTCTAAAATAGACATTACCTAAAAAATATAAATTTCACCATGTTAGTTTTTAATTTTTGATGAAAATTTATATATTAATGTGCCTAAAGTGGTTATCCCACTGGATGTTGGTATGATTTTTGACCATTTTACTGGTGTTTTGTACTGGGTTGCTTTTTAGTTGTGCCCCAGTGCCACTGGTTAATAGAAACTCATGGGCATTGCTTGTTGCCACAAGGCCGCAAACATCACGGCAATTTTCAACGCCTAAGAAGGTTTTCGTATCCACATGCCAATAGGCGACTAAGCCACCTCTGGGGGTACTGATAGCCAAGATATCACCAGACTTATCGAAACAAACGCTTCCACAGTACTGCTTAAAACGAATTCTAATGTCGTCCGGCATAGAAAGGTAATCCAGTTCGGGGTGCTCTAGTCGAGATAAAGCCACCAATGGAACTTGATCCCATATATCGCCTTGATACTGAAAACCCAGTGCAACCGTACCTTTTGCGTTCACATCAAGATGCCGAATACTCAATTGGTGTAATTCGTCACGATGGGAAGCTTGATTTAAAATACGACCATCTTTCAAGGAAAGGTAAGTGACATTGGGTTGCATGGTATCAAGGTTTAAAATATCTCTGTCTTCTCTTGGGTGGGTCATGAAGTCCACCGTTGGCGATAATCAACACTTGGTCATTTAAAAAAACAGACTCATGGGGGCCTATTCCATTGCTGTTGAACGATTGTAAAATGTTTCCACTTGGCCAATCCCGTATAAAGATCCTTCCTTCGCCAGTTGGATAGTAATTTTCCTGTGTGATTAGCTGAGTCCCATCAGCGGAAAACAGTGCATGACCATAGAAATGATGGTCTTTACTTGGTTCAATACGTTTTATTCTCTGGTTGCTTGATACGTCAAAGAAATCTATAAAAAAACCTGGTCGTCTACCGACAATACCAACGATGCTCTGGTTAGGGTGGACAACTGGCGCATGGGACCGATGCGGCAATGGTGCTGTCCAAAGGATCGTACCTTCATCGTTAAATAAGCCAAAAAAATGCGTATTTTTGTCGAGTGAGTAGGCTGAAGCGTATAGTGTATCGCCTGTTTTTTGCTGACTAAGAGCCGCCCACGATGATGTAGTTATAAGAGCGCCACTCAACAGTAAAAATGATCGTCTCGATAACATGCTTAATCTCCGTCCCTACTGTTAAAACCAATTTGAAAGCCAAGTTTCGTTACGAGACTGGATAAATAAGATTGGCTGTTTGAGATGGATTTTACGAGAGGTTGTGCAAGATCAAAGCGTTGCTCTTTTGTGTAGTTACCGTGAAAAAAGTCATCGGGCAACTGTAGCGCTAATTTGGTGTTTTCCGTTAACTGCTGCTCTAATTGCTCGGCCAGATTTGCATCGCTTTGTTTGGCAAGGTCAAACAAAGAAGGCGAACCCGTGTGATAAATTTCTCGGTAGGTCTGCACGTTTTTTTGTATAGCTTTCAAAGAAAGGTCGCTACGATAAAATTCAGCAAGTTTGAGATTTTCTCGGCTATTATAACCAATAGGAGTTTCAAGCTTAGCGTCTTTTACTGCCGACATGTGTTCTAGCCATTGTTGTAAAAATTGCTCTAATGCTACTTTTTCTGGATCAAAGCCCATGCCTTCTTCGTCGAATACCCAGTCTTGTGCCTTACCTTCTTGCCATTGTTTAAATACAGCTTCAGCGCTCTTTGCGTGATGTGCTGTGATTTTCTCAAGTAGCAGGCAATGGCTGGTTGATTGTACTGGCGTAAAATCAGGATGATAAAGTAGGCTTTCGATGGCTGTTAAACCTCTTACCGCTATGCTAGCGGATGTCCAAAATTTTGGCGCATCCATGACAGATGGATCTCCTTGTGCCAGCGCTCTTAACTGACGTTGAGTAACCCCTTTTTTATCTGGCCAATATTCGAAGGCGTAATAGCGCATGAAATACGTAACAGGACCGAAATTCAGCCACTGTACCTGCTGCCAGTCTTGAGCGTTGATTTTAAAGGCGGTCTTTGCTGCTTCTAATGTTTGTGCTGATGGCGAAGCACACAAGGCGCTACTAAGATCTTGTAATGACTTTGAGGACGCTGAGTAGGCTTGATAACCTTGGGTAATAACCTGAGACGTGATGCCAGTAAGAGGGCCTTCCCACGTACCGGCTGAGGCAAACAAAGGTGTAATTGTACTAATGGTGAATGCCATTAGTTTTGACAGGTGTTTCATTAGAGAGACTCCAGAAAATAAATGAGTTTGTTGCGATGCTCTTTGTGTAAGCTTTTATAAAATTCTTGACTGTCTTTGGCTTCACCGCCATGCCATAAAATGGCTTCTTCAATATTTCTCGCTCGACCATCATGAAGAAAGCCCACTCTGCCGGACACTTTTTCAGACAAGCCGATTCCCCATAAAGGTGCTGTGCGCCATTCTCTCGGACTGGCTGAAAAGCTAGGAAACCCGCTAGCAAGACCTTCTCCCATATCGTGCAGTAGCATGTCCGTAAAAGGGTAAAAGGTACGGTGGTTGAGCACAGCAAAGCTTGAATAGCCTCCAGTTTGCATTTTGGGAATATGGCAGCTGGCACAGCCACCGTCGTCAAAAAGACGTTTCCCATCTAAAAAGTCTGTGCTGGTTAGGTTTCTCATTGCAGGGGGGAGGAGAGGGAAATGAAAAGATCAACGAGTCTGGCTTGTTGCTTGTCAACTTCTAGGTTGTCTAAATGTATGCTATTACCGTTTGCGCTAGTCATGCAGTCTGTTTGGAATTCGGTACAGTCACCTGAGGCTGACGGATTTAGTGGTGTTGATAGTCCCAAATCGGTATTAAAAGCGGACTGGTTTTGCGCGCTGATATTGGCCACAGACGCCTTATAGCCAAAACGACCAATCACTTTTTCTTGGTTATTAGAGATCCAACTTACTCGGCCACTAATACCATCGTTATTTTTATCATCAGGATCAGCATTTGCCATAATCGTTTCGTCTGGAATGTTATTCAATAATCCCATTCCAACGAGGGCTGGTGATACCAACATAGTAAACCCCGTATCGGTTTCGAAATCGCCATAGTGAAGCGTATTCCAGTGCAGGTTAGGTTGTCTCAGTGTGACTTGGGTGCCATCTTTTAATGTTTCAATATGCGTGCTGTAGGTAAGAGAATAATCACCTTCAGCTAAAACGCCAAGGGTGCTTTGGCTTTGAAACTGATGGCCGTAACGTTTGTCGCCTACGTGGGGATAGATCGTGTTTTCATCCAATACGGGATAGCTCTTGCCTAGTCTAATTAAAAAAGACGGTACGGATAGGCCGCTAATATTCGCTTCTGGGGCGTGTCCTCGACCATTGTTGATGTGACAATTGTTGCAAGAACGAGTATTGAATAGAGGACCTAATCCATCGCTGGCTGTTGTCGAAGATGGGGCGGGCACCCAAAATTTTGAAAAACACCTTCACCTATATGAAATTCAAATTTGTCTTCTACTCGAATACCTGACAACGGCGTGGAATAATCACTGGCCATTGCCAGGTTCTGAAAGCTAAAAAAAGCCAGCGCACGCGCCAGCAACGAAAAACACACAAGCCTTGAAATTTGCTGTCATAAACAGACGAATACCACAACTTAATATACAGAGACCTTTACCTTACGGCAGTAAAGGTCTCATATTACACATTTTATTCATCCATGTTTTAAATGCAGAGCCGTTTTTATTGCAAGCGCATAATTAATTGCCAAAGACAGCACTTGGGTTATCCAAGCTGTCTGAACCTTCTAGTGCAATGCCTTCAAGGTTGAGTAGGTGGATAATGTCTTCGGTAGTGCGAGTTTCATCGACCAATGAATCGACAAAATTTTGCACAAGTTGGTTGCCTTTGGTGTTGTTCATGGCAATCAAGACATCAAAGGTTTGGCCTTTTTCTGCGGCATCAACCATTGCTTGTGCTGCGGCCTCAGTATCATTAAGTTTTTGCTTCATTTCGTTGTCGAGCTGTTTGTTTTGCTTAGCAACGAGGTTAGACAAAGACGCGCCTTTCACCCAGCTACCGTCGACACGCTGATATTCGCCTAAGTACGCATTTTTGATGCCTTTTGCATCATAGTAATGTGACCAATGTGTGTTATCAGAAAAACAATCGTGCTCTTCTTCAGGGTCGTGTAGCATCAAACCAAGTTTCGTTCTTTCGCCGCCCAACTCACCGTACGCAAGGCTTCCCATACCAGTAAGAATAGTCGCAAGGCCTTGCTCTGGCGTTTGCTCTAATAAAGCAACACGAGCAGCACCACCTTGTTTCCAATTGTTTGCCATTTCTTCTAAGTCTGAAATAAGCAAATCGGTAGCCGCCACTAAATAATCTCGGCGACGATCGCAGTTGCCATTTGTGCAGTTATTTACATCAAAATCCGTTGCAGGGCGTTCGCCAGCGCCTGGATTGGTGCCGTTTAGATCTTGCCCCCACAGTAAAAACTCAATAGCGTGGTAACCGCTAGCAACGTTGGCTTCTACACCATCGGCTTCCTGTAAGCTTTCGGCAATAAGCTCAGGAGTAATATTAGTGGTGTCTACTTTTACGCCACCAATGACTAGGCTAGTGGATGCGATAACATTGGCTGCGTAAAGCGGGTTTAAGTCGGATTCTGTGCCGTAGCTATCAGCTGCTACATAATCAATCAAGCCTTCGTCTAGAGGCCAAGCATTCACCTTGCCTTCCCAGTCATCTACGATCGGATTACCGAAACGGTAAACTTCACTTTGCTGATAAGGTACACGAGCAGCAACCCATGCCGTACGCGCCGCTTTTAGGTTTGCTTCATTAGGGTTGGCTAATAAGGTGTCGATAGCAGTACGCAGAGTCTGCGCTGTTGTGAGTGAATCGGTGTAAACCGCTTCGGCAATGTCTGCATAATGAACAACAACAGAATTGGCAGTAACAGTCGCAGATTCATTTTTTAGGGCAGCAGGACTGCAAGCTGTGAGCATCGCACCAGTCACACAAATTGCGATAGGGGTTAACAATCGTTTCATCTTGGAGGCTCCAATATTTTTATGTGCCAACATAGTATTAGAAATGAAAACGATTATCAACTGTGATATTTGCGCATTTTTTACAATTTATTGATTGTTTGTCATGGCACAGTCTTCAGTGGCACTGATATTGAAAGGTATTGCCAGCAGAGCTTGCTAAATCATATTCACAAGCTTTGTAGCGCATTAAGCTTTGTCCTTCCCACGAGACACTCATACTAACAGGTGACTTATTTTTGTAGCTCGGAATAAAACGATAGGCCGCGATAACTTCGATTGTGCTGTTTGGGCCTAGTTGTACAGATTGGCCGATAAGTCTCTGACGTGTTTCAGTGTTATAGAGAGTGTAGTCAGTGGTGTATTCTTGGTCGCCGTTTTCATGAGAAAAGTTTAACCAGATTTTGCGATAAGTTTGTGGTTTTTGCGTTGGATTACTAAAGCGTAACTTTGTGTAGATAATCTGTGCCCGAGACAAACTCGTTTGTGCGTTTTGGCTGACTTTGACGTAAGAGGTGCTGTCTTCTTGCCAAGGCATGTTGGTGCCAAACGATGCATCCACAATTTGAATTGTCTCTTTTGCAAAAACGGATTCTGTATATTTTAGTAGGTCTTTCACGGGGGCGTATAAAGCCAATGCAACAACACCAAATAGTGCAATTTTATGAATAGTATGAGTGGGGCTTAGTAGCTTGATCATATACACATCCTTTAAGCTATCTTTACTGTTTATTTATACAGTACTGTATATCCGAACAGTATAAGCTTACAAGTTATTTTTTCAAAAATAGTTTGCATTTTTTAAAAAAATTACTGGGATTTTGCGAATCGGCGCTTTTTTAAATTATTGAAAATAATGTTTGATTTTATATAGTTGATTGAATTTAAAGGGAATATTCATGATTCCCACAGCCTTCTTAACGGTTTCTGTGGACAAGATTTTAATTTTCTTTTTCCTAAGGATCGTTAACCAGCATTTGATGGTAATTAAAGAATCAGACACTATAATGCAGCCACTAATAAGTGATGAGGTAGGTTGTGGATAAAGTGGATGTGATCGTCATTGGTGCTGGTGCGTCAGGCTTAATGTGTGCGGCAACGGCAGGTTATCGTGGTAAAAAAGTGATGGTATTGGATCACGCGAATAAAGCAGGGAAAAAAATTCTCATGTCAGGTGGTGGTCGCTGTAACTTTACCAACATGGATGCATCCCCCAAGCATTTTCTATCTGACAATCCATATTTTTGCATTTCTGCACTACGTCGTTTTTCACCACAAGATTTTGTTGATCTCGTTGATCGTCATGGCTTGGATTATGTTGAAAAAACGCCTGGACAATTATTTTGCGAGCATTCTGCAAAAGACTTGCTTGATATATTACTGACAGAGCTTGAATGGTCCGGCGCAGAGTTAAAGTTAAACACCAAAATTCACCATATTGATTTTCAAGACGGACAGACTGTCCTTAAAACCAATCAAGGGGATTTTGCTTGCGAATCTCTTGTTATAGCAACGGGTGGTTTGTCAATTCCAACCATGGGTGCGACAGGTTTTGGCTACGACATCGCCAAGCAAGTCGGTCATGACATATTACCGACTCGTGCTAGTCTCGTTCCTATTACCATTCAGCCTGATCGGAAAGCACAGCTTGCTGAACTCTCTGGTATTGCTTGTGAGATAGCAGCAACAGCAGGGGGCGTCACTTTCCAAGAACCAATGTTGTTTACTCATCGCGGTGTCAGCGGCCCTTCCATTTTGCAAATTACCAATTTTTGGCAACCAGGCGAAATGCTTGCCATTAATATTGCACCGACCTTATCACTAGACGACTTACTCGACGTTCGACAAAGCACTCCGAAAAAAAGCTATGAAGGTGTTTTATCTCATCTCCTACCAAAACGCTTAGTAGAACTGATTAAAATAGAGTTCCCTTGGCTCAGCGAACGCAGCGCACAAACATCCAATGAACAGATCGACAGTTTGTTTCACTACCTGTCTCATTTTGATATAAAACCCAATGGCACAGAAGGGTACCGAACCGCGGAAGTGACGCTTGGCGGCGTAAACACCAATGAAGTGTCTTCGAAAACCTTCGAATCACAAAAACAAAAAGGGCTTTATTTTATTGGTGAAGTGCTCGATGTGACCGGTTGGCTCGGCGGCTACAACTTCCAATGGGCGTGGGCCAGTGGTTATTGTGCTGGGCAGTATGTCTGATCGAGTTAATTACATAAGCGTTTACTGAACCTATATTGGTGCTACTGCGTACAATCAATAACGATTACGAGGATGGTGCTGATGAAAGGGTTTTTGTGGTTAATGTTATGTGTTTGGTCTGCCGTCAGTTGGGCGGACGCTGCGGCTTGGCAGGCGTGGCGAGATGGCAAGGCGGTGCTGATTATGCGTCATGCTTTGGCTCCAGGTGTTGGTGATCCTGTGGGCTTTGTGCTTGAAGACTGCAACACACAACGCAATCTAAATGACGTAGGGCGGTCGCAATCGTTGGCTTGGGGCAAACACATACGTGAACAGTATTCTGGCTCCATTGAGGTTTACAGCAGTCAATGGTGTCGTTGTTTGGAAACAGCGAGATTATTGTCTGGAGATGATGTAACGCCTTTGCCGATATTAAATTCATTTTTTGCCGGTCAGGGAGATCGTGTAGAACAAACTCAATCACTATTGCAAATGTTTTCTCAGCAATCGGTCACTAAGCCAACCCTATTGGTAACACACCAAGTTAATTTTACCGCCCTCACACAGGTGTATCCAAGCTCAGCGGAAGCCGCTATTTTATCTCTGCCTTTGACTCTGCCAGCAAAGATACTGGCGCGCATTCAGTTAGAGTAAAAAGCGCGTATTTAAACAACAAAAAAACCAAGGCTCATGAAGGTATTTTCATGAGCCTTGGTTTTTTGAGCATTCAAGGGTTGTGGCTATTATTGATGAAGCATATTGCGCAATACGTATTGTAATATGCCGCCGTGTTTGTAGTAGTCCCATTCTTTCGGGGTATCAATACGCAGATCGACGCGGGTGTTGATTGTTTCCCCATTGTCTTTTATTGCGACTAAGGTGACTTCAGTCACTTTGTCTTGCAAGCCATCGATAGAAAATATTTCCTGTCCGGTTAATCCTAGAGACTCATGGCTTTCCCCATCTTTAAATTGCAATGGCAAGATACCCATTCCGATCAAATTGGAGCGGTGAATTCGCTCATAACTTTGCGCAATAACGGCCTTGACGCCCAGTAGTAACGAGCCTTTTGCGGCCCAGTCGCGAGATGAGCCAGTACCATATTCTTTGCCCGCCAAAATAATTAGTGGAGTGTTTTGATTTTGATAGCTCATGGCGGCGTCATAAATGCTAGCGAGATTGTTATCTGGTTGGGTGCGTGTCACGCCGCCTTCTGTACCGGGTGCGAGAAGGTTTTTTAAACGTATGTTGGCAAAGGTGCCTCGCACCATGACATCGTGATTACCACGACGAGAGCCATAAGAGTTAAATTGCGATTTTTCAACACCATTCTCCTGTAAATACAGGCCTGCGGGTGAATCTGTTTTAATCGCCCCCGCTGGAGAAATGTGATCGGTCGTGACAGAATCGCCGAGTTTCGCCAAGCAACGGGCGCCTTTTATGCTTGGTATGCCGGGAGGATCGATCGTCATCGTATCAAAGAAGGAGGCTTTTTTAATATAGGTTGAGGTGTCATTCCAGTCATACAGTTTGCCATCGGGTACTTGGATTTGTTGCCAGCGATGGTCGCCTTGATAGACATTGGCATAGTTTTTTTCAAACATGCTTTTGGTGACGGTGTTTTTAACCAAGTCGCTGACTTCCTTAACACTTGGCCAAATGTCTTTTAGATAAATGTCATTACCTTGTTTATCTTGCGTTAATGGCTCTTTGTAGACATCAATATCGGTTCGACCGGCAATGGCATACGCCACGACAAGGGGCGGTGAGGCCAACAGATTCATTTTTACATCTTGGTGAATACGGCCTTCAAAGTTTCGGTTACCTGACAAAATAGAACTGACAATGAGTTGATGTTTTTGAATCGCGTCTGATATTTCGCTTGCCAATGGGCCAGAGTTGCCGATGCACGTAGTACAACCGTAACCCACTAAGTTAAAGCCAAGGTCGTTTAAATCGTCCATCACACCGGCTTTTTGCAAATAATCAGTGACGACTTTAGAGCCAGGGGCGAGGAGGTTTTCACCCAAGGTTTAACATTAATTCCAAGTTGCTTGGCTTTTTTTGCCACCAAACCTGCTGCCAAGATAACGCTTGGGTTAGAGGTGTTGGTACAACTTGTGATCGCAGCAATCACGCAAGCGCCGTCGGTTAGCTCAAATTCTTGTCCTTGAAATGTCACATTGGCAGCGCCTTTAAATGAGGCTTCATTAAATTGCTCGTCGGTATCAGTGACTGGGCCTTCACTCTCGATAACCACTTGCTGCTGATCGCTTTTCTCGCGGCGCTCAATGCGCTCGTTTTGAAACGCTTTTAGATGCTTGCGTAACACGTCGCCAGCTTGATCAAGGGCAATTCGGTCTTGCGGTCGTTTTGGTCCTGCTAGGCTAGGCACCACATCGCCTAATTTTAACTCAAGATAATCCGTGTAGTCGGCTTCGTCGCCATGATTACGCCACAAGCCTTGATGTTTGGCATAGGCTTCCACAAGGTTAAGTTGTTCTTCATCGCGATTGGTTAGGCGTAGATAATTGATGGTTTCGTCATCAATGGGGAAAAGGCCGCAGGTCGCACCGTATTCTGGCGCCATATTGGCAATGGTGGCTCTGTCGGCCAGTGGTAAATCAGCAAGGCCATCACCATAAAATTCGACAAACTTCCCAACGACACCGTGTTTTCGCAGCATTTCAGTCACGGTAAGCACCAAATCGGTTGCGGTTGTGCCTTCTGGTAATCGGCCACTTAATTTTACCCCAACCACCTGCGGTATAAGCAAACTAATCGGTTGGCCTAACATAACGGCTTCGGCTTCAATACCACCGACGCCCCAGCCAAGAACCCCTAAACCGTTAATCATGGTGGTATGAGAGTCGGTCCCCACTAGTGTGTCAGGATAGGCGAATTTTTTGCCATGACTGTCTTTATGAAAAACAACACGCGCCAAGTACTCTAAATTTACTTGGTGCACAATACCTGTTGCCGGCGGCACGACTTTCAAATTATCAAATGCGGTCTGTCCCCAGCGCAAAAACTCGTAACGCTCTTTGTTACGGTCGTACTCCAGCTTAGCGTTTAAATCAAATGCCCCATCATTACCGTAACCATCCACTTGTACTGAATGGTCGATAACAAGCTCAACGGGGGAAAGTGGGTTTATTTTCGCTGGGTCGCCACCCAGTCTTTCCATGGCATCGCGCATGGCGGCTAAATCTACAATGGCTGGTACGCCCGTAAAATCTTGCATGACGACACGGGCCAGGGTGAAGGCGACTTCTATGGTGGGTTTGGCTTGAGGATGCCAATCGAGTAAAGCCTGAATGTCTTCTGTCTTAACATTGACACCGTCTTCATGACGAAGCAAATTTTCAAGTAAAATTTTCAAAGAAAAGGGCAGTCGTCTTGCCTTGTTACCAAGCTCTTTTAAGGAATGAATATGAAACGCTTCGCCATTCACAGTGAGTGGTTGATGGGTGTTGAAACTGTTGTTCATTATGTCCTCCTGCCGTATTGATAAGGATGATTAAGGCCTCTTCAAAAAATTAAGTATAGATTATCTTAACCTGTTCAGACGGTCGTGAAGCATGGGAAGTGGTCAAATCTAATTGGCTGGACTTTATTTCCTTATTCTATAAGGGGGTTTCATAATACAGTTGATTCAAATTACTTAAGTGACCATTAAGAGAAACACAAGGTTTTCTCTTAATGGTCTTGTAGAAATTACTTTATCACTTTATAAACGGCGGCCATGTCTTCCTCTCCGAAGCCTGCTTTGATCGCTTGTTTAAAGGCTTCGTTAGCAATAGCGGCGGTTGGAAGAGGCTGGTCAAGCTGATCACCCAGTGCGACGGCCAAACGCATATCTTTTTGCATATGTTTGAGCGGGAAGCTGGTGGTGTAGTTTTCATTTAATAGCATCGCGCCTTTGCCTTTAAACATCGGATTCGACATGGCGCCAGCGTCAACAATGTCTAAAATCTGCTGACCGTCTAAACCGGCTTTTTGCCCCAGAGACAGGCCTTCGCTGAAAATGCTCAACATGCCACCCATCATCATATTTACGACCAGCTTCATATTGGCGCCTTGACCTACATCGCCAAGGTAAGGTGACATCTTACCCATCACCTCAAAAGCAGGTTTGACATCGTCATAAAGGGATGGATCGCCCGCAGCGAGAATAATCAACGTACCGTCTTCAGCGGGCTTCTTAGTACCAGAAACGGGCGCTTCCAAAAAACGTCCGCCAGCTTGGGTGATTAATCCCGCAATGGTTTTAGAGGTTATGTCGTCCACGGTGGACATATCCACATAACCACGGCCAGTACCAATGCCTGCTGCAACACCATCTGGGCCTTGGCAAAGGGCGAGGGCGGCTTCGGGATCGGACACCATGGCAAAAGTAATATCGCAATGTGCCGCCACGTCTTTGGGTGTCGCTCCTTGGCGAGCGCCCAGCGCGACTAACTCAGCGCATTTTGCTGCATTACGATTCCAGACCGTCACATCAAATCCCGCTTTTATTAAATTCGCAGCCATGGCTTTGCCCATGATGCCTAACCCTAAAAATCCAATACTTTTCATAAATTACTCTCTTAATCGGTGTTATTTTCTATATGTGAATGGCAGCAGTTATAGCAGATAAAAATGGCAATATCGTAGCGCTCGTTTTAACCATAGAGATGGTTATGGCAGCAGCTTCACCACAATAAAACCAGTGAATAAAGCGATGCTTACTGAAAATAGTGAGCTTCAGCATGACGTATTCGGTGAATTTTCTATCGTGGGCTTCCCGTAGATCCCCCATGCGGAAAATGGATTTCGCTGCGAGTACAAAGCCGACTGCGGTGTATTGGCCGTTTAGTATAAAGGTCAGCACTAAGACGCGTTCAAGGTAGCCCAAATACTGGCCGGCATTCGGTAAGGATTGAGCTTTCTTGTTTTGTGAGTCGCACACATCGGCTTCCAAGTCCGCCGACCATTTAGATAAAATTTCACCGATGATAATAGACGCCGGTTTGAGCATCATCACATACGCCAGAGTGACGAGGAGAGGCGCGCTGTAATCTATGTCATTGATGAGCGTTTTGATTTGTTCTATCGCGGTATCAAAGAGATAAAACCATAAAAATAGGATGCTTAGGACATGAAGTAACTGGTCGATAATAAACCACAAAAAGCCTTGTCCAACTTTCACTTTTGCATAATCGATTAGGCTATGAATAACGGCGAATAGTAAGCCGATAAAGAGCGAGACTAACAAGCTGGCGGCGGTTGCGAAACTAATAATCACTAAGACAATGGCGCCATGAACCAGCCCATGATAATACAAAGCGCTCGAACGGCCTTGGTGCGTATTTTTGTCTTTCACCCATGAGTTTGGCTGTAAAAAGAAATCGCCAATCACATGTCCGAGTAACAACATAAGCAACACAGGCAAACCATCGAGCTGAAACATCACGACATACTCCTTATTAACGTGGTTTCTAATGCATCCAAGGTGTCTAGTATCAAGCTGGCATTTGCCCGTTGCAAGCGTGAGGCTAACGAACGGCGATGAATCCCGGTCTTAGCTGATAGCGCATCTTGCGTTAATTCAGGGTAGAGTAGGCGAGGGAACAACACCTCAGCCTGTTTTTCACTGAGGCCTGTCATCATAAAATCTAAGTGACGAATCAATAAATCACGGCTGGGGTTGGCTTCAACTGTATCTTGCAAAGACAGCTTAAGGCGTTCTTCATCCATGTCTTTTAAAGCGCGCCCAGAGAGTTGAAAAGCTTCACCTTTGGCGGTTTTTCTCAGCTCAGTCTCGATCTGTTTATACTTGCCAATACCAACAGACACCCGAGCATCCGCGCCTTTTACACACTTCATCAGCGCGAGCCTTAGCAGCACAGCACAGCGTAGAGCGTCTTTCGGGTTGGGCACAAACACCTGAAACTCGTCACCACGGAACACATCGCCCTGAGCATGGAATTCATCTTGGAAAATGGCAATGGCTTGCTCAACCTGCTGTAAACAGGCTTGATGCTCAGCATCCGACAAAGCACTGGAGTTGACAATGTCTCCAGTGATAACACCGCCTGTATTCATATCATTAGCGACATTATTAATAGATGTCATTGAATTATCCTCCTTCACCACAACATACGGCTTTCATATATGATATCAAAGCATAATTTATTGACCAAAGCTAATTTGGTCAATAAAAAGTGACCATTTTATGTTTGGTCAGTATTTTAAATCATGCTTTTTCGTGAGAGAGTTAATACTGTAAGACGGTTTGCTTGTGCAATTTGTTGGTACAGACAATATTTTATCGACTTCAGCAAACAATGATTCATTAAATATAAACCAACCTTCCTTAGCTGATACCGAATTTACAAGTAAACGACGTAAAACTCGTAAAGAACTTTTTCTTGGTCATATGAATGAGTTGATTCCATGGCAGTAGCTTGAAGTACAGATTGAGCCTTTTTGTCTCAAGCTAGGTAACGTCTGTTGTCCCCAGCGGCTTGGTACTATGTTTCGCCTTCATGGTTTTACCACCACAATTGCCACTATTTATTTCGCGATAATCAGTGCGGCTAAAGATACGCCACCAGTTCCCAAACTAAAAAAACCAGCCACTTTTTAGAGGGGCTGGTTTTGGTTTAGCACAAATACTGAAGGGATCAGTTTTTATTCAGTGCTGTATTGTTGAGGCTTTGATCTACGCTGTAAATAGTCCAGCGTTGGTTGGCAAACTGTTGTTTGGCGAACACTTCAGCAACGACTCGGCGGTTTTCTTTTCTACCGTCTTCAGTTTCATTGCTGGCGACAGGACGAGTTGCGCCATAGCCTATACCTTTTACTCGATCTGGAGCAATCCTGAAACTGTCTACCAAAACATTAGCGATAGCGGTTGCCCGTTGTTGAGAGAGTTCTTGGTTTAATTCCGCTGAACCTTGACTGTCAGTGTGGCCTTCGATAACTACATTGCTAGTTGGGTTATCTTGTAAAAATTTAGCAAGTTCTTTTAGTTCAGTGTAGAAGCGGGGTTTGATATCCGCTTTGCCCGTATCAAATAAGACGTTAAGTTCGACGGACAGCAACTTTGATGTTTGGTCAGGGCAGCCATAGTTATCTACTGCTGCTCCTTCCGATGTATCTGGGCAAAGATCTCGAGCATCAATGACGCCATCTCTGTCTGCATCCGCTAGGCGAGACTGTATATTTGTTGCATACAAGCTTTCTGCAAAAACAGAATGGCTAGAGGCCAATAATGCCCCAATCAAGCCTATGGTGCTTATAACAGTCTTCATGACACTATTGCCGCCCTTTTTAGCTCTATGATGTTCACAGCTTAGAAAAAATTAGCCAATACTACTATTGGCTTTTTGTAGCGTTGTTTAATCAAATGAATGTTTTGTAATGAAATGTAACTACCAGCTGCCGACATTTTCCATAGAAGCCCATGGTTCTACGATTTCAAGAGAGCCGTCTTTTTGTAGAAGTTCGATTGAAATACCATTAGGGTCTTTAATAAATGCCATGTGACCGTCGCGTGGTGGACGCAATATGGTGACACCTAAAGATTGCAGTTTTTCACACACTTGATAAATATTTTCTACTTCAAATGCCAAATGGCCAAACTGATCACCACCTGTATAGGTTCGATCGCTCCAGTTATGGGTTAGTTCGACTTCTGGGGCGCCTTTTTCAGTAGCGTAGTAGATAAGAGAAAACTGACCTTTTTCACTGTCCATACGTCTGGTTTGGATGAGTTCCTAGACCTTCTGTGTAAAAGGTATGACTTTCTTCTGGTTTGTCTGTTCTTATCATGGCGTGTAGGTATCGAATAGACATGATAACTCCCTAATCTGGTGAATAAATGTAGTGGCATTATTACAGGATCAGAGAGGTAATTCAAAGCGAACGCAAAAGACTCACTTTAGATTCTTATTCTTCCCATACCCAGCGAATAGGGTCGCCAAAGTCATCATAGATGATTTTTTTCTTAGGGCGTTTTTTAGGTGAGGATGTGATTGCTGGAGATTTGCTGTGTTTTCGCTGTTGAATAGCCGCAACAACGTGATTTAATGGTGTGCGATCTTGTTTTGGCTCGTTAAAGCCTATGTGGCTCGTGTTATACTTGCCATCGACCAAACCAGATTCACCCATGTCGACTTGTTGGATGGTTCCATTCTGCTTGATAAATTGATCTACCAGAGACTCCAGTTCTTTTCGCGTGTCTCTCTTTGTGGTTTTGGGTTTTATCATAGTGTTTTGGTTTGGGAAGATCCTATACTAGTAAATGGGTTAAAAAATGATCGTAATCGTCCATAATAAACGTAAGAGGTAGCCGGTGTCTATTAGCAACTTAATTGTGCATGAGATTCAAAAGCATGAAGGTGAGCGTAAAGCGATACTGATTGCACGTCCAAATGAAAATCCAGTTGACGGTCAAGCTGAAGCCTTGTCTGCTCAGGTTACGAATCTCTTTAACCGTTCTGGAATGAACACCGGACGTTTTGTGAACCCTCAGGGAAGCGAAGAGGGGGCACAATTACCAGCCTTGCTGTTTAAGCATTTTAAAAACGATACTTTTGTGGATTTTGCCAGTTTTACAAAAGAGTGTGCAGCTGAATATCTTAAGTATTTAGAGCAAGTGGAAGAAGCGGAAGGCGGTCTGTTGTGGTTCAATCATTATGAGCTTCATGATACGCATTTTTTGTACATAGTGATGTTAAAACGTAAAAAAGGCATTGGTCTTGGTGCGGATCTTAGTTTGTCGCAAATCGAGCAAATTGAGATGGAAAAGTTACACATGTCGTTGCGTATTAATTTGACCGCGTGGCAAGCTGGCGATGAAGGGCGTTATATTTCGTTTCGCTTTGGGCGTGCACCCAAATCTGAAAGTGAATATTTTACGCAGTTTATTGGTTGTGATGAACCGAAGGTGGCAGCCAAGGAAACCCGCAAGTTGGTGGATTTGACGTCTGCTTTTTGCCAGTCCGAAGGTTTGCCGTCTAAACAAGCGAATGAATTTAAGAAAGTCGTATCCGAGCACTGCCAAGCGAAAGCGCAAGATCGTGAACCTTTAGCCATTAAGGATATTGCCTCTCAAGTTGAATCTCGGTTCTCTATCGAGCAAGCGAATAAGTTTTTAGAAATCGCTGACTCTGACAGTTTTAAGATGGAAAAAGAGATTTTCGTCGAAAAAGCCGCGCTGAAAAAGCTGACTCGCTTATCTGGAAGTTCTCGTGCGTTGACAATTAGTTTTGACAGTGACTTACTTGGAGAGTCCGTTGTGTTTGATGCAGACTCTGGCACGCTGACCATAAAGGAGTTGCCTAAGAGCCTGCTAAAACAGCTGCAATCTATGTCTAATTAGAGAGTTGCGTGCTCTCTATCTATAACTAGAAGGCTTGTTAAATGCCTAGTAAGTCTTCTAGTTCTTTCATTGTTTTGAAGCACTCTGTTGCACCTGCAGCCAGTTGCATGTTGGCATCGAGTGTTTCGCTGAAAGCGAGAACCCGCATTCCAGCGGCTCGCCCTGCTGTGATACCTGCAATAGAATCTTCAATAACCAAACAATCTTTGGGGGCAACATTCAGCGCTTTGGCGGCAGTTAAATAAAGGTCTGGCGCGGGTTTGCCATTTTCTACGTCTTCGACACAGAAACGAGTAGAGAATCGGGCAGACAATTGAATTTTGTCTAATTTGAAGTTCATTTCTTGGCGTCGTGCATTCGTCGCCATGGCAATAGGTACGGAAATCTTATTGAGTAAGTCACGAACACCAGCAATAGGTTCAAGGTCTGCTTCGATAATCGCGTGAAAACGCCGTCTGTAATCTTCATCAAAAGTAGCGGGTAACGGCTTACCAAGAAGTTTTTCTGCGTTAATTAGGTTTTCTTTGTTCGTGAACCCGGTAAATTTCGCGTGTAATGTCTCATTATCGAGTTCAAGACCGCATTCACTTAACATGGATTTTAAAATGGAATTAGAGATGTTTTCTGTATCGACAATAACGCCATCGCAATCAAAGATTATTGCTTTGTAAGAATAGGACATAAATAAAATAGTTTCGTTGTGAATGAAGGTTGATCATAACGAATTTTGAGGAGGTTAAGGAAGGGAGGGAGGTTTTATTATTTTTCTCCCCTTAAAAAAACTAACACTTTACGCTATACTAGCACCCCATTGTTGTGGGGGTTATTCTTTTTGCACTTAGTTACTTGCTTGACTAAGTTGCTGTGGGCGAGCGCTTTCTTTTTTGATCGCTTTGAATGCGTTTTTGAAGAAAGTGACAACGGCTTTGATGCGACGAGCACGTCTTTGACGGCGAGCGTGATCTTCAACAGTTGTGTCGGCATAGCCCCATTTTGCTAGTAATGCTTCGTATTGTTGTTGAGAGTCCATAGTATTCTCCAAGTTGGTTATTTAAGAAATGTTGTTTTATTACAACAATACTAATATTAGAGAAGCTTGACCGATTGAACAAACGATCCTTTTTCACTTGTTAGGTTAGTTTTTTTCATCATTTGATTTGTTGGCGTTTTCATTCACTAAAGGACACTTCCTTGTACCAATCGTTAGAACATTTTTCAAAAAATTGGATTTTTAAACGTAACGATCCAAAAGTAGAGCCAGAAGATTTACAGGCTATTCGCTTGCTAAGTGAGCAGCGTGCAGGGCAGATTTGGCGAGATTACATTAGTGATGAACAAGTGCATCCAGATCATTTTACCGAGCGCGATTGGTTGAAAAAAACCACGTCACAGCTGCCTGTGACTAAGCTTCAATGGGAAAAAGCGTGGGACAGTGATCGGGCTGAATTACCTGATGAGCTTTTAGTGCATTTCTCTGCTTGGGGTGACGATACCACGGTGTATTTTTGCTGTCATAATGAGTTGGTGTTTGAACTTTCTTGGGGCGTATTTAAGCGGACTTGGAAGGCGTTTTTGTTTTTGGATAATGGGCCGATTTTAGTCGGTAAAAAGAAAAAGCAAGCCGCACAGTTTTATTCAAATGGTTGGGTGAATCTACTTTTCAGAGAATCTTGATGTCGATTGAAATAAAAAAATCTCGTCATTGCGTTTTAGATTTGGGCGTTTCCGCCACGTTGTCGACTGATCAGGCAGTGCTGGTTAAACGCTTTATAATAGTTGAGTAGTTGTTGGCTGTGTTCTTTGTGCCCTAATGTGTCCAAGAGCATGGCTGTTACCTCCGCTGTGGCAAATTGCATTTCATGACTGGAGTGTCGAACAAGAAAAGAGCGTTGTGCTTCACTGTTAATTTCAAAGTGTGGAATGTTTTTTAGCCAATTGCTTTGGTGAAACATTTTGCTAGCTTGTTTCCAGTGTTCCGTCCAAGATAATAAAAGTGTGCTTGTCATCGCCCTTGGCGCTTGATGGGATCACGCTTCGAAACGGTCTTTTCTGTTCTTTTGCTTTTTCCGTGTTGGGGAACAATATTGTGCAATTGCCTTGCTTGTTTGCTATGTGATCAAGCAATGTTTGTTGCGGCTCAGTTCTACTCCAAAGATAAGCTTGAGTGTCATCTGGGAATAAATCGGCAATGAGCCGACCGCTGTTGGTCGGTTTGTGAATTTCGTCGCGATGGATAAGCAAAATAAATTCTACAGGAGAAGTTTGGTTCTCCCTTAAGTGGCAAAAACAAGCAAACTCTGTCATTAGACAGTGGGGGCAGCGAGCCGCCCTTGAACCTCTTGCTGTGAAGGGGCGAATCGATTCTGTTTTACATAGCTCACGTAACAAATCGACACAATGCTTGTTGGGTGATGTTTTCATGGATAAGATCTTTTATTCTGACGGCGCGCTATTATCGATTTTTTGCTTTGGATGTCTAGGTAAACTTTTTCGGGTTTTGTTCGGTGGCGCCATGATAGGGAATAGGGCAGATTGATGACGAATAGTGGCTTAATTGTTTAAATTTGTAACTAAGGATTGCTAATCTTTAGTCTTTGTTGGCGAAAAGTTTACGGAAAATATGCAAATACAAAGGAATGCGTTGAAACAGGCTTGTTGCTTCTGTTCGTTGTCATCAAGTCGCGATATGGTGTGAGATATTATTTTTCCGTTATGAGCTGTCTATGAGTCGTTATATCTCTCCGGTCTTATACATTCTTCTCATGCTAGTAGGGTGTGTTGCATTTATCTCCATTGCCGGTGTTCGTGTTGGAATTTTTGAACCAATAACGGGCTTTTCCATGTTGCGAAAAAGTGTGGTTGCTTCGTTACTTTTATCCTTGCTTGCGGCTTTATCGTTGGGCGCTTGTCGTAAAGAGTGTAATCTCGCTAGTCGACGTTTTTTTATTCTCGTACTCCTCGTTTCGCTGGTTTACAGTCTTATGTGGATTGGCTTTTATTTACAGCGTGCCAGCCTACCCGATATCAATGACATCACAACTGATACAGAAGTTCCTCCTACTTTTCTTAACGTGAATTTTATCCGCAGCTCCCAAGAGAATGAATTAAGCTACAACAGTGAATGGGCACCGATTCAAGCCAAATATTATCCCAATGTTCAACCTTTGTTTTCTTCAAAAGAAAAATCAGTGGTTTACAGTGCTGCGGCAACGTTAGTGGATGAGCGTGGTTGGGATGTTGTTGCTGTGTATGCTGGAGCAGGCATTATTGAAGCGACGGCCCGTACGCCAATTTTTGGGTTTCGTGATGATGTTGTTATTCGTATTACTCAGGTAGAAAATGGACTGGTTCGTGTCGATATGCGCTCTTGCTCAAGAGTTGGAAGTGGTGATTTTGGCGTGAATGCTGAGCGTATTGAATCTTTCATGAAAGACCTGTCCGATGCTTTGAATAAACCCAGTATGCCTAGTGTGAATTCCTTGCGCTAACGTTTCATATAGTAAATTGCACTCGTCATTGAAAATCAGACAGGCTAGACTCTCCTAACTTCTTACTTGGGGGAACGTGAAAGTGAGTCTTCGTCAACAACAAAAAGCCAATACCCGATCCAAAATCAAAACCATTGCTAAGCAAGCATTTCTAACCCAAGGCATTGAAGCCACCAGTACGCGTTACTTAAGTGATCAGGCTGGTATTGCTGTAGGTACCTTGTTTGTTCATTTCCCAGATAAATTGGCGTTGGTAAAAGATATTTTTTTTGATGAGATGGATGCGGCGCTGCGTGCGGCAGTGGTTGCTCAAAAAGCCAGTGCTTCCCCAATTGATTACCTGTTGCAAATGGCACAAGTGTTGTTTGATTTTTACGATCAGTATACAGAATTTACACGACTGGTGCTTTTAGATAGCTTGGCTAAAGGTGGATTTCACACCAAGCAGATGACGGTGATTTCAGACGGTATTATCAAGCGATTTAAGCAAGTTGGCGTGGACGACAAGACGGCAAGTATTTTTGCAGACAATATGATTGCTAATTATTGGTTTGTTTTATTAAACGCTGTGCCGAAAGGTATTTTGGGGCAGGAGGCCATTGAGCATTTGAAAAAATTGAACTTACCCTTTGAGATGTCTTATCGAAGCGCCTTAAAAATCGCGGTTAATTATGTTTTAATTGAGATGGTTGGCTTTGCGATATGGACCTTGATAATCAAACAGCCTTTCAGTGACTTGCCAATGTTGTGTTTGTTTTTTAGCGATTACAAAGTCGGGTATTGGTAAGTAAGGTAAAAAGCGTTCTACCTCTTCAAGCGTTTCAAACTCAATAGATTGGCTGCCATTGGCTATTCTGCGTGCAAAGACATCATTAAACATTTTTCGTGACTTTTTAAAGTTAAAACGAAATGTTTCCGATAGAGTTAAGCCGTCTTCATCATGGTAGGTGATTTTAAGACTCTTATCTTTGCTGTCTATTTTGGGTGTGATGCCAGCACAGCGCAGTACTTTGTTGTCTTTTAAGTTGAGCGCGCTTCTGAGTATGTCGTCGGCGTCGATCAGTTTTTCAGCGCAATGTTGACACTGTCGTGCGGCGATATCATTTTCTTCATTGCAATAGGGGCAGCGCTTAAATCGAAAGTGGTAGGTGCACTGTTCTTCTATACCGTCCACTTCGATTAAGCCATGGCAGCGGCGCCCAAAATGTTCAAGGATGTTGCCTTCAGCGTCTTTTCTCCCCAGAAGGTGTTGGCAAAATCGCAGGCAGGACAGTGAATTTGTACCGCAACGGAATCTTGAGTGGGACGCTTTTCGCCAATTTCAGGCTGAAAAATATTGTAGCCGTTGTTCGTGTAATCCAAGACGAGACAGTCTGTTTTATCTGGGCTTAAGCGTAGCCCTCGGCCAACGATCTGTTGAAATAGGCTGATGGATTGTGTTGGACGTAAAATAGCAATAACGTCCACATGTGGCGCGTCAAATCCAGTGGTTAATACCGATACATTGACGAGGAATTTAATCTCTTTGGCTTTAAATGCTGAGATCAAGGTGTCCCGTTGCTTTAGCTTGGTTTTGCCTGTCACGAGCGCGGTTTTGTCGGCAGGTAGGTACCCGGCAATTTCTTTCGCATGATCAATCGTCGCGGCAAAAATCATCACACCTTGTCGATCGGTACTAAGCTGAAGGATCTGTTCGGTGACGGCTTGTGTCACACGTGGGTGTTTGTGAATAAGTTCATTTAACGCGATATCGTCGGTATTTTGCTCACCATCCAGGCTTTCTGTTAGAAGGCTAAAATCATAATGAGCGATGGCCGCGTCATAATGAATTGGCGGTGTTAAATAGCCTTTCTTCACCATGTGTTGCAAGGGGAGTTCAAAAATGCATTTTTTGAAAAATCCATCAGGGCAATGTCGAGTGTAGCCATGGTAATGATGTTGGTAGATCCATCCGCTGCCTAAGCGGTAAGGTGTGGCGGTTAAGCCAAGAATTTTTACTTGTGGATTCAGTGTGCGAAAATGCTCGATGGTCTTGAGGTATTGACCTTCGTCTTCTATGCCAACGCGATGACATTCGTCGATAATAATTAAGCTGGCTGGAGCGTTGAAATCAGAGAGATTGGCAGATAAGGATTGAATGCTGGCGAAAGTGGTTTTTTCTGTGCTGTTTTTGTGTCTTAGCCCGGCTGAAAAAATGCCCGCCGACGTGCCTGTTGCGACAAATTTTGCGTGATTCTGTTCGACAAGTTCTTTGACATGAGCCAAACAAATGACACGACCTTTTGCCAATCTACTGAGTTCTGCTATGACCAAACTTTTTCCTGCGCCAGTAGGAAGTACAATAACTGCAGGATCATTAGTATGACGAAAATGCGCCAAACAGGCGTCTACGGCTTGTATCTGATAGTCGCGTAATTGAAAGGTTTGGGTCATAAAAGGGCGAAATCTTGGTGTTTTGTGTGTGTGGCTACAGTATCATAACAGCCTACGTTATTTTGCCTTTTTAGAAGTGATTAATCTATCTATGTCTACCCATGTGTTTCCAGCCCCCCATCTTTATGTTGAGAATTCTATTCCTGCTTTTAGCCGTGAAGAACCGTTTGAAAATCTATTGATGGATTTGCAAACGAAAGGTTGGAGTGTTCAAGATGAATTTTTTTCTACTAACTTCACCCAAGCGCTTATGGATGAAGCAGAAAGCATACAAAATGCTTTTATGCTTCAAGCGGGTGTGGGTCGAAAACAAGACCATCAAATTGTCTTGGATGCGCGCCGTGATTACATTCAATGGATTGATCCTGATAAGCCAATCCGTAAAGATTTTTTAAAAATGATGGCGGAATTGCGTGTCGCGCTCAATCGTCGTTTGTTTCTTGGGTTGTTTGATTATGAGGCGCATTTTGCTCGTTACGAAGAGGGTGCGTTTTATGAAAAGCACATTGACGCGTTTAAAGGCGAGAGTAATCGTATTTTATCTACGGTGTTGTATTTGAACGAGGAGTGGCAAGAAGGCGATGGTGGTGAGCTGGTGATTTACGACGAAAATGACCCATCCATTGAAGTCGGACGGTTTTTTCCAAAGAAAGGCCGCTTGGCGGTGTTTCTCAGTGAGTGCTTTTATCATGAGGTAAAAGTGGCTAAACGTACTCGACACAGTATTGCTGGCTGGTTCCGCGTGAACAATACCACGGGTACGGTGTTAGATCCGGATCAATAGAGTCTTGCTTTAAGCTATTTATGTATTTTTCCTCGAAAATTGCTCTATAAATCTCTATAATGCGCGCCGTGTTTAATTGCTCTGGTTTTACGTTCCAGATCGCATAGGAGAAAAATATGTCAAAAGTCGTAGTGTGTGCCTTGTATAAGTTCGTTGAATTGCCGAACTTTGAATCCCTTCGTGCTCCCTTACAAAAGACCCTAGAAGATAATGGTATCCGTGGTACTTTGTTGCTTGCCAGTGAAGGTATTAATGGTACGGTTGCGGGGAGCTCGTGAAGGTATTGATGCCATGTTAGCTTGGTTGGATCAACAGCCTGGTCTTAAAAACATTGTTAGTAAAGAATCTTACGATGACGAAATGCCGTTCTACCGTACTAAGGTAAAACTGAAGAAAGAAATTGTTACCATGGGTGTAGAGGGCATTGACCCGAAACGCGTGGTCGGCACCTACGTAAAACCAAAAGACTGGAATGCGCTGATTTCTGATCCAGATGTCGTATTGGTCGACACACGAAACGATTACGAAGTGCAAATCGGTACGTTTAAAAACGCCATTAATCCAAAGACAGAAACCTTCCGTGAGTTTCCATCCTATGTGAAAGAGAACATGGATCCGACTAAACATAAGAAAGTCGCTATGTTTTGTACTGGTGGTATCCGTTGTGAAAAATCCACCGCTTATATGCTAGAGCAAGGTTTCGAAGAGGTGTATCACCTCGAAGGTGGAATCTTAAAGTACTTGGAAGAAGTTCCAAAAGAAGAAACCCTATGGGAAGGTGAGTGCTTTGTTTTTGATAATCGTGTGTCTGTCAATCACGATCTGAAAAAAGGTGAGTACGACCAATGTCATGCGTGTCGTATGCCAATCACAGAAGCAGAAAAACAAGATGAACGTTATGTTCAAGGCGTAAGCTGTGTGCATTGCTTTGATAAATTCACGGACGAACAACGCCAACGTTTTATTGAGCGTGAGCGTCAGGTTCAACTTGCTCGTGCGCGAGGCGAAGAGCATATTGGGGCTGAAGTACTGGATGCCGTTGAGAAGCATCGTCTAGAAAAAGCCCTAGAAAAAGAGCGTCAGCGCAAAGTGCGTGAAGCAAAAGCAAATTAGAGATGTTAAACATTTTGCCTGACGTGGTCGGGCAAAATGGTTTCTAAATCCAAGCTGTTGATCTTTATAGTGAAGTTTTTTTGGTTATTTGTCTCGATTACCTGTCATCCTGTGCATCAAGAGTGGTTTCGAAATTGCTCGGACTGCCGTACAATAAAAAATCGCTTTTTATTAGCCAGTATCCATCATGAGTTATCAAGTTTTAGCACGTAAATGGCGCCCACAGACGTTCCTTGAAATGGCTGGGCAAGACCATGTACTCCAAGCGTTGGTGAATGCTTTACGCCAACAGCGTTTACATCATGCCTATTTGTTTACCGGAACTCGCGGCGTCGGTAAAACCACGATCGCGCGTATTTTCGCTAAATGCTTGAACTGTGAAACCAATGGCATTTCGCCAGAGCCTTGTGGCACCTGTGATAGCTGTAGAGAAATCGCTGAAGGTCGTTTTGTCGATCTAATTGAAGTGGATGCGGCATCACGCACAAAGGTAGAAGATACTCGTGAATTGCTTGAGAACGTGCAATATGCACCGACTCGCGGTCGCTTTAAAGTCTACCTGATAGACGAGGTGCACATGTTATCTACGCACTCGTTTAATGCCTTGCTAAAAACCCTTGAAGAACCACCCGCTCACGTTAAGTTCTTGCTGGCGACGACCGATCCTCAGAAGCTTCCTGTTACTATTTTGTCTCGTTGTTTGCAGTTCAATTTGAAGAACATGTCTGCGCAACGCGTGGTGGATTATTTACAAACCGTCTTGACCACCGAGCAGGTTAATTTTGATCAACCTGCATTGTGGCAGATTGGTCAGGCTGCCAATGGCAGTATGCGTGATGCATTGAGTTTGACAGATCAAGCCATTGCTTTTGGTAACGGTACGATTACCGAATCGGGCGTCACCGCCATGTTAGGCTTGGTTAATCAGGCGCAAGTCTTGGATTTGCTAGAAAGTGTGGCGTCTAAAAATGCGGCACAAGTTTTGACTCGAATAGAACAGCTTGCCGATTACCAGCCCGATTTTACAGCGATTTGTGGCAGTTTATTGGATGTGTTGCACCGTGTGGCGATAGAGCAGCAAGTGCCAGGCGCATTAATGGATCAGCTGGGTGATTTGGCTCGGATTCAGGGTATTGCCGCCAGTGTTAGCTCTGAAGAAATACAAATCATGTATCAGAGCTTATTAATTGGTCGCCGTGATTTGCATTTGGCGCATTCTGCCCGTGCAGGCTTCGAAATGCTGATGTTAAGATTGATCGCCTTTCGACCTGCGCCACCTATGGTGGTCAGTCATGAAGTGCCACCAGTGGTTTCTTCAGCGACAACGCGCTCGCCAGACACAATGAGTTCAACGTCAGAACCCGACTCTACGGCGGCGTCGAAGGCAGAAAAAAACATCGGCCGTTGACATTGAAGTCCCAGCGGTAAAGTCTACTGAGTCTATTCCTGAACAAGTGTCTTCAAAGCCGATGTCCGCGGCGGAACGCCCGCCGTGGGAAGCGTCGCCAGAAGAAATGGCCATATCTGACGATGTACTGGATACCGAGGTTGAGAGCGCTATCACGGATCAGGAAAGTGTCTATAATGATGAGATGGCGCAAGCGGTTGTTACAGAAGAAGTTGAGTCGTTTCATACAGCGGATGTTGATCCTCAGCATGATGCGCCACTAGATCAGAACGAGCCATCTGAATCGATGTCCGTTGCTGCGCAGCAGATTAAGGCAGACAAGGAGAGTCAGCCAGAGCCTAAACCTTTTGTCATCGCAGACGATTCATTCTTAGCATCTGACGATGTGATGGAAGATGAAGACGATGATGAGGAAGCCGAAGAGCGTGCTATTGCGGATGTCATTGATCCATTTAACCCCGCAGCAGATTTAGTGGACGCTTTAGGTGTGGAACCAATCGAGTCACCTGCCGTCGAAGCAAGCAAAGAGCCGGATACACGTTTGTCAAAATTGCCTGATACCATTGCCCAGCCCGCATTAGGTATGCCTTTGCCCGAGTTAAACCACTATAATCAGCTGACGATGAAGCTTTGGTGGTTGGTGGCACCGCGATTGCCTTTGACAGGCTTGGTACAGAATATTTTAATGAATTCCAGTTTGGTGGATGCCAGCGATCAAGGCATACGTCTTGAAGTGCCTTTAGAGTATGGGCACATGCTGAACCAAGTACGTTACGAACAAATACAAGGTGCCCTGAGCGATTTCTTTGCCATGACGGTGCCTTTGATAATAGACACAGTGGAAGATACCACAGGCGTGACTGCAGAAGAATTTGCCGCCAGTAAGCGCGCAGAGGCCCTGCAGGTAGCCATTGAATATTTGAATACACATCCGGTTGTACAAGCCTTATCGACAACGATGGGTGCACAATTGGTTTACGATACAGTTAAAGTTAAAGCTTAATTTGGAGAGCAAAGATATGTTTAAAGGTGGAATGGGTAACATGATGCGTCAAGCGCAGCAGATGCAAGAGAACATGCAGAAGGCGCAGGAAGAAATCGCCAACATGGAAGTCGAAGGTCAAGCGGGTGCTGGCTTGGTGAAAATTCTGATGACAGGTCGTCATGATGTGAAACGTGTTTCTATTGATGATTCTTTGTTTGGTGATGATAAAGAAATGTTAGAAGACTTGATTGCCGCCGCCGTTAATGATGCTGTGCGTAATATTGAAGTCACTCAAAAAGAAAAAATGGCCGCAGCGACAGCGGGCATGTCTTTGCCACCAGGCTTTAAGATGCCTTTCTAGGAGCAAGCTTTGTTTAGTCCCTTAATTAAAGAATTGATTGAATCGTTGCGTTGCTTGTCGGGTGTCGGTCCAAGATCAGCGCAAAAGATGGCGTTGTATTTATTAGAGCGTGATCATCAAGGGGCGGATAGACTGGCAAATGCATTGCGAGAGGCGTTAGATAAAGTGGGGCGCTGTTCCAGCTGCCGCACTTTGACGGAAGAGTCAGAGTGCGGTATCTGCAAAGACACTGAACGCGATGCCAAGCGCTTGTGTATTGTTGAGACACCAGCCGATGTGATCGCCATTGAGTCAGCAGGCACCTATACTGGCCGCTATTTTGTTCTCTTGGGACATCTGTCGCCAATTGATGGCATAGGTCCAGAAGAGTTAGGCTTGGATCGTTTAGAAAGTTTGGTACAGCATAACGAAGTGGACGAAGCCATTATTGCCACGAACTCAACGGTGGAAGGTGAGGCTACTTGCCATTATATCGCTGAAAAATTAAAAACATTGAACATCAACGTCAGTCGTATTGCCCATGGCGTGCCCATGGGTGGGGAACTGGAATACGTTGATGGTAACACTCTGGCTTTAGCGCTAGAGGGACGGAAGAAGCTCTAGTATGAATGATCAAGATGATGCTCTGAATATTGTTTGGGTGGCGGATAACGAATCGTTGGCAAGTTGGTGCGATTACTGAGCTCAATTGCCTGTAATCGCCGTTGACACAGAATTTATCCGACGTTCTACCTATTTTCCGATTACGGGGTTGATTCAAGTGAGTGAGGGTGAAAAGGCTGTGCTTATTGATCCATTAACGATTGATGAGTGGCAACCGCTTCGTGACTTAATGGTAAACCCATCTGTGATGAAGGTTTTTCATGCTTGTTCTGAAGATATGGATGTTTTTGATCGTTTATTGGGGGTACTGCCAACGCCTTTTTATGATACGCAGATCGGTGAAGCCTATGCCAGTGCACAATGGTCACTGAGCTATGTGAAGCTGATCCACGAATACCTGCAAATTGAAGTGGCTAAAGACGAAACACGTTCAGATTGGATTCAGCGACCATTGACTGACGCCCAGAAGCGATATGCAGCGCTGGACGTGGTGTATTTGGCGAAAGTGTATCCGTTGCAAATAGCGCGTTTAAACGCCAAAAATATGCTCGACTGGGCCATGGAAGACTGTGAATCGCTGAAATGGCAGTACCAAATGAACGCCGACCCAGAGCAAAACTGGGATGGCATCAAAACCGCTTGGCGTTTGTCTCCTGAGAGCTTAACTCTTTTGCGTTTGTTGTTTATTTGGCGTGATGAGCAAGCTCGAAAAGAAGATGTTCCAAAAGGGCAAATTTTAAAAGATAGAACGCTTTGGTCGCTAGCGAAAACATTGCCGTCTCACCACAAAGCCATCTCTGAAGCAGAAGAAATAACGGGGCGTCAGCATCGTTTGTATGGTGAGGTAATTCTGCAAAACGTAGCGTTAGTAAAGGAATTATCACCGGATGAGTATCAATTGCCGTTAGAAATTCCCCTGCCATCTCAAGCGGGAGAGCTAACGAAAGCCGTTAAAGCTTTTGTACGTGAACGAGCAGAAGCTTTAAATATAGCACCAGAGGCCATGATGAAGCGCAAACTGCTTGATCCATTAGTACGTCATTTGTTTGATGGTACTGAGATTGATTGGCAGAACCCAGCACTAACGGGCTGGCGCCGTGAAGAAATAGTCAACCCTGTGTTAGAAAAATTTAAAAAGTCCTAATATGGCGTGATATCGCCAAGAGAAAATTATGAAGCAACATTTAATTGTCGAAGTATTTCGTTCATCCAAGCACGATGGTATGTACTTGTATGTGGAAAAAGCAAAGGACTGAAAGACATTCCAGAAGCGCTTATGGAGCGTTTTGGTAAAGGCATTAGTGCCATGACAATGCTGTTGACGAACGAGAGCAAACTGGCTCGGGCAACACCCGAGAAAGTAGCCAGTGAGATTCGAGAAAAAGGCTTTTACCTACAATTGCCGCCAGTCAAAGATGATTATTTGCTGGATTTGTATAAAACGCCGACGCAAGCCGTGTACTAATTAGTTGGACTCAGAGAATGATTGCCAAGCGTTACGAACCTTTTTGGAAAACCACTGCGTTGGAGCAAATGTCACCTGCGGAGTGGGAGTCTATTTGCGATGGTTGTGGAAAATGCTGCCTGCAAAAATTGCAAGATGATGATACGGAAGAGGTTTATTATACTAATCTTTCTTGTCATCAACTCAATATCGCGACTTGTCAGTGTAAAGTGTATGAGACTCGACAAGAAAAAGTGGCAAGCTGTATAACGCTTACGCCAAACCAAATAGATGATTTTCAATGGTTGCCTGATACGTGTAGTTATCGTGTACTGCATGAAACCAAAACTTTGCCTAATTGGCATCCGTTGGTAGTAGGAAGCGATAAAGAAATGCTTCGTCAAGGTTTAACGGTTCGACATTATGCGGTCAATGAGCATAATGTTGAAGAAGAGGAATGGGAAACTCATATTATAAAATGGGTACATGGAATGCCGGAACCGTATGATCTAACGTGATAGCGGTTGCTAATTTCAACAAAGTAAATTGTTCAAGGAGTTCGCAGACGTGAAATGGTTGAAAATAAATACTGTGTTGTTATCAGCTGCCCTGTCTCTTTGAAACCTACTTAGTCAAGCGGATACCCAATTTCGTGTTATTGTGGATGCCTCTGGTAGTATGCTGATCAGTGATCCTGATAAGCTGACATCGGAGGCGTTGCGCCTCATGTCGAACCTCGCTCCTGAAGAGCAAGCAACGCTAGGTATCTGGCTATTTGGCGAAGAGCCTCGCGTATTGTTGCCAGAAGCGAATGTTAATAAAGTCACTAAAGCGAAACTGGCTAGCTATGTCGACAGTTATGTTACCCAAGACGTCGAAACCGATTTAGAAGCCATTATTAAGTTGTTGTTAGAAACACCAGATTCGGGTGATTTGGCGTCGGGTTTCAATCGTCATTGGATATTGGTGACGGATGGCATGGTAGATATCAGCTTAGATGAAGCAATTAATAAAGCTTCCCGTGATCGTATTCTCAATGAGTTGACCGCCAAATTAGAAGAACGTGGGATTCACCTTCACACTATTTCCATGACGGGTTACACAGACAAAGCGCTGTTGGAATCATTGTCCCTAAGAACAAATGCCATTCATACAGAGGTTGCCCTTCCTGAAGACCTATTGGATGTTTTTGAGCGTATTTTTACGCAAGCGGCGCCAGTGGATGAGCTACCCTTTGATGGCAATCGCTTCTTAGTGGATGATGCTATCAAAGAACTGACGCTCGTTGTCTTTCATGAAAGCAATGTAAAACCACTCATTACCAAGCCTGATGCCAGCACCTTGTCCTTGCTTAATGCTCAGAATGTATCCGTTTCCACATCCGATCATTATACCTTAATTACTGTTCGCGATCCTGATGCAGGGGAGTGGCAGGTCAGTAATGTTGATTTAGAGCGTAGTAGTGTCAGAGTTATCACGGATTTAAGCGCACAAGCCACAAAAGTGGCCCCCGTTATTTTTGTGAATGAACCTATTTATTCAACGATCGGATTGTTTCAGAGCGATGTCATGATCAAAGATGATGACGTGCTGAATCTGCTAAAGGTAACTCAAACTTTAAAACAATTAAGTGGCGAAACAGAAGAGTCCATCTATAGCAATGAATTGGCCCGAACAAATGGTCAGTTCAAACAGCGTATGGTAGGTATTACTGAGCCAGGCAATTATGAGTTGGTGACCTTGGTGGATGGCAAAACCTTTTCACGTCAGCTGAGTCAGTATTTTACAGTTCATCCAGCGATTGAATTTACCGGTGGCGAGTCAAGGTGACGATTTGGTCGTTTTTACCGCCAAACCCGTTAATCTAAAACTCAATGTATTACGCTCCAATATCAAATTAGAGTTTTCCTATGGGAATGGCACCATTGAGACAGAAGAAATGCCATTAATCGGACAAGGTTACTGGGAAAAAGTGATCCCCGTATCCGTTGGTGATAACGTAAAAGTCCGAGCAAAGTTGGTGGGCATGACGCAAACTGGTTTGCGATTTGATTACAGAACGCCTTCTTGGAGTCTCTCTCGAGAAGCAGGGCATCCTGCCGTCGTGACCTTAGAAAACAACGCTTTGGAAGCGGACACGCTAATGACGCCATTCTCTTCTGAACAAGAGGTTGCCCCTGTATCGTTTGCACCTGCCGTTTCTGTGGTAGAGGAGGCGCAAGAAATTGAAGACCCTACAGAAAATGCGGATACCAATGTTGTTGAGACGTCTCAAATGGAAAAATCCGTGACAAAGCAAACAGCATTACCACTCGAGATTGGATTATGTACGGTGCTTTAAATCTCGGCGGCATTCTGATCATTGGTAGTGGTGTTTTATTGTATCGCCGGATGAAAAGCCGTAAATCTACTAAGAGAGATAATCCAGACGATGTGTGAGTTATTGGGCATAGAGTGCCAATGTGCCAACAGACATATGTTTCAGCTTCTCGGGCCTGCGTGCTCGTGGTGGGCGCACGGGGCCGCATAAAGATGGCTGGGGCATGGCCATGTACCGTGATGGTTACGTATGGGCGATTCATGACCCTAGACCAAGCGCCGATTCAGATATGGCCGAAGTGATGAGCAAGACATCACTGAAATGTGACATCGTCATTAGTCATATTCGTCAAGCCAATGTCGGGGCCGTGAGTCTGTTAAATACTCATCCATTTCACCGTTTGCTTTGGGGGAAAACCTGGACTTACGCGCACAATGGTCAATTAGAGTCATCTGGCTCGTTACCCATAGCGCATCACCATCCATTGGGTAGCACTGATTCGGAGAGAGCGTTTTGCTGGATTATCGAGCGCCTACAGGCCTGCTTTGGTGAGTGCGAACCAGAGTTGAATGCATTATCGTCAAAACTGGCTGAACTGGCTTTGCAGTTAAAATCCATGGGCGTCTTCAATATGATGCTGTCCGATGGCATACGCTTATACCGTTTTTGCACCACCAATTGCACTGGATCACCCGCCGAGCGCCGCTTAAAAGCCACTTTATCGGATGAAGATGTCATAGTCGACTTCAAAGAAGTCACCACAGACAAAGACGTTGTCACTGTTATCGCTACACAACCCTTAACCCACGACGAAACATGGCAGCAAATGGAATCAGGTGAGTTGTGTGTTTTTGATGCCGGCGAAGTGATTTGTCAGATCGAGCCAACGGCTTGGTAGCAGCGCTATAACTTATTATGGCTTAATATATTTTGTCCCCAAGAGATTTTATGACAGTAAAACTAGATGACATAGAATGGGCTATTGAGTTTGCTTCCTCTGGTTGCGGAGACAGCGAGGCTTACCTTGATACTGAAAGTGGTGCTATATATTACATCGGTGATGCGGTTGAAGAACCAATACCAGATGATTTGTATGACAGTGATAAGTATTTGCAAATACCGGATAAACGCGAATTAGATTTAGGCAAGCATCTGGTAATTCGTTTTACATCAGAGAAGATTCCAGAGCATCTCGACACTGTTTATGACATGCTGCGTAAGCAAGGAGCATACTCTCGCTTAAAAGATTTATTAGGATCATTAGAGTTACTAGATGCTTGGTATACCTACGAAGAGTTAGCGTTAAAGCAAGCGACAATAGATTGGTGCAAAGCAAACAATATCAATTTTAGCAGCGACATTTAACAAACCAATCAAGGCACTCGCTCCGCTGGGCTATGAAAAGAAAGAAATGGCAGTCTCGCGAGTTCGTTTTTACCACAAAGGTAAAGATGCCATGCAATTGCTACATAAACCTCACCCTAAGAATGAGCTGAAAGGCGGCGCTTTAAAATCGGTGAAGCTGCATTTGATACAAGAAGGTTGGTTATGACTTATCTGCGATATAAAGATTATTTAGGCACTATTGAACCGGAGCTGGAAAGCAATATCGCTTTTTGGCAAGCTTGCTTTCATTCGTGACACAGTAACCTACGAAGCGACGACGTTGAAAGAGCTTGAAGTTGAGTTTCGTCGTTCGGTAGATGAATACCTTTTATCCTGTGAAGAGCTTGGGCGTGAGGCTCAAAAGCCTTGTAAAGGCTCATTTAATATTAGAACTGGTGAGGCGTTGCATCGAGAAGCCGTTATTGCAGCTGAAGGTCAAAGTTTAAATGCTTTTGTTTGTGATGCTATCCGAGAGAAAATAGCAAAGACGAATCAGTACAGATTGGGTTAGCTACGTCTCGTTTTTATCATGCTTCAAAACTGTTATCCTGACGTCATTATTGATGTAACAGAGTAGAACGAATGATTAATGAAAATGATGTAATTGACACCCTTGATGAGCTTGAGACGTTTTTGCGTTTAATAGAAGCGGGTGGTTTGGGATTGAATAATGTATCGGGCGTGGCGTTGGCAACAAACAATGCCAATGGTCGTCCGTTTGTGGCGGTGCTGGATGATAATCAGCAGCTATTGTTAGGGCGCTGGGTAACCCCTTATGTTTTTGAGAATGGCAAAGACATGGTGCGTTATGGTACGAAGAAACCGCATTAATTGGGTAAAAAGTGACCCTCCCCTAACCCTCCCCTTGGAAGACATAAGGGGAGGGAAGCCGTTTGCTCCTCCCCCTTACTAAGGGGGAGGTCGGGAGGGGGTTATCAATGTTAATGATTACTGAACCAATTCGTTGTCGGCAATTCACCTTCAAACAAAGCGGTTGATAGGTAACGCTCGCCTGAGTCTGGCAAAACCACGACGATTTTCTTGTCTTTAAATTCGGCCAATTGGCTCGCGCGTTCTGCGGCAACCACGGCAGCACCACAAGAAATGCCGCACAAGATGCCTTCTTCACGCATTAAACGTTTTGCCATAGCAATGGCGTCTTCGTTTGTCACTTGCTCTACACGGTCAACCATCGAAAGGTCTAGATTTTTTGGTACAAAGCCTGCACCGATGCCTTGGATTTTGTGTGGTGACGGTGTTGGGTCTTCGCCGTTTAGGGTTTGTGTAATAACAGGCGAGCTGGTGGGTTCTACCGCCACACTGATGATGGCCTTGCCTTGAGTGTTTTTAATGTAACGACTCACGCCTGTGATAGTACTCGCCAGTGCCAACGCCAGCAACAAATACATCAATTTCGCCATTAGTGTCTTGCCAAATTTCTGGGCCAGTGGTTTTTTCATGAATTTCAGGGTTGGCTGGATTGTTGAATTGTTGCAGTAAAACGAAGTTTTCGTCTTGAGCAATTTCTTCGGCTTTAGCAATTGCGCCTTTCATGCCTTTTGCGGGTTCCGTTAGGACGATCGTCGCACCAAGCGCTTTCATGACTTGGCGGCGTTCAATACTCATGCTGGATGGCATAGTGATGGTAATCGGATAACCACGAGACGCGGCAACGAAACACAAGGCAATGCCTGTGTTACCACTCGACGCTTCCACAATGGATTTGCCTTTTGTCAGAATGCCTTTCTTTTCTGCATCCCACACCATGTTGGCGCCAATGCGGCATTTTACTGAAAAAGCAGGGTTACGAGATTCGAGCTTGGCCCAAATATTGCCATTGCCAATACGGTTTAAACGTACAAGTGGCGTGTTGCCAATGGTAAGAGAGTTATCTTCGAATACTTGATGAGACATACCATTTCCTTTTTTATTGGTCTGTTGAGGGTGAAAACAACGTATTAGATACGTTGCTAATGTTGATCACTATAACCCTTACCTTGGGATTGATGTTAGAATTTACAACTATATCGATAGAGGTTTTCTTACCACCACTAAGCTGGTTGTTTGCCATTTAGTGCCAAGCCCTCTAATACCAACGGCGCGTTACTTATCATTACTGTTTTCTCTGCGCCAAGTTAAAGGATACAAATTTACTTATCATGTCGACAAATGCCGT
This sequence comes from Marinomonas rhodophyticola, assembly GCF_026113935.1. Taxonomy (GTDB): domain Bacteria; phylum Pseudomonadota; class Gammaproteobacteria; order Pseudomonadales; family Marinomonadaceae; genus Marinomonas; species Marinomonas rhodophyticola. Next base: position 208,442 of record NZ_JAPEUL010000012.1, read on the forward strand.
AATGACGCGCGATCGTCATCTTATTGATCAAAAACAAGCACAGCTTACCAAGCGTCAAAAAGACGGTTTGCCTTTTGACAAAATGCAGTCTGAGTTGAATGCGCTCATTGAACAGTCTGAGACCTTATATCAAACGCGTTTGTGTCGCTTGCCAAAAATCACTTACGACGAAAGCTTGCCTGTGGCCGCTCGTGCCGATGAAATCATCAAGGCGATTCAAGAAAACCAAGTGGTGATTATTGCGGGTGAAACGGAACCGGGTAAAACCACGCAGATTGCCTAAGATGTGTTTGCAAGCAGGTCGCGGTATCGCAGGTCTTATTGGACACACACAACCAAGGCGAATTGCGGCGCGTAGCGTGGCGGAACGCATCAGCGATGAGTTACAAGTTAAGCTGGGTGAGCAAGTAGGTTTTCAGGTGCGTTTCAGTGATGAAAGCAACGAAGAAACGCTTATCAAGCTGATGACAGATGGTATTTTGCTGGCCGAGATCCAACAAGATAAGCGTTTGTATAAGTACGACACCATTATTATTGACGAAGCCCATGAGCGCAGCTTGAACATAGACTTCTTACTGGGCTATTTGAAGCAAGTGTTGGCGGTTCGACCCGATCTAAAAGTCATTGTTACCTCAGCGACTATTGATGTTGAACGTTTCTCTAAGCACTTTGATAATGCGCCCATTATTGAGGTGTCTGGCCGTACGTATCCGGTAGAAGTGCGTTATCAGCCCTTGATGAGCAAGTCGGATTCTGAAGAGCTAGACGAAGACCAAAGCATGGAGCAAGGCATTCTTGATGCGGTAGAGCTGTTGATTGCCGAAGAGCGTCAATCTGGCTATCGCGGTGCAGGGGATATTTTGGTGTTTTTGCCAGGGAGCGAGAAATTCGCGAAACCGCTGAGATCTTGCGTCGTGCCGAGTTGCGCAATACCGAAGTGTTGCCGCTTTATGCTCGATTGAGCTCCAGTGAGCAACAACGTATTTTCAAATCCCACTCTGGGCGTCGTATTGTCTTGTCGACCAACGTGGCAGAAACGTCATTGACAGTACCAGGGATTCGCTACGTCATTGACCCAGGTTTAGCGCGCATTAGTCGTTACAGTGTACGTTCAAAAGTTCAGCAACTGCCCATTGAAAAAATCAGCCAAGCCAGCGCCAACCAAAGGGCGGGGCGATGTGGTCGTGTGGCGGACGGTATTTGTATTCGACTCTATGACGAAGCGGATTTCAACAACCGTGCCGAGTTTACCGACCCAGAAATTTTCCGTACCAACTTAGCGTCGGTTATTTTGCAGATGGCCAATCTAAAGTTGGGCGCGGTAGAAAAATTCCCTTTGTTGAAATGCCAGACAAGCGCATGATCAACGATGGTTATCGCGCCTTGACGGAGTTGGGGGCGTTGCATAAAGAGCGACTGACGCCGATTGGTCGTCAGCTGGCTAAGTTACCTATTGACCCGAAATTAGGGCGAATCTTGATCGCCGCCGAGCAGCACAGTGTGCTCAAAGAAGTAGCGATTATTGTTAGCGCCTTGTCCATTCCGGACCCTCGTGAGCGTCCCCAAGATAAGAAAACCCAGTCTGATCAAGCCCACGCGGTCGATAAAGACGAAGACTCTGATTTCGCCGTATTCTTGAATTTATGGGAGCGGTTTGAAGAACAGCGTCAAGCGCTATCGCAGAACCAGTTACGTCAATATTGCCGTAAGCAATTTTTGAACTTCATGCGTATGCGCGAGTGGCGCGATATTCATCGCCAAATCATGATTGCCTGTAAGCAGCTAGGCTTTAAAGAAGTGCACCATGAAGAGCGTCATTACGAAGCGATACATCGCGCTTTGTTGGCGGGTATGTTTACGCAAGTGGCCAATAAAATAGAAGACAGCAAAGAAATGCTGGGTTGTCGCTCGCGTAAATTGGCGATTTTTCCAGGTTCCATGTTATTCAAAAAACCGCCTCAGTGGATTATGGCGGCCGAGCTGGTGGAGACCAGTAAGCTCTATGCGCGTGTGACGGCTCGTATTGATCCCGCTTGGATCGAAGAATACGCCGCTCCGTTTGTAAAACGTCAATACTTTGATCCGCATTTTGAGCGTAATCAAGGCCGCATCATGGCCCATGAGCAAGTGTCGCTTTATGGTTTGGTGATTGTGGCAAAACGCCGAATTGATTATGGACACGTCAATCCAGAAGAAGCTCGAGAGATTTTCATTCGTTCTGGGCTGGTGGAAGGTGAGCTGCGCACCAAACAGGCCTATTATCGCAAGAACCAAGCGCTAATTGAGTCCCTAGAAACCCAAGAAGCCAAGCTTAGAAAACGGGATATTCTGGTCGATGACGAAACGGTTTTCGCTTTCTACAATCAGCGTTTGCCTAGTCATGTGCACAATACCAAAAGCTTAGAGCATTTTGTTAAAACCTCCCCCGATGCTTTATTAATGACTCGGGATGACTTGGTAAATCAAGATGTGAAAGTCGATGACATGGCCTTTCCCGATTCGTTTGGATTGAATGGCGTCGCCTTACCGATTGATTATAAATTTGAACCTGGTCAAGAATCTGATGGTGCGACTCTAAAAGTCCCCGTTGGCTTGTTGCGTCAGCTGAATCTAGAGGATTTAGGTTGGGCGGTGCCCGGTTTATCAAAGAGCGCTGCGAAGCCTTGCTGCGTGCTTTACCCAAAGCGTTACGTCGCCGCTTTGTACCAATTCCGCAGTTTGTAGATCGTGTTTATCCCAACTTGTCGAAAGAAAAAGGCGATTTACTTGAGCAGTTGAGCTTGCAAATCAAGCGCGAGACCTTGATTGATATTCCGCTCAATGAATGGAATGCGGAAAAACTAGACTCTCATTTAACCTTGAATTTAGAAGTGGTGGATGAACGAGGAAAAGTGCTTGGTGTAGGGAAAAACTTAGCACAACTTCAAACTCAGTTTAGCGATTTGGTTGAAGAAAGCTTCGCGAAGTTTGGTACTAAACAGCATGAACAAGAAGGCTTAACAACATGGCCAGAGCAGGGCATTCCAGAGCGTCAAGAGATCAAACAAGCGGGCATTAAGGTAACGGCGTTTCCTGCGCTGGTGTCGCAAGGCGATCATGTGTCATTGAAAATGTTTGATGACCAAAATACCGCTGTGGAAACTCATCGAAAAGGCGTGATCACATTACTCAAGTTAACCTTGAGTAAAGAAATGCGCTACTTGCAAAAGAACCTACCGCACTTAAAAGAATCCATGTTAATTTTTTCGCCATTAGGTCAAAAAGAAGCGTTATTGGATGATCTTCTGAATGCGGTGCTAGATAAAGTCTTCTTAGATGGGCGGACTTTGCCACGGACAAAAGCCGATTTTGAAAGCTGTGTGGTCAGTCATAAATCACAATTAGTCAGTGTCGCGAATGACATGGCAGAGCAGCTTTATCGAGTATTATCTTCTTATCAAGCCGTTGCTAAGAGAATGAAAGGCAGTATTCCTTTACCATGGACGCGTATCTACGGTGATATTAAAGTGCAGTTAGAACACTTAATTTATCCAGGGTTTATTGGTAATACGCCGTTGTTTTGGTTGGGGCAATTACCGCGCTATTTCAAAGGAATTGAAGTACGCTTGGAACGTTTTCAAAATCATTTGAACAAAGAGAATCAGTACGTGTCTGAGTTGGAAGGTCTTTGGCAGACCTATATTCGTCAGAAAAAAGCCCATGATGAAAAAGCGCTTTATGACCCTGAGTTGATTAAGTATCGCTGGATGCTAGAAGAATATCGTATTTCCTTGTTTGCTCAATCGGTTGGTACGCTAGAGCCTATCTCAGATAAACGCTTAAATAAGCAATGGCAAGAAGTGAAAAAATTGGTTTGATGTTATAGATAAGGTTTTGTTTTTTTTAGTCAGACGCTGTGTGAAGTCTTATACGTTAAGGGTACTGAAAATGTTGAAAGCAATAGGAACGTTACTTTTTGGCTCTTTGTTGTTGCTTGTGCAATCTTGTGCGCAGGTGCCAGTAGAAACCAAAGAAGATCCATGGGAGGGTTTTAACCGTTCTATGTTTACTTTTAATGATGCGGTAGATGGTGCTGTTTTAAAGCCTATTGCTGAAGGGTATAAGGCCGTTACCCCGAATCCTGTTCAGAAGGGCGTAAGTAATTTTTTCTCTAACTTAGGTGAAATCGGTAATATTGTTAACAACCTTCTACAAGGAAAGTGGGACGCGACAGCTTCATCCAGTTTTCGTTTTTTGATTAACAGCACAGCAGGCTGGTTTGGGATTTTTGATGTTGCCAGTGAAATGGGGTTGAAGAAATACGATGAAGACTTTGGACAAACCCTAGGTTACTGGGGGGTGTCTTCTGGTCCTTATCTTGTACTACCTTTTTTTGGTCCTTCTACTGTGCGTGATGGTTCAGGTTTAGCCATTAAATATACCTACCTTGATGAAACAAGTATCCTCGACTTAAATGATGATGAGGAGCTTGGTTTATTAGCCTTAGATGTTGTGCAAACGCGCGCGCGTTTGCTCAGCGCCGAATCCATGATCATTGGCGATCGATATAGCTTCATTCGTGATGTTTACTTGCAAAGTCGAGCTTACGATGTGTATGACGGCAATCCGCCGAAGAAAAATAAAGCGATTGAAACCCCTGATCCCGCTAACGATAGCTGGGGTGAAGACGCAGCAGGAGATAGTTGGGGTGATGAAGCATCGAGTGACAGTTGGGGAGATGGCTCATCTACCAGCGAAGAGACGGATGTTTTATCAGAGGGTGATTTTTCCACGGACTCGAGTTGGTCTGAATAACGTAATATATGGTATGGAATGAATAAACAACTGTCGACATCGCATTGGTTTAATGAAGCCCTTTTTAATGACGCTCTAGTGAAAGGTTTTTTGCTGGTTATTGGAACGGCTTGCTCAGTGCTAATAGTGGTGAATCTATCGATGGCGAAATATCAGCTGGCATTGATTGAAATCGTTTTGCTGATGTTGACCATTTTTTTGTGGTTCAGTTCTAAAGAGTCACGCTTTTATAAATGGAGCATATTTATTTATGTCGCGTTTATTTTTGCGTGTATTTTGACCGGCATAAGCTATTCACCACTGCACTCTGGACGACAAGTCTGGGTGTTGATCTTCCCAATGACTTCCTACTTGATGTTAGGTAAGCAAGCTGGTGTTTGGTTAAGTGGTGTTTGCTTATGTCTAGTGAGCAGTATTCTCTATCTGCGGTTCTACAGTGATTTTGGAAAAGAGTTGATCAGTGTGGTGATCAATTTGAGCTTCGCTTATGTCTTCTTGTGGGGATTAACACACGGGGCTGAGCGAGTTCACAAAAAGATGTTATATACATTAAAGAAAATAGCGTCTACGGATCCGCTAACGGGGCTTGCTAATCGCCGTAATATTAGCCAGCATTATCAATTTCAGCTGCAGCAAGCGGTGGGCCTTAGCCCTTGTTTTGATTGATTTAGACAACTTTAAAAAGATTAATGATACCCATGGGCACGATGTGGGCGACGCTGTATTGGTAGACTTTGCTGAGCGTCTTAGAGCACATGTCGATGACCATGATCAGCTTTTTCGCTTAGGTGGAGAAGAGTTCTGTGTATTGATGCCCGCTGGGATTAGTAAAGACTGGTCAACCTCTTTTTGCAAATACGTGCAAGATACAGTGTTTCATCTGGATGACCTAGCTATTCATTACACGATCAGCATTGGTGTATCTTACAGTCTTGAAGATGAGGGGGATTTTAAGTCTCTGTATAGGCTCGCTGATCAACGCTTATATATGGCTAAAAATCTGGGTCGTAACCGTATTGTGTTAACCGATTAAAATTGTTCTATCAGTGTAATTTGTAGTGGTCTAATAGAGTCAGAGTGAGGAGCTTAATAGAGGCTCCTGACTCTGACTTTTTTCTTTTCTTTTTATGAGTGCTTAATGAACACTTAGCCCACTTTTTTGAGGCTACTTTCGATTGCTAATGTTATTTTTAAAAGTTTCCTGAGTCCGTACCGATGTACAGCGCTCCTGTGGAATCTTGTGCAATAGAGCGAAGGCGCTCATCGAGATCTTCCAAATAGCGAGTTTCGGTGCTGTCGCCATTTTGTTCAATTTTCACTTTATTTAAGTGCCGTAGTGCCAACGCTGTCGAGAGAAAATCCTCGTTCCAGTTAGAAAATAGCATACCTTTGTAACGCAATAAGCTGCTTGGCGCGATGGAAGGAATAAACACCTTGATAGGGTTGTCTATGCCGTCTTTTTCGACACCGTCACCCACGCTAACTGGTCCCCAATACTCTTTACCATGAGACACGATCGGCCAGCCGTAGTTAGCGCCGCGGCGAATAAGATTGATCTCATCACCACCTCTTGGACCATGTTCATTTGACCAAAGAGTGTGCGTATCCGTGTCATAGAAAAGGCCTTGAGGGTTACGATGACCATAACTCCAGATTTCATTGCGGATATTGGCATGTGTGACAAACGGATTATCCGCTGGCACACTACCGTCTAAATTAAGACGAATGATACTGCCAGCATGGTTGTTAAGATTCTGAGCGTTTTCACGCACGCCGCGGTCACCAATGGAGAAAAACACGTGTCCTTTATCGTCAAACGCTATGCGACCACCGAAGTGCTTTGAATCGGAACTGGCTGAGTCTGACACCAATAAATCCTGCCATTTAGTCAAATCATTATTGATCAGTTTGGCTCTGGCTAACGTGGTTTTTGCGCCTTCATCGGTCGGTTTTGAGTAAGTAAAATAGACCCATTTCTCCTCATCGAAAATAGGGGATTTGGCGACATCCAGCAGTCCACCTTGGCCTCGATTATCCACTTCAGGTAATCCATTTAGGGCTTGTTGTTTGCCATTGGCCAAATTTACCTTGTAAGCCACACCTTTTTTAACGGTGACAATAGCTTCTTGGTCATTCAATAGCGCAATGCCCCAAGGCGTGCCGTCAAACTGAGTGACTTCTTCAACATTAAGTGAACCGTCTACGATGGTTTTTGAGGCGTTCGCATCTAGTGCCAATAGACTGGCTAAAAATAGAATCCACGTTTTCATGAAGCAACCTCTTTAATTTGCTAATTTGACTGAAGTATATAGCAAATAATCGAAACAGGCGGGGAGAGCCGAGCATTTCCTTAGCAATTGCCAATTGCTTACCTAGTTGAATGAAGTATTCAGGTAAGCCGAAAATAAGGCTTTAACAAAGGACGTTTGCTAGGACTGTGCAAAAAAGTGCATTGGCGAGTGAGCGCATAAAAGCGTATCGATTGGTTATCCAAAGTAGCGTTCATTATCGGCGATGTGTCGAGTGACCACCGCATTCGCAGCGATAATAGCGTTATCGCCAATCTTAATGCCGGGGAGGATTTTTGCTCCGCCGCCAATCCAGACTTTGTTACCTATGGTAATAGGGCGCGCAAAGCATTCGCCAGAGGCGCGTTGTTCGGCGTCTCTTGGGTGATCTACCGTATAAAGATGCACGCCCGGCCCGATGAGTACATCGTCACCAATCTTGATCTTGGCGCTGTCGAGGAAAACACAGTGGAAATTAATAAAGACCCGTTCGCCAAGATGAATTTGCGAACCATAATCGCATTGAAAGCCCGGTTCAATCACCACACTACCAAATTCTGCAAACAAGCGGGTGACGTGACGAAGGTTGCCTTTGCTTGGATGTGCATTGAATTTAGCACAAGCAAGACGAGCGGCTTCTCTGCGTAGACGAAGATCTAGGTCGATCGCATTGAATGTTTCGCCATGGATCATTTTTTCAAATTCTGTTGTTTCGGTCATCTTTTGTTCTTCTGGTGAGAAATAAAAAACGCGACCGAGGTCGCGTTTTAACGTACTTGCTTCTATTTTATAGCATAGACGCTAGCGTCACTTCTAACTTACGCTGATCCGCTGCGAAGTTACGAATGCCTTCAGACAATTTTTCTGTCGCCATGGCGTCTTCGTTCATTGCCCAACGGAATGCCGCTTCTGTGATCGCAGCAGGTGCCGCTTTCACACTGGTCGCTGGAACCAATTTACGCTCAAGTTTGCCTTCGTCTTTTTTCAATTCTTCAAGCAGGTTAGGGCTGATAGTCAAACGGTCACAGCCAGCAAGCTGCTCGATTTCGCCGATGTTACGGAAACTCGCGCCCATTACAACGGTCTTGTAACCGTGTTGTTTGTAGTAGTTGTAGATTTCAGTCACAGATACAACACCTGGATCAGTCTCAGCTGTGTACTCTTGGCCAGTCGATTTTTTGTACCAATCAAGGATACGACCAACGAATGGAGAAATCAGGTAAACGCCAGCTTCAGCACAGGCTTGTGCTTGAGCAAAAGAGAACAACAAGGTTAGGTTGCAGTTGATGCCTTCTTTTTCTAGTTCTTCTGCGGCTTTGATGCCTTCCCAAGTAGACGCTGCTTTAATCAACACGCGGTCACGAGACACGCCAGCTTCTTCATATAGCGCAATCAGTTTACGTGCTTTCGCTAGTGTCGCTTCTTTGTCAAAAGACAAACGTGCATCCACTTCAGTCGAAATACGACCAGGAATGTACTTTAGGATTTCGGTACCAACAATCACGGCCAACTTGTCGCCAGCGTCTAGAATTTGCTGATCTTTGTCGTTGCTTTGTGTTTTAGCCCAAGCGATGGCTTGATCTATAAAAGGAGCGTATTCAGGGATTTGTGCGGCTTTAAGCATCAAAGATGGGTTAGTAGTCGCATCTTGTGGTAGAAAATCTTTGATCGCCGTGATATCGCCCGTGTCGGCCACAATGGTCGTGAACTCTTTCAATTGAGATAACTTATTGCTCATTGCTCTTATCCTTTGCGTTGATGATGTTTGACCAAATCAATGGCCTCTAATAATACATTTATCTGTGCGTCGGCTTTATGACCGTTTTCAGAAAGGTAGCGACGGAACTGTTTGCCGCCGGCTTCGCCTTGAAAGATACCCAAAATATGTCGGGTTAGGTGCATTAAGCGTTCGCCTTCTTGCAGCTTACGTTCAACATAAGGAACGAAAGCTTCTAGCGCCTCTGTAGCGATCATGAACCAACGGCTGACCGCCAAATAATACATTGTCGACTTGGCTCAATATCCAAGGGTTATGATAAGCCTCACGGCCCACCATCACACCATCGACATGCGCTAATTGTTCTTGGCATTCTTCTACTGTTTTTATGCCACCGTTTATAATGATTTCAAGCTCTGGGAAATCTTTCTTCAACTGATGCACATAATGGTATTTCAGCGGTGGTATTTCACGATTCTCTTTCGGACTTAAGCCCGCCAGAATCGCATTACGAGCGTGGACAATAAAGGTCTTCACACCAGTTGTCGCAATATCACCAACAAAATCTCGTACCACACTGTACTCTTCTTGGTCGTCTAAACCAATGCGATGCTTAATGGTCACAGGAATAGTACAGCTGTCCTGCATGGCACGCATGGCATCCTTCACCTTATCAGGGTGAGCCATCAAACACGCACCAATCAAACTGTTTTGAACTCTATCGCTCGGGCAGCCGACGTTAAGATTAACCTCATCAAAACCCGCTTGCTCCGCCATTTTTGCGCATTTACCCAACGCAATCGCATCAGACCCGCCTAATTGAAGAGCAATAGGGTGTTCGCAACCATCGTATCGTAGGAATCTTTCAGGATGATTGCCTTGCAGCAAAGCCCCCGTCGTCACCATCTCGGTATACAGCAGCGTATTTTTGCTAAGTGTTCTAACGAAAACTCGGTAGTCGCTTGTCGTCCACTCCATCATTGGGGCAATAGAAAATCGGCGATCAAGCTTAGTGCTTGAATTTACTGGGGTTACCCCATTATCTAATGGCATTGTGTACGTATCGAATAAGTTCAAAAAAGCGTCGCAACATAGGGAAATGACTTCCTGCGACAGATGCACAACATTATGTCATAAAATTACAAGATATCTAAGAGAGAAGAGGGTCTAGTTTTAAACTAATGGGAAAACAACTCCACGAGCAAAAACAACTTTCCGCCCCCACAGACAATCTAGCGCTAGCGGAAAAAGACAGCTATTCCCTCCAAGGAAGGCAACTGCTCAACAACATCGTCAAATCCATGCAGATACAAAGCGACCCCGTTGTCGTTCCATCAAAAGAACTCATCGACCTAATCCAAGCAGTTCGCACTTTCCTAACAAAAGAAGCAACAGCAAATAGCACGACTAGCTTTTTAATTCAGGTAAGCAGGCTGGGTAAACGACAACATCACCCGCGTCAAAGACTTCACCCAACGCAACTTTGTAGACTTCTAAGCCGCAAGCAGCTAAAGCCCAATGTGGGCTTTAGTTGTTGGTAGGTTGGATAAGTTGCTTTTAAAGTAAGGAAAGGATTGTATGACAGGTATGTCGTGAACGATAACATCTTGAGTTCATACATTTATTTTTAACCAGTATGAAGAAAATATGATGTATTTTCTTCTTTTGCTTAAGTGATTTTAAATGTCTAACAATAGAGCCTCTTCCAGAGATTATAACGGAGCTTTTTATACTACTGTCGATCAGGATACGATTGATAAAGAAAATAAAAGGTCGTTATTGCTTGCTGAACAAAGAACCCAAAAAGACAAGGATACATTGGAGCGTATTCTCGGTGCCAAACAAAAAGCAGAATCAAATAATGCCTTGATTATACCTGTTGTTAACATGGAGGCAGACCGAAGAGCGAGTATAATCTCAAACTCTCCGGCTATATTCGAAATCAATGAGAACCCTAGTGCAGATTCAAGTGAGCCTTTTTATTGAGATTGATTTTTTCGATGAGGTAGATGGGAAAGAAGAGTTGTATGATAGTGCTGGTGAAGAGATGGGTATCGATGCTGACTTTTTAAAAGCGATAGCCTATATGGAAACAACACACGGCTACTATGATTATTTAGGTGTTCTACCTGGCGTTAAAATTAGCTCATTCCGCCCAATGAATGTGAGATATGATGGTTGGCAAGAGCTTGCCCAATCTCTAAATTATTCAAAAGAAGATATCGAAAATAATACAGAGGCAAATATACGACTAGGTGCTTTGATTTTAAAGCGCATATGGGTAAGGGTTCAAAATCCAACTATTCGGAAAGTCTCGAGTATTTACAATTTTACTGGTGCTGAAAAAGTCAGAGATTACGGTGCTCGGGTAAATTATATTTATGTACATAAGTTATGGAAGAACGATTAATGACGCGCAAACGCTACTATATACCGTTGATTATATCTTTTCTTGTCACTTGTTTTGTGGCGATTGTGTTTGGGCTAAATAATCATGCAGGCGATTATTGCGTTAGTTCCATCACACTGGACCCAGATAACTGCCCTATAGATTATCCCTTACTATTAAAGACTTTGATTGTTCCTGTGTTTTTCTGGTTTACTGTTATTTCATATATGCCTGTCATTTTGTGGAAATTGATTCGTAAGTTATGGCGCTTTAGGACAGATAAAAAATAACCCTTTAACCACTTCAAACCCAAACATCTCCAAGCCCATCCCTGATGGGCTTTTTCGTTTCTGTCCTTCCATTTTTATCTAAGGAGTAATCATGCGTCAGATGATGTCGCTCGGTGGTTTTGTGTTTTCGCTGAGCGAAGGCACGCCATACGAGGGTTTGCAGCGCACTAGCGACGGCGGTTGGGTCGCGGTGGCGCGTTACGGTCAAACGACTTAATAAGACACCCATCGTAACTTGACAAACGACTTAATAAGACACCCATCGTAACTTGACGATTTTTCTTAATATTGTATATTTAACCAGTATTTTTCTTATGGAAGAGAGAGGTTTCGTCATGCCAATAGCCAGAAGTCAGCAAATTAGTTTACAAGATACGCCTTACTATCACTGTGTCTCACGCTGTGTTCGTAGCACGACTTAATAAGACACCCATCGTAACTTGACGATTTTTCTCAATACTGTATATTTAGCCAGTATTGTTTTTTCTCATGGAAGAGAGGTTTCGTCATGCCAAGAGCCAGAAGTCAGCAAGTTAGTTTACAAGATACGCCTTACTATCACTGTGTCTCTCGCTGTGTTCGTAGGGCGTTTTTGTGTGGAGAAGATCCTGTCTCTGGTGCAAGCTTTGAGCACCGTCGTGACTGGGTTGAAAAGCGTTTGTTATTTTTAGCCAGTGTCTTTGCTATCGATGTTTGTGCGTATGCGGTAATGAGTAACCATCTTCATGTGGTGTTGCATATCAATACAGAAAAAGCCTCGAAGTGGTCTACATTAGAGGTTTTGCAAAGGTGGCATAAGTTACATAAAGGCACCGTGTTTACTCAGCAATTTGTACGAGGTGAGTCATTGCCTGACTATGCTATGACGTTGGTGGAATCGTCTGCCGAAACCTTTAGAAATCGTCTTACAGACATTAGCTGGTTTATGAGGGAATTGAATGAACCTATTGCTCGCCAAGCGAATTTTGAAGACAAGTGCACAGGAAGGTTCTGGGAAGGGCGTTTTAAGTCCCAAGCCTTGCTGGATGAATCGGCATTAGTGGCTTGTATGGCCTACGTTGATCTTAATCCACTGAGAGCAAAAATAAGCCAGACACCAGAAACTTCAGAATTCACCAGTGTTAAAAAACGTGTGACCGCTGCAAGGCATCAAAAGCAACCAAAGTTGCTTTATCCTTTTGTTGGTAACCCCAGAGAAAGCATGCCAGATGGTCTACCTTTTGAATTGTCAGATTACCTTGAGTTGGTTGATATGACTGGGCTAATCATCCGAGAAGATAAACGAGGTGCGATAGACGCTTCATTGTTACCGATTCTTCAACGACTCAACATATCCTCAGAAAATTGGCTGTGTATTGCGACAGAATTTGGCGCAAGAACGGGGGCTGTTGTTGGTGCTGAACATTCCATTGCTCATTATTGTGATTCAAACAAACTAAATAGAAAACCAAGATCCAGTCATAACCGACTACTCGCCTAGCTTCATTCCATCCACCATTCATCGTCTTTCTTTACTAATCATATATTAGTAAATTCATTCGCCTAACAACCTAATAACCAGCCTTTTAGTAGTGAATTGCACCTTACCAAAACGATAAAAGATGAATTTCATATAAATATCATCTCTGGATAAGATCGTTTGGTATGGTGCGGCTGTTTTTAACATGGGGGTCTCATAAATTTGTCAGCTGTTTTTAACATGGGTGTCTCATAAATTTAGACAGCTTAGCGCTAGCGGAAAAAGACAGCTATTCCCTCCAAGGACGGCAACTGCTCAACAACATCGTCAAATCCATGCAGATACAAATCGACCCCGTCGTCGTTCCATCAAAAGAACTCATCGACCTAATCCAAACCGTCCGCACTTTCCTAACAAAAAACAACAGCAAATTGCCCAACTAGCTTTTAATTCAGGCAAGCAGACTGGGTAAACGACAACATCACCCGCGTCAAAGACTAGCCCAACGCAACTTTGTAGACTTCTAAGCAGCAAACAACTAAAGCCCAGATCTGGGCTTTAGTTGTTGTTTGTATTGGAGTAAAAAGATAAATTTCTTGTTGGTTAAATGAAAGTTATTAGTCGATTTACTTCATTCAGTGGGTTGTAGGGGCTAACACATATCTCATATTGCGGAGTAAGAATCTAAAAATGAAAAAACAAATCATCATTATATTAAGTGCATTACTTTTTCTAGCAGGTTGCGCACCACCTCATTATTCATTAAATAATGGACAATGGGTTCAGAGTTCACTTTCAGAAACCCAAGAAAAGAAGGTTTTTGAGGAGACTAATGGGGAGTTTACATTGGTTAAGTCTGTCTATCCTATATATCCAGTTAAGGCACGGAAAGAAGGTATTGAAGGCCGCGTAATTGTCAGTTTTTTAGTGAATAAAAAAGGAAAGCCGGAAGATATTCAGGTAACTAAATCCGCTGGAGAGCTATTAGATAAAGCATGTCTTGATGCTATTTCAAAGTGGCGCTTTTTACCAATATTGGATGGACAGGAACGACTTATTAAAAGATTGAATATGCTATTTGATTTTAAGCTTGAAGACTAAGTTGAGAGAACTTGGTAACGCTTAACAAGCCAGATTTTTTAAGGTTCTTAGCATATGTACTATTAAACAGCTATTTACAGAATCGCTTTTTAACAGGATAACCATCTTTCAAACCCAGTCATAGAAAAGATTCTATGCGTTGAGCTATTGCATTGGGATCAGATGAAAATTAACCCTTAATTCCTTAAAAACTAAACTACCCCCCACAAGCCCATCCTTCCGATGGGCTTTTTTGAACTTAATGAGACACCCATTGTAGCTTATCTTTGGGAGTCAGGAATAATATGGGAGAGTGCTAAGTAATATTTTTTGAGAGTTTGAGATTGATGAAAAGTAGAACTGAATCTTCATCGATCTCAAAAAGCTCCGCTAAAGCTACGACAACCTAACCACCGCCCAACAAGCCAGCCAAGACGATCTCATCAAAAGCCAACGCCAAGGCACCAGCGTCACACTCGACGCCCTTATTGACTAGATACGGGCAACCCAACTCGTCGCAGAAGGCATCCTCACCCCAAACGACACCTTCCCACCAGAAATGAAAGGCAACTGGTCCATCGACAAAGTCACCGCACGAGGCGACAGCAAAGCAGGGTATCGGTGAACCGTGGTGGCGAGTGAGGTTGCTTGATTTAAAAATGGTTTACGGTGAAAAATGAAAGTGGTTGGGATCGGGCTTTAAGGGCAGGAAAGGGAAATTATAGGCATTAAAAAAGCCACCATTTGGCAGCTTTAATGAAATCGATTATTTTGCGGAAAGAGGGACGTTAATGAGACACCCATCGTAACTGAGGTATTTAATATGGGTCTCATAAATCGCTAATGGGGTTGGTAAAGTGAGCCAAAAAGTGGAAAGCTTAGTTTGCTGGCTGTTTCCAAATGTCGATGCCAGATATACTGCTTTTTTTAAGTCACCAGATGGATGAAGTATGAAAGGGCGATGGCAGCACAGTAATAAACTAATAGTAAAAGGGTATGTGTTTGCTTTAACGTCGGTACTGGTTTGGACGGGTTTTATTTTGATATCGCGCGCTGGTGCGCTGGCTGCTTTGTCTTTGCCCGATATGATGATGGTGCGTTTTGGTACAGCATTTTTGGTGTTTTTTCCGTTCATTTGGATTCACCGTAAGGCGATTTTTCAAGTGCGAATGATGTTGCTAGGGTCTATTGGTGGCTTGGCTTATTCGCTTTCTGTTTTTAACGGTTTTCAATCAGCGCCCGCGACTCATGCGGCTTTGTTATTGCCTGGTTTAATGCCAATTATGATTGCCGTGCTTGCCTATTTTTGGGCTGGAGAGAGGCATTCTCGATTTGCTTGGATGGGGATTGGCATTAGTAGCCTGGGCATTTTTGCGTTATTACTAGAAACGCTATTATCTGGCGTGTCATATTGGGTTGGTGATGTTAGCTTTGTCGTTGCCTGCCTATTTTGGGGGATATTTACTGTATTATTAAGGCGTTGGAAGTTTCCACCGTGGCACGCCACTTTGGGGGTGATCACTGCAACCACTTTACTATTTACTCCTTATTACCTCACTCGGTTATCCCATGCTTTTAACGATGTTTCTCATAGCATGATTGCCTTGCAGGCTTTTTATCAGGCTATTATGGCGATTGCAGTGCAATTTGTTTGTTACGGAAAAGCGGTACATATTCTAGGTGCGACAAAAATGGGAGCGCTTATGGCGTTGGTTCCTTTGTTGGCTAGTATGTTTGCTGTCCCATTATTTGGCGAGCCTGTGACAAGTGGTCTGCTTATCGCTTTGGTATGCATTTGTGTGGGAACGATAGTCGGGAACGTGTTGCCGCTTAGACGGCCATTTTAGAATTCAAAGGGCAGAGTCGTTGATTTCAGCTTTTTAGTTCAATCAAGTAGGCTGTAGGCTGGGTTACGCGCCAGCATCATCCATCACTAATATTTTATAAACACTGACTTGCCCAGATCTTATCCACAAACTCAGGGTGATCGATAAAGGGATTTCGGTTGCCTTGCAGCTTTTGTACTCGGTCGTTACGGCGTTTTTCGAAGTCGGTTACTGGGAATTCTTCGTTCCATCTAACCAGCGTACATAAGTCGCCAATGGTCGGCTCTCCGCTTTGTTTTTCGTTGCCTTTGACGATGCGTAGGTCTGGCATGTTTTCCGGTGGGGCGTTGTCGCCAATTTCGTAGCGTGTCGCCATGTAGAAGATCATGCGGGCGATTTGGCCTTTGGCTCGGTCGGTGGGTTCGAAGGATTCATTGGTTTTGTCCACATAAGTGCCGCTGTAGACTTTGCTGCCATCGCCTAAGGTGTCGTAAAACGGTGTGCCACCCACGGCGTACCCATAGTTGCTGTGCGCGCCGTTTATGTTCCGGTCAGCGGGACGCAAGTGGTGCAGGTCGGTGTAACCGTCTTGGCTTTGTTTGGCAAAGCCACGCGACTTTGGCCAAACATGTTCTCTGTCCCATGAGTCGTCATTGCTTTTACCTCGGTTCGCTTGGTCAATGTGCCTTACATCATCAAGGTAAAGCATTTGCACAAGGCCGCATTTGGGTTGCTCGCTGGGGCAGGCTGAGTCGGTATAAACCAAGGCTTCCCACACGTCTATATCTTTACCATCGTACCAATCGGTATTGCCGCTTTGGGTGTACTTAAGCGGCTGTTGACCATCGATGATACTGTGTAATTTGGATTTCAATGCATCGCCGCTAAGGCCTTCCGTTCCATCGTAGTAACTTGCTGATACACATACCGAGAACAACATAAGCAACACAAAAAAACAGTGACGCATGGCCCATTTCCTGAGGAGTAAATTCGGCTGGATTGTAGGACTTCTTCGATGTCAGGAATGCGTCGAGATTTGCAGTGTTTTGTGAGTAAGTGTATGAGTTCTATGAGGGTTGTGTGATGGTTTGTTCGACGCTCTTTTTCTTTAAGAATAAACACCTAATGTCCAGTAAATATGCAAGTTGATTGTTTGGGGTGTTATCTGGTGGCTATGTCCTTATAGTTAAAAGTAAGACTTGATAAGGCGATGGCGGTGTTAAGTTAGGGTCATTTCCTTGGGACTTAAAGGAGGCAAGCTATGAACAAGACATTAGTTATTGGTGCAAGTGGCCAAATTGGTCAGTTAATCACAAAAGCATTGGTGGAAACGAGCGAGCCAGTTCGAGCTTTGGTACGAGACAAGAGTAAATTGGCGCACCTTAAAAGTGATGAACTCGAGGTCATGGAAGCGGATTTAGAAGGGGATTTCAGTCTCGCTTTTGCTGGTGTGAGTAATGTTATTTTTGTGGCAGGCTCAGGAGGTGCGACGGGTGCAGATAAAACGTTGTTAATTGATTTATGGGCTGCCAAAAAAGCGGTGGATTACGCAAAAGACAATCAAGTTAAGCAGTTTATTATGCTAAGCAGCATTGGTGCCGATAATCCTGATTCCATTGAGTCGGATATCAAGCCTTATTTGGTCGCCAAATACATGGCAGATAAATATTTAATGGTGTCTGGCGTGCCTTATACCATTGTTCGTCCAGGTCCATTAACGAATGACGAGGGTGAGGGAAAAATCACCGTAAAACGACCCAATAGTCGTGAAGAAATGGCGATTCCGCGTGCCGATGTGGCTAAGTCAATACTGTTTATCCTAACCAAGGATAATTTGGACGGTAAGATATTTGAGCTGTTTAACGGTACTTATGATGTGGATAATGTGCTTGTTTAAATAATAGACTAAATAAATGACAGTGTTTTGTTGAGAAGTGAGCCCCCAATACCAGTTTTTTGCTTTGGTTGGGGCTGCCACTTCGCATTTTTAGGTGTTTATCAACACAGATTAGGCGGGTTGTGATTTGCCGTTCTGATCTTGATCATTTTCTTGTGATTCAGCGGCTCGAATGCGCTGATAAATTTCTTCACGATGCACACTGATTTTTTTAGGTGCTTTGATGCCAACCCGAACTTGGCTGCCTTGTATTCCTAGAATGGTGACTTCCGTGTCGTCCCCGATGTGAATGGTTTCACCAGGGCGTCGAGTGAGAATTAACATAATTTCTATCCTTTGATTGTTATCGACACAGTCAAAATACAGTTTATGCTGTATGCGCGTCAACAGTTAATATTGTTTTTGTTATTTTATACAGAAATGTCACGCTAAATTGCTGGGTGCTTTTGCAAGCGATTTAGAACAACACTCGAGCTTGTGTCACCACACCAATAATGACTAAGCCTTCGGAGACTTCAATGGGGCGGTAGTTCGAATTTAACGGTTTTAGGTAGGTATGCCCAGTGTCTATGACCAATTTTTTGAACGTCACTTCATTGTGGGTAATTATTTTCGCCACCACTAAATCGCCGTTTTTAGCCGTACGATCTGGCTCCACCAGTATCAAATAGCCCTCGGGGATGCTGATACCTGAGGTTGATGTCATGCTATCGCCAATAACCTTTAACCAAAATGCAGAGGGGGAGGTATCTGGCGGCGTGTCTAAATAAGCCTGCGGCTCGATGGCCTGTGAATGGTTAGACCATTGCGCCGCTTGAAAGACGCTAATAATAGGTCTTTGGTGTTGGCTCAGTGAGGTAGGTGGTGCGCTGTCGTTACTGTAATGTGAGCTACTTTCTCTGACTTCTGTTGTGGTTCCAAGCTGTAGCCATTCTGGGCTGCAGTTTAGCTCTTTGGCCAAATTCAGTAATTTGCGTGGGTTTTGTGTTCTGCCGTCTTCGATTTTTTGCAGAGATTGCTGTGTGATGCCAACACGCTTCGCTAACTCGGCTTGAGTTAGTCTATGTTGGGTTCTTTTTTGTCTAACGCGATCTGCAATACTCATGATGGGAATGATTACAACTTTATCTGTATTTGACAAACAATAAAAACTGTCATTAGATACAGTAAAGGTTGTTAAGGGAGGTTATATGTCAGCCATCGCTAAAGCGGTCGAAATTGTAGGGAGTCAAACGGCGCTCGCTAAAATGCTAGGAGTGAAACAAGCTCATGTTTGGAATTGGTTGCATGTTCATAAGCGCTCTCCAGCAAAATACATCCGGCGCATCTCGCAAGCAACGAATGGTCAGGTCACAGAAAGTGATTTGCTGAAAGATCATGAGGGTAAATAGTCTGTTAGTGATCCGGTTTAATCGCATCGTTCTGATGCCCTGTAATGAGCCTAATGACTAAAGAGTGGATTAAAACAGAGACTAGAAGGGGTCTTAAAGACCATAAAAAACGCCTTTTACTACACTGTAGTAAAAGGCGTTTTGGCTATCCGGCCCAGTGGTTTACCGTCACCTTAGAGTCTTTCTAAGGTGACGCTCTCGTCACCCGTCGCTCGGTTGTTCACCCGGTGGTATTTGAACGTGGCCTTTTGTTTCATTGTCTAAATCTTTGTTGCCAGCCAATGGACGAATGTGGCCGTTGTCGCGGTAGAAGCCGATGTCTTTTAAGTAGTGATCGTCAAGCTGACGAAAAGCTTGGTTAGTGCGACGAGCTTCGAAATACTCTTTAGCGGCGTTGAATAGGGCGATGATGCTCATAAGTTTTCTCCAAAATTAACATTTAATAGTGTGTTTTGGCGGAACTTACGGGGTGTTTCTTACAGAGGTGACCGCGTAAATTCCGCGGTCAATGGTGTATTACACAGGCATTGAACGCGTGGACAAAGTTTTACGTACTCGATTATTAATTCGAGTAGCGATGGAGGAAGTAGAATGATGTAGCGTGTAAATAGTCATTGTGCTTCTCCTTAACTTTGGGTTGTATTGATTGCGTAATGCATTGTGTAATTTTTGCTCATTAATGAGCTTTTTCATTGAGCCTTTTTTTGAGCCTTATGTCAATCACTTATATCGAAATAACAGTTCTTTTTTTGGGCTTAACAAATACGTTTATGACGAGAAAAAACAGTCTGTTTAGTGCGGTATTAGCGGCGTTTTTTGCTGTACAATTCGTCGCGATTTTCTGGTTCCTCTTTTTTCATCGTTAATAAACCTAGTAAGTGAGCGCATGGCAACGAAAGCAACAATTTATAAAGCATCGGTTCAAGTATCCGATATGGATCGAAACCATTACCAAAGTTATGAATTGACCTTGGCATTACACCCTTCTGAAACGGAAGAACGCATGATGGTGCGTTTGGCGGCGTTTGCTTTATTGGCTGATGAGAAAGAAGGCAGCGAGCAGTTGAGTTTCAGTAAAGGTATTAGCACCGAAGACGAGCCAGATCTTTGGCAGAAGAATTACTCTGATGAAATTTTGCTTTGGGTCGAGCTAGGACAGCCAGACGAGAAACGTTTGCGCAAGGCGTGCGGCCGAGCGCAACAAGTGATTGTTGTAAACTACAATGATAAATCGGACATCTGGTGGGAACAAAACAAAGGCAAAAACAGCCGCTTTGAGAACATGCGTGTGTTGCGTTTCCCTGAGGTGCAAGTGGAAGCCTTAGCGAAGATTTGCACTCGATCTATGCAATTGAATGTGACGATTCAAGATGGTGATATGTGGATTTCGGGTGAGCTAGGCGAGTGCCAGATGACACCAATGTGGCGAGGCGAGCAATAAGCTCACCTCGTTTCTTGTCGTTGAGTGTGAGTGTTGAATGATCAAGCTTTATGCAAGGTGCGTTGAAATAACGCCACGGCTTTGTTGTAGCATTCTAAGGCGAGGGCAGGGTCGTAACGATCGCCTTCGTCACGCATAAAAGCGTGTTGGCCGTTGAATTCATGCCAAGTGAATAGGCGGTCCGTATCGATCAATTGTTGGTAAATTTTCTGACGTCCTACCGTGGAAACGTGCGGGTCTTGTTTGCCCCACACCATGACTAATTCCCCTTGAATCTCCTTGGTGCGCGTGAAAGAGTCATTGCCTTCGTTGCAAGGGATGGTGTTTGAATGAATGTCTGTCGCGTACAAACAAAAAGACGCCTGAATGCGAGGGTGAAGCGCCGCACGATACGCTAAATGGCCA
This sequence comes from Marinomonas rhodophyticola, assembly GCF_026113935.1. GTDB lineage: Bacteria > Pseudomonadota > Gammaproteobacteria > Pseudomonadales > Marinomonadaceae > Marinomonas > Marinomonas rhodophyticola. The sequence continues at coordinate 229,419 of NZ_JAPEUL010000012.1, forward strand.
CCCAAGCAAACGCCCATAGAGCCGAATTGTCCTGTGCAGTAAGCTTGTTGTTCGAAGTGCGTTAGCATGGCCACCGTATCGCTATCATGAGCTTCTAGGGTTTTGGTAAATTTGTCTGCGTTGCCTTTGTCCTTACCTTCATCGTCATAGCTTAACACTGTGCCGATGGGGTTAAGTTCGTGAAACACTTCTGGAACAATCACCACAAAGCCATGGCCCGCCATCATGGCAGCGGAACGCGCAATGGGCGCGGTTTGTTGGAAAATCTCGGAATAGAAGAAAATACATGGAAAGCGGCCGTCTGCTTTAGGGTGATAAACGGTACAGCGCATCGTGCCTGTTGGCGTGTTAATATCTTCGTCGTGGCGTTGAATGATCATGGTTTTCCTCAAAGAATGTGTTACTGGCTTACATGATATTCGACCCAACTCTGATGAGCCAGCCGCAAACGCAAAATTAAACAGATGAGTGGGAAAAGTACGGTGCGAATTTTATTGATAAGTGCTTATGAAGCCAGCAGCCATAAAGCATGGGCGCACACCTTAATGAAAGGGCTGAGTCAGCACGATTGGGAGTATTTGTCTTTGCCCGCTCGACATTTCGCATGGCGAATTCGCGGTAATGCCATGAGCTTTGCGTTTGATCCAAAATTTAAGTCCATTTTAGAAAAGTCCTACGATTTGGTCGTTGCCACATCGATGACGGATTGCGTTGGCTTAAAGGCGTTTTGCCCTGATTTGCAGAATATTCCTTGGATACTGTATTTCCATGAAAACCAATTTGCTTACCCAGCCAGCGATAAGCAACAAGGCTTAATAGAAATGCAGATGGTGACCTTATACAGTGCTTTGGCGGCGGATTGCTGTGTGTTCAACAGCCAGTTTAATAAAGCGTCTTTTTTTGCCGGTGCTCGGGCCTTGTTGAAGAAGCTGCCGGATTATGTCTCTCCAGATTGGCTCAATAACACCGAAGATAAAGCACAGGTTTTGCCTGTGCCTTTGGATATTGCGCATTGTGCAGAATTGAAAGGGGCCACGGGGCGTTCTGGTCGTGTCCGCTTGGTATGGTCTGCACGTTGGGAGTTTGACAAAGGGCCAGACCGGTTACTGGCGATTTTAGAAGAATTAGAGCGTCGCCAAATAGACTATGACATAGCCATTCTCGGCGAGCAATTTCGTTCTATTCCAAAAGAATTTGATCTTATCCATGCCAAGTTCGCCCACCGAATAAGGCAATTTGGCTACGCGCCGAGTCGAGCGGATTACCTAGATTTTCTGGCGTCGTCTGACCTTGTGTTGTCTACCGCATTGCACGAGTTTCAAGGGCTTGCGGTATTGGAAGCGGTTGCGCTTGGTTGTGTGCCGGTATTGCCGAATAGGCAGGTTTATCCTGAATTGTTTGGCGATCAGCGCAATGATATGCCATATCTTTATCAAAGTGATCTAAAAGACATTCACCATGAAGCGAAACAAGCCGTGGACTTGATTCAGTCTGTTGTCGCGAATGATGTTAAAGCCCCCGATGTGAGTCAGTATCAAGTCGAATATTTATTGGCGAAATATGAGGAGCTGATCAGACAATCCATATCTTGAGTCTTTATGTATAGACAACTTAAAAATTTAGTCTTCAGATAAAAAAATCCTTCCTCTTTTTTGTGATGATCTGCTTCAGGTAGTTGTGATTCAATTAAGCGCATAATTCTTTATTTTGCGCTTATTATGTGCGATTCTCTCAGCCTTGATGGTCAAAATAACAATAATCGAATATTAGTCCTAAGAGAAAATAAGCATTTTTAGCGTATTTTTATATGTATATACATGTTGGTATGTTTGTTGCTTTTTATCTTGTGATTAATAACCTTCTCATAGGAAGTCTTCACATGAATGCTACTGATCCAAAGTCTGGAGCCGTGTCTCCACTGTCTCTTCTTAAACTCATTGCCTATAGCTGCATTGGTATTTTTGTTTTTTTCATTCCGATCAGCGTCGGTGGAAAAGAAACCATACCGCTTGATCATATTGTGTCTTGGTTACGTGGTGACTACGCTCAAATGACGGAAATCTACGCTATTTTAGTGGTGTTGGCTGGCGGTGCCTATCCGTTTATTTCTGGGAATTGGAAAGCCAGTAAAACTCAAACAGTTTTGTCGATTTTTAAAGTTTTGGGTGTGGTAACGGCTGCGATGGCATTCTTCTCAGTTGGGCCTGCTTTTTTATTCGAAAAAGACATGTTGCCTTTCTTGTTTAGTAAATTGGTGGTGCCGGTTGGTTTGATCGTGCCGATTGGTGCGGTGTTTCTGGCGTTTCTGATTAGTTACGGTTTGCTTGAGTTTGCTGGCGTGCTGTTGCAGCCAATTATGAAACCCTTGTTTAAAACGCCGAGGGAAATCGGCAATTGATGCGGTGGCGTCTTTTGTGGGCAGTTATTCTATTGGTTTGTTGATTACCAACCGCGTTTATAAATCAGGTCAATATTCTGCGAAAGAAGCGGCCATTATTGCGACGGGTTTTTCTACAGTATCCGCTACTTTTATGGTGATCGTCGCGAAAACCTTGGGCTTGATGGAAGTTTGGAACGTCTTTTTCTGGGCAACCTTATTGATTACCTTTGTGGTCACTGCCATCACAGTGAGATTATTCCCGCTGAGCAAAATGGACGATACGGCAGAAAGTCGTGAAGTGGAAAAGTTCCAGCATTCTCGTTTCAAACAAGCTGCATTAGAAGGTCTGGAAGTAGCGAACAATGCCGCTCCCATTGCTCGTAACATTCTACAAAACATCAAAGAAGGCATGTTAATGGCAATGAGTATTTTGCCTTCTATTATGTCTGTTGGGTTGTGTGGTTTGTTATTGGCGAAATACACACCGGTATTTGAATGGATTGGTTATTTGTTTTACCCATTCGCATGGATCGCACAATTGCCCGATCCAATGATGGTGGCCACAGCATCTGCAACAGGCTTGGCTGAAATGTTCTTGCCAGCGTTGATCGCTGCGAAAAGCGTATTCGTGGTGAAGTTTGTGGTTGGTGTGGTGTCTATTTCATCGATTCTTTTCTTCTCTGCGTCGATTCCTTGTATTTTGTCGACCGAGATTCCGCTAAGCATTAAGCAAATGCTGATTGTTTGGTATCAGCGAGTCGCGTTGACTATTTTGATCGCCTCGCCAGTGGCGTTTTGGGCGGAGCAATTTATTAAGTAAGTGACTTAATTGAGAAAGCGAAATAAAACACGCTAAATTGATGCCATTTCATCCATTTGGTGTGTTTTACTCTTTCTTGCAAAATGTCGAATTTCTTCAATTAATACCGATCCCTAGTCGTTAGGATCAAGCTTCAAATGTATTTTTTGAGGAGGTCTTAATATGTCAAATCGAATCAATTATTTTGCTGCAGCACCACAAGCGTTCGAGCTTTTACTAAAGCAAGAGGAAATCTTAGGCAAGCAATTTGCTGAAATACCCAGCTTAGGTAAGACTATATTGGAGCTAGTGAAGCTTCGTGTATCACAAATAAACCAATGTGCTTTTTGCTTGGATATGCATAGTTCACAAGCATTCGAAATGGGTGAAACGTTTGAGCGTATGATCGCTTTGAGTGCGTGGCAAGATTCTCCACTATTTTCTGATCAAGAGCGTCAAGCTCTGGCTTGGGCAGAGCATCTTATAGCAGGTTATTCTGTTGATGATGTTCATTACGAAGAAATGCTAGCCAATTTTGGTGAATCTGGATTAACCTATTTAACCATTGCGATAAATGCTATTGCTAGTTGGAATCGAATGGTAAAAGTCTTTAAACCAGAGGTTGGCAGTTTTCGTTAAATAAGCGGTTTCTGCTCATAGTAAGTTAGAGGATTAACATGTCATCGCCCTTGTTGTTCGAGATCCATTTTCCTCAAGGGCGGCTTTCTTTATGGGTACAGGCTATTTGGTCGGCACAAGTCCTAATCGGTCAACAAGGCGTGACTCGCCGTTTGGTTGCGGATGCAGGTAGCGGAATCTTGTTTAACCTTGGAGTGCCTGTGCTGATTGACAAGCAGGAATGTCAAGATCAGGTGATGTTCCAGCCAACGAATCAACGGGACTTCATCTAATTCATTTACCGTCTGGAACGGATTTAGTAGGTGTGCGTTTTCAGCCCGAATGGGGCGCTTATTTCAGACAAAATTGACAAAACAACATGACAAGACGGACTCACTGCAAACGTCTGAATTTATTCAATCTTTGTTGATACAATTACAAGACTGTACGAGCATTCAAGAGCGTATCGATTTATTGGAAAAGGCGTTTAGCCAAATTGTTTTTGGTATGGCAGACATTCAGGATCCTGTTATGAAAGCGATAGAATTGTTACAGCAATCTTCGAGGGTCGATTTGTTAGAGGTACTTCCACTTAGCCAGCGTCAAATAGAGCGCCAGTTTCAGTGTCGTTTGAGTATGTCGCCAAAGTACTTTCAGCGATTGAGAAGAGTTCGGGCCGTTTTGTTGGCCTTGCAGCAAACTGAACACCATTCTAGACTCGCGGAGCTTGCACTTGAGTATGGTTTTTCTGATCAAGCGCATATGACGCGAGAATGTCAGTTAATCGCGGGTATTACGCCAAAGCGTTATATCAATCGTAAGCGGTCGCCGTAAGCTGTGTGTTTTTGATGGTGCCTATTGCCAACTTTATTTATCATTCGTAAATGATTCAGAAACTTCAACATAAATCCATCTATATGCCTGTGCTCTTGATGCTCTGGCTTGGTTTGTTTCTTGATAGCCAGTCGTTGGCTGAGCAAGTTCAATACACTCAATGGGCCACCAATGGCTTGGTGCTGTTTTGCTTTGCGTGGGTGTATTCTCGCGTTACGTCCAAAATCAAAAAATTGATGTTGTACGGTGTCGTACTGGCACTTCTTGGCGAAGTGATTTTTTCTATTCTGTTGGGCATGTATGAATATCGGCTGGAAAACGTTCCGCTTTATGTTCCCCTTGGTCATAGCCTTATTTATGCTGCTGTATTTTCTCTGCAAAAAGAAAAAACTATCCAGCGCCACAAGACACGCATTGTGTCGTTTCTGTATTGGGGGATGGTGGTTTATTCCAGCCTATGGTTGGTGTTTGATAAAGACGTATTTGGCTTTCTTTGTATGTTGGGTATTCTCTTCTTTTTGAAAAAGATCCCTGGCAATGAATTGTTTTTTCTTCTCATGTTTTACATGGTGGTGTATTTAGAATTACTGGGCACCTATTATCAGTGCTGGGTTTGGCCTGATATTTGGTTCGACCAGATTTCTTTTATTCCTAGCAGTAATCCACCGAGTGGGATCAGCGTGTTTTACTTCGGTTTCGATATTGGTTGTCTGTGGATTTATAAAAAACTGAATGGCAAAACTTGGCGCCGCATGAAAACACTGCGACGTCTATCTTTCCTCAAGCAAGTCTGAGCGGTCAGCTGGAGTGGCTGTTTGGTGCATTGCGCTGTGAGGGATCTCGCTTCAAATCTTTTACCAATGTGCGTGGGTCAAGAACTTCACGCTGTTGTTTCGTCGCGGCTGCCCACCACCAGAGCTGATTAAAAGTACGTCCTAAATAATCTTGCCAGTGTTCTTTGTCTTGTAGATAGTCGCCATTTTGCTGAAAAACCGTTTGAGCTTTGGGAATATGTATCATGGCCGATACGGGCAAGCAGCCAAGCTCTGCCAAAAAAGTGCGCATGTTTACAGCCGCGCGTGCGCCACCCCATTGCCCAGCAGAATAGGTAACAATGGCGCTGGGTTTATAAGAAAACAGCGATGCGCCAAAGTGGTTGAGAAGATTCGCGAGTGCTGGACTCATAGAGTGGTTGTATTCTGGACTAATCATCACATAAGCATCGGCTTGGGCGATTTTTGTGGCGAGAGCATCCAATTGCTCTGGCACCTTGTTTTGATGGTAGGAAAAATGGGGCTTAAAAATTGTATCCAGTGGATAGTTTAGCGGGTCGATCAATTCAACTGACAGATCAGAAAAATGTTCTTCAAGATAGTTAACGCAGGCAAGAGCGACTCGTTCGCCCAGTCTGGCAGGAGAAGGGGGAGTGCTATCTCGAACGCTTCCTAAAAATACCAGTAATCTCATGGTGTTCTCTTTATTGATAACGTGAGTGAATGTTTTACTCTTTTCGATTAAGAGCCGCATGGTGCAATGAGAGTGCTTAGTCTGATCTAATGACCTGTTTATCATCAGCGTCTACAATACATTCGCTGTCTTTCTTATTACAGTATTACAGTTCAACCAAGTGTTAAAATATATGAATAATCGTATATTTGATTGTTCATATGTTCAACGTATTCTTAGAAGTCACCGTATAAAAAAATGCCAGCCTACTTTTTAAAGATAAGCTGGCATGATCCTGATGCATAAAGTTTCTAGGATTGAAGGCCTATAAGTCGGCTTCAATCTCCGCCACAAGCGCATCGTCCTTAGGTGTCACATCTGGCGAGAAGCGATGAACTTTGCCTTCTTTGGTGATCAAGAATTTTTCAAAGTTCCACACCACTTCAGGCGCTTTAGTTGCTTCTATTTTATGACCGGCCAACATGGTGACCATAGCATCACGATTTGGCGTAACAGGTGCCGCAGCAATCAAGCTTTTGTACAAAGGATGCTTGTCTTCACCAGTAACAACAATCTTGCTGAACATGGGGAAGGTGACGTCGTACGTTAGACTGCAAAACTGCTGTATTTCTTCATTGCTGCCTGGCTCTTGTCCTGCAAAATCGTTCGCCAGGAACCCAAGAATTTCCAACCCTTGCTCATGGTATTTTTTGTATAAGGCTTCAAGGCCTTCGTACTGTGGCGTTAATCCGCATTTAGACGCGACGTTGACAATTAAAACTGTTTTGCCTTGATAAGTGGATAAATCGACGCTTTTGCCTTGAATGTCATTAACCGTTAGGTTTAGCGGGTGACTCATAAAAACTCCTTATTAATTTGTGTGCAATGCTAACAGCTTAGCGGTTTGTTGCTAAATATAATGCGGAAAAAATGCATAACCTAAGAGCGAGTGTGTTTAGGGCTTTAACGGACCACCTTGATCTGACAGTAATTCACGCAGTTTGCAGAACACCTCTGGCGATTGACGCACGCCATCGTGCTCATAACTGTTAGTAAGCCAAATTTGAGTATTAGCGACTTGCTTGGCGGTTTTTAATGACAGTTCACGCGGCACATACATGTCATTGTGATACACCGCTGCCACCACAGGTACTTTGTTTTTTGACAGCTTCTCTAGATCGTACAAGGGCGTATAATCCCTATAGTTGGCTAGGGCATTTGCCGCGCCCGAAAAAGGTCGTAACGATGCAATTTGCTCAAACATCCATGGGTAAATCATTTCGCCAGTTAACATCAGAGGCGAATGGGAGACGTCAAATTCACTAAATTGCTCACGGAGCTGTTGTGCGGCCCAACTTGTGCTTTCGTTAGGTCGGCCATAAATGCTTTCATGGATGACCGCAAAAAGAGGGGCTTCGTGATAACTGGTTATATTCATGACTTGCTCTAAAAATACATCGCTAAGTCGCGTTTTATCACTGCCAGCAAAGGCTTCATCGATTAACCAATGTACCTGATCAATGCCCGGTCCCATCCCCAGCAGGATGCCGATGCTTTGAAATCGTTCAAGGGTGAGTTGGTCGCCATCAGGTAAAAGCACTTTCTCGTTGGTTAGACATTGTGCAACCTTTGCCAGAACCTTGGCGTCTTCTGGGTAGCGAGCATAATAGTCTTGGTTTTTATCGATCACGTGTTGGTAAGTTAACTGGTAAATCTCTTGTGCAGATTCTTCTAGCCCAGCTAATCCGCCCGTTACATAACACGCTGCTAGGCCTTCAGGTGCTTGGGATAGATAAGCCAGAGTGATAAAACCACCGTAGCTTTGACCCAATGTCTCAAATAAACGGCCGCCATAAATCGTTTTACGTAAGTGCTCGCAGTCGGCCACTATGCTGTCGGCGCGGAATTTAAGCAGATAATCACGGCCTTCTTCGGCAGACAATTTACTAATTAGATTGGCATCGATCCGACTGCTGCGGCCAGTACCACGTTGATCGATTAAAATAATGCGGTGCGTTTTTAAGGCTTCTACCATCCATGACGGGGAACCTGGCATAGGGCGAGGGGATTTGCCGCCAGGGCCACCTTGTAAAAATAGTAATAAAGGTAACTCATCATCGGCGCGGTTTACATCCACCACCTCGCGAGCAAACAGCGTGATGCTTGGACTGTTGTTAGGGGCCTTCCAATCCAAAGGAACTTCTAGTTCGTGATTGGTTATGAGCATCCCTTTCATATTGTATTGTTGGCTGATTGCGTTCATTAATATCCTATTATCGTGAGACTTTAAGTTTGTGTCTTTGTTGAAAGCGCTCTATGGCGAGCGCTATTAATTGGGTCACCAGCGTTTGTTGTGATATGCCGGAATGTTCCCACAGTTTGGGGTACATGCTGATGTTGGTAAATCCAGGCAGTGTATTGATCTCATTAATGAAAATGGTGTCATCGGGCGTTAAAAACATGTCTACCCGTGCCAGTCCTGAACAGCCAAGTAGCTGATAGACCTGAATGGCTGTGGCTTGAATTCTGGCCGTTTGGTTTGCGCTAATGCCGGCAGGGATTTTCAATTCGGTTGCGTCTGCGTCAATGTATTTGCTTTCATAGCTGTAAAACTTGTCACGGGTAATGATTTCGCCAACACATGAGGCCATTACTTTGTCATTGCCAAGGATAGACACTTCCAATTCACGTCCTTCTACCGCTCTTTCTACAAGTACTTTTTGATCGTATTGGAAAGCATTGGTTATGGCTTGAATGAGTGTTTCTTTGTTGTTTGCTCGGCTTACCCCAATTGACGATCCCATGTTTGATGGTTTGACAAAAACTGGGTAGCCATATTGGGCTTCGATAGCATCGACATTCCATTCGTTTTGCCAATGGTAGAGTGTTGTAAACTCGGCGTTATGGATTCCTGCGTCACGTAAAAGACGTTTCATTATGTCTTTATCCATGCCGATAGCACTGGCTGTTACATCAGCACCAACGCAGGGTAAATTCGCCATTTTGGCTAATCCTTGAATGGCGCCATCTTCACCGTAGGGACCATGCAGGACAGGAAATAGAACATCGATTTTCCCAAGTACTTCTTTATTGTCCATGCGAACAAGCTGTCTTTCTGGTCCATTAGGAATCAGGCCAACTTGAGGGGAGGACACGTTGAGGGAAATGTCTTTTGGATTATCTGCATGGAATAACTGAATAGACTCTTCGTTCAGAAACCAACGTCCATCCCGGTCTATGCCAATTAGCACAGGAGTGAATTGCTCTGGATCAAGGGAGCGAATAACATTCTGAGCCGATTGCAATGATACTTCATGTTCGGCTGAGCGTCCGCCAAATACAATGGCAACTGTGATTTTGCCTGATGTCATACTAATCCCTAATGCGTTATTAAAGCGTTTAATGTTACGTCTGTATAATGAGTAAGCGCAATAGTCTGAGGAGAAGAGATTGCTGGGGTTAATTTTCTGAAAATAACTCCTTTAGCATTGGCCCAGGATTGTTTAAAAAGGCTCTGGTGACTCCGTAATGTTCGGTGTCTTCGTATTTGACTGGGTAAATGCCGGTTTTATCGATTTGGTAAATCTTTGCGCCAGGGTAGGCCATAAGGATTGGTGAATGTGTAGCTATAATGAATTGAGATTGGTTGTTTATCAGTTGATGCATTCGACTCAATACGGCCAGTTGTCTTGTCGGCGAGAGGGCAGCCTCAGGCTCGTCAAGAAGATAAAGGCCATTGCCACCGAAACGTTTCAACATAAGTGCGAGAAAGGATTCACCATGAGATTGCTGATGCAGCGATTTTCCGCCATAGCTGTCTTTAATAAATGGCGCTGGTGCAGGATCCTCATCGAGTTCGTCAATATTAGTGGCAACGTTATAGAAGCTTTCTGCCCTCAGAAAAAAACCATCTCGGTAGCGTTTAAAAGATTTTGAAAGGCGTAGATAACTATGTAGATCTGAATGAGTTGTGCGTGTACCGAAGTTGAAGTTTTTTGTGCCACCTTCTGCGTTGAATCCCAGACTCACTGCAATGGCCTCGAGCAAGGTGGATTTGCCACTGCCATTTTCCCCAACAAAAATAGTGACTGCTTTATCGAACTCAATAAAATCCAGTTCCTTTACCGCAGGGATAGAGAAAGGGTAAACCTCAAAAGAGTCGATTAAATCTCTTTTAAGTTCGATGGTTTTTAAATATGGCAGCGGTTCCATGCTCATTACTCTTGCTACTTTTTAGTGTGTTTGAACACATAAAAAAGAGCCTCAAGTGTGAAGAGAGACTCTTTTTATTACTTCTAAGCATAATAGCAATTTAATACTAAGCAATCCAAATCTGTTGCACGTTGACAAATTCGCGTATGCCTTGCGGGCCAAGCTCACGACCATAACCGGATTTACCAATCCCGCCCGATGGCAATCTTGGGTCGCTTTTTACGATGCCATTGACGGCAATTTGTCCTGACTCCAGTGTTTCAATGGCTCGATCTATGGTCGCTTGATTACTAGTCCAAATGCTGGCGCCTAAGCCATACTCCGTGTCGTTCGCCAGTTCCAGCGCTTGATCAATAGTCTCAATCGGCGTCACGCTGAGCACTGGCCCAAAGGTTTCCTCTTCAAACACCGTCATGCCGGGTTTGACGTCGACCAATAACGTTGGTGGATAAAAGAACCCCGAACGAGATGGCAAATCGCCTCCTGTTAAACAGCGTGCACCGGCGTCGATGCTTTGCGATACTTGGCGATGCAGCTGATCACGCAAATCTTCTCTCGCCAATGGACCTAGATTGTTATTTTCGTCTCTTGGATCACCGCATTTAAGTTTGCTAAAGCGTTCTCGCAGCGCTTCACAGACTTTGTTGTAAATGGATTTTTCAACAAACAAACGCTTCACAGCGATACAGGATTGCCCCGCGTTAATCATCCTCGACAAGGTAATAATGTCGAGGGCTTTTTCTAAATCTGCATCGGCCATCAGAATACAAGGATCGGAACCGCCAAGCTCTAATACGGCGGGTTTTAATCCCGCTGCGGCTTGCGAGGCAATGAACTGGCCTGCCTTGCTAGAACCCGTAAACGACACGGCTTTCACTTTCGGGTGATCGATCATTTTACTGGCTACCGAGTTAGGTACTGCCAGATTGGCGACTGCGTTTTCAGGTACGCCAGCTTGATAAAAACATTCGACCAATTTGTTTGCCGTGGCAGGCACATTCGGGTCCGCTTTTAGCACGCAAGTATTGCCCGCCATTAAGGCTGGAGCCAGAAAGCGTAATGCCAACCAAACTGGCGCGTTCCAAGGCAAGATGCCTAATACGGTACCAAGAGGCGGGTATTGCACATAGCTGTGACTGGCATCGGATTCAAGCGATTCAGGCGCTAAAAAATCGGCACCGTGTTCGGCATAGTAGTCGGCACACCAAGCGCTTTTCTCCACTTCGGCAAGGCCTTCTTTTATTGGTTTGCCCATTTCTAACGCCATTAAATTGGCCAGTTCGTTTTGGTTGTCTCGTAACGAAGCCGCTACGGCTTTTAACACAGCCGTTCGCTTAGCAAAGCTTTTGACTTTCCACTCGGCGAAGCCGCTCGCCACTTTATCGATGGTGGCGTGTGCCTGTTCTAAGCTTAATGACGGGAACTTCGGTGGTAGGGCTTGGCCTGTGGTTGGATTGATGGTTTCTAACATAATCACCTCGTATCAGCTGGCTGCTTTTTCGGCTTGCTTGGCATGTGATTTGGCTTTTTTACTCTCTTCTTGTGCTGGCCGTGTATTGGACAGATCAATAGCGAGTTTTGTTGTTTCTTGTCCAGTGCTTAGGGGTTTAACGGTGAAATCTCGATCTAAGTTAAAGAAAGAACGACAACCGTCTTCGGTGATTTCGATGGTGTCTGAAATGCCGCAGGTTTTATTGCCTTCGATGCCCCACATCCATGGAATCATATGAAAAGTCATGCCCGGTTTGAGCACCGCAGAATTACCCTGTTTTAAGCTGATGATGTAGCCTTCGTCCCAGCTGGGCGGGAAAGCGATACCAATGGAATACCCCGAGCGTGTGATCAAGCTGGCACCCACTTGATTGTCCATGATGATATTGCGCACCATGTTGTCCACGTCCGACACCGTCATACCCGGTTGCACCACTCGATGGATTTCATTGAGCGCGCGTTTCATTATTTCTTGTGATTGATACATGGCGTCCGATAATTCGCCCAAAATAACCGTACGCATCATGGCGGTGTGATAGCGACGATAACAACCACCCACTTCTAAAAAGACGTGCTCGTTGGGTTGTACCGTGCGGCCTTCAAAAGTGGCGTGACCAATCATGGTTCTTGGTCCAGAGGTCACATAGGGCATGACGGCCGGTGTTTCGCCACCAGCGCGAAACATGGCGGCCGCGATTTCAGCGCCGATTTCATTTTCGGTAATGCCAGGGCGACAAATTTCAATGCCCGCTTTCATGCCCGCTTCGGTTGCCAACGCGGCGCGACGCATAATGGCGATTTCTTCTTGCGATTTGCAGATTCGGCCTTCTTCCACAATACCGAAGCAATCCATGAGTTTGGCGTTCTTTAAGGTGGTATGAATGCAATCCTGCTGGTACGCAGGGAAAAAGTAACTGTTGCGTTCATAGCCAATGCGTTTGTCGGCCAAACCAAATTCGCGTAGGGCGTCCACCAACATTTGAATGGCATCCCCCGTATCTGGGTAAGGGCGCGTTAATTCGACCCAAGTACGAGCAAAAATATTCGATTCTTCCAACGCCCGAGTGATCATAAAAGGCTCTTTTTCGAGGGGAATCACCAGCGCCTGAAAAAAGGAATAGCCTGTGGTTTGATAGTCGGTTAAATAGGTAATATTTTCCGGATCGGTGACCACGATGGCATCCAAACGGCGCTCGGCAATGCGAGCGCGCAGTTCACCCAAGCGGCGTTGATATTCTGCAAAAGTAAAGGTCATGTCATCGCGTTCAATCATGCGGCTTCCTCCATCACAAAACGTACGGCGTCTTTCAATATATCCAACCCTTCTATTAAATCCGCGTCAGGAATCGTCAAAGGGGGAATAATCTTTAATACACGTCCACCGCTGCCGCATGCGCCCAGCATCAAGCCTTTTTGGAAGCAACGCTGCACCACCTTCGCTGCCACATCGCCGCTACCCATGTCGAGACCAAGGATCAAACCTTTGCCACGCAGTTCTTTGGCGCTGTGTTCGCTCACCAAAGGTTCTAGCGCATGACGCACTGTGTTTACTTTTTCCACGACTTCCGACATTAGCTTGTCGTCTTCAAAGTAACTTAGGGCGACTTCCCCCGCGACAAATGACAAATTTTGTCCACGGAAAGTGCCTGTGTGCTCGCCTGGTGACCAATGCTTATCCAAATCTGGATGAACCAAGTTCATTGCCATCGGTGTGCCTGCGCCACCAATGCCTTTGGCCAGGGTAATGATGTCGGGGTTGATGCCCATGTCATCAAAGCTAAAATAAGACCCCGTGCGACCGCAGCCCACTTGAATGTCGTCAACGATCAATACAGAACCGAACTCTTTGGCAAGCTTTTCTAACTTCTGCATCCATTCTTTGCTGGCGACGTTGACGCCACCTTCTGCTTGAATAGTTTCTACCATAAAAGCTGCTGGTGGTTTGATACCACTGGATGGGTCACGGTATTGATGACCTAAGGCATCTAACGCTGTGAGAGCGGCTTCATGATCATGCTCTTGGTCAAACAACTCATGGCTGACATGCAATAAAGGCACGCCAGAGGCTTGACGGAAATACTCGTTGGCCGTTGCGGCTAATGCGCCCAATGTCATGCCGTGAAACCCCTGACTAAAGGCGACAATGTTATGGCGTCCCGTGGCATTACGAGCCAGTTTCATGGCGGCTTCGACCGCATTGGTGCCGGTTGGTCCCATAAACTGCATGCGATGGGGCATGTTTCTTGGCTTTAAAATCACGTCGGTAAATTTCTGCATAAACTGCGCTTTGGCTTGAGTTTGCATGTCCAAACTGTGCAATACGCCGTCCTTTTGCAAATAATCGATCATGGCTGCTTTCATGTGAGGGTTGTTATGCCCAAAGTTAAGCACCCCAGCACCCGCGAAGAAATCAATGTATTCCTTACCGTCTTCGTCAATTTGACGGGCGTTTTTTGCCGTAACAAAAACCGTTGGGTACGTGCGAGCGTAAGCTCGAATATTGGATTCTCGTTGTTCGAAAATAGTCATAACGCCTCCTATCAACCTCTGTTTACAGCGGTTGTTGGTTCGTGTTTTTTTGGGTTGTTACTCTTCTAGTGAGTGCATAGGTAGTGATTGATCGGCGAGGCCTGCGAGTTGGCAAAACCAACGGCAGACATCGGCAATCAATCGGTCATTGAAATCGTAATGTGGGCTGTGACAAGCCACGCTGTGCGCATCGCCATCGTTACTGCCAATTAAGGCAAAGGCACCGGGAACGGCTTGTAGGTAATAGCTAAAATCTTCTGATGCCATGATTGGCAGAGCTTGCCCATGATGTAATGCGGATTGACCGTACAGCGATTGCCACTCTTTACGAGCCTCGGGTGGCTTGGTCTTTATGATTGATGGTGGCTTGATAGCGCATTTCATGATCAATCGTACACTTTACGCCATAGGCGGCCGCGGTGTAGGTGGCCACCTCGGAAATGTGTTGGTTGAGCTGCTGACGGGTATCCTCGTCAGGAACACGAATACTACCGCTTAACGTCGCCGTTTCTGGGATCACTGTTGGCGCAGTGCCGCCATGTATTTGCGTGACGCTGATCACGGCTGTGGCTTGTGGGGCTATACGACGGCTGACGATTTGCTGTAAGGCTACATTCACCGCGCTGGCTGCCAGAATAGGGTCAGCACACAGTTCTGGTTGGCTAGCGTGACCACCGCGACCTTTGAATATGATATTGAAGGTGCCATTACCGCACATGACAATGTCGTCAGGGCACGCCATGGTGCCATAAGGTAGGGCAGGCCAGTTGTGCCAGCCATAAATCGCGCCGACGTTGTCTAATGCGCCGTCTTTGATCATTTCGCGAGCACCATGCAAGCCTTCTTCGGCTGGCTGAAAATCAGCACAACCGGTTGGGGTAGTTCTGTTTCAAAGTGTTTTAACCAACGTGCTGTTGCTAGCAAGGTGGCTGTGTGTCCATCGTGACCACAAGCGTGCATGCAGCCTTGATTGACGGATTGCCATTCTTTTCCGGTCTGCTCCTCAATGGGTAAGGCATCCATATCGCCGCGCAAAGCAATCGCTGTGCCTTGAGCGTCTTTGTTGAGCCAAGCAATGGTGCCGGTGTCGGCGCAAGCGCGCCATGGGATATCTAATGCATCAAGCTGATAGCGTATTAAGGATGCTGTATTTTTTTCCTGCCAACCGAGCCTCAGGATGAGCGTGCAACTGCTTGCGCAGTTTTTCAGCGAAGAGAATGTTTTCTTGCCATAAATTCTGCATAACGCCTCCCTGAAAAAAGATTAAATACGTAGCGAAATCTGAAAGCTTCATACAGTAGTAATTAAATAATGGTGAGGTTGCAAGTGCAAAAAATAATAATACCGTCAATAAAATGTAGAAATGAAACTAAAATAAAAGAAAAAGACTGCAAAAAAAACGCTCAAAACAAACACATAGAAAAATATGTAAAAAATGAAAAAAAATTTAAAAAAATCTTCTAAATCAATAATAAAAGGCTCTTTTGTCTGCTCTAAAAATGCGCGTCAACGCCCTAAAAATAGGCATTTGTCATGATTTTTGCGTAAAAATAAATATCATGTCAAATTATTTGTTGTGTAAGTATTAATTCGTTAAGAGTTTATATGTCTAAATATAGTGGGCGTTTTATTTAAGAGAGTTAAAGATAAACAAAGTGACTATGTTGGTTTTATTGAGTAACAGAGTGGAAGGCTATTTTGGCCAAAAAAATGCCAATCTATTTAATAATAGACTGGCATTGAATCCTATCTACAGCGTCTTTTATGACTTAACTGTCATAGTTCGCTAGTTTCTGAATGTTTAGAAAGGGTAGTGTTGGTTTGGATCTTCAATGGTGATCCAGCGTAAGTCGCTAAACTCTGCGATCCCTGCTTTACCGCCAAAACGACCGTATCCAGAGTCTCCTACACCACCAAACGGCATTTGAGGTTCGTCTGCGACGGTGGGTCCATTGATATGGCAAATACCGCTTTCTATTGCATTGGCGCAGGCCAATGCTCGGTTGATGTTCTGTGAGAAAACAGCGGAAGATAAGCCGTACTCAGTGTCGTTGGCGACGCGAATAGCTTCTTCATCATCTTTCACTCGAATAATGGACTTCACTGGGCCGAAACTTTCTTCCTTGTAAATACGCATATCTGAACTGACATTATCGAGCAAGGTGGCAGAGAACATCGAGCCGTTGCTGTCCCCACCACACACTAATTTCGCCCCTTTGCTGACGGCATCGTCGATTAAGTCATGCATTTTTTTCGAGACATCTGGATTGACCAGTGAGCCAAGTACGACCTGATCGCGCGGGTTGCCCCAAGGTAATTTAGACGCACGTTCGGCCATTTTAGAGACAAATTCATCGGCAATGGCATCGGCTACGATTAATCGTTCAGTTGACATACAGATTTGCCCCTGATTCATAAACGCGCCAAACAAGGCCGCATTCACTGCGCCGTCGATATCAGCATCGTCCAATATAATTAGCGGCGCTTTACCACCTAACTCTAGCAATGCGGGTTTTAGGTTTTCCCCGGCCAGACGCCCAATAATACGACCAACGGCACTAGAACCGGTGAAGTTAACGTGGCGAACTTCTGGCGCTTCGATCAAAGCTTTCACAATATCCGCTGCATCTTCGGGTGCATTAGACACAAAGTTGATAACCCCTTTGGGTAATCCTGCTTCAATAATAACAATCGACGATCAAACGGTGAGTGAGAGGGCAAAGCTCAGAGCTTTTGAAAATCACCGAGTTACCGCAAGCGATAGGGGTTGCCACAGAGCGGGCGCCCAGAATAATCGGCGCGTTCCATGGTGAAATTGCCAAACATACGCCTTTTGGTTTTTGCACTGCCATGGCAAAGGTGCCGGGTTTATTGGCAGGTATGACTTCGCCACCCATCTGGCTGGTTAATGCGGCTGCTTCACGAATATGACCCGCTGCCAACATGACATTGAACCCTGCCCAAGGTCCTGTCGCACCCGTTTCGGCGATCATGGCTTGGATGAAAGCGTCTTGTTTGCTTTCCATAATGTCTGCGGCTTTGTTGAGGATAGCTCTGCGCTCGCTTGGTCCCGTTTTTGCCCAGCTTTTGAAGGCACTGTTTGCTGATTGCACCGCAGCTTTTACGTCATCAAGCGTGGCACGGGCAGACACTGAGGCCACTTCACCAGTAACTGGGTCTAAACGTGAGAACGTGCTTTGGTTGCTGGCTGAAAGATCTTGTCCACCGATACTAAGTAAGACTGTCATGGTATTCTCCTCTGATTAAAGTGCTAATTCTTCAATGGTAACGGAGGCTTCTAAGCCACCATCTGTTGCAATATGATTGCCGTTTATACAGCAATACCTCATAAGAACCTTCTTCTCATTTTTGTGGTTGTTGATAGCAGTGCATGCGAGCTAGGGTGGGGCGACCGTGATCCACCGCACTTCGGTAAATTCATCTACGCAAGCTTCGCTACCAAAACGTCCGTAACCACTGGACTTAAGTCCGCCAAAAGGCATTGATGGGTCGTCTTTTATGGTTGCGGAGTTGATGTGGCACATGCCGGATTCGAGTTGACTTGCCATGTTTCTTGCCAACGTCAGGTCGCGAGTGAAAATGGCGGCAGCAAGCCCATATTCACAATTATTGGCTACAGTTATCGCTTCTTCGGGGGAATCGACTCGATAAATACCAGCAATGCCCAAAGCATTCTTCTGAGTAGATCCGCATCATCGGCGTGATATGGTCGAGTAAGGTGGCGTCGATAAATTGGCCTCGATCGAGCAGCCCCAGCGATTTGTGTTGCCCTTTATCGAGCGCGTCTTCAATCAGTGCCGACAATCGAGCGGCGATCGATGCGCTGGCGACTGGCCCTAGTTTGACGTGTTTGTGGCGAGGATTGCCCGACACTAGATCGGTAACCATGCTTTTTAAAACCTTGATAAAGTCATCCGCAATGGCTTGTTCCACAATGATTCGATCTGTGGCCATGCAGATTTGCCCCTGGTTCAAAAAGCCCCATAGACGGCGGCTTTTGCCGCTAACTCTAAATTGGCGTCTTTTAATACGATCAGCGGCGATTTACCACCTAACTCTAGCAGGCAGCGTTTCAGGTGTTGCGCGGAAATACTGGCGATGATTTTGCCGATACGAGTTGACCCCGTAAAGTTAATACGTCTGACTGCAGGATTGGCTATAAAACTGCTAATAACTTCTTCTGCATGCTCAGGTGCATTGGTCATCACAGAAAGAACGCCTTTTGGGACGCCTGCCTCGTCAAGCACTTCGGCAATGAGTGAGTGCGTTGCTGGAGACAATTCAGAAGCTTTAAGAATGACACTGTTCCCGAACGCTAGAGGAAAGACAATTGCACGCATAGCTAAAACAATCGGTGCATTCCAAGGAGCGATTGCAAGGCATACTCCCGCCGGTTGGCGTATGGTGTAGGAATCTGATGTTTCATCTGTGTGTAATGTCGATGGATATTTGAGCGCCAGATTCACCGCCGCCTCGATGGCATTCGCGGCCACTTGGATATTGAAATCCACCCAGTCATCAACAGCGCCGATTTCACTCAACATTAATTGAGCAAACCGATCTCGATATTTAGGAATAAGTGCTTTTGCACGGCGAAGAACGGCAGCGCGTTCGAGCACATCTGTGGCGGCCCACTTTGCAAAATTAGCCGCCGCAACAGCAACCATGTGTTCGGCATCTTCAGATCGACCACAGGCTGCACGAGAGGCCACCAAGTTTGTACTTGGGTCCAATCTTTCAAAATACCCCCAGCCATAGCTGGCGTGGGTTTACCGCCAATGAATAAGTTTACCTTAGGTGCTGTAGATACATTTGTATCGCTGTACATGATGCTCAAAATTTCACCTTATCGCTATTATATTTTTTATTTGTCGATGAGCCTGTTTTCAATATTAACAGGTATATTGCTTATAAATATGTTAATTTATGGGTTATTGTTGTTGATTTCTGGTTTATTTGGTCGATTTTTTGGGGGAAGTCTATGTTGGCAAATATCATAGGCACTATGGTGCGGTTTGAATTTATTCAACCGAGTTTACAATCTCGGGTCTTTAGCACAGGAAATGACAATTTTGCGGATTTCAATTTAATTGGGCTGGTACAACTTGGCGGTGCAATAGTGACCATGGAAGAAACGCACCATATTGCAGAGATGTCAATTTTTTGCATTCCGCATAAAAAACTGGCTAAAGTATCGGTGCCAGCAGGTACTCAAATTTGGCTATTAGGTTACCGTAATGGTCTCAGTTCACTGGTTACTGGCTCCGATTCGGACAGTGTGAAACTAGCAACATTGATGCGGCAATTCACCATTACACCTTGTTCAAAAATAGACATCCATGAAGAAATTTTGCCGCTGTTAAAGCTGTTAAATGCAGAAATATCTTCGCTTAACAAACGCTCCCGCTCCGTCATTTGTTCTATCATGCGGATTTTACTAATCAGTATTTATCGACTGAGCAATATCGAATCCATTCGTCTTACTCATTCGCCAGATGAATTGGCGCTGCAACAGTTCCGTCAGCTGGTTGAGATTGAGTATAAAAATAGGCGCACAGTCGCCTATTATTGTGATGAACTCATCATGACGTATGACCGATTACATGCAATTTGCCAGCGCAATCTGAAAAAGTCGCCTTTGCAGCTAATTAACAATCGAGTGTTAATTGAGGCCACCACAAAGCTGAAGCGCTCAACGGAATCAATACAGGCTATCGCCAATGACCTTGGCTATGGCGATGCCAGTCAATTTAGTCATTTTTTTAAAAAAGAGATGGGGATTTCGCCAAGTCAGTTTAAGCGTCAATATAATGAAAAAACGTTCCTGACCGCGATGAACACACACCAGACTTTTCAGATTGGCCATAGGTCGGATTGGCTGTGTTTCACCGCTTGGGTTAACTAATACGCATGATAGCAATTGTCATACGGTTTATAGCAAAGCAAACCGACTCTATTTAGACGTGGTGTGGTTGGGTAAAAATACTCCGATGAGTACGGCTGCAGCGAGAGCAATGACGAACGATACGAACATAGCTTCGCTGGTGCCACTCATGAACGCCGCACGCGCCTGCTCGGTGAACTCAGTACTTTGTGTGCCCAACTCTTGTGCGATCGACAATGCCGCGGCCAGTGACGATTCCGCAGTCGTTCGTAAGGCTTCGGGCAGTTCAGTAGGTGCTTTAGCAATATTGGTTGAGAAGCCAGAAGAAATCATTGAACCGAGTACAGCGATGCCAAGTGCACCGCCCAACTCCCTCGTGGTGTCATTGATAGCAGACCCCATGCCTGAGCGATTTTTAGGGACGGCTGCCATCATCATATTTGTTGCTGGTGTCATCACAAAAGTCATCCCAATGGTGACCGTGCCCATCCCTACCAAGAATTGCCAATACTGCACTTCAACTGGCCATTGGGACATAAATAGGAAGCCCGCAGCAATAAGAACGAGTCCTGGCGCGACTGTCCATTTTGTGCCAATATGATCAACTATCTTGGGGATTATTGGGCTGAGAATCATCATTGGCAGCATAACGGGGAAAAAGGCAATGGAGGACATGAAAGTGCCGTACCCCATGATTAATTGGAAAATCTGACTCATCCCATAGAATGCACCCATCATTGCGAAGAACGTTAGCGTCACAGCAAGTGCTGATAGTCCAAATTCAGGGTGTAAGAATAGGCGGACATCGAGCAATGGACTGGATGCGCGTAATTGTTGCCAGACAAACCCAATTAAAGACAGAGAGCCTAGTACTAACCCAGTTGCGACCCAAATGTTGCTAATACCCATTGATGGTGCCTCAATGATTGCGTAGACAATGCCGCTAAGAGCCACAGTGATCAATGCACCGCCAACCCAATCCACAGGGCTTTTGAACTCATCTTGAGTTTCAGGGACAAGTACATGGTTGAACATAAGAGCAAAGGCTGCGAGGATCGCGCCAAAGATAAAAGTCGAGTGCCAGCTGAAGAATTCAAGAAGCATCCCCGTAATTATTGATCCGAACATCATGCCGACCCCCGAAACAGCCGACCATATAGCAATTGCTCGTGCGCGCTCCACGGACGGAAAGACAAGGTTGACGATGGATAGTGTCGTTGGCGATAACAAAGGCGCCACCAACCCCCATGACTAATCGGGCAGCAATAAGCTCAGTCCCACTGCGGGCTATAAAAGCGGCGTAAAGTGAAGCAAGAGCGAAGACAAATAAGCCAATTTGCATCGCTAATTTGCGACCATAGCGATCTGCAATGGCGCTTGTAATGAACAATAGAGTTGCAAAAATTAAGGTGTACGCTTCGATTGACCAAGTCATTTGCAACTGTGTCATATTAAGTGCGAGAGCAAGTTCGGGTAATGCAAGGTTGAGACTCATGTTGGCAATCATTACCGTCAACAGAGACAAGCACAACACAGCAAGAATGCGCCAACGTCTGTTGAAAGTGTGTTCAGAAATGCCTTCTGTGAGTGCATCTGCTAACGTTGCTTGTACAGTTGTCCTTTTGGTCACAGTAATCCTTATTTTGATCTTTGATGGGCAAAATTCAAATTACTACATGAAGCCTAAACTAACAATAGGATTCCTTAGAGGACTATTCTTAGAGGAAATCTGTGTTTCTGAGTAATATTGAAGAACGTAATTATATTTTTACTATTCGATCACAGAAGATACTACCTCCGAAGGCTAATAGGCATTCATAGCCTTGATTGTCGAGTTGGCGAATCGCGACAGCTGTTGCTTTCGCTGGCGTCATAATAAATGCAATTTGTACAGAAGCGTGACGGGATGGTTTGTGGCTTAAAATTTCTTAAACCACTATCTTTTCACTAAAGCTCTACGCCATCGCCATTCTAAAATAGGGTGATGACTCCAGCACAAGATGCCGCTATACCATCAAGGAATAGAATATTACGACGACAGTCCATATCTTTGAAGGCTCCGATTTTAGTCACTCAAATGGTTGTTAATTCACTATGATTCTAGGGTTAGCTTAGGCCATTGCTTCAGCCACTTTTTTGATGAAAGACGATGTTCAAATATGGCTTTCGTGCGTTTTGGGTTGTGACTTAGCTTTAAGTCAAATAGTGAATCAAAGCCGAAGGCTGATACGCATTCATAGTCTTTATTTTCGAGTTGGCGAATCGCGAAAGCTGTTTCTTTTTCAGGCCAATAGCTCATTGCATCGATCAAGTTTAGATAGGGTTTATCGCCATTTCTTAAATGCATTTTGGCTTGGTTACGAACTTGCCAATTTAGCCCTGGCATCAAGGCTGACAAGCGAGATTCATATTCTAGATGCGCGGTCTCGTTGCTTTCGTTGGTGTCATAATAAATAACGTCAACATCATTTAACGACGTTGGTATTTGTTTGTTATGTAACGAATCCCAGACTAAATTTCTTACGAATCCCGCAGCAATATAGCACTGAGGTAAATCCAGAGAAGCGACACACTCAAGCGCTCTTATTCGAACCTGGTCTTTTTCAATTAACTGAATGATTTTATTTATCATGTAGTATTTTATCGAACGGTTGACTTATTGATATACCAAGTATCCTACTGTTGTCGGGTCTATTTACGAAACTTGGCCATATGACTGCTTGGCAAACGGATGTTGAACCGTTGCTCACTGTGATTGATGGCGAACCATGCAGTGCGTAACCTCAGACACTCTTGCGCAGAATTCCGAGTTATTTAAGCCATTTAACAGTCTATAGACGGGTAATCCATTAGATGGGGCTTTGCTGTCCATTTGCATACTTGCCTCCGTGTAAACTGATTTATTGTGTTTTAGTTAGTAATTTACTTTATACCGGAAAAATGTCGAGTCAAAACATAGAAGTCACTTTCTACATTGGTAATGTCATAGCCCAATTTCTTATAAAACTTTACGGCTTTTTCATTGCGAATGAAACTAGACAGTGTGATTGATTTTCGTTGCTCAGATTGGGCTAATTGATGTACATAATCCATAGTCATATAACCTAATCCCTGATTTTGAAAATCTGGAAACACAATTAATAGATGCACATGATAGGAATTTTCATATGGTTTATAGCAAAGCATACCGATTCTATGATCGTTGTTGTAAATCCAGTAAAACCAAGTCGGGTCATATTCATCAATCAGTCTTTTACGTTGAAAGTCATCGTCCCAGCCGAAAACGGCATCGACATGCTCATAGATGGCTTCCTTAACGATAGAAAACCTTAGCTCATACTCTTGCTGCAAAATTGGTTTTAACGTGATTTCCATTGGCTTTATTTACCACACTAGACGGTCTATTTTTCTCTAGTTGCTCATTGTGTGAACGCGAGCTAACGCGTTCCGAACAATTAAAACATGAAAGGGAAGAATGGTTTTAAGGTAGATTTTTCCACCGATGTTATGGGGATGAACCCATGTTGATAAAAATACTCGTCCATCTTGAGAGATGACAGACACCCTAAAGTCCAAGTGTTTATCGTCAAATCCCGCAATCAATTCATGATCATTTTTTGATTCAACAGGGAAAAAGCCAACCTTATCTGAGGCTTCTGGCCCATCGCTTGATAAGCCAAATTTAGAAACCACAGAATTGCGTATTTTAACCAATAGACGCGCCCAATCAGGGAAATCGGTAACAATGTCGGTTGCTTGGAGAGGTGATAGATTGGACGGAACTGAGTAGCAATCGACAAAATCGGATGGTTGAATACGATGGCGAAGCAGACTGTCTTGAGGCAACTCCGTTTTTATTACCTTGTTCATAGCAAATCATCCTGTTGATTGTCGGTGTCTTCTAATAGTCTAGCTGTTTTTTTGGCTGAATCTAAAGCGCTATTTGCGTACAACTCCCAATTCCAAACATTCTCCTTCCATGGCTTTGGCATCCTCAGTATCGTGGGTGACGAGCAGTGCGGGTATGTTCGCTTGGCGTATTTCGTTGAGAACAAAAGCTCGAACGTCGCGTCTGAGGGCTGGGTCGAGTTTGCTGAAGGGTTCGTCGAGCAGTAGGTAGTCAGGTTTGGAAAGCAAGGTGCGGAGCAGGGCGACGCGGGCTTGTTGGCCACCGGAGAGTTCTTTCGGCAGAGCGTTGGCTTTGTCGGGAATACCGAGTTTTGCCAAGGCGTGTTGTGCCATGTCGATGCGTTCGATTTTATTGATGTTGGCAGGGATGGCAAAGAGCAGATTTTCAATGATGCTCATGTGTGGGAAGAGCAAGGGCATTTGTTGCAACAGGCCGACCTTTCTATCTTGAATGGATTTAGTGTGCAATGCCTCGTCGTTTAAAAAGGCTTCGCCTGTGGTCGTTAAGTTAGGCGATAAAGAGCCACTGAGAAAATGCAGTAGGCTGGATTTACCAATGCCGCTTGGCCCCATGATAGACAAGATTTGCCCAGCGGCAATCTCAAAGTTCAAGTCTTGAATGAGTGTCTTGCCGTCCAATGACAATGAAAACGCTTTTACACTGAGCACTTTTGATTCCTTTTACTGTTTTTGTTAAAGAGCGTTTTGAGCGCCAAGCGCCATTTTGTCCAACGGGGTGGAATGACTAACGCCAGCCAAAATACCAAAATAGGAAAAACGGCTTGCAAGAGCGCCATGCTGCCTACTTGTTTCCTGTCCCCCGATGCCGCTTGCGCTACGGCTTCGGTGGTTAAGGTGCTATAACGGCCTTCGCCTGCAATAAGCGTTGGTAAATATTGGGCAATGCTGACGGAAAAACCAATGGCGAAAGCCGTAAATATGGCGGGTTTTAGCATGGCGATTTTCACTAAGACATAATTGCGCCAAGGACGGTGGTTGAGTCGATTGGCTTGCAGCAAGTAATCTTCTTCATACGCCAAATACGGGCCTTTTAGGGTCAGATACACATAAGGCAATACATACATCAGATGCAGGGCAATAATGGCGCACAGATCGCCATTGAGGTTCAGATAAATCAGCAATACATGCAAACCAAATAAGAAGCCAATTTGGGGCAATAAAATTGGCACATAAATCAGCCAATCAAACACATGAGGCTTGCTGAGTGCGGTGGCTGTTGTGGTGGCGTGGCGTTTGGTTTCCAGCATCACTAAGCTAATCCCGCAGGCAATCAATGTTGCAATGAATGCAATGATCAAGGTATTGCGGCTAAGTTCTATCAGCAGCGGCATGGCGCGGTCAATGTTGTCCCACGTCCATTGGCTTGGTAAGGCATCGGAAAGCGCCAGCGCCTAGCAAGGGACCAAATTGGCAACAAAGCCAGAGCCACAAAGGCATTCAATAAGGCGAGTAAACCTAAAACAACCCCCAATCTGAGCACGCTGTCGGTTAATCCAAAACGCTTACCATTACTGCGTTCAGCTCGGGTTAGCTTGCTAAACAACAAGTGCGCCATTTCCCAGCCCGCGAAGACGAAAATAATGATCAACATAAGAGACATCGCGCCGGCACTGGCCATTAATCGCATGGATAAATCCGGATCGTTAAACCAGCGCAATAGCGTAACCGCTAGCGTAGACGGAGTATTGGGGCCAATCACTAAAGCCAAATCCACTACGGTAAGACTAAAAGCGATGACAATAAAAATGGGCAAACGAATGATTGGATACAACTGAGGGATTAACACTTTACGCCATAAGGTAAAACGACTGTAACCAAGGGCTTGGGCGACTTGCAGGCTTTCTCGTGCCTTGATGCTTTTCATGGTAGCAAGCATGACATACAAGAGGTAAGGCATTTCTTTTATCACTAGGGCAAGAATTAGTGAAATGCCATAGGGATCTTGTACTGTGATCCAATTGGGTGGGCGATCAAATCCCGTTAGCCAAGGGCTAAACAAACGCATTAACCAACCAGACGGGCTCAACAGAAACAACAAGCCAATAGCAATGGCCGCGTGAGGAATCGCCAAAACCGGTGAGAGCAAGGCCTCTATTTTACGAAAAAACGGCCGTTGATAACCCCACGCCAAGAGGGACAATGCCAACCAAAGAGATAGTAAGGGGGCACCAATGCCCGTGATCAGCGTGAGCTTTAAACTGGCGTAGAATTCCCCTTGAGCAAATAAATGACGCCAAGGCGCTAAGGAAATCCTATATTCGCCAAGGGGCGGGAAATACGCAAATGCAGGGAGCAATATGCCGACCAAGCCAATGACAAAGGGAAATATCAACAATAGGGTGATGATTCCTGTGATCCATTTCGCGTGTTTTAACGGCATCTTGCTTCTTATTTCGCTAATTATTGGGCGTAACGCTTACGCCATTCCGTTTCTAACGCACCCATCCAGCTACTGTGTGGCTCTGGCAAGGTTTGCCCCAATTCTTCAATGCTGAGTGTGGCGATACCACGAGGTATCTCATCAAACTGAGCTTGCTCGGCGGGGGACAATTTGGCATAGGATAAAACACTTAAATCGCCCCAAATGGTTGGCGTTTGCTTTTTGATTTGTGCTTCTGGCGACAACAAAAAGTTGGCAACCACTTGTGCGCCCGCTGTTGCGCTGCTGTTATAGGGAATGGCTAAAAAGTGTGTATTACCAATGGTACCGTTAGTAAAGACATAAGAACGTACCGTATCTGGCAAGTTTCCTTGGTCGATTTGAACGGAAGCCGCGGAAATGTCAAAGCTCAAGGCCACGTCGATTTCTTGGTCATCAAGCAAACGCATCATTTCTTCCGAGCTGGATGGAAACGTCTGACCATTACGCCATGCGACTTTATGTAGCTGATCTAAGTAAGCCCACAAAGGCGCCGTAACCGTATCGAAATTCACACTGTCTGCCGGTTGTGAAAGCGCTTGGCGATACGCGGTTAATTCGTACAAGGCTTGTTTCAAAAAAGTCGAACCAAGGAATTGCGGCGGCTCAGGGTAGGTGATGCGTCCTGGGTGCGCTTTAGCAAAATTGAGCAGTTCGGCCATGGATTTAGGAGGGCTGCTTAACGTTGCGGTGTCATACATAAAGATGACCTGCGCCATTCCCCATGGGGATTCCATGCCATCCACTGGTGTGCCGAAATCTTGAGTTAGGCTTTGACGGGCATTTTCATCTACGTAAGTGATGTAGTTTGGTAGAGATTGGCTGAATGGGCCAAATAGAAGGTTATTGTCTTTCATGGTGCGGAAGTTTTCGCCATTGAGCCAGATCAGATCGATTGAACCATTGCTGTCCTTGCTTGCGGCTTTTTCGGCCAATACTCGGTTTACGGCGTCGGAAGTGTCAGTCAACTTCACTTGTTTTAGCGTGACGTCGTATTCTTCTTTAATACGGTCTGCCGCCCATTGAATGTAATCGTTAATGTTATCGGCACCGCCCCACGCATTAAAATACACGGTTTGGCCTTTGGCTTGATCCAAGGTGTCTTGCCATAGATAACTGGTTTCGGCTTGCGCGGTTAGACTGGTCAGCGCGAGCGAGGCCATAATGGAGGCCGCGATTAACGATTTTTTCATTCCTTTCTCCTTAGGTTCTTTCGTTGTTGTCATCTTTACGAGTTGTTAGACGTAAATAGAGTGTTGTTTCTTACAGCCTTTATTTAAGGAATTGGTTTTTATTAAAAATGGGTTTTAGCGTACCATGTTGCAGGCTCAATTTGGGCGAATGTTTCACGGCTTTTTTGCGAGGTGTTATGTCTTATCAAATTTACTCTCATATATTACCGAGCGCGACACCGAGTACCCAGCGAATTTTAAAGGCCCATCATTTTGGTGAAACCGGCGCGCGCCCTAAAGTCTATTTTCAGGCGGGTTTGCATGCCGATGAATGGCCCGGTTTTTTGGTGCTGAATACCTTGTTAAGAAAGCTGAAAGCAGCCGACGATAAGGGCTTGATTCAAGGGGAAATTGTCATTGTCCCCGTGGCGAACCCGATTGGCTTGGCGCAAAATTTTCATGGTTATATCCCAGGACGCTTTGCGTTCTCTGATGGTGGCGGCAATTTTAATCGTAACTGGCCGCAGTTGGGGGCAAAAGTCGAAAAGCGCATCAAAGGCGACGTGACTGGTGATATTGAACGTAACATTGATCTGGTTCGCCAAGCGATTCATGAGGAATTGGCCTTGTTGCCAGAAACTACCGAGTTGCAAGGCATGAAGAAAAATTTGCTGGCCTTGTCGATGGGAGCGGATGAAATTATTGATTTGCACTGCTCCGGTGAAGCCAGCATGCACGCCTACGTTGCGCAAGAATTTGAAGGTCACTTTAAACCGTTATTGGCGCTATTGGGTGCAAAAGTGGGCTTGTCTGAGTTGGAAACGGGCGCCGCTTCGTTTGATGAAACCAATGTCAGCGTATGGCGTGATTTAAAGGCCCACTATGCGCATTTGATTCCTTGGGGAAGTCGTTCTTTAACGGTAGAATTGCGTGGTGAAAATGATATATCCAACGAGTTTGCCGAACAAGATGCGCAAGCTTTATTTGATTATCTTGTGTTGCGAGACGTAATCGCTGGCAAAACGCCATCGATTGATGACAGCGAAGTCGAATATTACCCACTGGATGCCATGGACTTAGTCAAAGCGCCCTGTGCAGGTATTGTGTGTTACCACAAGGCGATTGGCGAAGAAGTGGAAGCGGGCGAGGTGATTGGTGAAGTGGTCAATCTAATGGACGATGACGTGGAAACGTCGAGCTATCCTTTAATAGCGCGTACAAATGGCGTATTTTTCGCTCGCGTGCAGCGTCGCTTAGTGGTGTGTGGCGAATCGATTGCAAAAATCGCTGGCAAAGAACACCTCGCCTTTCGTGAAATTGGTAAACTCTTTGAAGATTAAAATAGGTTCGATGTTCGTCATCCATTTCCCCATTGTACAAGACTAGGCAAGATTATTTTGACACAGGTTCAGCCCAATACGGAGGTGACTACCTCGTTAACCGATGAGCAAACGCTTGTTGTAAATCATGATCTCGCCACACCCGCGAAAGTGATTGCCGTCGCGGGTGCGGGCAAAACCACGACCTTAATTTCTCGCATTGAGCATTTGTTGGCTCAGGGTGTGGACCCGTCTCATATCGGCGTGTTTATGTTCAACAAAAGTGCGCAGGAAGAGTTCTCTGAGCGTTTGAGTAAGCGACTCATGACAGCTGGACATTTCCGCTCTCCCAGTGTGATGACTTTTCATGCGTTTGGCATGAAATTTTGTCGTCGCTTGGAACAGCAAGGTTGGCTGGCTTCTGCAAAGCTCGTTACCGACGATTTCAGCTTAGTGAAAATGTTACGTGAGGCCCTACAGCGTCTGATTCGCAATGGCGAAAAAATTGCCATTTTGGATGAAAAAGATTGGTTAGAAGACGTGCTGTTATTTGTTGATCAAGTGAAAGCATCACATCAACCTGCGCAGATTGTGTTTGAAGCCTTAGGTTGGTCAAACGAACGTAAGTTTTTCCCCGCGCTCTACAACGAGTTAGAAAAGCTGCGTAAGCGTAATAATATTCGCTTTTTTGCCGATTTGCTCAGTGATCCCTATGAGCTAATCAGCGAATTAGGAGAGCCTGAGCGAGTGAGAGTTCGTGGCTTGGTGCCGGATTTTCGTTACTTATTAATTGACGAGTTTCAAGACATCAACCCTTGCCAATATGAGCTACTAAAATTGCTTTATCCTATGCCTTGTCAATGGATGATTGTGGGCGATGTGCAGCAATGTATTTATGAATGGCGCGGTGCCAGCCCAGAGATTATGGCGAGCCAGTTTGATCAGGATTTTGGTCATGTGGTGACCTATCCATTGAGCACCAGTTTTCGTTTTGGTCATGCGGTCGGTTTAATGGCGTCGAGTGTGATCAGTGAAAATGATCCAGACGCCTTGGTGATTGGTGCTGGTGCGCGTACGCGTGTGTCTTTTGCCCGCGCACCGAAAACAGGTAAGGCGTTATTGGGTGAGCTAAAAGCGTGGGTCGATGAAGGACGGGCATTGAGCGATACCGCGGTATTGGTGCGTTTGTATAGCGACATGGTGCCAGTACAGTTGGCTCTGATGCACAAAGGCGTGCCGTATCAATTACACGGTGACTCTCCACTGTTGGAAAATCGCCAGATTCGTATGCTGATGGCGTATCTTGCCGTTATTGCAGGTGGCTTGGAAAGTCCAAGCACGTTTTTTCACCCCGATGATATTGAGTATCTATTAACGGTACCCAGTCTTGGTGGTGCCATGGCGCAACGCAAAACCTTGATCCAACAAGCCAAGCAATCACCGCATTTGTTGCCGCAGATTATTGAATCCGTGGCGGATGCAACGGACGGTTGGCGTGCGAAAAAACTCTATGAGCGTGCTGACTGGTTGCGCAGTTTAAACATCTATCGTACCGATCCAGCGCAAGGTTTGGCGCACACTTTGGAGAAATTGGGCATTTATCGCTACTTTGAAAGTACCAGCAGCAAAGACATTCAGACCCAAGAAAAGATAGCCACTTGCGATGCCTTTATGGCCTATGTGCGCGGGGTGGGTGGCGATGCCAAATCGATTTTAGAGCAGCTTGCTACGTTGAACGAAAAACAAACCGATGACAGTCACGGCGTGCACTTGATGACGATTCATAAATCGAAAGGTTTGGAGTTTGATCAGGTGTTACTGTCCGGCTTACAAGAAGGGCGCTTTCCTTACTATGATGAAGATTTGAGCGCCATAGATAAGCAAGCTGCCAGTGATTTGGCGTCTGAGCGTCGTCTCTTTTACGTGGCCATCACGCGCGCCAAACAGAAGCTTGTTTTGCTAGAAACGCCCAGTGCCGACGAGCATAAACGCATGAAGCAGGGCGACATTCCCCGCGTGGCATTAAAAAGTTTATCCTTATCGCGTTTTGTATTCGAATCTCAGCCCTATGCCGTGAGTCGGATTTGTGAGGCGTGGTATGAAGATAAGACTGGCACGCAAATTGATACAGAAAAAGGTTCGGTGTTTCAGCGTTATTTAAACGCGGTTGATCCTTCCCCATCACTGACTTTTCGTCATCGGATTGAAGGCCAAAATCTCTTACAACCTGAGCGACAAGGTCCGCCATGACCAATTTGGTCAGGGCGTTGTCGTAAGACAAGAGCGAGACGCCAAGCAAATGATTTTTGTGGATTTTGGCGAAATGGGTTTAAAACGCTTTAATCCCAAGCACACACAACTTATTAAACTGTCTTCCAGAGCCTAAGGAACACTGAATGTCCATTCCATTGATTGATTTATCCAAGCTGACCCACGAGAGTGAATCTGTTCGTCAAACTGAAATAAACACCCTAGACAAAGCGTGTCGAGAAATTGGTTTCTTTTATCTCATCAATACAGGCATTCCGACAGAATTGATGTCGGCGTTAATGCGTGAAGCCAAGCGATTTTTTAATCAGCCGCAAGAGGTTAAAAATCGCATCGATATTAAAAACAGCATTAACCATCGCGGTTACGGCAATATCGGTGAAGAGCAACTGGACGAAATTGGTCATGCCGACTGGAAAGAAACCTTTGATATGGCATTGGATTTTCCTAAGGACCATCCTTTGGTGGCAAAATACCCCACCATGTACGGGCCAAATCAAAATCCAAGCGACCCGACAACCGTTGAAGTATTGCAAGAATACTATGTAAAAGCGTTCCAAGTGGCACAAACGTTACTAACGGCCATGGCACAAGCGTTGTCGTTGGACGATGATTTCTTCACTCGTTGTTTTAAAGATCATGTTACCGTTTTACGAATGATTCATTATCCACCACGTCCAGCCAGCGACCATGACAATGGCGCAGGAGCTCACACAGACTACGGTTGCGTAACCTTACTGCTACAAGATCAGGTTGGTGGCTTGCAGGTGAAAAACCGCAAGGGAGCGTGGGTAGATGCGACGCCTATCGCCGATGCGCTGGTGGTGAATATTGGCGATTTGATGCAACGTTGGACCAATGATGAATACGTTTCGACAGCTCACCGCGTGCGCGCGTCTTTGCCAGATGTGCATCGTTACTCCTTCCCATTTTTTGTGGAGCCAGATTACGAAACCAAGGTTGCGTGTGTGCCGAGTTGCGCTACCGCAGACAAACCTGCTAAATACGACGCTATTTTGAGTGGTGATTGGATTCAGTCACGCTTTGATGCGACTTACGCCTATCGAGAAAAAGAGAGCGCATAAGCTCTTAGCAAACAGGCGTTTAGCAAAAGCGCGGTCCTGACCTAAAAAATACCTATACGATGAAAAATGACCGCTAGGCGGTCATTTTTAGTAATTCGGGTAACGGTTGAATTTGGTAGTTTTGTCCTTTGATTTTGGCAATGTGTCCCGCTGGAACTTGTGTCCAACTGTCGCTGCAATGGTCGAGGGGTTCTGAGCCAATTACTGTGTGTTTTGCAAATTGCTTGCAGTATAAGCTTGGTGCTTGTTCATCGCTAGAAAATCGAATAGCGGTGATTTCTTCCCCATCTGAAAAAACCGCTGTGAAGCGCAAAGGGTCTTTG
Organism: Marinomonas rhodophyticola; assembly: GCF_026113935.1. Classification (GTDB taxonomy): domain Bacteria; phylum Pseudomonadota; class Gammaproteobacteria; order Pseudomonadales; family Marinomonadaceae; genus Marinomonas; species Marinomonas rhodophyticola. Next base: position 262,149 of record NZ_JAPEUL010000012.1, read on the forward strand.
ATGTTCTTCTGTTTCATCATCCCTAGAATTTGAGCTAGAGTCACTTCTATGGCTTTTTCTGGATTATCTTCGAGTCCATTAGCGATCATCAATAAGAAAATGACTTCTGAGTCTGTCGCGCCATGTCGATGGCAATAAAGGTGCTCCGGAATCAAGCGATCTAGTTGCCAACGAAGAAATTCATAGCCGCCAATTTGTCCGTTGTGCATGAATAGCCAGTTTTTATAGCTGAATGGATGGCAGTTTGAACGGTTGGTTTCTGTGCCGGTAGAAGAGCGCACATGGGCAAAGAATAGGCCGCTTTTGATGTGCTTTGCTAAGCTTTTAAATTGCTGTCACTCCACGCTGGTAACACTTCATGGTAGAGGCCGTGTTCTTCTCGTTCATCGTACCAGCCCAACCCAAACCCATCGGCGTTTACGGTAACCTCCGACTTTCTGGCGCTTAGACTTTGATGAATTAAAGAATGCTCTTGTTTAAAAAGCAACGACTCAAGATAAACAGGTTCACCTTGATACGCCATCCAACGACACATGATTTTCTCCTAGGAATGAAAGCAAAAGGAAGCAACGAGTTGCTTCCTTCATGGTAATCTAATCTTCTCTTTTTCAGTAGATCTAGACTTTGAAATAGCTGATTTTCGCGGACAATTGTGTTGCCAATGTTGCTAATTGATCCGCAGAGTTACTAATAGCATGAATGGATTTGGTAGTGCGTGATGCGATGTCGTTGATATTGGCAACATTGCGACTGACTTCTGCTGTCACCGATGCTTGCTCTTCAGCGGTGGCTGAGATGCGATCATTCATATCACGAATCTTAGACACAGATTGGTTAATGTTTTTAAGTGATTCTTCTTCATGCTTCACTTGGCTCACCGCATCGGTAGAGCGCTGGTGACTAGACGTCATGGCTTTTACCGCAGAGGCTGTTCCTGTTTGTAAGAGGCTGATCATTTTTTCAATTTCTTGTGTAGCATTCTGAGTGTTTTGAGCTAAATGACGCACTTCATCGGCCACGACAGCAAAGCCACGACCTTGCTCACCAGCACGGGCTGCTTCTATCGCCGCATTAAGCGCAAGTAAGTTGGTTTGCTCTGCAATACCAAGAATCACGTTGAGAATATTGCTGATTTCCTTGGTGTTGCTCTGTAGTTCATTAATGGTGCTTGCCGAAGTGGATATTTCAGCCGCCAACTCTTGGATGCTTTGAATGGTTTTCGTGACGATGATCGTACCCTCATTGGCGGCTGTCTCAGCAGTATGAGCCGCTTGACTGGCGTCATTAGTGGATTCGGAAACATGCACGGCGGTGGCTTGTATCTCTTGTACGGCTTGTGAAATAAAGTTGGTTTCTTCCTGCTGACGATCCACCATTTCGGAGGACTCATCCGTGATACGGTTTAAGTCATTTGCAGCACTGGTCAGCATGGAACTTGATTCCGCGACATCGTGTAAAATACTGCGTAACTGAACCACCAGTTTATCCATAGCGATTTCTAATAGACCAATTTCGTCAGTGCGTTTGCTGGTTACCTTAGGCTCAACCAACTCGCCTGAGGCAATTTCTTCTGCGCGACGTACGGCTCGAATTAAGGGTCTACAAATACCGTTCACTATGATAATGCTGATGAGAATACCGGCGGTAATTAACACTGCCGCTAAGACACCACTGGCATAAATCGTTTGGTCTAATTTGCGGTTTTGGTTTTCGGCAACGAGGGTGTTGTATTCATTAATAGACGTGATGATTTCTTCCATCTGTTGATTGACTGCGATTAGGCTGTCGTCGGCGGCACGTCGAGACTTACCGGCTTTCATGGTATTAAGTTTAACCCACCAGCTGTAGGTTTCCGTGCTGGCTTCAAGAAACACGGCTTGCTGTTCTTCTAAGGTGGATATTTGCGCTAAAAGGTTATTTAAACCGTCATTCACTGGCATGGTGGCAAGAATGCCTTTTACGTTTTCGATGCTGGTTAACAGCTCATTGGTATAAGTTTTGAATTTCTCTTCTGATTCGGCAATTTGCTCCGTGCCATAACCGCCAATGGATTTAGCAATGGACACTTGGAAAAAACCGCGCTCAAACTCTACTGATTGTTGCAGTAGTAATTGACGGCTTTTTTCTAGGTTTCTCATCAGTTCCAAGCTTTGTGAAGAAAGGTCTTGTAGTTTTGCTGAAACGGATTTGCTTGATAAGGCAGAGCTTACGCTAATGCCAACGATGACCAATGAGAAGAGGGCGATGAGAGCGAGTATTTTAGTACGTACAGACAGGTTTAGCATACTTAATCCAATGAGTTAATCGTGTTGGTCGGTATCTCTTGTCCAGCAATACTTATGCCAATCAAGTTGCAATATTGTGCGTGTTTTGCGCCGTTTCGCGAAAAAAATGGCAAACTGTTTACAGGATTTGAGAATATTTGATAAAGCGTGTTGCATTACTAATCTGTTCTAATCGCGACATTGTATGAAATGTGCAAAAAACTATATCGCACTAAGATAACGCAAAGTTAAGTAGGAAGCATAGTGATATTTTATCATTATGCCCCATTATATGTGCATTTCTTGTTTTAACAAAGAGGGGCTGAGCCGATAACCACATTTTCGCCATCGACAGTGAAGAAAAAGCAATCACGACGGTTGGTGTGGCAAGCTGGACCTTGTTGATCCACTTTTACCAAAATAGCATCACCGTCGCAGTCAAAGGACATAGAAACCAGTGTCTGGCGATGACCAGAGCTTTCGCCCTTACGCCAGTAGGTTTGGCGAGAACGAGACCAATAACACACCTGGCCTGTCTCCAAGGTTTCACGAATGGACTTCTCATTCATGTAGGCCAACATGAGTACTTCGCCCGTATCATGTTGCTGTGCAATGGCCGCGATCAAGCCATGCTCGTCTGTTTTTAAATTGGCTAACACCGTGTCTAGAGAGAGTGTTTCGCCTTTGGCGAGATGTTCGTAGTCTTTTAAACTCATACCGTTACCTATTCTAATGAAGGCGATTCACGTAATGCTCACATCTGGGGCGTATTGGCTAAGCGGATACCTTATGCTCTGAAATAGCGCCTTTGCCGATGCCTTCAAAGCCATGAGCTTCAATGTGCGTTCCTGGGTTTTCCTTCGCGAGCACATCGGCAATATGTGCTGAAAGCGACTCCACTGTGGTATCACAGTCGAGCATGTAAACTTGATTGCTGTCGATTTTTAGCTCAAACAATCCTTGCTGGCTGGTGTAACGGAAACAGTGATAATTCACGCTGTTTTCTGTGATCTCTCTGTCTAAGTCTTCTTGAGTGCCTAGGTAGATATCTTCCCAACGCTTAGCCCAATCGTGTTCCATGGCGGCGTTGCGCACACCATCGGCGTAAATCTCAACGGTAGAGCGGTGGCCGTGAGCAATACGCTGACAATTACCAGCGTGTTTTTTCAAGCCATGGCTGTATTGGTATTGCGCGCCAGTGATGTGCTCTGGTGTAAAACGCACGCTTACTGCTTCTAACTCAGCAGGAAGTAGGTTCAATATTTGTGCTTCAACCCACTTGGCAACGGCGTCTGGTGTGACTTCGGCCATGGGTAATACGCAAATGGCTTGAGTTGGCGCGTCACACTGAAACACACGTTTGTCGTCAGCGGCTTCTTTACTGTGATCAAAGAGAAAAGCAACACGATCATTCGCTAATGGCGTGAGCATAGAACCATCATGCTCGGCAGGAATCGCCAACATATGATCAATATTGTCATCCAGCCATTTCTTGATTTGTTTTTTCACGATACCGAAATCACAAATCATGCTCTCATCGTTTAACTTACCCGTCAGCACAATGTCTGTCTGCCAGCTTTCGCCCAACAAACCACGCTTGGCATCAAAATAGGAAAAATCCACGTGGGTCAGGTTCTTTACAAATAGCTTCAACTCGCTACTCCTATGATTCTTAATGGCGCGTATCTTACCGTAAATATAAGCCGCGTTATAGCTCGACACGAAAAGCAACAGAGTAGAGAAAGTGTAAGGAAGGGCGACAATCGATAAGTATATGAAAATACATAAGAAAGGCGGTTGATATTTCGAATTGGCTGCGTATAATTGCGTCCCAAGGTCAACAAGCCTCCTTTATGGTGTCTCTGCTGGTCCCCTCGCAACGATAAACCGTTAATCTGGTCAGGTCCGGAAGGAAGCAGCCACAGCGGTGGACTTGTGTGCCGAGGTGCGGCTGGTAGAGATGCCACCTTAATCTCCCCAATGTTCTAAATTCTTCTTTTTACTTCAATACTTACTTCATTCCTTAGCGTTTCTACAAAACTCTTTTGATGCATTGTTACGCCTTTTGGTGTTGTCACACCGACTTGAACCTGCCTTGTTCCTCACTTCTGAACCTAAACAATATCACTTGTAAGGCACGATAAGCGAAGCGCAATCTGCCGCACAAACCATTTTTTATCTGATCCCGATAGATTTTTATCCAGCGTAAACCCATCACCATACGCACCATAGAGCATTGGTGTCAAAGCCTCAGCGACGACGTTGTCATCAAGTTCACCAGCCACGACATACGCAAACTCGCCCGCGACAGTTAGCACGAAAAGAAGAGCAGGGATCGACTGGGCTTTCTGATAATGGAAAGAGGGGAAATGCGACTCAACCACGAACGCGACGGACTGGACAAACACTACATGCACACCCATTCGAGAGAGCAGATGCGCAAAGCGCTGGGGGAGTGGGGCTTTAAGCTAAAAAATATTATTGTGCCGCTGTTTTATGAAATTATGTAGGTGATTGATCTGTATAGTAATCGCGCTATATTGTACGAAACAGCACATAGTTGATCTTTGCCAACATGATAATTTGAGTTTACAATAAGATTTTGACGATGATGTCATAATTTCATTGAGGTTTATTAACATGCCTTTACCTAAAGCAAGACAAGAAAAGCCAAAAGCGACCGCGAAAGACGTTAAGTCTGCTGCTGCCGTTGGTGACGCTGTGTTTGCTTACTTCCAAAAGCACGGCAAGTTTCCTACTTCTAAAGAGCAACTGAAACCAGCTAAGGGTTAACTTGGCGATTGTACAGACAGCCTCTATTTTTAGAATGGCTCCTGACTGGGAGCTTCACAAAAATACTTTTGAATCCTACAAGCTTAATGGTGAACAGCCAGATTTTTATGGTCGTGACGCATCATTGAGTCACCCTTATGTTCATCATATACACCTCGCTCAAACCAAGAGTTAGCCAACCTTTGGGCTAAACGACACCCTAGAATTGATCAGGTCTATTATCGCACTACTCGAATGGGTGATCCTGACAATGATTATTGGCTGATTTATGCCTTTGATGATTTTGAAGAGAAGTATCTGTTGTTAACCATTTTAGGGCCAGATGCCCACAACAACGCGCAATGGCGTGCTTATCTTACAAGCCTTTACACGCAATTTGTGCAGCCTTGGATCAATGGCAAGTTGGATGATGTTGTTTAGCTTTCTAACAGTTCTTTTGCCATATTTTCAATATTTAATATGAATTTGGGGGCAGATGAAAAATTGATTGTAAACGACGCTGCCAAATCCTTTTTTCATAGCAGAAAGCATCGCTGTCGTACCCGCCACCGACATCACTGCCATGAGCCAAACTATCCGAAACTACCAGCAACAAGCCGTCCGAATTCAAACCAACCCCGCATGGGTCGACCAAACCATCGAATGCGTTAAAAGCGCTATGCCCGTCTTTGTTGTTTTTTCGAATGTATAAAGTCTAGATCAAAAACACTTAAGTGAAATAACTGAAAAAAACATGGATGTTTTCAGATATTTCATTTATGTTTGGGGTTACTGAGGCTAGCTTTTAGTTTGCCTTGATAGTGTTAAGGGTGAGAGGTTACTCGAATGATGAAAACCAATTTAAATGTTGAGCCGGATACCAGTGCAATAATCAAAGCGCAGCAGTACCTGAAGCTGCATCAAGCGGATCTTGATAAGTTAAAAATTGATGTGTTACTTAAAAATGGTCAAAAAGCTGAATTTGAATTGCCCAAATTGACGCTTGATGCACTTGTTCAAGTGTTAGGTCAATTGGCTAAGGATGGCGATGATCAGTTTTTTGAACAGCAGGTTGACTTGGAGAAAATGGTGAGTCCTGCTGTGGCGGCTAAGTTTCTTGGAATGTCACGACCAAAAGTAACAGGTTATATTTTGGCTGGGCAAATTCCATCTATGAAGGTAGGCACTCATCATCGTGTAAAAATGGCAGATGTCTTGTTATTTAAGGAGAAGCTTTCTAGTGCTAAGGGGTCAAGAGAAGAGACTCTTAGTTTAATTGCCAACTTTGAGCAAGAGTCAGATTCTATGTAAGGGGTTGTTATGGATGATAAAATTTTGCTGGATGCAAATACCCTATATTCACAACCATTGAGGATGATGCTTCTTAATTTGATGCAGTTAGATGGGTGTACTACTCAGTTTTTTTGGACTGATAAGATAGATGCCGAATGGTCTAATGCTTTAATTCGTAGGCATCCCGAAAGCAAAGACGTCATTATTAAGCAGGTATATTCGATTAAGGCATCCTTTTTCGATCGCTATGTTTTAGGTTACGAGCCATTAATAAATCAGCTTGACCTTCCTGATCCAGATGATCGTCATGTTCTTGCTGCTGCAGTAAAAACGGGTTGTAATATTATTGCGACAGATAACATTAAAGACTTTCCGGCAAAATTATTGGCTGAGTATGGTATTAGAACGATGACAAGAGACGAGTTGATGTGTTTCTTGTTCACTAAAGAAAAAGATAGTGTCATGAAAGCGTTAGATAATTTTGCACGTGTACATAAAGACCCGGAGCTTACAGTTGAAGATTTGTTAATAAAGCTTGATCGTTCAGTGCCAAGTTTTACACATTTAGTAAGAGAGTCGTGACTTAAAAATCCTGTATAGCTTTAAAAATACCACCTTCGGGTGGTTTTTTATGCCTGTTGAAAATGCTTTTGCTCTTCTGTGGAGCGCTCTTCTTACAAAAAATCATTTGGCCTTTTCCGTGATTTAAAATTATACTGTATATCCATACAGTATAATTTGGTGTTTATCATGCGTGTGACGTATCTTGGTGTGTCTGAGTCGGCGGCGTTTATCGCGGCCAACAGTGTGCGAATCCCACTTTATGTGGATTCTGTGTCGGCGGGGTTTCCTTCGCCTGCTCAGGATTTTGTTGAGAAATCGTTGGATTTGAATGCGTTTTGTGTGGCGCATCCTAATGCGACGTTTTATGTGCGTGCTCAGGGGGATTCGATGATTGATGTAGGGATTCATTCGGGTGATGTGTTGGTGGTAGACCGTTCACTAACGGCGCGACATGGGGATATTGTGATTGCCTGTATCCACGGAGAAATGACGGTGAAAACGTTAGAGTTGAAACCCAATGTGTTGCTGCGTCCGAAGAACAAAGCTTATAAGGCCATTCCTATTACCGAGGAGTCGGGGTTGGAGATTTTTGGTGTGGTCGCGGGTGTGGTTCGCAAATATGAGCGCGGCTAAGAATACGGCTTTTGCTTTGGTCGATTGCAATAATTTTTACGCGAGTTGCGAGAAGTTGTTTCGGCCTGACCTAAGGCATACGCCTGTTGTGGTGCTGTCGAACAATGATGGCTGCATCGTCGCGCGTTCTAAAGAAGCGAAAGCATTGGGTATTAAAATGGGCGTGCCCGTTTTTCAGGTTCAAGACGCGCTAAGAAAACACGGTATTGTGTGTTTTTCGTCGAATTATGCCTTGTATGCGGATATGTCGAATAGGGTGATGACCACGTTAGAAGAGGAAGCGCCGCGGCTTGAGATATATTCTATTGATGAAGCCTTTATGGATTTAACCGGTGTCGAACATGTGACAGATCTGCTGGCGTTTGCTCAACGAGTAAAAGCAAAGGTCGATAAATGGACGGGCATCACGGTTGGGGTGGGTATTGCACCCACTAAAACCTTGGCGAAGTTGGCGAATCATGCGGCAAAAAAGTACCCCGCAACGGGGTCTGTGGTGGATTTGATGAATCCAGATAGGCAAAAACGCTTGTTAGCCTTGGTCGATGTGGGTGATGTGTGGGGTGTTGGTCGTCGAACCACAGCAAAGCTCAAAGCAAAGGGTATTCATACGGCGTGGGATCTGGCGAACGTGAACGCCAAGGTGATGCGCAGTGAGTTTTCTGTGGTGATGGAGCGAACGATTCGAGAGTTGAACGGTGTGTCATGTTTGGATTTGGAGTGGGTTAGGCCTACAAAGCAGCAGATCATTTGCAGTCGATCATTTGGGCATAAAGTCACAGATAAGCGTGAACTAGGGGAGGCCATCGCCAAATATATGACCCGTGCCGCTGAGAAGTTACGTAGCGAGCAGCGTTTTTGTCGCGTGGCCAGTGTGTTTATTCGTACCAGCCCTTTTATTCCAAACGAACCGCAGTATTCCGCGTCGCTTACCGTTGAGCTGCCGAATCCAACCGATGATACACGAGACTTATTGGCGGTCGCTGAGGGTATTTTTCATCGCCTGTATCGTGCTGGTTATCGTTATGCCAAAGGTGGTGTCATGCTTACTGATTTTTATGAGCCGGGAACGGTTCAGCAAGACTTCCTGTGTGTTGATAGCACAAAAACCAATTCAAAAGCCTTAATGGGCGTCATGGATAAGATCAACCGCAGTGGCATGGGCCAGGTTTTCTTTGCTTCGCAAGGGGTGTCGCCACAGTGGGCAATGAAACGAGAGCATTTATCGCCAGCCTACACGACCAAGTGGGATGATTTGCCCAAAGTGTGGTAAAGGCTGATTCGTAAGCTTTAGCAAGCGTTTTGCTCTCATTAAGGTCATGTGGCAATAAAAAATGCCCTTATTGCCATTTGGCGATAAGGGCATTTTATGTGCATTCACAGATGGGCTTGCTCATCAAGTTGGTTATCGTTGTTGATGAACCGATATTGGCTTAAGTAAGCGCTGTTGCGTTATTCGCTAGGCGTCTTTTAGGCTTTCTACCGCCTGTGCCAACGCCGATTTTCTTGAGTCACAAAAAGCGTTGTGAGGCAAACGGCTTAATATCCCCAGTTTCTCCAAACGTTCTGTTGTTTGCCCGTTGGGACTAAAGATATACACCGCGCAATTGGCGTCTATCGCGTCTTTGATGGCGTTTTCCAGTGCTAAACCAATGGTGAGATCCATCATGGGGACAGCGCTTAAATCTAATACCACGGCTTTATAATTGTGTATGCGGTTGTGGTGCTTGGCGATGGCTTTGCTGGCGCCAAAGATCATTGGGCCAGACAGATAGAACAATAATACTTTTGCCGTCGGCTTGATCTAATAATATTTTTTCTTCTTTTGACAGGGGAATGTCGTCGTCCGCATCGCTGATCGCTTTTACATTTCCTGATTGTAAGCGGCTGAGTTTTTCGATGGTCATGATGTTGGCAATAAAGACACCAATGCCTACCGCGACCATTAAATCCACAAATACGGTAAGCGCCATAACGCCATACATGATAATAGTCGGCGATAAAGCGACTTTATGCGCGCGCTTCAGGAAGCTCCAATCGAGGATATTGATACCAACATACAATGCGATACCCGCGAGCACCGCCATAGGAATAGGGCTGATCAGTTCCGATGCGCCGAGTACGACGAGTAATAGAATGAGCGCTCTCGTGATGCCTGCAAGGGGGGATTTACCACCAGATTGTATGTTGACGACTGTGCCCATGGTCGCTCCCGCGCCAGGTAATCCACCCAACAAACCGGAAAAGAAGTTAGCGGTCCCTTGGCCGATGAGCTCTCGGTTTGAGTCGTGCTCTTTGCGCGTGAGGTTGTCGGCGATGACCGCGGTTAAGAGTGTGTCAATACAGCCTAGCGTGCCCAACACTAAACCATTAATAATGATCTCAATAAATACCGAGCGTTCAAATGTAGGCCAGTGAATAGAAGGCAAGCCAGACGGGATGACGCCGATACGGCGAACATCAGAGTCGCTGAATAGAATGACAGAAATGAGAGTAATAGTGACTAGGGCGACGAGTTGTGGTGGCACATATCGACGCCAATGTTTCGGCAAATAGAACAACACGCCTACCGTCAGTAAGCCTAAAAATAACTCGGAAAATTTAAGGTTAAGTATTAGGTTCGGTAAGGCGCTTAAGGTGCCCATTACGCCACCTGATGGTGAAGGGTGCCCCAAGAAAGGTGCAATTTGTAAAATAATCAGAATGATACCAATGCCAGACATAAAGCCTGAAATGACACTGTAGGGCATTAGGGTGATGTATTTGCCTAACTTTAGATAACCTAATGTTATTTGAAATAAACCTGCGATCATCACCACGGTAAACGCCATGGCGACGCCACCCTCAGGGCTGCTCGCCATCATGCTGGTAAGCACGGCTGTCATGATAACTGTCATTGGGCCGGTGGGTTCAGATATCAGGCTGGTCGACCCTCCAAATAGCGCGGCAAATAAGCCGACTATTATAGCTCCCCAAAGCCCTGCTTCGGCACCAGCACCTGAGGCTACGCCGAAAGCAAGCGCCAGCGGCAGTGATACAATGGCCGTGGTTGCTCCGCCAAATAAGTCGCCAGTAAGAGTCCAGTCTTTGAAGCGAGAAAAATCAATGATCATTATTTGTTTACCTGTCCGTTATCTGTCTTTAAATCAATCCTTTGAAGTAATCCATCGTAGTCTGTTACAAAAGAGCCCCCGCAGTTGCGAGTTCTTTGTATTTTTCATCAAAATGCGCTGCGTTATTCTGCGTGCGTTTCTGATGTTGTTTCTGTGTTATTGTCTTCACGAGCAATTCGAGGGTCGTTTTTAACGCGACCTGTCGATCCACGACGACGAGACGATGCTGCTTTGCGTTTTTGTTCTTGCTCTAAGCGTAGCTTTTCTTGTTGAGCTAAAATAGCAGCGGGCAATTCTACTGGCGCTTTCGCTTCAGCGTTAGCCGGTTTAGTGGCAGGTTTGCCACGTCCACGGCGAGGTGTTCGAGTCGTACGAGCGTTATTGTCCGCTGGTTCTACTGTGTTGTCTTCTTTGCTCGCTTCTGTCGTCTCAGCTTGGCTTTCAGATTGAACGTTCTCTGTCTCTACCACTGTAGTGTTAGATTGAGGTGTGTCTTCTGTCGCCACGGCAGGTTTTGCCTCTGCTTGAGTCGTTTCTGCTTGCTCTGCTACTTGGGTCGCTTCTTCTTTCGCTTCAACTGGAACGGCCACGGTTTCAGGTTGAGTGTCAGTTGTGTCTGCTGTTGGTAGCGTTACCTCAGGTGTTTCTTGTTCAATTTGCTCAATTTTTCGCATTTGAGCTTTGACCGACATCTTAGGTTTAGCAGGTTTCACCTCAGGTGCGCTGTCTTTATCTGCAACATCCTCTGCAGTTACTGACGCATCGTCTGATGGTGCTTCAACGGCTTGAGGCTTATCTTCTTCTGTTGAGGCTTTTGGCGCTTCCACAGCATCAGCTTTATTGTCTGCTTTTGTCTCCACTTCGGCTTGTACTTTTGCCTCTACTTCGGGTTTAGACGCCGCATCTTCCATTATGCTTGTTGCGTCGGTGTTTTTTGTGTCAACGGATGACGCGTCTGTTTTTTCTACTGGAGCTGTAGTCGTTGTTGATTGCGCATCAACGTTTTCAGACTCAGTGTTTTCTTGCTGTACGCTGTTGTCTTCTTTTGTGGACGACGTGAGCGACGTGAGCGACGAGAACGACGTTGAGGTTCATCACCGTTTTCGTTGTTTTCCACCTCAGCGTTTTGAGCGGCTTCAACTAGAGCGGCATCTTCTTGCTCTTGCAACTTAGCGGCTTCAAGAGCTTCTTCTTTCAGCTTACCATTACGGCGACGGTTGTCATTGCGTTCGCGTTTGCGTTCTTTAACTTCAGGAACTTCTTTCTGAGGCTGGCGTGGCGCTGCTTTTACAGCGGCTTCCTGCTTTTCAGTTCTTGGTTCTTGAGCATCCGTCTTGTTGTTGCGGTTGTTGCGACGGTTATTGTTGTTGCCTTTTGTTGCTGCTTCCGCTTGTTCACGGCGAGACTGACGAGTAGAGCGATTGTTTTCTGCTGTGCTCTGGTTGTCATCACGGTCTGCATTCTGATGCTTAACCGTACGCTTGTTGCGGTTTGTGCGATTGTTTACTGGTTTGCTTGACGCATTGCGTTCAGCTTGAGGTGCTGTGTTTGAGCTAGGTGTTGCACTCGCGGCTTTTGGCTTAGCTTTTGTTTCTGTGCTACCAAATAGAGCGGTGACAATACGTTTAAACAAACTAGGTTTGCTGGGCTGGCTCTTCGCTGATTTTGCTGTTGCTACCGTTGCTGGAGTTGTGTGCTCTGGCGCTGGTGCTTTTGGTGCAATACTTGTTACAGCCGCTTGTGCGCGCACGTTTTCGCTTGCTTTACGAGGCTCATACGGTGGCTGCTCTGGCGTTTCTACTAAGGTATAGCTGTTTTCGTTTTGAGTGATAACCGTACTGTCATCACGAATACGTTCTACTTCAAAGTGCGGTGTTTCCATATGAGGATTTGGCACAAGAATGATGTGAACGTTATTGCGTTTTTCGATTTTAGCGATATTTGTGCGTTTCTCGTTGAGCAAGAAAGTAGCGACAGACACAGGTAAAACAGCACGAATCTGAGCAGTACGTTCTTTCGAACATTCTTCTTCGATTAGGCGAAGCACAGACAGAGCGAGTGATTCTACGTCGCGGATGAAGCCTTGGCCATTACAGCGAGGACAAACGATACCACTGGTTTCGCCAAGAGAAGGGCGCAAACGCTGGCGTGACATTTCCAATAAGCCAAAGCGAGAGATGCGACCAAGTTGAACGCGAGCACGATCCGCTTCTAGCGCGTTCTTCATGCGGGTTTCAACTTCTTTCTGGTTGCGTACTGGTGTCATATCGATGAAGTCGATCACCACCAAGCCACCGATATCACGTAGACGCAATTGACGAGCAATTTCGTCTGCGGCTTCTAGGTTAGTTTGTAGCGCTGTTTCTTCAATGTCTCCGCCTTTTGTTGCGCGAGCCGAGTTGATATCGATAGAAACTAGTGCTTCTGTCGGATCGATAACAATAGAGCCGCCAGAAGGCAAGCGAACTTCACGCTGGAAAGCCGTTTCGATCTGAGTTTCGATCTGAAAGCGGTTAAACAGCGGTGTAGAATCGGTGTACATTTTAATGCGTGACTTGAAGTGTGGCATGACTTGCATGACAAAGTTAATCGCGTCTTGATACGCGTTTTTCTCGTCAATTAACACTTCACCGATGTCTTCACGTAGGTAGTCGCGAATGGCACGGATAACGATATTGCTTTCTTGGTAGATTAAGAAAGGAGCCGGTTTTTCAGAAGCGGCTTTGGTGATAGAAGACCACAGTGTATCCAGGTAATCCAAATCCCACTGAAGCTCTTCTGTTGAACGACCTACGCCGGCAGTACGAACAATTAGACCACCATTTTCTGGTGTGTTCAGACCTGACATGGCTTCTTTTAGGTGCGAACGGTCGTCACCGTCAATACGACGAGAGATGCCGCCGGCACGTGGATTGTTTGGCATAAGAACCAAGTAACGTCCAGCTAAGCTAACGAAGGTCGTCAGTGCGGCGCCTTTGTTGCCGCGTTCTTCTTTATCAACCTGAACGATGACTTCTTGGCCTTCGCTTAGTACATCTTTGATGTTGATGCGGCCATCATGGTTTGATTTTTTCGAAAAATACGTTTTGGATATTTCTTTTAATGGTAAGAAGCCGTGGCGATCAGCACCAAAATCTACGAAAGCAGCTTCTAAACTCGGTTCTATGCGAGTGATGCGGCCTTTGTAAATATTGGACTTCTTTTGTTCGCGTGAACCGGATTCTATGTCTAGATCATATAGACGTTGACCGTCTACTAGGGCGACGCGCAACTCTTCTTGTTGAGTTGCATTGATAAGCATTCTAATCATTGTATGTGTGAACTCTGTGAGCTGATTCGAAAGAGTCACAACAGTGATAGGTAACCATTAATAAATCTGACTCAGCATGAGAGCAAGTCATTCAGTCTTTTCTGGCGAGAGGAGTACGCGATTCGTTTACTTTATGTTAAACGCTTTCATGCGGTCGCTGCCGTGATCAATACCAAATAGTCTCTTTAACCGGTCTCGTTTCTTTGCCTTTTTACGAAACAACGCGAACGCGCGGTCGAGCAATTTAATGAGAGTTCCTTCCACTGAAGCGGATTTTTCCGAATCATGCGGTTTATTATTTAAGATTAACTGTTACAGAGGTAAGATAGGGGGCCAAAGTGTCGCTTCGGCAATTGTCATTCAATTCTTGCATCTTATCTTCGAGGTGTTTTGTTGCCTCTTACCCTTTGCGAATGTGAATATAACAGTAAAAACTAAGTGCTTCAATTATAAAGGAAACCAATCTTAGCTTATGTCGGACTCAGAACTTAATTTAACAGAGCGTCCCGCGGTTCGTTACGTCACGATTGACGACAATAATACGGGTCAGCGAATCGATAATTTTTTGGTTACTTTTCTCAAGGGGTTCCGAAAGGCAAGATTTACAATCTGCTAAGAAAAGGCGAAATTCGCGTCAATAAGAAGCGCACTAAACCCGATTATCGCCTTCAAAACGACGATATCGTGCGTATTGCGCCGATTGTAATTGCGCCAGAATCGGATAAGCCTGTGCTGTCTGATCGCTTAAAAAACGAGATAGAATCACGCATTGTCTATGAAGATAAAGGTTTAATTGTGATTAATAAACCTTCTGGCTTAGCGGTGCATGGTGGTAGTGGTTTGAGCTTTGGTTTGGTGGAAGTAATTCGCCAAATGCGACCATTAGAAAAATTCATTGAGCTTGTTCATCGATTGGACCGTGATACTTCTGGTCTTATCATGGTGGCGAAAAAGCGCTCGGTACTCAAAGAGTTGCATACGGCGCTACGTGAAAAAGAAGGTGTGCAAAAAACCTATTTGGCGTTGGTTTATGGTAGCTGGCCTAAGCGTAAATTACAGGTTAATGCCCCGCTACTCAAAAACGAGTTGCAATCTGGGGAACGTATTGTCCGAGTGCATACGGATGGCAAAGACAGTTTGACGCGATTTAAGTTGGTTCGACAATTTGAGGGATACAGCTTAGTTGAGTGTGAAGTCCGTCACAGGACGTACACATCAAATTCGAGTTCATACCCAGTATGCGGGTTATCCTATTGTCGGGGATGACAAGTACGCGCCAGCTGAGTCGATAAAAGAGTCAAAAGCGTTGGGGTTTAAACGCTTGTGTCTGCATGCGACGCGATTGGAGATCATGCTTAATGGTGAACGTATGTTGTTTGAAGCGCCACTTGATAAAGAATGGCAAACTCTGATGAATGAAAATTTAACGGATATTTTTTCTTAGTTCGTAAAAAAACCACCGTTTTGACGCGGTGGTTTTTTGTCAATTTTGCGCTTAAGAAATTTTGAAACGTTCGGTTAACGATTTTAGCTGATGGCTTAATGTTCTTAAGTTACTCACTGCGCGTACCGATTCTGCAGAACCTTCTGCGGTTTCATCGGCAAGCAATCGAACGTTTTCAACGCTTCGGTTAATTTCTTCTGAGACTTGGGATTGTTCTTCGGACGCGGTCGCAATTTGCAGCCCCATATCTTGCATGTAACCAACTTGTTTGCTGATGTTTGCAAAGAGTGTTAATACTTCTTTGGCTTGCTCAGCGTTACTGGTGGATAAGTCACGGCTAGTTAACATCTTCTCTAAAGAATCTTGGGCGCCGTTTTGCAATTCAATAATTAAATCTTCAATTTCTTTGGCTGAACTTTGTGTACGACTAGCGAGCCCACGAACTTCATCGGCTACAACCGCAAAGCCTCGGCCAGCTTCACCTGCACGTGCTGCTTCAATGGCAGCGTTGAGTGCCAGTAAATTGGTTTGTTCTGCTACCGCTTTTATCACTTCTAACACATTGCCAACATTGTCTGTGCGTGTTTTTAGATGTTCCATTGATTTGCTTGTGGCGGTCAAATCACTGGCAAGTGATCCAATAGAGGCGACAACACCAGATACCATTTGATTGCCTTGGTTGACTATTTTATCGGCTTCGGTAGTGGCTTCCGCTGCCGTTTCTGCATTTCGAGCGACTTCCGCAACGGTGGATGACATTTCGTTGATGGCCGTGGCTACTTGGTCGGTTTCATCTTTTTGCGACAGCATCATTTTTTGACTTTGTTTTGAAATGGTTTCTAATTGCTCACTGGTTGAGCTTAAATTTAGAACGCCAGAAACGACTTCAGAGATAAGCGTGTTCAAGGTGGTGCTCATGGTGCCAATATTGTTATAGAGCCGTCCTAACTCATCTTTTCGGTCTGTGTGCAATTGTTGTGTCAAATCACCAGAAGCGATTTTTTCGACCGCGGCCATAACTTCCTTCATTGGCGTTACTATCATGTGGCGTATAATTAGCGCGAAGAAAATCCCCATTAATATAGCAATTGCGGTGATAGCCGTCACAATAAGAGAAATTGTATTGCCGTCTTCTTTACTTCTTTGTTCTTGCAATACCGTGATTAAATCAATGTTCTTATCCATTCTGCTGGCTATTGCCATGATGTTATCTTTTGATGTCATCAGTTCATTGTTGACAGCAGGGTTACTTTTACCAAGGGTGTCATATTGACTCAACAGTGAAAGTGTCTCTTGCTTTACATTGTTTAGCTCATCAGGAACGGCTAGACGTTGAGTGGCAGCAACAATAGATTGAAAATCCGTTGTGACCAGTTTTAGGGGGATGTTTTCTTTTTTGGATACGTAAGTATTAATGGCAAAAGTAAGCGCATACCAGTTTCTAGAAATGTCTTGCGCAGAGATAAGTACGTCTGTGTCGTTACTTTGACTAAGTTGCCCTATAATGCCGCTATAATTATCAAAGATCTTGTCACGAATAACATTGGCATTGTTATCCACCGCCTCCCATTTTTGACGCGCCTCAGCTAATGTGGATATGGCTTTTTTATATTCTACAAGATCCATATCGGTTTTTTTTACGATGTCACGAATATCTGCGCCATTGTATAACGTTTTTGCTTTATCAACATACGTACTGAATATTTCGGCACGGTTGATTAAGGTGTTCTTGTCTTCGCTTGAGCCTGACAGCATGAAGCGTTCTCTTGCAAACCTTACATCAATGAGCGCATCGTCTAAATCGTTTGATAATCGAACCTTATCGGCTCGGCTAAGTAGCGTATTAACACCGGAAATTCCGGCCATTCCTACGATGAGCACGAGTATTAAAACGGACCCAAATCCTAGGCCGAGTTTGGTGCCAATTAGCCTGTTTTCTAAAAACTTCTTCATTATCTGTTTCCTTACTTGTCCAGATAGGTGGTGCGAGGGGGGTAGGGGAGGTGTTTAATTTTTACAAACTGATACAAAGTTGTATGATAACGGTTGTGTCTCCTAGTGATAATGAAGAAATGTGCACAAAATGAGATATGTTAAGTTTTGATAATATCTGACTTGATTCTACATAGTGTGCAAA
Source organism: Marinomonas rhodophyticola (assembly GCF_026113935.1). Classification (GTDB taxonomy): domain Bacteria; phylum Pseudomonadota; class Gammaproteobacteria; order Pseudomonadales; family Marinomonadaceae; genus Marinomonas; species Marinomonas rhodophyticola. The sequence goes on from NZ_JAPEUL010000012.1 coordinate 279,676, forward strand.
TGTGATTTTGCACGGAGAGGTTTTCATAGAGGGGATTATTTTTTCAAAGATAGATTTTTTTAGGACGACTTTTTCAGAGGTTGTTTTATCCTTGTTGATGAATACAATGTATTCTTTGAACTAACCCGCCTACGCTGATGTAATTAATGAGCACTGAATTTTCCATTTTGTCTGCCACCTTGTTATTTTTATTTTGTTATTGATCCGTTTGGAAATATTCCCATTTTATTATCGGTAATGAAGGGGGTGCCACAAAAACGTCAATATCAGATCGTTGTTCGAGATGGCTTGATTGGCTTAATTATACTGGTGTGCTTTTTATTTTTTGGTGCTGAGTTTTTGGCCTTACTGCATTTGGAAACCGAGTCTATTTCGATTGCCGGTGGTGTGGTGTTGTTTGTGATTGCATTGAAGATGATCTTTCCTTCGCCTTATACAAAAGACGCCGGCCCAGTGATGGAGCCTTTTATTGTTCCTATCTCAATTCCTATGTTGGCTGGGCCATCGACGTTAGCCACCTTGCTGGTCATGGTGAAAAGCTACCCAAATGATCAGCAAGACCTGCTGCTTTCAGTGGGCGCGGCATGGGGGATTTCTGTGGTGATTTTAGCCATGGCGCCTTTATTGAATCGGATACTGAAAGAAAAAGGCTTGGCCGCATTAGAGCGACTAATGGGCATGTTGTTGCTAATGATGTCGGTGCAAATGTTGGTAAATGGCGTGCGAAGTCTGTTTACTCATACCTTATCCGCTTTGTAATCAAGGCCGTGCTGTTTAAGGTAAGGCTAATGGCTGTTTTGAGACGGCAATACCATTTAGATCACAATAGATATAGTCTCCTTGTGAAACAGAGATGCCAGCAAAGCGTAATGTTCTTCCAATATCACCTAGGCCACGTTTTTCTGTTGGCATAGGATGGGCGCATAAAGCATGAATGCCAATGTTGAGTTGTGATTGGGCTGTAACATCACGGATTGCGCCATATATAACAAAACCTTCCCAGCCATTGTTAACCGCCTTTTCCGCCAGCATATCGCCAAGCAGAGCACGTCGTTTGCTGCCGCCGCCGTCAATCACCATGACCTTTCCTTTGCCATTTTCATTGACGAGTCTCTCGGATTCGGCTGTTATCTTCAAAGCAAGATACGGTGACAACTTGCCCATAAAAATGACATCGTTTTCCGTATGAGGTGAAAATAGCGTCGGCGATTTGTAATTGCTCAGGGTATAAATCACAAAGATCTGGGAGGAGGTCTTTCATCTAATTCACCTATTTAGAATCAAAAAACGATGTATTTGACTCTAAATAAGCGATTGTGAAATGGCCAGTTTTTCTAGCGCATATTGACTATTCAGTAAGGTAATTAGTCTTCTATGGCGGGGATGTCACTGGGGTCGATCAGCCCATGTTCAACGGCTATTTGCAGCAATTGGATTATGAGTTCATCGGGCGGCAATAGGTGCAATGGTGTTGTTTGGCCTTGTTCTGCTAAGGCGTCGTCTAAGTCTACATCGCGTTCTTCAAACCAAGAGTGAATGCTTTGCACTTCGAAGCTGGCTCCATTCCCTTGATGTCGTAGACGGTTTCGATTAATAGGCTGATGGGTTCAGGTTCAAGTGCGTAAATGACGTCGGTATCAAATTCATTGATCCATTCGGCTAGAATGTCGCTGGCTTCGTAGCCAAATTCGTAGAGTTGTTGTTCATCAAGGTCGAGGGCGTTGGACTTCGATGCGGTGTAGTTCCAACCATTCGTCGTCAGGTATGACCAGAACTTCTTTTACTTGTGCCTCGTGTGTGGACCAGGTGAAAAGTAGCGGAAACGCTGGCTCGTCAGAAGAATTGGCGACAGCCGTCATGAATATAGGTAAACTTGCCATAATTTAGAACCAATGTTTGATTGTTAAGGAAGAATAAATGACCAGCCGAATCAAGATCAGTAGTGCGTTTGATGGCGGTAATATCTCCGTTATTGAAGCCTCGGAGCCGGACAATATTAGAGTAAAGATCCCTAATGATACAAACTCTAAATTTTTGCAGTGGTTTTATTTTCGTCTACAGGGGGGATGGGTGAGCAATGTGTCATTCAATTTGAGAACGCCAGCGATGCAGCGTACCCTGATGGTTGGGTGGATTATCAAGCAGTCGCATCTTATGACCGTGAATATTGGTTTCGTGTACCGACTGAATACGTGGATGGTAAATTGGTGATTACTCATCAACCAGAGCAAGACAGTGTGTATTATGCCTATTTTGCGCCTTACAGCTATGAACGTCATTTAGATATGATTGCTTGGGCGGCAAGTCATGAAGATTGTATTACGGACCACTTGGGTGAAACCGCGGAAGGTCGTGATATTACTTTATTAGAGGTGAGTAAAACCCAAGGTCTGGCAAAAAATATTTGGATTATAGCTCGCCAGCATCCTGGCGAAACGATGGCCGAATGGTTTGTTGAGGGTTTGCTTGAGCGGTTGTTTGATGAATCGCATCCGATCGCCCGTGCGCTACTAAAGCAATGTCGTTTTTATGTTGTGCCAAATATGAATCCAGATGGCGCGGTGCACGGTAACTTGCGTGTCAATTCCAAAGGCGTGAATTTGAATCGTGAATGGAAAAACCCAACCGCTGAATTCAGTCCAGAAGTGCTGGCAGTACAAAAGAAAATGGCTGAAACCGGTGTGGATTTATTTTTGGATATTCATGGTGATGAGACCCTTCCAGCGAATTTCGTTGATGGTTGTCAAGGCGTGCCGTCGTTTGATGCGCGTATGGAAGCCATGGAAACCTTGTTTAAAGATGCTTTTCTTGCTGTTAGCCCAGATTTTCAAACAGAAATTGGTTATACGCCTGCTCAATTTGGCGAAGCCAATTTAACAGTAGCCACCAAATGGATAGGGGAAACGTATAAATGCTTGTCTTTCACCTTGGAAATGCCGTTTAAAGACAATAAAAATTTACCAGATGAGGTGGTGGGTTGGTCTCCAGAGCGTGCGAAAATTCTCGGTGCCGATGTGCTTTATCCTATTTATCAAGTCATTATGAGTCCCTCATATGAAGGCGAATGATTAATCCATGTCAGATAATCTAGACTCCTTGGTAACGTTAAAACGTGCCATGCGCCAATTTGCACAAGATAGAGAGTGGGAGCAATTCCATTCTCCTAAAAACTTGTCGATGGCCTTGGCTGGAGAAACGGCAGAGTTGCTAGATTGTTTTCGTTGGTTAACGGAAGAGGCGTCTTATCAATTAGACCCTGAACAATTGTCTGCTGTGCAGGATGAATTGGCCGATGTGTTGTTATTTACGGTTCGTCTGGCTGATAAACTGAACCTTGATTTATTTGCCGCGGCGCAACAAAAAATGGCGAAAAATGCTGAGCGTTATCCCGTTGAAAAAGTGAAGGGCAGCGCTAAAAAATACAATCAATACTAGTGCTTTGCCAATAAGCCTTCTATTTGTTGTTATTTTCCGTTATTTGTAAGGTAAATCTTGATTTAGTATCTAGCGAACGAAGGCAAACTGGATTAGGATCTGGCATTCAAAATGGCAATGAATTTAATGCCCATATTTATTTTTATAAAACGTAATTTTAGGACGAAGAAAAATGCCTAAGGCAAGTGAGATCAAAAAGAATGTTGCTATTAGCTATGACAATAAAACGTACATAGTAAAAGACATTGAGCGTTCTGTACCACAAGGTCGTGCGGGTGGTAGCCTGTACCGCATGCGTATGTATGACGTGGTATCGGGTCGTAAATTGGATGAGACGTTTAAAGATTCAGACATGATCGATCTTGCCGATCTTGTTCGTCGTCAAGTGATGTTTTCTTATTCTGATGGCGATGAGTATGTTTTCATGGATAACGAAGATTATACGCCTTACAGTTTGAATAAAAGCGCTATAGAAGAAGAGGTGCTTTTTATCAATGAAGAAACGCATGGTATTCAAGTTGTGTTGGTTAATGAGGCTCCTGTTTCTATTGAATTGCCGACCAACGTTGAATTAGAAGTGGTTGAAACCGATCCTTCTATTAAAGGTGCTTCAGCGACGTCTCGTAACAAGCCAGCTAAATTGTCGACGGGTGCTGTTATTCAAGTGCCTGAGCATATTTCTACAGGTGATCGAATCAAGGTTAATGTGGAAGAGCGTAAATTTGCCGGTCGCGCAGAGAAGTAAGTTTACTTATTTGTCGAATGCTAAAAAAATGCAGCCCATGGGCTGCATTTTTTTTAGGTGATATTGTCAGAATATGACGGTTTGTCTACTCGTCTTTGGCCTCTTCTTTGAGGGCTTCTTTGGCTTTTTTCTCTGGATGGTTGTTTGCTTCTGTTAACCCAGCTTCGCGCTGTATGGCCGCCAAGACGCCTCGTAAAATTCCCAATTCTTGTTTTTCAGGGCGAGATCGATTGAAGAAACGATGTAGTTTATCCAGCACTTTGCCTGGGTGATTGCGGATAATAAAATTGATACCGTAAAGCGTTTCTTCTAAATGCTCATAGAAAAGGTCCATGTCTTTTTTATGAGGATATTCAGGCGTTTCTTTTTGATATTTGTCTTTGTTTTGATTCGCCATCCAAATTTCGTAGGCAACGATTTGCACAGCTTGTGAAATATTTAAGACAGGGTATTCATCGTTTGCGTCTATGTACACTTGTCGATGGCATTGAGCGATTTCATCGTTTAATAAGCCTGTCGTTTCACGGCCAAAAAGAATCGCAACATTATGATCCACCGCTTCAGGTATCACGCTTTCTGCGCATTCACGGGCATTCATTATTGGCAATTGAAAAGTGCGATGACGGGCACTTGTGCCAATAACAAGGCTGCAGTCTGCAATGGCTTCTTCGAGTGTGGAAACAATGGTGGCATTGTCAAGTAGATCGACGGCGCCAGCAGCGCGACTGGTGGCTTCTTCAGACGGGTAGTCATTTGGGTCAACCAAATAGAGATTGGTTAAGCCCATGTTTTTCATAGCCCGCGCAATGGCGCCAACGTTACCTGGGTGAAAAGTGTTGATTAATACGATTCGGATGTTACTTAGCATGGGTTTTGAAGTACTCAGGGTTGTTTGTCTCTTAGATACCTTTTCACGACTACTGTGCTTGCCAATACTTTGTTAAAAATAGACTCAAAATGCTCATTTATAACTCATAAACTCCGCTTTCTCGTCTATTTTTGCTTCGTCTTGGCTTCGCTCGTGACTTCGTGCAAAGGTCTCCAATAGGCTGATTAGGGTGATAGCGTGAGTGTCTGCTCAGTGCTAGCGAAATCGACCTTATCTAAGATGACTCTAGTTGTGTCGTTAAAGAGGAATTGGTTACAAGCGTGATGATACAGGGAACCGGTCTCTAACACCAATCGGTAGTTGCCTTTCGGGATGTAATTGGCGGCATAGGCTTGTTTTCCATAGAGATAAATAGAAAAAGGCGCTTTGCCATCATAGGATTCAAAGGTGAGTATGCTGTGTTCTGGCAGTTGGTTTAGTATGCGTAGTCTACTGTTGCCGTTCGCCTGGCCAATTAATTCACCATGTTGTGGTGCGATGCCCGGTTGTCCAAAGCAGCCTGTTTGAATGGCCTGCTGAACGCTGCCAAAACCGATGTTTTTTGCCTGTACCCAGCCGCTCATGCCGTCATAGCGCACTGTTAGCCAGTTGCCTTGTAACTTAATGCTCTGAATATCTGATTGCGCTGGAATGGTTTGCAATAAGGCGCTGGAGACATCTGGTTCCGCGTAAAGTGGCGTACTGTTTAAGGTATAGCTTATTCCAATGCGAAACTGCGGATATAGACCTGTGATGTACGTCGTCGCGCTGGACTCGGGTGTGGTTTCTTCTGAAGAAGACTGCCAATACAGTGTGCTGTACACGCCCGCCGCAAAAAACGCGATGTAGGTCGCGGCTCGAAAAGCGGCTTTAGCCACATCTAGCCGAATAGGTTGACTTACTGGCTCATCATAGTATGAGTGTGTTGATTGCGCGTATTCCTCCTCGTCGTCTACGAAGGATTGATAAGGAGGAATATTGGTCGCTTTTTCTTTTGTATTCGTATTATCTGTGTAGCTAAAACCTTGTGTGTTGAAATCTTTTGACGCTTTGAATGCCTCTTCGTATAAGGCTTTGACACGTTTTTCGTTTAGGGTGTTTCGAGCCGCCTTGATGGCTTCGGCGCGGGTTTTTTCATGATGAGCGTTGTTGCGTTTCATTTCCTCATAGGCACGTTGACGCTCTCTGACAAAGGCCGCTTGTTCTTTATCTGTCGCCGTAGAAAAGTGGGTGTAACGATTTTTTGCCGCAGAGCTTTGAGTGTTTTCTTTGGTGAAGGTAAAAGGCTTCCAGTCCGTGACTTGTGCGCTTTGACGAATAGCATTGGTCACATTTTCATAAGCGGCTTGCAGTCGCTGAAAAAGCTCAGTCGTGTCTCTATCTGGGTTTTTGTCAGGATGATAACGTCTAGCCAACCGTCTAAACGCGATTTTTGCTTCCTGCTCACTGGCGGTAGTAGGAATCTCCAGTAGTTGATAATCGTCTATTAGGCTCATGGGATGTCAGCTACATAACCGTTTTTTGTCGTGGTGGGGTGAATATATAAACGCTCAATGCATTATGCACGATTTGTTGGCGTTGACAAAGGCGGAACTGTTTTATCCAAAAGAGTCAGGTAGTCAGTGGGTGACATGGGGCGGTATAGATGATATCCCTGTCCCACTTGGCAGTGCCAACTTTTAATAATTGCAGTATGCCGTCAGACTCAATGCCTTCGGCGACACTGATAATATCGAGGTTTTTACTCAGGTCTATCATGTTACGAGATAAAATTTGACTTTGGGTATCATCGAGTAAGTTCGTAATAAAAAATCGGTCTATTTTCAATTCATCCGTTTCTAAAGCCACAAGATTTTGCATGGAGCTATAGCCGACACCAAAATCATCAATGGCCAGTTTGAAACCAGCCTGATGTAGCTGTTTAACGTTATTGTGTACCAAGGCATTATTTTGAAAAACACTGGTTTCAGTGATTTCTATGGTGAACTTATTGGCCACTAATTGATACTTGCTTAAGTGTTCCAAGATTCGTTGGGCAAAATTTTCTTGTAGTAGGTCTAGTGCTGAAATGTTTATCGACAAGCGTTGTGTGGATAGTGCTTTGGGGTGTTGTGATGCCCATAAAAAAACACTTTCTAATAGTTTATCGGTGAGTTTATAAATAAGGCCTGTTTGTTCTGCAAGTGGAATGAATTCACCCGGTGAAACTTGTCCTATATGGTCATTGTGCCAACGAATGAGCACTTCACCTCCTACAATCTCATTTGTTGAGAGATCTACCTGAGGTTGAATATCAAAATACAAAATGTCGTGTTGGATGTCTTCTGTTAGTAGGGTAATTAAACGCAGTTGATGTGCATGGTTGTTCTTAAGATTGTCGGTGAAAGGAACCCAATTGCCGGAGGAGTAGGTGACAGAATCTTTCGCAATCAGAGCATTTTGATACAATTTATCAAGATCGGTGCCTTGAGATGGGTAAAGAGCACTGCCTATTTTATACTGATGCCGAAAATGAATTTTATTCACCAGCGTTGGATGGTCGAGAGTGTCTTGTATTTGCTGAATTTGCGTTTTGAGTGCTTCTGGCTGGGTGCTGATGAAAACAATATTTTTTGTTGTCATGCGGATGATCTTCATCGCGTTTTTCTTGGACAATGAAAAGGGTAATAATCCGTCCATTGTCATGGTTTGTTGATGCACCTTTAAAATAATTTCACACATAGCGGCATCGGCTTTTGCTGGGCCGAATGCTTGGCTTAATGTTTGGTGGTTCGTTAGGTCTATTATGACTAAGGCTAGTTTTTGGTTAGTTAGGCCTTGCTTTTCTAATTGGGCTGGTAGCTTGTCAAAATAGTAAGTCCGATTGGGCAAATGAGTTGCTAAATCGGTTAAAGCTTGTATTCGGCGGTCGCGTTCCATTTGTTTGGCTTTATCAGCAAACGCGAAAGCGAAACCGAGTAGTTGCACAATACAAGCGATGGGGAAAATGGCTTCTGTTGCAGGGGTGATTGGGAGTATTTTCCAAAAGATAAGCGTATTTAGTATGCTGCCAGTAAGCAAAAAAAACCAAGAGAATAGATAAAACCGCACTGGTGTAAAGCCTTTGTAATAGGCTTTTATTCCCCAAGTGATACATATAAAGAAGAGAAATACTTCGATGAACGCAAAAAGCAGTGCAAATATTTTTACAGAAAAAAGCTGTGTCGCAAGTAAAAAGGCGACAAATAGCCAATCACCGTACTGTTTGATGAGGGTGTTTGGGGCGGGTATCTGCGTTTCTTTTAGAAAATGTATGCTAAAACGAAACAGAATCCATGCCCCCAATCCAAAAACAACAAAGAGGTTGCTCGTGATCCATTGACTGATTGCCTGTGAGAAAATCCATCGGTTAAAACCTGTGATAGTAGAGAGTGAGATAAAGATAATCAGGTTTAATGCTAGGTAATAAATAAAACCAGGTTGTTTCAATAAGATGAAAAGAAAGACGTTATAAATCAATAATATACATAATGTGCTGATAATAAACGTCCAGAAAATCAATTTCTGCGCTTTTTGATTTGTCGCGGTTGAGCTATCCATTAGCTTGATTGGCGTCAGTAGCGGATGGTTGCCTTGTTTACGAATGAGTAGGCTTGTACTGTGTTGATTGGAGAGTGTGATTGGAATCCATATGCCATCATACTGACGGCTGTCTTTGCCCCAGTCTTGTAATGCGCCTCTTTTCCATTGCGATACGAGTTGTCCATCATGAAATAAGTAAAAGTCGAGCTGCTCTATGATGTAATAGCTAAAGGTAAGATAAAGAGTTTTTGTGCTTTCTTGTTCTGTGGCTTTGGGGAAAGTGAGCTTGTGCCAATACGCGTTTTCTGAGAAATTTTGTGATTCAGGATAAAGGTTATCGCTAAATTCATCGCTCAGAAAGGCGGCTTCAGCGGAAGTGGGGGTGATTTCTTTGAAGGTGGGAATGACGGATGGCGTGTATGAGTCGCCTCCAAAAGCATTCTGCACTGACAGCTGAGTCAGTAGTAAAAGACAAAATATAAGGGGATTGGCTGTCATTCCTGATGTGCCTCTTAGGCTTAACTTGGTTGCTGTTAAAAGACTTCACTTGCAATACGGTTGGCTTTCTTAAAATATAGGCGACATTTTTAATCAATGTATACTGTTTAGGATTTTTATGAGCGATAAACTTACTCACTTGGATAGTCAAGGCCATGCGCACATGGTGGATGTTTCTGATAAAGACATCACTAAGCGAACGGCGACCGCTAAGGCTATCGTTCTCATGAAGCCGATAACCCTAAAAAAGTGATAGAAGGTGGCTTACCAAAAGGAGATGTGTTGGCTACTGCACGTATAGCCGGTATCCAAGCGGCAAAGAAGACGGCCGATTTGATACCCCTATGTCACCCATTGATACTGACGAAAGTAACCGTAGATATTAATGTGGTGAGTGATTGTGAGCTTGAGGTGTTATGTACCTGCTCTTTATCTGGTAAAACTGGCGTTGAAATGGAGGCGTTAACGGGAGCCAGTATTGCCGCTTTGACCCTTTATGATATGTGCAAAGCGGTTGATAAAGGGATTGTGATTCAGGCGGTTTCTCTGTTAGAAAAAAAGGCGGCAAGAGTGGTGATTGGAGTAATAACAATGCCTAGTGTTAGAGTGGTTTTTTTTGCCTCATTAAAAGAGCGTATCGGCCAAAATGAGTATGTGGCTGAGATCGCGCTGCCATTAAGTATTGGTGATTTAAAGCACCTATTGGCAAGCCAACTTAATCAAGGCAGTGTGCTGCTTGAAAAGGGAATTCAATCTTCCATTGATTTTGAATTCGCTAGAGACGCAGACATGGTCTCTGAAACCGTGAAAGAGGTGGCTTTTTTCCCACCTGTAACCGGAGGCTAGATGATTCGTGTACAAGAAGAAGATTTTCACGTTGATGAGTTGTATCAAGGTCTCTTGAAAGCCAACAAGACAGGTGCCGTGGCTATGTTTGTTGGATTAGTGCGTCAGTTTTCAGACTTGCCAAAGGCGGTTTGTCATTTTGAGCTTGAGCATTATCCTGGAATGACGGAGCGAAATTTACAAAACATAGTCGATGAAGCCAATAAACGTTGGTCCTTACTTGATGTTTGCGTTGTACACCGCGTTGGCCGTTTATCAGTGGATGATCAAATTGTGTTTGTCGGGGTGAGCGCGGCCCATCGTGCGGAAGCGTTTCAGGCCTGTGATTTTGTTATGGATTATTTAAAGAGCCGAGCGGCGTTTTGGAAAAAAGAGTCTCAAGGCTCCCAAAGCCATTGGGTGGAAGCCAATGGTAGTGATGAAGTGAGCCTAGAGCGCTGGAAAAAGTAATTTGGCGTGTGCGTGACTAATGAGGGCGAAGGGTTTTCTTTCGTCCACTTGCATGACGCTCTCGGTATTCGGTATCAATGTATTTGTCTGTCGTCGCCATGCTCGCGTGCCCCGCGTCTTCTCTGACGTGTTCTTTTGGTCTGGTTTTAACATCTTCAGATATGCCTGTGTGTCGTAACCAGTGAACGGTTGCGACACGCAAATCATCAGCATCGGCACGCATGCCATCTTCACACATACGCTCATAGGCTTTGTCGAAACACAGCTGAACAATATTACGTACTTGCCGTGAGCTGGTCATAGCGCCTTGGCCTCTATTTTTAGGCACTAGAGGGGTGTTTTCAGCAATGGTTGGAAGCATGGGTAAGTCTCGAAAACGACGGTAGCGAATCAAGGCATTGAGCATATCGTCTGATACCGCAACTAGACGTTCTTTATTGCCCTTAGACAGCACTTTAAACCACCAATGCCCATCGGAGTCTTTAATGAAATCTCCCATCACTGGTGCTGATCGTTCGTCGGCCACTAATTCTGAAATTCGCAAATACATCCCCAGTAGGGCGTTCATAATAAACAGAGTGCGTTCGTGATTGACGGGGTCTTCTTCTGCAAGCATTTCAGCGGTTTCAATAACATAGTCCCACTGTAGGTTAGAAATTCGTCGCACTTGCTTACGCGTTACTTCTTTCTTAACAAATTTACTTTTTTGTCTAATTAAAGCAACTGGGTTTTGCTGCGCGGCATCTTCTTGCATAAGAAAACCATAATAAGACGATAGAATTGAGAATGTGGCGCGGATTGCCGCTTGAGACAACGAGTGCAATTTTGTTTTTGGTACGTCACCATTTTTGAATTCCAATTTGCTGACATGGGCCACAAAGGGTCGCCACTCTTTGTTTGCGATTCTTTGTCCCATGTGTAATTTAAAACGAGCAACGTTTTTTATGCCAATCCAACTTTCGGGAGGTGTTATGCAAAAGTGTATAAATTCTTCAATTTGATCGCGTCGCAATTGAGTAGTAGGGCAATTAGCAATATTCCATGACCACAGTAGTAGTCGTTCTACTTCTCGACGATACGAGTTGAAAGTAGCACGGGAGCCGTTGTAGCTATAGATAAAACATAAGGCAAGTTGGAGATCTCTGCGATACTCGGAATCACTAAGTTGAGGTGTCGATGCACTCAGATGAGTAAGAATACTATCAAACTGAGTGAAAGGGTTTGGTAGATTTTCTAAGTTATCGATTAAAGCAAGCGGCGTCATAATCTTTCATATCCAAATTGATGTCCTATATTAACAAAATTTTCGATGTATCCCACTGATTTATCATTCGCTACAAGCCTATCTTTAAAAAGTCGGTCTCAGTTTGTCTTTTTCTTCCTCATTTTTCAGCCTTTATGTCTCATTTATTTTGATTTCATTCTTTTTTATGTGATTTTGATGCAATTTGATACTTATTAATTCGTATTTGGAACAAAGGTGGAAGATAAGGTTTTGGGGTTTTTAAATTAAATTAAAAGACTATTATGAACTCATCGAAACACAATATGAATTGTGAATTAACATCAATATAGAATATCGAGGGAATAAATATGAAAACTTTTTCTAAATCAGCTATTACATTTTTTACTGCTTCTGTTATGGCAGCGTCTGCATTTGCTTCTGAATCAACAGATCGTGTGCAAAGCGCTAAAGGCAGTGTTGAAGCCTTGGGTGTTACGCTTGAAAACATGGGTGCTAACGTCGATACAAATGTCGATTTAAACGGTGCTTACACAGCGGATCAAAAAGCAGCTGTATACAAAGCTAAACACGCTGAACTACAAAGCCAGTTTAATACTTTGCATGCTCAGTCTGCTGAATAATTTAGGCTAAAAATATTTTTAATTATTAATTGAAGAGGGTTATATTATGAAAACGTTAAATAAAGCAGCATTGGCTATACTTGCAGCAACAGTTATGACAACTAGCGCATTTGCTAGTACAGAGGGTGCTACAGAGCGTGTTCAAAGCGCCAAAGGTAGTGTAGAAGCACTTTCTGTTACTCTTGAAAACATGGGGGCTGATGTAGACGCAAGTGTGGATATGAACGGTGCCTATACGGCCGATCAAAAAGTATCAATCTACAATGCAAAGCACGACGAACTACAAGCTCAATTTGATGCGTTACGCGCTCAATCAGCAGAGTGATACTGTGCAGTTCTTACAAAAAAGCCAAACATTTGTTTGGCTTTTTTATTGCTTTAATTTTCTTCTTCTAAATCTTCTTGTTTTTCTGCTTCATTTATTATTTTAAATTCTTCTATTGTATTATTTATGATGCTTTTTTCATTTTCTGTAGCATCTTTCTCTGCTCGGGTTATTAAATACTGAGCAGTCTTGTCTTTTCCTTGGCTGAAATCTAATAGTGCGCGGTAGTTTAATGCCATTGGTATATTGTTTCTGGATTGATAGTACTGAATATTAGCACGCCAAATTAGACGTTTTTCATAGATATAGTCAGATGATACGTTAATGGGTTTTGATTGGGTGGATTGTGCGTATAACATAGAGAAAAGGATGTTGTTGGGAGAAAGTTCTAATTGTCGGTTAATAATAACCAATCCTTCTTCTGCGTTATTTGCAGCGATAAAGCTTAGGGCTTGCAGGTAATCTGTAAACTTATTGTGCTTTTCTAGCTTGTTTAAGAAGCTTAGTGCACGTTCGGGTGACTGGACAATATAAGAAAAGAGTGCCTTGGCAAAGTTTCTGACATCATTGTCTTGGATTCTTTGGTCCAAGTACGCCAATGGTCTGTCTTCTAAGCCAGCTCTGTACGCAAGCAGACTAGCCCGGAAATAATCAAAGTCACTCTGGGGGCGACTGTTTAGTATACTTTCCTGAGTGTCTGTGCTGAATGAATCAGAGAGACGAGAGTTTGGTGATGGGTGGGTGGACAAAAACTCTAATTTTGGTCTGCCTAGGGCTTGTTTAAAAAAGGCTTGAAAGAGTTTGGTCATGCCTTCTGGTGGTAGACCGGCGTTAATTAGGTATTCTCGCCCACGTCTGTCTGCTTCCTGCTCTTGATTTCGACTGTAAGTTAGTGTGTTTTCGGCTTGGTTTGCGATACCACCTAACCATAGTGCAGTAGTCGCATCGCCACCTGCTCCGGCGAGAGCCGCTGCAATCCCAGCGCCTAACATGACTAACGTTTTGCTAAGCTCTTCACTAGAGTGTTTTGTTTGGCGTTCATAATGTCGAAGATCTAAATGGGCCACTTCGTGTGCTAATAATCCATAGAGCATGTCTTCACTGGTGATCATTTCCATAATATCGGAATAGATAAAAAGGTGATTGCCGGGAATGACAAAGGCGTTACTTTGGGTGCTATTGAGCAACGTCATTTCAACAGTGGTATTGTAAAGATTTGTCTGTGGCAGGATATGAGAAAGCGCATCTTTCAAATAGTCGTAAGCGGGTGGGAAATCGATTAAGGCGCGACTGCCATTCAGTTTTCTAAACCAGTGCTGTCCAAGTATGTAAGAGGGATTAGATAATGCCCTCTCGTCCTTGTTGGCTTCAAGATCCGGAAGGTTTGCATTTGACATACTTGAGAAAGTGCTTGTAAAAACAATGGCTAAGATGGTTAAGCTTGTTGTAACGTTTGAAAATAGTCTCATAATATGGCTAATGTATTTTTGAGTAAGTTATAAAATGAACGATCTATACGAAGAGTATGACGTAATCTTGGATGCAAGAGAAGATCGTTGTCCAATGCCTTTGCTAAAGACCAAGATGGCGTTAAGCAGAATGGCTGTCGGGGAGCGACTGTGTGTTATAGCGACAGACTCTGGTTCGTTAAAAGATATTCCTCAATATGTGACCTTGGTTGGATTGTCTTTATTGTCGATGCAGGAAGATAATGCTGTCTATACCTTTGTTATTCAGAAAAGCTGAAACGGATTCGATATGTTTAAAATTGTTGATACGCTGATTAAACGATATTTTTCAAATGAGGAAGTGGTTGTTTTCTTGCTTCTGATGATTGCGACCTTGTGTGTTTTTGCTTTTTGGGGTGGTATTTTAGCGCCGATACTGATTGCCATTGTGCTCGCCTTTCTACTGCAAGGCCTGGTGGATCGATTGCAAAGTTTGGGTCTTGGTCATGTTACTTCAGTGCTTCTTGTATTTTCTGCTTTTATAACCGCATGCGGTGTTTTCATCGGTGTTATGGTGCCGATTATTTGGCGTCAGGCTGTTCGCCTTGTGCAGGATGCGCCCCGCATGTTCACGGATATACGTCATGAGGTACAACTGTTTGCGGAAGGTCATCGGGATTTTGTTAGCGAAGCCGCCATTGATGAGGTGATTAACTCGCTAGCAAATGAATCAACAAATCTAGGGCAATGGCTGGTCTCTTTTTCGATTGCCAGTATTCCATCTTTGTTCTCGTTAATTATTTATTTGGTGCTTGTGCCTCTGGTCATGTTTTTTGCTCAAAGATCAGCAGAAAATTCTCACTTATATGACGTCATGGTTACCAAAAGAAAGAAAAATGATGCGTAATATCGCCCATGAAATGAATGAACAAATTGCTAATTATATTCGCGGTAAGTTCATCGAAATGCTAGTTGTGGGGATCGTAACCTATATTGTATTTTTGGTGTTTGGTTTGAAATACGCTGAATTGCTTGCTCTTTTGGTTGGACTGTCGGTGTTGATTCCATATATAGGCGCAGCGGCGGTGACAGTGCCTGTGGTACTCGTTGCTTTTTATCAGTACGGCACTCAGAGTGAGTTTGTGTATGTTGTGATCGCTTATTTAGTCGTACAAGCTTTAGATGGGAATGTACTTGTGCCTTTGTTGTTTTCTGAAGCGGTGAATTTGCACCCATTAGCCATCATTGTTGCTGTGTTGTTTTTTGGCGGTATATGGGGGTTTTGGGGCATCTTTTTTGCGATTCCCTTAGCCACCTTGGTGAAGGCCATCATTAATGCTTGGCCAGATCAGCAACAGTTGGCCTAACTTTTATCACAGTATATTACTGATAGCCCTTTCTTATTGCTAAGAAAGGGCTTTTTTTAGAGGATTACTTTCGCCAGCAGAATGCTGTATGGAGGAAGAACAACGGTATTGCCGTCGATGTACCCACTGTGTATTGCTTCAGGCAATATCAAAGCAGACAGTTTAAGTTCGACAGGTAAAATAATGTCTTGATTGGCGGTATTAATAGCGACGTAAAGCTGCTTACTCTTATAAGCACGCAGAAATGTCAGTGTGGTGTCATCGTTGTACATAAATTCAATGTCACCATGGCGTAATTCTGCGTGGTTGCGTCTTACATGAAGAAAGTCACGGTAGGCATGCAGAACGGAGTGGCGATTGCCTTCTTGTTCGTTAACGGCCAGTGGACGTTGGGTGTCAGCAATGGGTAACCAAGGCACCGTAGACTGGGTAAAGCCTCCCAGCGTTTCGTTTTTCCATGGAATAGGGGTTCGACAACCGTCACGTCCTTTGAATTCTGGCCAAAAAGCAATACCAAAAGGGTCTACTAGTTGATCTAACGTCAGTTCAGCTTCTGGTAGACCAAGTTCTTCACCTTGATATAAGCAAACGCTTCCTCTTAGGGTTAATAGCATGGCCATGTAGATTTTGCTTTTGGCAATGGCATCGTGGTTTTTTCCCCAGCGAGTTGCTACCCGTTCTACGTCATGATTGCCGATGGACCAACAGGGCCAACCATCTCCTAATCCGGCCTCTATCGTCTCCATGGTATTGCGAATGTGTGTCATTGAAGCATCATGAGTGAGGAGGTCGAACGAGTAACACATGTGTAGCTTATCTTTACCCTGGGTATACGCTGCCATGGTTTCTAAAGCAAAATCGCAACCGACTTCGCCAACTGTGGTGGTATTTGGGTATTTATCTAATAGACTGCGCAAGCGCTGCAGGAAGCCAATGTTTTCAGGTCTGGATTTATCATAAAGGTGTAGTTGATAGGCGTAAGGATTGTCTAGTCTGACACCAATACTTCCTTCTACGACGTCTTTTTTAGGTGGGTTATTTCTTAGCTCTATATCATGATAGTAATAGTTGGCTGTATCAAGACGGAAACCATCAACACCGCGTTTTAGCCAAAACTCGACAGTATCAAGTAGGGCATCGACGACATCAGGGTTGTGGAAGTTTAAATCAGGTTGGCTGTCTAAAAAGTTATGAAGATAATATTGGCGACGGCGGCTGTCCCAATGCCAAGCTGGACCACCAAAAACAGACAGCCAGTTGTTAGGTACCGTGCCATCAGGGTTGGCATCTGCCCAAATATACCAATCGGCTTTCGCGTTATCATGACTGCTGCGTGACTCGACAAACCATGGGTGTTGATCGGAGCTGTGGTTAAGCACTTGGTCTATCATCACTTTAAGGCCATGATGATGAGCAGACTCAATCAGCTGGTCGAAGTCTTCTAGCGTGCCAAAGATAGGATCAACGTTACAATAATCACTGACGTCGTAACCAAAGTCTTTCATCGGAGAAGTGAAGAAAGGCGATAGCCAAATCGCGTCGACCCCCAGTGAGGCAATATAACTCATTTTTTGGGTGACGCCTGGAAGGTCACCGATACCATCGTTGTTTGAATCGAAAAAGCTTCTAGGATAAACCTGATAAATTACCGCGCCGCGCCACCATTCTTGATTCATCATCATGATTCCTTCTCACTGTAATAGGGATGTTTTGGTGTCATTGCTAACAGAATTTCTTAGATTTATAGAGGATTGGTCCCATTCTCTGTCGTGCTTTTTTGACATAATTGCAGCATACTCAATGATTATAATTAATGCATGATTTTTGTTGCTTTATTTAGTGGCAATTTTGTTATTTTTTGGAGCTGTGATGTTCTCTGATAATGCTCGCCCTGTGGCTTGGCCTTTATTCTTTTTTTATTTTTTCTTTTGTGCATTAGTGGGCGTAATGATGCCCTATATCTCCCTGTATTATAAATCGATCGGTTTAACCGCGTCAGAGATTGGTAGGTTGATGTCGACCTTTACCTTGTCTGGCATCTTGATACCGCATTTTTGGGGGTGGCTGACTGCAAAAGTAGGGCTTCCTAAGCGCATATTACAAATTGGAATTTTAGGCTGTTTTATTGCTGTTATCCCATTTAATTGGAATGATCAATTTGAAACCTTGTGGCTATTAACCTGTACGATGGCTTTGTTTTATTCCGCTTTGATTCCGATGACGGATTCTTTGGCAGTGAGGAGTATTCGACACTTAGATGTGCCTTATACTCGTCTGCGGGTTGGTGGTTCAATTGGCTATGTGTTTGCTGTAACGGGAGCGGGCTTTTTAATTGGTCAGTTTGGTGTCGTAATCGTTATTCCTACTATGTGCGTATTTTTAGCACTGGCTGTAGTGACGTCATTTTTCCTTAAAGAGCAGGCCTATGAGGTCCAGACTCAAAAAGCCACTACGTCTTTTTTGGCTTTGGTGAGAACGCCAGAGTCTATGTTGTTTTTTGGGTTAGCGTTTTTGGCATTTATGTCTCATGCACCTTTTAATGTCTTTTTTGCGGTGCATTTGTCGAACTCGGGTTACAGCGGCCAATACATCGGTTTACTAATGGCGTTGGGGGTCGTTATTGAGATCGTATTATTCTTGTTTTTTGGCAATACGATCAAGCGTTTTGACGTGGTTCACATTATTACCTTGTGCTTTATTTGCGGCATGGTGCGTTGGTTTTTAGTGGGATGGTTTGCTTCCGTGGTATGGGTGCTGATTTTTACCCAACTGCTGCATAGTATAACCTTTGCTCTCTTTCATATGGTTTCTATCGAACAGATTCGGCGTCTATTTCCAGAGCGCTTCGCAGGTCAAGGTCAGGCTATGTATAGCGCCTTTGCCATCGGCTTGGGGGCGGTTTAGGAATGGTTGTTGCCGGCTATTTATGGGAATGGATTGGTGGCGCATGGGTGTTTACTTTGGCGTCTTGTGTGAGTGCGTTGGCGTTAGGCATTCTCTTGTTCAGCCAGCGTCGTTAGTGCATTTCTAAGTTTGTGCCGTCGCTTTTTAATAGTTCAATAAAGGCGATGGCGGCACGACTCAATGTTCTTTGTTTGTGATGTATGACACCGAGTTTTCTTTCCACGTTTAAATCAGGCAAGTTTAAGACAACCAACTTTTCATCGACGAGTGTTGAGGGAAGGAGTGACCAACCCCAGCCGATGTTTACTAGCATCGCCAATGTTTCTAGGTTGTTTGTATTCATTCTTACTTTCGGTTTTAGCCCCTGCTTTCCAAAGGCTTGTTCGGCAATTTGTCTAGTAAACGTGTTTTTATTGGGCAAAACGCAAGCATGTTGTGCTAATTCAATAAGAGTTAGGTTCTTATAAAAAGCGAGAGGGTGGTCTTTACTGACGACACAGGTCAGTGGATCAGACCATATAGGCAAGGATTCAATTAATGGGTTTTCTTTGTTTGACAAGGTAATAATCCCTAGCTCTGCTCGACCTTTCAAAACATCTTGGTAGGCTTCTTCAGATTGCACAAATTCAATTTCTAATTGCGCACTGGGGTAATCTTCTTGAAATCGTTTGAGAGATTTAGGTAAACGGTGCAAGCCAATATGATGTCCGGTAGATATGCGCAATTCACCACTGACGTCTTGCATCTGTAATGTCATGCTGCGTTTGATTTCTTGCAGGTCTTCAGCCATTTTTCTAGCTTTGGGCAGCAAGCGAATGCCCGCTTCAGTTAATTGTACTTGCCGCCCGATACGATCAAAAAGTTTTACACCAAGGCTGTTTTCAAGTGAGGCTACTCGTTTGCTAATGGCGGGTTGGGTAACAAAAAGTTGATCTCCTGCTTCTGAAAAAGAGCTGGTCTCGGCAACTTTTATAAACGTAAGTAGTTCCGCGATGTCTATCATTCCAAAAAATTATCCAAAACATGAAAAATATGAATTTGAGTAATTTAAGCCAAAGTTTTAGGATAGCGCAATAGATTTCTGAGGAGAGAGCGTATGTCTGGTAAAACCCTTTATGACAAGTTGTGGGATAGCCATCTTGTTCAGCAACGAGATGACGGCAGTGCATTGATTTATATCGATTTGCAGTTGCTTCATGAAGTGACATCACCACAAGCATTTGAAGGTCTTCGGTTGGCTGGTCGTAAGCCTTGGCGTGTGTCGTCAAGCTTAGCAACGCCGGACCATAACGTACCTACCACTAAGAAAGAGCGTATTTCTGGTGTGGATGGTATTGAAGATCCTGTTTCGAAAATTCAAGTCACTACCTTGGATGATAACTGCAATGAATTTGGTATTACTGAATTCAACATGAAAGACATCCGTCAAGGCATCGTACACGTTGTTGGGCCAGAACAAGGTGCGACGCTTCCTGGTATGACGGTGGTGTGTGGTGATTCTCATACTTCTACCCATGGTGCATTTGGTGCTTTGGCGCATGGTATCGGTACGTCTGAAGTTGAACACGTGTTAGCGACCCAGTGTTTAGTACAAAAGAAAAGCCGCAATATGCTCGTTCGTGTTGACGGTGAATTGTCACCTTGGGTTTCTGCGAAAGACGTTGTTTTGGCGATTATTGGCGCGATTGGGACTGCGGGTGGTACTGGTTATGCCATTGAATTTGGTGGCACAGGTATTCAGTCTTTATCCATGGAAGGCCGCATGACGGTATGTAACATGGCCATCGAAGCGGGCGCTCGCGTTGGTCTGATCGCTGTAGACGATACGACCATTGAGTACGTAAAAGGTCGTCCTTATGCGCCAAAAGGTGAGCATTGGGACATGGCTGTCGAAGCTTGGAAAGATCTTGTGTCTGATAAAGATGCAAAATTTGACGAAGTGGTTGTGTTAAAGGCTGAGGATATTAAGCCGCAGGTTACATGGGGAACCTCGCCAGAAATGGTGATCGCTATTGATGAGCCTATTCCTCGCGCCGAAGATCAAAAAGATCCAGTGAAAAAAGAAGGTTATGCACGTGCTTGGAAATACATGGGGCTTGAAGGTAAGACCATGTTATCTGACGTCATTCTAGACCGTGTTTTTATCGGCTCTTGTACTAACTCACGTATTGAAGATTTGCGCATTGCTGCGCAAGTGGTGAAAGGTCGTAAAGTGGCGTCTAGCTTGAAGCAAGCGATTGTGGTTCCTGGCTCTGGCTTGGTGAAAGCACAAGCAGAGAAAGAAGGTTTACATGAAATCTTCGAAGCCGCTGGGTTAGAATGGCGTGAGCCAGGTTGCTCTATGTGCTTGGCAATGAACGCCGACAAGCTAGGCGCTGGTGAACATTGTGCGTCTACTTCGAATCGTAACTTTGAAGGGCGTCAAGGCTTTGGTGGTCGTACGCATTTGGTGAAGCTCCTGCTATGGCGGCTGCGGCTGCGATTGCTGGCCACTTTGTTGATGTTAATGAGTTTGTTAAAAGTTAGGAGAGAAGAGCATGCGTCCCTTTACTAAACACACAGGTTTAGCCGCTCCTTTGGATTTGGCAAACGTTGATACGGACATGATTATTCCAAAACAGTTCTTGAAATCCATCAAGCGTACTGGTTTTGGTAAAAATTTATTTGATGAGCTTCGTTACGAAGACGAAGGACAGCCAGATCAAGAGTGTGATGGTCGTCCATTGCGCAAAGATTTTGTATTAAACCAAGACCGTTACAAAGGCGCTAGCGTGTTACTGGCTCGCCAAAACTTTGGTTGCGGCTCTAGCCGTGAACATGCTCCATGGGCCTTAGACGATTATGGTTTTCGTTCCATTATTGCGCCAAGCTTTGCAGATATTTTTTACAATAACTGTTTTAAAAATGGCTTGTTACCTATCGTGCTGCAAGCAGAGGAAGTGGATCAATTGTTTGCTGAGGTGGCGCTTCGTGAAGGCGCTCAAATCACGATTGATCTTGAAAGCCAAACCGTGACATCACCTTCTGGTGCAACATTCGAGTTTACGGTTGATAATTTCCGCAAACATTGTTTGTTGAATGGCTTGGACGATATCGGCTTGACGCTACAGCAAGATGCCGCTATTCAGCGTTATGAAGAAAAACGAATGAAAGATGCGCCATGGCTTTTTTTGCCACGCGGTCAATAAATAAAAGATATCGATTTTAAGGATAAGAAATGACTAAAAAAGTATTGGTTTTACCAGGTGACGGTATTGGCCCTGAGATCGTTACGCAAGCGGTTCGTGTACTGGATGCGGTAAATGAACAGTTCTCCCTGAATATTCAACATGAAAGTGCCTTGGTTGGTGGTGCTGCTTATGATGAGACTGGATCTCCTTTACCCGAAACCACGTTAGCAAAAGCGAAAGTAGCCGATGCCATTTTGCTTGGCGCAGTGGGTGGTCCTAAATGGGATAAATTGGATATGTCGGTTCGCCCTGAAAAAGGCTTACTTGGACTGCGTTCCAATCTTGATCTGTTTTCGAATCTTCGTCCTGCTATTTTGTACCCACAGTTGGCGGATGCCTCTAGCTTGAAACCAGAAATCGTTGCTGGCTTGGATATTCTTATTGTTCGTGAATTAACGGGTGGCATCTACTTCGGTCAGCCACGTGGTATTCGTACATTAGAAAATGGTGAACGCGAAGGCTTCAATACCTACGTTTATAACGAGTCTGAAATTCGCCGCATTGGCCGATCTGCTTTTGAAGCCGCTCGTCAACGAGGTAAACGTGTGTGCTCTATTGATAAATCCAACGTGCTAGAAGTGACCGTGCTCTGGAAAGAAGTCATGGAAGAAGTGGCCAAAGAGTATCCTGATGTCCAATTGAGCCATATGCTAGTTGATAATGCTGCGATGCAGCTTGTTCGTGCCCCAAAACAGTTTGATGTAATGGTTACTGGCAATATGTTTGGTGATATCCTTTCTGATGCTGCTGCAATGTTGACAGGTTCTATTGGTATGTTACCTTCTGCATCACTCAATGCTGAAGGTCGTGGTATGTATGAGCCATGTCACGGATCTGCGCCTGATATTGCCGGTAAAGGAATTGCGAACCCATTGGCGACGATTTTGTCTGTTGCTATGATGTTGCGTTATTCTTTAGATGCAAAAGACGCGGCGGATGCCATTGAAGCGGCGGTGAGTAAAGTTCTAGACTTGGGTCTAAGAACAGCAGATATAGCATCAAAAGGATGCGAAACAGTTAGTACGCAAGCCATGGGCGATGCGGTTCTAGCTGCATTAAAAGCTTAATATCACTGTGATATTGGGCATTCATTAGGGATACTGCTCTTGGTATGAGCGGCCCCACAAAAAAAGGTAACGTTAACCATGTCAAAACACACTGTAGGTTTAGTCGGATGGCGCGGAATGGTTGGTTCCGTGTTGATGCAACGTATGATGGAAGAAAAAGACTTTGATCATATTGATCCGGTTTTTTTCACTACGTCACAAACGGGGCAAAAAGGTCCAGAAATTGGTAAAGATATTCCATTGCTTCAAGATGCGAATGATATTGAATCGTTGAAAAAAATGGACATTATTATTACCTGTCAAGGCGGGGATTATACCAAGGCTATTTACCCTCAGTTGCGTAATGCGGGTTGGAAGGGGTACTGGATTGATGCCGCGTCTTCTTTGCGTATGGAAAAAGACGCTATTATCGTGCTTGATCCTGTTAACTTAAATGTAATCAAGCAAGGTTTGTCTAACGGCGTAAAAACCTTTGTAGGTGGTAATTGCACCGTGAGTTTGATGCTGTTGGCGCTGGGTGGTCTATTTGAAAAAGGCCATATCGAGTGGATGACGTCGATGACTTATCAGGCTGCCTCTGGTGGTGGTGCACGCCACATGCGTGAGTTGATCAATCAAATGGGCATGCTGCAGAATTCTGTTGCAGCAGAGCTTGCCGATCCTGCCAGCGCTATTTTAGAGATCGACCGTAAAGTTGCTGAGCAAATGCGCTCGAATACTATGCCTGTTGATCAGTTTGGCGTGCCGTTAGCGGGTTCGTTGATTCCATATATCGATTCTCAGCTCGATAATGGTCAAAGCCGTGAAGAGTGGAAAGCACAGGCTGAAGCGAATAAGATCCTAGGCAATACTGGCGCAATTATTCCTGTAGATGGCTTGTGCGTTCGTATCGGTGCGATGCGTTGTCACAGCCAAGCCTTCACTATCAAGTTGAACAAAGACATCCCTGTTGCGGATATCGAAGGTATCTTGGCACAACATAACGATTGGGTCAGTGTGGTGCCTAACGATAAGCAAGCAACGATGGAGCGTTTAACGCCAACAGCCGCCACGGGAACATTGAATATTCCGGTTGGCCGTATTCGTAAATTGAATATGGGGCCTGAGTATATCAGCGCTTTCTCTGTTGGTGATCGGAGTTGTTATGGGGGCGGCTGGTTCTTTACGTCGTATGCTACGAATTTTGCTCAATGACTAGCTTTATTGAGTAGGCTTGCTAATAAAAAGCGTCAGTCGTTTGTGACTGGCGCTTTTTTTTGCTTGCTAGGTAGCTCATGGCGTGTTGTTATGAAGAATGAAATGCATCGCTTAAAAGAAGAGCGGTATAAATAGATTTTTAGTACAACATTTTAGGAGGCGCAGTGTTGTCTCGATTGCCTAAATGGGTTGAGTATGGCGCGTTTTTGCTTGCGCTTGTTGCAGGTAGTGTTAACGCGGTTGCACTACTGGGCTTTCATCATCAAGCGGTGTCTCATTTATCAGGCACGGCGACACTCATTGGGAGTGTTTTGTTCAGTCAATCGTCAGATGCTTTGTTGCATTTAATCGGGATTCTACTCAGCTTTGTTATAGGGTCGGCGATTTCAGGTTATATGTTGACAGGTAGATCATTAAAGCTCGGGCGATTCTATGATGTCTTGCTAGTGTTGGAGGCTCTATTTTTATTGATCGCGATGTATTTATTGTTAAATAATCATACATCGGGGCATTATCTAGCCTCGGCGGCCTGTGGCCTACAAATGCGCTAGCGACTACTTACAGCGGCGCCATCGTACGAACCACCCATCTCACTGGTATTTTTACTGATTTAGGTATTATGTTAGGAGAGGCTTTACAAGGTAGTTCTAGATCGACGTAAAGCATGTTTATTTATTATTATTGTACTAGGCTTTATCTGTGGCGAGCTTTAGGGTCATGGTTGTTCTTGGCACTTAGTTTTTGGGCTTTATCCATACCGGCGCTTGTCTGCTTTGTGCTCGCTGTTCTGTATCGCTTTGTGGCAACCGCTTCTTAGAGTGAGGCGCAGAAATTTTTCACATTTGGTGATATCGATATGTAGATTTATCGTCTATGGTTAATGAAATGGATGGTTAATGGTGTGTATGATAAGTGTCTTTAAAATATAGTGTATTGAAAAATTTGCTAGATTTTTAGAGTTATGATATTGATGTGTAAAGTGTTTTGAGTAGGAGGGTAGTGGTTTTTGTAAATGCTTGGCTTTGTTCATGATCTTGAGCAAGTATTTACATTATCGGTATTGAAATTAAGTGAATTCATCCATAGATTATAGAAAGGGCACAGAGGAGAGCAGAAAGTAAGTTAATAAAAAACCTGATTACAACAGAAGGAAATTCTCCATGTATACATTGAATATCAGCGGTCACCACTGTCCAATCTGGTGAAGAAGTTCAAGAAGTAGTAAAAGAAAAAATGGATCACTTGTCACGTATTAATAATCATATTACGACGATTAATGTGACCTTAAATACAGAGAAGCATGGGACTCATGAATTAATAGTAGAAGCCAGTGTGCATATTCCTGGTCATGATCTTTTTGCAATGGTTCAAACGGAAAAACAGCTTAAACCTGCCCTTGATATGTTGGTCAGTAAGTTAGAGAAACAGTTGATTAAGCATAAGGCGAAGCCTAAGAATGCTGGTCGACAACACCACATTAACGCTAAGGATGTTGAAAGTCCTATCGAGCGCCAGTTACAGGCTGAATTTGATGAGCTTGTTGAGCGTGAAGTGATTTAGTTAACCTAACCTTATAGGATAAAGCCTCGCTTATAGCGGGGCTTTTTGTGCCTGCTTAAAAAATAGTGTGAAAAAATTCATCACTCTTTTTACAGTTATGTTTTCCTACCATAAGCTGGAAAATAAGAAAGGATAGGCGAAATGAAATTCAGTGCAAAAAAAGCGACGCCCGGTAAGGCATCGCTTTTTTATGTTACACATTATTTAATTGGTAATAATTAAATATTAGTAGCAGGGATAAACTCAACTGGAGCCATTGTCATTGCATCTAATGGTGGTGCGAAGTCTGTTAGGTGTATGCCATCAACCGCTGCTTTGTACTCTTCCAATGTTGGGAAACGTCCCAATATTGTAGAAAGCACAACAACTGGAGTTGAACCTAACAGTGACTCACCTTTCTTCTCGTTCGAGTCTGCTACAACACGACCTTGGAACAATCGAGTCGAAGTTGCAATAACCGTATCACCAGGCTCGGCTTTCTCTTGGTTACCCATGCATAAGTTACAACCAGGGCGCTCCAAGTAAAGGATGTTTTCGTACTTAGTACGTGCTTGACCTTTAGGATTGCTGTCGTCAAATTCGAAACCAGCGTATTTCTTAAGGATTTCCCAATCGCCTTCCGCTTTTAATTCATCAACGATGTTATAAGTTGGTGGTGCAACAACCAATGGCGCTTTGAATGTTACGCTGCCATTTTGTTTTTCGATGTTGCGTAACATTTGAGCGATGATTTGCATGTCACCTTTGTGAACCATGCAAGAGCCAACGAAGCCTAAATCAACCGGTTTATCTTTGTAGAAAGACACTTGGCGAATGACGTCATGTGTATAGCGCTTAGAAACATCATCGTTATTGACATCTGGATCGGCAATCATCGGTTCGATGATCTCGTCAAGATCAACAATAACTTCAGCATAGTATTTAGCGTTATTGTCTGGTACAAGAGCAGGCTGTTCGCCTGACTTGATGCCTGCAATGCGCTTATTAGCAAGATCGATTAGGTGATGAAGTGTTTTGGCTTCATTTTCCATGCCTTTGTCTATCATGATCTGGATGCGTTTTTTAGCCAGTTCTAAAGATTGGATTAGTGTGTCGTCTTTAGAAATACAGATAGAAGCTTTCGCTTTCATCTCGGCAGTCCAGTCAGTAAAGGTGAAGGCTTGGTCAGCCATCAATGTACCAATGTGAACTTCAATGACGCGGCCTTGGAAGACGTTTTCACCGCCAAACTGTTTAAGCATTTGAGCTTGCGTAGCATGGACGATGTCACGGAAGTCCATGTAGCTCTTCATTTTGCCCTTAAAAGTTACCTTGACGGATTCTGGGATTGGCATAGTGGCTTCACCTGTTGCCAGAGCCAACGCAACGGTTCCTGAGTCAGCGCCAAATGCAACGCCTTTAGACATACGAGTATGAGAGTCGCCACCAATGATAATCGCTGTATCATCAACAGTAATGTCGTTCAACACTTTGTGTATAACGTCTGTCATTGGAGGGTAGACGCCTTTGGGATCACGACCAGTGATTAATCCAAATTTGTGCATGAAAGACATCAGTTTAGGAATGTTGGCTTGTGCTTTTGAATCCCAAACAGATGCAGTGTGACAGCCTGATTGGTAGGCACCATCAACACTTGGAGAAATAACGGTAGCCGCCATAGACTCCAATTCTTGAGCCGTCATTAAGCCTGTTGTGTCCTGTGAGCCGACGATGTTTACTTTAACGCGAACATCTGAGCCGGCGTGAAGAGCTTTCTTCGATTTTACGCCTACTGCGTTTTTATTGAAGATTTTCTCAACGGCTGTCATGCCTTGATTGTCTTTAGAGATCTCTTTTGCTGGAGCGTAAACGGTTGGTGCTGTGATGCCCAAAGTTTCTGCCGCAAAGGTTTGAAGTTTCTTGCCGAATACCACAGCGTAGGAGCTGCCGGCTTTCATGAACTCAACTTGCTGAGGTGTAAAAGCGGAAGAAATATCCACTAACATTTTATCGCCGTTGTACAGTTTCTTTTCTTTGGTATTAATCGTTAATACTGTGCCTGTTTCAACAGAATAAGCTTGCTCAAGAACGACATCACCATTAGCGTCAAGTACAGGCTTGCCATTGGCATCCAGTTTTTTCACCCAGTTTTTAAGATCTAGACCAATACCACCTGTCACACCTACCGTTGTCATGAAGATAGGAGAAATGCCGTTTGTACCAGCGACGATAGGGGCAAAGTTTACAAATGGAATGTAAGGACTTGCTTGTTGGCCCGCCCAAAGTGCAACGTTGTTCACACCAGACATACGTGACGAACCAACGCCCATTGTGCCTTTTTCAGCGATAAGCATAACTTTCGCATTTGGGTGTTTAACTTGCAATGCTTTGATTTCTTGCTGAGCTTGTGGGGAGATCATGCATTTGCCATGAAGTTCACGGTCTGAGCGAGAGTGTGCTTGGTTGCCTGGAGAAAGCAAATCTGTAGAAATATCACCTTCCGCTGCGATGTAGGTTACTACTTCGATTTTTTCACTTATATCAGGAAGCTTGGTGAAGAACTCAGCTTTGGCGTAGCTTTCTAGAATGTCTTTGGCAATGGTATTACCCGCTTTGTAAGCGGATGCAATGCGTTCCATGTCAGCTTCGTATAGGAATACTTGTGTTTTCAACACGTCAGCAGCAGGTGCTGCGATAGCCAAATCATCGGATAATGCAAGATCAATTAAGACTTTAACAGAAGGGCCGCCTTTCATATGAGAAAGTAGCTCTAGAGCAAATTCTGGGGTGATTTCTTTTACGCTGGATTCGCCTAAAATGATTTCTTTTAAGAACTGGGCTTTAACAACTGCAGCGCTTGTGGTGCCTGGTAAGGTGTTATAAATGAAAAAAGAAAGAGATTCTTTACGGTGCTCGTGTTTTTCATCTTTGATTTGAGCAATGATTTCAGCAACCAAGTTGCCGTCATCAATGGGTTTAGGATGCAACCCTTGGCCTTTACGATTCTCTATTTCTTGTAAGTACTCTAAATATAAGCTCATTTGCACCTCTGAATAATAATTTACGATAACGTTATGTGCTAATAATGGAATGTAGGTTCACACTGTTTGTCTAATAGTGTGTCTAACTTTCCTGTGTCATTCCTTTGCTTAGCTTTTTCTATACAGATCGTTATTGGCATCAAGGGTTAGATACAATAATGTATCTAAAACAGGTCTTTCGAAATGCCTACAATATGTGTTTAGCATATTGAGTCCCTTGGGCTTTCATTTTCGACTTTACCGGTCGCAATGTTAGAAAACGTGGTTTGATTTAACAAATCAAACCAATCACTATCTTTACCATTTATTGTTGCACTTATTTTATATAAAAAAAGAACTAAAGGCTTACTCTAGGCCATAACAATTTCGAATAGGTGACATTTAGCGGAATTATTCTGATTTAGGCATGTCATCATGTTGCTGAATAATACGTACGACTCTAAAACCCCAATTACTGGCTTTTAATGTTGGCTCAGCTCGATATCGAGTGGCACTTCTACCTACTCTTGGAATGTCAAACCAAGATCCACCGCGCAAAACCCGACTGTCGCACTGGTCAGATAACCACACTTGATTTTTACTGGGCGCACCTTCATAGGAGTCGTGATAACAATCTTCTACCCATTCAGCAACGTTGCCATGCATATCAAATAAGCCGAGTGGATTACTTGCCTGACTGCCAACGGGGGCTGTAGAAACGCCATCCCATTGACTCCCGCAACTGTCACAAACACTGTAACCTGGTTTGACGCTGTTGCCATACCAAAAAGCAGTACTGGAATCAGCACGCGCAGAATATTCCCATTCTATTTCTGTCGGGAGGCGATATTCTTCGTTGGTTTGTTCAGACAGCCAAGCAGTATAGGCTTTAGCATCGTACCAACTCACGTTAATGACCGGACGTTGGCCGCGCCCCCATCCATTGTCTGGTGGTAAGTCACGTCCTGTTGCTTTGGCAAATCGATCATATTGATCAAAGGTCACTTCATGTTTACTGATAAAAAAACCATTGGGAATGTCAACTTCATGGACCGGCTTTTCATTATCGTCACCTATTCTATTTTGATCCCCCATCATAAATGTGGCCGGCGGGATTTTTTCTATCTTAGGAGCTGTACCGCCAGAGATGAGTGGCTCTTCTAGTGTTTGTGGTAGTGCTTCAAATGGTGTGCGCACTTCTACTTTTGGTTCAGGTGTTGGCGCATTCACCGTTTCTTCTTGCCGAGGCTCTGGCCATAAAACGACTGCAGCAATGATTCCTGAAGTCAGTGATGCTCCAGCGATAATCATCGTTTTCGAAGACGTATTGCGAATATAGCGCTTGATAGCGCGTTTTGTGTTTGAGCTGGCGTTAGCTTCGGGTTTGTAAAGGTTTGCCCGCAGCATCTGAATGACTTCGGTCAGAGATTTTGGTCTGTGGCGCTCGCTTTCGCGGCTCCATTTAAGAAGGCGGCTCCAAGTGGCATCACTTAAATTGGGGTGCGCATCAGGTAGATTGGTTGCAAAATCCTTATCAAGAATCGATTCTCCTAATAGTGCTGCCATTAACAGTTTCATAAAGGCAAAACTGTCGGAGATAGGGGCGCGTTTTTGTTCTTTTTTTGAGTATTCAGGTGGAAAAAGGCGCACATCCATTTCAGTTTCTTCAATACGCTTCATCCAATTGTAACAACCAAACCCTGTCATTACCCCCAAACCATTGACCACATGGATGGAATTTAAATCTAGATGCCCGTGAAAGAGTCCATTTTTATGAACCTGATCTAAAGCCTTCGCCATATTATCAAACAAGCCGATGACGACATTGAGTGGTGCCCCATCCGGGTATTTACCTAAAAAGCTGTATAAGTTCTCTCCACCACAGACAGCAGAGCATGAAAATACCCATAAATTAGAATAAAAAGGAGGGTAATTAGGGGTGATCGCAGGGTGTTTTACACTGGCGTATTTTCTTGCGTTCTGTAAAAAATCTTCAACCTTACCCTTTTTAGGTTGGAAGAAACGCAGTACAAAAGGTCGCCCACCTTGGTCGGCGACCCAAGTGGTTTTAGAGCTATCGACTGGGTAATTTAGAACGTAAGGGTCGAGTTCGACACCAACATGTTGTCCAATCTTTAGTTTTTGGGGGTCATAAAAATCATTCATTACGAATTTGATATCCAAATCAAGACGTTGCTGCCTAAGTGTTTAATACAGGGTATAATCACGTTTTTTAACACAAAAAGGTAGAGTAATGTTATCTGCATACCCAGAGCTTGTTGAATTTCTTCCATGCAAATCTCCTGAAGCATGGGTAAATTGGGCGATAGAGAATCAAACCTTGCTGTTAAATGATCACGCTCATTGTGAGAAAAAAGCCGCGTCAACGGCTATGAGTCTAATGTATCGCTATGTGGATCGCGATAACCTGTTGCATAAAATGTCCCGTTTAGCTCGGGAAGAGCTGTTGCATTTTGAGCAAGTGCACAAATTGATGCGCAAAAGAGGGATTGCTTATGAGCATCTAACCGCATCACGTTATGCGGATGGTATGCGTAAGCATATTAGAACTCATGAACCTGCACGCTTGGTTGATACGTTAATTATCGGTGCCTTTGTTGAAGCACGTTCTTGCGAACGCTTTGCTATATTGGCTCCTCACTTAGACGAAGAGTTGTCAAAGTTTTATATCTCCTTGCTTAAATCGGAAGCGCGTCATTTTGAAGACTATCTTGAACTTGCTCAGGAGTATGCCAACGAGGCAATTGATGATCGTGTTGCTTTTTTTAGAGAGTTGGAGCGCCAGTTAATTACGGAGCCTGATGTCGAATTTCGTGTGCACAGCGGGCCTCCAAGCGTTAATTAAGTTACAAATTTCCACAATCTATTTCTTCACTTAAATGGAGAGTTTTTAAGAGGCTGCTACACTAATATTTGAGGCCTTGTTGTCCACGCTGTGGACAACAGCCTCATGGTATTACTCGATACTCTGGAGAAATATGATGGGCCTACATAAGAGCGAAACCCTCCCAGATGTTACCTATTGGCTTGCCTTAGAGATTGCCAAAGTAGATCCTGTTGTTGATTTGGATGTGATGTATAAGGGGTCTTTAGAGCTGGACTTTTTATATCAACTGCTTACTTGCAAAGTGCAGCAGCATTGGTGGCAAACTTATGGCATTCAATTAAGCCCGGCCATTGTCAATAATGCCTTTTTTCGTGCAGTGGCCATGTTGCATAACCGGAACATAGAATTCAATCGATCTCGTAATTTAGAAGAGACGGTCTGGGTTCGGCAGCTGTTAAAGCGTTAAATCGGCGTCTTGGGTATAGCTGGATGTGGTGATGAGCATATTCAAAAGATATTTTTTGCTACGATATTCATTTAAAAGCGCCTCGGCGAACTTATTGACTGAGGCGCTTGATTTCTGTTATGACCTCATTCACGGCTATCTTGTGAGGGTTTCGCGGTGTATTTCTTTTAGTCCAATCAGTCCATGCTGTAGAAAATTCTCCACAGAAGTGCGATATTGGCGAAAAATGTTTCCTTCGATACTAGCGAGCCAAACAGCATTATCCCAGTCACCAAGTACACAGCGTAAGTAGTTGTCTGCTTGATGGGTTTCTGGACGATGGGTATGTCCATGAATAACCGTTTTGCAATGGTGGTGTTCCAAAGATGTTTTTACAGCGCTTTCCGTAACGTCCATGATGTCCATGGATTTTGCTGTCGCCATGGATTTACTATCATTGCGAAGCTGTGCTGCAAGCGCGATACGTTGCTCTAACGGCATGGCTAAAACATGTTCTTGCCAAGTTTTGGAGCGAACCGTTGTTCGAAAAGCTTGATACTCTGTATCTCCTAAACAATATTCGTCACCGTGGGTGAGAAGGACCGCGTTTCCGTTTATGGATAGCAGTGTTTGTTCATGCATAAAAGAGGCATTAACCCGAGATAACCATTCTTGACCAATGAGAAAATCTCTGTTGCCATGCAGAAAATACAGTTTAATGCCCGAATGCGTCAATTCAAGAAGCGCATTCTCTATTTGGGTGTTCCAATCGGCTTGGAAATCGTCACCGATCCAAGCTTCATAAAAATCACCTAGAATATACAGTTCTGCTTCTTCTTGGCGAGCAATCAGGTCTTTTGTCATTTGAACAAACGCCCGGATAAGATCCGGACGTTTGTCGCTCAAATGCAAATCTGAGATAAAATAACGAATCATTAGCCTTCGCTTTTTACCAATTCTGCACTTTCGATGATGACATCTTCAGCAGGCACATCTTGGTGACCTGATTTCATTGTCGTTTTTACTTCTTTGATTTTGTTAACGACATCCATACCGGCCGTTACCTTACCAAATACTGCGTATCCCCAACCGTCAGGTGTCTTGCTGCGATGGTTTAGGAAGCTATTGTCTGCCACGTTGATGAAAAACTGTGCAGAAGCAGAGTGAGGGTCCATGGTACGAGCCATTGCTAAAGTACCAATTTCATTCTTTAGGCCGTTGTCAGCTTCGTTCTCGATGGCCGTGCGGGACTCTTTTTGTGTCATGCCTGGCTCAAAACCGCCGCCTTGAATCATGAAGCCATTGATAACACGGTGAAAAATAACACCATTATAAAAGCCTGAAGTCACATAATCTTCAAAGTTTTTTGCCGATTTTGGCGCTTTTTCGTAATCCAGTTCAACGTGAATGTCACCGTGATTTGTGTGCAAAATAATCATTTAAGATTCCTTGTTTAATGAACAGTAAAGTTTCGTTTATCTAATCAATGTTGAGCATTTTATGTGTTTGTAAGCTAAGACGCCACCTTGGATGCGATAAACAATAGTGCAAAGTGGCTTGCTGGGTGTCAATGAGTGGAATTTGATCAGCTGTTAGGTGGCTTTGGTCCATTGGTTGCAGGTAAAAATGTGTAAAATCTAGGCTTTCAAATAAATCTGGTGAGATATGTGATTGCGGATAAACCAGCTTGAGTTCGTCACCTTTAGTTACCACTAAAGGTTTGGCTGTTTTTGGGCTTACACAAACCCAATCAATCCCTTGGGGTAATGCCATTGTGCCATTGGTTTCAATGGCGATGGTGTAGCCGTGACGTTTCATTTCAGAAATGAGTTCATCGTCGAGTTGAAGGGCGGGTTCACCGCCCGTAAAAACAACGTATTTATGTCCTTGGTTTTCAGGCCAAAGAGCATCGATATGGGAGCGTAATTGTTCGGCGGTGTTAAATTTTCCGCCATGCTGCCCGTCTGTACCAATAAAATCGGTGTCACAGAATTGACATTCGGATTTTGCGCGCGTTTTTTCAAGACCAGACCATAAGTTACAGCCGGTAAAACGACAAAATAGAGCAGGGCGTCCAGCGTGAGCGCCTTCGCCTTGTAATGAATAAAAGGCTTCTTTAATAGAATACATTTGGTTACACCTGTTACATCTCGAAAAACAGTCGAGGTAAGGGTTATAACTTTAGTTGAAAATTTAATGACTAAATTGGGCATTTGTGGAACAAAAACCAATTAGCACTAAAGCAAACACACTAAAATCAGAAATTAAGTTATTTGTACCGCTAAATGGTTAGATCTCGTAATCTAATGGATCTGTTTTACCTTGTTCAGCAAACGCTTCTAAACGTTCGTAGCAAGCGCCACATTTGCCACAAGATTTTTCACGTCCATTGTAACAGGTCCATGTATTGGCATAGTTAAGATTCATAGCCAATCCGGCTTTTAAAATCTCGCCTTTCGATGAATGCAAAAACGGTGTGACGATTTCCACCGATTGATAGTTGGCTATTTTAGATACCGCGTTCATGGCTTCCACAAATTCTGGACGGCAATCAGGATAGATATGATGATCGCCAGAGTGCGCACCGTAATAGACTTTGCCTGCTTCTAATGAAACGGCATAGGCAATTGCCATAGAAAGCAGAACCATATTGCGATTGGGTACGACAGTAGACTTCATGTTGTCGTCTTCGTAATGGCCTTCTGGAATCTCAGCATCGCTGGTCAAAGAAGAGTTTGCCATTAAGCTATTAATGGCAGTGATATCGACCACTTTATGGGAAATGCCCAATTCACGACAAACCTTTGTGGCCACGTCCAGTTCTTTGCTGTGCTTTTGCCCATAGTTAAAGGATAAAGCGTAAACATCCAATCCGTTTTGAATGGCCGTATTCAGAACAGTAAAAGAATCCATTCCTCCTGAATATACCACGACGGCTTTTTCAGACATGTTTGTGTCCTCGTAAAGGTCTTTTTGAATGAAAAAAGACCAGGTTAATAAAGCGTTGGAGTATAACAGAAGCGCGAGATACCAAACTAGGAAACTCTGCATAAGAAAGTATAAAGGGCTAGAGTAAAGATAAGGGCTTACAGTCAATTTCCATCTTTGTGTGCCGTCACCTATAATGCCACTCTTTCGGCTTTCTGTGTGTTGATTAGGTCGCTGTCTCCGTTTTGATGGCCATCATCACGCCGATGATTTTGATGCCGAATCAGCATATGGATTTTCGTTATCAAATCCTTGGTTGCTTGGTGCGTTAGCGGCTTTTATCGTGGGTATTTGGCGTCAGCAGCAATTGTTAACTATTCTAGTGGACGTTCTGGTTTTTTTCGTGGCGAAATACGGATTTTCATTATAAAAAAAACAGAAAAAGACCGAAAAGATTTTCTGCTCAATATCCTATGCAAACCTAAATACTATATACTTACCGATCAAAGTAACAATATTGTTAGACCAACACTTATCGGGACTTACATCAAACATGTCAGAAACGTCTAAACCAGGTAATTTCATTACCCAAATCATTGATAAAGATAACGAATCAGGTAAACATGGCGGTAAGGTTCTTACTCGCTTTCCACCTGAACCAAATGGCTACTTACACATTGGTCATGCGAAATCTATTTGCCTTAATTTCGGCTTAGCGCAGCGTTACAACGGTCAATGTAATCTACGTTTTGATGACACCAACCCTGAGAAGGAAAGTGTTGAATACATAGAGTCTATTAAACGTGATGTGGAATGGCTTGGTTTTCAATGGAGCGGCGAGCCTAAATTTGCCTCGGATTATTTCGACGAGTTATTTGATTTTGCGGTACAGCTCATTCAAGCAGGCAAAGCCTATGCTTGTGAGTTAAACGCAGAGCAGATGCGTGAATACCGTGGCACATTAAAGGAGCCTGGTAAAAACAGCCCATTCCGTGATCGTACCGTTGAAGAAAACATGGCTATCTTTATGGACATGAAAAACGGTAAGTATAAAGATGGCGAAGTGGTTCTGCGAGCCAAGATTGATATGGCGAGATCCCAAACATAAATATGCGTGATCCGATCATTTATCGCGTTCGTCATGTACACCATCACCAAACGGGTGATAAGTGGTGCGTGTACCCAATGTATGACTTTACGCATTGCTTGTCCGATGCATTGGAAAATATTACGCATTCTGTTTGTACGCTGGAATTCCAAGATCACCGACCATTATATGATTGGGTTCTAGAAACATTAAATACAGCGCATCCGCAGCAAATTGAATTCGCGCGTTTGAACTTAAACTACACAGTGACGAGTAAGCGTAAGCTTAAGCAACTAGTGGATGACAAACATGTTCATGGCTGGGACGACCCTCGTATGCCAACGATTTCTGGTCTGCGTCGTCGTGGTTACACGGCGTTGTCTATTCGAAATTTCTGTGAGCGTATTGGGGTGACCAAATCTGACGGTGTTGTGGATGTTGGTATGCTAGAACACGCCATTCGTGAAGATTTGGATGCAAGCGCAAATCGTGTCATGGTGGTGTTAAATCCAATTAAGGTGACCTTGACCAACTATCCGGCAGACAAAGAAGAAATCTTCACGGTTGGCAATCATCCAAAAAACGAAGAAGCGGGTACTCGTGAAGTGCCATTTAGTAAAGAGCTGTACATAGATGCGGCCGATTTTGCTGAAGTGCCACCTCGCAAATGGAAACGTTTGACACTGGATGGTGCGGTTCGCCTTCGTGGTGGCTACGTCATTATTTGTGATGAAGCAATTAAGAATGAAGCGGGTGAAGTGGTAGAGGCTCTTATGTCGCTACGATGAGAAAACACTTGGTGTAAATCCAGAAGACTACAAACCAAAAGGTGTTATTCATTGGGTGAGCGCTAAGCACGCTGTAGACGCGACCGTGAATCTTTATGATCGTTTGTTTGTCAATGAGGCGCCGGATGCCAATTATGAAGATAAAACCTTTTTGGACTTTATCAATCCAGATTCTTTGACTGTGCTAACCAATGCCAAAGTTGAGCCTTCATTGATGACGTCTGATAAAGGTCAGAGCTTCCAGTTCGAGCGTGAAGGGTATTTCTGCCGAGATTTAAAAGAAGACGGTTTAGTATTTAACCGTACGGTAACATTGCGTGACTCTTGGGCAAAGATCGAAGCAAAAGGAAATTAAGCGCATGCTGAAGATTTATAATACCCTCAGTGGTAAAAAAGAAGTTTTCAAACCTATTGTTGAAGGCAAAGTCGGCATGTATGTCTGTGGCAATACCGTCTATGACTTTTGTCACATTGGGCATGCACGCGCGATGATTTCCTTTGACGTTATTTCGCGTTTTATTCGTCATCTTGGTTATGAGCTGAATTATGTTCGTAACATTACGGATGTTGATGACAAGATCATCAAACGTGCTGAAGAGAATAATGAATCAACCCAGTCTTTGACTGAGCGAATGATTACGGCACAGCGCGAAGATGAACTGCGTCTTGGAAACAAAATGCCAGACCGTGAGCCGAAAGCCACTGAGTTTATGCAAGAAATTATTGATATGGTGCAAATCCTTATTGATAAAGGTTTTGCTTATCATGGCACTTCTGGCGACGTTTATTATCGAGCGACTAAATTCAAAGATTACGGCAAATTAAATAACCGCAAACTTGAAGATATGTTGGCTGGTGCTCGAATTGATGTCGAGGTGGCAAAAGAGCATCCAGCAGATTTCGTGTTGTGGAAACAAGCGAAAGCTGGCGAAGTGTCTTGGCCTTCACCTTGGGGGGATGGTCGTCCTGGTTGGCACATTGAATGTTCTGCCATGTCGACTAATTGCCTGGGTAGTCACTTTGATATTCATGGTGGCGGTCCTGACCTTAAGTTTCCACACCATGAAAATGAAATTGCTCAGTCAGAAGCGGCAACCGGTAAGGACTATGTTAACTACTGGATGCATTGTGGTGCGGTTCGTGTGAATAACGAAAAGATGTCCAAGTCTTTGGGTAACTTCTTCACGGTGCGTGATGTATTGGCCAAGTTTAATCCTGAGGTGGTTCGCTACCTGATGGTGTCTAGTCAGTACCGCAGTGCCATTGATTATTCAGATCAAAGTTTGCATGATGCAAAAGTGGCGTTAGAGCGTCTTTATACGGCATTGCGTCATCAGCCTATTGCAGAATCCTATGTATCGACAGAATTTACTGCTCGGTTCGAAGAAGCAATGAAGGATGATTTTAATACCGCTGTGGCGGTTTCTGTTTTGTTTGAATTGGTTCGAGATTTAAATAAAGCGAAAACTGAGGACGCGGATAAAGCATCAAAATTGGCTGCGGAATTACGTTCTTTGGCGGAATTGCTTGGATTGCTTCACCAAGATCCAGAATACTTTTTGCAAAATAGTACGGTGTCCGAAGGGCTGAGCGAAGCAGCAATACAGGCTTTGATTGATGAAAGAGCGCAGGCGCGAAAAGACAAAAATTTTGCGCGCGGTGATGAGATTCGTGATGAATTAGCCAGTCAAGGTATTGAGCTTTTGGATAGTCGTGAAGGAACAACTTGGACTAGGCATTAAGCGTCTTTCGCAAAAGTCGAACAAAAGAGTGGGCTAAAATAAAGAAAAAGGCGATGGTTGCATCGCCTTTTTATTGGTTTATTGTTTACGTTATTGGTTTAGTCTTTCACAACTTTGACGGCCAGTACGTCGCACGGTGCGCCATGAAGTACGCCGTTGGCAGTAGAGCCTAATAAAAGTGCTAGTCCATGACGGCCATGGCTACCTACCACAATAAGATCGACTCTTTTTTCTTCGGCAATGCGGTGTATTTCGCTTTCTATGCCGCCTTGGGAAATGCAGCTCTCGCTAACAGGAATATCGAGCTGGGCCTCTAGGATGGCGATACGTTCTTTAGCGGTTTCTTGCAATTGTGCTTGAATATCCGTTATGTCGATTGGCACATCGCCGCCGTAGGCATAGTTTAAGGACTCAATGACATGGAGTATGGTCAGTTCAGCGCCAGTTGCTTTGCATAATGCGACAGCCTTATTGGCAACCTTAATGCTTTCATCGGTTAGATCAACAGCGAGTAGAATTCTGTTATACATCATAGAACACCTCCAAAAAATTGGCTTGATTAACTTATTTTAGTTGAAAACTCGAGAGACATGAAAATATGACTGCTCTTATTGTTATTTTTATTACACTATCATTAATGGGGTCGGCATTATGGATCATGCCACATAAAAAAGAGCGTCAACGCATGGCATTACGTATGCATGCTCGAAAGCTGGGTCTTACCGTTCAGCTTACATCAATTGACCTTCCTGACAAGTGGGATAAGTCAATCAACCGACAAAAAACAATCGCTTATTCTTTTTATCGTTTAAAGCCTATTGCTACTTTGCCGCCGCAGCTTTTGTTATTACCTTTCGAGGTATGGAAATATCATGCCTTGGCTGATGGGTGGTGGTCTAGTAAATTTTTTGAATTGAATAGCGCATCTAAAAATACATTGGAACGTTATGGTCACTTGCTCACTGCGGTAAAAATTACCCCAGAGTATGTCGCATTGTATTGGAGTGAAGCCGGAGATGAAGAGGTGCTAGCGGCGCTGACAACGTTGATTTTTTCATTGGCAGAATTGAAAACCGTCAATACTTAAAAGCAGTCCCTGTTAGGGGAGGATTTTTAGCGCCGATTAGTTTTTTTATGCGTGTCTAAATTGTGTATCAGTTCGCTTAGTACTTCTTCTGGATTGTCGCTGTCCTTCATGGCTTCAATTTTAGGTGATAAAATTTGCCGAATTCGATCCGTAACAAAGTTTTTTAACGCATTTTTTTCGGGGCGCTCTGTCGCATCGGATTTAAGGTGTGACAGAATGACACCATAAAGCGTTTGAGCAACGCGCATGTCGCCACTGGCAAAGTTTTTATTGGCTTGAACTATTTGGCGATTCAATTGAATCCATAGGTTGAGCCAGCGTAGATACTCATAGCATGCTTGGTAATGCGAATGGCTGATGCGGCCTTTTCGACGAAGATAGAGTAACATTTTTGCCAGTTTTGTTAGGCGTTCTCTATAATTGGTTTTTTCCTGAAAGCTGAATAGCTCTGGTTCCGGGTTAAATGTATGTGGGTCATTATTACGGTTTTCTTCGGCAGTGGCGATACGAATTTCTATTTTCTCTGGGTCGTCGGAATATTGCAGAAGCTCGCGAAGTGTGTCTAGATAGAAGTCATAAAGCACATCCGTCGCGATGGTGTCTGTGTTAATATCTCTTAAACCGCGGATATGTTGCTCAGCACGATCTGCTCGATTAGATAGTTGTAGTTGTTTAACGCGTCGCTGCGTAATTTCTTTTTCTTTTGGTGTGCACGTGATCCAATAACAACAGACAAAAGCACAATGATGATCAAAAATGCAATTGTTAATATTTGAAGGGTAGCCATGATTGTCCTTAAGCAATGAATTCAGTATGTTAAATAAGAAATACTAAGTTCAGCAAGATTTAATGTGAAACAATACAGGGATCGCTTGTCATATAAAAGGTGTTTGCTTAATATCAGCGCCCCTAGAGATGAAACTTCGTGCAACGTGGATTTGCAGACCTACTTTATTAAAAGGCTTACACAGTTCAATGGGAAAATCACTGGTTATCGTGGAATCGCCGGCTAAGGCGAAAACCATCAACAAATACCTAGGCAACGACTTTATTGTCAAATCGAGTGTAGGACACATTCGAGATTTGCCAACTGGTACAACTGCCACCTCTACGCCTCAAGAGCGCGCAAAGCAAGCTGCTTTGACACGTAAGATGAGTCCAGAAGAAAAACTTGAGTATAAAAGTAGTAAATCCCGTCAACAGTTAATTTCTAGAATGGGTGTGGATCCAGAACATAACTGGAAAGCGCACTATGAAATTTTGCCGAGTAAAGAAAAAGTTGTCGATGAATTAAAACGACTTGCTAAGAATGCTGACACCATCTATCTCGCAACCGATTTGGATAGAGAGGGGGAGGCGATTGCTTGGCATTTGCGTGAAGCTATTGGTGGCGATGATAGTCGTTATAAGCGCGTCGTTTTTAACGAAATTACTAAAAAAGCCATAAAAGCGGCGTTTGAAACGCCATCTGAATTGGATATGAACCGAGTCAATGCGCAGCAAGCGCGTCGTTTCTTGGATCGTGTAGTTGGCTTTATGGTGTCGCCTTTGCTTTGGGCAAAAGTGGCCAGAGGCTCTCTGCGGGTCGTGTTCAGTCTGTGGCTGTGCGCTTGATTGTAGAGCGTGAAAAAGAGATTCGTGCATTTGTTCCTGATGAGTTTTGGGAACTTGATGCAATGCTAGCGACGCCTTCGAAGGAGGTGATCAAATTCGAGGCGGCGAAATATCAAGATAAAGAATATCGTCCCGTTAATAAGGCGCAATCTGATGAGCATGTTGCACGTTTGATTGATGCTAAATATCTGGTTAGCAGCCGAGAAGACAAACCGACAAGCAGCAAGCCTTCTGCGCCTTTCATTACGTCTACGTTGCAACAAGCGGCAAGTACACGTTTAGGTTATGGCGTTAAAAAGACCATGATGCTTGCTCAGCGTCTGTATGAAGGTGGTTATATTACGTATATGCGTACTGACTCGACGAATTTGAGTGTCGATGCAGTCGAGGCATTAAGAGGTTATATACTGTCTAATTTTGGTGAAGCGTATTTGCCTGAAGAGCCGATTCGTTATAGCAGTAAAGAAGGCGCGCAAGAGGCCCATGAAGCCATTCGTCCTTCTGACGTCACCGTTCGTGTTGATGATTTACAAGGCATGGAGAAGGACGCTCATCGTTTGTACGACCTGATCCGTAGTCAGTTTATGGCGTGTCAAATGACGCCTGCAGAATATACGTCAACAACGATTACGGTTACTTCTGGGGATTATGAATTTAAAGCCAAAGGGCGAATCTTACGTTTTGACGGTTATACGCGTGCAATGCATACCGTGGCTAAAAAAGGGGAAGACAATATTCTTCCGGATGTTGGTCAGGGAGAATACCTGGATCTTAAAGAGCTTTTGCCTGAGCAGCATTTTACTAAACCAGTTGCTCGCTTTAGCGAAGCCAGTTTGGTGAAAGAGCTTGAGAAACGTGGTATTGGTCGACCTTCAACATATGCTTCTATCATTTCTACCATTCAAGATCGTGGTTATGTTCGGGTTGAAAATCGCCGTTTTTATGCCGAAAAAATGGGAGATATTGTCACTGAGCGTTTGGTGGATAGCTTCAGTTCCTTGATGAATTTTAGTTTTACGGCACAAATGGAAGAGCAATTAGACGATATTGCTGAAGGTCATAAAGATTGGATTAAAACACTGAATGCGTTTTATAAAGATTTTAGTACGGTACTGGCTAAAGCGGAGTCGCCTGATGGTGGTATGATGCTCAATGAGCCGACGCCGACGGATATTGCGTGTCCAACATGCTCTCGTCCGATGCAGATTCGTACAGCCAGTACAGGAGTGTTCTTGTCATGTTCAGGCTACGCTTTGCCGCCAAAAGAGCGCTGTAAAGCAACCATTAACCTTATTCGTGGTGATGAGGTTATTGCTGTTGATGATGAAGAAGGTGAATCTAAAGCGCTTATTAATAAACATCGCTGTCAGATCTGTGGCTCGGCCATGGATAGCTATTTGATGGATGAAAACCGTAAGTTGCATGTTTGTGGTAACAATCCGTCCTGTTCTGGTTACGAGGTAGAGAAGGGCTCCTTTAAAATTAAGGGATACGATGGTCCTACCCTTGAGTGCGACAAGTGTGGCTCTGAAATGCAACTTAAGACAGGTCGTTTTGGTAAGTATTTCGGTTGTACTAATGAGAGCTGTAAAAACACTCGTAAGCTTCTTAAAAATGGCGAAGCTGCGCCACCTAAGATGGATCCTGTGCCTATGCCAGATTTGGCTTGCCAGAAGGTTGAGGATCATTATGTGTTACGTGATGGGGCGACGGGCTTATTTTTAGCTGCAAGCCAATTCCCGCGTAAACGTGAGACACGTGCGCCTTTAGTGGAAGAATTGCTGCCTTACATGGATCAGATTGATCCTAAATATCACTTTTTTGCGGATGCACCAAAGAAAGACCCTGAAGGTCGTCCTGCTATTATTCGTTACAGTCGTAAGACAAAAGAGCAATACGTCATGACGGAAGAGGAAGGTAAGCCAACTGGTTGGAAGGCATTTTATGTTGGCTCTAAATGGGTGATTGAAGAAGGTAAGAAAAAATGAGCGGTGTTACCTTGGCAAGTTTGACAAACCAAAAGCTGGATACGGCAAGACGCTTTATTCAGCAAAGTCAAATCAGTGAAGAAGCATGGCTTAATGTCGGCCCGGAAAGTTCAGCGATTTTTCAGTTAAGAAGCGCGCTGAATGGTTTGTTAAAAGAAGTGTCGACGACGTATTCATTATCTGGTTCTTTAGATGTGCCTAGCATGCTACGCGAAGCTGAAAAAAAACAGATAATGGTTCCGGTGCTGACTGAGCTGGCGGATTTGTTTTCACGCCCCGAGTCTTGGTGTTCTCAGCTGAATCAAGCTTATTTGGTGCAATTTGAATGTCGTGGCTCTTTGTCTTCTCCGGTTCAAAGCGATAATTTGATTGGTCGCGGTAGTGATAACGGAGCATCTGTGAGTTTTTATTTAACCAAATTGGTTGAGTTGGTTTTGCGTTTTAGAGAAGAGTCATCAGAGTATTGAA
This sequence comes from Marinomonas rhodophyticola, assembly GCF_026113935.1. GTDB lineage: Bacteria > Pseudomonadota > Gammaproteobacteria > Pseudomonadales > Marinomonadaceae > Marinomonas > Marinomonas rhodophyticola. The sequence continues at coordinate 323,037 of NZ_JAPEUL010000012.1, forward strand.
TATGAAAGAGTCCTACCTAGAAATTGTTGAGCTGGAGAATGGTGATATCGTGCTTCGTCCAGCCAGCGAGGATGGTGAGGAAACCGTTCCTTTGGCAATATTGCAGATCCTGGATGATACTCGATCTTATCTAAAGAATCGTTATTTTGAGTTGGCAAAATGCATGTTTCACGCGGGCATTGATTTTGTTTATTCTGAAGACGCCTTCTTTGATGAAGATTCAGATTATCTTGATGATGAGGAATTTCGACCAAAAATTCTGCATTAGTTTGTGAGCGAGTATAAGCACAAATAAAAAAGCGATGCTTAAGCTTCGCTTTTTTATTTGTGCATTGAAGAGCGTTTAAATACCTTGTCGAATCACGCCAACGGATAAGCCTTCTATCGCAAAGTCTTCGCTTTCAAGGTCAACGATGATGTCAGTAAACTCTTCGTTTTCAGGAATTAGTCGAACAATTTTGCCATTTTGTTCAAAGCGTTTAACGGTGACTTCATCGCCAATGCGTGCAACCACTATTTGTCCATTACGGACTGTGGTTGTTTTATGTACGGCGAGTAGATCACCTTCCATGATGCCGATATTTTTCATGCTGGTTCCTGATACAGACAAGAAATAATCTGCTTGTGGAGAAAACATGCTGGCAGGTATGTTCACGTGTGAGGCGATGTTCTCTTGGGCTAAAATAGGATAGCCAGCAGCAACTTTGCCAATGACAGGTAGGCCAAGGTCTTCTGTTAGATCGTCATTAGAAGCTCGCTCAACTAAGCGTATCCCTCTTGAGGCGCCAGACAGCATTTCAATTGCGCCTTTTTTGCATAAGGCTTTGAGATGCTCTTCAGCCGCATTAGGGGATTTAAACCCTAATCGGTGCGCTATTTCTGCTCTCGTTGGCGGAAACCCTGTTTCACCAATAAATTCGCGAATGGTTTCTAGTACGTCAGATTGTCTTTTGGTTAGTTTAATCATAAGTTGTCTGGTTGTTTATACAGTAACTGTTATTATATACAGCATTCTTAACGATACTCAATGATATAAATGCTTTCAGATGAACTAAAAACACAAATTCAACTTGCATACCGAGCTTCTTTGGATGCCAAGTCCCATAAACCAAGGTCTGGACAGCGTCAAATGATTGCTGCGATCGCGCGAACCTTGGGTAACATTAATCGCGGCTCAGAGGGTGAGCGATTAGGAGAAAAGCATGTTGCTGTGATTGAAGCAGGAACGGGGACGGGGAAAACCTTGTCGTATTGCCTGGCTGCTATTCCAATTGCCAAAGCGCGAGGGTTAAAATTAATTATTTCCACTGCCACTGTCGCGCTGCAAGAGCAAATCTTACACAAAGAGTTGCCAGATCTGTTAGAGCACACCCAGCTTAGCTTTAAATACACGCTTGCCAAAGGGCGTGGACGTTACCTGTGTTTGAATAATCTGGAAGGTTTTCTCAATTCTGAAGAGCAAGCAATGGACGATATGTTCGCAGGTCTTTTTGAACAACATCTTCATTCAGATGATATTAATACCGTGCTTTATCAAGAAATGGACGCTGCTTTGCAAAAAGGTGAGTGGGACGGCGATAAAGACAACTGGGCAGGTATCGTTCGTGATCAAGATTGGCGACGCTTAACGACCGATCATCAACAATGTACAAATCGTAATTGTGCGAATTACTCCGCCTGCCCATTTTTTAAGGCGCGTGCCGAGATCGAAGTGGCGGATGTTATTGTAGCCAATCATGACCTTGTGCTCGCTGATTTGTCATTGGGGGGCGGCGCTATTTTGACGCCACCAAAAGATACAATATATGTATTTGATGAAGGGCATCACCTGCCGGATAAAGCGATCGGGCATTTCCGCCATGAAGTGCGTTTGCAACAAAGTATTACTTGGTTGCGCCAGTTAGAAAAAAACTTAGTGAATTTAAAACAAGAGTTAACGGATGACGTGAGCGTCACCGGCCAGCTTTTATTAAAGATACCTCAGCAAATACAGAGTATTGTGAACTTTATTCAATATGCGCAGCAAGGTTTAGCGCCTTATATTCAAGGCTTGGGGTTGGATCAAGATAATAATCAGCATCGCTTCGAGTTTGGTCAAATTCCAGACGAATTGCGGCAATTGGCTTATAGCTTGCAAACGTCTTATCAAAAGTTATTTAACAATATTGAAAGTATTCAGGACGAATGCAAGAAGACAAAACAAAATGAAGGGATGGGTGTGACGCCTGAAACCGCCGAAACGTGGCAGCCTATTTTGGGTGTTATTCTTGGTCGCTTAGAGCAATGTGTTGGTTTGTGGCGATTATACTCTGCTGTTGATGATCAGAACTTTCCCCCAAATGCTCGTTGGTTGGTGTTATCCGGCCAGGGGATGGAGCAAGATATTGAATTGGGCGGTTCGCCTATTCTTGCCGCGAATACATTAAGACAACAATTATGGGATAAGTGTTTTGGTGCGGTGGTGACCTCTGCAACGCTGACCGCTCTTAACCAGTTCCATCGTTTTAATATGCGCTCTGGAGTGCCCTATGAAAGTGAATATTTACGGGTATTGAGTCCGTTTGACTTTCAAAAAAATGGTTTGCTGATTGTGCCCAATATGGTGAATGAGTCCCAATAGAGTAGAGCAGCATACCGCTGAGATCATTACCTACTTGAACGAGCATGTTGATGTTGAGAAAGGCAGTTTGGCGTTGTTTTCGTCTCGTCGGCAAATGGAAGAAGTGGCGCAGTCTTTGTCTTCTAAGCTGCAAGAAATCTTGTTGATGCAAGGAGAGCAATCCAAGCGCGTCATTTTGGATTCTCATAAAGCGCGTATTGATGAGGGTAAAGGCAGCTTGTTGCTCGGATTGGCAAGCTTTGCAGAGGGTGTAGACTTGCCAGGAAAGTACTTAACCTGCGTATATATTGCGAAGATTCCTTTTGCTGTGCCGGACGACCCCGTTGAAGCCACTCTGGCTGAATGGATACAAAAGCGTGGTGGCAACCCGTTTATGGAGATCACCATTCCCGACGCTTCATTGCGTTTAGTTCAAGCCACAGGCAGGCTGCTGAGAAGTGAACAAGACGCTGGTGAAATACATATTTTAGATAAGCGATTGCGCACCAAGCGTTATGGGTCGCAATTAATTAACAGCTTGCCACCTTATAAGTATCAATAGACTGACAAAGCGTAAGCAAGGGGTGATAAAGCTTTACCAATTAGGTACACTCTTTGCAAAGATCATTAACCTCAAAACATAGAAGCGTAAAGATTCCAATATGGAAAACCAAATTCAAGAAGCACCATCAGAAATTAGCACAAAACCAAAACGCACCCGTCGCCCAAACAAGCGACCAAGAAATAATGATGAGGCTCAAAATGGAGTTCAATCCAATACCCAAGTTGGTCATGAAGCCGTGACGACGGGTAGTGGAAAAAATGCTATTTGGTCCATAGAGGATTTTCCGGTTGCTAAGGTAGATGGAAAGTTGCGCTTTCATGATTTAAATCTACCTGATCGTGTGATTAAGTCTATCGCGGAAATGGGTTTTGAGTATTGCAGTGAAATTCAAGCTGAAACTCTGCCTATGACCTTACTGGGTTATGACATTATCGGACAGGCCCAAACTGGAACGGGTAAAACGGCTGCATTTTTGATAGCGATGATCAGTGATTTTCTGGATTATCCCCTTGAAGAGAAGCGTCCTAATAACGTTGCTCGCGGTTTGATTATTGCGCCTACTCGTGAGCTGGCCATTCAAATTGCGGATGAAGCGGTAAAGCTGACATCAAACTGCCATTTGAATGTGGTGACTTTGGTCGGCGGATTGAGTTACGAAAAGCAAAAGATCGCCTTGGAAACCGAAAATGTTGATATTTTGGTGGCGACACCAGGGCGTTTGTTGGACTTCGCGCGCAGCCGTAAGGTGCAATTGGGTAAAGTGGAATGTTTGGTGTTGGATGAAGCCGACCGTATGCTGTCGATGGGCTTTATTCCTGATGTAAAAAGTATTATTCGTATGACGCCGCATAAAGAATTAAGGCAAACCATGCTATTTAGTGCGACTTTCCCGAAAGACATTCAGGCGCTTGCGCAGCAATGGACGTATTTTCCAAAAGAAGTCTCTGTGGTGCCAAAAGAAGCCACCAATCAGAACATTGATCAGGTGATTTATACGGTTGAAGCGGATCAAAAATGGCCCGTTTTAAAACAGCTGATTAATGAAAATGGCGGTCAGCGTACGATTATTTTTGCTAATCGTCGTGATGAAACGCGTGATTTATACGAGCGTCTACGTAAAGCAAACATCAACTGTGCGATCTTATCTGGCGAAGTGGCTCAAGATAAGCGAGTTAAGACATTAAACAACTTCAAAGAGGGTATCATTCAGGTGCTGGTGGCAACGGATGTTGCAGGTCGTGGTATTCATGTTGATAACGTAGAACTCGTTGTTAACTATTCATTACCGGAAGACCCTGAAGATTATGTGCATCGCATCGGCCGTACTGGCCGCGGTGGTGAAACGGGCAAATCGGTCAGTTTTGCGAGCGAGGACGATGCGTTCATGATCCCTGAAATTGAAAGGGTTGTGGGCGAGAGCATTCGCTGTGAGTACATGGTTGATACCTCGCTATAAAGATCGCTTAATTTTTAAGTGAGATAAAATGAATTTAGAGCACCATTTTGCCAGTCTGGGGGAGGCGTTTTCTTCGAAAACCCTTGTCCAGCCACTTCTTGAGCAGCGATTGGTAGAGTTTAATCAATCGCTCGCTTCTTTTCTGTCCATTGATATTAAATCCACTGAAACCAAACGCATTTTGAGTGGCGAAGACGCATTGCCGCTCAGTCTAAGCATGGTGTACGCCGGTCACCAGTTTGGTGGCTTTTCGCCTCAACTAGGAGATGGTCGAGGCGTTTTGTTAGGTGAGGTTCGTGGTCAAGATGGCCTTTTGTATGATTTGCACATGAAAGGGGCTGGGCCGACACCTTATTCTCGTCGAGGCGATGGTCGTGCTGTGTTGCGTTCTTGTATTCGTGAATACTTAGCCAGTGAGGCCATGACGGCGCTCTCTATCCCTTCGTCTCGCGCTTTAGCGCTTTACGACAGCAGAGAAGCTGTGTATCGAGAAACGCCAGAGGCGGGGGCGATGTTATTAAGAGTTGCGCAAGGTCATATCCGCTTCGGTCATTTTGAATACTTTTTTTATCAAGGTAAGCAGGCGGAGCTGGATCAGCTTATTGAATATTGTCTTACACACTATTACCCCGAGTGTTTGGCCGCTGAGTCTCCCCTAGAAAGTATGTTGATTGAAGTGGTTAAGCGTACCGCTAGAATAATGGCGAAGTGGCAATCTGTTGGTTTTCAACATGGCGTGATGAACACCGATAATTTCTCGTTCACCGGAGAGACGATTGACTACGGTCCTTATGGTTTTATGGAGGATTATGAACCCGATTGGGTTTGCAATCATTCTGACCACGAGGGGCGTTATGCCTTTTCTCGGCAGCCTGGTGTGGGTTTATGGAATCTTAACTGTTTGATGCGTTGCTTTTCAAAACACCTTGAGCGCGATCAGCTTATTGCCATTTTGCAATGTTATGAGCCAGAGTTGCAGTCTCATTACGATGTTCTGATGATGAGTAAGATGGGGTTAGATTCAGCGCATGATGTTCATGCTTTATTGCCGTCATTGTTGTCAATATTGGCATCAGAAAAAATGGATTATAATGTTTTTTTCCGTTTGTTGAGTCATCTTGAGCAAGGCGTTTACACGCCTATATTAGATGAGGTGGTTGATCGCGAAAAAATGTCAGTTTGGCTTGCGCAATATGAGGCTGCGCGGATCAAAAGTGTGTATGCCTGGTCTCAGGTGAATGCCTCTATGTTGGCGGTTAATCCGAAGTTTATACTCAGGAATTATTTGGCACATGAGGCAATTCTTTCCGCTGAACGAGGAGATTACTTGCCCTTTCGACGTTTGTTGCATGTGCTTACTCATCCTTTTGATGAACATCCAGAATCCGACAGTCTTGCGCAAAGATCGCCAGAATGGGGTAGATCATTAGAAGTAAGCTGTTCGTCTTAGTTTGGTTCATTTTTTTATAATTGGACGATATTTTTAAAGAGAAATAGTCAATATGAAGCATTCTGTATGTGTATTGGGTGGTGGTAGTTTTGGTACGGCTTTGGCGAATATTATGGCGAAAAATGGCCATCAGGTGAGCCAGTGGATGCGTAATGAAGAGCAGGTGGAAGAGATTAATTTAACCGGCTTGAATAGTCGTTATTTGCCTAATGCGCCTTTGCATCGAGAATTGTTAGCAACCAGTAATTTAGAGCAAGCCATTCGAGACAGTGATACTGTTTTTGTATCAATTCCGTCCAAATCTTTTGAACAAGTTGTGCAGCGCATTGAACCTTTGTTGACGGCAGATAAAATATTAATTAGCACCACAAAGGGATTTAATCCAAATCGTTTTGAACTTATGAGTGATGTTTTGCGTCGAAACCCTATAACGCAAAAGATTGGTGTTCTGAGTGGTCCGAATTTGGCGAAAGAAATAGCCGCAGGTCAAATGACTGGAACAGTTATTGCCAGTGCGGACGATCAAGTTCGCCGTAGAGTGATTGAATTACTCAAATCCCCGACGTTTCGTGTATATGAAAACAAAGACAGTAAGGGGGTTGAATTAGCGGGCGCTCTAAAAAATATTTATGCGATTGTGTGTGGTCTTGCCAAAGCGCTCAATGTAGGGGAGAACACCATGTCGATGATTATGACGCGCAGTCTGGCTGAGATGAGCCGATTTGCTGTGCATTTTGGTGCAAATCCAATGACGTTTCTCGGACTGGCAGGAATGGGGGATTTGATTGCGACTTGTACTTCGCCGTTGAGTCGAAACTATCGAGTAGGTTTTGCTATTGGTTCCGGTCATAATTTGGACGAAGCCGTTGGGGGACTTGGCGAGGTTGCTGAAGGGGTGAATACTTTAAAAATGGTGGTTGATGAAGCTCATAAGCATGGGCTCTATATGCCGCTTGCTGAGGGTTTGTCTAAATTATTGTTTGAAAATGCCCAGTTGGAGTCGTTGATTGGTTCAATGATGACGGGGGAGCAAAAATGGGATGTCGAATTTGCGACAAACGAGGAGAATGACAATGTCTAAGCCAGGTTATGCTGATCAAGGTTTTTGGTTTCGGGTAATTTTCATGTTGCTGTATTGGGTTGTGCTAAATATTGCGGTGACTGTGTTTGGTATTTTGCTGTTGCTAGTGAGCTTGGTCAAATTAGGTTCAAAACATGAGCCTATCATGCTGTCTTCTTGGCTAAACAGTGTTACCGCTTTTATTGGTCAAATATTTTCTTTTTTGTCTTTCCAGTCAGAAGAAAAGCCTTTTCCATTTCAACCTTGGCCCTCGGAAGGTGTGGATGAGGAAGCTTAAGCGTCTCTATGTTTTACGCCACGGCAATGCCCAGCCATATGGTTATGCTCATGATGAAAGTCGTGAGCTTACTGAGCTTGGAGTGGCTGAGGTAAAAATGGCGGCACAAGCATTTCGTGAACGAGGTGAGGCAATTGATGTGGTTTTCGTGAGTCCTTATGTTCGGACCAGCAAACGGCAAAGACTTTTTTAGCCAGTCTAGATACTTCGGTTGAAATGAAAGATTGCCCTTTCATTACTCCTAATGGCCAAAAAATTGATGTGGCGTTATGGTTAAATGATCTGCCTTATGAGTCAATTTTATTGGTTACGCACCAACCGTTTTCTCATCAATTTGTGGATTATTTGGTGGATCAGCCTTTACCTATCAATTTCGCTATGACTACTGGGACTTTGGCCTCGGTTGAAGGGGAGTTATTTGCTGGGGCCTGTTGCCAATTTCGTTGGTGTTTTTCGCCATCATGAATGATTGAAGTAAATTTTTTGGATTGGTAAAGAGCAAATATGGGAAATGATATTGTTTATAAGCTTGCGCACACGGAAATAGCTGGGTTGCAGTGGCTGCCTAAAAATTCATCCGCTTTTAAAGTTTTGTCCTTGCATGGCTGGCTTGATAACGCAGCGAGCTTTTCTAATTTGTCTCCTCATTTGTCTGATTTCTCCCATATCGCGTTAGATCTCGCAGGGCATGGTCTGTCTTTGCATCGGCCAGCAGGAAGTTTTTATCACCTGTGGGATTATGTTTTAGATGTGGTGTCTATATTGAACCAGTCTAAACAGAGCGTGTGGTTAATCGGGCACAGTATGGGAGGGGCGGTAGCGATGTTGGTCGCGGCCATTGCGCCAGACAAAGTCCGAGGCCTAATTGTGTTAGATAATATGGGGCCTTTGACGGGAACACCTGCTGATCGTGTAGTGACGTTGCAAAGGGCTGTCAATAAAATGGCTAAATTTCGTTTAGGCAGAGAAACCAGCTATCTAACGAAAGAGGACATGGTGCTTGCGCGAATGGAGGGTTTTACCCAGCTGTCTAAATCGGCTTCGAAAATTTTGGTAGATCGTGGTGCTAAACAAAATGTGGACGATGCCTGGGTGTGGCGACACGATGCTAAACTGACGTTTCCGTCCCCATTTCGCATGGATGAAGAGGGTGTTGAGGCTTTCATTCAAGAGATTAAGTGTCCTACCTTAGCTCTGGTTGCTAAGTCTGGTATTTATCAAAATGATCGCAACCTAGTTGAAAAGCGTGCGGCTCAGTTTCCATGGATAAAGCTCAAATGGCTTGACGGTAATCATCATTTTCACCTCGAACCTGAAACATGTTTTGCTGTTGCGACGGAAATTCATCGATTTATCGATCTAAATTAATAGGGTGTCTTTGTTGTTTGGTATTGTGCAAAGTTATCCATCCCGGATTGGGTGAAAGGAAGGTTATATGCTTACGTTACGTGTGGTGTCATTTTCTTTATTGGCTTTTTTTAGTGGCTTCTCGACGGCTGGGATTTTAGGGATAGAGCCATACCGAGATGCTCAGTTGGTGAAGAGTAACTCGCAAACAGGGCAGTTTACTGAAATACCGCTTGGCAAAATAAGTCGCGCCGGAAGCGGTTGGGAGCCAGAGAGTGTTGAGCGGGTGGAAGGTGATCTTTTCTCATCACTCTATAAGATTCATCGTAATGCGGTGTTGTCTGATGTTTATGCACACTACCGCACACAAATGGCGGTTGATGGTCGAATGGTCTTATTTGAGTGCGATAGTCGTAGCTGTGGTAGCAGTAATGCATGGGCGAATAACTTTTTCGGTGACTACCTTCTTTATGGCCCAGATCAAAGTCAATTTTTGTTAGTGGTCAAAAATCCACAAGATATTTATCAAGTCTTGTACATAAACCGTCGTGGTGCTGGCGATGTCATGGTTCGCTTGGATGAAGTGAAGTCGGCGCGAGCAAACGGAACTGAATTTGAGATAGTGGCTCAAATGGACGTTCAAGATATCCCCAGGATACGACGCTTTGTTAGTGCATTATCGGCTGATCAAAACTTAGTCGGTTTTGTGACGAGTCAAAAAACCGCTGGATTGAGTGCGCTTGAGTCTGGTGATCAACTTATTTCTATTATGCAAGCGGGTTTAGGGGATAGGTTTAAGGATAGGGTTCGTTTTGTTAATTTGGCGGATTTAGGTCGTGAATCACTTGGTATTAATCGTGTGTCCTTTGTTTATGTACGTCCATAGGGGGTATTGGTGAACTCGAAAAAAACAGTTGCTCTGATATTGGGTAGTGGAGCAGCGCGTGGTCATGCGCATATTGGTGTTATTCAGGCCATTGAAGAGCGCGGCTATGAGATTATTAGTATTTCGGGTTGCTCGATTGGCGCTATCGTCGGCGGTGTTTTTGCGGCAGGTAAACTGCCTGAGTATCGTGAGTGGGCTGAATCGTTAGATCGGGTGAGTGTGTTGCGTTTGTTGGATATGTCCTTTTTGAATGGTGGTTACATAAAGGGCGACCGTTTCTTTGAAAAGGTCCAAAGTATGATAGGAACGCCTGTGATTGAGTCTTTGCCGATAGACTACACGTCTGTTGCGGTCGATTTGTTGAATCAAAAAGAGTTTTGGTTTCAGCGAGGAGATCTGATCAGTGCAATGCGGGCCTCATCCGCCATTCCTTCGATAGTGTCGCCTGTGCCGTTAAATGGTCGAATGTACGTTGATGGTGGGGTATTGAATCCGCTGCCTATTATCCCTTCTGTGCCTGCTGGAGCGGATTATATTATTGCGGTGGATCTGAATGGGCCAGCGGAAGGTATGTTAGAAGACGCGCCTGAGGCAACGTCTAGTGCGCCTGCTTGGTGGTTGAACGCGAAAGGTTTTTTTGTAAAAGAAAAAGGCGACGATTTGGAGGAAAAGCCCAAGTATTCACCTGAAAGCTGGGGGCGTCTTCAAACAATTAATATGATGTTTGAAACCATGCAGGAGTCCCTTACGCAATACAAGTTGGCTGGCTACCCGCCTGACTTGCTTATTTCTATGCCAAAAGATATTTCAGGCTTTTATGAGTTTTGGCGGGCAAAGGAGTTGATTGATTTTGGTTACGAAGTGGCTCTCAAGGCGATTGACGGTTTGGAATCGCCGACGTCGAGTTATTTTTCATTTCCAAAAGGGTATTAACGGTCTTTACGCCATTTAGTCTTTAGCCTATTGGGTTGATGTCGAGTCTCACGCAACAGACGTGAGAGTGATATCAATGGCAACCCAATAAGGCTGTTAGGGTCGTCTCCTTCCATTTTATCGAATAAGCAGACACCTAGGCCTTCACATTTAAAGCTTCCAGCGCAATCAAGTGGTTGCTCAAGTAAAACGTATTGGCGAATTTCATTGAGAGTAAGCGTTCTAAAATAAACGTGATATTCGCTTAGTGTATATTGATACGACTGGTCTTGTTGATTAAATACGCATAACCCTGTTAGGAAACTGACTTTTTTACCGCTAAAACGACTTAGTTGACTTATCGCATTGTCTACGGTGTGAGGTTTGCCTAAAATTTTATTATTTAAAACGGCCACTTGATCAGAGGTGATAATGATCCCATTGGGTGTGTGATCCGTCCCCCGTCGTTCACGGTCCACAGCAAACGCTTTGGCAATGCTTAGGCGCTTGACTAAATCAACAGCAGATTCTGGGTGTAACGGGGTTTCGTCAATGTTGGGGGAGTGGCATTCAAAGGGGACGCCTAAGCGTTTGAGAAGGTCTTTTCGGTAGGGTGAGGAGGACCCTAATATGAGTTTATTTGGCATTGTTTTTTCATCGTTTTAATAAAATGAGAGTGTATTTTACTTTTTTTTGCTTCCATTGGCGTAAAAAAGAGAAAAAAGTGCTTTAAGGGCAGTTAGACTTTGACAAAATGGGTCCTTAGCAATATTATCCCCCGCCATGTTGAATGATACGTTACCTAAATATTTTGACCCTCGAAAATACGCAAGCAATGAGCAAGCGTTCGAAGGGTACTTGCCCCTTAATGAATTTAAGGAGCTTTGTGCTATATTAGCCTCTGATGAGGGTAATGCTTTTATTCATCTAGACTTTAGAGTTGATGAGGATAGGCGTTACATTGCTACTGGATTATTAACCGCTCAAGTACAAGTTGTTTGTCAGCGTTGTATGGGAGCCGTTACACATGATCTAGCGTTGGATTTATCCTTGGGGTTCGTCTACGACGAAGACCATGCGAAAAACCTACCGTACAATTACGATCCTGTTGTCATGACCGATGGTGAAGTAATTTTAGCAGATATGGTAGAGCAAGAAATTATACTTGCCTTACCCATTGTCGCTTATCACGAAGAAAGTGGTTGCAACCCAACAGCTGTAAAGTATGCCTCGTCTACCGATGACGCACCGGATGACGAAAAACCGAATCCATTTAGTATATTGGCCCAATTAAAGGCCAAGTAAAGTTAGGAGCTCCAAAAATGGCAGTACAAAAAAGTAAAGTAACTCGTTCACGTCGCGGCCAGCGCCGTTCTCACGATGCTTTGACTGGTCCAACTCTTTCTGTAGAAAAGACTACTGGTGAGATTCACCGTCGTCACCACATTTCTGCTGATGGTTTCTACCGTGGTCGTCAAGTTATCACCCCTAAAGGTGAGTAACTAAGATACCCATGATCAGGGTAGCTTTAGACGCTATGGGCGGGGACTTAGGTCCCCGCATTGCATTTGACGGTGCAATAGAGATTCTTTCTCGCCATGAAGATGTCGTCATTACTGTGTATTATTCCCCTCATTCTGGTTTGGATCTTCCTAAGCCTCATAAACGTTTGTCTTTGATTGCTTGCTCCGATGTGATTGATGGAGATGAAGAAATTGTTTTGTCTTTATTTCGTCGTCGCAATAGTACGCTTTACCAATCTTTGAATGCCTTAGTGAATAGGTCTTCGGATGTTGTTGTCACCTTAGGCAATACAGGTGCTATGGTGGCGCTTGCTCGTCATTTGTTGGGGGTGTTGCGTCCTAAACTTTATCCGGCTTTAATTAGAGAACTTTATTCTAATCCACTTCGATGTTTGGTGGATTTGGGAGCGAATGTTCATTGTCCGCCATCTATGTTAGTAGGTTTTGCTGAGCTTGGTGCAGCGTATGTTGAAGCTTTGAGTGGTGAGGCTCCAAAAGTTGGTCTGTTGAACGTCGGTGTTGAAAGCTCTAAGGGGAGTGCGGTTATTCGAGAGACAAATAGGCTTTTAGCCAGTAAAGTGTGGCCGACTTATCTTGGGTATGCGGAAGGCACAGAGCTATTTGAAGGGGAGAAAAATGTCATTGTTTGCGATGGCATGGTTGGGAATGCCGTATTAAAGGCATCTGAGGGTCTGCTTTCCTTTATGATGAACAAATTTAAAAAAGCAGAAGGGGCGTCCTCGTTATTTGAGACTTTTTACCAAACTGAGCGTAGGCATGGGGCCTGCCTTGTGGGTGTGCGTGGCAATTTGGTAAAGGGTCATGGTCGTTCTGATTTGCCGGCTATGGTAGGCGCGATAGAATATGGTATCGATATTGCGCGAGCGAATTTGTATTCAGCGATTGAAACGCGTCTTTGTAATGAAGCTTTAGAGTCAGGAGATTAAATGAGCAGTAAATTAGCTTTTGTTTTTCCAGGGCAAGGTTCTCAGCAATTGGGAATGTTGGCGGATTTGGCAGAAAAACATGATGTAATAGAGCAAACGTTCGCACAGGCATCTGCTGTGCTTGGTTACGATTTGTGGGATCTTGTGCAAAACGACGCAGAGAAATTGAGCCAAACAGACAAAACACAGCCTGCGCTTTTGACCGCAAGTGTTGCTTTGTGGCGTTTGTGGGAGCAGCAGGGTGGTGAAAAGCCTGCGTATGTTGCTGGCCACAGTCTTGGAGAATATTCTGCTTTAGTGTGTGCGGGCGTAATAGCGTTTACTGATGCTGTAGAACTTGTTAAATTACGCGGTGAATACATGCAGCAAGCGGTGCCAGCAGGTGAAGGAGCAATGGCTGCAATTATTGGTCTGGACGATGATAAGGTCGTGGCTGCATGCGACGCTGCGCCTGGGATCGTGAGTGCGGTCAATTTCAATTCTCCTGGTCAGGTGGTTATTGCTGGTCATGTTGCTGCGGTAGAAGCGGCTATGGTGAATTCGAAAGAAGCGGGTGCTAAACGAGCACTGCCGTTGCCTGTTAGTGTGCCTTCGCATTGCGAGTTAATGATTCCAGCGGGTAAAAAGTTGGCGGAAAAACTTGAAACAATTACGTTTCATTCGCCTTCTTGCACTTTGGTGCAAAATGTTACCGCTCAGGCAGTATCAGATCCTGCCGTGATCAAAGCCAATCTTGTGTCTCAGTTGAGCGAGCCAGTATTGTGGACGCAATCCGTTATGTTGCTGGCTGAATTGGGTGTGACCTCTACAATAGAGTGTGGTCCTGGTAAAGTGCTTAGTGGCTTGAATAAACGCATTGTTAAAGGTTTGGAAACTGTTTCGCTTGGTGATCTAGCTGGCTTTGAAGCGGCTTTACCTGCGTAAATAGAGTTTTTATTTGTTCGAAAAGTATTCGATTCAAACTATATTGTTGGAGACAAGCATGAGTCTTGAAGGAAAAGTGGCTCTGGTAACAGGCGCTACTCGCGGTATTGGTAAAGCGATTGCTGTCGCTCTAGTTGAGCAAGGTGCGACTGTTATTGGTACAGCAACGAGTGAGTCTGGTGCGCAAAGTATTAGTGAATACCTTGGCGTTAATGGTAAAGGTTGGGTGCTAGATGTATCATCAAGCGAATCAGTTGATGTTGTTGTAAAAGAGATTACAGCAGAGTTTGGGGCGCCAACTATTTTGGTAAATAACGCGGGTATTACTCGTGATAACCTCATGATGCGGATGAAAGAAGAGGAGTGGGATCAAGTAGTAAATACGAATCTAACGTCTGTATTTCGTGTTACAAAAGCTTGCTTGCGCGGCATGACTAAAGCAAAGTTTGGCCGTGTTATTAGCATCAGCTCGGTTGTTGGCTCTATGGGCAACGGCGGGCAAACGAATTATTCTGCAGCAAAAGCAGGTCTAGAAGGTTTTAGCCGTTCTCTAGCAGCAGAAATTGCGTCTCGTGGTATCACAGTGAATTGTGTTGCACCAGGGTTCATTGAAACCGACATGACTAAGGTCTTACCTGAGGAGCATAAAGCCAAATTGGTTGAAAAAGTGCCTTCATCACGACTTGGTCAACCAGAAGAAATTGCGGCGGCAGTCGCGTTTTTGGCGTCAAATGGCGCCGCTTACATCACCGGAGAGACATTACATGTCAATGGCGGTATGTATATGTCGTAATTTGAGTTGAATTTTATGTTTAATTCAACGAAAATACATCTCCGGTTCATGTCGAGAATCACGCCTTTTAGGTGATCGAATTTTATAATATGCTCACACTGAGCTGTTAATGAGTAGAGTAGGAACTTCTAATGAGTAGCATTGAAGAACGCGTTAAAAAAATCGTTTGTGAACAACTAGGCGTTAAAGAAGAAGATGTTGTTGCTTCAGCATCTTTTGTTGATGACCTAGGTGCAGATTCCCTAGATACAGTTGAGCTTGTAATGGCTCTTGAAGAGGAATTTGATACTGAAATTCCTGATGAAGAAGCTGAAAAAATCACTACCGTACAAGCAGCGAACGACTACATCAACGCTAACTTGTAATATATTGGTGAACTGAGTTTTCCGAAAAGCCGCTTGTATTCGTTACAGCGGCTTTTCTTATTAATAGCCCTGAGAGTTGAGGGCGAATTGCTGGAGAAATCTTATGTCTCGTCGTCGGGTTGTAGTCACAGGAATGGGAATGGTGACACCCCTTGGCAATAATGTGAAAGATACGTGGGATAACATATTGGAAGGTAAAAGTGGTGTATCGGAGATCACCTCTTTTGACGCAAGCCAATTTTCCACTCGTTTTGCGGCACAAGTAACTGGTTTTGATGCGACTCAGTATATGAGCGTGAAAGAAGCCCGCAAGATGGATCTTTTTATTCAGTATGGTATCGCTGCTGCCGTGCAGGCTTTGGATGATGCTAATCTTAATTCCGATACGGCGAATTTAAGCCGAGTTGGTTGTGCGATAGGTTCTGGCATTGGTGGCTTACCAATGATTGAGAAAAATCTAGAGCTATTGAATGAATCAGGTCCAAAGCGTATTTCTCCTTTTTTTGTTCCAGGCGCGATTATTAATATGATTTCAGGTCATGTTGCGATTCGTTTTGGTTTTAAAGGCCCCAATATATCGATTGTGACTGCCTGTACCACTGGTACACATAACATTGGTATGGCGGGCCGTATGATTGCATATGGTGACGCTGATGTGATGATTGCCGGTGGCGCTGAAATGGCGATTACGCCACTTGGTATTGGTGGCTTTGGTGCTGCTAGAGCACTGTCGACGCGAAATGATGATTATAAAACAGCAAGTCGTCCATGGGATAAAAATCGTGATGGTTTTGTCATGGGAGACGGTGCCGGTATCTTGGTGCTAGAAGAATACGAGCATGCCCTAGCACGTGGAGCAAAAATCTACGCTGAATTGGCTGGCTTTGGTATGAGTGATGACGCTTATCATATGACAGCGCCACCAGAAGGTGGAGAGGGTGCAGCTTCGGCTATGAGGGCAGCATTAAAAGACGCTAAGCTAGAGCCGTTGGATATCGATTATATAAACGCTCACGGTACATCTACTCCAGCTGGTGATTTAGCTGAGACTCAGGCCGTTAAGGCTGTGATGGGGGCGGATGCATCTGATGTTGCTATCAGCTCCACTAAGTCCATGATAGGGCATTTATTGGGGGCATCCGGCGCGGTTGAGTCGATTTTTTCGATATTAGCCATTCGTGATCAAGTTGCTCCACCTACCATTAACTTAGAAGAGCCAGGTGAGGGTTGCGATTTAAATTATGTTCCAGGAACCCCGCAAAAACGCAAAATAGACGTTGTTTTAAATAACTCGTTTGGTTTTGGTGGTACAAACGGTACCTTGGTGTTTAAGAAAATATCTTGAAATCGTTATCTTAAGAGCAATTTGGCTTTGTTCTTTTTGGGTAATAACGGTCGGTCTATCACCGACCGTTTTCGTTAACTATAGCTAATGAATTTGGGTTGTTACGCCGCGTAATATATTGATTTGTTCCTGAATATCGTAGCTTTTATTTTGGCTATCTAGATCATAAAGGTGTTCTTCCAGCTGTTGATAAAGCGCAATTTCCTCATCACCTAAAAAGTGTAAGCATTCTCCGCCGACAAACCACAATAGTTCCCGTTTGATCAGCGGGACTAGGTTTGCGTAGCAACGTATGAAGCGTGATAATACTTCTTGGGCATCAAAGCTGTAGTCGTGGGAGGTATTCTGTATGTTTTTTATTAGTTGGTCCCATGTTTCTAAGAAGTCTAATTCTTCTTCAGCCAGTTCTGGTTGGTTAAAAGGAGCATGTTCTGCAATGCGCTGACGCAAATCAGCAAAAGCGTTAAGTATGTATTGTGTGCGTGATTCCACGTAATAAAAACCTATTCAAGTAAGTAACTATTTTAGTCGGCATTGCCGTACGAGAACTTCAATTATGACATATGCAATCGAAATTAGTGACCTTAAAAAACGCTATGGAAGTGGTTTTGAGGCGTTAAAAGGTATCGATTTAAAAGTTGAAAAGGGAGATTTCTTTGCGTTATTGGGGCCAAATGGCGCTGGTAAGTCTACCACTATAGGTATTTTGTGCTCTTTGGTGAATAAAACATCAGGTAGTGTTTCTATTTTTGGTACAGATATTGATGAAGATTTTGCCAGAGCAAAAAAATACTTAGGTGTGGTACCACAAGAATTTAATTTTAATGTATTTGAAACTGTTTTTAATGTGGTTGTTACTCAAGCCGGTTTCTATGGAATAAGTCGTTCCGTTGCTGAGGAGAGGGCTGAGAAATATTTAAAGCAGCTTGATCTTTGGGATAAAAAGAAATGATCAATCCCGTATGCTGTCTGGAGGAATGAAGAGGCGGTTAATGATAGCGAGGGCCTTGATACATGAGCCTGAGGTACTTATTTTAGATGAACCTACAGCTGGCGTGGATATTGAGTTGCGTCGTTCTATGTGGGAGTTCATTAAAAAATTAAACGAGCAAGGCACGACGATTATTTTAACGACGCATTACCTAGAGGAAGCTGAGCAGTTATGTCGTAATATTGCGATTATCAATGCAGGAGAAATTGTCGAAAATACCAGTGTGAAAGCGTTATTGAAAACTCTGAATCAAGAGACGTTTATTCTGGATTTGGATTCATGCTTACCGACTGGTTGGTCTTTACCCGGTTTTAGTGTTGTGGTAGGTAAAGATGCAAGTTCAGTAGAGGTTGAAGTTGTTAAGGGGCAATCAATCAACGCTATTTTTAAAGCGTTGGATGCCATATCGATTAATGTTGTTAGCATGCGCAATAAGTCTAATCGACTCGAAGAAGCCTCTTCGTTAAATTAATTAAAGGCTAGATAGATGAAAAATTCGGAAATTTGGGTCGCATTTTATACGATTTTAGTGAGAGAGATTCGTCGTTTTACTCGAATTTGGCCACAAACATTATTGCCTCCTGCCATTACGATGACATTATACTTTGCTATTTTTGGCAATTTGATCGGTGATCGAATCGGGCAGATGGGCGGTTTTAGTTATATGCAGTATATTGTGCCAGGCCTGATTATGATGTCTGTCATTACTAACTCTTACTCAAACGTTTCGTCATCGTTTTTCTCTGCAAAATTCCAGCATAGTGTGCAAGAGTTATTGGTATCACCTACCCCAAATTGGGTAATATTACTCGGTTATACATTAGGTGGTGTAGCGCGAGGGTTGTGCGTTGGCTTAATTGTCACCGTGCTGTCGTTGTTTTTTACGCATTTGGCATTAGAAAATTTGTTTTTAACTGTTTTAGTAGTGTGTTTGACGGCCATTATGTTTTCTCTCGGTGGCTTTGTTAATGCCATTTATGCGAGAAATTTTGACGATGTTTCTATTGTGCCCACTTTTATTTTGACGCCGTTAACCTATCTTGGTGGTGTGTTCTACTCGATTGATTTATTGCCAGACTTTTGGCAGTCGGTTTCTTTGTTAAACCCAGTTTTATATATGGTGAATGCATTTCGCTTTGGCGTATTAGGCGTTTCTGATATTAATGTGTATTGGGCGCTGGTGATTGTTAGTGTTTTTATTGTGGTGTTGTTTGGTTTTGGTCTGCGTTTGCTCAATCAGGGCAAAGGTATTAGAAATTGAGGTAATGTATATGGGCTTTTTACCCTTAGGTCAGCAAACAGAGTATGTTTCTGAGTATGATGCAGGGTTGCTTTTTCCCATTGCGAGAGTGGACAAATGGACTGAAATGGGGATTGAATCTGAGCGCTTGCCATTTTATGGTGAGGACGTTTGGAATGCTTATGAATTGTCATGGTTAAACTTAAAAGGTAAGCCGATCGTTGCTTTGGCCGAATTTCGTTTGCCTTGTGACTCGCCAAATATTATTGAGTCTAAATCGTTTAAATTGTATTTGAATTCATTGAATCAAATGCGTTATGAGTCTGCTGAAGTGGTGCAGGCGATTCTTGAAAAGGATTTATCTGCCGCCGCAGGGGCGACAGTGACCGTGATTATTCGAGACGTTGATTCGATGGCCTCTTTGGTAGTGTTAACACCTGACTACTGTGTGGATGAGTTAGATGTTGATGTATCGGAATATCATCCTAACGCGAGCTTGTTGACAACTGACGAGACCATGGGGATGGTTGAAGAGCGTTTGGTGAGTCATCTTTTAAAATCCAATTGTCCGGTTACCAATCAACCTGATTGGAACTTCGGTTTTTATTGATTATAAAGGGCCTAAAATTCACCACGAAAGTTTGTTGAAATATGTTATTTCGTTTCGTGAACATACGGACTTTCATGAGCAATGCGTTGAGCGAGTTTTTATTGATATCATGCGCCAATGTAAGCCTGAGAATCTCACCGTTTATGCGCGTTATGTAAGACGTGGCGGTTTGGATATCAATCCTTATCGCTCAACAATGCCTCTAGTATTGGGGAATGACCGTTTAACACGTCAGTAGCTTTTTATTCAAACGTTGCTTTGGTTCACTTATGTAAAACAAAAAACCGCCTGTTAAAAAACAGGCGGTTTTTGTTTTAAAGGCATGGGTTTATTGGATGTTCAGTTGTTTTCTTACGACCGGCAATGCAGGATTTCCTTCAAAGGTAGACACGCCTTGCAGCCATTTTTCAAGTACTTCTGGGTGAGCCTTGATCCAATTTGCCGCTGCTTGTTCTGGCTTTTCATTTGAGTCGATGATCTCGTTTTCCATTGTTAGGCTAAATTCGAGGTTACTTAATAGTTTGCCAACATTAGGACACTCATCTGCATAGCCTTTACGAGTTAGGGTTTGAATGGTTGCACCACCATAATTAGGGCCAAAATACTCGTCGCCACCTGTTAGATATTTTAGGTCAAAATTTACGTTCATTGGATGGGGACTCCCAGTGCAAGAAACACGATAAAATTGTCACGTTTTACACTTCTTGCCACTTGAGAGAGCATGGCTTGTTCGCCTGACTCTACTACTTTCCAGTCTTGTAAGCTAAAGTCGTTGTTGTCTATCATATTTTGCAATTTTTGATTGGCTGGTGCGCCTGCGTCAATACCATAGATTCGTTGATGAAATTCTTTGCCAAATTTATGCAGGTCGGCGAAGTCTTTGACGCCTGCGTCGAAAACGTATGTTGGAACGGCTAAGGTGAATTTTACACCTTCTAAATTGGTGCGGACCACGTCTACATTGTCTTTGTATTTATCAATAAAAGTGGATTGTGCGGGCATCCAGTTCCCCATGAAGGCGTCTATTTCTGCGTTTTTTAAGCCTTCAAATCCAACTGGCACGCTGAGTAAATATACTTGCGTATCGTATCCCATGGCTTTTAAAAGGGTGATAGCGATGCCATTTGTGGCACCTATATCAGTCCAACCAGGGTCACTAAACGTCACTTTTTTGCATTGCTCAGGTGCGGCAGATATGGCGAAACTACTGCCAATCAGTAGGCTGGCTATCCCTAGGCTTTTTAGTCCTGCGACACTAAAAGGAAGTGCTTTCTTCATTGGTGTGCTCCTATTTGTGATGTAGCTTTTTTATGTATTTGGTTTATTCAACTTTAGGGAAGCGAGATCGACTTTCCAAATCATCGAGGTCGATGTGATTTCTCATATACATTTCGCTGCTATCGAACATGGGTTGATGATCCCATGTTGTTTTTTTGCCTTTGTTCATGGCGCTTACAATTAATCGACGTCTACGCTGGCTGATGACTACGTCTTGGGTAAGAGCGTCCGAATCCCAACGCGCTAATGTTTCTTTTTTGAAGCTTCGGAGTAAATCAGCATATTCTGGGTTAGTCGCAAGATTTACTAATTCATTGGGGTCGTTGTCGAGATCAAAGAGCTGTTCTGGATCGATGTGACAGTAGACATACTTATATTGCGCTCTTCGTATCATTAGCAGTGGCGCTATGGCGCCTTCGCCAAAATATTCACCAATTACTTCATCGTGAGCGCCACTTTTGCCTTGAATGTGTGGCATTAAACTTCGGCCTTGTATTGGCATGGCATATTCATGATTGGAAGTGCCCGTTGCCATTTCAAGGAAAGTGGGCAATAAGTCTATGGTGGAAACCGACTCTTTAACCCGTTTTGCGGTAAAGCGATTGGGGGCATGAACGATCATGGGGACACGAGCAGACCCTTCAAAGAAGGACATTTTATACCAAAGGTTGCGTTCGCCTAACATATCGCCATGATCGCCAGAGAAGACAATAATGGTATTGTCATCGAGCTCCCGTTTCTTTCAGCGTTTTGAGTAGCATACCAATTTTATCATCGACATAACTGATGGCACCATAATAGGCGTGTCTAGCGTTACGGATCTGTTGCTCACTTAAATCTTGAGCGTAATAGTCATACACGTTTTGCAAGCGAGCAGAATGAGGATCTTGGTCTTCTTTTTTAATAGTGATTTTCGGCAGATCGATTTCAGCGTCCTCATATCTGTCCCAGTATTCGGGCGGAATGGCGTATGGGTCGTGAGGGTGTGTCATGGATACCGTTAAGCAAAAAGGACGATCTTGCTCCCGTCTTACATAGTCGTATAGGTAACGTTGTGCGTGGAATACGACTTCATCATCAAAGTCTAGCTGATTGCTGCGTATACAAGGTCCAGCTTGAGTGACAGAAGACATGTTGTGGTACCAAGTAGGGCGTGTTTTTACATCATCCCAATTTGGAAACCAACCATAATCGGCTGGATAAATGTCTGTAGTAAGGCGCTCTTCAAACCCGTGCAGTTGGTCTGGGCCACAAAAATGCATTTTTCCTGATAGGGCGGTTTTGTAGTTTTGTGCTCGTAGGTAATGGGCAAATGTTGGAATATCAGCCGAAAGGTCAGCGGCATTGTCATAAGCGCCTATTTTGCTCGGCAGTTGACCTGTCATAAGGACATATCGAGAGGGGGCGCAAAGTGGGCTGTTGCAATAGGCTGAGTCAAAGACGACACCATTTTGTGCGAGCGAACTCAAGTTTGGGGTTTTAACAAGAGGGTGTCCATAAAAGGGTAGAGCAGAAGCTGCTAGTTGATCTGCCATAATGAAAAGAATGTTTGGTTTTTTTTCTGCCATGATTTTCTCTAATGGATAAGGAGTGAAGGTAAGATAAGTGAACACGGATTGCTCAATAATCTTATGATGTCCACTAGATTGCGCTATGGAAACAATGCTGTAAACTGACTAAAAATTTATACATGGGATAAGCTGAGCTTATGTTATCAGATTCAGATCTTCCACCTTTGCAATCACTTGTCGTTTTTGAGTCAGCAGCAAGGTTGTTAAGTTTTACGGCGGCGGCACGTGAATTAGGTACAACTCAGCCAGCGGTAAGCCAGCAAATACAGGCCTTGGAAGCGTCACTGGGTGTCGCTTTATTTGAGCGGGTATATCGCGGTGTTGTGCTCACCGATGCGGGGCATATTTTGCTAAAAACGACTCAGTCGAGTTTGCGAGATTTGCGTGAGGTGTTACAAAAAATAAAGCAAAAACCCAAATCCCAACGAATTTCTGTCGCAACGGATTTTGCTTTTGCCGCTTTTTGGCTGATGCCGCGCTTGCCTGAATTTCGACGATTGCATAAAGATATTGATATTCGCATCCACACATCTCAATCCGAGGTCGATTTGGCGTCTCTTGAGGCCGATGTGGCTGTACTGTTTGGTGAGGGGCAATACCAAGGGTATGTGGCAGAAAAACTTTTACCAGAAGTGGTCTATCCGGTGTGTAGTCCGAAATTATATGCCGAGTTTGGTGGCTTTCCTGGTCTTGCTGATTTGATAAAGGCGCCATTACTAAAGTTGAATGCAGATATGGGGCAAAAATGGATGGATTGGGATCTTTTATTCCAGCTCAATGGCTCACATTGGACACCTTCAGAATCTGTCATGGAATTTGATAATTATACGTTATTGGCTCAAGCGGCTATTTCTGGACAGGGAATTGGTCTTGGTTGGTCGCCACTGCTGGATGATTTTATCCAAAGTGGCGTTTTGATTGCGCTGCCCGACTTTGCCGTACAATCGGATCATGGTTATCACATTGTTGTCTCAAAAAAACGTGCGCCGACAGCGCCAGTTTCTGCTTTTATCGATTGGCTTAAATCTTAGGTTATTCATATATACAACCACCATAGTAAACCCACTGTACAAAGCGACATTGGCAGTGAAAGCAATATCATGAGTGCAATTTCATCCACGGGTCCTTTGAATTTAGTCGCCAGCATGTAGCTAATAACAGCAACGGGCATGGTGCTAAGAACGATCAGTACAGCACCCTCTAGCTGGCTTAAGGGAAACCACATCACCACAAAACTGGCACATAATGCCCCGACAAGAGGGCGGAACAACGACAGCAACATAGCTCGGTTAATCTTGTTGCTTTCTTTGATCGTAAGGCTGCTGATGGATTTACCAAGCAGCATGAGCATAATAGGTAAGGTTATTTGACTGAGCATGTTCATTGTATTCATTAAAGGCGTAGGCAGGCTTACGTTTAAACTTAACAACACACCGCCAGCGATTAGCGCAATCACAGGGCCATTTTTGAGGATTTGCTTGGGGTGGTAGGCGCCAGACATAAACCCAACACCTAATGTGAAATGGCTTATTTGCACGACAGATGAAATCACCACCGCGATGGCCATTCCTTCCGCGCCAAATAAAGCGTACGCAACGGGGATGCCTAAATTCCCCGTATTGGGGTTGACCAATGGTGGTAAATAAAACCGTGTCGGAAGTTTGAGAAGCTTTAGAAAACCATAAGAAAGTAAACTAACCAGTGCTAAGACAATCGTGGTCGCTACAATGATTTTTAGCATACTAAAAATCTGCATCTGCATGGACAGTACGGAATGAAGTAGCAGAGCGGGTAAGCCTAAATTGGAAACTAGGGCGCCTAGTGACGGATTTTCTAGGTAGTTGGTTTTTTTGCCGAGAAAAAAGCCTAAACAAATCAGTAATAGAATGGGAGTAAGTGCGCCTGCTAGTGCTGTTAGCATAAAGAACCCTTGCGAGTGGTTTGGTTTATGGTTATTTCAATGGAATTAATCGGCGGTTATGTTAAAGGCTTCTATTAAATAGTCCACCAAGGCTTTCACTCTTAAGCTGATATTTCTTGATTTAGGGTAGAGCAAAGTGACGTCAGAAGAGGATAGCTGCCAGTCTGGTAAAGGATTAACGAGTAATCCTTCCGCTATTTCTTGCTCTACATAATAGGCAGGCTGTCTGGAAATACCGGCTCCATTGAGCGTTGCCAGCTTGGAGACATGACCATTTGAACAGGTTAATTTTGCTAATACGGGGAGCCTCATACTTCTCTTTGGTGGTGGTGTGTGTAAAAGACCATCTTTTCACCGAGCCATTGATTAATGCATGGTCTAATAAGTCTTTCGGACTCTTCAGTGTAGGCATGGATTTTAAATAGTCTGGGCTAGCCACGAGATGATTCGTATAGTGAGTTAACTTGCGACCAACTAGGTTAGAGTTGGATAGGCTTCCCATTCTGACCACCAAATCATATTGCGCCTCAATTAGATCTTCCCGAGTACTGGAAAAGCTCAGGTCAATTTCTATTTGCGGATTGTCAATCATAAAGCGAATCATGATCGGTGCGAGTATGGCTTCACCAAACAAACCTCCAACTGAGTTTATGCGAATTTTCCCACTGATACTGGCGTGAGCATTTTGCGCGGATTGAACCGCATGTTCCAACTGATCTATGCCTTGGCGAGAAAGTTGGTAAAAGGTCTCGCCTGCGGGAGACAAAGACAGAGAGCGCGTGGAGCGATAGAGCAATTGAACGCCCATGTGTTTTTCTAATCCACTGATGATTTGCGATATTCTCGCACGTGACAGATTGCGTTGTTCGGCTGCCTTTGAAAAGCTCTGTGTCTCTACCACGGCCAAAAACTCGGGTATGCCTTCTGGGAAGTTGGCGTTCATATTGTTAAGCCTTAATAAACAATGCATTTAATGGATTGATAATTATAAACAGTAAAAAGGCTCGTATAGTAGTGTTATGGGTTATTAGATCTCACTGAGGAGGATGTATGAAAACGAGAGTGTTAGGAAAAACAGGCTTTGAAGTATCAGAAATTGGCTTAGGTTGTTGGCAACTGGGTAACGACTTCGGCCCTTTAGAAGACAAAGACGCTGAGCAGATATTGCAAACGGCGATGGCTGAGGGAATTCGTTTTTTTGACACTGCGGATGTATATGGTGGCGGAATCAGTGAGCAGCGAATTGGAGAATGGCGTAAAGCCTTAGCTAAGCCGCCCATTATTGCCACAAAAGTGGGACGAAATGCCGCGTTATACCCAAACGGTTACAGCAAGGCAGCAGTGAAAAAAAGTCTGCAAGAGTCTGCGAAACGGTTGGGAGTTGATAGTATCGATTTGGCGCAATTACATTGTGTACCAAGAGAGGTACTGTTTGATGGTGATATCCTTGCTTGGATGGAAGATCTTAAGCAAGAGGGCATTATTAAGCATTTTGGTGCCAGCGTAGAAATGTTAGACGAAGCAAGGTTTTGCTGTGAACATCCTGAAATGGCCAGCTTACAAATTTTGTTCAATGTATTTCGTCAAGATGCCGTTGAGTCGCTTTTGCCATTAGCCGAAAAGAATAATGTTGGCATCATAGTACGTTTGCCTTTAGCAAGCGGATTGTTGTCAGGCAAAATGTCCAGCCATCATCAATTTGATGAGCATGATCATCGCTCTTATAACAAAGATGGCGCAGCGTTTCATGTGGGCGAAACTTTTAACGGCATTCCGTTTGAAAAAGGTGTGGCGTTAGTGGAATCATTAAAGACGAAATTACCTGAAGGGCAGAATATTCTTGATGTCTCACTGCGCTGGATTTTAGATCAACCTCAGGTGTCTAGTATTATTGCCGGAGCCAGTCGTTCCTCACAAGTTGTTCGTAATGCGGCGGCGTCTTCACTGCCTCCATTGAGCAAAGAGCTGCATGTGTTGCTGGCCGATTTTTATCGTGATGAGGTGAGATCGGAAATTCGCGGCGGCATTTAACGTATTAAGAATTCAGACAAGAAAAAGTGGGACGCGAGCATAATGGCGTCCCACTCTGAATGCTTTATTTTAGTATTTGTTCTGCATGAGCCTTTGTTTTTACCTTACTAATGACATCACTAATGACGCCATTTTCATCAATGATAAATGTGGTTCTAACGGTTCCCATTGATTCTCTTCCCATGAATTTTTTCAATTGCCAAGTCCCATATAGCTCGTGTACCTCTTTTTCGGTATCGGCAATCAGTGGAAACGGCAAATTGTATTTGGCAATAAAGTTTTGGTGTTTCTTCTCTGTGTCGGTACTTACCCCAAGAACGACATAGCCTTGATCTAACAATGCTTGATAATTGTCACGCAAATCACAGGCCTGAGCGGTACAGCCAGGTGTTGCGTCTCTTGGGTAAAAGTACAGCACCACTTTTTTGCCTTTAAATTGGCTCAAAGTGATGGTTTCGCCATTTTGATCTTTGGCGCTAAAATCAGGCGCAATTTGTCCAATTTCGATTGTCATAATGCTACTCTCTGTGATTAACGAAATGTGTTAAATAAGAATAGCTTACCAAGAGCGAAGCAAAAAATCCCCCCGAATGCGTTTTCTTGCGAATTTACTCCGGCTTTACGTCCCTGAATTATTGTTAAAGCTGAGTCTGGACGTTACTATAGGCGCGCTTATAATTTTATCGGAGACTCGAAATGATCACAGGTAGTTTAGTTGCGCTTATCACTCCTATGTCACCAGATGGCGCTGTAGATACCAAAAAATTAGATGATCTTATAGAGTTTCATATTAATGAGGGTACTCACGGTATTGTAGCGGTAGGGACAACGGGTGAGTCTTCGACTCTAACACCAGAAGAACATGCCAATGTGATTCGTCAGGTTGTTAAGACTGTTAATGGTCGAGTTCCTGTTATTGCTGGTACAGGTGCTAATGCTACACATGAAGCAATTGACCTTACACGTCGTGCCAAAGAGGCGGGGGCTGATGCCTGTTTGCTTGTTACACCGTATTACAACAAACCGACTCAGGAAGGTCTGTATCAGCATTTCAAGGCCATTGCTGAGGCAGTTAATATTCCACAAATTCTATATAATGTACCAGGTCGTACCGCCTGTGATATGCAAAATGAGACAGTTGTTCGCCTTGCTTCTGTTAATAATATTGTGGGTATCAAGGATGCTACAGGTAACCTTGAACGCGGCGAAGCCTTGATTAATGCTTTGCCAGAGCATTTTGCCGTGTACTCTGGTGATGATGCTACCGCGGTTTCGCTAATGCTTTTGGGTGGAAAAGGCAATATTTCCGTAACCGCCAACGTTGCTCCAAGAGCCGTTGCTAAAGCCGCTGAACTCGCTTTAGCGGGAAAAGCTGATCAGGCGCATTCGGTGGACACAACGATTGCATCGCTTCATAAAAATTTGTTTTTAGAATCTAATCCTATCCCCGTTAAGTGGGCTTGCAGCCAATTAGGTCTCTGCGAAGAAGGAATTCGATTACCTCTTACCCCACTTTCAGAGCAACATCATGCCGCTGTAAGACAAGCTATGATAGAAGCTGGAGTTTTATTAGTATGAATAAATTCACGTTACAGCTAATGAGCGCAAGTTCATTAGCTATTTTATTGTCTGGTTGCAGTCTTTTTTTGACCGATCATTCTGACGATTATCAAGATGGAACCCCCACCGCCACAACCTTGGTTGTGCCTGAAGGGTCTATACCGTCAAAAGATGTATTAGTGATTCCGAATGAAGATAAAATTGCCAGTTTGGAGCCCTCTAAGCCGTTTACGACGCCGCGAGCCTCCTTTTGTTTTCTACCCAATGGTTGATGTTGGCGTAATGGAGCAAGATGATGCATTTGAATTGTCTGTGCCAGCAAATATGGAGCAATCTAAGCGAATTGTAGCGGATTTTTTGACTGCTCTGAATGGTGCGGGCGACCCGATCGCATCACAAACACAAGATCACATTATTTCTATTCCTTTTGACTTCCATCCGCAGGGATGGTGGGCATCATTGTGGAGCAAGATTACTCGTTTACACCCTGCGCAAACGGCTTTCTCATTTCGCTTTAGCGAATCTGGCGAGAAAACTTTGGTGAGTGTCCAGTTCCGCAACGTGCAACAGGATGTTGAGCCAAGTGACTGGATGAGTCCTGTTCAGAATAATGATGCTTATTCCGTTGCTGTACGCTTGTGGGGCACAATTGGTCGTCAGTTAAACCAATCATCTGCGTATCTTTCAAACCGTAATGATGCCTCTCCTTTTCCTGTTTGGGTCGATCATCAAGGCGTGTATGCCATTTATTTAGGCAATAAAGTTTCTCAAGCGGACATTGAAGCTAAGTTAAATGCCGCGGATATTTATCTGATTCCGGGGCTGAAAATATGCTTGCTCCTGTGCGACCAGAAGACGTGGCCCGAGTGGGTGATGTCATTGATTTCAGCGTTCCTCTAAGCAATGGAAAAAAGCTGGAATCCATTAAGACAATTCGTCGAGATTTAGACGACGTAAGCTGGGAAGAGCGCGAGTACGCTTATAAAATCACACATCAAAAAGCAGGTGACTTTTTGGTAATTGATGTGTCCTCGATGGCGTTTCCAGAGGTTGTATCGTTTCATTTGGCACAACGTTTTGTAAATTAAAGATTAACCCCTCAAAAAGAAAACCGGAGACTCTCCAATGGAAAAACGACAAGAGCTGTATGCAGGTAAGGCAAAATCTGTATTTCGTACAGATGATCCTGACAAGATGGTTCTAGTGTTTCGTGATGATACCTCTGCCTTTGATGGTAAGAGAATAGAACAGCTTGATCGTAAAGGCATGGTGAACAATAAGTTCAATGCATTCATCATGACAAAATTACAAGAAGCCGGTATTCCAACTCATTTTGAAAAACTGTTAAGTGATAACGAGTCGCTGGTTAAGTGTCTCGATATGATTCCAGTCGAATGCGTGGTTCGAAATGTCGCAGCTGGCAGCCTATGTCGTCGATTAGGTGTTGAAGAAGGTATTACGCTTACACCGCCAACATTTGAGTTGTTCTTAAAGAATGATGCGTTAGGTGATCCAATGATCAATGAGTCGCATGTTGAATCATTTGGTTGGGCGAAAGCCGCGGACTTAGCCAAAGCGAAAGAGCTTACATTCAAGGTGAATGATGTATTAAAAGCGATTTTTGCGGAAGGCGGCATGATTCTAGTTGATTACAAATTAGAATTTGGACTATATAAAGGCGAGGTTGTGTTAGGGGATGAGTTTTCTCCTGACGGCTGCCGTTTGTGGGATGCCAAAACCAAAGAAAAATTAGATAAAGATCGTTTCCGTCAAGGCTTGGGTGGCGTAATCGAAGCTTACGAAGATGTAGGTCGTCGTATAGGTATCGATTTCGACGCATAAGCGTATTGGTAACTTAGTTCAAAATGGAGGAGGCATGCTCCTCCATTTTTACCGCGCAAGGACATACATTGATTAATTTCCTTCCTATTGCCATTGGCTTGCGTTATGCCCGGGCAAAACGTTCCAATCATTTTATCTCTTTTATTAGCTTTTCCTCGATTGCTGGTCTGGCTCTTGGTGTCATGGTTCTTATTACTGTTTTGTCAGTAATGAATGGCTTTGATCGGGAGTTGCGTCAGCGCATCTTGGGTATGGTGCCTCATGCTACATTATGGGGGACTCCTGTGCTCGATGATTGGCGAGCTACGGCCAAGCTTGTTGAAAAAATGCCCAACGTGATTGGTGTTGCGCCTCATATTCAAGCTCAGGTAATGTTTCAATCTGGCGACAGTGTTCATGGTGCCATTCTTAATGGGATTAATCCCAATATGGAAAAAAAGGTCTCGATTATTGATAGCAATATGGCATCGGGCTTCACTGAGTGCACTTGATGATACCAGTTTTGGTATCGTTTTAGGTGCTCAGCTCGCAAAGATGCTCGGTGTGGCTGTGGGGGATAAAGTCACAGCTATTTTACCTAAAGCCAATGTATCGATTGCTGGTGTGGCTCCGGTTCTAAAACGTTTTACGGTTGTTGGTACGTTTGAGGTTGGGGCTGAGTTAGACAGTAGCTTGGCTTATATCAATATCAAAGATGCTGCCAAGCTTAAGCGTTACAATGAAGATGATGCAGAAGCGTTAAGAATATCTTTTGATGATTTGTTTGTGGCACCTGTTCGTATATGGGACATTGCCCGTGACGTACCAGGACAAAATAGAGTCAGTGATTGGACTCGCACGCACGGAAATTTGTTTCAAGCCATCCAGATGGAAAAGACCATGATAGGCTTGCTGCTTCTTCTTATTGTTGCTGTCGCTGCTTTTAACATTGTGTCTACGCTGGTTATGGTTGTCACAGATAAGCGTAATGATATTGCGATTTTAAGAACGATGGGATTAACATCTGCTCAAGTGATGTGGGTGTTTATTGTTCAGGGTATGTTTATCGGGATGTTAGGTACTGTGATTGGTGTGATATCTGGAGTGGCTCTAGCGTTGAACGTCAGTGATCTGATTGCAGCAGTGCAGACATTATTTAACGTTCAGTTTTTGAATTCTGATGTGTATTTCATTAACTACTTACCCTCGCAACTAGAATGGTCTGATGTCAGACTTATTGTAGTGTCCGCTTTTATCATGACGGTTGCGGCGACAATCTATCCCGCTTGGCGAGCTTCCAAAGTGGAACCGGCAGAGGCATTGCGCTATGAGTAATAATATTGTTCTAGAGTGTCACGCGCTTTCCAAGCAGTACCAAGATGGTAAGCAGGTTGTAGATGTGTTTCGTTCCATCGATTTGTCCTTGAATAAGGGGGAGGCCTGCGCCATTGTTGGAGCATCGGGGTCAGGGAAAACAACTTTATTGAATTTGTTGGCGGGTTTAGACCTAGCAACGACAGGAGAGGTCAAGCTTGCGCAAGTTTCTTGGTCTAGCATAAGTGACTCGAAGCGCGCCAAAATGCGCAATCGTGAAATGGGTTTTGTTTATCAATTTCACCATTTGTTGGCGGAATTTAGTGCTTTAGAAAACGTGCTAATGCCAATGTGGATAGCGGGCATGAATAAGCAGGAAGCAAAAGTGCGTGGTGAAGAATTACTTGCTCAAGTGGGTCTGAAGGATCGCTTAAATCATAGACCTTCACAGCTGTCTGGTGGAGAAAGGCAGAGGGTGGCTATTGCGCGAGCGCTGGCTAATAGGCCCGCTTGTGTGTTGATGGATGAGCCAACAGGGAACTTGGATGAAACCACTTCCTTGGAGATTCAGAATTTGATTAACGAGTTGAAAGTGACTTATAACATGGCATTTTTACTCGTTACTCACGATGAAAAAATGCTCAGCTGGATGGATTCTGCTTATCGCTTATCTAAGGGAACGTTACAGAGATTAAAGTGATCGATTGTTCCGTGTTCTAAGAACCTTTCTCAATCTTAAAAGCCAAGCTTATGAATGGCTTGGCTTTTAAGCCTATTTTTGAGATTGGTTACGTTGTGAGCGCTCTTTCCAGCGCTTTACAACGTGTAGTCGCCATAATATGGTGATTAAAGCGTAGCTAATGGCACCTACAATCACGCCGGACACGATTGAACCAACATAGAGTGGTAGCCAAATGTGTTCCATTTTGTCCCAAATCCATTCAACAGAAAGTTGAAAGTCTTTCTTGTCATGAGCGCCAAGGATAAAGGTCCCAAGTTTATAGTTGAAATAAAAGACAAATGGCATAGTCAGTGGATTGGTGATCCAAACCAGTGCAATCGATAGCGGTATATTGGCACGCAAGGGAATAGCGAGCAAAGCGGAAGCCAACATCTGAAAAGGCATGGGTAAAAATGCCCAGAATAGGCCATTAAAAAAAGCGCGAGCAACGGACTTACGGTTTAGGTGCCATAAATTCGCTTCATAAATTTGAGCGCCTAATAAGCCAAGGGCTTTACTCTGCTTCAGCTTTTCTGGATTTGGTATGAATTTTTTAAGATAGTTTTTTGGCATAATTAGGTGAAAAATAATTTAGCAATTTAAGACATGGAGGTCTTGTGTTACTAAGTAGTTTATCCATATTGATGGGCGCCATATTGGTGCCGAGCCATTATTTGTGGCTGTATTCTACGCATATCATTCTGGTGTGTCTCTACCTAATATGGTCAAAGCGTTTAATAGTTTTGTTTTTGACACTTCTCTCCTTTATTTCCGTTCTTTTTAATGAGTTTTCCGCGGTAACCATGCTTACGGTGAGTGCGGGAGACGAAGTATCAATTGATTTTGAAAAGAAAAGTGTGCTTATCGAACAAGCATCATCCTTTGATGAAGCGGCGTTTTCTAGAAATCAGCGTGTTCAAATTATGTACTTTTCTGAAGACGGTTCGCGATTCGTACAAGAAGATTTTACACTTATTTTTTACGACTCTAATGGCGCATCAGTCGCAAGCCGTGACAACGCACAAAAGCCAAACGCCATATTGCATCAAGGCGTTGTTACGGGGGTTGTATTGGCCGATAAAACAGGCCCTTGGTGGCAACGAAATCTTTATATACAAAGACAGTTAGCTCAGCTAAACCTGCGGTTTGAGCATTATGATCCACAGCGCTTCCATCAAGCCGATGTTTCCTTAAGAGACCAGATATTGTTTAAGCTTGATCACCATTTGGAGCGTTTTGACTATTGGCGTTTTACTAAAGCGTTATTACTAGGAAAGGATGACCTATGGAGTCAAAGGGACACCTGGATTGTGCGTACTCTTGGGTTGGCTCATCTATTTGTTGTGTCGGGGTTGCATACTGGTTTTATGTTTATTATTGGTCGAATGCTAAGCCGGATGGTTTGGCAGATCATGCCGCGTAATATTCTTTTATCTGGGGTGACGCGTTGGCATTGTGACGCTGTTATTGTGATTCCTTTGCTGTTTGCTTATGCCTATGTGACAAGCTGGGGAGAACCGGTTGTTAGGGCATCCATTATGCTAAGTGTGTATTTGTGCGCACGCATGCTTGCTTTAAAAGTGTCTCCTTATAGCATCATTACGTTTGCGCTGTGGTTGGTATTGTTGTTTGATCCAAGGGCTGTTTTGAGCTCTGGTTTATGGCTGTCGTTTAGCATGGTGTATTTGTTAATAGGGTTCTGCCAGACGTCGACAAAATTGCTACGCCTATTGATGGTTCAGGTGATGTTAAGCACGGCATCGATGGTGCTCATCCTTGGCTGGCAAGAGGTTATTTCAAGCGTTTCAATTTTAGTCAATATTCTGCTCATTCCGCTTGCGGGCGTTGTCTGGTTTCCATGGGGGCTGCTTTCTTGTGCTGAAGTGTTGTTGCTGGGATCGAGTTATAGCTACGCGCTGTTAGACATAGGGCTTGGTTACCTTATGTTAGGCATCGAGTGGGTCGCTTTTTCGTTGCCAGTATTGTCATTTGACACATTCTCGTCGAATTTACCAAGATGGATAATGTTATCGTTGTTAATTGCATGGGTGTATCAAAGTCCATTAAAACGTGGGTTTATAGCGGCGACAAGTATTTGGGCGATTCTGTTTTTCTCTACCTTTTTTAACGGATTTGAGGCCAATGTAACAATAGTAAACAACCACCATTCGTTGGCATTGATGGATCAAGAAACACCGGTCTTAGTGGATACTTGGGCGGATTCTGATTTGAGTAAATTAAGGTTTGATTCATACTTGAATCGTGCTCAGGATGGGTATTTTTTATCGCCAAAGCCTGCTGCAGAACTCACGCCACACGCTTTGCTGCATCATGATGTGAAATGGGTTGTTTTGCATCAGGAAGGGCTGTCTAAAACCGAGATTATATTGGACGCTTTGGGCGTGAATTGGTTGGTGGTTCCGGCTGGGGAATCACTGGCTTTTTATTTTCATGATGGTTCTGTTTCGTTGCGGCATTCTTTGTGTATTTATGACTTTTTTCTCTTAAAATCTGACACTTGCAAGCGTGTAGAAAAGTTAGAGAGTGTGTTAAATTACAAGCAAATCTAAAATTGGAGAGCGAAGTGTTAGCTTTTATTCAAACTGGTGGTGTTTTTATGTGGCCTTTGTTGGCCTGTTCCATTCTTGCACTGGCTATTATTCTTGAGCGATTTTGGACGCTGCGTAGGTCAGGAGTAGCCCCCAAAGGGTTGTTGTCGGATGTTATGGCGCGATTGCGTGATGACAGAATGACCATTGAGTACATTCGTTCTATGCAAGCGAAAACAGGTCTTGCGTCTATTTTCGCCGCGGGACTTTTAAACTCTAAACATGGTCGAGATGCGATGAAAGAAAGTGTTCAAGAGGCCGCCAGTCATGTAATCCATGAGTTAGAACGCTTTATGAATACTCTGGGTACCATTGCTGCCATTTCTCCATTGTTAGGTTTGCTAGGGACAGTGGTTGGTATGATTAAGGTCTTTTCTGTCTTGATGGAAAGTGGGGCTGGAAATACGGCGTTACTCGCAGGCGGTATCTCTGAAGCATTGCTTACCACCGCGGCGGGTTTAGGTGTGGCCATTCCAGCGTTAATTTTCCATCGGTTTTTCAGTCGTCGAATTGATGAACTTGTTGTAACAATGGAGCAGCAGTCCACAAAATTGGTCGATGCTTTGCATGGCGATCGAGATAAAGCAGGAGTCGCCCAGTGAAGTTTCGTCGTCAGAAAATAGATGACGTTCAAATCAATCTAACACCATTGATTGACGTCGTTTTTTTATTGCTTATTTTCTTTATGGTCAGTACGACATTCAATCAAAGTACTGAGTTGACGATTGACTTACCAACGGCCACCTCAAATGCCCCTAGTTCTGATCGTGCTAAAAATGTCGAGTTGGTCATTACTGCGGATGGTCAGTATGTTATCAATGGCCAAACACTCATTAATGAGAAAGTGAGCACATTAATACAAGGATTAGAAGAAGTCAGTGAGGGCGACTATACTCGTCCGCTTATTATTACTGCTGACGCAAAAGCCTCTTATGACATGGTGCTTAGGGTGTATGATGCGGCAGCAAGCCTCGGTATTACAAAACTTGCTCATACTGCACAGAAAGAAGCCCATCCAGTGAGTTTAGAGTCTTTATTTACTCGTTCTTGGTACGGTCGTTGTGGTTGGACAAATGTGTTTCGGCCGTTACAGCCTCTTGTTCGAAGAGTGATACTCAATAAAAGGCAACGCTTTTTAGCACACCCTGAATGGTCTTATAAAGCGCCTGTTCCCGTGGTGATCGTAGGTAATATCAGTGTCGGCGGTACGGGGAAGTCTCCCATGGTTGTGGCATTGTGTGAACTGTTGTCCGCCCAAGGCTATCGACCCGGTATTGTTTCCCGAGGACATGGCGTAACGCTTAAAGTGCCGACTAGGGTGTATCCTGACAGTTCAGCTCAGGCCGTTGGTGATGAGCCTGTTATGCTTGCTCGTCGAACGGCTTGTCCTATGGTGGTATTCTCAAAACGAGATGAAGCCGTTAAACACCTTCTTGCAACAACAGATGTAAACATTATTGTTAGCGACGATGGTATGCAACATTACCAATTAGACAGAGACATTGAAATCGCAATGCTAGACGCAAAGCGTGGGGTGGGGAATGGCCATTTGTTACCCGTCGGGCCGTTAAGGGAACCGATTGACCGTTTAAAAGACGTGGATTTTATTGTCAGTGTGGCGGACAACATGACGAATGCCCTCGATCAACTGAATTTGCCTATTACCGTCGCACCTTTGGTGCCGAGTATGTTGCTGTCTTTAGATGGCACAAAACGCGTAGATTGTCTTGACGCATTTGTGGATCAGGCAAAATGGCATATTATGGCGGGTATTGGTAATCCAGAGCGTTTTATTGAAACATTAGAGCGACTCGGCCTGCAAAAAGAAAACATTACTCATCAATGGTTTGCCGATCATCACGTGTTTGATGTTAACGATATTCCATCTGATGGTGCCGTTATTATGACGGAAAAAGACGCTGTGAAATGCCAGTCCTTAGGTCTAGAGAATTCAAACGTCTGGTATTTGCCAGTCTCTTTAGTATTGCCAGAGCATTTTAAGCAGCGCTTTTTAGAAAAACTCAACCTTATAAAATTGGATCATAGCCATGAATAAAACGTTATTAGACATACTTGTTTGCCCTGTCACGAAAGCGGCACTTACCTTGAGTAAGGATGGTACTGAGCTGATCAGCAAGATTGGTGGAATGGCGTATCCCATTCGTGATGGTATTCCTGTGTTGTTAGAAACCGAAGCGCGTACTTTAACAACAGACGAGAGACTGGAGTCAGGTTCATCAAAATGACATCGCAAAAAGTGCTGACCGTGTGTTTGGGGAATATATGTCGTTCTCCAGCCGCACAGGGCATCATAGAAAGCTTGAGCGCTGAAAGTAAAAGCGTCTTTTTGGAACTCGATTCTGCTGGGACAGCCGCTTACCACATTGGCAGTCCACCGGATCCTCGATCCATTGCTGTATTAAAGCAAGTTGGCATTCATATTGATCAACAAAAAGCCAGACAAGTAAGTAAGGCGGATTTCGATGAGTTTGATTGGATTCTAGCCATGGACAGAGAGAATTTAGCCAATCTTAAGAAAATTCAACCTAAGCGCAGTCGGGCCACTTTGGTTTTGTTTGGTGAGTTTCATCCAAGTGTGTCCTTTGGGGAAGTGGTGGATCCTTATTATGGCGATGAAAGCGGGTTTATTGAAATGAGACAGCACCTTACTAATATTGCACAAGCGTTTGTGAACCACCTTACTTTAAAACGAGAAGACTCTGTCAGCCGATGAATATGCGACTTAATACCAGCGATTTTTTCACACAAACCGTTGAAGATTCCATCCAAAAAAACATGTCTTTGGCTGCTTACAATACGTTCCGATTTGCTTATCAGGCGGAATATTTTGCTATTGCAGACAGCCTTGAAACGCTTAAAGTCTTATTGGCTTGGGCGAATCGCTTGGAACACCATGTCACCATGATAGGCGGTGGTAGTAATTTGCTTATTTCTGGCGATGTGCCAGGGTTGGTCATTATTAACCGATTGTCTGGTATCAATGCCAGAGAGCACAGTGGCAATTTGATGAGTTTGACGGTTGCGGCGGGTGAAAATTGGCATCAGCTGGTCGAATTTGTTGTCACTCAAGGGTGGTTTGGTATTGAAAATTTGGCTCTCATCCCTGGAACGGTTGGGGCTGCTCCTGTTCAAAATATCGGTGCTTATGGGGTTGAGATAAAAGATGTATTGGCCCGAGTTCAAGTTATTAATACCGTGTCTGGGGATGTTTACTGGATTAATGCTCGCGACTGTGGATTGGCTTATCGCGACAGTTATTTTAAAAGCAAATGGCAATCTGTGTTTATTATTACGGCGGTGGAGTTATCACTGAAAAAACAGGGGCAACTGCAGTTAAGTTATGGCGGTCTCTCTGACCGAGTTCAAGCTCAGCCGAGCTTGAAAGATGTTTTTAACGCCGTGTGTCAGGTTCGCAATGAAAAATTGCCCGATCCAACCGTGCTGGCTAATGCTGGCAGTTTTTTCAAAAATCCAATTGTCAGTCAGGCCAAACATAGCGAGTTAATCGCTCGTTTTCCCTCGCTCGTTTCATTTCCTTTTGAGCAAGGATTTAAATTGGCGGCTGGTTGGATGATTGATCAAGCCGGTTGGAAAGGAAAGCAATTCCAAGGGGTTGGTGTCTATGATAAACAGGCGCTGGTGCTGGTTAATTATCAGGAGGACACAGCGGATTCTTTATTGGCGCTAGAAGCACAGATAAAACAATCTGTTTTGGATTTGTATGGTGTTGAGCTAGAGCGTGAACCCGTTCAATTGCCCTCGACAATCTCGGTTGATCACAGTATGAACGCGGAGTCATTACGTTGAAAGTTGGGGTGATTGATTCTGGCGCTGGGGGCTTAACCATTCTCAACGCGATACATAAAAAACAACCTTATCTTGATTTGGTCTATTTGGCCGATGATGCGTTTGCGCCCTATGGCAGTAAAAGCATCCCGCAATTGCAGGAAAGGTTGATAAAAATAGGACAGTTTTTGAAAATGAAAAAGTGTCTGCCATTGTTGTTGCTTGTAATACGGCAACGGTGGCTGCCATTGATGCGTTAAGGGCGAGCACGTCATTGCCTATTATTGGCGTTGAGCCTGCCGTAAAACCAGCTTTTCGTATTAGTAAGCAGCGTAAAGTGGCGGTGTTGGGTACGCCAGTGACAGCACAAAGTCCGCGTTTGAACCAATTGATTGGGCTTTGGAAGTCGGACAGTCAAGTATCGATTATGTCCAGCGATACCTTGGCGTTTGATATCGACGCCTGGCCTGAAACAGAAGATAAAATCAAACAGACGATCAATGTGTTGAGCCAAGATATGCTAGCTCAAAACATTGATACGTTGGTTTTGGCTTGTACCCATTATCCTTTGGTGAAGCATTTGTTTGTTCAGGCCTTAGGAAGTGAATGCAGAAATTATTGAGCCAAGTGAGGGGGTAACCGCTCAACTTATTCGGCGTTTAGAAGCGTCTTATCCTGAGCAAATGAACGCTTTGCAGAACTCCTCCTCTCAGCCAAAGGGGCAGATAGAGCTATGCAGTTCTTTGGGCGCCAAAAACATGCAGCGACTCACCTCATGGGTGGTGGCAAGTGACGCTATAAGCGATAAAAGACACGTTAATATTTAAACGTGTCCTTCAAAAAAAGCAATAATTCTATCCTTTTCCCACATGGCATCCTGATACCCCAAATCCATCAAGGCTCGGCAATATTGCGGCGTGAAAAGTAAGTAGCTTGCTGCTGAGCTTATTTTCTCTGAAGTCGACCCGCCTGCCGCCTTTAAGAGGATACGCACATTTTTCGGTAGCGTCTTAATGTAGTGATGGGCTATGGCGTTAAGTTCTTCCGATGGAGAAATGATTAACGTCTCTGTGGGAAGGTTTTGATGTAATGCTTGTTTATCTTTAGGTAGATCTCGAATAAGGCTATTCATGATCTCTAATTGGTTGATATCGTCTTCCAAATTATCAATAAAAGCGCTATTCAATAACTGACCTAGTATTTGTGCCATACTGGGAGCGCTGGACTCTACCTCTTCATCCGGTGCGGCCCATTTTTTGGCGCTGCGGTTACCGCTCACGCCAATGATAAATAACTTGTTTGCTCCCAATTTAAGGGCAGGATAGATGGCCGATTTTTGGCGAATGGCGCCATCGCCGTAATAATGATTTTGAATTTTATGAGCAGGAAAAATAGTGGGAATGGCGCTGGACGCTAACAAGTGGTCCACCCCTAAACGCGCTATCACGCCTTTGCGTCTTTTTTCTTGCCAGCCTTGAATATCGGCTTGTCCTTGAAAAAAGTAGTCGATTCACCTGTGCTATAGCTCATAGCGGTGATCGCTAATGCTCTTAGTTGTTGTTTGTCTATTGCAGTGTGTATTTTAGAAAAGTCTAAATGATTTGAGAGCAGTTCTTTCAGTGGCGTATTGTCCATCAATGCCATGGATGTTTCGCTATTGTGGACATGAAAAAGGGATAATAAAGTCTTTGTGAGGGACGTGGCCACAGGCCAGCGTCCCACGGTATAGATTTGATCCGGAGTTAAATGACGCCACACAAAAGCTAAGGTCGAAACGGCTTTCGAAAAATTGTCTGCATAGGAGGCCAGCATAGTGGCGTTCAATGCGCCAGCAGAGGTGCCGCATAATATTGAAAAAGGTAAAGCGGTATGTTTTGGCAGTATTTTTCCCATGGCTGAGAGTACACCTACTTGATAGGCTGCACGCGCACCACCGCCAGATAGAATTAATGCATTGTTATTGGTCATAAAAGTCCACTTTGTATGGTTTTATTCCAGTGATCTATGTATCACATAAAAACAGCGTTTCTTCAATTAAAACAATCATTGAGAAACAGTATGGGAGAATTTTACTGAGAATGCCATGCTATAAAACCAGTCTATTATAAGTATTCTGGATAATATGCTGCCATTGTTATTACATTTTGTAGACTGGCGCCATAATGTGATTCACAATCTCTTCTATACTGTTGTTAAAAACAATAAAAAGGATACGAAATGAATTATTCCGCCGTTATTAGTGGGGTGGGTCTATGGACCCCCATGCATTCTATTAGCAATGAAGAGCTTGTCGCGAGTTATAACGCATGGGCTGAAAAGTATAATCTTGAGCACGCTCAAGATATTGAACGTGGCGACATTGAAGCAAAGCCTTTATCTAGCGCTGCGTTTATTGAGAAGGCCTCTGGTATTAAAAGTCGCTATGTTTATTCCAAAGAAGGCGCTTTAGATATCCACCGGATGCGCCCTGTATTAGAAGTTCGTACTGACGAGCAGCTATCTCATCAAGCTGAAATGGCGATTGCCGCTGCCCAGAAAGCCCTCCAAGCAGCCAATAAAACCGCCGCAGACATCGATATGGTGATAGTGTCTTGTGCCTATACTCAGCGTTCTTACCCCGCTATTGCCATCGAAGTGCAAGCGGCACTAGGCATAGAGGGCTTTGGTTTTGATATGTTAGTAGCGTGTTCTGCTGCGACATTTGGTTTGCAAAGAGCGGTGGACGCGGTCAAAGCGGGCACGGCAAAAGGGGTATTGGTTATTAACCCTGAACTAACGTCTCCACAAGTAAACTATATGGATCGGGATTCTCACTTTATTTTTGGCGATGTGGCAACCGCTGTCGTTGTAGAAAGTAGTGAAACCTGTCAGTCAGCTCACTCGTTCGATGTGCTAAGTACGAAATGCATTACGTCTTTTTCGAATAATATTCGTTCTAATTTTGGCTACACCACTCGTGTTACTGATGAAGACCCTTATGGTGCGGATAAGCTATTTCATCAAAATGGTCGTAAAGTATTTAAAGAGGTTTGTCCAATGGCGGCCGATCACATTGAGGGCCACCTGAATAGTCAAGGCATTCAGGTGTCACAGTTAAAACGTTGGTGGTTACATCAAGCGAATATCAATATGAATGTGCTGATCAGTAAGCGTCTATTGGGTCGTGATGCCACCCTTGAAGAAGCGCCAGTGGTGCTTGATGAATACGCAAATACGGCGTCAGCGGATTCGATTATTGCCTTTGCGAAATATCATGAGGACTTAGTGGCTGGCGACATTGGTGTGATTTGTTCATTTGGGGCGGGGTATTCAATAGGCAGTTTGATTCTTCGTAAACGTTAGTGTTTGCTTCGGATTGCTTATTCTTTTCAATGCGTGGATAAATTGTCTAAGTTAAGTAATACCTTGGTTAAGTCATTGAAACAGATCTGATTATAAGAGAGACTAATTGCACTGGTTTCCA
This sequence comes from Marinomonas rhodophyticola, assembly GCF_026113935.1. Lineage (GTDB taxonomy): Bacteria > Pseudomonadota > Gammaproteobacteria > Pseudomonadales > Marinomonadaceae > Marinomonas > Marinomonas rhodophyticola. The sequence goes on from NZ_JAPEUL010000012.1 coordinate 364,444, forward strand.
TGACTTAATAGGGCATCTTACATATGGCAATTCATCCACAAGCAGGGCAGCTTGCTTCTCACGATTTACTGGTCAATCTTCCTGAACTCATGTCAGCTTATTACCTGAAAAAGCCTCGAGTGGCGACTCATCCAGATGAGCGTGTCAGTTTTGGTACATCCGGTCATCGTGGCAGTGCCTTACTAACCAGTTTCAATGAAAATCACATTTTTGCGATTGCCCAGGCGATTGCGGAATATCGACTCTCTAAAAATATCTTTGGTCCTTTATACTTAGGTAAAGACACGCATGCGTTGTCTGAAGCGGCGTTTCAAACTGCAGTGAGCGTGCTCACCGCAAATGGTGTTCGCGTTCGCACACAGTTAAACGGCGGCTACACGCCAACGCCAGTTATTTCTCGCGCAGTCTTAACCCATAACAAGACCCAGTCCGATATCAGCGATGGGATTGTCATTACGCCTTCACATAATCCGCCTGAAGACGGCGGTATTAAATACAATTCCAGCAAAGGTGGGCCAGCCGATAAAGACATTACCGATTGGGTAGCAAAACGCGCTAATGCGTTACTGGAAGCAGACTTGCAAGGCGTTAAACGCTTCTCTCCAGAAGAAGTTGAAGCCAGTGGCTTGATTGAGCCTTTTGATTATATTAGTCATTATGTTGACGATCTTGAAAACGTCATTGATATGAAAGCCATTGCAGATGCGAAGATTCGCATTGGTGTTGACCCTATGGGTGGGTCAGGTATTCACTACTGGGAGCCTATCGCCAAAAAATACGCCTTGAACATTACTGTCGTGAATAAAGAGGTTGATCCAACGTTTCGCTTTGTACCTCGTGACAAAGATGGTCGTATTCGTATGGACTGTTCATCCCCTTATGCCATGCAAGGGCTGCTAAAGCTGAAAGACGAGTTTGATATTGCCGTTGGTAATGATCCAGATTATGACCGCCATGGGATTGTCTGTGCCAAATCTGGTTTAATGAACCCGAACGCCTATTTAGCCGTTGCGATTGAATATTTATCGCAACACAGAAAACATTGGCCACAAGATGTTCAATTTGGCAAAACACTGGTCTCCAGTGGCATGATTGATCGTGTGGTAAATGGATTAGAGCGCCAACTTTGTGAAGTGCCTGTTGGTTTTAAATGGTATGTTGATGGCATGTTTGAAGGCACGATGGCATTTGGAGGCGAAGAAAGTGCCGGAGCATCCTTTCTTCGTAAAGATGCGACCGTCTGGACCACCGATAAAGACGGCTTCATTATGGCGTTGCTGGCGGCTGAAATTTTAGCGGTAACTGGCAAGGATCCGCAGACACTTTATGAAGCGCAAGTAGCTAAATATGGTAAACCTTTCTATAAACGCATTGATGTTGCTGCGACTTCTGCACAAAAAGCACTACTCGGTGCGTTGGATGTAAAAAATGTCACGCAAACCGAATTGGCGGGTGAAGCCATTGTGTCTGTATTGACGCATGCACCTGGCAATGGTGCTGCCATTGGTGGACTGAAAGTGTCTACTAAGAATGGTTGGTTTGCCGCTCGACCTTCTGGTACAGAAAACGTGTATAAAATCTATCTAGAAAGCTTTGTATCAGAAGATCACCTTGCTGAACTTGAAAACGAAGCAAAAGCGTTGGTGGGTAGTGTGCTTGGTAGTTAATCAAGTATCCTTTCCTGCTTAAAAGCGATTTTAGCAAAAAGAAAACGCCGCTTATCTTTTACAAGGATAGGCGGCGTTTTTTTGACACGCTAGCGTTCTTACTAGACTAAAGCTCATCCGTCTTGGGTGAATTATTCAATTTTTCGAAGCCTCTGTAAGTAAGATTAATCATATTTCGTACAAATTAGTAAGAAATAAGTTGACTAAATAATGCTTATGTAAATAATAACCGAAATCATTTACATAAGCATTATTCGGTCAATTTTTTTGGAATTACTTAATATGAATCAAAGTCTTAATATTCATCAGTCAAGAATGAAAGCGAAACGTCATCCATTGGTGTTAACTGGTATTGCTTTAGCTGTATCTGCCTCGTTATCTAATCAAGCAAAAGCGGAAGAGGAAAATCTAAACACTTTGTTGATAGAGGATACTGAACTTGCGAGTGATGCGAATCCTTATAGTGAGCAAGGTGCACCTTATAAAGCCAAGAGGATGTCTGATTCTAAATACACCCGTGATATTGCTGAAACACCAAAAACGATTACTGTGTTAACAAAAGATGCGATTGAAGAGTCCGGTAAAACAGACCTAGAAAGTATTTTGAGTGCACAGCCGGGTATTACCCTAGGAACGGGTGAGGGTGGTAACTCGTTTGGCGATCGTTATATTATTCGTGGTTACGAAGCCCGCAGTGATGTCTATACCGATGGTTTGCGTGAGCTCGACATCATCTCACGTGAAACCTTTGCACTTGAACAAGTAGAAATATCCAAAGGCCCAAGCTCGACATTTGGCGGTCGTGGTACGACGGGTGGCGCTGTGAATTCTGTGACAAAGAAACCCTCTTACGATGAAGACTTCTCTATCGTTAGCGGTACTCTTGGTACTGATCACAAACAACGCTATACCCTTGATACAAACAAGGTAGTTAGTGACGAAGTAGCGGTGCGTTTCAATGCTCTCTACTCTGAAGCCGATGTTCCTAATCGAGCTCCTGCAGGAACTCAACATGAAGGTTTTTTGTTATCAGGTGTTTATGAACCAAATTCAGATGTTGCCATTAATGCTGACTATTACTACTTCCGTGCAGATGATAAAGAAGATGTAGGTCATGCACTTAATCGATCAACAGGCAGTTTTAATAAATATGATTACGTAGGACAAAATGGTTTAGATTTTAAAAATAGTGAAGCGGACATAGCTACAGTAAAGATAAGCGCTTATCTTTCTGATGATTTTCGTATCGAAAACAAGTCTCGTTATGGTGAAACAGTAAATGAGTACATTGTCTCTATGGCAAGAGGTACAGGCATAAGAAGTTTTTCTGGCTGGCAAGAGAATGAGTATATTGGCAACCAAACAAACTTTATCTGGGACACAGAACTATTTGGTAAGAAAAACAGTATTGTTACTGGTGTCGAGTATGCAAATGAAAAGACAGATACGGGTAGCTATACAATAAATCAAACGAACTCTTTTACACTTGATCCTTATAATGCGAATAATAATTTATGGGAGGGTTCTGTTACTAGAAATGACGCAACCAATAGTTTAAAACTGCAGACATTGTCTGCTTACATTATGGATACCATTACATTATCGGATACTTGGGAAGTACATGGTGGTGTTCGTTATGATTATTTTAACTATGATGCTGACGTATTATTCCGTGGTAATACGGGGGCAACAAATGTTGAGTTCAATGATGGTTTCTTGAATGGTCATCTAGGTGTTGTTTTCTCTCCATGGGAACACGGTAATGTATATGGATCATGGTCTACGTCATCCAATATAAATGGTGGAGAAGTCGATGCGGTTAGTCAATGTGGCTATGGTGGCATTTGTTTAGATTCTGATGGTAATTATAAAAATGCAGAGCCAGAGCAATCCACAAATTTGGAGCTGGGAACAAAATGGAACTTAATGGATCATAAGTTACTGCTTACCGCTGCAGCATTTCAGATTACTAAAGACAAAGTAATTGAGGGGGGAAATGATTCTTATGCATCAGGTGGTTCTCTTAACACAGGGAAAAATCGAGTGCATGGCGTGGAATTCGGTTTATCAGGTAATGTGACAGATAACTTGAGTGGTCAGGTTGGACTAGCGTTAATGAAATCCAAAACACTAAAATCTTTTGATGAAGACAATGTCGGCCGACCTAAAGCAAATTTTGCAGAGCGTAGCTTTAACGGTCAGCTCAAATATCAGTTTACACCGAAATTTGCTGTTGGTGCTATCGCAACTTATTCAAGTGAAATGTTAGGTGGTCAACCTGATGCGGGGACAGATCCTGATACTGTTGTTAGAACGCCATCATATGTTGTTTACGATGTTTTTGCGCTGTATGAAGTGAGCAAAAATTTCGATATCCAAGCCAACGTGCAAAATTTAACCGATAAAGAATACTATACGGCAATCTACCGTGGCGGAAGTATTGCTTACCTAGGAGAAGGTCGTTCTGCTAGCGTGACTGCAAAGTATAAGTTTTAATAACTATTATTATGTTCTAATTACAACGCAATCAGGAGTAATCTTGATTGCGTTTATTTGTTTCTATTGAGGGAAAATATGGTAATCACTATTCCAAATGTTTTGTCTGATAACGAACTTAAACAGTATCGACAACATTTGAATTCTGCTGATTGGGAAAGTGGTTTAAGTAGCGCAGGTGAACAATCAGTTCAGGTTAAACAAAATCAGCAGCTTCATCCAGAGAGCAAGTTGGCTCAACAATTAGGCGATCATATATTGCAGGCGATATCTGAAAGCGCTAAGTTTGTGTCTGCCGCCTTGCCATTAAAAATTTCTCCTCCAATGTTTAATCGTTATCAAAGCAGTGGTCATTATGGCTGGCATGTTGATAATGCTATTAGAATTATTCCTGGTACGCCGATTCGATTAAGAACAGACTTGTCGGTGACCGTTTTCTTGAGTAACCCTGATGATTATGATGGTGGCGAGCTTTGTGTTAAGGATACGTATGGGGAACATCAAATAAAACTGCTTGCTGGTGATATGGTTATATATCCTTCTACCAGTTTGCATCAGGTTTTACCTGTGACAAAAGGCCAACGATTGGCAAGTTTTTTTGGGTTGAAAGTATGGTGCGAGATCATGAACAGCGTGAGATTTTATTTGACCTAGATCAAACCATCCAAACATTAGGGGCTGATCACGGTTTAGATAATCCTCAAGTGATTACGCTAAGTGCTTTATACCACCGTTTAATTCGACTACATGTGAATACCTAAATGACCACTTCGATTACTCCGATTGATGCTCTATGCGTTGCTGATTATCAACGTCTTGCCAAAGACGTATTACCTCATGATATTTATGAGTATATTTTTGGGGGAGGTGGTGATGAAATCACTCTCAAGCATAATCGAACTGCGCTTGATGCTATTCAACTTTGGCCGAGGGTATTAAATGATGTTACTCATGGTACAACTATGACGTCCATACTCGGTGAGTTTTGGCGTTCTCCTATTATGCTGGCGCCTGTTGCTTTTCAATGCATGGCTCATGAAGAAGGGGAAATAGCCACTGCGCGAGCTGCCAGTGCCTTAGAAATTGGCATGATTGTAAGTACATTAGCCAGTCACACTGTTGAGAGTATTAGTGAGAAACTAACCAGCCCAAAATGGTTTCAGTTGTATTGGCAACTGGATCGAGACTTTAATGTAGAGTTGGTTCGTCGTGCTGAAAAATCTGGTTATTCGGCTTTAGTCGTCACCGTTGATTCAGCCATACACGGTATTCGTAATAGAGCACAAAGAGCGAACTTTGTTTTACCAGATGGAATAACAGCGGTGAATCTTATCAATCGTCCGCCTTTGCCTTCCAATGCTTTCACGCCAGATCAAAGTATTATTTTTCAAGGGATGATGAGTGAAGCGCCAACTTGGAAAGACATTGCTTGGTTGATAAAGCAAACATCCTTGCCGGTGTTGATAAAAGGCATATTACATCCTGCTGATGCAATTAAAGCCAAGTCTATCGGGGCAAAAGGTGTTGTTGTATCAAATCATGGCGGCCGTACATTAGATTGTGTACCAAGTGCCATTGATGTTTTACCAGTTATTCGTCAATCAGTAGGAGGGGAGTTCACGGTATTGATGGATGGCGGTGTGCAGCGTGGCACGGATGTCTTCAAGGCGGTTGCACTTGGCGCAAACGCAGTGTTAATTGGGCGGCCGCAGGTTTATGCTTTGGCTGTAGCTGGAGCTGCAGGTGTTGCGCATATGTTGCGTATTCTTCGAGAAGAATTAGAGGTTGCCATGTCGTTAGCAGGAACTGCAACGATTGAAGATATTAAGGTCTCGCCAGCATATACAAACATCGTTAGTTCAGGTTGCGTTACGTATTTATAAAAATGCCAGCGTACTTATTAAGGTGGCTGGCATTTCTTATTGAGTAAATTTCTGTAACGAAAAATTTAGTAACTTTATTTCCAGCCGCCTTCATTCATTAGCTCTACGGCCAATCTGTTATTTTCTCCTAAAGCACTAAGAGATAGGGAATCTGCTTTAAACTCTCCAAATGGCTGCAAGCTTTTAGGTGGCGCAATTCCTTCCACAACAGGGTACTCAGTATTAGCTTGAGCATACCAAGATTGACTTTCTTCATTTGTAAGGAAGTCGACTAAACGTCTTGCATTACGAAGATTTGATGCGGACGCAGTTATACCTATTCCACTAACATTGACATGAGCACCGCGTTCGTTTTTGCCCTGATTTGGCCAAAAAAGTGCAACAGAATTATAAATTTCACGTTCTTTGGCGTCATCACTTTGACCCAGTCGACCATAGTAATAAGAGTTGGCTAGAGTCACATCACAAACACCGACTGAAACAGCGTTAAGTAAATCAGTATCGCCACCAAAAGGAGGGCGAGATAAATTATTAACAAATCCTTTGATCCACTCTAACGTTTTGGCTTTACCATTTGCGACAATCATGGAAGCCACTAACGACTGATTATAGATATTAGAAGAGGAACGAGTGCACAAACGTCCTTTCCATTTTGGATTGGCTAAATCTTCATAAGTAGTAAGCTCAGATTCAGAGACCTTTTTTGGATTATAAAAAATAATACGTGCACGTTGTGATAGGCCATACCAATAGCCTTCGGGATCTTTTAGATTATTTGGTATCACTTTCTTTAACGTGTCAGTCTCAAAGCTTTGTAGTACGCCAGCTTCCTTTGCTCGAACAAGCCGTCCAGCATCGACTGTAATAAAAATATCAGCAGGGCTTGCATCACCTTCGGCTTTTAAGCGATTTAATAATACATCAGCGTCACCCGTAACTAGATTTACATTCACCCGATATTTTTTAGAATAAGCATCTAGCACAGGAGCGATCAAAGCTTCTTTACGAGCGGAGTAAATATTTATCTCTCCACTCGCAAAAACAATCGAAGACGTGGTGGTGAATAAGGTTGCGCCTAATGCTGTCAATGTAGATGTTAATATGTGAAATGAGACTTTTTTTGTTTCATGTTGAGAGCCGTTAGTTGTATAAATAGGAAACAGTTTCGATAGACATCTAGATAATTCATGTTGAATGTATTTAATTTTAAATGAAAACTATTTCTATTTAAAAGTGATTTTTGTTTTATGTGTTAAAAAGACAAATATCACTATTGGTTCCTCGAGAACACTGATAGCTATAGAGCTAAATCTCCGACAATCTAGACAACCATTTGGTTAATTGAAAGCCCATTTTGTCGCTGAGCCTTTGTGCAGCGACTTTGAGGCTCTTTTGCGTTACTGTTATCGACTCTTTTGCCCGCGATAATAACCCAGTTGCCGCTGCCAGTATCTAGTGCTCGAACGTCATTAAAATGTTGTTTGATGATGGCGGTTAATTCATGATTGTTTTTTTGATCGATCCAGCAATTTAACGCTAACCAGCCATCTTCTTTGATGTTCTTCGCACAATTTTCAATGAAGCTTGTTTGGAGGACAGCACAATCCATTCCTTCGGTGTTATAGAGATCGGTCATTAATACATCGACTTTTTTAGGCAGGCCATCCGCTATGTAATCAATGGCGTTAGCCACTTCTAGATTAATGCGTTTGCCTCTGGGGAGTTTGAAATACATCTCGGCCGCATCCATGACTTCTTGACGCAGCTCAACCGCGGTGATGTGAATAGCGGGAACGGTATGATAAAGCGCATTCAGTAAGGTTCCCCCCCCAGCCCCAATATACAGACGCGTTTGGGTTCGCAGAATAAGAGTGGCAATATCATGGCTTGGGTATATTCATGCTGTAAAATATGCGGAGTAGAAAGACGAATACGGCTTTGCTCATCACCATCAGCAAATGACAAAATGCGATATTGACCATCATCAAAAATGCGAATAGGGCCAAGTTCATCGGCGCTGTCATGTAGTAAGTGTTGGTGACTCATGTTGTCCCTTTTTTAAATATCATCGTTGCGTAGATTTCTTATAAAAAAATAAGGCTCGGGGTGCTGAGCCTTAGAAGATCATTAATACTGACTATTTGCTCACCGTTGCGTCTCTTAGGTGTTTCAAAAGTGCCTGCACAGGATGCGGTATTTCAACATCGTCAAAGCGTTTTGCTTGGCTTCTGCAAGAATAGCCTGTTGCTACGAGCCTTCCGAGCAGCCCTTGGTCGGTGACTTTATCCTTCCATGACAAGTCATAAATGGTTTTAGACGTCTCTTTATTGGCGGTTTCATGACCATAAGTTCCTGCCATGCCGCAACAACCGACATTTTCGACTTTTAGTTCAAGCCCTAAAATACGATAGATTTTTTGCCAATCTTGGATTGACGCTGCTGCGTTGGTTTTTTCGGTGCAGTGGGTCATTAGGTGGTAAGTTGCATTATCGCACACCAAAGGTTGTTTAATCAGATGGTCGCTTTTTTCATCAACCATTCCTGCATCAACTGGATATTTGGAATCTGCCGACTGTCTCCAAAGGCTTTTGTGTATTCCGCTCGGTAGGTCAGCGTCATAGAAGGGTCAATGCCAATAAAGGGTAAACCATAGAAGGCCAAACTTTGCAGCATGTCTAAATTTTTACGTGCTGTGCGCTGAAAGGCTTTCATAAAGCCATGCACATGCAAGGGTTTACCATTAGGCATGTAAGGCGCCAGATAAGCCTGAAAGCCTAGACGACTCAGTGTTTCCATAGTGTCTAATACCAGCTCGGTTTCAAAATAACTGGTAAACGCATCTTGTACGACAATGACAGCGCGAGAACGGTCTCTCGGACTTAAGGCTTCAATAGAGAGTGGTGTGGCCAGGCGAATGCCACGGCGTGACATTTCTTTTTTTAGATTGAGCTTGCTCAGTTTAGGGTTGTCTGACAAACCAATGTACTTGCTGCTGAAATGATTCACCCAGCTGCGGCTAACTAACCAGTTATAAGGTTGCGGAAAGATCGCCATCATTGGTATCACAAACTCTAATGAGCCAATCAGATAATCTTTGGTAGGGCGAAGGTAGCGGCTATAGTAGAGTTCTAAGAACTTTGCTCTGAACTCTGGGACATCGACTTTAATTGGACATTGACCAACACAAGACTTACACGCCAGGCAGCCCATCATTGATTCATGAACCTCGTTGGAAAAGTCATAATCACCACGACGCTTTGCTAGCGTGTTTTTCAATCTGGGTAAGAAGCTAAGTAAAAAACGGCGGTCTTTCGCGTCTTTGCTGGCTTGGACAGTATCAACGCCTTGCTGACTCATGCCTCGCAGCCATTCGCGCATTAAAGAGGCGCGACCTTTGGGCGAGTGGCGACGATCTCGCGTACCTTTCCAAGAAGGACACATGGCATCATTTGGGTCGAAGTTGTAGCAAGCTCCGTTACCGTTGCAATACATGCCTTCTTGAAATTGATCGCGGTTTTTAAGGGGGATTTGGCGATCAAATTGACCTCGTAGTGGGACAGCATCGATTTTTAATAAGTCAGCACCCAGTTCAAAGGGGGTGGCTATCTTGCCGGGTTTAATTGGTTTCTTGGGTCGAAAGCGCCTTTAACTTGTTGAATGCTTGGATAAAGCTCCCCAAAAAAAGCTGGGGCATATTCAGAGCGAACCCCTTTGCCATGTTCCCCCCACAGTAGACCATTATACTTTTGCGTAAGAGCAACCACTTTGTCGGTGATGGCACGGATCTTTTTTTCTTGGGACTTTTCTTTCAGATCAAGCGCTGGACGAACGTGCAGTACGCCCGCATCGACGTGACCAAACATGCCATATTGTACTTTGTAGCTGTCTAATACTTCGCGGAATTCCATAATAAAGTCAGCCAAATTTTCTGGCGGAACGGCGGTATCCTCAACAAATGGAATCGGTCGTTTTTCTCCCTTGGCGTTACCTAATAACCCCACCGATTTTTTTCGCATTGCCCAAAGTTTGTTAACGCAGTCGTGCCCCATGGCAATGGTATAGCCTAAGGTGCTGCTGTCTCCCTGCTTGGCTAAATTATCCAGCTTATCGGTGAGGATTTTAATTTTATCGGCAACCTCTTTTTCATCGTTACCTGTGTACTCAACGAGATTAATGCCTTGAATGTTCTCTCCTGGGTTTTCCAGGAAAAACTCAGACACTGAATTCCAGATAATATCGCCTTTGGCAAGACCGAGTACTTTTGAGTCGACGGTTTCGATTGAAGTAGGCTTGGTGGCGAGTAACTCACGCGCATGGCGCAGCGAACCTTCGAAACTATCGTAGCGAATATTGACTAACGCCGCATAGGTCGGAATAGGTAGGAGGTTTACTTTGGCTTCAACAATAAAACCTAATGTACCTTCTGATCCACAGAGTACTGAGTTCATATTGAATCGACCGTCTTCGGTGCGAATGTGAGCTAAGTCATAGCCTGTCAAACACCGGTTTAGTGCTGGGAAAGTATCTTTGATCTGTTGCGCTTTGCTTTTCTGAATACTATCGACAATACGGTGGGCATGGGCGGAATAGTCACTGCCGCTTTGGATTTCAGCCAGTGTTTCGTCATCAATAGGCGCGGATTCTAATAGATGACCATCTAGTAACACCGTTTTAAGGGAAAGAACATGATCACGCGTTTTGCCATACATTACCGAACCTTGACCGCTGGCGTCGGTGTTGATCATGCCGCCAATGGTGGCACGATTGCTGGTAGATAGCTCCGGAGCGAAGAATAAACCATGGGGTTGAATCGCTTTGTTCAGCTGATCTTTTACCACACCCGCTTCCACACGAGTCCAACCTTCTTCGGCATTAATTTCCAAAATTCGATTCATGTGCTTGGATAAGTCTACGATCAAACCATCGGTTAGAGACTGGCCGTTGGTGCCCGTACCGCCGCCTCTTGGACTGAGTACAATGTCGTTAAATTCTTCTTGGTTAGATAGTTTGACAAGCAACTGAATGTCTAGAATATTTTGGGGGTAAATAACCCCTTGAGGCAGTATTTGATAAATAGAGTTATCGGTAGAAAGGACCACTCGGTTGGCGTAATCAGGCTGAGTATCTCCTGAGAATCCTGAAGCGTTCAGGCGTTCGATAAAAGAAAGGTACTTAGTTTGAACGGGCGACACGTCAGAAAGCTTTGGAATCATGTTTCATCTCCACAAATGATGAGTGCGCCGATTTTAACAAAGAAATAGAAGAGGTAGTGATATTTATCTGATGAAAAACAGCGATTTCCACCAGATAAATCGAGTTTGTGTTATTCGTAGGTCGCTTTGGCTTTAGTGACCTTTTCAAGGTATTTTTGCGATTCTGTTCTGGGGTGGTTGTACCTAAGCTTTCTATACACTTCTTTGGTCGAGGTCTGATTTATTTTCTGCACAGCTCTGTTTCTATCTACATCAAAGGTTTTCAAAACATTGCCGGTTCCTCCGTTATAGGCTGAAATAATGGAGTATTCTTGGCTTGTTTTATTCGTTACGTTAGCCAAATAGCGCGTTTGTAGCAGATACAGATAAGCACTGCCAATGTCTATGTTATTTTCGGGCGAGAACAAGACGGCTTTTGTTGGCTGTCCTGCTCTTTTTTTGACTAGGCTGTATACATCTTTTCCTGCCGTGGAAGGGACCACTTGCATTAACCCATATGCATTAGCTGGACTAACCGCGTAGGGATTGAAAGAGCTTTCTGTTTCAATAATGCCATAGATAAGAGCGGGAGATAAGTGATAGCGATTGGCTGCAGCGATCACATATTGACTGTACTTTTCCTGACGAAGATGTTGATGTTGTTGAACCAGTTTAAATTCTACGGCATAAACTGTTTTGCCATTGGCTTGTGTTTTTTGTAATTGATTAGTAACCAAATAAGTTGAATAGCGTTGTGCACGCCAAGGGTATCTTACTAATTCCCCATCATGGTCCATGACTTGTGGGTATAAAAAGGGACGCCATCAACATTCGGTGCTGAGCTGGAGAAAATGTCGGTTTTGCTCGGATCGGAGGTTGTCAGTAACGTGGTAGTAATCGCGTTTGTTAATGCGTCAAGGGGGGCGCTAGTGGCTAACGTCTCGACACGGACAAGACCTTTTTCAAAATCGACGATGGTTCTTGCTTGATAATCGTTAGTATATTTAACGTATTTTTTCTTATCAGGCAGTTCGCTGTTTCCTTTGCCCCATCGCTTATTTACCTGTTCATCCAGTTCTTTATATAAGGCTTGAATTGCTTTTATGTCCGCTCTAATCAAGTCCCGACTTGTTTTAGCTTGCTGAGCAATCGCTTTGATGTCGTCGATGTCCTCTGCGTTTTTTATTTGTTCAGACAGTTTTTTAACTGAAGTGACAGAGTCAAACGAGGCGAGGGATTCGCAACCGCTCAATGTTAGCAAAATGAGGCTAATCCATAGCATTGAGTAGGGTGAGATCGTTCTCTTGGACATTAATGATTACTCATACAAATAAACGGCGTAATATTTTGTCGGAAAATTATATCAGAACAGTCGTTTGAGGGGGAAATCGACTTGGTAGTATGAACATATAGAGCCGATAGGCTCACTGGGGCGTTTATGGATATGTTATTGTGTGCTGTTTTTTTCGATGGATTCAGTTATGTCGTATCTTTGCCCAATTGATTTGTCTTTGTTGGGGTCGCATCTTGCAGATGGTGATTACAGGTTTGATGTTTATCGTGGCGATCTTGAGCATGCTCAGGCACCGGGTAATAAATGGCATAAACTTCAACACCATTTGAGTGCTGCAGCTCAACAAAACGCAGATGCTATCGCCACGTTTGGTGGCCCTTTTTCAAATCACTTGCATGCGTTTGCGAAAACACTGAAGAATCGGCCGTTTGAGGCTGTTGCTGTCGTGAGAGGAGAGTTACACCCGCAATTAACACCCACTTTACAAGATATGGTCGACGATGGGGTGAATTTGTGGCCCTCTTCTCGTTCAGACTATCGATTAGGAACGTCTTCCGGTGTGGCGGACGCAATCAACCTGTATTATAGAAATGTTTATTGGATACCTGAGGGCGGTGGCGGAATTCTTGGGGCACGAGGGTGTCTCGATTGGGCCGAAAAAATTCGTCGCTTGGCTGGTGATTATGATGCGTGGGTCGTGTCAGCAGGGACGGGGACAACTGCTGCAGGTTTCTTATCTCATGATAAAACACCTGATTTGCATGTATTTAGCGCTCTAAAAGGTGCTCAAGCGCAAAGGCAGCACATTATTGAGCAAGCTCATTTGCTTGCAAATAAACGTGTGTCGCAAAAGTATCTTGCAAAAAAGCTGTTTTTTCACGCAAACTGCCATGAAGGTGGTTATGCCAAACATAGCCAGACATTGGTGCGTTTCATGCATGAGTTTGCAAAGGACAATCCAAGTTGCTTCTTAGACCCCGTTTATACCTGTAAAAGCATGTTTGCAGTAATAAGCGCCATGAAAGCTGGGACTTGGCCATATCGTCGTACATTATTTATTCATACGGGAGGTTTGCAGGGATGGCGAGGCTTTTCATCAGACAGTAATCCTTTTGTGGTTTCTTAACGAGATGGCGAGAATAGGCTGCTTCATGTTAAAGTTATGCTACTTATGTAAAACCCAGATAAATAAAATAGCGTTACACAATACCAATGGGTTGCTTTGCTTACATCGACAGACGGGAAGAGAATGACACATGAGTCTTTTTAGACGTGTTGGTATTATTGCTCGGTTAGACAAACCTCAGATTCTTGATACGGTCAAGAAGCTGATGGAGTACCTTCAAGAAAAAAACATTGCGCCAGTGCTTGAGGATCAATTGGCGACCATGATGCCGGGCGTGAAAGTCGCATCCTCGGCTCTAAAAGAATTAGGCGATCACTGTGACATGGTTATGGTGGTTGGCGGTGACGGCAGTTTTCTTGGCGCTGCTCGAGCCATTTGTAATTATGATATTCCAGTATTAGGGATCAACCGAGGGACGTTGGGTTTTTTAACGGACATCTCACCTCACAACTTACAAGAAGAATTGGATCCTATTTTTCGCGGTGAATACCATGAAGAAAAACGCTTTATGATCGAAGCCAAGATTAAGCGCCAGAATCGTCCTAGCGGTGAAGGCATTGCCTTGAACGATTTGGTTCTTCATCCAGGTAAATCCGCTCGAATGATTCGCTTTGATCTTTTTATTGATGATCAATTTGTGATGAACCAAAAGTCCGATGGTTTAATTGTAGCAACTCCGACAGGGTCAACCGCTTATGCTTTATCGGCTGGTGGTCCTATTATGCTGCCAAAGTTGGATGCCTTAGTCTTGGTGCCAATGCATCCTCATACCTTGAGTAATCGTCCTATCGTGATTGATGCTAATGCGCGAATCCGCATTGTTGTATGTGAATCCAACTTAACGTATCCAAGTGTGAGTTGTGATGGCCAGCTAAATATTACAGCGGCACCAGGCGATGAAATCCATATCACTAAAAAAACAGGGGGTATACGTTTAATACACCCTAAAAACCACGATTTTTATAACGTATGCCGTGATAAGTTGGGTTGGCAATCCAGCTATCGACCGTAAAGTACATTTGGTTATAGTGTTGTATCTTATTATTTTACAAAGAGAATCATTTTTAGAAATTTTATGTATTTTGTTTATCAGTTCGAAGAAACAGAAGACCCTTCAGGCTTAACCAAAGCGTTGTGGCAACACAAAGTAGCGCATCAAATTGTTTCTACACAACAGCATGATGAGTTGTGGATATTGGATCAAAGTCAATTGCCAACGGTTGAGCAATTGATAAACATTTGGAAAGACGACCCTTCCTTGTTACAGCAGGCAAAACCCGCTGTCATTGCTAGAGAATTGTCTAAGAGTGGATTCTTTTCTCAGCTTAAAATGGCCCCGATCACCAGCTTGCTATTATTATTGACCTTGTTGGTGGCGGTTGCTACTCAACTTGGTGGAGACCTTAAAACAGTTTCTTACTTGTCCATTAGCCCATTTGATATAAAAAATGGGCATATTTATTTTTATACCTCGGCTGAGGTTTTTGCTAGAGGTGAGTATTGGCGATTTTTTACACCGGCATTACTGCATTTTAGTGTGCTTCATATTGTATTCAATACGCTATGGGTATGGGACATCGGCAGAAAACTTGAGCGTCTACTAGGACCGGTAGTGTGGAGTTTGGGTGTTATTGTTATCGCGGTGCTGAGCAATCTTGTGCAATATCAAATCAGCAAATACCCCTTATTTGGCGGTTTATCTGGTGTCGTTTATGGTCTCATCGGCTTTGCTTGGCTACTACCACTGCTTAGTAAGAGGTGGCCTACGATTATTAGTAAACAACTCATGATTTTTTTTACCGTTTGGCTAGCGATAGGCTATACCCCTTTTCCAGAGATGATAGGTCTCGGTAGTATTGCGAATACGGCACATACTATAGGCTTACTATCAGGATTGGGTCTTAGTGTAATCTATTGGTTAGCGACCAAATACCGCCGTAATTGATTAGTATATTTCACTTTATATTTACTATTAGCCTGCCTAGGCGCAGGGAGATCCGAAAATGAATTTTAAAGAAATGATCGACAATATGTCGCCTGAAGTTTATGTCAGATTAAAGCAAGCGGTAGAGCTTGGAAAATGGCCAAATGGTGTGAGACTGACTCCAGAACAAACAGAGTTATGTTTGCAAGCTGTTATTACTTATGACTACAGTAATAAAGAAGAAAAAGATCGTGTTGGTTACATTGATACCACAGGTCATAAAAATATAGGCAAAAAAGCCCCTGCTAAAGAGCAAGATACCATCAAATGGGTTGGCGATGGCCCTGAGGGGCAAGCTTAATGTTACAGGGTAACCTTAAGAAGATGTCAACTGAGGTTCGTGATGGTCAAGTTTATTATCATTTAGACTTGGGTGATGACCGCGTATTCGTCAATGATTTGTTGGGTAAAAAAGTGAGCTTGCACATTGATGGAACCATTCATTGTGTTAATTGTGGCAAAGTCACTAAAAAATCCTTTAGCCAAGGCTTTTGCTTTAATTGTTTTCGCAAATTAGCTGCGTGTGATACCTGTATCATGAGTCCAGAAAAATGCCATTTTCATTTAGGTACTTGCCGTGAACCGGAATGGGCAGAGCAATATTGCATGCAGAGTCATTATGTTTATCTGGCTAACTCGTCCGCGTTGAAAGTGGGGATTACCCGTGGCGATCAATTGCCAACGCGTTGGATCGATCAAGGAGCAACGCAAGCGAGGGCTTTGTTTCGAGTTCAAAATCGCAGAATGTCAGGTTTGGTTGAAACCTTATTTAAAACCCAAGTAGCGGATAAAACTAATTGGCGAAATATGCTCAAAGGATCATCGGTCGAGATGGATCTTGAGCAAGAGCAAGAACGCCTTATTGATCGAGTGTATGAAGGCTTAGACTCTTTGCAACATGAATTCGGATTGCAGTCTATCACCGATTTGTCAGACGAAAACGAAACCCATGAATTTGCTTACCCCGTTTTAGAATATCCCACCAAAATCACCAGCCTTAATGCAGAAAAAAAACCTATCATTGAAGGCACCTTGATGGGCATTAAAGGCCAATATTGGATGCTTGATACCGGTGTGATCAATATTCGTAAATATACTGGTTATCAAGCGACATTGAATTTTTAGGAGAGAGCACATGAAAGAGAGTCAGCCATCTGCGATTTATTTAAAAGACTATAAAGTTCCTCCTTTTCTCATTGATAAAACAGAATTAACGTTTGATTTGGATGAGACGACTACGATTGTGACGTCTCGTCTGCATATGCGTCGTAATCCAGCGTTTGGCAAATCCACTGCGCCTTTAATTTTAGACGGTGGAGAAGAGGTCAAGTTGATTGGTGTCGCGATGGACGATTACGAATTGCCTCCGGAAGAATACCGCATCAGCGAAGATAAGCTGATCATTACGGCAACTGCGGATGAGTTTGTGTTGACCTGCGAAACCTTGATTGAACCGCAAAATAACACGCGTCTTGAAGGTTTATACCGTTCGTCTTCCATGTTCTGCACTCAATGTGAAGCGGAAGGTTTCCGTCACATTACGTATTATCTAGATCGTCCAGATGTAATGTCTGTTTTTACAACAACGATCATTGCTGATGAAGCCCGTTATCCAGTGATGTTGTCCAACGGAAATGAAGTGGAGCGTGGCAAAACTGATGAAGGTAAAACGGTTGTGGTATGGCACGATCCATTTCCTAAGCCGGCTTACCTTTTTGCCTTGGTGGCAGGGAATTTAGCGGTAAAAAATGATGTCTTTATAACGCAAAGTCAGCGTGAAATTAAATTGCAAATATTCACAGAGTCTCACAACATCGACAAGGTCGATTACGCGATGGAAGCTCTAAAGCGTTCTATGCGTTGGGATGAAGAAACCTACGGACGTGAATACGATTTAGACATTTTTATGATCGTTGCTGTCGATGACTTCAATATGGGCGCCATGGAAAACAAAGGATTGAATATTTTCAATTCCTCTTGTTTGTTGGCGAAGTCCAGAAACCACAACGGACGACACTTATCTGCGGGTTGAAGCCATTGTTGCTCATGAATATTTCCATAATTGGTCTGGCAACCGTGTGACCTGCCGTGATTGGTTCCAATTAAGTTTAAAGGAAGGTTTTACTGTATTCCGCGATCAAACCTTCTCTGCTGATATGCATTCTGAAACCGTAAAACGTGTAGAAGACGTGTCTTTTCTGAAAACAGCGCAGTTTGCTGAAGATGCGGGTCCGATGGCGCATCCTGTTCGTCCTGCGTCTTTTATTGAAATCTCCAATTTTTATACGCTAACGGTTTATGAAAAAGGAGCTGAAATTGTACGAATGATTCATACGCTGTTAGGTGCGGAGAAGTTTCGTGCTGGTTCGGATTTGTATTTTGATCGTCATGATGGCCAAGCGGTGACGTGCGATGACTTTGTTGCCGCTATGCAAGACGCTTCGGGAGTCGATTTATCTCAGTTCAAGCGTTGGTATTCGCAAGCTGGAACACCTGTGGTTACCGTGACCGATAGCTATGAAGAGTCAACGGGTACGTATCGCTTGGTCATGACGCAGCACACGCCAGCAACGCCTGGGCAACCAACGAAATTGCCATTGCATATTCCTGTTCGTGTTGGTTTATTGAGTCAGCAGGGTGATGTTTTGTCTGCGCAAGTCAATGGTGTCGCAGCAGAAGATCATGTGCTGCATTTGAAAGCGAATGAGCAAGAGTTTGTGTTTACGGGGTTGACGTCTCGCCCAGTGCCGTCTTTGCTGCGCAGTTTCTCTGCACCAGTAAAATTACGTTATGAGTATTCCGCAAAAGATTTGCTGCTACTATTGTCAGCGGATTCTGATGGTTTTAATCGTTGGAGTGCGTCGCAACAATTGGCCGTGAATGAGTTAACATTGTTGATTAATCAGGCGATTAAGGGAGATGAACTGAGTATTGAATCTCAGCTAATCCAAGGATTTAAAGCCTTGTTGAGTGATGCTGCACTTGATCCCGCTATGGTGGCTTTGATTCTTGCGTTACCAAGCCAAGCCTATTTGTCTGAACTGGCTGATCCCATTTACCCAGCCGCCATTAAGCAGGCACGACAACACTTAAAGGCGCAACTGGCCAATGCATTGTCAGCGGACTTTGAGCGAGCGTATCGCGAACATAAAATTCATGGTGAATATCAAGCAACCGCAGAAGACATTGCTCATCGTTCTCTAAAAAATATAGCGTTATCGTATTGGGTAGAAACTGGAAGTGAGCTTGCTCAGCAAGAGCTGGTGACACAATTTCAGACAGCAAACAACATGACAGATCAATTTTCAGCTTTGTCTATTGCCGTTCATTCTCAACATCCTAAGGCGGCTGAGCTACTGGCTGATTTTTATGAGCAATGGCAGTCTGAACCATTGGTTGTCAATAAGTGGTTAATGCTCAGCGCGAGCCAAGAGCAAGAGAATGCTTTATCGACAGTCAAAGGCTTGTTGGAGCATCCTGCTTTTGACTTGAAAAATCCGAACAAAGTTCGCTCTGTTCTTGGTGGTTTTGGTCAAAGCGTTTCAGGTTTTCATAAGGCGGATGGCAGTGGCTATCAGTTCCTTGCAGATCAAATTATTGTATTAAATAAGCGTAATCCACAGATTGCTTCTAGACTTTGTACACCGTTGACTCGATGGAAAAAACTGCAACCAGAGTTAAGTGTAAAAATGAAAGCAGAACTTGAGCGTATTTTGGCCGAAGATTTATCAAAAGACGTTTTTGAGGTTGTCTCTAAAAGTTTGGCATAACAGGTTCAACATAATAGCTTCAATATCTGTTGCTACTGGTTGCGTGCTTTTAAGTGTGTGTAAAAAACACTCAAAACCTTCATGGCTTTCCCCATGGAGGTTTTTTTAGGCCATAATTCAAAGTTCTTTACCTGTTCTTTGCATTCTGTACGCAAATCTGGCATAAGAGTGTTAACCTATTGTCGACCTTGATTTTATTTAAGGAGCGAAAAATGAAAGCACGTACGACGATTTTAATTCCGATCACGTTGGGGCTGATGATGTCTGCTTGTAGTACGACATCACGTCAACAAACTGATGGAATAACTGAACCTGTTAATAATCAGATAGAATCACCTTTACAGAGTTCGGAAGTCAGTCCTAAGGAAAGCGAATTAGAAAAAGCATTAGAGTCCAAAGTTTCTCTTATCGATACGTTACAGCAGCAATTAGCAGCCAATAAAAAGCAATTGTTTGCGCTTAATCAATCTCTTGATGAAAAAGACGCAAAGATAGCGGCTTTGCAAAAATCCGCTAATAATGCCGAAAATTTGATGGCATTAGAAGAACAGAAAAAGTTACGTCAGGCTCTAGAGTCCCGCTACGCTGCGTTGAAGCTTGATAATGATTTACTCGTGCGTCGTATTAGCCAATTGGAAAATGAAAATACATCTTTAAAGAGCCAAGTATCAAGCCTAGAAAACATGCCAACGTCTCAAGATGACTTTAAGCAAAGTTACCTTGCATTGTTGAGCGATAATACTGAGTTACAAAAAAAATACGCTAATTTAGAAGCGGATAATCAGATTAATCAGCAAAGACTCAGTGCGTTAAAAAAAGAAAATCTCATGTTGGGAGAGTCCTATCTGATGCCCGTGCTCAGCACCAAGTTTTATGGGATAAAATTCGTGCGTTAAGTGGTGATGGGGCGGCTGAACCTTTGCCTTCTGAAGGCGCAGACGCAACATTAATGTCGAATGGTACTGTTGATTATGAGCGTGAAAATGCTCAGTTGCGTGTAGAGCTTGCCGATTTAAGAAATCAAATGGCGGCACAAAAATCCCTGATTGATGAATACAAACGTGACGTATTGAAATTAGAGGCGGCGCTTGATGAAGGGGCTGATTACGCTGCGCGTTGGAAGGATCTTGATAATAAATTGGCACAAGCCCTACAAAATAATGCCTTACTCACTGATCAATTAAATACAGCGAGTGCTGCATTAGCTGCTAGTCAAGCGGAGCTTGCAGCTTTGTCTGCTCGCCTAGCCAGCACACAACAGGCATTAGAGTCCAAAGAAAACAGTGGTATTTCGATTGCTGCGGCAATAGATGCTCTGCAATTGCAACTTAGCTCAACATTGCAGAATGTTCAATGGCAGCTGCCAAGCGAAGTCTCTTTGCATAATAACTTTGAAATTTTAGTGTCGGCTGAGGTTCAGCCTTCGCTTTCTGGACAGAGTTATCAGGCAGAATTAGTAACAGACAGTGATATTCAGATGGTAAGTGATAGCATTGCGACGGCTGTCGTTCAAAATGGTCGTTTGCAGTGGCGTTGGCGCGTGGCGGGGTTAAACGAAAAACCGGATGCACAACTGAATTTGTTTGTCAGTCAGCAAATCAGCTTCCAAGATCAAACGATTCAGAAGCAGGTCTATCGTGGTAATGAAACTTTGTCTTTGATTAACACTAATTGGTTTGAAAAATATGGCTATTGGGCAGGGGCAATTTTACTTGCTTTACTAGGTGGGTTTTTCATTGGTCGCCTGAATAAAAGCAAAAACAATCAAGAATTGAATTCTTAAATTTTCTGCTATAGTAAAATTGCAAAGTCGATACAATATGTCGACTTTGCAACTCTTTCCCTCTCGTATCATTCAACTCCGCATTACTTTTTTTCAACGCCAAAAGCATGACTTTTCGGTATAGTATCCTCGCATATTCTTTTTTGAGGTGGTGAGCGTGGTAAAGTCCGATTCGTATTCTATTATTGAGAAACGATTAGCTGAAAACGTATTGATCTTAGATGGCGCTATGGGCACCATGATTCAATCGTATAAATTAGAAGAACAAGATTATCGCGGTGAACGTTTTGCTGATTGGAACAGTGACTTAAAAGGCAACAATGACCTACTTTCTCTGACTCAGCCAAAGATCATTAAAGACATTTATACCAGCTACCTTGCCGCTGGCGCCGATATCATTGAAACCAACACCTTTAACGCCAATTATATTTCCATGCTTGACTATCACATGGAAGATCTTAGCTACGAGCTTAATTTTGAATCTGCTCGTTTAGCGCGTGAAGCCGCAGATGAATTTACTCAACAAAATCCAGACAAGCCACGTTTTGTTGCCGGTGCAGTTGGTCCGACTAGCCGTACTTGTACTATTTCGCCGGATGTAAACGATCCAGGGTTTCGTAATGTGCATTTTGATGAGCTTGTTGCGGCCTATACCACAGCGGTTGATGGTTTAATCAAGGGTGGCGTTGATATTATTCTTATCGAGACAATTTTCGATACATTGAATGCCAAAGCCGCTATTTACGCGGTATTAGATTATTTCGAAAAAACTGGCGTTCGTTACCCGATCATGATTTCAGGCACTATTACGGATGCCTCAGGTCGTACTTTATCTGGCCAAACCACTGAAGCTTTTTGGAATTCTATCTCTCATGCTAAGCCGATTTCTGTAGGTTTGAACTGTGCTTTGGGGCCAAAAGAGCTGCGTCAATATGTTGAAGAACTTTCACGTATTGCGGATACGCATGTCTCTGCTCACCCTAACGCAGGCTTACCAAATGCATTTGGTGAATACGATGAGTCACCAGAGGAAATGTTGGAAGAAATTCAGGGCTGGGTGGACTCAGGCTTTTTGAACATCATTGGTGGTTGTTGCGGTACGTCACCAGAACACATTGCTACCTTCGCCAAAGCTTTTGCTGATGCGACGCCTCGTGTTATTCCTGTTATTGAAAAAGCGTGTCGGTTGTCCGGTTTAGAGCCGTTTAATATTGACGGTAATAGTTTGTTTGTGAACGTCGGTGAGCGTACCAACGTGACGGGAACTCGGCGATGTTTAAACGTCTTATTAAAGAAGGGGATTTTGATACCGCGCTGGATGTGGCACGTCAACAAGTGGAAAACGGTGCCCAAATCATCGACATCAACATGGACGAAGGCATGTTGGATTCGCAGGCTGCCATGGAGCGTTTTCTTAAGCTTATCGCATCAGAACCAGATATTTCTCGCGTACCTATCATGCTTGATTCTTCGAAATGGGAGATTTTAGAAGCTGGACTGAAATGGATTCAAGGTAAAGGCGTCGTTAACTCTATCAGTATGAAAGAGGGCGAAGATAAGTTCCGTGAGCAAGCTCGTAAACTCATGAAATACGGTGCAGCCGTTATTGTCATGGCGTTTGACGAAGTAGGGCAAGCGGATACCCGTGCTCGCAAGATCGAGATTTGTCGCCGTTCGTATCATATTTTGGTTGATGAAGTCGGCTTTCCGCCAGAAGACATTATTTTTGATCCAAATATTTTTGCGATTGCCACTGGGATAGAAGAGCATAACCGTTACGCTTTAGACTTCATTGAGGCAACAGGCGACATTACTCGTGAATTGCCTTATGCCAAGGTATCGGGTGGTGTGTCGAACGTTTCCTTCTCGTTCCGTGGCAATAACCCTGTTCGCGAAGCGATTCACGCTGTGTTCTTGTATCATGCCATCAAACAGGGCATGACAATGGGGATTGTTAATGCGGGGCAGCTTGCGCTGTATGAAGATATTCCACCTAAGCTGCGTAATGCGGTAGAGGACGCAGTACTGAACCGCACTCCCGATGCAACGGACAATCTACTTGCGATGGCGGGTGAATTTGCCGGCAATGGCGAAGTGGCTGAAAAAGAAACCCAAGAGTGGCGAGGGTTATCAGTGTCAGATCGTCTTAGTCATGCACTGGTCAAAGGTATTACGGAATTTATTGATGAAGACACTGAAGAGGCGCGCCAGGCTTTTGCTCGTCCATTAGAAGTCATTGAAGGGCCATTAATGGATGGCATGAGCATCGTTGGTGATTTGTTTGGTTCTGGGAAAATGTTTTTACCACAAGTGGTAAAATCGGCTCGTGTTATGAAGAAGGCCGTTGCCTACTTGATGCCCTTTATCGAGGAAGAAAAACGCCTAAACATGGACACTGCATCGTCTAGTAATGGCAAAATTGTCATGGCAACAGTGAAAGGCGATGTACATGATATCGGTAAAAATATCGTCGGTGTTGTGCTGCAGTGTAATAACTTTGAAGTCATTGATCTTGGCGTCATGGTGCCTGCCGAAAAAATCTTGCGTACGGCGAAAGAAGAGGGCGCAGACATGATTGGCTTGTCAGGCTTGATCACGCCGTCACTCGATGAAATGGTGCACGTAGCGAAAGAAATGGAGCGCCAAGGGTTTAACTTACCGGTGATGATTGGCGGTGCGACCACATCAAAAGCGCATACCGCGGTAAAAATCGAACAAAATTACAAGCGTAATCAAGTGGTTCATGTCACTAACGCTTCTCGAAGTGTGGGGGTTGCTAGCGCCTTATTAAGCAAAGATACAGAGCGCCGTCAAAAATTTGTGGATGAGATCAAAGCGGATTACGAGAAAACGCGTATTCGTTATAAGGATCGAGCCAAAGCTGGTCGACGAGTTTCCTTGGATAAAGCGCGTCAGAACAAACCACCTATTCAATTCGATGGTCATGTTGTTCAACCTAAGAAATTGGGTGTAACTGTACTGACCGAAAAGGACATCGATCTTAA
Organism: Marinomonas rhodophyticola; assembly: GCF_026113935.1. Classification (GTDB taxonomy): domain Bacteria; phylum Pseudomonadota; class Gammaproteobacteria; order Pseudomonadales; family Marinomonadaceae; genus Marinomonas; species Marinomonas rhodophyticola. The sequence goes on from NZ_JAPEUL010000012.1 coordinate 388,644, forward strand.
TGTGGTTAAAGATTACATTGATTGGACGCCATTTTTCCAAACATGGGAATTGGCAGGCGCTTACCCGCGTATTTTAACCGATGATGTGGTGGGTGTTGAGGCAACGCGAGTCTACCAAGACGCGCTAAACATGCTCGATGAAGTGATCGCAACACAGTGCTTGCAAGCACGTGCCGTGGTGGGGTTGTTCCCTGCCAACCAAGTGAATCATGATGACATCGAAATTTATGCGGATGAATCTCGTGGCGACGTGATTGAGCGCTTGTCTTTCCTTCGTATTCAGAACGAACTCACCGCACCAGGTAAATATAATCACAGTTTAGCGGACTTCGTTGCACCAAAGGACAGTGGTGTCGCGGACTATATTGGCGCGTTTGCTTGTGCAGCAGGCTTTGGTATTGATCCTTTGGTGGCAAAATATGAAGCGGATCATGATGATTATAACTCTATTATGATAAAAGCCGTTGCTGACCGATTGGCGGAAGCAACGGCAGAATATTTACACGAAAAAGTGCGTAAAGAGTTTTGGGGGTATGCCGAAGCGGAAGAGTCTCACCAATGAACAATTGATCAAAGAAAAATACCAAGGTATTCGTCCAGCGCCTGGCTATCCAGCCTGTCCTGACCATACTGAAAAAGCCAAACTTTGGACTTTGTTGGGGGTGAAGGAGAAGATTGATATGGAGATCACAGAAAGCTTTGCTATGCTGCCAACAGCGGCGGTAAGTGGCTGGTATTTTGCTCATCCAGATGCAACTTACTTTGGTGTTGGCAAGATTGGTCCAGATCAGGTGGATGATTACGCTGAGCGAAAAGGAATGAGTAAAGATGACGCTGAACGATGGTTAGCTCCCAATCTTGGTTACGACCCTGAAGACGATCGTATTTAAACGTTTTTAGTCCATTTTTGAAAACCTAATTTGTGTCATCCATAAGCGCAAATTAGGTTTTTCTACTTTAAAGGGTGTTTACATGTCAAAAACAGTCAAAGATCCCGAATTACACAAAAAACGTATGCAAGCCATTAAGTCTCATGTGGATAAACGCATTGCGAAAGCACAAGAAGACAAAGGCACATTTGTGTTATTAACTGGAAATGGCAAAGGCAAATCCAGTTCCGCATTGGGAATGGTCGCCCGTGCTTTAGGTCATGGTATGAAGGTCGGGGTGGTGCAACCTCAAAGGGGAATGGAACACAGGCGAGATTGATTTCTTTAAAAAGCAAAAAAATGTGCAATGGGAGATCATGCCTGCGGGATTTACTTGGGAGACTCAAAATCGTGAATCTGATATTGCTTCGTCAGAGCAAGCATGGGAAAAAGCGGCCGCCATGCTAGCAGACCCTAGCATCGATTTGGTGGTTCTTGATGAGTTAACCTATTTATTGCATTACGAGTATTTACTTGAGGATAGGGTATTAAAAGCCCTGATGGACCGTCCCGAAGCACAACATTTAGTTGTTACTGGGCGTGGAGCTTCGGATGCTTTAATTGAGCTTGCTGATACGGTTAGTGAGATCAAAGAGGTAAAACATGCCTTCAAAAGAGGAATAAAAGCGCAAAAAGGGCTGGAGTTTTAATGCCTTGTCGTTTTATATTAGTCTGCTAATGATTTGTAAAATATTCTAATAACAACAAGATTATAATCTTTAATTCTCAATCAAATAGAGGTTTTTATGGCAACCATTGAGCGCATGGAAGTTGGTCAACGTATGAGTCGTATCGTTAAGCATAATGAGACGGTGTATTTATGTGGCCAAGTTGGTGCGGATGCGAATACGGACATTACCGAGCAAACACGAACAATGCTGAATAAGGTAGATGTTTTGCTTGAGCAAGCTGGTACGGATAAATCTTACATATTGTCTGCAACTATTTATCTTCGAGATATGAAAGATTTTACGGCTATGAACGCAGTTTGGGATTCGTGGATTCCCGAGGGGCATGCTCCTGCCAGAGCGTGTGTTGAAGCCAGACTAGCACGACCTGAGTTGTTGGTCGAAATATCCGTTGTTGCTGCGTTGCAATAATCCTTCAGAGCAAACTAACGATTGATGTCTTTGTGCTATCGTTAGTTTGTTTTAATTTCTTTTAACGACGACATCATTCTCTACTAAGGCATTACTCAAAACACGAATGGTTCTTGCCATATCCCTAGAGAGATTCATCAGCAAGATACCAAAATCGAATGGATATTGATCGTGCAAATCACTAAATAGCTGACTGGAAATTTCCAAAAGCAAGCAGTCTTCTAAAGCGTAAAGGCTGCCAACACGTTCATGCAATGCAATCATGGAAACAAAGCCAATCGCTTCACCAAAACTAATGGTTCGCGTACGTGTTTTCTTTTCACCATGCTGTTTGTAAAAATCCAGCTTTCCATGCAGCACTGCGTGGAAGCTATTGCCTTTACTGCCATAGGCAAAAATTTCATCGCCCTCACTAACGTTATGCAACACACCATTTTCTAATAAGAATTGAATGGCATTATCAGATAGTGCTCCAAAAATTGATCCCTCTTTCAGATGTTTAGGTGATATGTCATACCTTACTTGTTTTTTTAAGACGGTTTTCACTGTTTCCTCCGCCACTATTGGGTCTTTTTATGTCATCGGCTACAAAATACTTTTCTAAAGAGCCTAAGCAATAATTATAGTTTTAGGCTTATTCAGCCAATAACGATAGGAGTATTTTGTATTCTCTAGTAACTCTTATGAGGCTCAATGTAACAGTAAGTTCCAGCTTTTTTGTGGAATATGTGTTTTCTCTCTTAAAGACTGTTGTCAAACTGTGCGATAATGCCTTATGTCATTTTCACTCTAGCCGTTTTATTGACTTAAGACTGGAGTGCTCTAATTTACCTCATGATAAACGGAAGAATACTTTGTTAACGACGGCCAACATCACCATGCAATTTGGTGCAAAACCTCTTTTTGAAAATGTCTCTGTGAAATTTGGAGAAGGCAAGCGCTACGGCCTTATCGGTGCGAATGGGTGTGGTAAATCCACCTTCATGAAAATCCTTGGCGGCGACTTGGAGCCAAGCTCTGGAAACGTTTCTAAAGATCCTAATGAACGCCTTGGTAAGTTGAAGCAAGATCAATTTGCTTACGAAGAATATTCGGTTATTGACACCGTCATCATGGGGCACACTGAACTTTGGGCGATTAAGTCTGAAAAAGACGCTATTTACGCCAATCCAGAAATGACCGAAGCAGATGGACTTCGTGCCGGTGATTTGGAAGCGGAATTCGCTGAGATGGATGGTTACACTGCCGATGCTCGTGCTGGAGAGTTGCTTTTAGGTGTCGGTATTCCAACTGAGCAGCATTATGGTTTGATGAGTGAAGTCGCCCCAGGTTTAAAGTTACGCGTTTTGCTTGCTCAGGCTTTGTTTTCTGATCCAGATATTTTGTTGTTGGACGAGCCAACCAACAACCTAGATATCAATACCATACGCTGGTTGGAAGGGGTTTTGGTTGAGCGTAATTGCACCATGATTATTATTTCCCACGATCGTCACTTTTTAAATTCTGTCTGTACGAATATGGCGGATTTAGATTACGGCGAGTTGCGCCTATTTTCTGGTAACTATGATGAGTACATGACAGCGGCAACTCAGGCTCGTGAGCGTTTGTTGTCTGATAATGCGAAGAAAAAAGCTCAAATTAGTGAGTTAAAATCTTTCGTAAGTCGATTCTCTGCTAACGCATCAAAGTCAAAGCAAGCCACGTCTCGTGCGAAGCAAATTGACAAAATTCAGTTGGAAGAGGTGAAGCCTTCTAGTCGCCAAAGCCCATTTATTCGCTTCGAGCAAGAGAAAAAATTACATCGTATGGCGGTACAAATCGAAAATGTTGCCAAATCATATGATGAAGAATTGTTTAGTGGTTTAAACATGATGGTTGAGGTGGGTGAGCGTATAGCGGTTATCGGACCAAATGGTATCGGTAAAACCACTTTACTAAAATGCTTGGTGGGCGATACTGAGCTAACGAAAGGTCACATAAAGTGGTCTGAAAATGCCAATATTGGTTATTACGCCCAAGATCATCATCACGAATTCGAGAAAGATGTGGATTTGATCGAATGGATGTCGCAGTGGATTTCAAGAAGGCGACGATGAACAGGTTATTCGCGGTACCTTAGGGCGTCTTTTGTTCTCACAAAACGATATTAAAAAGTCTGTAAAGGTCCTGTCTGGTGGTGAACAAGGTCGTATGTTGTTCGGTAAACTGATGCTGCAAAAACCGAACGTTTTAGTGATGGATGAGCCAACCAATCATATGGACATGGAATCTATTGAGTCTTTAAACTTAGCCCTTGAAAACTACCCAGGTACTTTGATTTTCGTCAGTCACGACCGTGAGTTTGTTTCGACATTGGCAACGCGGATTGTGGAAGTAACCAGTGCGGGTATTGTCGATTTCCATGGCACGTACGATGAGTACTTGGAAAAACAGGAAGCGTGAAGTAAAGCGTTTCGATCATTTAGATAGAAAAAAGGAAGGCTCTTTTGCCTTCCTTTTTTTAGCCAAGTGGGTGATGCCAAGTGATATGCGATTTACTTGCGTCTGTCTTGGTATTTTTCCGCTTCTTGATACTCTAGTATCTCAACCTCATCACCAATATGGATGATGCCTGTATTAAGTGCGATTAGATTCGTGCCGAATGTAATGCCTTTTCCGTCAAGAAGGCGAAATTTGCCCAGCGTTTTTAATGGTTCACCTTTCGGAATTCTCTCTGCCGTTTGAGGATTCAATGTGGTAAAAATACAGCGTACGCAGGGTTTGATGTTTTCAAATTCAACATCGCCAATGCGAATGCGCTTCCAGCTGTCTTCTTCAAATGCTGAGTTACCATGAATAACAATATTAGGGCGAAATTGAGCCATCTGAATTTGCTGTGTGCAGGTTCGATTTAATTCCGACAGCGAGGCCTCTGTCGTTAATAGAAATGGATACCCATCAGCAAAACCCATTGGTACGTCAGGTCTGCGTTTGGTAAAGCGTTGCGAATGTTCGCCAAAATGCATTAGGTGAACGGATTCGCCTGCTATTTTACTAAACCAAGTGTCCGCTTCGTCTGAGGTGCGTTGCGCGTTTACGGTGTCTTCCCAAACAACTATCTCGCTATACTCTTGAGTGTATTTGGTTAAATCCAAGATAAGAGGCGTTTGTGTGCTGGGGTGTGAGAGCTGCCAAGAATGATCTGCTAATGCTTTCGCTGTAATTAGTGTTAATTGTGGGTGTGTTCGGCCTGTAATAAGTTCACCATTTGGTGTCACTAAAGTATAGCGCCGATCTCCACAAAGACCGGCATCATCTACCTGGCTAGACTGCAAAGCAATACCTTGAATAGATTTTACTGGATAAATGGCGAGTTCGCTTAGTGAATACAAGGAAACATTCCTTTTAGAGTATGAGGTTAGTATTGCCTAGATTATTGCTTAAGACGACGAACATGCCAATAAAAAAGCCCCAGATGTTTTCACTCTGAGGCTCTATGAACTTAATTTTAGTCGACGTTCTTACAAGTAGTAAGAAGCCAATGGCGGGAAGCCATTAAATTCTACAGCACTGTAAGTAGTGGTGTAGGCACCCGTAGAAAGCCAATACATACGATCACCGATAGCCAAATTAAGTGGTAGGCCATATTTGTAGTTTTCATACATAATGTCAGCACTATCACACGTTGGGCCAGCAATAATAACTTCCTCTAGCTCACCACCTTTTTCAACATGAATTGGGTACTTAATAGACTCATCAAGTGTCTCTATTAGGCCTGAGAATTTACCCACATCCGTGAAGACCCAACGGTTTAGTGCCGTGTGGGATTTACGAGAAATCAATACAACTTCACTCACTAAAATGCCCGCATTTGATATTAAAGAGCGACCAGGCTCTAAAATAATGCGAGGTAGATCTGTACCAAAATCTTCTTCTAAGAAGCGTGTGATTTCCTCTGCATAAGTGGCGAGATCATTGGTGCGAGCAATGTAATTTGCTGGGAAACCGCCCCCCATATTGATCATCTCAAGCACTATGCCGTCTTCTTCTTTAAGACGCTCAAATATCACTTTGACGCTGGCAATCGCTGCATCCCATGCGCCGATATCACGTTGCTGAGAACCAACATGGAAAGAAATACCGTATGGAATCAATCCTAGCTCTTTTGCAAGAACAAGAAGGTCCATTGCCATGTCTGGACGGCAGCCAAATTTACGAGAAAGCGGCCAGTCAGCTGTCACTGTGCCTTCTGTTAAAATACGAACATATACACGAGATCCTGGAGCAGCCTTTGCTATATTGCGCAAATCTGCTTCTGAATCAGTGGCAAACATGCGCACACCTTTTTCATAAAAATAGCGAACGTCTTTCGCCTTTTTAATGGTGTTGCCATAGCTCACTCTATCAGGGGAAACGCCGCCAATGGCCATTAGTTTGTCAAGCTCATAGCGTGATGCCACATCAAAATTGGAGCCGCGGTCGCGAAGCAACGTTAGAATTTCTGGTGCTGGGTTGGCTTTAATAGCGTAAAAAATATCCGCAACTGGGAAACCTGTTGTTAATTCCGTGTAGGCTTCGTCGATAATTTCTGTATCGATAACAACGAAAGGGGTGTCTTTAGTTTCTGCAAACGCTTTAAAACGGGCAAAACGCTCTGGAGTGTAAAATGAGTTGACATCAATAGTCATGGGCTGGAAGCTCCTTAATTATGCAAAACATAAACCGATTAAAAAAAGTAAACGTCTTTACTCTATCACGTCCTACTTATGGCTGTTACTTATCCGGCTCTATGGCCTTAAGCGACTAGCGCAGCAGTTGAAGCGGTGCGGATTATGTTCAGCAATGACGCGGGCGAAATTTAAGACGCAAGGCGCCTTTGGTCAAGTATTTTTTCATATTTTAGGGCAAAAAAAGCGACCTAGGGCGTCTCCTTTTTATTTCAGCAATGTTTTCTTTACATTTTCACTGCACGGGGTTGGATGTGATGCACAGCACTGCCAACGATTAATGCAATAACAAAATAAATGCCTTCGCTTGGGTTGTTGACTAAGGCGGTTAATCCTGGCCCTGGACAATAGCCACTAATGCCCCAGCCAATTCCAAAGAGCGCCGAGCCAATGATTAATTTTGAATCAATCTGTCTTAAAGTCGGTACTTGCCATTTACTGGCAATAAAGGGCACTAAGCGTTTACCTTTGAGAAGGTAACCAATCATGCCGACTGCAATAGCGCTTGCCATGACAATAATTAGAGAAGGATTCCAATTTCCAAAGACATCTAAGAAACCCAAAACAACAGCAGGGTTTGTCATCTCAGAAAACGCTAACCCGAGGCCAAACAATAAACCGCAGATAAAGGTGATAATGGCGTACATGATTATTCTCCTAATTAAGAATGCTGACGGTAATGATGGCAGTAGTCATAAAAACTAAGGTGGCAACGACAGAACGAGGCGAAAGTCTGGAGATGCCACACACGCCATGTCCACTCGTGCATCCACTTCCTAGTCGTGTTCCATAGCCGACCAAGAGTCCAGAAATGATTAAAATAAGTGGGCTTCTCGTTTCGGGAAACGCCACGGTTTGCTCAGTGAATACACCATATGCACTGCCGCCTATGATAAGCCCTACAATAAATAGAAACGGTAAAAATCGCTCCTTACTAAAAAGTAATTGAGATAATATCCCGCTAATGCCAATGACTTTACCAAGGCTTAGGAGGTAAATGACTGTTGTGATGCCTATCAATAAGCCGCCCACTAATGGGTTAAAAATCATGTCCATCGTTAAATCCTCAAATTAATATTAGACTATTCTAATTTATATTTATGAGCAATGTCTAATGTATTGTGTAGCATATTGTTAAATGTTTATTGCGTTAAAAGTGCATGCTACCCCAGCATTGCTCTATGTGGTGCTTTAAATTGCACTGTCTTTACCCATTGCTTAGCGGATATTCGCCAGTGTGCATTGTATTCTTAATAAAATTTGGAGTTTGTCATGAATCGTTTATGGTTAGGGGCTTGTTTAGAGAAAGCGGATTACGTCTTCCTCCTGCCCAACGTTCCGATTTTGCCTAGTGCGCCATTGGATCCTTCTTTTTTAGAGCGACCGAACGCAGCTATTTTAATTGAACTAAACGGTAATCATTGGCGTAAAATATTGACCATCATGGCGAAGCTTACAGCACCTGACTACCACTCATGGAAAACGTTTCGGGATGATCAGCTGTTTGACAAGGTTGGAATGGTTTTTTCTTGTGATCAGCTTGATCACTATAAGGGGACTGTTTTTATTGTTGGGAATACGTTTCGAAGCGCATGGCCAGTGGACGACCGTGCCCAATCCATGGGTTATTCACACCATGCTTATGTGCATTTTCCCTATGTTTGGTGTCCTTATCTAGATTATCGACAGTTTCCGAATGTTCTAATCGAAGCTCTGCGTGAGCATATTTTGGAGAGATAATGTTTAAAGTATTAAAAAATCATTTTAGCCTTCCTGTTGAACAGGGAGAACAAATATCCTATCAAAAGGCTGTGGCTGCATTATTGATGGAAGTCATGCTCGCGGATCATCATGTTAGTGAGAAAGAAGAGAGTCAAGTGAAACGGCTTTTGCGCGATGTCAGTGAGCTGGGCGATGATGTGGATATACTTTTTGAAGAAGCCCGCGCGGGCGTTGAGGAAGCGAATGATCTGTATCAGTTTACTAAGGTCATCAATGAAACGGCAACACTAGAGCAAAAAATGTCATTGCTGAGAGGGTTGTGGTATGTGGCATTGGCTGATGGCAATATTGATGCTCATGAAGACCACCGCATCAGGAGAATAAGTGAGCTCTTGTTTATGCCTCATTCAGAATTTATTCAGGCAAAGCTCTTTGTGCAAAATGAGATCCAAACTTCTTAATAAAAAAACGCGGCACAGGCCGCGTTTTTTTGACTGGTCTAACACTATTTTCAAATCAGAAAATAGGTTTAAGCTGCGAAGTTCGCTGCCGCGAATTCCCAGTTAGCAAGTGCCCAAAAACCTTTTAGGTAGTCAGGACGAACATTGCGGTAATCAATGTAGTAAGCATGTTCCCACAAATCGACAGTAATGATCGCTGTTTGACCACTTGTCATTGGTGTTGCAGCATTACTTGTATTAACGATGTCTAGAGAACCGTCAGCATTTTTTAACCAACCAAGTCCAGCTAGAACCAAAGTTGTTTACTGCTTTGTCATCAAAAGCCGCTTGGAACTTTTCGAAAGAAGCCCCACTTTGCATTGATAGCATCAGCAAGAGCGCCAGTCGGTTCACCACCACCATTTGGGCTTAAGCTGTTCCAAAAGAAAGTATGGTTCCAGATTTGAGCGGCATTGTTGAAAACAGGCCCGCAGGAGCAGATACAATGATCTCTTCAAGCGTTTTGTTTTCGTATTCAGACCCGGGAAGCAAACCATTCAATTTAACAACATAAGTGTTGTGGTGTTTACCGTGGTGATACTCAAGTGTCTCAACCGACATGTGAGGCTCTAGTGCGTCTTTAGCATAAGGAAGAGCGGGTAATTCAAAAGCCATTTCAATTCTCCTTGCTTTTTATTAACGAAAAATGCTTGTTATCAAGCAGTTAATGGTGATTATATAGTAGCACCGAACAACTTAAGATAATATTATTTAGGTTTGTTCTAGAGAAATTTTCCATAATTCCTGTTAATAGCGACTATATAAGATATCCATGCGAAGAGACGATGATGTTGAGATCCCAAGCCTGACTCTGGATCAAGATGAAGTCAGCGAAAGAAGGCCGGTACTGGCGTACCTAAAGGTTCTTCAGCCCCAACCCCAGCAAGACCGGCTCATGCCCCGATTGTGGTGCACAAAAAGCAAAGTCTTGCTGGCATATATTTTTATTAATACTTTTGCTTTTGGTCTCTGGCGGAGCCGGTTATTGGTTGTGGCAGCAAAATACACAGCTTAAAAATGAGCTTTATGGTGCTAAAAGCGAAATACAAAATCTTGATCATCAGCTTCTTGCTGCCGATGTTTCTGCCAATAAACAAGGTGAGACGTTGGAAGAGACATTGAAGAATCATGACAGTGAGATTCGTAAATTATGGGGCGTTGCCTACGACACCAACCGCCAAGCGATTGCTGCTAATACAGCGGCCATTGATGATTTACAGAAAAAGCTATCAACCATGCGTGATGATATGTCAACTCAATCCAAGCTTATCGCGGTTCAGGCTGATGCATTTAATGAAGTGGAGGCAGGGTACAATAAACTGGTTCCCTCAGTTGCAACGATTGATGATGCTGTTAAAGCATTGGCAACAAAGCAAGAGAGTCAGACTAAGCTTATCACAGCTCAAGTAGGGCAGAATCAAGCTCAGCAGCTTAGTCTTGATCAGATTCTGCAAGATTTGAGCTCACTGCAGAAAAAAGTGGATACCCTTGATAAGCAAACGGCTGATACAAGCGTTTCAGATATGGTCAGTATCCAACAAACGCTAACGAAGCACCAAGATGCAATCAATTCAAGTGATGCATTTAGAACACAAGTGAATGCTGAAATCATTCGTCTGCGTAAGCAAATTAACCAACTTATGCTAGAGCAACAACTCAGTAGTCAGTAATGATACCGTGTGTTTAAAAAAGGCCGATTTATCGGCCTTTTTTTATGTTCGAAGTGCTGTATTTGTTGTTATTTTGAGGATTAATAGTTGTTCCCTTAGAGGTTCTCCTTATAAAGCTTTTTTAATATGCATATGCCACTAAAGTCTATATGAGATGCTTTTTATAACCTAAAGGCATGTTATAGTTCAAAAAATGCTGAAGCCTGACAACAGAGATGGGAAATTATGACAGAGGCAAGACTGACTCACTTAAAACAGCTAGAAGCGGAAAGTATTCATATTATCCGTGAAGTAGCGGCAGAATTTGATAATCCAGTGATGCTGTATTCAATTGGTAAAGACTCGGCCGTGATGCTGCATCTTGCCATGAAAGCGTTTTATCCTGGTAAACCACCGTTTCCATTGATGCATGTGGATACCGGATGGAAGTTTAAAGAAATGATCACCTTCCGTGATGAAATGGTTTCTAAGCTTGGTTTAGAGCTTATTGTGCATCAGAACCAAGAGGGTATAGAGCAAGGTATCGGGCCATTTACGCATGGTAGCTCTAAACATACGGATGTCATGAAGACTCAAGCATTAAAGCAAGCGTTAAACAAATATGGGTTTGATGCGGCTTTTGGTGGCGCTCGTCGGGACGAAGAAAAATCACGCGCTAAAGAGCGTGTGTACTCTTTTCGTGATAAACAGCATCGTTGGGACCCGAAAAACCAACGTCCTGAGTTATGGAATATCTACAACGGTAAAGTAAACAAAGGCGAGAGCATTCGAGTTTTCCCATTATCCAACTGGACGGAACTTGATATTTGGCAATATATCTACTTGGAAAGCATTCCAATTGTGCCACTTTATTTCTCTGCGAAGCGTCCGGTAGTAGAGCGTGACGGTACTTTAATCATGGTAGATGATGAACGTATGCCGTTAAACGGTGAGGTGCCCGAAATGAAGTCGGTTCGCTTCCGTACATTGGGCTGCTACCCATTAACCGGTGCTGTTGAGTCTGAAGCGGCTTCTTTGCCTGAGATTATTCAGGAAATGTTGCTGACAAAAAGTTCAGAGCGTCAAGGGCGAATGATTGACCATGATTCATCTGGATCAATGGAAGAGAAGAAGAAACAAGGCTATTTCTAAGTTTGGAGTAAAGAAAGAATGTCTCACCAGTCAGAATTGATCAGCCAAGACATACTTGGTTATTTGAAACAACACGAAGAAAAAGACTTACTGCGTCTTCTTACCTGTGGCAATGTTGATGATGGAAAAAGTACCTTAATTGGCCGCTTACTTCATGACTCTAAGTTGATCTATGAAGATCACTTAGATGCCGTGAAGCGTGACAGTAAAAAGTCTGGTACACAGGGCGAAGAGGTGGATCTGGCTTTGTTGGTCGATGGTCTACAAGCAGAGCGTGAGCAGGGCATCACAATCGATGTGGCGTATCGTTATTTTTCTACGGAAAAGCGCAAGTTCATTATTGCGGATACTCCAGGGCATGAGCAGTACACTCGAAATATGGCGACCGGTGCATCTACCTGTGATCTTGCTATTATTTTGATTGATGCGCGTTATGGTGTTCAAACACAAACCCGTCGCCATAGTTATATTGCGTCCTTGTTGGGCATCAAGCATGTTGTTGTCGCCATTAATAAGATGGATTTGGTGAATTTTTCAGAGGAAACGTTTAATCAGATCAAACAGGATTATCTGACGTTTGTGGATCAGCTTGGCGATCGCAAGCCGGAAGACATTCATTTTGTACCAATGTCTGCACTGCGTGGCGATAACGTCGTCAACGCGTCTGAGAGTACACCTTGGTATCAAGGCGGTCCACTCATGTCGATTTTGGAAACAGTACAGATTAATCGTGATGTGAAACGTGATTCGTTCCGTTTTCCTGTGCAGTATGTGAATCGCCCTAATTTAGATTTCCGTGGTTTCTCTGGAACCATTGCCGCAGGCGCTGTGAAACCTGGCGACAAAGTGGTCGCTTTGCCATCTGGAAAAGTGTCTACGGTTGAAAGAATCGTCACATTTGATGGGGATTTAGAGGCAGCGAAAGCCGGGCAAGCTGTTACGATCACGCTGGAAGATGAAATCGATATTAGTCGTGGTGATATGCTGTCACACCTTGGACAAGAGCCGCTTATTGCAACCACACTGCGCGCTTCTATTGTTTGGATGGCGGATCAGCCGTTAGTGCCGGGTAAGTTGTATGACTTCAAATTAGGTACACAAACGGTTCCTGGTAAAGTGCATCACTTTAATCATCGAGTGGATGTCAATACTCTGGAAGTTAGCCATATAGATTCATTAGAGCTTAATGGTATCGCTGATGCTGTATTGCAGTTCGATGCGCCAGTTGCGTTTGATGAATATACGGATAGTCGCTTTACCGGTGCATTGGTTATTATTGATCGACTCACGAATGTGACGGTTGGCGCTGGGATGGTGGAAGAAGCTGTCGCTGAAATTGATCAAGATAGTATTGTTAGTGCAGAAGATCGTGCCGCCAGACTTGGGCAGAAGCCCGCCGTTATTGCACTATCGGCTGACATATTGGAGCAAAGCAGTACCCTTGAGCGGTTGTTGCTGCGCCAAGGAGTGGTTGCCTTGGTTAAAGCGGATGCGTCGGAACAAGAGGCGGTGTTAATTCGCCAGACAGGGATCGCTTTCTTGGTTGGTAATCCGACAATAGCCGATTCCCATCTTACGGAATCAACTCTGGATGCCGTGGTTGATTTGATCATTGAGAGTGTGCGGTTATAAAGCAAACACCAAAAGCCAGCTTATTTAAGCTGGCTTTTTTATGAATCAATGGTTATTGCTCCATTTCTTCTAAGTCAATGCGCTTTACTTCTTTATGCTGGTCTTCGTTGCTGCCTAACTTCCAGTAGCTAGATAAATACAAATTTTCCTTCTCAATTTTTGCGTCCTTTTTAAAAAATGCACGTAACATTTTCATGCTACTGAATTCGCAAGCCGCCCAAACAGAAACTTGACCTTGTAGCCATGGCAGTAATTGAACCTGTTCCACTAATAAGTTAGCGTTTTCGCCTGGGTGCGGATTAATCACCCATTTTAATTCTATGTTTTTAGGGTGTCTTAACGGCTGAATATCCTCTTGAGAAATGACTTCAATAATGGCGTAGCCTTTTGCATCCTGCGGAAGCATTTCTAGGTTGACACTAATTGCGGGGAGGGCCGTCATATCGCCAACAAAAATGTGCCAATCCGCTGCTTCGATGAGTTTTTTTGGTCCAGGACCACCAACAAGGATTAAATCGTTAGCTTGTGCTTGCTTTGCCCAAGATGACGCAGGACCGCTATCTTCATGAAGTACGAAATCAATGTCTATTTCGTCTGCACGCTGGTGTCTAATGGTATAGGTTCGGACGCACGGTTTTTGATCCTCTCTTGGAAAAATGAGTTTGACGTAGCCGCTTTCTTGGTTTGCTGGAATGGTGTGTATATTGTCGCCACCTAATGTTACTCGGAGCATGTTGGTTGTGATCTGTGCCTTTTTGATTACAGTAAGTTCTCGTGGTAGTGGTCTATTCATTAGTGGCTCCTGAATCTTGTTTATGACAAAGTGATGGATAAGGGGTGTTCGTCATCATTTCTGCAATGTAAATGAAATCAACGATTTGTTGCTCAGTTAAATGGTGTGTCATCTTTTCGACGGCCAGTTGATCGAGCGTCATGAGTTTATTGAGTAATGCGTCACCCGATTCAGTGAGGCTCAGTAGCTGGCTGCGGTGGTTGTCTGGATTGCGTACTTTTTTAACATAACCCAGGCTGACCAATTCTTTTAAAACTCGAGTGATTTGTGATTTATCGAGAGAAAGCCTCTCTGCTATGTCTTTGGCATGGCAATTTGGAATTCTACGAATGCATTTAAGAGAGCGAATATGACTGACAGGGATTGAAATTCCTGAATTTAACGCTTCCTCACGTAAATGATGGCGATAACTGTGTATGAGTTGATGAAGTGACTCGGCAATTTTTTCCTTCATAGAAACCTGTTTTTGAAATTTATGAGAATAGTTATCAGTTTAGTTTTGTCGGTTGATAGTGTCAACTAAAGGGTCCGTATTTTTAAAAGACATTTTCTTGCGCTTTCTTCAGGCTAGGCATCAGTAAGGCTATTTGAGAGCAAGTCATGGATTTTTTTATTAAAATGAATCGCTACAATGGGCTAATTCAACGAAGCGGATAAAATCCTGATGGATAAACAAGATGTATATAAAGCCGTCACAGAAGCATTACTACGCCGCTATGAAACTGCAAAATGGGCGGCCAAACAGGCGCATGAAGCGGCGACGAATCAAGAAAGTATTGCTGAAAATAAATACGATACTTTTGGCTTAGAGGCTTCTTATTTAGCTCACGGCCAATCCCAGCGTGTATTAGAGTGCGAAAAGGATTGGTTGATTTTTAGCAAAACACCCCCTGTTACTTTTGCTGAAGATAGTACTGTTGGTCTATGGAGTATGGTAACCCTATCTGAGCTGGAGCCACTCAGTGGTATAAAGAAGTATTTCTTCATATCGCCTTGCGCAGGTGGACTGAATGTTGAAATTAAAGGAGAAACGGTTTACTTAGTTACCGCCTCAACACCCGTTGGTAAAAGATTATTGGGGAAAATGTTGGGTGATGAGGTCGATTTGCCTCAAAATAGTCGACAAATCGCTTATGAAATCACCAGCATTGCATAATGCGTCTATTGTGTTGGACAAATTTGGTTCAGACCCTAGAGAGTCGGACTCGGTTCGCATATAATGCTTTGCCTTAAAATATTCTGTTATTCTATTCAGAGCTTAAAATTCAGTTAACATTACTGATCGAATGGAAAACGTTCTAAGAAAAAATCACTCTCTTACTGAGAAAGTAATAGGAAAGAAATTATGCGCAGCCATTATTGCGGCGAGTTAAATGCTTCTAATATTTCACAAGAAATCACCCTATGCGGTTGGGTTCATCGTCGTCGTGACCACGGTGGCGTTATCTTCCTAGACGTTCGCGATCGTGAAGGTATCACTCAAGTCGTTTTTGACCCAGATCGTGCTGAAAGTTTTGCGCTTGCCGACAGTGTTCGTAATGAGTTTGTTGTTAAGCTAAAAGGTGTGGTGCGCGCTCGTCCTGAAGGGACAACTAATCCAAATATGCGTACTGGCGAAATTGAAGTGCTTGGTACTGAGCTTGAAATTCTGAACGTGGCAAAAACACCTCCATTTCAGTTGGATGAGCATCAATCTGTTGGTGAAGATGTTCGCTTGAAAAATCGTTTTATCGATTTGCGTCGCCCTGAAATTCAGCAAAAAATGCGTTTTCGTTCAAAGGTGACATCTGTTCTACGTCGTTATTTGGATGGCAATGGCTTTTTAGACATTGAAACGCCTATTTTGACGCGTGCAACACCAGAAGGCGCGCGTGATTATTTAGTGCCTAGCCGTACTCAGCAGGGTAGTTTTTTTGCGCTTCCTCAGTCCCCTCAGCTTTTCAAGCAGCTATTGATGGTGTCTGGTTTTGATCGCTATTATCAAATCGCAAAATGTTTCCGTGATGAAGATCTACGAGCAGATCGCCAACCAGAATTCACTCAAGTCGATATTGAAACGTCGTTCATGAGTGAAAAAGACATTATGGCGATGACAGAAACGATGATTGTTAGCTTGTTTAAAGAGCTAATGAATGTTGATTTGGGTGTGTTTCCACGTATGCCTTATTCCAAGGCAATGGAAACGTATGGCAGTGATAAGCCGGATCTTCGGATTCCGTTGACCATTGTGACTGTATCTGACTTGATGGCTGACGTAGACTTTAAAGTATTTTCTGGCCCAGCCACCGATCCAAAAGGCCGCGTTGCTGCGTTAAAAGTGCCTGGTGGAAATGCGTTGACTCGCAAGCAAATCGATGACTACACCAAATTTGTTGGTATTTATGGTGCAAAAGGTTTGGCTTACATCAAGGTAAATGACAAATCAAATCTTGAAGAAGGTTTGCAGTCACCGATCGTTAAATTCTTGCCTGTAGATGTTCGCGCAGCTTTGCTTGATCGTCTTGGAGTATCAAGATGGTGACTTGATTTTCTTCGGTGCAGACTCTGCCAAGGTTGTGAATGAGGCTCTTGGTGCGCTTCGCTGCAAACTAGGTGAAGATTTAGATCTTTATACTTGTAAATGGGCGCCATTGTGGGTTGTGGACTTCCCAATGTTTGAAGAAACAAGTGATGGCGGAATCACAGCTATTCACCATCCATTTACTGCACCGTCTTGTTCTCCAGAAGATCTTAAGGCAAGCCCTTTGACTGCACTATCACAAGCGTATGATATGGTGTTAAATGGTACAGAACTTGGTGGTGGCTCTATTCGTATACACCAGGCTTCAATGCAGGAAACTGTATTTGAGTTACTAAATATCACTAAGGAAGAGCAGGAAGAGAAATTTGGCTTCTTATTAGACGCACTTAAATTCGGTGCGCCGCCACATGGTGGTTTAGCATTTGGCTTAGATCGCCTTGTGATGCTAATGACGGGCTCTAGCTCGATTCGTGACGTTATTGCTTTCCCTAAAACGCAAAGTGCTACCTGCCTACTAACTCAGGCGCCAGGTGAGGTAAGTGAGAAACAATTAAAGGAATTAAATATTCGCGTCAGAAAGCCAATCGCTGAATCTTAGTTTTTTAGCGATTAAATCGCCTTAAAACAGTGAGTTATGTTAAAGAATTGCAAGTAAAATGTAAAAGACCGCTAATATGCGGTCTTTTTTGTGTTTTGGCATTGCATACTTTGTAAAGGGCTGTTGAAATATACAGTAACTATGCAGGGCGTAAAAATTTATGATCATGACCAGAATTTTAGCGATTGATCCGAGCCTAGAATAACAGGCTTTGGCATTATAGACGTCATAAATGGCAAAACTCACTATGTGAATAGTGGGTGTATTAAATTGCCTGACGAAGTTTTGTCTGTCAGGTTAAAGCATATTTTTAATTATATCTCTGTATTATTGGAAGAATATAAGCCTGATGAGTTTGCTATTGAGGAAGTGTTTTTGGCGAAAAACGCGAATTCTGCACTAAAGCTTGGCCAAGCACGGGGGGTTGCCATTGTGGCGGCATCTTTGCGAGAGCTTGCGGTGCATGAGTATGCCGCTCGAAGAGTTAAGCAGTCCGTTGTTGGCAACGGTAACGCGGATAAAAGTCAAGTTCAGTCTATGGTGCAATTGTTGTTAAATCTGTCTTCTAAGCCTCAAGCAGACGCGGCAGATGCTTTGGCTATTGCTCTGTGTCATGCCAATACACGTACTTCAGGCGGTTTAGAGTATGGTGTTGGGAAACGAGCGGGGCGTTCATCTAAACGCTGGACTGAACAAGATGTAAGGAAGTCATTGTGATTGGTCGAATCGTTGGTACTTTGGTTGAAAAAGCACCGCCAGAACTGCTGGTTGATGTGGGTGGAATTGGGTATGAAGTGAGACTCACCCATGACCACTATTTATGATTTACCTCAAGTGGGTGGCATAGTCACTTTATATACTCATTTGCTAGTAAAAGAAGATTCTCACACTCTTTATGGCTTTATTGATAAAAATGAGCGTGCTCTGTTTCGTATTCTCATCAAAGTGAATGGTATTGGCCCTAAAATGGCGTTAGCAATCTTATCTAGTATGTCAGCTGAAGAGCTGATTGGTAATGTACAAGAATCCGATGTCACCGCTTTGACCCGCATCCCTGGCGTTGGCAAAAAAACCGCTGAGCGTTTAATTATTGAGTTGCGAGATAAACTTGGTCAAGCTGCGAAGAACGATCTCTTTTCTGCGCCAGCCGTATTGCGACAAGTACAGGCGGATCCAAGGCAAGAGGCTGAAGCTGCGCTTATTTCTCTTGGTTATAAGCCTCAAGAAGCGGCCAAAGCCATTGCTGGTATTCCGGTTGATGCAGCAAACAGTGAAGATGTAATAAAAGCAGCCCTAAAAGGTATGCTAAGGCAATAAGCATGATTGAGCACGATAGAATTATTTCTGCTGAGCTAAAAGGTAATGATCGTCAAGTCGATCGGGCAATACGTCCGCAGGCGCTTGCAGAGTACATAGGGCAGTCTGTCGTTCGTGAGCAAATGGAGATTTTTATCGAAGCGGCCAGGCAGCGCCACGAGCCGCTTGATCACACTCTTATTTTTGGGCCTCCTGGTTTGGGTAAGACTACGCTTGCTCACATAATTGGCAATGAAATGGGGGCGGAAGTAAGAACAACATCTGGTCCTGTTTTGGAAAGGGCTGGGGATCTTGCTGCTTTGTTAACGAATTTAAACGAAGGTGATATTTTATTTATTGATGAAATTCATCGTCTGAGTCCAGCTATTGAAGAGGTACTCTATCCGGCAATGGAAGATTACCAGCTTGATATAATGATCGGCGAGGCTTCAGCAGCAAGATCAATTAAAATTGAACTCCCTCCCTTTACTCTTGTCGGAGCAACAACTAGGGCAGGTTTGCTAACCTCTCCTTTGCGAGATCGATTTGGTATTGTGCAGCGCCTAGAGTTTTATGATGTGGAGTCACTAACAACGATAGTTGCTAGATCCGCAGGAAAAATGGGGATGCAACTTGATCACTCAGGGTGTTTTGAAGTGGCTCGAAGATCAAGGGGAACACCTCGAATAGCAAATCGTCTACTTCGTCGAGTGCGCGATGTTGCCCAAGTGAGTGGCGAGCATCTTGTAGGGCAAAAAGTTGCTCAAAGGGCGTTAGATATGTTAAGTGTAGATAGCCAAGGCTTTGACCATTTAGACAGGCGTATGCTATTGACCATGATAGAAAAGTTTGACGGGAGGCCTGTTGGCCTAGACAGTGTTTCAGCAGCGTTAGGTGAAGACAAAGATACAATAGAAGATGTTATAGAGCCGTTTTTGATTCAGCAGGGCTTCATAATTCGGACACCAAGAGGGCGTCAAGTTACGAAGCGTGCTTATGAGCATTTTAATTACCAACTACCTACGGATTTTAAATAGAGGTTAATAATGTCAATTTGGGGACTTATCGCCAGTGCTAGTTTCGTTGTTCAACTTGTTATGTTGACGTTATTAGCTGCTTCCATCTTTTCATGGATTGTTATATTTCAAAGAATTCGAGTGTTAAAAGAAGCAAAAAGAGTTCGTGCTACATTTGAAGAGAATTTTTGGTCTGGCATTGATCTCAGTCAGCTTTACCGTAAGCTTACTCAGGAAGGTCGAAAAGTGGAGGGGATGGAAAATATTTTTACATCCGGCATAAAAGAATTCACTCGCTTAAGGCAGAGTCATAATGTAGACCCTGAGGCTATTATGGATGGCGTTCAGCGCGCAATGCGAGTGGCACTGTACCGTGAAGAAGAAAAGTTAGATCAACATCTACCTTTTTTGGCTACAGTGGGCTCTACCAGTCCTTATATCGGTCTTTTTGGGACTGTTTGGGGGATTATGCATTCGTTTATTGGTTTGGCAGAGGTTCAGCAGGCAACATTAGCTACCGTAGCACCAGGTATTGCTGAGGCTCTTATTGCAACAGCCATAGGTTTGGCTGCAGCGATACCTGCCGTTATTGCTTATAACCGTTTTTCTTCAACTGCAGAATCGCTTGGCTCTAGTTACGAGAACTTTGCAGATGAATTTACAAGTATATTACATCGCAAGGTGCATGTTAGAGAGGGAGGCGCTGTATAGTGGCTCGTTCACGCAGAAGAAATAAACGTCGCCCAATGGCGGAAATAAACGTTGTTCCGTATATTGACGTTATGCTCGTATTATTGGTTATTTTTATGATCACAGCACCAATGCTGACTCAGGGTGTTGACGTAGAACTGCCTAATGCAAATGCCACACCAATACAGGATGATGAGAACGATATTCTCATTGCATCGGTAGATTCTAAGGGTAAATTTTATTTAGATGTGGGTGGCAAGCAAGAATCTATTGCTTTATCCGAATTACAAGATAGAGTACGCAAAGTTTTGAGCCAGAACCCAAAAATGTCTGTTTTGGTTAGGGGTGATAAGAATGTTCCATATGGAGATGTGATTGGTTTGATGGTGGCTTTGCAAGGGGCTGGTGTTCCAAATGTTGGTTTAGTGACAGAGCCGGAAACGAATTAATGAAATGGCTACGCAGTGATAGTTATAGTATTCCAACAGTACTGGCTGTAGGTTTGCACGCTAGTATTGTTGTGGCTGGTTTAGTGGTGATTGACTTTGGTGATACTGAGCCGCCAAAACCCAAAAAGCCTCAAATTGTTAATGCTACCGTCGTGGATGTTTCGCAAACAATCATAGGTCAGCGTGAATCAGAACAGAGAGAGGCTCAAAAGCAGGCTGCGGTTGCAGAAGAGAAGCGAAAAGACGCTGAACAAAATCGCAAAAAAGAAGCGGAAAGAAAAGCATTGGAAGACAAGCAAAGACAGCTTGCCCAAGCCAAAGAGGCTAAAGAGAAAGAAGACGCTCAGAGAAAAAGAGAAGATGAGCAAAAGCGTCAAGCACAAGAAGCCGAGCAGAAACGCGTAGCTCAAGAAGCTGAAACAAAACGCTTAGCTCAAGAAGCAGAAAAAAAGCGTTTAGCTGAGAAAGAGGCTGACGATAAGAAGCGTAAAGAGTTGGAGCGTAAGGCTGAGGCAGATCGCTTAGCTGAAGAAAAGCGAAAAAACAAGCTGAAGCAGATCGTTTGGCTGAACAAGAGCGTAAGCGGCAAGAAGAAGCGTCCCGCTTAGCTGAGCAGAAAAAAGCGGAAGCAGCGGCAGCCAAAGCGGCTGCAGAAGAAGCGAAGGAACGAGCCGTGGCAGAAGCGCAAATGGTTCAATCTATTAGTAGCTTAATTAATAACAGAGTAACGGCAGCTTGGATTCGTCCGCCTAGTGCACGAAATAATATGGTAGCCCAGCTGCGTATTTATTTTTTGCCTACTGGTGAAGTAATGAATGCTCAAGTAACAAAAAGTAGTGGTGATGCCTTATTTGACCAAAGAGCCGTTGATGCTGTTTATAAGGTAAGGCGAATAGAGGAGCTTGCAAAAGTAGACTCTTATGTTTTTGAGCGAAATTTCCGTCAGGTAGATTTAATTTTTAACCCGCAGGATTTGAGAAACTAATGATGTTTAAAAAATGGTTGAGTATACTATTTACGTGTTTAGTATTTGTGAGTTCAGCTAGGGGCTCAATTAGTTATTGAAATAACCAGTGGTGCAGATCAGTTGCTTCCTATTGCGGTGGTCCCTTTTGGTTACGCTGGAATGGACGCTCTACCTGAGGACGTAGCACAAATTATCGAAGACGATTTAGCTCGTAGTGGTTTGTTTCAGCCGGTTCCGCGCGCTAACATGTTAAGTATGCCGACAAGAGAGGCAGATGTTTTTTATCGTGATTGGCGTTTACTAAAGAGCGACTATGTGGTTATTGGTACAGTGCAAAAATTGCCAAACAATCAGTATAGAGTTGGCTTTGAGTTGCTAAATGTGTTGAGTCAAAAACCTGTTGAAAGACATAACTCGATTGACGTTAGCGCGAGAAATTTAAGAGATGCGGCTCATTATATTAGTGACAAAGTTTACGAATTATTGACAGGGTCAAAGGGCGCATTTAGTACTAGAATATTATATGTTACTGCAGAGGGAAATAAAAAATCCCCTTTGTTTAAATTACAGGTAGCGGATGCTGATGGCCATAGACCACAGGTTATTGTTGAGTCGAAAGAGCCAATTTTATCTCCTTCTTGGAGTATGGATGGTCGTAACATAGCGTATGTGATGTTTAGAAATCGCCGTCCTAGTATTTTTACTCAAGAATTGGCAACAGGCAGACGTCAGCAAATTGCTCAGTTTAGAGGATTAAATGGAGCACCGTCTTGGTCTCCAGATGGAAAAAAATTAGCATTGGTATTGTCTAAAGATGAGAACCCAGAGATTTATACTTTGGATATCGCGACGCAAAAATTAGAGCGTATGACAAACCACTATGCTATTGATACAGAGCCAAGCTGGGAACCAGATGGCAAAGGAATAATTTTTACGTCTGATCGTGGCGGTAACCCGCAAATATATCGATTAGATGTAAATAGTAAGCGTGTAGAAAGAGTCACATTTGAAGGTGAATTAAATACTAGAGCAAGAATGACGCCAGATGGTCGTTATCTTGTCACTGTTCAAAAGAATGATGGTAATTATCATATTGCTTTACAGGATATGAAAACAGGCCGAGTTCAGACTCTTACAGAGACTTACTTAGACGAATCGCCTAGCATTGCACCGAATGGTAGCATGGTGATGTATGCCACAACCTATCAAGGAAAGGGTATCTTAGCCGTAGTATCCGTTGATGGCCTAGTTAAATATAGGATACCATCAGCAGAGGGTGATGTACGAGAGCCATCTTGGTCTCCGTATTTCAAATAAAGACATTGAGGAGTGAATAATGAGTGTAAACAAACTAGGTAAGTTTGCTGTAATTGGATTGTCTGCAGCTTGGATCGCGGGTTGTAGCACAACAGCAACTGATACTGATTCTTCAACTGTTGCTGAAGATGCAAACGCTAGTTCAGCAGCAAACACTGATTCAGCATACGGTGCTGGTCAAGATAGCGCTACGACTAGCGTTATTGTTGAAGAAAAAGATACAGGTATGGATTCTTTGGCAGGTGTAGAGACTGTGTTCTACTTTGATTTTGATAAATCAATTGTACGTCCAGAATCTCGTGAAGCTTTGGCTAAACATGCTGCATACCTTGTTTCAAATCCAGATGCGCGTGTTGTTCTAGAAGGTCATGCTGATGAGCGTGGCACTCGTGAATATAACATGGCTCTTGGTGAGCGTCGTGCTAAAGCAATTAGCCGTTATTTGACTATCCAAGGCGTTGCTGCTTCACAAATTGAAACAGTAAGTTTTGGTGAAGAAGTTCCTGTTGCCTTCGGTCATGACAGCAATGCTTGGCAGTTAAACCGTCGAGTTGAAGTACGTTACGAATAATGTTCAAAAAAGATGTGAAAATTCACTCTTTTGCAATGGTGCTGTGTCTCACAGCACCATTTGCAATGGCTGAAATTCCGCAGGTAAGTGGCGGTGGTGGCTTGTCAGCCAACGCTGCTGCTGACTTGCTCTTTCAATTGGAAACACTGCAACAGGAGGTTCAGAGCCTTCGTGGACAAGTGGAAGAGCAGGGGCATGAATTAAGGCTAATGAAAGAGAGTCAAAGGGATCGTTATATAGATCTTGATAAACGCATATCGATACTGATGTCAGCTCCTGCAAACGAGCCGAATAATTCAGTGGCTCCGATTGCGCAAACAGAACAGATACCCGATGAAATAGAAAACACTCCCATTAATACACTCGTTACTTCTCCTCTAGCGCCTGTTAGTCTGCAGCCACCTACTGAAGAGTCTCAACAAGCCTACAACAATGCGTACAACTTGATTCGTGAAAGACAATTTGATCAAGCTGAGACCGCTTTTACTAATTTTGTAAATACTTACCCTAACAATTCTCTAACCGGAAATGGTTATTATTGGCTAGGTGAAGTGAAATTAGTCCAAGGAAAATCTAGAGAAGCATTAGACGCTTTTTCTACTGTGATTCAACGTTTTCCAGGTCATGGCAAAGAACAAGACTCATTGTACAAGTTAGGCACTGTTAGCGATCAGATTGGTGATACTGCAAATGCTAAGTTGTACTTACAGGATGTTATCAGGCGTTTTCCTGATACAAAAGCTGCTCAACTAGCGGCTGGTTATTTAAGTAAAATTAAATAGCTTGCATTCCTCAGCGGGGCTCTGTATTATACGCAACCCGTTGGGTCGTTAGCTCAGTTGGTAGAGCAGTTGACTTTTAATCAATTGGTCACTGGTTCGAATCCAGTACGACCCACCAACATGTTTTATTCCTTTTGTGATTTTTGGGTCGTTAGCTCAGTTGGTAGAGCAGTTGACTTTTAATCAATTGGTCACTGGTTCGAATCCAGTACGACCCACCAAAAAACACTCATTCCGCTCCCAGTTTCTTAAGGGGTAATGATATGTCTAAACTTTACGATAAAGCAGCACTTCGCGACACTGTTCAAAGATACCTATCTGAAGCCGAAAAAAGTCTTGAAATACAATCTGTCGATGGCGATGAAATTCGTGCTGAAATCAAATCTTTGCTCAAGCAAAAGAATGCTGTACTAGTAGCTCATTACTATACAGAAGATGCTATTCAAGAATTAGCAGAAGAGACTGGCGGAATCATTGCTGATTCGTTAGAGATGGCGCGTTTTGGTGCCAATCATGAAGCTAAGACATTGGTTGTTGCTGGTGTTAAATTCATGGGTGAAACGGCCAAAATATTAAGCCCAGAAAAAACCATTTTAATGCCAACGCTAGAAGCGACTTGCTCACTAGACATTGGCTGTCCTATTGAAGAATTTTCTGCTTTTTGTGACCAATATCCAGATCGTAAGGTTGTTGTGTACGCAAACACCTCTGCGGCGGTAAAAGCGCGTGCGGATTGGGTTGTCACTTCTAGTATCGCTCTGGACGTAGTTAACCATCTCGTTGATCAAGGTGAAAAAATTATTTGGGCACCAGATCAACACCTTGGTGGCTACATTCAACGAGAAACGGGTGCAGACATGATTATGTGGGATGGTGCCTGTATTGTGCATGAGGAGTTTAAAGCAAAAGGAATTTTAGATTTAAAATCTATTTATCCAGACGCCGCTGTGCTTGTTCATCCGGAGTCGCCTGAACCGGTTGTCGAAGTGGCAGATGTTGTTGGTTCAACGTCGCAGCTTCTTAATGCATCAAAGAATATGCCAAACGATACTTTTATTGTTGCCACCGATAGAGGTATTTTTTACAAAATGAAGCAAGCGTCTCCTCAGAAACGTTTCATTGAGGCACCTACCGCTGGTTCAGGGGCGAATTGTCGTAGTTGTGCACATTGTCCTTGGATGGCATTAAACAGTTTAGAAATGCTTCGTAACTCTCTAAGAGATGGTTCGGGTGAGATTCATGTAGCAGAAGAAACGAGAGTAAAAGCTTTGATTCCACTACAGCGCATGTTGAATTTTCAAATTCAGCGTTAAATATGCAATGGGGATTGCTATTCGTTTAGCGTCCCCAAATATTTCATTTCTAAATCAGAAAACGCCAGTTGTAAACGGTCGCACTCTAGACTCTTTTTGTTGTAGCTTACCCTAAGAGCTTGATAGTCTTTGTTGGACGCCATGTTTAATACCTTATTTTTTAATTCCGTGGTTATTAACACCAACTGCCTATTTCTTTCTCTTTGCTCAAAAAGTGGTTTGGATAAATTTGATGAAACCACATTTTTACTTAAAGCAAGTTGCCCAATTTTTTGTTTTAACTGATCATTGGTATCTTCTGCAATATCAAGTTCTTGAGCCAATAAAGTTACGCAAGTTTCAGATTCTTGAAGAAGGCGTTCAAGCATTTTTGTATCTTTATCCTGTTCTATAAGGCTATCTGTTGCTCTACTCTCAAGCGCTGTATTGAGTTCATCTCGAAGAGAAACAAGTGTTTCTTTTTTATTCGCGTTAAGCGCTTGAAGATTACCTATGGCAGTTTCATTACTGCGAGCAAGCTGTTGCTCAATTTCAGCGAGTTTTGCGTCTTTGGCATTAATGTCTTCCTTCAAAGAAAGGATTGATAGGTTAGACGTTTGCAGTTCTGCTTCTAACTGCAATATGAGCATTTGGGATTCTTCCGATATGCGTTCCAGCTTCTTAATAGCAACCCTTTGTGCTTCAAGGGAATTGCTTGGATTATTGTTTTTATAAGCTTTTTCTATTTCTGATTTTAGCTGATCAATGACCATTTTTTGGCGATTGGACAGGCTGTTTAAACTTGATATTTGTTTAAAAGATGCATCGCGAATCTGTTTTTCTATTTTTTGAGCCGTTGGAACCTCTAAGCTAAAATTTGACGCAGGAAGTTGGCTTTGAGCGGCGTTCTGCTCTAAAAGCTCAATCTTAGTTTTTAGCACACTAATTTCTTTCTCAAGACGTTTTTGCTCTTCATGCTTTGTGTTTAATTGAAGGATACGACTTTTGGCTCTATCTATGTTTTTTTGCAAATCATCATTTAGGAGGGCTTGTCGTTTTGTAAGAGACTCTTTCGTTATTAGCAATTCAGCTGTTTGGAAGAACTCGCTTTCCATGTCCTTGAGGTTTTGATGTAACTCATCTGGGTCAGTCGTCTGCAATTTAGGGGCAGATAAAGCATAGAGTAAGCTAGATAAAAAGCGATTTAGAATGGTCTTCGGCTTATCACTAACTTGATTTAAGAGGATTGCTCTTTCTGCTTTTAGTATCGTTCCCCAGATTTTTAATCTGTTTGTTTCATGGGCGCTTATTTTAGGAGAAATAGCATTCGCGGCGAATTGAATTTGCGTGTTGAGATACTGTGCTAGCCTTTTATAGGACTTAGACTCATTAGATACGGTTAAATCGCTCGTGGATTCAGCGACTCTCTTTTTTTCTTGCTCAATTTTTTTGCCGAGGGTGTGCGATAGCCACAAAAATATAAGGCTGCCCAAGAGTAAAAGAGTGCTTAATTCAATCAACATCCAAATTAGCCACTTTTGCATGAAAAACTCCTAGACCTTAAACTGACGATTGTGATATTCATTATCATTAAGTAATGGCAAAATGCACTTTAAATATACGCTTTGCCTCATGTTAACGGAATAAAATATTTTATGAACAAAGAATTTATAAGCTTTATGCGCAACCGTGTTTCTCAGCCTGCTCTTAATGCACCTGCGCCGACTGAAAATGAATGGGAATTGGTTTTGAGTGCGGCAAGCCGTGCGGCGGATCATGGGAACCTTAAACCATGGCGATTTTGTATCTTTGAAGGAGAAGGGCGCGAGAAGTTAGGACAAATCTACTGGCATCATGCTTTATCTGAAGTGGAATCAATGCCAGAGAGTAAAAAAGAGGGCTTTGTTAAAAAAGCCT
This sequence comes from Marinomonas rhodophyticola, assembly GCF_026113935.1. Classification (GTDB taxonomy): domain Bacteria; phylum Pseudomonadota; class Gammaproteobacteria; order Pseudomonadales; family Marinomonadaceae; genus Marinomonas; species Marinomonas rhodophyticola. The sequence continues at coordinate 416,243 of NZ_JAPEUL010000012.1, forward strand.
ATCGCGCTCCAGCTGTGCTTCTGATTTATGCAAAAGTTCAAACCCATCCTAAAGTGCCTGCGATAGAGCAGGTGATGGCTACTTCTGCGGCAGCGCAGCAGGTTTTATTGGGATTAAATGCTCTAGGATATGGTGCCATGTGGCGAAGTGGTCCAGCATGCTTCACGCAAAAAACCAAAGAATTATTAAACTTGGATGAAAATGATCAAATTGTAGGCTTAATCTATGTCGGTACGCCCAATGAAAAAGCTGCTTTTATCCCTGAAGTTGATATTGGGTCGCACTTAACGTGGGTAAGAGATTAATTTTTAAGGTTTATTTTTAAAAATGGGTTGCAATCTCTAGTCTTCATAATTAATATACGCGCACAAATTACGCACTGCGTATAAAAGTTTTGGTGAGCTGTCCGAGTGGCCGAAGGAGCACGCCTGGAAAGCGTGTATGTCGAAAGGCATCAAGAGTTCGAATCTCTTGCTCACCGCCATTATCCCAGTAAAATCAAGGGTTACAGAGTGATTTTTGATTTTGTACTGCATAAAGTACATCATAAAAACCGCTTAGGGTTATATCCTAGGCGGTTTTTTTAATTCAACTATGATTATCTAGTTACTTTACACGGGCGTATTGTAGAAATCAGTAAAAGGTTTATAGAGATTTTCCATAACAATACAAAGTGCCTTTCTCTCTCTTATTCCCAAGTTGCGTCTTCTTCTGAGAGGATAAATTTAATGTCTCTTCCATCCGAGCACAGTTGTATAACCGCCTGAGGTGATCCATCGGAATGAAATCTGACTAAACTGACTCCGGAAGCGTTGAGTAAGCGTTCACCGTGGTCTGCTGTTTCAGGTTTGTGTGGGATAACTTTCATGCGGCGTCGTCTAGTAAACCAGTTTAGTGGGGATTTAGGGGAATATAGCCAGCGGTTTGTGCGGTCAAAGATGTCTAATAATCGTTTGGGAAATTCGTTTTTGATGCCGCTACTGGTAATCTGCCATAGATCTGGCCCTCTGTTGCTGCCACGTAATTGAATGTCATACACAAAAGAGTAATGTACATCGCCAGATAAAATCACAAAGTGCTTTGGGGTTTTCTTATGTCTAAACATATTCATTAGGGTATGCGCAGAACCTCGGTGTGCCATCCAATTTTCGGCATCAACCATCAGAGGATGACCAAACCAAGTAAATAGACGCTGAATGGTTTCAATCAGTTTCACGCCAAAAATGGGGGCGGGCGAGACCATAATAACGGCGCCTAAACCTTTAAGCTGTTGCTGAAGGTCTGTTAGCGCCTCCCAATCCATTAAGCCTGAAGGGCTTTCTAGTGATCTTTCTGAGCGCCAACGCTGAGTACGAGTATCAAGAACGACCAAAGGTGGCGTTGTTTGCCATGTGTAATTCCATTGTGAAAAACCAAACAATGTTCGTAAAAAATCATCGTGTTCTTCACCTCCAGGTCTTGCTAGAACATGCTGGACCTCATTGATGAGTTGAGGAGAGAAGTGTTCTGGACAATTTCCCCATCCTTGGCAAATTAAATATCCAAACAACGCGTTACCAATAATGCGGGCGGAAAACGGGTGATTGTAAGCTGTTTGCTCCCAAGCCGCAGTTAGATTCCAATCATCGGTTATGTCATGGTCGTCAAAGATCATGGCCACAGGAAGATGGGCGAGGGCACGACGTACTTTTGGCAAACCTTCTACAAAGTTTTGCAGTATGGCTTGCCGTTGTAAATAATCTGTTTTCTGCTTCTCGGTCAAACCAGAGGGCATTCCCCAGCCATTTTTCTCAAGTAATGACTCCCAGCCTGCAGGAGACCAGACAAGAACGTACATGGCTAATACTTCCCCTAGGGAAATAAGATGATTTTGGGCAGTATCTGTCGTAAATACTGGCTTACGAACACCGCCAAACACTTGCGCCAACATGCCTCGGTTGGCTTCATTTGCCGGTAAAAGCGTTTCCCTTGCGTAATAGTAGGCATTATCTTGATGCAGCGCTTGAGAATTATCTATTTCCACGCAAGGCAGTGATTCATTAGGCATGTTAAAACTAGGAACAAGCTGATGGATTGCCCATAACATAGGAGCGGCGACATCATCGCAATAGATTTGATCTCCACTCATCATAAGTAAACTTGGCCATTCAAGCGGCGGTGTGTTTTCGAGTAGTTCATCAACTCTCAATAAACCGTCTTTGCTTGGATGATGTGGTTTACGACAAGAACCATGTAGTAAGTTGTTTATCTTTGGCTGTAACACAAAAAAAGGTAATGCATGACCAGGATAAACCAAATTCTTTGCCCAGTGGGTCCAGTCCAGTCCGTTAAGACGAAGATCGTAATGAATGATCGTGTTCGTAGGTAGAGTATGCTCTAGCTTAATATCCAGTAAATGGACGTATAGATTATCACCTGCTTTGAGCTGACTATGAAAGTCCGCTACTTGTGTTTGTTGTAATGCTAGAATCTGTTCCTGATTTTGCAGCAATTCGAGAGAAGCGCTAACAGGGGTGTTGGTTATTAACCAAAATGTCAGTCGCTCTGTTGTCATTCTTCGAAGTATTGGGCCTGCTAATACCTGCATGCGTTTCCTTGTATTGTTGATTGTGCTGCAACTGGATGATGCTTAAAAATGACAATATGTTAATGAGCAAGTAAAAGATCAGCTTGTTCAAACACTATTGGGCGACCTGCTTGTGTGGTAGAAGTAACAGTCATTTTTGCGTTTAGCATCAGCTGATCATCTTGGCTTCTAAAAACCTGTTGATGAAAGGCGAGCTTTAATTTTGTTTCTCTTTCAACACGAGTTTCAATGTAAAACACGTCGCCACTTTTCAACGAACGCTTATACTCAAGTTCCGCTTTTATCAATACCAGATGGATGCCTTGCTTTGTAATTTCAGCAAAATCCAAGCCTTTTTCTTTAATGAACAGATGCCTAGCATGCTCTAAGTAATTTTGATAGACGGCATTGTTTACAATACCTTGCATGTCACACTCATAGTCGCGTACTTCAAAGTGGGAAAGGCCTATTTTTTCCAATTTATCTATCATTCAACTACCTTAAACATTGTCATTTTTTATTCGTGGTGAGCAATTTGATTTTTGCCAGAGTGTTTTGCGTACAATAAATAGTGTTGAGCTTCGCTCTACCAATTCAGTTGGACTTTCATCACCAAATAAAGTTGCCACACCAATCGATATGCTCACAGGGCGAAGCAGCATCTTGGTATTTTTATAACGTATTTTTTGAGCGGCTACTTCCTGTCGCAAGGATTCAGCTAACTGAGTGGCCATGCTTAGCTCTGTTTCGTTAAGCAATATGGCAAAACGGCCGCCATTTAAGCGTGCAAGAAAGCTCTGTTCTGGCAAAGATGAGAGCAAAAGTTTGGCAATGTATCGAATTAAAGACGTGCCGACTTTATTGCCATATTCTTGGTTAATGCCACCAAGATCATCAATATCAATCAGTAGTAGGGTTAGATCATCTTCAGCATGGGGAAGCATAGAAAATAAGGCGCGTTCAAAGCCTTTTTCATTTGCCAGCAATGTCAGAGCATCGAGTTCACCGTTTTTCTTGACGTGAGATAGCTCAGATCTTAGTGAAGCAAGCTCTTCTTGTACCGCCTGTAGCGATTGGCTAAAGTGCTCTATGGCTTGATTTGCTTTAAAAGCGCCTTGCTCAAGTACAAGAGCAAGGCGCTCCAGTTGTTTGGGGTCGTCCAGATTGGTCAGCGCTTTTTTTGAGCGTTTGAGCGTGTTGCTCAATTTTTGCAGTTCGTTTGATACCTGTGTTGTGTCTGTTTCTAAATTCGTTGTTAGATTTTTTAGCGCCGTTCCTTGACGATCTGCCTGCTGAAATTCTTCAGGCAATAAATATTCATGAAAAAGCTCTCTTGAAACAAACGCAGGCAAACCGCCAAATCGGCGTAGAGTGCGATCGACGACTTGATTAAGTTTGGGATTTCGATTGGACGCATATTCATACCAAATCCCATAATTATAAGGGGTTGGGGGAATATCCAATTTTACCATAAGCGGAATAGCTGATCGCATTAGCTGATTCGCTTGCTTTATATTGTGTTGGAACATCGGAACCTCTGCTGCCATTTATCACCCAAAGACGTCCCATTTCGTTGGTGGTAATTTATATTGAAAGCTCGGCCACATCACGGCTTCGATTTTATAACCTACTCAGGGTTACTTTACGCTGTAAACACTAGAAAACATAGTAACTCGGATGCTTTTCTAGATCCATTAACCTCCCGTAAATTTACTTGAAAATCCTTCTTTTTCAAGAAGCTCTTTCACTTTTTGACGATTGTCTCCTTGAATTTCTATGCGCCCCTCTTTTACTGCTCCACCGGTACCACATTGAGTTTTTAATTTTTTCCCTAATGCCTTCAATGCATCTTCTGTCAAAGGAAGTCCTGAGACAATAGTCACTCCTTTGCCTTTTCTACCTTTAGTTTCTAAGGCAATCAAAACCTTGCCATTACCAACTATAGCTTCGTTTTTACAATGACAGTCAGAAACAGGACGTTCGCAGCTAGGACACAAGCGCCCTTGATCGGTTGAATAAACTAAATTGCTGTTTTTCATTAACTTTAGAGCCTTTCTCTTTCATGGAATGAAAATATTTTATCATTTCAATCTAGATATAAAATGTATTATTCCGCTTTTTATTAATAATTACGCTAAGCTTAAAACAGCGCCAATAATAAGGTGTCCATGCGGATATGAAAAAAATACTGACTATTCGTCAAGGAACGGAAGCAGACTTACGAAATATTATGCTTTTCGAGTTTCGAAATAGAGCTTGGTTTGCTCGTTTTCTACCTTATCAAATGCTGTGCCGACAAACAGAGGCTTACTTTAAGCCATTGCTCAGCAGCACGCTCAATGGTGTTCAGTATCTTGTGTGCCTACCTAATAATGTCCTCATTGGGCGCTTTAGTGTGCAATTTCTAGACAGTAAAAAACACTGTATTGAAATTTCCTATCGTATTGCCAAGCATTTTACCAATAGAGGTATTGCGACATATGCCCTGAAGCATTTACTGCTTATTTGGGCTAGCCATGGAATAAGAGAAGTATATGCACGGGTATCAGACCATAATAAAGCGTCAATTAAAGTGCTTCTTGCTTGCGGATTCGAATTTCTTGAAGTTCAAACAGACGCCATAAACCTTGCCTCAAAGATTCACGATAGTCTGGTTTTTCGTTGGGATGCTGAGGAGTTTACGCATGGTTTACCTATACTTGATAAGGCAACAGTCTATTCAGAACATTAAGAATTTCAGCACTCAATTCAGCCTTTATTGTTATTATTTGGTTGGTTATTGGATGAGAAAACTGAAGGCTTGACGCGTGCAGCATGAGTCTAAAATCTTCCGGCCAAATGTCTTTTGTCACTTTATTGATATGACGACACCCATAACATGAGTCGCCAACAAGTGGATGCAGTTGATGTTTAAAATGTCGACGTATTTGATGCTTTCGCCCTTGTTTAGGTGTGACCTCAATCCAGCTTAAGCGCATGGCGTCGTATCGACTAACGGGAATTGGGAGTTGATACTGCACAAGGCATTTGAAGTGTGTTTCTGCGTCTTTTTCCGTGCCTTCTATTTTAAAACGTGAGCGTCCCTTTTGTTCGTTAAGTTTTGCCAGAGGGTAATGAATAACCCCCACTTCATCGCAAAAGCCTCTTACCAAGCAATGATAGGTTTTCTGAGTCTCTGAAGCCGAAAACTGCGCGGAAAGTCGTCGCGCCACCTCGGGGGTAAATGCCATCACTAATACCCCAGATGTCCCCCGATCCAAACGATGAACAGGGAACACCCATTGCCCAGTTTGATCTCTCAAACGTTGAACAACGGCATCTTCCTCGTCCTTAGCTAAATTGGTGCGGTGTACTAGCAAGCCCGAAGGCTTGTTAACAGCAACGATATGGTCGTCTTTAAATAAAATGCTTAGGGGCTCAGGCTCGACGTTTTGGCTCGTTAAAATACTGTTAACAGTTGCATCTACAATGCTCATCTATGCTCCGATTTATCGACAAAAGACGCTATTTTATCCATTGCCATGTTGACCAAGGTTTGCATGGCCTCATTGCTGGCCCAAGCTATATGAGGGGTGAGTAAAAAGTTGGGGGATTTCGTAAGGGCCTGAAGGGGATGATCTATTGGCATGGAGCTCTTGTGTGGCAACGTCGAACGCCGCCCCTGAAATCTGACCGTGTTCTAAGGCATGTTTTAATGCGTACTCGTCAACAATGCCACCGCGACTGATATTGAGCAACAAGCACTCTGGTTTCATTAAAGCGAATTCGCTGCTTCCAATAAGGTTTTTACTTTCTGCCGTAAGTGGACAATTCACGCTGATAACGTCCGCACTTTTTAAAGCGCTTTCAAATTCAACATACCCGTCTCGAATAATGGTAGCGCCTTTGCGTTCCGCAAACAGGATCCTCATACCAAAAGCCGAAGCGATGGTCGCGACTTTCTTGCCTAAAGTTCCTGCACCAATAATTACCATGGTCGAGCCTGACAAATCTTTAATAGGATAGTCGAGAAAACAAAAATACTCGGAATCAGCCCATTTACCTGCTTTTACATCGTCCAGATACGCGACTAAGTTTCTTCTTAGTGCCAGTAGCATAGCGAAAGTATGTTCAGGCACGCTGATTGTGGAATAATCCGCTACGTTTTGCACGGCGATATTGCTTTGTGCACACGCCTCTAAATCTACATTATTCATGCCTGTCGCCATGACCTGAACCAAGCGTAAGTTAGAAGCTTGGTGAAGGGCATCACGCTTCAGTACCACTTTATTGGTTAGTACAATGTCAGCGTCTTTAATGCGCTCTGCTACTTTTTCTGTAGCAGTATTTTCATATTCAACCAGCGTCTTGATGCAAGCTGGTAAGGTAATGGACACATGACTTGGAAAAGATCCTCTGTCTAAAAATACCGCTTTCATTTACTTTTCCTTATTTTTGTCTAAGAGTGGTTGTAAATATGGCAGAATGTTTTGCAGTACAATGGGTTGGCCTTCTTTATTAGGATGTAGGCCATCGCTCTGCATTAAATTTTTGTTTAATGCGACATCTTTGAGCATAAAAGGTAAGTAGGCAAGCTCGTATTTATTTGCTATGTCTTTGTACATGTTGAAAAACATTTGTGTGTAGCGTTGGCCATAATTTTGTGGAATTTGGTTGCCAACTAGTAAAACAACAGCATTAGCTTGTTGAGCTTGCTCAATCATTTTTTCTAAATTTAATGTGGTCTGATCAAGCGGGTAACCACGTAAAGCATCATTGGCACCAAGCTCTAATACTACCCAGCTTGGTTTGTGGGTGGTTAAGAGAGCGCTAAATCGAGACAAACCACCTTGCGTTGTTTCACCGCTGACACTGGCATTGACTACTTTTATATCAGGATGGGATTGAGAAAGTTGATTTTCAAGTAAACTAACCCAGCCATCTTGTTGTCGTAAGTTATAAGCTGCGCTAAGGCTGTCACCCATAACAAGCAAAGTAGAAGCCGACGCGAATGAACTAATAAACAACAGAGCTGTGATTGTGAGCAGTTTTCTGAGTTGTCTTTTAAAAAACATATGAACCCTTCTAGAGTGAATAACTATGGCTAGCAATACGGCGATTAAAGTATCTAATTTAACCCACACAGTGACGTCAAATACAGGAGATTTAACCATATTGAAAGGAATTAATATGGAAATTAAGGAAAGTGAGTCGGTCGCCATTGTGGGGGCATCTGGATCAGGAAAGTCTACCTTGTTGGGTTTGCTAGCGGGACTTGATGTTAATACGTCAGGTGAGGTGTTTCTTTATGAGCAAGCGTTTTCCGGTCAATCAGAAGAGCGCAGGGCGCTAATCCGTGGTGAATACGTCGGTTTCGTCTTTCAATCTTTTCACCTGTTACCAAGTTTGCAAGCACTTGAAAATGTCATGCTTCCAGCGGAACTCAAAGGTGACAAAGAGGCCCGCAAGAAAGCGGAGGTTTTACTGGACAAGGTGGGGTTGTCACACCGATTGACCCATTACCCTAATCAGCTTTCTGGCGGCGAGCAACAGCGTGTGGCTATTGCTCGTGCTTTTGCTTCCAACCCTAAAATACTCTTCGCTGATGAACCAACAGGGAATTTGGATGAAGAAAACGGTAAGCTCATTATCAAGCTGTTGTTTGAACTCAACCAATCACAAGGTACTACCTTGGTGATGGTGACTCATGATAATGAACTTGCCAAAATGTGTGATCGTCAATTAGTGATGTCTGCAGGTCAGCTAACGGAAAAATCCCTATGAGTTTTACTTTTCGTCTAATGTTAAGAGACCTTCGCAGTGGAGATCTTCTCACGCTGTTACTGGCGTTGGTTATTTCAGTGAGCACAGTCACCTCGATTGGGTTGTTTATCGATCGCCTGCAATTATCTTTTGAACAAGAATCGGCCAATTTATTGGCAGCGGACCGTTTGGTGCGCTCAGATGATGAGCTACCAGATGAGTGGAAAGTAAAAGCAGAGGCGTTATCGCTACGCTATGCGGAGCGAACCTCTTTTACGACCATGATGTTTGCTGATAACTCGCTTCAGCTTTCCCAACTAAGTGCTGTGACAGAAGGCTACCCACTAAAAGGCGCTTACCTTGTTGATGACACTTTGTTTGGATCAGGGCAACCTTCGACTGAGTCACCCCAACCGGGCGAGATTTGGGTTTCTTCACGTCTTGCCAGTCTGTTAAATGTTCAGATTGGCAATCAAGTTGACGTTGGTGATGCCACTTTCACCGTCACAAAATATTTAGTACGCGATCCTGGCTCTAGCACATCGGCCTTTGCGATCTCTCCGCGTGCGGTCATGAACATGGCGGATCTTGCCTCTACAAACGTGATTATTCCTGGTAGTCGTGTGCGCTATTCTCTGTTATTGGCTGGTGAGCGTACTGCGCTTAGTGAATATGAAGACTGGATTACACCGCGATTAAGCGACGGTCAACGTTGGCAGACCCCAACGCAGCGCGGTGAGCGTATTGGTGATACCATTGGCCGAGCTGAGTCGTTTTTACTGTTAGCAGGAACGCTGGCTGTTATCATGTCTGGTGTGGCTATGGCGCTTGCCTCGGCTCGATTTGTAAAACGCCATTTGATGCAAGTCGCTATTTTAAAAACCCTTGGTGCCACGCCTAAATTATTAGGTAAAGTGTTTTTTCAGCAGCTCTTTACGCTTTTTCTAGCCGGTGCGCTGATTGGCCTAGGAATTGGTTGGGCAATACAAGAACTCATCGCTTCGATTCTTTCCGGTTTAATGTCTACCGCCTTACCAGAACCTTCTGTTTCTCGTTTGTGGCTTGGGGCTGCGACTGGCGCCATCTCGATGCTGGTGTTTTGTTTACCACTTATGTCCCATTTAATAAAGATTTCGCCCTTGTCGGTATTGCAGCCAAATGCCAAGGTTGAGCTAAATACGGTATTTATTTACGTAATTGGTTTTATGGGTATGTACGGATTAATGTGCCTATACACCAATGGTTTTCTATTGCCAAGCATTATGACAGTCGCGATCTCAGCGATTGCGTTGTTTGTTGCTGGTGTTGGTTGGATGGCATTTAAATTAGGCCGCTCGCTAACATCGGGGGCAACAAGTGGCTGGCAAATTGGGTTGGCGTCTTTGTATCGACGATTGGTCCCGAATTTATTTCAGCTGTTGGTGTTCACGCTTATTATTATGCTCACCTTGATTTTGATCGGTGTGAAATCTAATTTGATTGCAGACTGGCAACAACAGCTGCCAGAAGACGCACCAAACCATTATCTTTTCAATGTTCAAGCTGAACAAATTGAGTCCATCAATGACGCGACCGACGCGTTAAACGTACCGCGATCAGATTGGTATCCTATGGTCCGTGGTCGAGTTATCGAAGCCAATGGCGAGTCAGTCGAAGCGCTTTATCCAGAAGAAAGAGGAGAGCCTGAGCTGTACGAACGAGAGCTAAACCTTACTTGGTCGGACAGTATAGGAAAAGGCAATGAACTGGTGGCAGGAGATTTTTCGGCCAATGGGCTGTCAGTGGAACAAAAAGCGGCTCAAGAAGCCAAGCTTTCATTAGGTGATGAACTTACTATTAATATAGGGGGCAATATTATCACCTTGCCGATTACGTCGATACGCACAGTAGATTGGGGGTCGATGCAACCTAACTTTTATCTGATGTTGCCGAAGAGTGCATTGGAAGATTATCCTGCCAACTTTGTTAGCAGTTTATTTATCGATGAAAAGACAGCACAACCATTCTATAAGGCGATGTCACAGTTCCCAACCGTGTCCATTTTGAACGTTGGTGACATTCTTAAGCAGATTCAGAGCATTATTGGTCAGTTGTCAAAAGCCATTCAACTTGTGTTGTTTTGCATTTTGAGTGCAGGTGCTCTGGTGCTGCTCGCAAGTGTACGGTCGACGCTAGAAGAAAGGTTGGAAGAAGGGGCCTTATTACGAGTGTTAGGAGCAAAAAGTGCCTTGGTCAGACAGGCTCTTTTAGTAGAATTTGGTGCGCTTGGCTTCTTTGCGGGTCTTATTGCCGCGCTTGGTGCTGAAGCGTGTTTGTTTGGTTTGCAAGTCTTTGTGTTTAACTCACAAGCCAGTGTTCATCCATTACTGTGGGTATTAGTTCCTGTCATTGGTGTGTGCGTTATTGCAACCATTGGTGTATTTGCCAGTCGGACTGTGCTAAAAGTGCCTCCCATGCTGTTATTGCGTGGGTTGTAATGACAAGGCTTTGTGACATGGCAACGGATTTGCCATGTCACAAAGCGGTCTCTGGTACTTTTTCATAGAGTAGACGGGTTGCTATGTTTGTAGAAAAAATGGGCTATATTGTCAGCCGTCAAACGCGTGATGTTGACGGCTACATTGAAATGAGTCTCTTCATAAAAACACCTCAAGGAACCGTTAAAGTTCTTCCTGACCGACAACTGAGTGTGTTTTTTACCAATGCACCGCTTACTAGTTTGCCACAGGACGTGGTGGGTGTTCAGTGTACTGAATCACATTACCGATCCTTTGATAACGAACCCGTTGTATTGGTGCAAAGTCATAGCCTGACGCTCCACCAGCAAATGCTAAACTTCATTAAGCAAAAGGGTTATGCGGTTTTTGAAGAAGATATCAAAGCGCATAATCGTTATTTAATGGAGCGTAATATCCGAGGCGCTGTTCGCTTTATTGGTGTTCCAGATGCAAGCGAGCAGGTCTTTCGTCAAGCCCGTGTTATTCCGAGTAATTGGCAGCCCGAATGGAAGGTTTGGTCACTCGATATCGAGACCTCTGTGTCGAGCAATACCTTGTTGTCTATCGGCATTACCGCTAAAGATCAGCGGGTAGCGTTTGTGGTGACTGAACAATCGCCTTCCTCCTCGCTGATTCAGCGCTTCTCTGATGAAAAAAGTTTGTTGTTGGCTTTTATTCGTTTCGTAAAAAAACATTCTCCTGACATTTTTATTGGCTGGAATTTGATTGGCTTTGATTTGCAGTTTATCGATCAACGTTGTCAGGCATTAGGCATTCGTCCAGCATTTGGGGTGAATGGCGAGAGCTGGAGTATTCGTTCGTCTGATAATCAGGGAAAATATTTTGCAAGTATTCCCGGACGAGTTGCCTTAGACGGCATTACTTTATTAAAAGTTGGAGGGTATCATTTTGAATCATACAGTCTGAATCATGTGAGCCAAGAAATCCTAGCAGACGGTAAGTTGCTTCATGGCAGTGAACGTTGGCAAGAAATCGAGCGACTTCACAAAGAAGATTTAGACGCTTTTGTTGCCTATAATCTGCAAGACTGCGATCTGGTTATGCGAATTTTTGAAAAACTAAAACTTATTGAATTGCAACAAACACGGGTTGATTTAACGGGGATTCCGCTTGAACAGACCGGAGGTTCTGTGGCCGCGTTCGAAAATTTGTATTTGCCAAGATTGCATTCTGCGGGTTGGGTCGCTCCAGCGTGGAGTAATGATGAGTTCGTTGCCAGCCCGGGTGGTTTTGTTATGTCTTCGATTCCAGGCCTCTATAAGAATGTATTGGTATTCGATTTCAAAAGCTTGTACCCCAGTATTATTCGGACCTTTCATGTGGATCCTCTGGCACGGATCATGGCTCAGGTTATGCCGGTTTCAGTTGAGGTGAAATCCCCCCCAAGCACCGCTTGTTCCCGGGACTCTTGTTCCTGGGTACTTGGGCGCACACTTTCATCGCCAGCACGCTATTTTGCCAGCACTGGTTGGTGAGCTTGCTCAGGCAAGAGAAGTGGCGAAAAAATCGGCCAATAGTATTTTAAGTTACGCTATCAAAATCATTATGAATTCATTTTATGGTGTGCTGGGATCAAATGTTTGCCGTTTTTATCATGCTGAATTGGCGAGTTCGATCACCATGCGAGGCCATGAATTACTTGCTAAAACCCAAGCTTGGATGGAAGAACGAGGAGCCAAAGTCATTTATGGAGATACAGATTCTTTGTTTGTCACCTTGGATGATACTGATGAAAATCCTTACCACCAAGGAAATCAGCTGTGCACGCAAATCAACGCTTGTTTATCACAATGGTGTCAAGACTATGCGCAGTTAGATTCTCACTTAGAATTGGAATTTGAACGTGTTTACGAACGTTTTTTTATGCCAACGATTAGAGGTCAAGAGGAGGGCAGTAAAAAGCGTTATGCTGGTAAATCAGGCGGGGAGCTGGTGTTTAAAGGTCTAGAGGCGGCTCGTACCGATTGGACACCATTGGCAAGGCAGTTCCAGCGTACCTTGTTTGAGAAAATCTTCAATGATGAAAACCCGATTGCTTACATCCAAGAAACCATTGAGAAACTGAGGTCTGGTGAGTATGACGAACAATTGGTGTACAGCAAACAACTCAGCCGCCCATTGTCTTCCTACACCAAAAATAAGCCACCCCATGTCAGAGCGGCCGCCATGATAGATCAAAAAAGAGCAGAACAAGGTTTGCCCTTAGAATATAACAAGGGACGAAAACGAGTTTATTATGTCTATCAGCGGTCTGGCGTGGTGCCTTACGAGAGTGATAAGGATTTAGTGGAACTAGATTATGAGCATTACATCGAAAAACAGATCGGTTCCCATTGCCGATAGTATATTACCGTTTTTTAAGACGAATATGGCCTGTTTGCTATCGCAGCAATTTTCCTTACTTTAAATACTTAATGTAATAGAGCTAACCCGATGACATTCTGATGTCAAACTACACGCTAATGCCAAATAGGGTTTCGGTATTCATCGTGGTGGCTTTGATCAATTCGTCTAATGAGATGCCTTTTAATCTGGCAACTTCCTGAGCTACCCAAGGCAAATACTTTGGATGATTTTTTTCGGACGGGGGCGAATATTTCTTGGTAAAAGATAAGGAGCATCCGTTTCTATAAGTAATCGATCTAATGGTATATGAGGAATAGATGCCTGTAAGTCGGCGCCACGACGTTCATCGCATACCCAGCCTGTCACCCCGATATACAGTCCTAATGTTAAGTAGTTGTCTAGCTCTGCTTGACTCCCCGTAAAGCAATGGACCACGGACTTTTGTGCTAGCTCTGGATGCTTACTAAGAGTGGCGATCATTTCTGTGTGGGCATCACGCTCGTGAAGATAAAGTGGCAGTTGATAGTCATAGGCCAATTCAATTTGCTCATTAAATGCATAGCGCTGTTCGTTAGGTGTTGAATAGTTGCGATTGAAATCCAGCCCTGTTTCGCCAATAGCAACGGGTCTAGCGGTTTCAATCAGTGCCGAAAAATGACGTTTACTGTCAGCGTGCCATGTCTTTGCCTGATGAGGATGGCAGCCTAAGGTGTTCCATATATTGCGATGAACCTGACTTAACTCTTGAATTTGTTTGCTCTCAATGAAGTCTGATGCAATACAAATCATGCCTTTTACACCCGCCTGATGCATGTCTAACAGAGTGGTATTTAAGTCATCAAGAAACATTTTGTGGTTAAGGTTAACACCAATGTCTATCATAAATTACCTATTTGTTTGGCATGGTTTAAGCTTTCAATATACAGGTCTTTCATCGTCTGTTGAGAAATGTCCTTGGTTGCAAGGCGATTAAATGGGATTTTTTCCCAGCGTCCTGCTTCATATTCTTCAACAATTTTTAATACCCCACCTAAATTGCCTTTGTATTCTAAGAGCGCCGATTTGATGTGTTGTTCTAACGGCAAATCTTTTAACAACAAAGGCAGTTCTTCATCAAGAAAACTAGGCAAATAGGAAAATAGGCCAACCAAGAATGCCCCCTCTAGTTTTGGAAACAGCGCCGCGGAAAGGTTTTGGCAAAAGCATGCGCGAGAAACAGCCATTGAAAACAAACAATCAGGTTTACCCGATACACTGCTTAGCATAGCGACACCGACCCATTTGATTAAATCTCTAATACCGATGATTTCTATGGCACGTTGGGCATTGGCCACATTAAACTGACTTCTGTAAAGCACCGACTGCGTGAGTTTTATAATACGATAGGTCAATGTCGGGTCTCGTTCGATATAAGTAGCTAAAACACGCGGGGAAGACTCGCTGTTATTAAGGGCTGCGAGAAGATCAATTAAAATCATTTTATGAGCTAAAATTCGCTTACCTTTTATCGGTGTAGTTTTGTGAATGAAATTACCGCTAAAAAGCCCATCAGGTGACGCTTGTCGCAGCTGATCAAATTGCTCGGAATGTTCTATCTCATCCATCCAAATTCTCTTAGAGGATAAGAGAGGATGAGCTATTCTTGCTATTGCCTCTTCAGCTGTCAGTTGGTTTAAACTCAACATGGCATAAGAAAACACATTAAATAAGTCGCCTGATAGAGCATCAGGCTCAGGGTTGATGATACCCAGCTGATAACCTTGTAAACGAAGTTCGCAAAGCATATCGAGATGCTCATCAGTTAATGACTTTGCGCTCAAAAAAATGACCATGTGGATATGCGACTGCAAAGGCAAAACACTTAATTCATCTAAATTACTGTGCAAAAAAATAGTTTTTTGCTGAGTTATTTCGATAAGGTTGACATCAACAAATAAGGAGCTTAAAAAAGAGGTCTGTGGCCTTTCTGTTTCATTACTTGGATGCAATAGATAATACGCTGAGGTTTCTGACAATCGGTTCACCAAAGCTTTACGGCAAAAAAGTATATCAGTGTTCTTCATTAAGGGTCCTTGCTAGAAGAGTGACACAAAAAATACAGTAAGATTTAGCCTTATAGAATATCATGGTTATAATGGATTAATGCCTTAATTTAAAAATGTTTGGAGTAATATATGGCAAGCATGTTAGACGCTGTAGACCAAAGAACCAAGTTGGTTGGTGAAAACCGTTTGGAACTACTGATGTTCCGTCTTGGTGGAATGCAAATGTTCGCAATAAACGTGTTTAAAGTTCAAGAGGTAGTCATGTTACCTAAATTGAACTTAATGCCTCATAGACATCCATCTGTAGCTGGCGTCACGCATTTTCGTGGTAGAACCGTACCCGTTATTGATTTATCTGAATCTATTGGTATGCGTCCTATTGATCGCACCCAACCATGCAACTTGATTGTGACTGAGTACAATAATACGGTACAAGGCTTTATGGTAGGAGAAGTTGATCGCATCATAAACATGAATTGGAATGAAATCCTACCACCACCTGACGGAACTGGGCGTCAACATTATCTTACTGCTATTACTCGGGTGAATGATCGTATCGTTGAAATTATTGACGTAGAAAAGGTGCTTGCTGAAATTTCTCCTTATGACAGCAGAGTGAGCGACCATGTCATTGATAAAGATCTACTCACTTTGGCTAAGGGCTTGGAAGTGTTAGTCGTTGATGATTCCTCAGTCGGTTTGGCGCAATGTCGTTCAACGTTAGACTTTATGGGAATTACCGTTCATGAAGCAACGGATGGTAAACGCGGTCTTGAGAAATTAAAAAAATGGGCGGCCGATGGGGAAATCGTACCTGAAAAATTACTCATGATGATAACCGATGCCGAAATGCCAGAAATGGACGGTTACCGACTGACCCGTGAAGTTCGTGAAGATCCTAGATTAAAAGATTTGTACATTGTTTTGCATACGTCTCTAAGTGGTAGTTTCAACAAAGCCATGGTGCAAAAAGTAGGTTGTGATGACTTTTTGTCAAAATTTCAACCAGATAAACTGGCTACTTTGATTCAAGAAAGAATTCGAAGTGTGGTTGAAAGAGAGTAGCTTCTTGTAAATTATATTTGGTGGTTGGATGAAAAGCAGGCAGATGCCTGCTTTTTTATTCTGATTTTTATTGGGTACTGTGTGCTTGTTATGTTTACCATTGAACTTATCTTTTTATTAATTTTTATTGGTGCCGCAACCGGCGCTACTTTTGCTTCGATTCATGTTTCACCAGCACTCATTGCGGTTCCTACTATTGGCTTTTTTTTACCTGTCTTTGGTCTTTCGTTTTCACAGTATATGTTGCCTATTGTCGCCACTTGCATCACTGCGTTTATACCGACGCATTTATATTCTTGGGTTCAGGCTATGAAACGACAGGATGTTGATTCCCAGAGCCTGATCTATTTAGCGCCTGGAATGGCAATGGGAGCAGTAATCGGTGCTCAACTTCTCTCGATCATCAACCTGTTAACCTTCAAAATCACTTTTTCGTTGATTGCACTCATAGCTGTGATCAATGTTGTGTACGAGTTACGTCAAAGACAGACACCTATCTTATTCATGAATATATTAGGGCGTCTGCCTACCGGCTTGTTTATTGGTGTTTTATCTCTGTTGTCAGGTAACGGTGGTGGCGTACTGGCTAGAAGTCTTTTGAAACAAAAAAACATAACGTCAAAGAATCAACAAGGAACCATTGATGGACTAGTTGTGTTTGCCTCCATTGCGGGTATGGTGGGATTTATTTATCCCGCTCAGGCTCTGAATAGCATAGGCGAGTCAGGCTTTGCAGGTGCTATACATTTACCTTCTTTGCTGGTGTTGGCATGCAGCCATGGTTTTTTTTACTGGCTTTGTCGCCACCAGAGCAACCGATTGGATAAAAATGTTTTGTTGATCAGCTTTATAATTTTTATTGTTTGCTCAGCCATACGAATCTGGCTTTTATAGACACTTACGTGGTGCTATTTTCCAAATAGGATTTGAAAACACGCCATCTAAAATGGCGTGTTTTTTCATTATTCTTAACATTCAAATGACATATAATACATCAAGACTTTAAACAAAAAGGTATGACATGAAAAACACGAGCGATTATGGTGTATTGATGATGAATTTAGGGACGCCGGATGCTCCGCAAACAACTGAGGTTCGCCGTTATCTAAGGGAGTTTTTGTCTGACTCTCGTGTTGTAGATTTAAATCCTTTACTTTGGCAACCCATTCTTAACCTTATTGTATTAACGTTTCGTCCACCAAAAGTCGCCAAGGTGTATCAACAGGTCTGGATGGATGAAGGCTCACCACTGCTCGTACTCAGTCAGCGTCTAAAAGAAAATGTCAAAAAAGCTTTGCTTGAAAAAACTGGGCACTCTATTCCCGTTGAATTAGCAATGACCTATGGTAATCCCAGTGTTGAAAGTGCCGCCAACAAATTAAGAGAGCAGGGCGTTAAAAATATCCTTGTTATGCCTATGTACCCTCAATTTTCGGCGACCACAACGGCGGCAGCCTACGACAGATTGATGAAATCATTGAAGCGCTGCCCACACTGGCCATCCTTACAGTTACTCCATGATTATGCAGATCACCCTTTGTATATCAAAGCGCTTTGTAATTCCATACGCGCACAATGGGACAAACAGGGAGAGCGGCGCCATCTTGTATTGTCTTATCATGGCATACCTAAGCGTTATGTCACTAATGGCGACCCTTATGCACGCCGTTGCGAAACAACAAGCCGTTTGGTCGCCGAAGAGCTTGAGCTAGGAGATCATGAATGGACGCATGTGTATCAGTCACGATTTGGTCGAGAAGAATGGTTAAAGCCCTATGCCGATGTCACATTGAAGGCTCTACCTTCTATGGGAATAAAGAAAATAAATGTAATTAGTCCTGCTTTTTCCATTGATTGCATTGAAACACTGGAAGAGGTCACATTAGAGTTAGGTGATGAGTTTAAACATAATGGAGGTTTGGCATTTGACTATATACCGGCATTAAACGATTCGCCTGATCAAGTAGACCTTTATGTGAGTTTAATTGAAAAAAATACCAAGCAATGGGCACCAGATGATCTTAAATAGCACACTAATTGACACCATCGCCTTTGATGCCGACGATACGCTTTGGCGCAATGAAGATATTTTTATTCATGCCCAAGATGCGTTTATTCATCTACTTTTGGCCTATCATGATGAGTCTTACATCCGCTCTCATCTAGGCGAGGTTCAAGTGAAAAATTTAGAGCACTTTGGTTATGGCATTAAAGGCTTTACTCTTTCAATGATAGAGACCGCCATAGAGCTGACAGAAGGGCGAATTACGGGGAATGAAATACACGAGATCATTCAACTTGCAAAATGCATGCTAGCGTCGCCCGTTGAGTTGTTACCCAATATAAAGAATGTGTTAGAGCAACTAAAAGGACAGTATCGCTTATTGGTGATCACCAAAGGGGATCTTCTTGACCAAGAAAGTAAATTGGCCCGTTCTGGCATAGCGGATTACTTCGACGCTATTGAAATAGTCAGCGAGAAAACCTCAACCGTTTATCAGCAAATATTTCAACGTCATCAGATACCTGTCGAGCGGTTTTGATGATTGGAAATTCCTTGAAATCGGACATTTTACGCGGTTCTAGATCTTGGTGCCCGAAGCGATTCATGTGCCTTGCCACAGTACTTGGGAACATGAGCAGGTAACTGATGACATATTGCTGCGTTATCATAATTTACATACATTCAGTGATATCAGTCAGCTGATGGATTGGTTAAAAAAAGCGTCCCTAGATAACAAGGAGGGCTGTTTAATGAAACAAATAAAAGTCGCAATTTATGCGCTTATTTTTATTTCCAGCGTTGCGATTGCAGATGAAGAAAGCAGCTTTGCCAAGGCCAAAGATGGCGTACAAAAGATGTGGGAAAAAACCAAAACTACCACATCAGGAAATCGCGGACGCGGCAACTGAAAAAGCGTCTGAGTTGAATAATAAAGCGTCTGAATTTGGCAATAAAGCATCAAAAGAGGCTAAAGAGATCTGGTGCAATAGTCTGGGATAAGCTGCAAGAAGTTGGAGACGCGACAGCGAGACGGCGCTAGAAAAGGTGCCTCAAAAATCAGAAGTCTAGCGGGGCAAGAAGACTGCAAAGAAGACGGTGCACTTTGTGATCAAAACGAGAGGAGCGCGTGCGGGAAGTAGACAGCAAGTTAATAAGGGGTTCATCAAGTAACTGGGAGCAAGAGTTCCTAGAGACAGGGTGACGATGCCCATATTAAGACGGCTAGAATTCGCTATCGATGCCCAAAATGTGAGAGCCTGCTAGTGTTAAAAACAGGCGCAAATGGCGAGTTTTGGGGCTGTGAATCCTATCCAAACTGCGACTACACGGCGAATAACGAAAACGGTAAGCCTGTTCGGGCAAAGAGGTATTTTTGCCCTGCTTGTAAGTCGCCTCTCAGAAAGAAAAGCTTCAAAGACAACGTTTTTTGGGGGTGTTCTAATTACTCCTGAATGCAAAGTCACCGTTGAGGATGACAATGGCATTCCTTCAAGTACAAAAAGTACCCTTGCGGGTTTGTGGCCGCACTTAGTGCGAAAAAAGAGCAAAAACGGCTATTTTTGGGGATGCATTACGTACCCAGGTTGTACCATTACATTAAATGATGAAAAAAGGGTTACCCGTTTTTAAAAAAGAGGCGTTGACCCTTTTTTGCTTGTTGGTGCATTTATTTATTGGCCCATTTAACGCCCGTTCGCAATATCCGATAACGCGTCATCAATATTGTGAAATCGAAAACGAAAACCCCCTTTTTTCTAATTTTTGAGGAGCAATTTTAGCGCCCTCAGTCAATAAAGAAGCCATTTCCCCAAAAAATAAGATTCAGTGCCCACCAGGTGTTGGCAACACAGCCGGACGATTTAATGAACTGGCATAGGCCTGAGAGAAGCGCTTCTGAGTAATAAACTGTGGAGCGACTAAATTATACGTGCCTTTATAGGAGGTATCACTCGATAGCCGCCATAATAGCGCCTGTTACATCGGCAATGTGTATCCAAGAAAACCACTGCTGCCCGCCCGCAATCGGACCTCCAAGTCCACATAAAAAAGGTAGGCGCATTTTTTCCAAAGCGCCGCCGTTTCCCAATACGACGCCTAACCGAAAGATCACCGCTTGGGTTCCGTCATCAATAAACTCATTTGCCGCTTCTTCCCAAGCACGACAAGTACCATGGGCAAACCCTTGTTTTGGCATGGTTTCTTCAGTAAACGTGCCATGTCGAGAAATACCATAAAATCCAACAGCTGACATGGATATGAGGCGTTTGTCAGGATGCTAAGTAGCAACATCCGCACCTGCTTAGTCAAAGTAACACGGCTTTGAAAGAGTGCTTCTTTACGCTTTGCAGTCCAAGGGCGTGCAGCAATATTTTCGCCCGCTAAGTTGATAAACACATCGATTTGTTCATCCAGTGTTTGTAACAATGGTAATGTAAGTTGAACTATGCTTGGATCCAAGCGAGTGTCCGACGTCTTTTTCACGAGTGCGTATAGCTGATGATCGTTTTTAAGAAGCTCTTTAGTTAAATACTGACCAACAAAACCTGTTGCCCCAGACAATAGAATCTTCATTTACCTTATCCTGTGGATTGCAATGGTCCTTAGTTTACGCATAAAAAAAGAAATAGGATCAATAACTTCACAAATTCACTTGAAGGAGCGTTTTTTTATCAATTTCGCCAGAAGATTTTAAGGTTTTTTAATATGCAGCTTCTTTTTCTAAGACAGGATGGCTAAAATGGAGGAATCGAGAAACATTAGGTATCAAAATGCTACGCAAAGAATACGATCACATCATACTTCTTGCACATGGAAGCCCAGACCCTCTTTGGAAACAGCCCTTCGAATCACTCTATCAGCAAGTTGCTCAGGCGTATGGCGAAAACAACGTTAGTTTAGCTTATATGGAGCTTACCGCACCTTCATTAGAAGATGTGATAGATATATTGGGCAAAGAAGTCCGTCACATCTTCTAATGAAGGTGCGGTAAGCTCCATATAAGCTAAACTAACGTTGTTTTCGCCATACGCCTGAGCAACTTGCTGATAGAGTGATTCGAAGGGCTGTTTCCAAAGAGGGTCTGGGCTTCCATGTGCAAGAAGTATGATGTGATCGTATTCTTTGCGTAGCATTTTGATACCTAATGTTTCTCGATTCCTCCATTTTAGCCATCCTGTCTTAGAAAAAGAAGCTGCATATTAAAAAACCTTAAAATCTTCTGGCGAAATTGATAAAAAAACGCTCCTTCAAGTGAATTTGTGAAGTTATTGATCCTATTTCTTTTTTTATGCGTAAACTAAGGACCATTGCAATCCACAGGATAAGGTAAATGAAGATTCTATTGTCTGGGGCAACAGGTTTTGTTGGTCAGTATTTAACTAAAGAGCTTCTTAAAAACGATCATCAGCTATACGCACTCGTGAAAAAGACGTCGGACACTCGCTTGGATCCAAGCATAGTTCAACTTACATTACCATTGTTACAAACACTGGATGAACAAATCGATGTGTTTATCAACTTAGCGGGCGAAAATATTGCTGCACGCCCTTGGACTGCAAAGCGTAAAGAAGCACTCTTTCAAAGCCGTGTTACTTTGACTAAGCAGGTGCGGTTGTCACTTAAGCATCCTGTCAAACGCCTCATATCCATGTCAGCTGTTGGATTTTATGGTATTTCTCGACATGGCACGTTTACTGAAGAAACCATGCCAAAACAAGGGTTTGCCCATGAGCTCTGTCGTGCTTGGGAAGAAGCGGCAAATGAGTTTATTGATGACGGAACCCAAGTGGTGATCTTTCGGTTAGGCGTCGTATTGGGAAACGGCGGCGCTTTGGAAAAAATGCGCCTACCTTTTTTATGTGGACTTGGAGGTCCGATTGCGGGCGGGCAGCAGTGGTTTTCTTGGATACACATTGCCGATGTAACAGGCGCTATTATGGCGGCTATGAGTGATACCTCCTATAAAGGCACGTATAATTTAGTCGCTCCACAGTTTATTACTCAGAAGCGCTTCTCTCAGGCCTATGCCAGTTCATTAAATCGTCCGGCTGTGTTGCCAACACCTGGGTGGGCACTGAATCTTATTTTTGGGGAAATGGCTTCTTTATTGACTGAGGGCGCTAAAATTGCTCCTCAAAAATTAGAAAAAAGGGGGTTTCGTTTTCGATTTCACAATATTGATGACGCGTTATCGGATATTGCGAACGGGCGTTAAATGGGCCAATAAATAAATGCACCAACAAGCAAAAAAGGGTCAACGCCTCTTTTTTAAAACGGGTAACCCTTTTTCATCATTTAATGTATTAGTACAACCTGGGTACGTAATACATCCCCAAAAATAGCCGTTTTTGCTCTTTTTTCGCACTAAGTAATGGCCACAAACCCGGCAAGGGTACTTTTTTGTACTTGAAGGAATGCCATTGTCATCCTCAACGGTGACTTTGCATTCAGGGTAATTAGAACACCCCCAAAAAACGTTGTCTTTGAAGCTTTTCTTTCTGAGAGGCGACTTACAAGCAGGGCAAAAATACCTCTTTGCCCGAACAGGCTTACCGTTTTCGTTATTCGCCGTGTAGTCGCAGTTTGGATAGGATTCACAGCCCCAAAACTCGCCATTTGCGCCTGTTTTTAACACTAGCAGGCTCTCACATTTTGGGCATCGATAACGAATTTTAGCCGTCTTAATATGGGCATCGTCACCCTGCTCTAGGAACTCTTGCTCCCAGTTACTTGATGAACCCCTTATTAACTTGCTGTCTTCTTCCTGCACGCGCTACTCTTTATTTTGATCACAAAGTGCACTGTCTTCTTTGCAGTCTTCTTGCCCCGCTAGACTTCTGATTTTTGAGGCACCTTTTCTAGCGCTGTCTGCTGTCGCGTCTCCAACTTCTTGCAGTTTATCCCAGACTATTGCACCAGTCTCTTTAGCCTCTTTTGATGCTTTATTGCCAAATTCAGACGCTTTATTATTCAACTCAGACGCTTTTTCAGTTGCCGCGTCCGCGATTTCTGATGTGGTAGTTTTGGTTTTTTCCCACATCTTTTGTACGCCATCTTTGGCCTTGTCAAAGCTGCTTTCTTCATCTGCAATCGCAACGCTGGAAATAAAAATAAGCGCATAAATTGCGACTTTTATTTGTTTCATTAAACAGCCCTCCTGTTATCTAGGGACGCTTTTTTTAACCAATCCATCAGCTGACTGATATCACTGAATGTATGTAAATTATGATAACGCAGCAATATGTCATCAGTTACCTGCTCATGTTCCCAAGTACTGTGGTAAGGCACATGAATCGCTTGGGCACCAAGATCTAGAACCGGTAAAATGTCCGATTTCAAAGAATTTCCAATCATCAAAAACCGCTCGACAGGTATCTGATGACGTTGAAATATTTGCTGATAAACGGTTGAGGTTTTCTCGCTGACTATTTCAATAGCGTCGAAGTAATCCGCTATGCCAGAACGGGCCAATTTACTTTCTTGGTCAAGAAGATCCCCTTTGGTGATCACCAATAAGCGATACTGTCCTTTTAGTTGCTCTAACACATTCTTTATATTGGGTAACAACTCAACGGGCGACGCTAGCATGCATTTTGCAAGTTGAATGATCTCGTGTATTTCATTCCCCGTAATTCGCCCTTCTGTCAGCTCTATGGCGGTCTCTATCATTGAAAGAGTAAAGCCTTTAATGCCATAACCAAAGTGCTCTAAATTTTTCACTTGAACCTCGCCTAGATGAGAGCGGATGTAAGACTCATCATGATAGGCCAAAAGTAGATGAATAAACGCATCTTGGGCATGAATAAAAATATCTTCATTGCGCCAAAGCGTATCGTCGGCATCAAAGGCGATGGTGTCAATTAGTGTGCTATTTAAGATCATCTGGTGCCCATTGCTTGGTATTTTTTTCAATTAAACTCACATAAAGGTCTACTTGATCAGGCGAATCGTTTAATGCCGGTATATAGTCAAATGCCAAACCTCCATTATGTTTAAACTCATCACCTAACTCTAATGTGACCTCTTCCAGTGTTTCAATGCAATCAATGGAAAAAGCAGGACTAATTACATTTATTTTCTTTATTCCCATAGAAGGTAGAGCCTTCAATGTGACATCGGCATAGGGCTTTAACCATTCTTCTCGACCAAATCGTGACTGATACACATGCGTCCATTCATGATCTCCTAGCTCAAGCTCTTCGGCGACCAAACGGCTTGTTGTTTCGCAACGGCGTGCATAAGGGTCGCCATTAGTGACATAACGCTTAGGTATGCCATGATAAGACAATACAAGATGGCGCCGCTCTCCCTGTTTGTCCCATTGTGCGCGTATGGAATTACAAAGCGCTTTGATATACAAAGGGTGATCTGCATAATCATGGAGTAACTGTAAGGATGGCCAGTGTGGGCAGCGCTTCAATGATTTCATCAATCTGTCGTAGGCTGCCGCCGTTGTGGTCGCCGAAAATTGAGGGTACATAGGCATAACAAGGATATTTTTAACGCCCTGCTCTCTTAATTTGTTGGCGGCACTTTCAACACTGGGATTACCATAGGTCATTGCTAATTCAACGGGAATAGAGTGCCCAGTTTTTTCAAGCAAAGCTTTTTTGACATTTTCTTTTAGACGCTGACTGAGTACGAGCAGTGGTGAGCCTTCATCCATCCAGACCTGTTGATACACCTTGGCGACTTTTGGTGGACGAAACGTTAATACAATAAGGTTAAGAATGGGTTGCCAAAGTAAAGGATTTAAATCTACAACACGAGAGTCAGACAAAAACTCCCTTAGATAACGGCGAACCTCAGTTGTTTGCGGAGCATCCGGCGTCCCTAAATTCATCATCAATACACCATAATCGCTCGTGTTTTTCATGTCATACCTTTTTGTTTAAAGTCTTGATGTATTATATGTCATTTGAATGTTAAGAATAATGAAAAAACACGCCATTTTAGATGGCGTGTTTTCAAATCCTATTTGGAAAATAGCACCACGTAAGTGTCTATAAAAGCCAGATTCGTATGGCTGAGCAAACAATAAAAATTATAAAGCTGATCAACAAAACATTTTTATCCAATCGGTTGCTCTGGTGGCGACAAAGCCAGTAAAAAAAACCATGGCTGCATGCCAACACCAGCAAAGAAGGTAAATGTATAGCACCTGCAAAGCCTGACTCGCCTATGCTATTCAGAGCCTGAGCGGGATAAATAAATCCCACCATACCCGCAATGGAGGCAAACACAACTAGTCCATCAATGGTTCCTTGTTGATTCTTTGACGTTATGTTTTTTTGTTTCAAAAGACTTCTAGCCAGTACGCCACCACCGTTACCTGACAACAGAGATAAAACACCAATAAACAAGCCGGTAGGCAGACGCCCTAATATATTCATGAATAAGATAGGTGTCTGTCTTTGACGTAACTCGTACACAACATTGATCACAGCTATGAGTGCAATCAACGAAAAAGTGATTTTGAAGGTTAACAGGTTGATGATCGAGAGAAGTTGAGCACCGATTACTGCTCCCATTGCCATTCCAGGCGCTAAATAGATCAGGCTCTGGGAATCAACATCCTGTCGTTTCATAGCCTGAACCCAAGAATATAAATGCGTCGGTATAAACGCAGTGATGCAAGTGGCGACAATAGGCAACATATACTGTGAAAACGAAAGACCAAAGACAGGTAAAAAAAAGCCAATAGTAGGAACCGCAATGAGTGCTGGTGAAACATGAATCGAAGCAAAAGTAGCGCCGGTTGCGGCACCAATAAAAATTAATAAAAAGATAAGTTCAATGGTAAACATAACAAGCACACAGTACCCAATAAAAATCAGAATAAAAAAGCAGGCATCTGCCTGCTTTTCATCCAACCACCAAATATAATTTACAAGAAGCTACTCTCTTTCAACCACACTTCGAATTCTTTCTTGAATCAAAGTAGCCAGTTTATCTGGTTGAAATTTTGACAAAAAGTCATCACAACCTACTTTTTGCACCATGGCTTTGTTGAAACTACCACTTAGAGACGTATGCAAAACAATGTACAAATCTTTTAATCTAGGATCTTCACGAACTTCACGGGTCAGTCGGTAACCGTCCATTTCTGGCATTTCGGCATCGGTTATCATCATGAGTAATTTTTCAGGTACGATTTCCCCATCGGCCGCCCATTTTTTTAATTTCTCAAGACCGCGTTTACCATCCGTTGCTTCATGAACGGTAATTCCCATAAAGTCTAACGTTGAACGACATTGCGCCAAACCGACTGAGGAATCATCAACGACTAACACTTCCAAGCCCTTAGCCAAAGTGAGTAGATCTTTATCAATGACATGGTCGCTCACTCTGCTGTCATAAGGAGAAATTTCAGCAAGCACCTTTTCTACGTCAATAATTTCAACGATACGATCATTCACCCGAGTAATAGCAGTAAGATAATGTTGACGCCCAGTTCCGTCAGGTGGTGGTAGGATTTCATTCCAATTCATGTTTATGATGCGATCAACTTCTCCTACCATAAAGCCTTGTACCGTATTATTGTACTCAGTCACAATCAAGTTGCATGGTTGGGTGCGATCAATAGGACGCATACCAATAGATTCAGATAAATCAATAACGGGTACGGTTCTACCACGAAAATGCGTGACGCCAGCTACAGATGGATGTCTATGAGGCATTAAGTTCAATTTAGGTAACATGACTACCTCTTGAACTTTAAACACGTTTATTGCGAACATTTGCATTCCACCAAGACGGAACATCAGTAGTTCCAAACGGTTTTCACCAACCAACTTGGTTCTTTGGTCTACAGCGTCTAACATGCTTGCCATATATTACTCCAAACATTTTTAAATTAAGGCATTAATCCATTATAACCATGATATTCTATAAGGCTAAATCTTACTGTATTTTTTTGTGTCACTCTTCTAGCAAGGACCCTTAATGAAGAACACTGATATACTTTTTTGCCGTAAAGCTTTGGTGAACCGATTGTCAGAAACCTCAGCGTATTATCTATTGCATCCAAGTAATGAAACAGAAAGGCCACAGACCTCTTTTTTAAGCTCCTTATTTGTTGATGTCAACCTTATCGAAATAACTCAGCAAAAAACTATTTTTTTGCACAGTAATTTAGATGAATTAAGTGTTTTGCCTTTGCAGTCGCATATCCACATGGTCATTTTTTTGAGCGCAAAGTCATTAACTGATGAGCATCTCGATATGCTTTGCGAACTTCGTTTACAAGGTTATCAGCTGGGTATCATCAACCCTGAGCCTGATGCTCTATCAGGCGACTTATTTAATG
Source organism: Marinomonas rhodophyticola (assembly GCF_026113935.1). Lineage (GTDB taxonomy): Bacteria > Pseudomonadota > Gammaproteobacteria > Pseudomonadales > Marinomonadaceae > Marinomonas > Marinomonas rhodophyticola. The sequence goes on from NZ_JAPEUL010000012.1 coordinate 443,838, forward strand.
TGTTTTCTTATGCCATGTTGAGTTTAAACCAACTGACAGCTGAAGAGGCAATAGCAAGAATAGCTCATCCTCTCTTATCCTCTAAGAGAATTTGGATGGATGAGATAGAACATTCCGAGCAATTTGATCAGCTGCGACAAGCGTCACCTGATGGGCTTTTTAGCGGTAATTTCATTCACAAAACTACACCGATAAAAGGTAAGCGAATTTTAGCTCATAAAATGATTTTAATTGATCTTCTCGCAGCCCTTAATAACAGCGAGTCTTCCCCGCGTGTTTTAGCTACTTATATCGAACGAGACCCGACATTGACCTATCGTATTATAAAACTCACGCAGTCGGTGCTTTACAGAAGTCAGTTTAATGTGGCCAATGCCCAACGTGCCATAGAAATCATCGGTATTAGAGATTTAATCAAATGGGTCGGTGTCGCTATGCTAAGCAGTGTATCGGGTAAACCTGATTGTTTGTTTTCAATGGCTGTTTCTCGCGCATGCTTTTGCCAAAACCTTTCCGCGGCGCTGTTTCCAAAACTAGAGGGGGCATTCTTGGTTGGCCTATTTTCCTATTTGCCTAGTTTTCTTGATGAAGAACTGCCTTTGTTGTTAAAAGATTTGCCGTTAGAACAACACATCAAATCGGCGCTCTTAGAATACAAAGGCAATTTAGGTGGGGTATTAAAAATTGTTGAAGAATATGAAGCAGGACGCTGGGAAAAAATCCCATTTAATCGCCTTGCAACCAAGGACATTTCTCAACAGACGATGAAAGACCTGTATATTGAAAGCTTAAACCATGCCAAACAAATAGGTAATTTATGATAGACATTGGTGTTAACCTTAACCACAAAATGTTTCTTGATGACTTAAATACCACTCTGTTAGACATGCATCAGGCGGGTGTAAAAGGCATGATTTGTATTGCATCAGACTTCATTGAGAGCAA
>NZ_JAPEUL010000013.1 GCF_026113935.1 Marinomonas rhodophyticola
TTGTAAATTCAGAATTTTTATGTTCTTTTATATATCCAATTATCAACATTAGAAATGCAAGTGGGGAAAAAATCCCGCCTAAAAATCCTCCAACATCCTTAATTTCGATGCTTTTAAGGTCTTCTAGGCTTATATCAAAATATTTATGAATTATAAAAAAATAAACAGCAAAAAGTGCTCCCGATAAAGTGAAATTATCAGTTATGAAGGTAATTATTTTTTTCATTTTTCCTTCCTCTCCTAAATCATCGTATTGCCAGACTACACAACGCGGCCAACTATTTTAAGTTTGCTCAAGTCCTGAGTTGGCATGTCATGTCTCAGTCGTTCTTGTTGTCTGAGGTGATAGCAACCAAGCCGTCTAGCTGTTTTTGCACTCGTTTTACAAATAAGTCTCCATCCTAGGGGATGAGGTACACCGCTGTTACTCTTTGCTAATTGAAAAGTGTAAAGGTTTTCTCTAGAGGAGTCGCTATTTTCGTTAAGTGATAAGGAGGGGATGGTTCGCTGAATGGGGTGATTTTGGTAGAAAGAGGTGGGAGTGGTAAATTTAAGGCAATAAAAAACCACCCGAAGGTGGTTTTTTATATGACTCACAAACAGTGTGTCGTTTGTGTGTCGACTTCATCTTAAAAAGTGCAAACCCTTTTAAAATCAAGCCTTTAATTGGTGGAGGCGGGGGGGTCGAACCCCCGTCCGTCAGTCCTCTGCCATCGGCTCTACATGCATAGTCACTTCTATTATTTGACCACGAACCGCCCGAAGGACAGGGTGTTAATGGCGAGCCTACTTAATCTTATAACCTTATCCCTAGGCGGGGCATCAGTTAGCATCTTGTAATTTATGATACTGCAGAATCTCTGGCTACAAGCAACCTGAGGGCAGCACACTAGCAGCGGTTTAGGCTGCTAAAGCGTAGTTTTCGTCGTTTGCGACTATTAAATTGATACGGGGGATTAACGAGATCACGTATCACTCTCGACATGCACCTTTGGGTTTGTAACCGACGTCGAAACCATGTCGCCCCCAAAAAGTAACGTTAGTTTAACGCAAACTATTGGCTTACGCTAGAGATAACGCTGAAATGCTTAGTTTGTTCCTATTCACTACACGGTTAAATAACCTTTATGAATGGGTCAGACTAGGCACTGTGTTTCATTAATCGTTCTTTGTCTCTTGACCAATCACGATCACGTTCAGTATCACGTTTGTCGTGTTCTTTTTTACCTGTTACCAAAGCGATTTCGCATTTGATTTTGTTGGCTTTCCAGTACAGTGCCATGGCCGCACAGGTTTTGCCTTTTTGCTCGGTGACTTGGATGATCCTATCAAGCTCTTTGCGGTTCAACAGTAATTTACGTTGGCGCAAAGGTTCACAAACAACATGCGTTGAGGCACTAAGCAGTGGCGTAATACGCGCACCGACAAGCCACGCTTCGTTTTGGTGGATGATGACGAAGGAGTCTACTAATTGGGCTTTGCCTTCGCGCAGGCTTTTTACTTCCCAACCAGATAAAACCAAACCGGCTTCGAACTTCTGGTCGACAAAGTAGTCGTATTTTGCACGTTTGTTAAGCGCGATGGTGCCCGTGCTGCTGGATTTTTTCTTTACTTTACTCATAGTTGGAAATTATACGGTCGATAGAGGCAAAAACCTATGCTTTTCTTGAGGTATGCGCCTGAATGTTGGAAAATTCGTACCTGTTAACTAAATTTGTCTGGTTAGGTGTCACGTACGTTGCTTATGTTCGTATTTTGTTCCTATCCTTAAAACACATCTTGTGTATTTAGAGCCTAAATTTATGCCTGAAAGTCGATGTTTACAAGGTATCTGGTCAAGTCCATGGATATTTATTTTTGCGGCCAGCGGATCTGCTGTGGGATTAGGCAACATTTGGAAGTTTCCCTATGTGCTTGGTGAAAACGGTGGCGGCGCTTTTTTGGTAGTGTATTGCCTGTGTCTACTGCTGGTGGGTTTGCCGGTACTGATCGCAGAAGTGGCGCTTGGCCGAACAGTGCGTTCAAATCCTATTGATACGGTAAATGATTTAAGTGAACGCCGCATTGTGCACCCTGCTTGGGTGTTGGTGCCTTGGTTAGCGGGGATCACAGGTTTTTTGATTTTGACGTTTTATAGTGTGATTGCTGGCTGGTCTATTGCTTATTTGGACCGAGCTATCACGGGGGGATTTGATAATATTACTCAGGTGGGCGCGTCTAGCATGTTCAATGAACTGTTAGCGACGCCCAGTGAAATGTTATTGTGGCATTCGGTCTTTATGGTATTGGTGGTATTGACCGTTGGCCAATCGGTGACGCGCGGTTTGTCCGCTGTAGTACGCATTTTATTGCCCGTGTTGGTGGTAACACTGTTATTACTGGCGTGTTATTCGATGATGATCGGCAATATGAGCGAGGCATTGAACTTTATGTTCCGCTGGTCTTGGCAGAATATTACCTTTGATGTGGTATTGGCCGCTGTCGGTTTGGCGTTGTTTAGTTTAAGTGTTGGCATGGGAGCCATGTTTGCTTATGGCGCCTATATGAGTAAACGTATGTCCATTGCTCGAGCCTGTAGCATTGTGGTGGGCGTGGATTTGTTGGTGGCTCTTTTAGCTGGGCTGGTGATTTTTCCGTTGGTTTTCTCGTTTGATATTGATGTTCAGGCGGGCTCAAGTTTGACGTTTGTGTCTTTGCCGATCATTTTTGGTAATTTGTTAGGCGGGCAGTTTTTTGCAGGGGTGTTCTTTTTATTGCTTGTGGTGGCGGCGTTAACCTCGGCGATTTCCATGTTGGAACTGTTTGTCGCTTGGTTGCATGAAAAATTTTACATTGCCCGTTTAAAAGCGGCGTTATTAATGGGCATGGCGGTTTGGTTTGTGGGCATTGCCGTGTTGTTGTCTCTTAATCATTGGGACAGCAAGCTGATGTTTGGACTAAATCTGTTTGAATTATTGGATAAATTTACATCCCTGATTCTTTTGCCTGTTGGGGCGATTTTGTTGTCCGTTTTGGTGGCGTGGTTTATTCCTCGTCCTATGCTGCAAAATGAGATGATTACAAAGCAAGCAAATCACTTTCAATGGTGGTATAAGACATTGAAATACATAAGTATTCCAGCAATGATAGTGATTACTCTTGCTGGCTGGATAGGAGTGTAATTTGAGCCATATAGAGCGATTCGCGCATGTGAATTACAGTTGTGAGCAAATGTTTGCACTGGTGAATGATATCGATGGTTATCCTGAGTTTTTACCGGGTTGCTTGGGACTCTACTCTCATTTCAAAAACGCCAACAGAAATCGTGGCTTCTTTGGAAGTGGGAAAAGGGCCGGTAAGACAATCTTTCACAACCAAGAACTTTTTGGAAAATTACAGTCGAATAGAGATGACTTTGGTGAAAGGGCCATTTAAACGTTTGCATGGGGTATGGACGTTCACAGAGTTGTCTCCGACAAGCTGTAAAATTATGCTGAGTATTAATTTTGAACTGAGCGGCATGCTGAAATTTGCCTTTGGTGGGGTGTTTAGTCAAATTGCCAACACCATGGTGGATTCTTTTAGCAAGCGGGCCAAAGTGGTGTACGGTGAATAAGATGAGAGTGGAAGTAGCGTATGCTCTACCTGAAAAGCAGAAAATTATCACTTTAGAGGTTGAAGAAGGTTGCACAGTGCGCGATGCGGTTCGTCGTTCTAATATCCAAGTTTTTTTTCCGGATGTGGATGTAGAAACGGTGAAGGTGGGGATTTTTGGTAAAGCGGTAAGAAACGCAGAAGAGCAAGTGTTAAAAGAAGGCGAGCGAGTTGAGCTGTATCGTGAGCTGAAGGTTGACCCAAAACAAGCTAGGGCCAACCGTGCAGCAAAAAACAACTAAGGATTAGTTGTTTTTGATTTGTGTTAAGACGCCATCGCTAAAAATTAGCACCAGGTCGTCTGCATCACTTTGTTTGGTGTCTGGCGTTGCGTATAGTGTTGTGTATAGGTAATGCCATTCGTTTGGTTTAAAGGTGTCTCTTAGCATTGGGTTGCCCAATAGATAAGTGACCTGAGATTCAGACATGCCAATTTGTAACTGTGATAGCTGTTCCTTGGTGACAAGGTTTCCTTGTGTTACTGGAACCTTGTAAGGTGGTGGAAATAAACTGCATGCGCCGAGTGAAAGCGCTGCGCATAATATTAAAACTGATTTTTTCATTTGTATTATCCTTACTCTGGTGTGCTAATGATAAAGTAATTATCAACAAGATCGAATAGAGAATGACTCATGACTAGCGAAAATCAAGAGCTAAAGAAAGCGGGACTCAAGGTAACTCTACCACGAGTGAAAATTTTACAAATTCTTGAAGGTGCGGGCGACCGTCATATGAGTGCTGATGATGTGTATCGCACTTTACTAGATCAAGGTGAAGACGTAGGTTTAGCGACGGTTTATCGAGTGCTAACCCAGTTTGAAACTGCAGGATTAGTACAACGCCATCACTTTGAGGCTGGTACGGCTGTGTTTGAGTTGGCGAAAGGCGATCATCATGATCATATGATTTGTCTAGACAGCGGCAAGGTGATTGAATTTGTTGATCCTATTATCGAAAAGCGTCAACGCGAAATTGCAGAAGAGCATGGTTTTGATATTGAGGACCATAGCTTGATTATTTACGTGCGTCCAAAGAAAAAATAATCGTTCATATGACCTTTGGGTGATACATAGAAGGGCTTAAACGACGAGTTTAGGCCCTTTTTATTGAGTGGGTTATTGCAATTGGACATTGCCAAGCATTTCACGGGCGTGAGCGAGTGTTTGCTCAGTGAGTTCGAGTCCGCCTAACAAGCGAGCGATCTCTTGAGTGCGGTGCTGATCTTTGAGTAACTCGACTTGAGAAGAGGTTGCTTCGTCTTCAACCAGTTTGCTGACTCGTAGATGCTGATTGCCTTGTGCGGCCACTTGCGCCAAGTGAGTCACACAAAAGACTTGGCCACGTTTGCCAACAGAGCGCAGCATACGACCTACCACCTCGGCGATGCCGCCGCTGATGCCAACGTCTACCTCATCAAAAACCAAGGTCGGAATAATCGATGTGTGTGCGGTCACTACTTGAATTCCCAAGCTGATACGTGACAGCTCACCACCCGAAGCGACTTTTCGTAACGGCTGTGCTGGTTGGCCGGGGTTAGAGGCAATCATGTATTCAATGTCCTCAAAACCATTGGCTGATACTTGATTAAGGGGTTGGCACTGAATAAAAAAGCGTGCGTGGGGCATGCCAAGCCCGTGTAT